>NZ_JACCFY010000001.1:1200000-2400000 GCF_013410745.1 Nesterenkonia xinjiangensis | reverse complement strand
GCTGGCCGGCGTCGTCGCGGCGTATGAGCTGATGAAGATGGGCCTGAAGCCGGTGATCTATGAGGCCGCCGGGATCGGTGGCCGGCTGAAGTCCCAGTCCTTCGACGGCGCCCCCGACGTCGTCGTGGACCTCGGCGGGATGCGCTTCCCCACCACCGGCCGCGCCTTCTACCACTACGTGGACCTGCTGGACCTGGAGACCCGGGCGTTCCCGAACCCGCTCTCCCCGGTGACCCCCTCGACCGTCATCGATCTGGCGCACGAGCCCGAGCCGACCTACGCCGAGACCGAGGCCGAGCTGCCGCAGCTCTACCGCGACGTCGCCGAGGCCTGGAAGAAGGCCCTGCGCGACGAGGCCGAGCTCGACGCCGTCCAGGATGCCATCCGTCACCGTGACGCCGCCGAGCTCAAGCGCCTCTGGAACGAGCTGGTGTCCCGCTTCGACGATGAGTCCTTCTACGGCTTCGTCGCCGGCTCCGAGGCGTTCAAGGCGTTGAGCTGGAAGCACATCGAGACCTTCGGCCAAGTGGGCTTCGGCTCCGGCGGCTGGGACACCGACTTCCCCAACTCCGTGCTCGAGGTCCTGCGCGTCGTCTTCACCGACGCCGACGACGACCATCGCGGCATCGTCGGCGGGGCCCAGCGGCTCCCCGAATCGCTGTGGCGCCACGCACCGGAGGACATCGTCCACTGGCCGCAGGGCACGTCCCTGGAGTCGCTGCACAGCGGCGCGCCCCGCGGCGCGGTCATCGGCATCCACCGCGGCGAGGACGACTCCCTGCCCGCCGGCGGGGTCACCATCACCGAGAAGTGGGGACGCACCGTCACCTACCCGGCCGCCGTGGTCACCTGCCAGTCCTGGCTGCTCTCGGCCCGTATCGACACCGATGAGGAGCTGTTCGACCCGGAGATGTGGAACGCCATCGAGAAGAGCCACTACATGCTCTCCTCGAAGACCTTCGTCATGGTCGACCGCCCGTTCTGGCGCGACATCGACCCCGAGACCGGTCGCCCAGTGATGTCCATGACGCTGACCGACCGCCTCCCCCGGGCCACCTACCTGCTGGACGAGGGGCCGGGCAGGCCTGCGGCGATCCTGCTTTCCTACACCTGGAACGACGACGCCCTGAAATGGCTGCCGCTGGACGCCGACGAGCGCACCCGGCTCATGCTGCACTCGCTGCACAAGATCTACCCGAACCTGGACATCGGATCCCACATCATCGGCCAGCCGATCACCGTCTCCTGGGAGGCGGACCCCAACTTCATGGGCGCCTTCAAGAACAACCTCCCGGGCCACTACCGGTACCAGGAGAGGCTCTTCAACCACTTCGTCCAGAAGGACCTGCCCGAGCACCAGCGCGGCGTCTTCCTCGCCGGCGACGACATCTCCTTCACCGCAGGCTGGGCGGACGGCGCCGTCACCACCGCGCTCAACGCCGTCTGGGGCGTGATGGACCACCTGGGCGGAACCACCGCGGCCCAGAACCCCGGCCCGGGAGACGTCTGGGACGAGCTCAAGCCCATCTCTCTGGACTGAAGCCTCCCCACCACCCTCCTGCCTGCACCGGGCAGCCTGCTCCTCCTGCCTCCCCCGCCCGAAAGGACACCATGACACCTCAGGACTCCACCAAGAACACCCCTGTCGGCCCCCGTGACAGTTCCAAGACCCCGCGCTATGCGGGACGCGCCACCTACGCCCTGCTGCCTGAGCTCCACGAAGTGGGCCACGCCGACATCGCCGTGGCCGGGGTACCCTTCGACACCGGTGTCAGCTACCGGCCCGGCGCCCGATTCGGCCCCTCCCACGTCCGCGAGGCCTCGCGGCTGCTGCGCCCGTACAACCCGGCTCAGGACATCTCCCCGTTCGAGGTCCAGCAGGTCGCCGACGCCGGTGACCTGGTCGCCAACCCGTTCAACCTGGACGAGGCCGTCCAGCAGGTCGCCGACGGCGCCCGCGATCTGCTCACCCGCGCAGACCGGCTGGTCGTCATCGGCGGAGACCACACCATCGCCTACCCGCTGCTGCGCACGATGGCGGAGAAGCACGGCCCGGTAGCCGTGCTCCACGCCGATGCCCACCTGGACACCTGGGACACCTACTTCGGTGCCCCGGTCACCCACGGCACCCCCTTCCGCCGCGCGTCCGAGGACGGCTACATCGACCTGACCGCCAGCGCCCACCTGGGCATCCGCGGCCCGCTCTACGGCAAGAAGGACCTCGACGACGACGCCCGCCTGGGCTTCGAGATCACCACCACCGACTTCATCGAGGAGCACGGGGTGCCCGCCGCCGTCGAGCGGCTGCGGGCCCGGCTCGGCGACCGCCCGGTGTACATCTCCATTGACATCGACGTCCTCGACCCGGCCCATGCCCCCGGCACCGGCACCCCGGAGGCCGGCGGCATGACCTCCCGCGAGCTGCTGCGGATCATCCGCGCGCTCTCGGACCTGAACATCGTCGGCGCCGACGTCGTCGAGGTGGCCCCCGCCTATGACCACGCCCAACTGACCGCGGTCGCGGCCAGCCACGTGGTCTACGAGCTGATCTCCGCGATGGGCCGGTCCAAGAACATCCAGCTCGAGAACACCCAGCTCGAGAACACCCAGCGAGACTGATCCCATGAACCTCTACCGCCGCCTGGACCAGCACCTCGAGACGCACTCCGAGACCGGCCACCCGGTCACCGGTCACCTCTCCGGCCGCCGGATCTTCATGATCTGGCTGGCCGCCAACCTGGTGGTCACCACCATGCTGACCGGCACCCTGTTCGTGCCGGGCATCGGCTACGGGGCTGCGGCCACCGCGATCCTGATCGGCACGCTGGTCGGCGCGGCGGTGCTGACCGCCGTCGGCGCCATCGGCACCCGCACCGGACTGGCCACCATGGCGCTGACCCGGGGGCCGTTCGGGCTGCGCGGATCCATGCTGACGGTGGCCGCCAACGTCGTGGTGCTCATGGGATGGAGCTGGGTGCAGGCCATGCTGGCCGGCATCACGGTGGACCATCTGGTCTCAGGCTTCACCGGCTGGTCCAACCCGGTGCTGTGGTCGGTGGTCTGCGAGATCATCGTGGTCTCCCTGGCGATCTTCGGGCATTCCGGGATCGCCAAGGTGGAGCCGTGGCTGGCGGTCTTCATCCTGGTCGTGATGGGCTACGTCTTCTACCTCGCGCTCTCTGCCTTCTCGGTGACGGACTTCCAGGCGCTGCCCGAGGACCCCGGGGCCGAGATGACCTCGATCACCGCCCTGGACATCGTCATCGCCACGGCGATCTCCTGGACGGTGCTCTCGGCGGACTTCAACCGCTTCGCCCGCACTCCGCGGGCCGGCGTCGTCGGCTCCGGTCTGGGCTACACCACCTCCACCGTGCTGGCGATGCTGCTGGGACTGACCGGAATCTCCTACCTGATCGCCTCCGGCAGCTCGCCGGAGGCCTTCGATCCGGTGGCCTTCGTGGAGGGCTTCGGCACACCGGTGGCCGTGGTGATCTTCTTCTCCGTGATGGCCACCAACACCATGGCCGTCTACGGCATGACCACCTCGGCGGTGGGCTTCCGCGCCGGGCGTCGGTTCCGTTTCCTGCCCACGGCACTGGTGCTGGGCGGCATCTCGGTGCTGGGGTCGACCTGGCTCGCCCTGCTGGACCAGTTCACCGACTTCCTGGTGATGATCAGCGCGTTCTTCATCCCGGTCTTCGCCATCCTGCTGATCGACTACTATGTGCTGCGCCGTGCCCGCTACACCCGGGACATCCTGGAGGCTTCCGGCGGTGACTACTGGTACCGCCACGGAGCGAACTGGCGGGCGTTCGTCGTCTGGGTCGCCGGTGCGGCGTCCATCTACTGCTGGACCTACGTCTGGCCGCTGGCCGTCGGAGCGAGCATCCCGGCGTTCCTGCTCAGCGCCGCCGCATACCTGGCGCTCTCCTGGCACACTCGGACACCGCCCCTGCCCACCTCAGACTCCCCCGCTCTGCTGTCCACCACAAGGTGAGGACCCGACCATGACCCAGACATCCACTCAGCGCGCCGTCCCCTGGTTCCTGATCCCCTCTCTGCTGGGGCTCATGATCTTCGTCGTGCCCGTCCCGGACGGCGAGGGCTCGATCACCATCCCGGTGGCCTTCCTCGCCGGCGCCGCGCAGGACGGACTGGCCGGGGCTCTCCCCTGGCTGACAGTGGGTCTGATGGCGGTCTCAGTCGTCGGGACCCTCGCCTACCGGACCTTCCCGGAGACGTGGAAGGAGCGCCACCTCGTGCGGGCGCTGTTCTCGACCACCCCGGTCTGGTTCGGCCTGCGTGTGCTCGGCCTGGTGTTCGGACTGATGACGGTGCTCCAGCTCGGCCCGGAGTGGCTCTGGGGCGAGGACACCGGGGACCTGATCTTCGGCCTCGCCGCCGTCATGGTCACCGTGTTCTTCTTCGCCGGGTTCCTGCTGCCGCTGCTGCTGAACTTCGGCCTGCTGGAGTTCGCCGGGGTGCTGCTCAACAAGGTGATGCGCCCGCTGTTCACCGTCCCCGGACGCTCCTCGATCGACAGCCTCGCCTCCTGGCTGGGTGACGCCACCATCGGTGTGCTGATGACCAACCAGCAGTATGTGCAGGGCTACTACACCAAGCGTGAGGCGGCGGTGCTGGGCACCACGTTCAACGTGGTCTCGCTGACGTTCACGATCGTGATCATGGGCTACCTGAGCCTGCAGCACATGTTCGCGCCCTTCTACGCCACCATTGTGGTCGCCGGGCTCGCGGCGGCGATGATCATGCCGCGCATCCCGCCGCTCTCCCGGTTCAGCGACAGCTACGCCGACTGGGTCCCGGCCCAGGGCACCGAGGCGCAGGACCACGCCGCGCACGACGCCGACGCCGCCGGAGCTGCCGTCGGCGGGCGGGCCCATGTCCTGCGCCGGGCATGGGACAGCGCCCTGGAGCGCTCATCCACGGCGCGGATCGGCGACATCGGCCGCCGTGGTGCCTCCAACGTGCTGGAGATGTGGGTCGGCATCATCCCCATCATCATGGCCGTGGGCACGGTGGCGGTCCTGATCGCCGAGCACACCCCGCTGTTCTCCTGGCTGGGCGCGCCCTTCGTGCCGGTCCTGGAGCTGCTGGGCGTCCCGGAGGCCGCCGCCGCCTCGGAGACGCTGTTCATCGGCTTCGCCGACATGCTGCTGCCGGCGGTGATCGGTGCGGGCATCGAGGCGGAGATGACCCGGTTCATCATCGGCTGCCTCTCCGTCACCCAGCTGATCTTCATGTCCGAGGTGGGCGGGCTGCTGCTGGCCTCGAAGATCCCGGTCCGTCTCCACCACTTGGTGATGATCTTCCTGCTGCGCACGCTCATCACCCTGCCGATCATCATCGGCCTGGCGCACCTGTTCTACTGATCGTCCCGGCTGCCGAGCCAGAGCCCCGACGACGCCCCGGCCGCCTGCAGCGGCTGGGGCGTCGTCGCCCGCACCGCCCGAGATCCGCACCGCCCCACTGGGGACCATCCGACCAGTGAGAACCAGCCGCCCAGTGAGAACAAGCCACCCCAAGAAGAACGAGGCCCCATGAACCGTCCGCCGAGCCTGCACGACGTCGTCACCGCCCACCGCCGCCTGCGCGGGCGGATCCGGGAGACCTCCATCGAGCACTCCCCGATGCTCTCCGCGCAGACGGGCACGGAGCTGCTGCTGAAATGGGAGAACCAGCAGCTCACCGGGTCCTTCAAGGTCCGGGGCGCGCTGAACACTGTGGACGCGCTCAGTCCCGAGCAGCGAAACCGCGGGGTGGTCACCGCCTCCTCCGGCAATCACGCCCAAGGCCTGAGCTGGGCCGCCTCCGCCCAGGGTGTGCCCGCGACCATCGTGGTGCCGGAGAACACCCCGGAGACCAAAAAGGCCGGAGCCCGCGGTCTCGGGGCGGACCTGATCGTCCATGGAGATTCCTATGACGACGCCGAGGCCCACGCCTGGCGGCTCGCCGAGGAGCGCGGTGCCGTCTACGTGCACTCCTACGACGACCCGCGCATCATCGCCGGGCAGGGCACCGTGGCCTTGGAGGCTTTGCTCGAGGTCCCCGATCTGGACGCGATCGTCGTCCCGGTCGGCGGCGGCGGGCTGATATCCGGGATCGCCGTGGCGGCGAAGGCCATCAACCCGGACATCGAGATCATCGGCGTCCAGCCGGAGGTCTCCGCGAAGTTCCGGGCCAGCTATGAGGCCGGTCACCGTGTGGAGGTCCCCTACCGCTCGTCCTGGGCGGACGGGCTCCCCGGCGACATCGGGACGCTGAACCTGGAGATCGTGCTGCGCCTGGTCGACGGCTTCGTCAGCGTGAGGGAGGACAGCATCGCCGACGCCGTCGCATGGCTGGCCGAGCACCACCGACAGATGGTGGAGGGCTCCGGCGCCGTCGGCGTCGCGGCGTTCCGGCACGAGCTGCTGGGCCGGCTGCACGGCAAGAAGGTGCTGACCGTGATCACCGGCGGCAACATCGACGCCGACCGCTTCGCCGAGTTCCTGGGCCGACGACCCCACGGCTCTGCGATCTGAGCAGAGCACGCGGGGCCGTCGATTCAGGCTGTAGGTTCAGCCCGTCGGCTGAGGCCCGGGCGCCGGGGTCAGGGAGCGTCCGCCCGCACGGTGGTGCCGACGTCGATCTGGGCCCGCTCCGCCGCGAGCTGGTCCAGGGCCTCCTGTTCGGAGACCTGGGACCGGGGAGTGATCAGACTGACCAGCACGCAGGCCGCCGTGGCCACGGCGAGGGAGGGGAACACCGGGCTCCCCCAGAACTCGCTCCAGGTGGCGTTGGCCTGCACGATGAGGGACGTGGCGGAGCCGGCCACGATCGCCGCCATTCCACCCTGCCAGGTGGAACGGGACCAGAACCGCCCCAGCACGGAGGCCACGAAGAGTCCGGCGAGGATCGTCGAGATCATCGTGGTGATGTACCCGATGACCGTGTCGGCGATCAACGCTCCGGCCAGCGCCAGGACTAGGACACAGACCAGGGAGACCCGTGAGTACAGGACCATCTTCTCCTTCTTCGGCATCCGACCGGTGACCATCTGGACGACGTCGCGCAGCAGGATCGTCACAGCCGTCACCGCATCGGAGTCCCCGGAGGACATGGTCGCCGAGAGCCCCGCCACCAGCAGGAACGCTCCCACCGCCAGGGGGAAGACCTCCGTGGCGAGGTAGGGGAACGCCATGTCAGGTGATGCCAGATCCGGGTTCAGGCTGTAGGCAGCCATGCCGACGAGCGCGGGCATCACAGCGAAGGCCGCGAACAGCCCCGCCACCCAGAGGAAGCTGCGTCGCACCACCTGGGTGTTCCTGGCCGAGTAGATGCGTTGCCGGAAGGAGGGAGTGGCGAGCACGCCCACGGCGATGACGGCCGCGAAGGACACAGCCGGCAGCGTTCCCATGGCCTCCAAGCCGAGGAAGCCCATGGCCTCCTCGCCAGAGGCGGCGTCCAGGCCGGAGAATCCGCCCAACGTCACGACGGCCAGCACTGCCAGTCCGGTGAAGCCCAGAAAGAGCAGGGTCCCCTGGATGGCGTCGGTGATCACCACGGCGAGGTAACCTCCGACCACGGTGTAGATCCCGAAGCCGAGGGCCACGATGACCTTGGCCAGGTCGATGTCGATTCCCGTGAGGTAGGTCAGGTAGATGGATCCGCCCATGATGTGCGCACCCAGCCACCCCACGCTGGCCAGCAGGAGGACCACGGCGACGAGGCCCTTCACCTTCCGGTCCGCCCCGTAGTAGAAGCTGACCTCCTCGGAGTAGGTCATGAAGCCGTGTTTCCGAACCCCGGCGAAGAGCAGCATCAGGAGTAGCACGCCGGTGGCTCCGCCGATGCCGTAGAGGGCCCCGGCCCACCCGTTCTCATAGCCGAAGCCGACGGCGCCCAGACTGGAGCCGGTCCCCACCAGCGTGGCCAGCGTGGTCGCCAGCAGCAGCGGCGTGGTCAGGTTCCGCCCGGCCAGCAGGAAGTCCTCACCCGTCTTGGTCCTCCGGGCTATCAGGATCCCGACGACCAGCATGAGGATGACGAATCCGATGAAGACACCCAGATAGACAGGGTGTGGTGTGACGTCCACTGCCGGTCACCCCCCGGAGCCTGAGAGGGGCGAATACAGCACCGCATCCACCTCGATCTCGAATCCGGGAAGATCCGCCTGCAACGTGGTGCGGGCCACCTGCCCCTCCCCGAAGTACTGCGGGAATAGCTCGTTCATGCCGGCGAAGTTGCCCAGATCCAGCAGGTAGACACCCACACGGACGGCCTGATCGAGACTGGCGTCAGCGGAGGCGGCGATGGCGGCCAGGTGGTCGAAGGTGACCTTGGCCTGGGTGGCGAAGCCGCCGTCGACCAGGGTTCCGTCGGGCCGGTGCGGTGTGGCCCCGGAGAGGAACACGAAGTCGCCGGCGCGCACAGCATGCGCATACGGGCCTCCCGGACGGCAGGCCTCAGGGGTCATAATCGGCTTCTTGGTCATAGTGTCGTCCTTTCAGTGGTGACGGTGAACATGCTCTGATGAGTCTTCGGGTGGGATGTGGGTGTTCAGAAGTGGGTCCGGGCGGAGGCGTCCCAACGCAGCCGACCCGGCTCCACGGCGGTGACGAGCGGCAGCTCCCGCCATTTGTCGGCGATCGTGCAGGGGTGGGACTGTCCGAATTCGATGACGTCGCCGATCTCGAGTTCCTGGTCGGCGTGTTCGAGGTAGCCATGCTGGTCGTTGGTGTCCACGAGCTCCGCCTGGGTGAACTCTTCGATGCGCCCGTCGGCCCGGTGGATCCGCTGCGGTCGGGGCAGGGAGATGTCATAGGCCAGGTCCCGTTTGCCGGCGTCGAGGATCGCGAGTCCCTGTTCCGGCGTGGAGAGCACCCGTGCCCAGAGGGTGGCTGCCGGACGCAGCTGCGGCCCGGAGCCGCGCAGTCGAGCCGGAGTCAGCCGACCGTAATGCCCATGGTCATGGAGCAGGTATGAGCCAGGACGGAGGATCACCCGTCCCCCGTCGACGGAGTCTGCGGCTGGTCTGAGCAGCTCGGCCACCAGGTCGAAGTAGAGTCCGCCGCCGGCGGTGAGCACGGGGTGATCCACCTCGATCCTGTCCTCGTGCTCCTCGAACAGACGAGCCATGCGTCGGAGGTAGGACCGGACCTCCTCGATACGCTCCGGAGGCAGCACTCCTTCGAAGCCGGAGAACCCGGCGAAGGCCAGCGCCTCAGCACCAGTGAGCGCCTCCACGATCTCACCGACGTCTCCGTCCTGGCGGACACCGGCCCGCTTTCCCTCGATGCCGACCTCCACGCACACCTGGACGCGGCGGCGAGTGCGCCCCAGAGCGCTCTGCATCCGCTCGACAGCCCGCACTGAGTCTGCCCAGCACATGATCTCGGGCCCATCCTCCGCCAGGACCCCCCGAAGCCAGGACAGCCCGGGCGGGGTGAGGAACTCGTTGGCGATCACCACCAGGGGCGCACCCGCCTCCACGGCCACACGTGCCTGCGAGAAATTCGCCACGGTGATGCCCACGGCGCCAGCGGCCAGCTGTGCTCGCCAGAGGGCCGGCGTCATCGTCGTCTTGCCGTGAGGTGCCAGCTGCACGCCCTGCTCGGCCGTCCATTCAGCCATCTGTTCGATGTTGGAGACGACTGTCTCGGTGTCCACGGTGAGCATCGGCGTCGGGAGCTCGTCTCTGATGTTCAGGGCCTGGCCGGGGCCGATGCCGCCCAGGGAGGATTTGGAGAGCGGGCCCGGCGCCTCGCGTTCCGCCAGGACGGCGGCTCGTATCGGGTGGGTGTCGTGCTGGTTCATCGTGTGTCTCCTCACGTGTGGCGGCCTACTGGCCTGTGGTGCGCCCTGACGGCAGCGACGTGGCCACAGGACCGGTCCGATGCAGCTGCCCCGAGCCGGAGCCTGGAGCGTCCGGCGTTCCCGGTGGCCGCGGCCAGACCGGCCGACCTCCGAGCAGCACCGCATCGAGTCCGTGCGTCTCCCGGCGGGGGTTCTGGTAGTCGGCCCGGTCCGTGTAGGTGCTCGGGTCGATGATCTGCAGGTCCGCCGGTGCCCCGGGGACGATCGACCCGCCGGGCACGCCGAACCGCGCCCGCGGGGCGGAGCTCATCCTCCTCACGACCGCTTCGGCGGGCAGCAGCCCGTCCTGCCACGCATACGTGCTCAGCGCGCGGGGGAAGGTGCCGAAGAGCCGCGGGTGCACGTAGCCCTCCTCTCGGGGAAGACCATCGGATCCGAGGAAGGCGTGGGGCCAGCAGAGCACCTCCCGCATCCCCTGCGGGTCGGAATGGTGGACGATGATGGTGAGCACTCCGTCCTCCGAGAGCACGAGATCGGCCAGTGCCTCGGCGGGGTCCTGACCGCGTTCAGCTGCGATGTCCACCAACGCACGACCATCGAACGCACGGGTTTCGGGATGGCTGAACCCGGCGAGCAGGATCGCATCCGGCCCCACCGAGGTGAACTGATTCTCCAACGGGCCGTCCCACGGCCTGCGCACCTCGTCCAGCGCCCGGGCTCGGGCGTCCGGATCGGTCAAGACCTGAAGAAGCGAGTCTGTGCCGCGTCGGGTCGTCCAGCTGGGGAACAGCGTGGAGGCGGTGGTGCTGCCGGCGGTGTAGGGGTAGACGTCTGCGGTGACATCGATCCCCTCCGCGCGGGCGGCCTCGAGACGGTCGATGATCTGAGGCATCGTGCCGAAATTGGCGGCACCGGTGACCTTGAGGTGGCTCACGTGCAGGGCACATCCGGCGTCTCGGCCCAGGGCCAGGAACTCGTCCAAGGAGCTCTCCAACCGGCCACCTTCGTTCCTGATGTGAGCGACGAGGACCTTGTCCCGGCGGGCCACCACCTGAGCGAGTGCAAGGAGCTCCTCACGTTCCGCCGCGCTCCCTGGGGCATACATCAGCCCCAATGACAGGCCCACCGCGCCGGCGCTGAGCGCCTCGTCGAGATGGGCGGCCATCTCGCGGAGCTGGGCCGCATCAGCCGGCTTCTGCTCCATGCCCATCACGCCGGCCCGCAGCGGAGCGTGCGGGACCAGCGCGATGACGTCGAGTGCCGGGGCGGAACGTTCCACCGCGTCGAGGTAGTCGGTGAAGCGGGGAAACACCTCCTCCGGGAAAGGGCCCAACACAGGGGTGGCGTAGTCCTCCAGGCCTCCCCCGGCGACGGAGGGCGCGCATCCGTGGCCGCAGTTGCCCACGATGGTGGTCGTCACACCTTGGGAGAGCTTCGGGTCGAGCGCCCGAGGGCGGAAGAGGGCGGCGTCGTCATGGGAGTGGACGTCCACGAACGCGGGGAGCAGGAGGCGGCCCGCAGCGTCGAGCAGCGTCTCGCCTTCCACGGAGGGCAGGTCGGCGCCGACTTCTTCCACGCGTCCGCCGACGATGCGGACATCGGCGCGACGGCGGCGGCGCCCGGTGCCGTCGAGAAGATCCCCGCCCCGGATGAGCTGTCGGTCGTGCATCATCGCCTCCCGTGCTGTCGTCGGCCGCCCATGTGTCCTGGGCAACACTGTGCCGGGATCGACCATAACCCATGGTTTACCGAGAATCTATACACTTGATGTAACTTTTACATGTGAACGCGAGGTCGCGACTCTGACCACGGGGTACCCTACGGAACACACACCCCTGCGGCAGCGCACAACCGGGAGGAAGACTGTGAGTGATGTGACGGCAGATTCGCCGCGGTTCGAGAGCATCCAGGAGCTCCATGCGGTGTTGGCCCCGGTGATGAAGGCTGTCGCCGTCACCATCGGGGAGCACTGCGAGGTGGTCCTTCATGATCTGAGTCGCCGCGATATGGACCAGACCATCCACGCCATCGAGAACGGCCACGTCAGCGGCAGGCCAGTCGGCGGCCCCTCCACGGACCGCGGCCTGACGCTCCTCAAGGATGAGAAGGCCGACCATGATGCCTTCGGCTACCGCGGTCGCACGGCCGACGGCCGCGAACTGCACTGCTCCTCGGTGTACTACCGGAATCGCGCCGGCTCAGTGATCGGGGCACTGTGCATCAATGTGGACCTCACCGCATTGGAGAACGTCCGCTCGATCATCTCCTCCCTCCTGCCCGCTCAGAAGGATGAGCCCGAGGAGATCGTCGGCCCCAGCATCGACGCCGTCCTCGACGGGATGCTGGAGTCGGCCATCGCCGAGATCGGCAAGCCCCCGCCGGTCATGGTCAAGGAGGACCGGATCGCCGTGCTGCGCAGGCTTGAAGCGCGCGGAGCATTCCATATCAAACGCGCCGTGGACCGGGTCTCCCAACGTCTGGGCATCTCCAAGGTCACGGCCTACAGCTACCTGGACACCATCCGCAACTCCTGAGTCGCCTGGCAGGCTCCACGGCGGCCACATCGGCCCCGGACGCCTCTGACCGGAAGAAGGCACGACATGACGACGACATCCTCTCCTGTGCTGTGCGTCGGCGAGACGATGGCTCTTGTCACCCCCAGCAGCACCGGACGGCTGAGGACGGCCGCCGCGTTCACCCTCGACGTCGGCGGGGCCGAGTCCAATGTGGCCGCCCACCTCGCTGCGCTCGGACGACGCAGCGTCTGGTTCAGCCGACTCGGAGACGACGAGCTCGGTCGGCGGGTCTCGGATACGCTCACCTCTCGCGGCGTGGATCTCACCCCGGTGATCTACGACCCGGAGGCCCCCACCGGCGTCTACTTCAAAGACCCAGGCCACGGCGTCCTCTACCACCGCAGAGGATCTGCCGCGTCCCGGCTCTCCACCGCCGACGCCGACGCCCTGGACCTGAGTCCATACGGGCTGGTGCATCTCTCAGGGATCACACCCGCACTGTCCGCGGCAGCGGCGGCCTTCATCGACCGGCTGATGGCGCGCGCCCGGGAGGCCCACCTCCCCGTCAGCTTCGATGTGAACTTCCGTGCCGCGCTCTGGCCGCGCGAGGAGGCCGCTCAGGCCCTCCTGGCTCTGGCTCGGCGGGCCGACGTCGTCTTCGTGGGCCGCGACGAGGCGGAGCTGCTCTGGGGAACGAGCACGGCCGCAGCCGTCCGCGACTTCCTTGACGGCACGCCCACCCTGGTGATCAAGGACGGTGACGTCGGCGCCACCGAATTCACCGGCGATCAGCACGTCTTCGAGCCCGCCATCCCGACCGAGGTCGTCGAAGTGGTGGGAGCAGGTGATGCCTTCGCCGCCGGGTATCTCGCGGCGTTGCTCGACGGCGGCGACTCCTCCGCCCGGCTCACGGCCGGACACCGCCGCGCCGCACTGACACTGCAGACCACCACTGACTTCATGGACGAAGGAGCATCCGCATGACCTCGACATCCTCCGCGGTGGAGAACACCTGGTTCGACCACGCCTTCGGCTCCGCCCCCGTCATGGCCATCCTCCGCGGCATGGGGGTGGAGCGCTCGATGGAGCTCGCCACCACGGCCTGGGACCTCGGCATCGACTCCGTGGAGCTGCCCCTCCAGACCGACGAGGACCTTGTGTCATTGCGCGAGGTCTCCCGTCTGGCCGCTCAACGGGGCAGGTCTGTGGGCGCCGGCACCATCGTGCGCGAGGAACAGATCCCCGCCGCCAAGGAGGCCGGTGCGGAGTATCTGGTCTCCCCCGGTTATGACGCAGGGCTCGTCCGCGTCGCAGCGCAGGAGTCGTTGCCATTCCTCCCGGGCATCACCACTCCCACCGAGCTGCAGGCCGCGACCACACTCGGGCTGACCTGGGTGAAGGCCTTCCCCGCGCAGTGGCTGGGGACCTCCTGGTTCGCTATGATGCGCGGCCCCTTCCCGCACGTGAACTTCGTGGCCACGGGCGGGATGAACGCCCACAACGCCCAAGAGTTCCTCGATGCCGGTGTGAGCGTCGTGGCCGTAGGATCAGCGCTCGAGGATCCGGAGCAGCTCACGTTGCTGGCGGCGCAGGCGGGTCACCGGCGCTGAGCCCCTGAGCAGCTCCCCGCCAGGCCACCACGCGCGCCGGAGCGCCGTCGACGTCGGCCAGCGGCAGCGGGAAGATCCCCACGTGGTGCTCCCCCGCCGGCAGATCGCGCAGTCCGGTCAGATTCTCCACGATCAGCCCGTCGCGGCCGAGCACCAGCTCGTGGACGGGGAACCCTGCCTCCGGGTCGGTCGAGGCTGGGTCGGTCAGGGCGGCTCCGGTGAGGTCAGGGCTCAGCGCATCGGTGCCGAGGACCCGCATCCCCCGCGACCACAGCAGCTCGGCGGCCTCCACGCTCAGCCCCGGGTGCTGCAGCGCCTGCTCCGTGCCGAAGAACCGGTCCCAGCCGAAGGCCAGGAACACCCGGCGGGGCAGTCGCTCCGCGTCTCCGAGGCTCAGATCCTGCGGTGCCACCAGGTGCCCCGGACCAGCCTCCAGGTGGATCACCCGGGCCGGGCCGATGAGCTCCTCCAGCCGGATCTGTGAGGTCGTCCGCCCCCCGGGCACCGTGTGGCTCGGGGCATCCAGGTGGGTGCCCGTGTGTGAGCCGCAGGTCAGACGCGCGACGGCGACGCCGTCGCCCTCAAGCGTGAGCCCGGGCCCCAGCACGACGGCGGGATCGCCCGGATAGACCATCATCGCGTCGTGGATGGGTCGACTCAGGTCATGGGGCACGGAGGCCTCCGGAGACGTCATCGGGCTTCCCCCCCCCGCCTCGACATGTCGCACCCTCACCGGCACCCGGTGGGGTGTCTCAGCCCTCGCGCCCCGCAATCTCCGGGTCGACGATGTTCAGCAGGCGCTTGTTGACGAACTCGTCCATCCCCAGCGGTCCCAGCTCTCGGCCGAACCCGGAGCGCTTCACACCGCCGAAGGGCATGTCCGCGGCCTCGGAGCCGCCGACGTTGACATTGGACATGCCGACCTCGAGCTGCTGGGCCACGCGCAATGCCTGAGCCCGGTCCTGCGAGAAGACCGCGCCGCCGAGACCGTAGGACGAGTCGTTGGCCAGGCGTACCGCTTCCTCCTCATCACGGACCCGGTAGATCGTCAGGACCGGTCCGAAGAGCTCCTGGCGGTAGGCGTCCGTGTGCTCGCTGACATCGGTGAGCACGGCCGGCCGCAGCCAAGCTCCCGGACGATCCGGCCGGTCGCCGCCCACTCGCAGCCGCGCCCCCTGCTCGACGGCGCGCCGCAGCTGACCGTGCAGACCCTCGGCGGCCTGCTCGGAGGAGAGGGGATAGTAGTGCCCCGGCCGAGGCTCCAGCGGGTCACCTGGCTCCAGGGCGCCGATCTCCTCGACCACCGCGTCCACGAACTCCTCGTAGAGGTCCTCGAGCACGATCAGCCGCTTGTTCGAGGTGCAGGCCTGACCCATGGTGTCCAGACGGAACTCCACCGCCTCGCGGGCGGCCTGGGCGACGTCCTCCGCCGACAGGTAGATGTGCGGGTCCGAGCCGCCCAGCTCGAGCACCACCTTCTTCAGGTGCCGCCCCGCGAGGGAGGCCACTGCCGAGCCGGCCCGCTCGGAGCCGGTGAGCGAGACTCCCTGGACCCGGTCGTCGGCGATGATCTGCTCGACCTGGTCATGGGTGACGAAGACGTTCTGGTAGACGCCCGCCGGCAGCCCGGCGTCGTCGAGGAGCCGCTGCAGGGCCAGCGCCGAGCGCGGGCACGACTCCGTGTGCTTGAGCAGGAGCGTGTTGCCCAGCAAAAGGTTCGGCGCCGCGAACCGGGCCACCTGGTAGAACGGGAAGTTCCACGGCATGATGCCCAGCAGCATCCCCAGCGGACGCTTCTGGATCACGGCCCGGCGCCCGTCGATCTCCTTGATGACCTCGTCAGCGCCCAGGTGGGGACCGTTGACGGCGTAATAGCGGAAGATGTCGATGCACTCCTGCACCTCGCCGTCCGCCTGGTCCAGCGCCTTGCCCATCTCCGTGGAGGCGATGACGGCCAGGTCCGTGCGTCGCTCCTCGAACAGGTCAGCGATGCGGTGGGCGAACACCGCACGGTCCTCGATGTCCAGGGTCCGCCAGTCCTGGAAGGCCTGGTGGCCGACCTCCAGCACCTCCTCCAGCTGCGCCGGCTCCAGGACGTCGAAGGTCTCCAGCACGGTGTTGGTGCGCGGATCCCGGGTGCGGTACTCCAGACGGGTGGTCTCAGAGCTCGTGGTCTCGGAACTGGTGGTCTCGGAACTGGTGGTCTCGGTCATCGTCTCGGCTCCCTCGTGGACGTGCGGTCAGTTCGGCGGGTCAGTCCGGCGGATCGGACCAGCAGGTCAGACCGTGGACCAGTCGACGCTCAGGTACTGCGGTTCGGTGAACTCCTCGATGCCGAAGCTGCCGCCCTCACGGCCGATGCCGGCCTGCTTGACGCCGCCGAAGGGTGCGCTCGGGTCGGAGACGATGCCGCGGTTGATCCCGACCATCCCCGCCTCCAGCCTCTCACCGATCTGCATGGCACGCTGCAGGTTCCCGGCGAAGACGTAGGAGGACAGGCCCACCTCGGAGTCGTTGGCGCGGGCGATCATCTCGTCCTGGTCGGTGTAGACCACCACCGGAGCCACCGGGCCGAAGATCTCCTCGCTGAGGATGGCCGCGTCGGCCGGGACGTCTGCCAGCAGGGTGGGAGCCACGAAGGCCTCCTGGTCCAGGCCTGCGGCACCCTCGCCTGCGGGCAGCGCCGCCTGATGCGCGATGCGTGCCCCGGCGGCCACGGCGCCGTCGATCAGATCCCGGATCTCGGCGGCCGCCTTCGCGTGGATCACCGGGCCGATGGCCGCACCGGCGGCCGGGTCGCCGACCGTCAGCTGTTCGATGCGCCGTCCGAAGGCGGCGATGAACTCCTCGGCGACGTCGGCGTGCACGTAGAAGCGGTTCGCCGCGGTGCAGGCCTGCCCGGAGTTGCGGAACTTCGCGACCATCGCCCCCTCAACGGCGGCCTCGACGTCGGCGTCGGCTGTCACGATGAACGGCGCGTTGCCGCCCAGCTCCATGGAGGTGTTGACCACTCGCTCGGCGCACTGGGCCAGCAGCCGACGGCCCACCCCGGTGGAGCCGGTGAAGGAGAGCTTGCGCACCCGGTCGTCGGCCAGCCAGGCCGAGACCACCGTCGAGGCGCTGGAGGATGCTGCCACCTGGACCGCGCCCTCCGGCACGCCGGCCTGCTGGAGGATCTCGGCGATCGCCAGGGCGGTCAGCGGGGTCTCGCTGGCGGGCTTGAGCAGCACGGTGCAGCCGGCGGCCAGCGCCGGAGCGATCTTCCGGGTGGCCATGGCGGCCGGGAAGTTCCACGGGGTGATGAGCACCGCCACGCCCACGGGGTGGCGGGTGACCACGTTGCGCACGCCTCCGGCCGGAGCCACCCCGTACTCACCGGGGGCACGGACGGCCTCCTCCGCGTACCAGCGGAAGAACTCCGCGGCGTAGGCCACCTCTGCGGCGGCGTCGGCCTGCGACTTGCCGTTCTCGGCCACGATGATGTCGCGCAGCCGCTCCGCGTCGTCGAGCATGCCGCGGTGGGCGGCCATCAGGATCTCTGCACGCTTCCGCGGGGCCACGGTGCGCCACTGCTCGAAGGCGGCCTGCGCGGCGTCGACCTGGGCGGCGGCCTCCTCGGCGGTGTGGTCGTGGACGGTGTCGATCACCGCGGCGGTGGCGGGATTGCGGACCTCGAACTCGGTCATGGTGTCCTCCAGAGGGTGATGTGAAGCGGGTGGGGCGGGCAGCCGGCTCAGGCGGCGGCCAGCGCGTCGAGGATGATGTCCAGGCCCTCGGTGAGCAGGTCCTCGCCGATGGTCAGCGGGGGCAGCAGGCGGATGACGTTGCCGTAGGTGCCACAGGTCAGGGTGATGACGCCGGCGGCGCGGGCGGCGGCGGCCACGGTGCCGGTCAGGGCGGCGTCGGGGGCCCCGGTCTCCGGGTCGACCAGCTCGACGGCGAGCATCGCCCCGCGGCCGCGGACCTCGCCGATGCGCGGGTCCTTCTGCTGGGCCTCACGCAGCCGACCGGCGGCGATCTCCTCGATGCGACGTGCCTTGGCGGTCAGGTCCTCGGCCTCGATCGTCTCGATGGCGCCCAGGGCTGCCGCGCAGGCCACCGGGTTGCCGCCGTAGGTGCCGCCGAGGCCGCCGGGGTGGGCGGCGTCCATGATCTCGGCGCGGCCGGTGACCGCGGACAGCGGCAGGCCGCCGGCGATGCCCTTGGCGGTGGTGATGATGTCCGGGGTGATGCCCTCGTCCTCGCAGGCGAACCACTGGCCGGTGCGGGCGAAGCCGGTCTGGATCTCATCGGCGATGAACACGATGCCGTGGGCGCGGCACCAGTCGACGATGGCCGGCAGGAAGCCCTCGGCGGGGGTGATGAATCCGCCCTCGCCCTGGATCGGCTCGATGATCACGGCGGCCAGGTTCTCGGCGCCGACCTGCTTCTCCAGCTGGTCGATGGCGCGCGCGGCCGCTGCGACGCCGTCGAGCCCGTCACGGAGCGGGTAGGAGCCGGAGGCCCGGTAGACCTCCGGGGCGAAAGGGCCGAAGCTGTGCTTGTACGGCATGTTCTTCGAGGTCAGCGCCATGGTCAGCGTGGTGCGCCCGTGGTAGGCGTGGTCGAAGGCGGCCACGGCCTGGCGGCCGGTGTAGGCACGGGCGATCTTCACGGCGTTCTCTACGGCCTCGGCGCCGGAGTTGAACAGCGCAGTGCGAGCCTCCCCCTCCACCGGCGTCAGCTCGGCGAGCTTCTCCGCGACCCGGACGTATCCCTCGTAGGGGGTGACCATGAAGCAGGTGTGGGTGAACTGGGCGACCTGCTCCTGCACACCGGCGACCACACGCTCGGCCGACGCGCCGACGCTGGTCACCGCGATCCCGGAACCGAGATCGATCAACCGGTTGCCGTCGACGTCTTCGATGATGCCGCCGTCGGCGCGCGCTGCGAAGGTCGGCATCACGGAGGCCACACCGGCGGGCACGGAGGCGCGCTGGCGCTCGAGCAGCTCGGCGGCGCGCGGGCCGGGTATCTCGGTGGCCAGGTGGCGGGACTGGGGCACTGCGGTCATGGGGTCCTCCTGAAGGGACGGCGGCCGGCGACGACGTCGTGGGGGCCGGGCGGGCAGATCTTCTCCCTGTGATCGTGTCGCAGATTGCTCATGCCGTCCAATGCCTCTCCTTGATGAAGGGTATGCTCTGTAGGCATGGACTCTCGTCTGCTCCGATACTTCGTGGCCGTGGCCGAGGAGGGCAGCGTCTCCGCCGCCGCCGACGCCCTGCACATCACCCAGCCCGCGCTCTCCCGGCAGATCCGCAGCCTGGAGCACAGCCTGGGGCTCACCCTCTTCGACCGCGGCGAGCTGCGGCTCCGGCTCACCCCGGAGGGCCGCGAGTTCCTGGGCACCGCGCGCACGGTGCTGCAGGCCCACGCCCATGCCCGAGACTTCGCTGACCGGCTCGCCTCCGGGAGGCTCCGCAAGGTCTCGCTGGCCGCGCCCCGGACCACGCTGATCGACGTCGTCGCGCCCTTCGTGGCCACCTTCACCACGGAGGATCCGGTGCCTTCGGTGGTGGAGATCGGCGGTGACGAGCAGCCGCACCGCCTGGTGGCCGACCATGACCTGGTGATCGCTCCGCAGTCACCGGGTGAGGACGTCGACACCCGCCTCATCGCAGAGCTGCCGGTCTGGGCCTATGTGCCGGCCTCCCACCGCTGGGCAGGCCGGGAGGAGATCACCCTGGAGGAGCTCACCGAGGAGCAGCTGGTGGTCACCTCGGCGGACTTCAAGGCCCGTCGCCTTCTCGACGCCGCGCTCGACCTGGCCGACCTGACCCCACGCAGCGTGCTGGAGGTCCGCCACGGGAGGGTCGCCCAGGCGCTGGCCGCGGCGGGGCGAGGAGCCGGCGTGGTCACCGACGACCCGCATTTCGACCTGGTGCCGGTACGGATCCGCACCGGCCCCGAGAACAGCCACCGGCCGCTGCACATCCGACTGCATGCCTCCTGGCGGCGCGGCCATCACGCCGCAGAGTCGCTGGAGGGCTTGGTCGCGCGCCTGCGCGCCTTCAGCCTCGAACGCTACGGGCGGACCATCGAGTGAGCGTCAGCGGCGGGCCCAGCTCGGGGCATGCTCCGGGCGCACCCCGACCCCGATGACCCAGGGCATCACGCCGCTGAGCTGTGGGGCCTGACGCAGCGCCCAGGCCACCGGAGCCGGCACCTGAGGCGGGGAATGCTGGGCGAACATCGACTCCAGGCCCCGGTGCACCTGAGCCTGCACGGCCTGGGTCAGACGGGTGGGCGGCATCCGGCGACGCTGGACGGCGGCCACGTCGCGATCGCTGATCGTCCCCTCCCGCAGCGGGTGTGCCAGCCTGGTCGCGGCGGCCACTCCATCCTGGACGGCCAGGTTCACCCCCACACCCCCGACCGGGGACATCGCATGGGCGGCGTCACCCACACAGAGCAGCCCGCTGCGCCACCACCGGGTCAGCCGATCCATCTGCACCTCCAGGAGCTTGACGTCCTCCAGCTGCAGCCTCGCGGCGGCGTCGGCGAGCGCGGGCAGTCCGGCGGAGACCTGCTCACGCAGCGCCTCGATCCCGCGGGCGCGCAGCGCCGCGTCGGAGCCCTTCGGGATGAGCATCGCCGTCTGGATGTAGTCCCCGCGCGGAATGGGCAGCAGCGGATGCTCGGTGTCGAAGCTGGGAAGGATGGTCCCGGCCGCGCTCTGGGCGGCACCGTCGGCCTGCAGCCGGAACCACCAGACGTCCATCGGCACGGGGAAGGAGACCGCGGGCAGCCCGGCCTGCTGCCGGACCTGGGACCAGCGTCCGTCGGCCGCGAGGGTGAGCAGGGCCTGGATCTCCTCCTCACCGGCAGGCCCGCACACTCGGACCCCCGTGATGCGGGCCTGCGGCGGAGGGGCACCGCCCTGCGCCGGCGGAGCCGTGGCGCCGTCGTCGCCTGCATCCTCGCTGAGCAGCCCGATGACCTCGGTGCCCATGCGCAGCTCGAAGCCGGGCTCCTCGGCCGCGGCCTCAGCCAGCAGGTCCAGAAAGTCCCACTGGGGAGCCATGGCGATGTACGGATAGGGGTGCCTGAGCCGACTGAAGTCCACCAAGGTCACCCGGCCCCCGGCGGCCGCGGGGAGCCGTGCCGACTCCACACGCTGGTGGGGGATCCGGGAGAAGCGGGGCATGAGTCCGAGCTCATCGAGCAGCAGCATGGTGCTGGGGTGGATGGTGTCACCACGGAAGTCGCGCAGGAAGTCATGGTGCTTCTCCAGGACGAGGACGTCGACCCCGGCCCGAGCGAGCAGCAGCCCGGCGATCATGCCGGCCGGGCCTCCCCCGGCGATGACACAGGTTCGGGACTCGGACATGCGACCATCCTGACGGCGTCGATGACGGGCGGCAAGGGTTGCCGCGCCCGGGCTGAAGGGCCGCACAGTGTGAGAACCGGCGACCTTCACCTACAAATTGTTGGACAATCTCTTGCCAGGATTGTTGAACAACCACTAGCCTGTGGGAAGTCGCACAGTTGATCTGTGTCACATCCGTGCAGTCGGCTCCTCGAGCCCACCGCCTCGCCGATGTCCGCATCGCGCTCGACGTCCAGCACCCGCACCACTCTGGGGAGTGAACCCATGGCAGAGACGGCACCCGCATCCGCGGAGTCCATCAAGAAGCTCGCCCGCACTCGACGCACCGCCCTGCTGGGGGCGATGTTCCTCATGGCCACCAGCGCAGTGGGCCCCGGGTTCATCACCCAGACGGCGACATTCACCCATCAGATCGGCGCCGCCTTCGCCTTCGCAATCCTGATCTCGGTGCTCATCGACATCGCCGTGCAGCTCAACGTGTGGCGGGTGATCGGCGTCTCCGGCCTCTACGCCCAGCAGCTGGGCAACAGGATCCTCCCCGGAGTCGGGTGGGCACTGGCCGTGCTGATCTTCTTCGGCGGCATCGTCTTCAACATCGGCAACATCGCAGGTGCGGGCATGGGGCTCAACGCTCTGGCAGGCCTCGACGCCCGCGTCGGCGGCGCGATCTCCGTGGCGATCGCCCTGCTGATCTTCCTCTCCAAGAAGGCAGGCATCGCTCTGGACCGAGTCGTGGTGGCCTGCGGAGCGGTGCTGATCCTGCTCATGGTCTACATGGCCATCACCACCGCCCCTCCCGTGGGTGAGGCTCTGCGCCAGACCGTGCTGCCCGAGCAGGTGGACTTCTTCATCATCACGACCCTAGTCGGCGGCACCGTGGGCGGATACATCACCTACGCCGGCGCGCACCGGCTCATCGCCTCCGGCAACTCCGGGCCGGAGAACGTCAAAGCCATCAGCCGCACCTCGGTGATGGGCATCATGGTGGCCAGCATCATCCGCTTCCTGCTCTTCCTGGCCATCCTGGGCGTCGTCGCCACAGGGGTGAGCCTCACCGAGGACAACGTCGCCGCCGAGGCCTTCGGTGCGGCGCTGGGTGAGATCGGGCTGCGCGTCTTCGGCCTGGTGTTCTGGGTCGCCGCCATCACCTCCATCCTCGGGGCGACCTTCACCACCGTCTCCTTTCTGACCACCAAGAACACCACGGAGCGGACGAAGACGATCTACTTCGCCGCGTTCCTCGCCCTGACCTGTGGGGTGTTCCTGACCCTGGGCCAGGCCCCACAGACCCTGCTGATCATGGCCGGCGCCTTCAACGGGGTGGTGCTGCCGCTGGGCTTCACCGTGGTGCTCTACGTGGCCTGGCGCCGTCGTGACCTCCTGCAGGGCTATGTGTACCCGAAGTGGCTGCTGATCATCGGGCTTCTGGCCTGGGGGCTCACCCTCTATATGGGCGCGAACTCGCTGACGGGCCTGGCCGAACTGTGGATGACCGGCTGAGCACCCACCCGCCCGGACCCGTCCCGAGACACCCAGCGCAGGAGATCCCATGACGCCGACCCCGGAGAGCCTCTCCCCCGCCCAGGCCCGCGAGGCGTTCAGGACAGGACTGCGCGCCCCCACCAGCGGATACGCCCCCGGCTTCGCCCAGGCCAACGTCCTGGCGCTGCCGAAGGATCTGGCCTTCGACATGCTGCTCTTCGCCCAGCGCAACCCCAAGCCCTGTCCGGTGCTGGGCGTGCTGGAACCGGTGCAGGTCACCTCGGGGCTGCTCGCCGGAGGTGACATCCGCACCGATGTGCCGGCCTACCGGGTCTACCGCGACGGTGAGCTGGTCGCTGAACCGGACGACGTACTCGGGCACTGGCGCGATGACCTGGTGACGTTCCTGCTGGGATGCAGCTTCACCTTCGAGACTCCGCTTCGCCGCGCCGGCGTCCCCGTCCGGCACCTGGATCTCGGGGTCAACGTGCCGATGTACCGCACCGCGCGGCGCTGCGCCCCGGCCGGCTCGCTGTCCGGGCCGCTGGTGGTCTCCATGCGGCCGATCCCAGCCCACCAGGTGGCCGACGCCGTGCGCATCACCTCCCGCTATCCCGGCGTCCACGGAGCACCGGTGCACGTGGGGAACCCCGCCGCGCTGGAGATCGAGGACCTGGACAGCCCGGACTTCGGTGACGCCGTCGACGTCCCTGACGGGTGGATCCCGGTGTTCTGGGCCTGCGGGGTGACACCTCAGGCCGCAGTGATGGAGTCGAAGCCCGAGCTGGCGATCAGCCACTCCCCCGGGCACATGCTCGTCACCGATCTGCCCGACGCCGAGCTCCAGGTGCCCTGAGCAGGTCCGCTGCCGAGGTTGCCTCTGCGCTTTGGGCCCTTTTCAGACGCTGTGAGGCGTCATAAGGGCCCAAAGCGCAGAGGCAACCTCCGGGGAGAGCATCGCAGCGCCTGTCAGTCCCGCAGCCGCATTCCGTGCAGACCGTCCGCTCCCCGGTAGGCGGCACGCTGCGAGGGCTCCCAGCCGGCCAGAGCCTCGTCGTCGAGGGCGTAGACCTTCACCCCCAGCGGGTGGCAGTGCTGAAGCTGCTCCTCCGTGGACGCCGCCTCGGGCCCCCACATGTGCACCGACAGATCCCCTCCCGGGCAGGTGGACAGGGCACAGAGCAGGTCCGTCTCGGCGAAGAACTCGAAGAAGTCATCCGGCTGAGCGGGGCAGGCGTCCATGAAGTACCGACGCTCGTGGTTCAGCCCGGCCAGCTGGAAGACGTTGAGCACGTCGTGGACGTCGTATTCGGTGAGCCCGTGCGGCAGCACCGCCCGGGTGAGGTTGGAGTGGCAGTGCCGGTCGAAGTCCACCCCGGCGAGCATGCGGTTCACATAGGGGTCACAGCGCGTGCCCAGCAGGTCATGGATGACCTCGGCGTCCGGATGACCGGCCAGGGAGTCGCCCACGACGGTCGCCAGCGGCCGCAGGTGGGGCAGAGTGGACCAGAACCGGTCATAGGTGGTCATCGAGGACCGCTGCAGCTGCCGGGTCCGCGCGGCCCAGAACCTCTCCCGCGGGTCATGCAGACTCCACAGGTTCAAGTCTCCCACCTGCGGACCATCCACCTGGAGCAGGCGGACGATGTGCCCGGCGGGAACCTCCCAGGCCCGCCCGGAACGCACGGGGACCTCGAACTCCTGCACGAGCCGTCGGTCTGCGGCGGCGATCCGCTCATAGAGGTCATGGTCGACGTCGAGCGCGCCACCGGGCAGCGACCGGTAGGCGGCATCACGGGTGTAGGTGCGGGGGGCGGGCATAGGTCCTCCTGCTGTCTTTGAACGGACACGGCGTCGCTCTCGGGCTCAGTCTCATTCTGTCGCATCTCCTGAGCGTCTCGTCCTCCCGTGCTTGACTGGGACACGGATGTCCGGACAATCCTGCAGGAGGTCATCACGGAGACGCCGCCCCGGTCCCCTCGCTCGAGGCTGTTCGGCTTCGCCGCGGCCTCGGGCTCCCTGGTGCTGGTGTTCGTCGCCGCAGGCACTCCGATTCCGCTGTACACCACCTACCGTCTCGAGGACGGATTGACCCATGGCGACCTTGCCGCCGCGGCCGCCGTCTACCTCATCGCAGCGGCCTTCGCCCTGCTGGTGCTCGGACGACTCTCCGATCACATGGGACGCCGCCCCGTCGCCGTCGTCGCCCTGGTCCTGGCCGCCGCCGGGATGGGGGTGCTGCTCACCGTGGACAGCGCCGCCCCGCTGCTGCTGGGCCGCACGATGCAGGGGCTGGCCACCGGGATCGCCACCAGCACGCTGGGCGCCTACGCCATCGACACGGCCCCGACCAGGCCGCACTGGCTGGCCGCTGTCACCACCTCCGCAGCCCCGATGCTGGGCATCCCCTCGGGCGCCCTGCTCGCCGGGGCGCTGGTGGACCACGGTCCAGACCCTCGGCACCTGACGTTCAGCATCCTGCTCGGCGCCCTGCTGCTGGCCGCCGTCGCGGTGTCCTTCGGGCCGGAGACGGCCCCGCCGGCCCCCTGGCGCGAGGCGCTCGACCGGGCCGCGGCATCCCTGCGGCCTCGAATCCTGGTGCCCCAGGGTGCAGGGCGGCCGCTCGTGGCGATGGCCGGGGTCATCCTGGCGACCTGGTCGGTCGGCGGCTTCTACCAGGCCTTCGGCCCCTCGATCACCGCAGTGGAGCTGGGGTCCTCGGCCGCACTCACCGCGGCGGCCGTCTTCGCGTCGTTCACCGTGCTGAACATGCTGGGCGGCCCGCTGACCTCCAGCTGGCGTCCCGTCACCGGGCTGCGGGTGGGAGCGGTGGTCTACCTGCTCCTGCTGGCCGGGATCCTCACCTCGCTGGCGGCCGGCGAGATCCTGCCCTTCCTGCTGTTCAGCCTCGCCGCGGGCGTCGCGCAGGGGATCGCCCAGACCGGCGGCATGCGTTCCCTGCTGCCGCTGACCGCCCCACAGGAACGTGCTGGGCTGGTCTCCACGGTCTACCTGCTGAACTACTCCTCTGCCGCGATCCCCAGCCTCATCGCCGGGCAGGTCTCCGACACCGTGGGCCTGGTGCAGATCGCCTGCAGCTACGGGGTCCTGGCCCTGCTCGGGGTGACGATGACGCTCGTCGTCGCCCGCAGCGGACGCTGACCACGCGGTCGAGAGGGTGAGTTTCCGCCCGAACTTCCGCTCTGAAGGCCTCATTCCGGCGGAAACTCACCCTCTCAACAGGGTGGGGGGGCGCCTCGAACGGGGTGGGATCACCCGAGGTTCTCGAGCAGCTGCTCCTCGGCGACGTCGAAGTAGCCCGCCAGGTGCTCCTCTGCGGCCGCACCGTCGCGGGTCTGCAGCAGCTCCACGAGCCTGGCGTTGCGCTCCACATAGTCGGTGTGGAACGTGGGGTCACCCCGCATCGTGTGGAAGACCAGCCGCATCCGGGCAAGGATCTGCTCCATGAAGGCGCTGAGCTGCTCACTGCCCACCTGGGCGATGATCAGCCGATGGAGCTGCTGATTCGCCTGCGCGACGGCGGGGAGGTCCCCGGCCGCGCTCGCCCGACGCGCGACGTCGATGACCGCCTCCAGCTCGGCCAGCGCGGCGTCGTCGAAGTCGGCCTGACGCACCGCGCCGAGTTCCACCACCCGACGCACACGATAGGTCTCGCGGATGTCCTCGGTGGTGGGCGCGTGCACGAAGACACCACGGTTGGGCCGGCGCTCCAGGAGCCCTTCGGCGGCCAGCGACTGGAACGCGGCGCGCAGCGTGTGCCGGGAGACCCCGAGCAGCTGGGTGGTCCGCACCTCAGGCACCTTCGTGCCGGGCAGGATCTTTCCGGAGCTGATGAGTCGACGCAGGATCTCGGCCACCCGGTCCGGTACGTGGGCATGATCGGTCAGGCCCTGCCGGACCTCCGCATCAGCGAGCAGCTCCTCCAGAGCCATCTCCTCCGGGGATCGGCCCGGGCCCGCCGTGGTCTCCTGGACATCCTGCTGTGCACCGTGCATGAGACCAACCTATCGGGCGTCAGCGCCGGGCACCTCAGCGGAGCCGGGCGAGCACCTGACCCGCATTCAGCGAGGAGCCGGGGGCAAGGTCCTCACGGTGCAGTGTCCCGGCGCGCGGAGCGCGCACGGTGGACTCCATCTTCATGGCCTCCACGACGACGACCGGCGCACCCTCCTCGACGTCGTCGCCGTCCTCCGCGGACCAGCTGACCAGAGTCCCGGCCACCGGGGAGGTGACTGCTCCGTCGTCCTCGGACCGGCCGGGCTCGCCCGCACCGCGTGGGTCGGCCTCCTGTGAGGCCGCACCGAGCAGACCCAGCAGCCCTCCGGGAAGCCCGAGGCTGACCGCTCGCCCGTCGATCTCCACAGTTGTCCGACGCATGCCCTGCTCCCGGTGACGCACCGCGGCGGCCAGATGCTCGGACTCTGCCAGCTCCGCCTCGAACTCCGTCTCGATCCAGCGGGTGTGCACCCGGAAGCTCTCGGCACCGTCGGCGGCGAGGAAGTCGTCGGCCTCGAGCACCGCTCGGTGGAAGGGCAGCACCGTGGGGACCCCCTCGACCCGCATCTCGGCCAGCGCGACACGAGCCCGACGCAGGGCCGTGGCCCGGTCCGGGCCGGTGACGATGAGCTTGGCGATCAGCGAGTCGAAGGCACCGGAGACCTCGTCGCCGCTGCGCACCCCGGTGTCCACGCGGATGCCCGGGCCGGTGGGAGGCTGCAGCAGCTCCACGGGCCCCGGGGTCGGCAGGAAGCCGTGCGCCGGCTCCTCGGCGTTGATGCGGAACTCGATCGCGTGCCCGCCGTCGAGCACGCCGGTCTCACGCAGTTCGGCGGCGGCGCGGCGGGCGGCGGTGCTGAGGGGCTCTCCGGCGGCGATGCGCAGCTGCTCGGCGACCAGATCCACCCGTGCCGTCTCCTCGGTGACCGGGTGCTCCACCTGCAGTCGGGTGTTGACCTCCAGGAAGCTGAGCACTCCGTCCGGGCTGAGCAGGTACTCCACCGTGCCGGCGCCCACATAGCCGGCCGCTGCGCAGATGTCCCGCGCGGAGTCCAGCACGGCGAGGCGATGCTCCGTGGAGAGGAACGGCGCCGGGGCCTCCTCCACGAGCTTCTGGTTCCGGCGCTGCAGGGAACAGTCACGGATCCCGACGACGGCGACCTCCCCATGGGCATCCGCCACCACTTGGGCCTCCACATGGCGGGGACGGTCCAGGAACCGTTCCACGAAGCACTCCCCCCGGCCGAAGGCTCCTTCAGCCTCCCGGACGGCCGAGGCGTGAGCGTCGTCGATGTCCTCGGAGGCGCGGACCACCCGCATACCGCGGCCGCCTCCACCATGGGCGGCCTTGATGACCACGGGCAGCCCATGCTCCTCGGCGAAGGCACGGACCTCCTCCGCCCCGCTGACCGGGCCGTCGGTGCCCGGTGCCAGCGGGGCACCGACCTGCACGGCGAGCGCCCGGGCGGCGACCTTGTCCCCGAGACGTTCGATGGTCTCAGGGGTGGGGCCGATCCAGGTCATTCCGGCGTCGATGACGGCACGGGCGAAGTCGGCGTTCTCGGAGAGGAAGCCGTAGCCGGGATGGATCGCCTCGGCGCCGGTCTCCTCCGCGGCGGCGAGGACCTTCGCCTGATCCAGGTAGGTCTGAGGGGCGGTGGCACCGTGCAGCGCCACGGCGACGTCGGCGAGCTCGACGTACAGCGCGGTGACGTCCTGGTCGGCATAGACGGCGACGGTGCGGTGGCCGCGCTCGGCCGCAGCCCGGATGACGCGGACGGCGATCTCGCCGCGGTTGGCGATGAGGATGGTGGTCATACGGGGTCCTCGCAGGTCGTGGTGGAAGGGGTGCGGGTCATGGGTGCGGACGGGTCGACCGCGCGCAGCCGCACAGGGTCGACCGCGCGCAGCCGCACAGGGTCGACCGCGCGCAGCCGCACGACGTCCCCCGGGGCGAGCTGGGCGGCGGCCGAGAGGTCCTCCTCGATGACGACGCCGATGACCGGGTAGCCACCGGTCACCGGGTGGTCGTTGAGGAAGAGCACCGGCAGCCCGGCCGGCGGCATCTGCAGGGATCCACGGGGCACGCCCTCGCTGGGCAGCTCCCCGTCGCGGGCTCGCTCCAGGGGGCGGGCGGAGGTGGACTCCCCCTCGGGCAGTCCCAACCGGATCCCGATGCGGTTCGACTCCTGGGTGACCTCCCAACGCTGGGTCTGGAGCCGGGTGACCTCCTGCTCGGAGAACCAGTCATCGCGCGGCCCGCAGGTGAAGCGCAGGGTCACGGCGCCGTCGTGCTCGGGCACAGGCAGCGTGCTGGGTTCCGGGGCGCCCACGGGGGCCACCGCGTGGGCGCCCAGGGCGATCCGGTCGCCGGCCTGCAGCGGGGCCGGGCCGAGTCCGGACATCGTGTCGGCGGAGGCGCTGCCGAGCACCGGCCCCACGGCGATTCCGCCGCGCACCGCCAGCACGGCACGCAGTCCTCGATGCGGAGCCCCCACGGTGAGGCTCTCCCCGGCGGCGAGCAGGAAAGGAGCCCGGGCCTCTGCGGACCGGGAGCCGCCGTCGGGATGGGCGATGTGCAGCGGCCCTTCAGCACCGGCCACGGCGATCACCAGGTTCCGATCGGTGCGCAGGCTCAGACCGCCGTGCAGCGCCTCGAGCACCGGGGCGCCGGGGGTGTTGCCCACGAGCCGGTTGGCCTGGCGCATGGCGGGTTCATCGGCGACCCCGGCTCGGGAGACGCCGAGATCGCTGAGCCCCTCGCGCCCGAAGTCCTGGATGAGGGTCAGCAGGCCCGGGGCGAGAACCTCCAGTGGCGGGTCCTCCGCAGGGCCGGTGGAGCCGACGACGCCGGCGGCCTGCTGTGGCGTGGTCGTCCCGGGCCTGCGGCCCGCCCCCTCAGCAGTGAGCACAGCGGCCTCGCGCACCGCCCGGTACCGCACAGTGTCACCTGGGCGCACCAGGGCCGGCGAGACGCCGGCGTCGTCGGGGGCCCCGCCCCGTTCCGCCGCACCCTCGGCGGTCCGCTCCAGGTCCCACATGCGGGCGGCGGTGCGGCCGATCAGCTGCCACCCGCCAGGCGAGACGCGGGGATAGACCGCGGAGAACTCACCGGCCAGCGCGACTGATCCGGCGGGCAGCGCGGTGCGCGGGGTCGTGCGGCGGGGCACATCCAGGGCCCGGTCGGTCGCGGTCGGCACACAGTAGGTGAAACCGGGGGCGAATCCGCCGAAGGCTCCGGTCCAGTCCCCGGCCGTGTGCCAGTCAATCAGCGCCTCCACGCTCATCCCGACCAGCGCGGCGACCTCAGCCAGGTCCTCTCCGTCGTAGACGACCTCGAGCTCCACCACAGCGGTGTCCTGGGTGGAGGATGCGTCCACGCGCAGCTCGGCGATCTCCTCCCGCGCACGGCGGGCGGCACGCGGATCCTCGAAGCGCAGCAGGATGGTGCGAGCCGCGGCGACAGCCTCCCGCTGGCCTGGCAGCGGATTCCGGGTCAGATGCTGGTGGTGGGCCAGGACCTGCTCGAGGTCGGCGAACTCCAGCAGCAGGGCGCGCGGACCGGCCTCCCGGATGCCGATGAGCTGGCCACTCATGCGACGAAGCTGCGGATCTCGACGCCGGCTTCCTCCAGAGCGGTGCGCACGGCATGGGCCATCTCCACGGCGCCGGCGGTGTCGCCGTGGACGCAGATGGACTCGGCCTCCACCGGGACGCGGGTCCCGTCGCGGGCGATGATCTGACGGTCTTGGGCCAGGCGCAGCATGTTCTCCACCACCTGGCCGGTCTCGTGGAGCACAGCGTCGGGCTCACGCCGGGAGACCAGTGTGCCGTCCGGGTTGTAGTTCCGGTCGGCGAAGGCCTCGGCGACGCCGCGGAGTCCCGCCTCGGCGGCGTGGCCGAGGGCGATCGAGCCCGGGAGCAGCAGCACCGGCAGCTCGGGGCCGAAGGAGGCGATGGTGTCGATGACGGCCCGCGAGTGGACCTCGTGGCCGATCATCGAGTGGTACAGCGCGCCATGGGGCTTCACGTAGCGAATCCGGGCGCCGGCTGCGCCGGCCATGGCCTGCAGGGCGCCGAGCTGATACCGCACGTCGGCGGCGAGCTCGGCGTAGGAGCACTCCAGATGACGGCGGCCGAAGCCGGCGAGGTCCCGGTAGCCGATGTGGGCGCCGATGGCGACGTCGTTCTCCGCGGCGGTGCGGGCCGTGGCCTGGATGGTCAGCGGATCTCCGGCGTGGAAGCCGCAGGCGATGTTGGCGCTGGAGACCGTCCCCAGGATGGCGGTGTCATCGCCGATCCGCCAGTTGCCGAAGGACTCCCCGACGTCGGAGTTCAGGTCGATGCGCGGTGCACTGTTCCGTCCGGCGGCGGTTCCTGCTGCCATGGCTGCTCCTCCCCTGCCCGCACCGGGAGGGGCGGGCTCCGTCGCGATCACTATCGCCGAGATCACGTGTGTGATCTCCAGCATGCCCCACACTCCTGGATTGTTCAACAATCTGCGTTCAGAAGTCCGCATCCCGGGCATTCCGGCGACGCGGGCAGAGCACCCACGCCTCAGCGGAGTTTGTTGCACCGTGGAATAATGCACTGGTGCAACAGGACAGCCCAGGACACCACGGAGGAGACGCCACGGAACGCCCGACGCCTCAGCAGCCCGAGCAGCCTGCTGACAGGCCGGCCGACCAGGCCGCCGAGCAGCCCCTCCCCGAAGACGCCCAGGGGCCCGCCGCGGCACCTGCGGACGACGGGGCCGCAGCCGGAGCGCCCGGGATGGAGCAGCCCCGCCTGTTCACCAAGGACTTCCTGCTGGCGATCGTCGTCAACGTCATCCTCGCCCTGGTCTTCTACATGCTGATCACCGGCATGGCGGTGTACGCGGTGGAGGAGTTCCAGGCCGGGCAGACTGCGGCCGGCTTCGCCGCCTCGGCCTTCGTGATCGGAGCCCTGGCCTCCCGCTTCGCCGCCGGGAAGTACGTGGACTTCCTGGGCCGACGGCGCACCATCCTGGTCTGCCTGTTCGTCTACGTCCTGGCCGGCCTGGCCTACCTCTGGGTGGACAGCTACGAGGCCCTGATCGCACTGCGCGTGATCCACGGCATCTCCTTCGGCTTCGGGCAGACCGCACTCAATGCCGCCGTCTTCGCCCTGATCCCGGCCGGCCGCCGCGGCGAGGGCGCCGGCTACTACATGCTCGCCGTCGCCCTGCCCCCGGCCATCGGACCGATGCTGACACTGCAGCTGACCCAGCATCTGGGCTTCTGGGCGATGTTCGTGTGCACGTCGGTGATCTCCGTCATCGGCCTGGTGGCCGCGCTGGTGATCCGCCTGCCCGCGCCGGAGAACGTCCCGCGCCGCTGGCGGGACCGCCTGCGTCTGCGTCCGGCCGACATCATCGAACCGCGGGCCTTCGCCCTGGCGTCGATCGCCATGCTGCTGGGCTTCAGCTTCGCCTCGATCATGACTTTCCTCAACGGCTTCGCCCGCAGCGAGGGGATGATCACTGCCGCCTCGATGTTCTTCGTGATCTACGCGGTGGCAGTGCTGGTGACGCGTCTCTTCGCCGGCAAGATCCAGGACCGGTTCGGAGACAACGTGGTGGTCTATCCCACGATCGTGCTCTACGCCGTCGCCCTGGGCCTGCTGGCCTGGTCACCGAACCAGGCCACGATCCTGATCGCCGGGGTGCTGGCGGGACTGGGCTTCGGTGCGCTGCTGCCGGCGTTCCAGGCCACCATCGCCTCGATGCTGCCCACCACCCGGACCAGCATCGGCATCTCCACGTTCTTCATCCTGCTCGACACCGGCTTCGGCCTCTCCCCGCTCGTGCTCGGGCCGTTGGTGGAGCACGGCAGCTACCGGATCATGTTCGGCGCCTGCGCAGTGATCGTCGCGCTGACCCTGGTGCTCTACTGGATGCTGCACGGTCGGTTCAGCGTCAAGCAGGGCGAATCCCGGAGACCTCGCCGCAGCTGAGCCCGTCTCAGTCCCGCGCCTCGTGGCGGGCCAGGAACTCGTAGACCTCGGTGGTGTCCACCCCGGGGAACGCCCCCTGCGGCATAGCGGCCAGCAGATGGGTGTTGGCGCGGGCCGCCGGCCATGCCTTGCCCTCCCAGACCTCGGCGAGCTCCCGCGGGGGCTGGCGGCAGCAGGTCGGGTCGTCCGGGCACCGCGAGGTGCAGCGCTCGGTGGTGTCACGTCCGCGGAACCATTTCACATGCTCGAAGGGCACCCCGATGCTCAGCGAGTACATGCCCGAGGAATGGCCCTCCGTGCGTGCCGTGCACCAGAAGGTCCCCACCGAGGTGTCCGTGTACTGGTTGAAGGAACGAAACTTGTCCTCGACGTCGAAGACCACCCGTGAAGTCCAGTTCCGGCAGACGGTCTGGCCCTCGATGGCCCCGGAGTGATCGGCCGGGAAGTTCACGCCGTCATTCTCATAGGCCTTGTGGATGATTCCCGACTCATGGACCTTCTGGAAGTGGCAGGTGATACCCAGGTGCTCCGTGGCGAGATTGGTGAAGCGATGGGCAGCGGACTCGTAGGAGACCGCGAACGCGTCGCGCAGATCCTCGATGGCCAGCTCCTTGCGCGCCTTGGCCTCTTTGAGGAACGCGACCGTGCTGCGCTCGGGCATCAGCAGCGACGCGGCGAAGTAGTTGGTGTAGACCCGCTGACGCAGGAAGTCCGAGTAGTCCTCCGGTTCGGTGTGGCCCAGCACATGATGTCCCAGGGCCTGCAGGAGCACCGAGCGGGCGTCCCAGTCCCGGGAGCGCCCCTGGGTCATGTAGATGATCCGGTTGCGCTGGTCGGTGACCGAGCGGGTGGAATCAGGCAGATTGGGCACGAACCGCAGGGAGAAGCCCAGGTGCTCGGCGATGTCGGCGGCGACATGGTGGGACAGCGGACCGGAACCATGCCCGACGGCGTCGAGCAGCTGCTGCGCGGCGGCCTCGATCTCGGGGTAGTAGTTGTTCCGGTCGCGCATCTCCTCGCGCAGCTCGGTGTTGGCCCGGCGCGCCTCCTCCGGGGTGGCCGCCTGCTCCTCGAGACGACGACGCAGCTCGCGCTGCAGCCCCACCAGGGATTCCAGCACGTCCATGGGCAGCCGGCTGCTGATCCGCACCGTGGGCAGATTCAGCGCAGCATAGAGGGGGCCCCGCTGGGCCTTCTCCAGCTCGATCTCCAGGGCCGCGCGGCGCGACGGCGGCTCGGCGCCGAAGAGGTCGTCGAGAGTGACGCCGAAGGCCCCGGCGAGCTGGCTGAGCTGAGAGATCTTCGGCTCCCGCTTGCCGTTCTCCAGCAGTGAGAGCTGGCTCGGAGCGGTGCCCAGCTGTTCTGCGAGGACGTCGAGGGTCATTCCGGACTGCTTGCGCAGGTGCCGCACCCGGCGCCCCAGCGCGATGAGGTCGAGGCCCGGCTCGCCGTCGGCGCCGGGGTCCACGGAGCGCAGATGTGCCCGACCGGCGGGAATCCTGCCCCCTGAACCGGTCGGAGACGTCGTCGTCGGCCGCGCTGAGCGCGGGGTGTCGGGCACGGGCCGCATGGCGCTCATTCTACAGAGCAGACGTGCACATCTGTGATGCAGCGGTTAGGGTGTGATCCGGCTCGCAGGACGGTCGGACGGATCCGGGGCGTCCCAGCTCTCCTCACACCCTCGGAGAGGAGCCCCGCTGACGGCACGGAGGACCTCTGTGCGTGGCGGTCGGCGCACACCTGCCTGCCGAGCCTGCCCCCTGACCCTGACGGAACTTCGCAAGGATTACAGCTGCTCATGGACGAGCCTTCAACTCTCTTGACCGTCGGCGGACTCGGCATCATCGCCGTGACAGTCGGCCTGCTGATGTGGAACAAGGTCTCCCCCGTGGTGGCCATGGTGGTGACTCCGATCCTCGGAGCGCTCCTGGTCGGCTTCGGGGTCGGTGACATCGTCGAGTTCTTCGACTCCGGAGTCAACCAGGTGATGAGCGTCGTGGTGATGTTCATCTTCGCGATCCTGTTCTTCGGCATCCTCTCGGACGCAGGGCTCTTCGATCCGATCGTGCGGTCCCTGATCCTGCTGACCCGAGGCCGAGTCGTGCTGGTGGCCGTCGGCACCGCGCTGATCGGCATCGTGGCCCACGTCGACGGCGCCGGGGCGACGACGTTCCTGCTGACCGTCCCCGCCCTGCTGCCGCTGTATCAGGCGCTGCACATGAGCCGATACCTCCTGCTACTGCTCCTGGCGCTCTCGGCCGGGATCGTGAACATGATCCCCTGGGGCGGGCCGCTGGGCCGTGCCGCCTCCGTGACCGGAATCGACCCGATCGAGCTGTATCGTCCGCTGATCCCGCTGCAGATCATCGCCGTGGTACTGGTGCTGGTCATCGCCTGGCTGCTGGGCCTGCGTGAGGTGCGCCGGATCAGGCGCCGGGTGATGGCCACCGAGGGCGGCTCTCCGGAGGCGGTGGACGTGCGACAGATCGCCGACGAGTTCACCGAGCGCCAGCACTACGCACGCGCCGAGATCGTGGAGCGCATGAACTCTCACCCGGCGATCTTCTGGGCCAATGCCGTGCTCGCGCTGGGCGTCATCGGGCTGATGCTCGCCGACATCCTGCCCCCGCCGCTGGCGTTCATGCTGGGTGTGGCGCTCGCGCTGCCGCTGAACTTCAAGGGCTCCAACCTGCAGATGGAGCGCATCCGCGCCCACGCGCCGAACGCGCTCATGATGGGCGCGGTGATCCTGGGCGCCGCGGTGTTCCTGGGAGTGCTCAACGAGTCCGAGATGCTCGAGTCCGTGGCGCTGTCCACCCTGGCGGTCATCCCGGAGGGCGCCGGGGCGAACCTGCACATCATCATGGGCGTCCTGGGTGTGCCGATGGACCTGCTGACCTCCACCGACGCGTACTACTTCTCCGTGCTGCCCCTGGTGGACGCCACCTCGGCGCAGTTCGGGATCGGTTCCATGGAGGTCGCCCACGCGATGATGGCCGGCAACGTGATCGGCACCTTCGTCAGCCCGTTCTCGCCCGCCCTGTGGCTGGCGCTGGGCCTCTCGGGGGCGAACCTGGGACAGCACCTGCGGTACTCCTTCTTCATCATCTGGGGCTTCTCGATCCTCGTCATGCTCGGGGCCCTGACGCTGGGCCTGTTCAGCTTCCACTGAGCACCGGCACGACGCCGCTCTCTCATACGGCCGACCGCCGTCTGAGCCGACCTCGAAGACTCAGACGGCGGTCGGCCGGGCCGGCCTGGGCGCCGCACCAGACCTCATGGTGCGGCGCCCTGGCCGTGCCGACCCCACGGAGCGTGCTGCAGGTCCCTAGGCTGCTGCTCCGGTGAGCCGCCGGCTCCCGGTGGTGCCGGCCGTCCGGGCGGACCGCGCCTCAGCGGCGGCCCGCGGATTCAGGTGGATGGCACGGATGGTGCCGTCCGGGATCTCCAGCAGCTGCTCGGCACGGCTGAAGATCTCCTGCCACAGCGCGACCTCCTCCTCCTGCTCGAAGGACGGCAGCTCGACGAACGGAGCTCGCCCCTCGGCCAGCAGACGCCGGGCGCTGTGGTGGACGTGGATCCCGAAGTCCACCAGTCCTGCAGAGAGCGCCTCCCCCCGGTAGAACATCCGACCCTCCCGGCGTCCCAGGCAGCGGGGACGGACGATGGAGCTGGCCGGCTCGGCGAGCTGCTTGGTGATCAGCGCTCGCCAGGAGGCTTCGATGATCAGGTCGGCGCCGGCGCCGTCCTCCCGCACTCCCAGAGCCGTGGCCCGTGCACCGAACTCCTCGTGGAGCCTGGCCAGGAAGCTGAGGGCCTCGGCCGTGAGGACCTCCTTCTGCCGCGGCACCCGCGGGGCCGACAGGGCGATGCCGTTGATCGTGATCGAGAGTTCAGGGGTGTTCATGGCTGTCTCCTCAAGAGGTGCTGCGGCGGGAGCGGCGACGGCCTCCCCATTGAGGCCGTCACCGCGCTCCGTCTCGGGTCAGTGGAACTGTCCTTCTTCGGTGGAGCCCTTCAGCGCGACGGTCGAGGACTCCGGGTTGAGCGTGGTGGAGATGGCGTCGAAGTAGCCGGTGCCGACCTCGCGCTGGTGCTTGGTGGCGGTGTAGCCCTCGCCCTCAGCGGCGAATTCCTTCTCCTGCAGCTCCACGTAGGCCTTCATCTGTTCGGCCTTGTAGCCCTTGGCCAGCTCGAACATCGAGTAGTTCAGGGCGTGGAAGCCGGCCAGGGTGATGAACTGGAAGGTGAAGCCCATCGCGCCGAGCTCACGCTGGAACTTCGCGATGGTGGCGTCGTCGAGATGCTTCCTCCAGTTGAAGGACGGCGAGCAGTTGTAGGCCAGCATCTGGTCCGGGTGTTCGGCCTTCACCGCTTCGGCGAACTGCTTGGCATGCTCCAGGTCCGGGGTGCCGGTCTCCATCCAGATCAGGTCCGAGTAGGGGGCGTAGGCCTTGGCGCGGGCGATGCAGGGCTCGATGCCGTTGCGCACCTTGTAGAAGCCCTCCGCGGTGCGCTCTCCGGTGAGGAACTCGGCGTCGCGCTCGTCCACGTCGGAGGTGATCAGGCTGGCGGCCTCAGCATCGGTGCGAGCGATGATCACCGAGGGGGTGCCGGCGACGTCGGCGGCGAGCCGGGCGGCCTGCAGGGTGCGGATGTGCTGTCCGGTGGGGACCAGCACCTTTCCGCCGAGGTGGCCGCACTTCTTCTCCGAGGCGAGCTGGTCCTCCCAGTGCACGCCGGAGGCCCCCGCACCGATCATGGACTTCATGAGCTCGTAGGCGTTGAGCGGTCCCCCGAAGCCGGCCTCGGCGTCGGCGATGATCGGCACCAGCCAGTCCTCCACGGTCCGGATGCCCTCGAGGTACTCGATCTGATCGGCGCGCTGCAGGGCGTTGTTGATGCGACGGACCACGTGCGGCACGGAGTTGGCCGGGTAGAGCGACTGGTCCGGATAGGTGTTGCCGGAGAGGTTGGCGTCACCGGCGACCTGCCAGCCGGAGAGGTAGATGGCGCGCAGCCCAGCCTTGACCTGCTGGACGGCCATATTGCCAGTCAGGGCGCCCAGCGAATTCGTGTAGGTGCCCTCGGCGTGCTCGGAGGTGAGCTGCTCCCAGAGCTTCTGCGACCCGCGCTTGGCCAGAGTCTGCTCCTCCTGGACCGAGCCCTGGAGCTTGACCACCTCGTCCGCGGTGTAGTCGCGGCGCACGTTCTCCCAACGGGGGTTCGAGGCCCAGTCCTGCTCGATGCGCTCGACGCGCTCCTCAAAGTCTCCGCGGATGTCGGTGGGTGCGTTGACGGTGGCAGTCACGGTGTTCTCCTTCGAATCGGTGACCAGTGGTTGGTACTTCTCCAGTTTTGGCCCCTCTTGCAGCTGCCGACCACAGACATCTGGGAAAAGATCTGCACTTCTTCGCAGATTCGCAAGATTCACCGGAATCAGCGACGGATCGGAGGCGCCGCAGCCACTGAGGAGGGACAAAGCGCTTCAGCTGCGCGAAGATGCGCGAGAAGGGCTCCGGAGGGACCTCGCCATGGAGGCATGCAGCCAGCCCCCGGACGAATTCAGGCATGCGAATGGGCACGCCATGCACACGGCCGTAGTCTGGTGCCACGGACATCTTCCGGCCGAGGAGAGGACTCATCGATGGATCTGACCAGCGCCAGCGCGATCGTCACCGGCGGAGCCTCAGGACTGGGCCGTGCGACCGCCCAGACACTGCACGACGCCGGTGCCGCCGTCGTCGTCGTGGACCTCCCTGACACTGACGAGAGCACCGCGGAGGGCGGGGCGCGCGCCGACTCTGTGGCCGCCATCGGTGGACGCGCGCATTTCTGCCCCGGTGATGTCACCGACCCGGAGACGGCGGCACGCGCCGTGGCGACGGCCCAGGAGCACGCTCCGCTGAGGATTCTGGTCAACTGCGCCGGCGTCGCGACGCCCGGCAGACTGGTGGGCCGCGGCGGTCCTCTTCCGGTGGAGACCTTCATGAAGGTGCTCGCCATCAACGTCGGCGGCACCATGAACTTCATGGCCCAGGCGGCGGCAGCGATGCGGGAGAACGAACTCGACGGCGAGGACCGCGGCGTGCTGATCAACACCGCCTCGGCCGCCGCCTTCGAGGGACAGATCGGGCAGGTGGCCTATGCCGCCTCGAAGGGAGCTGTGGCGTCGATGACGCTGCCGGTGGCCCGAGAGCTCGCCTCCTCACAAGTCCGAACCGTCACCATCGCCCCGGGGCTCTTCGAGACCCCCATGATGGCGGGCCTTCCGGAAGCGGCCCGGGAGGCGCTGGCCACGAAGACCCCTCATCCTGCACGGCTGGGCCGACCCGAGGACTACGCCCTGCTGGTGCGGCAGATCCTGGAGAATCCGATGCTCAACGGCGAGGTGATCCGCCTCGACGGGGCAGTGAGGCTCGAGCCCCGGTGATGCCGCGGGATGCGGCGTGCCCAGCCCTGGGGACACGCCGGCGGCCTGGCCGCACTCTGGACGCCGACAGGAGGACGATCACAGGAGAGAGGATGCCGCCTGCGGATGGGGAGAACTAAACGATGAGCCCGACGCCGCCGGACCGGCGAACGCCGGCTGCAGAACCTGCCTCGCCCGAGGAGCCCGCCTCACCGGAGGAGCCCGCCTCACCGGAGGAGCCCGCCGACGCCCGCTCCCGACCTGCCCACCCCACACCTGCTTCCTCACCCGCCGCTGACATCAGCTTCGTCTCCCAGTACCGGTGGGGCCTGCTCCTCATCGGCTACTGGGCCCTGGTGCTGGTGGTCCTCGTCGTCGCACTCACCACCGTCCACGGCTCCGGTATCTCCCACTCGCCGCAGGACACCGCTGCCCACGAGCAGGCACACAGCGGCGACGCCCCCGCCGAGGAGCCTGGCGGCGGCGCCCGGCTCCGCAAGGAGGCCGTGGAGGATCCGCTGCCGGGAGGCGGGGCCCCCTTCTCCGACGGTGAGGGACTGATCGTCGGCGAGGACATCGCCCCCGGGGCCTACCGCCAGGACCCGGGCTCCGGCTCCGAGGATGCGACCTGCTTCTATGTGATCTATGCCGACCGTTCCGACCCCACGGTGGTCCGCACCGGCGCCAAGGAGCGCGGCATCGCGGTCCTCGAGGATGGCACCGTCTTCGACTCCGTCGACTGCGGCGACTGGCTCCCGCTGGAGGAGACCTACCCAGATTCTGCGGCCACCGAGTTCGGCACCGGCATGTACGTGGTCGGCGGGCACATCGAGCCCGGCGACTACGAGCTGACCTGGGACCTGGAGACGTCGTTCTGCTGGTGGGACATCTACGGAGACATCCGAAGCGGCGTGGAACCGACGGAGTCCGACGTCGTACCCCAGGAGGATCCGGAGTTCGGTGAGCCGCTGCAGATCACCCTTGACGCGCGCGAGCATCTGATCTTCAACACCGAGACCTGCGGAACCTGGACCAAGGTCGGCTGAGCTCTCCGCATCCCGCCTCCCCCGCCTGCTGGCTCCCGCTCACCCCGGAGATTCCGGACTGATCAGGACTTCTCCTGGAGCGTGGGCCTACTACACTGTGTAGAAGAACGTTCGGCCGAGCCTCCGCCCGGAGGGACCCTTCGGGCGCTCCGGCCGGCCCTCGATGGAGGACAGCACGTCCTCCCGACCTCACACCAAGGAGCCTCATGCCCCGCATCACCGTCGGGCTGGGCGGGATCCTCATCCTGCTCGGCATCATCGCCTACGCCGCCACGTCCTTCGCCAGTGTGACCGCTCTGATCCCGGCCTTCCTGGGCCTGGTACTGCTGGTCAGCGGCCTGATCGGCTTCAAGAACGCGAAGATCGGCATCCACATCGCCCTGGTGGTGGCGTTGCTGGGCGCCATCGGCACCTCGATGAACGTGATGCAGCTGGGCGCGCTGTTCGCCGGCGACGCCGAGCGGCCTGCCGCGGTCATCGTCAGCACCGTCACCTTCGTGCTGCTGATCGTCTACATCGTCGTCGGAGTGCGCTCCTTCATCCGTGCCCGGCGATGGAAGAACACCGAAGCCTGAGCCTCATCCTGCGGCGCGGAACTCGTCCAGCGCCGCCGCAGCGGGCCGCTCCGAGAACCTCGGGGCGGCCCGCTGGCGTCTCGGCGGACGTCGTCGAGGTCGCGGCTCAGCCGGGACTGCCGGAGCAGTCGAGACGCCCGGGCTCCATCTCGATCTCCTCGGAGTCCGTCAGTCCGGCGAACTCCGAGCCCAGCACGAGGTCGACGCTGTAGCCGTCACGATCATCGAGGTCGACCAGCGCTCCCGGAAGGTGCTGCTGCAGCGTGTAGGCCTGCCGCAGACCCCGTTCCCCGGCGCGGATGATGGCTTGGAAACCGGTGTCCGCGAAGTAGTCGTTGTCCACGGAGGCCACTCGGAACTCGCGGTCGGCAAGCTCCTCGGCCACGTCGCCGGCGAGTCCGGGCTCATTGGTGGAGTTGAGCACGATCACCGGCACCCGCTCGGGCACCACCGGGGACAATGTGCCGGTGGGGCAGTCCTCGCCGGCCGGGATCGAACCGCCGCCGATGAGGTCCACGTCGATGGTGCCGTCGATCATCAGCCAGCTGCCAGCGGTGATCGCACCCAGGACTCCGATGGTGCCTGTCGCGACGGCGATCTTCTGCCGCCGGGTCGCCGGCGCCGGGGAGCTGCTCATGGGTCCATCCTATTTCGGGAGGGCATCTGCCCGCGTCAGGGCAGCGCCGGTTCGCAGTCCAGGTCCGCGGCGAAGAGCCCAACGCCGTCCGCCTCCGCCTGCTCCCAGGCCTGCTCGACCGCGGCGAGGAACCGATCATTGGGCGGATAGTGCACCGGCGCGCCATAGCCGGCTCGTGCCATCTGCACGTTGAGCAGCACCTCATCCGCCCACACTCCGGCCAGCATCCGATCGTAGCGATCGGTGCGCTCCTGGTCGTACTCCAGGAAGACCTCGTCCCCCGGCGACACCAGGGTCTCCATGTGGGCGGAGGACTCCGGTCCCAAGCACTCGACCGGCTCCGTGGGGTGGACGGACTCAGGTGTGTCGATGTTGAGGAGCCGGATCCGCTCGTCCTGGCCGTCGAGCTCCACGATGAGGGTGTCGCCGTCGATCACGCGCACCAGGGTGCCGGCCTCGGCACCCTCCGGGCGCTCCTGCGGCTCCTCCGCACCGAGCCCCTGGAGCCAGCTGATCACGGCGCCGATGAGGATGACCCCGAGCACGGCCAGCAGCCACCACAGGAGGCCCTGACTCCCTCCGCCCCGACGCCCGCCGCGGGGAGCGGTGCGCAGCGACCGGCGCACGGTCTTGCGTGCGTTGCGGCGCATCGCATTCTTCAGATACCGATCGGGCATGCGCTCCACCTTATCCGGCGCCGCTGACGCGACGGAGGGCTGGCCGCAGATCGCCCTGAGCAGCGGCGAGCAGAGCCTCGCCGCCCCTGCTCCACCTGCGCGCGGGGGTTGCCGCGTCGCCACCTCATCCGCGAGTGCTCAATATGTTCATATATCGTCATTGTTCCCGTCGCAGGTTTCCGACCCGGCGCCCCCGTGCTAACGTCACAGGCACAGATGGATCACGAGAACCGGTCACAACAGCTCTGGCTTGGCCGGTCGGCAACCCTTTCCCGCGTGACGGGGTGCCCCAGATGACGATCCGGCCGCACCGGCCATCTTCACTGAGATGGCTTTATCTTCAGCGGCAAGCACGGCGCAGGGGAAGCCTCCCTGTGGCGCCTCATGAACGATGATGAACGCCAACACGGAGGACTCTCCATGCCTGTCTCGACGCCCTCTCCGGGCGCCGTCCGTCTGACGCCGCCTGCGACGTCGGACCCGTCCCACACCACATCCGTCCTGGTCCAGCGCACTCGGCGGAGGTCGCTGATCTCCTTCGAGGTCTTCCCGCCACGCCCCGCCACCGCGGGTCGGGATCCCTGGCGCAGCATCGAGCTGATGGCCGAGGCCGCCCCGGACTACTTCTCCGTCACCCACGGGCACAACCAGCCCGAGGGCGCGAACGTGGAGGTCATCCGCCACCTGCTGCGCACCACGCCCTCACCGGTGATGGCGCATCTGATCTGCGCAGGCAGCACCTCCTCCCAGCTCCGCGGCTCCATCACCGAGCTGCTGGACCTGGGAGTCCGGGACATCCTCGCGCTGCGCGGCGACCCGCCCGACGGCGGCAAGGAGTGGATCCACCAGCCCGGAGGCCTGAACCGTGCCGCGGAGGTCGTCGAGCTGGTCCGCGAGGTCGAGCAGGAGCGGCTGTCCCCGCCTGAGGGGCCCGGAGCTCGGCCGGTCTCGGTCTCAGTGGCCGCGTATCCGCCCTCCGGCACGGATCGGGATCATGCCGCCGACCTCCACGCCCTCTGGGAGAAGCAGGAGGCCGGCGCAGACTACGCCGTCACCCAGGTCTTCTACGATCCGGAGGACTACGCGCAGCTGGTGGACTCAGCCCGATCCCAGGGCATCCACCTGCCGATCGTCGCCGGCATCGCCCCGCTGACCAGCCCCAGGCGTCTGCGCCGACTGGAGGAGATCACCGGGGTCCCGGTGCCCCGGCACCTGGTGGACTACCTGGACGTCGACGACGCGGCCGAACGGCGCCGTCGCGGGGTCGCCGCCACGCTGAACCTGATCGACACGGTGCTGGAGCTCGGCTGCCCCGGGCTGCACCTGTTCACCTTCAACCAGCACCCCCCGGCGCTGGCGATCCTGGACCATCTCAGGATCCGCGACGCCGCCCGCCGACAGCGCAACATCTTCGACGCCGGCTGACCGAGGCCCCGCAGCACCTCCGGCCGGAGAAGACCCGGCCGCACGCCGGCTCCGCGACGCCGGGGCCACGCTCTCCCCAGTACGCGCAGCGCTGCCCAGCCACCCCGTCGGGCGTCCGTCCTGACATCCCCTCCTCACATCCCGCCCAGGCACGACCTGCCCTGACACATCGACAAGGAGTCACCATGACCACCGCACCGCCCACCCACGCACTGCCCCCCACCGTGCTCGGCTATCCGCGCATCGGTCCCGACCGTGAGATCAAGAAGGCCTTGGAGGCCCACTGGGGCGGCGGGGACGTCGCCGCACTGATCGAGGCGATCAGCTCCCACCGCCGCCGCACCCTGGACCATCTGGTGGGTCTGGGCCTGGAGGAGGACTCCGCGGTCCCCGCCGACGGCGCCGTCATCGATCAGGTCCTCGACGCCTCGGTCCTGCTGGGTCTGGTCCCCCGCCGGTTCCGCGACGCCGGATTCGCCGCCGTCGCCCCTGACGCCCCGGAGGGTCTGACGCTGATCTCGGCGCTGGCCCGCGGGACCTCCGAGGTGGAGCCGCTGGAGCTGACCAAGTGGTTCGACACCAACTACCACTACTACGTCCCGGAGATCGAGGCCGACGTCGCCTTCGCTCCGCAGGCCACGGCCCTCGCCGACCGGTTCCGGGCGTTCCGCGCGCTCGCCGAGCAGTCGGAGCGCACTGTGGGCGCGGCACCCCTGCCCCGCCCCACCCTGCTCGGCCCGGTCAGCTTCCTGGTGCTGGCCAAGTCCGTCGGCGCCGCCGCTGAGACCTCCCAGGCCGCTCGCTTCGACCGGCTCGAGGAGCTGGTCGGCGCCTACGCGGCCCTGCTGGGCGCCCTGCACGAGGCCGGAGCCGCCTGGATCCAGCTGGAGGAGCCGGTGCTGTCCTCCGACGGCTGGGACATCCCCCGGGAGCAGGTCATCGCCGGGATCAGCAGTGCCTACGAGCAGCTGGGGAGGCTGACCGAGCGGCCCGCGCTGTTCGTGCCCGTCAGCTACGGCACCGCAGGCGACGACGCCCTGGCCGCCCTGGGCGGAACTGCCGTGGAGGCTGTCGGCATCGATCTGGAGCGCGGCGCACTCCCCTCCGCAGAGGCGCTGCGGCCGCTGGCCGGCACGACCCTCGCGGCCGGCGTCGTCGGTGGCCTCAACGTCTGGCGCACGGATGTCTCCCGCGCCGCCGCGCTGCTGGACACCCTGGGGGAACGTCACCAGGGTCCGCTCACGGTCAGCAGCTCCACGTCCCTGCAGCACGTGCCCCACGACGCCGCCCGAGAGACCCAGCTGGACCCGCAGGTAGCCGGCTGGCTGGCCTTCGCGGACCAGAAGGTCGGCGAGGTGCTGGCCCTGGCAGGTCACCTCACCGGAGGCGCCGACGCGTTGGAGGGCCTGCGCGCCGACGACGCCGCTCGGCGCCGTCTGCGGGAGCAGCACCCGCAGGTGCACGTGGAGTCCGTCCGCAGCCGACTGACCGCTGTGGAGCCTCAGGACCGGCGTCGCGCCGAGGCGGAGCATCGGCGGGCCGCCCAGGAGACCGGACTGGGCCTGCCGCCGCTGCCGACCACCACCATCGGGTCCTTTCCGCAGACCGGCGAGATCCGGCGGATCCGTGCCGCGCACCGCCGCGGCTCGCTGGACCAGCAGGGCTACGAGGAGGCCATCCGCGAGCAGATCGCCGACTGCGTCCGCCGGCAGGAGGACCTCGGGCTGGACGTGCTGGTCCACGGCGAGGCCGAGCGCAACGACATGGTCCAGTACTTCGCGGAGAACCTGGAGGGGTTCATCACCACCGCCCACGGCTGGGTGCAGTCCTATGGCTCCCGGTGCCTGCGTCCCCCGATCCTCTTCGGCGACGTGCACCGTCCGGCGCCGATCACGGTGGACTGGATCCGGTATGCGGCCTCGCTGACGAAGAAGCCCGTCAAGGGGATGCTCACCGGCCCGGTGACGATCCTGGCGTGGTCCTTCGTGCGTGATGACCAGCCGCTGGCCGACACTGCCGATCAGATCGCCCTGGCGCTGCGTGATGAGGTGCAGGATCTGCAGGCCGCCGGGGTGAAGATCATCCAGGTGGACGAGCCCGCGCTGCGCGAGCTGCTCCCCCTGCAGGTGGCCGAGCGTCCGGACTACCTCCGCTGGTCGGTGGAGTCCTTCCGGCTCTCCACCTCCGGGGCCAACGCCGCCACTCAGCTGCACACCCACCTGTGCTACTCGGAGTTCGAGACCGTCATCGACGCGATCGACGCCCTGGACGCCGACGTCACCACCCTGGAGGCCTCACGCTCCGGCTTCGAGGTGGTCTCCGCGCTCTCCGAGCACGGCTTCTCCCGCGGGATCGGCCCCGGGGTGTGGGACATCCACTCCCCCCGGGTGCCCGGCGTCGACGAGCTGATCGACCGGCTGCGGCTGGCGGCCGAGGTGCTCGGGACCCAGCGCGTGTGGTCCAACCCGGACTGCGGGCTGAAGACCCGCGGCTGGGAGGAGACCGAGGCCTCGCTCCGTCATCTGGTCAACGCCACCGCCGTCGTGCGCGCTGAGCTGGCGGCGAAGGTCCCGGCCAGCGTGTGACGCCGAGTCGGTGACACCACGGCCACGGCGGGCCGGCCACTGGGGAGACATCCTCGGCGGCCGGCCCGCCGTCATCGACCCTCGCACGGTGGGACGGGGTCACGAACCGACTCTGTGGGCCGTGTTCAATCCTGCTGCCACGGCTGGGGCCGCGCACTGGACACGGTGATGTCGCCGTCCCCGGTGCGCAGGGCGATCCGGCAGGGCGCCTCGGCGTCATCCTCCCGGTCGTCTGTGCCCTCTCCGAGGTCGACGTCGACCTCCCCCGACGCCTCGGTCTCCACCGTGCACCGCCACGGATCCTCCTGGGCCGGCAGGGTGATGCTGATGTCGCCGCGGCCGGTGCTGACCTCCAGGTCCTCGGGCACGGAGGTGTGGGTCAGGTCCACTGATCCGGCGCCCGTCTGCACAGCGACGTCCTGGCCGCCCAGTCCTTCGGCGTACACCCCGGACTGGAGAGTCCGGACCTCGACGTCTCCCTGGATCCCGAACAGCATGACGTGGCCGGCCACGTAGTCGGGCTCGCCCACCAAGGTGACCTCGGCGAGGTCTCCTCCAGTCAGCCACAGGTCCAGGTCGCCCTCCAGATGCTGGACCGTGTAGTACATGCCCTCGGCAGAGACCACACTCAGGTCCGTCTCGCGCGGGACCTGCAGCTCCTGATCGACCAGGGTCCCGCAGTCCGGGGCGCAGCGGGTGGTCACGGCCGTGGCGCCGTCGAGCTGGGTGACCTCGGTGAAGGGGGCTCCGGGGGTCCGGTGGAGGTTCTCGGTCAGCTCCATGCCGTCACGGTCCTCCCCGGAGAACGTCATCTGCAGCGCCTCGCCGGAGTACCAGATCGTGTCCTGCGGATCACCGAGTGTGCGCTGGACCTGCTCCGACTCGCGGCCGTCGGCCAACCAGGTCATCTGCAGGATCCCCACCAGAGACGGGTGCACACAGGCGGCCAGCACCACAGCGGTGAGGACCGCACCGATGCCGCCCCACAGCCTCCGGGGCCATGGCCGGTCGGTCGTCGAGCTCATGAGTGCCCCCTCTCCGGGCCGGAGGACAGGTACGTCAGCACGGCCAGGACCCGTCGGTTGTCGGTGCTCGCCGGAGGGATGTCCAACGTGGAGAAGATGGCGTTGATGTGCTTGGACACCGCCGAGTCGCTCAGGTGCAGCGCCGCGGCGATCCCAGCGTTGGAGCGCCCCTCGGCCATGAGTCCGAGCACCTCCCGTTCACGGCGGGTCAGCAGGTCGATCCCGTCGCGCCCGGCCCGGCGGGTCAGCAGCTGGGAGACGACCTCCGGGTCCAGGATCGTGCCGCCGTCGGCCACGGTGTGCACCGTCCGCAGGAACTCATCGACGTCGGCCACCCGGTCCTTCAGCAGGTAGGCGACGCCGCGGGTCTCCCCGGTGAGCAGATCCACCGCATAGCGCTCCTCCACGTACTGGGACAGCACCACCACCGCCAGAGCGGGGTCCTCCCGGCGCAGCTGCAGAGCGGCCCGGATGCCTTCATCGGTGTGGGTGGGCGGCATGCGCACATCCACGATCACCAGATCGGGCCGATGCGCGGCGACGGCTTCCAGCAGGGCTTGGGCGTCTCCGACGGAGGCGACGACGTCGATCCCGTCGTGGGCCAGCAGGCGCACCAGACCTTCACGCAGCAGCACGGAGTCCTCCGCGATGATCACTCGCATGGGAGCACCGCCGTCACCGTGGTGCCCCCACCGTCAGGGCTGTGGATCTCCAGCCATCCGTTGACGGCGTTGACCCGGCGGCGCAGACCGCTCAGCCCGGTTCCGGCCCCCGTGTCCGCACCGCCGACGCCGTCGTCCCCGACCGTGACCCGCAGCTCGCCCCCGTCGCGGAGGATCGTGACCTCGGCACGCCTCGGACCGGCATGGCGCATGGCGTTGTTCAGTGCTTCGGCGACCACGAAGTACGCCACGGCCTCGATGCTGACGGCCGGGCGGGGGTCGACGTCGATGTGAACCGTTACCGGGAACGGCGCGCGATCGGCCAGCGCGGAGACGGCGGCGTCGAGCCCGCGGTCCTCCAGCACCGCCGGGTGCAGCCCGCGCACCAGATCCCGGATCTCCTGCAGAGCCGACGTCACCTCGCCCTGGGCGCGGACGAGCGTCTCGCGCAGCTCCTCGGGGTCCTGGGCGTGCATGCGTCGGGAGAGGCCCAGGTCCACGGCGAGCGCGGTGAGCCGCTGCTGGGCGCCGTCGTGGAGATCACGTTCGATCCGGCGTCGCTCGGCGTCGGCTGTATCCACCGCGTCGGAGCGGGCCTGATCGGCCTGCCGGATGCGGGCCTGGAGCTGGGCGGCCTCATCCGTGCCGTAGAAGGTGCGCAGCAGGCGTCGATCGAGCTCGCTCAGGCCGTGAATGATCCACGGAGAGGCGATCAACGTGGCCACAGCGGGCACCGTCAGGAGCAGCCGCGTGCTGCTGTCGAAGAGTGTGGAGTTCCGGAAGGCCGCATCGCTGGTCAGGAGCAGCATCAGCAGCACAGCGGCGGTGACGGTGCACAGCACCGCTCCCGCGGCGAGCAGGCTGGAGGCCAGGGCACCGCCCAGGGACCGGCCGAGCATGCCCGGCTTGGTCCGGTCCTTGGCGAGGACCAGACAACGCCACCAGGGCTTCCCCTCCGGGGTGGGCGGCGGGTTCAGCGTCTCTCCCAGCAGGTGGGTTGCCCGAGAGAACTGCAGCTGGTCCGCGATCCGAGCGGCGGCGGGGAGGACCACCACCGTCGTGACGCAGACGGCCGCCAGGCGAGCTGCCAGGGGCCACGAATCGATGCCGCCCAGGAAGCCGGGGCCGGCAGCTCCGGGGCTGAAGGTCAGGAACCGCCACAGCAGCAGGAACGCCGCCATCGGCAGCATCCACACCGCCCACCCCATGATCACCGAGATCAGTTCCGTGACCATCCGCTCCAGACGCGCCCGCAGGCTGAGCCGGACGCCGTCGTCGGGCGTCGTGCTGGCCTGGAGCTGGGGTGTCGTGGTCATCGCTTTCGAGCCTATGCCGCCTGGAATGAGTCCGCGAGCCATCCAACTGCCCGACCCAGGTGCAGAAAACTGCACCCGGACCGGGCATCACAGCAGGCCAGAGTCAGCGCTTCAACGCGTTGGCCACATCTTCCAACAGCTGCGGAATGTCATCGCGGTGGGTCACGGCCTCGATGAACACCAGCTTCTCGCGGTTCTCCATGGCATCCTGGCAGGCCTGCAGCAGCTCGGCCTCGGTGGTGGCCCGGCGGAAGAGGTGGCCCTCCTCCGTGGCGCCGAAGAGCTGCGGCACCAGCTCCCACCGCCAGGGGGCGATGTCGTTGTAGATCTCGTCGGGGCCGTGGATGGCGCGCTCGACGGTGTAGCCGTCGTTGTTGACCAGCACGATGACGGCGGGCAGCTTCTCGCGGATGATCACTCCCATCTCCTGGATGGTCAGCTGGGCGGAGCCGTCGCCGATCAGGAGCATGGGCCGGCGGCTGCGGTCGGCCAGGCCTGCCCCGAGGATGGCCGGCAGCGTGTAGCCGATGGAGCCCCACATGGGCTGGCCGATGAAGGTGGATCGGGCCGGGAACCGGTGGGTGGCCATGCCGAAGTAGCTGGTGCCCTGGTCGGCGGCCACGATGTTCTCCGACTCCAGCTGGGAGGCCAGGATCTCCCACATTCCGTTCTGGGTGAGCGGGCCCTCGGTCGGGTGGCGTGGAGCCTCCGGCTCGGGCGCCTGGGCGGCAGGCATGGGGACGACGTCGTCGAGGTCGACCACCACCCGGTGCACCACAGCCAGCGCCCGCTCCAGGGAGATCGGGGTGAAGACCTCGTCGCCGATGCGTGCTCCGAAGCGGGAGACGTCGATGAGCCGAGCGGGGTCCAGATCCATGGAGAATCCGGCGGTGGTGTTGTCCGTGTACTCGACTCCGAGAGTGATCAGTGCGTCCGCACCTTCGATGACGTCCCTGACCCGCTGCTGCGAGGCCGCCCCGGAGTAGATGCCGACGAAGTTCTCATCGGACTCGTCCACCAGGGTCTTACCCCAGGCCAGAGTCGCGAAGGGCAGGTTCGAGTCGGCGAGGAAGGAGGCGAGCTCCTCGGTGGCACCGAGCCGGTGGACCAGCAGATCCGCCAGCACGGCGGTGCGCCGGCCGGGCAGGAAGCGGCGCAGCGCCTCCTCGAAGGCGGCCTCCGCACCGGGGGTGGTCACCGGCAGGTCGGTGGTCAGCGGCTCCGACGGAGGGAAGGCGGGGACCGCGGCGACGTCGGCGGCCAGCATCAGATAGCCGGGGCGACGGCGGAAGACGACGTCGCGCAGGACCCGGTCGATCTCCCAGGTGGCGGTGGCGGCATCGAGATCGGCGTGGGCGCAGGTGACCTCCTCGGCCATGCGCAGGAAGTGTTTGAAGTCGCCGTCGCCCAGCGAGTGATGGATCTTGCGTCCGGACGCCTGCGTCTCCTTCGGCGGGGCGCCGACGATCTGCACCACCGGCACTGACTCCGCGTAGGAGCCGGCCAGGGCGTTGATCGCGGAGAGCTCACCGACGCCATAGGTGGTCAGGAAGGCACCGATCCCGCGGATGCGCGCGTAACCGTCGGCGGTGTAGCCGGCATTGAGCTCATTGGCGGAGCCGACCCATCGGATGTCCCGGTGGGCGACCACGTGGTCCAGGAAATGCAGGTTGAAGTCACCGGGGACGCCGAAGAGCTCGGTCAGGCCCAGTTCGGCGAGCCGGTCGAGCAGGTAGTCGCCGATCGTGTAGCCCGGCGTGCTCGGGCTCGGAGACGAAGCCGGAGCCTCAGGGGTGGGGTTCTCGGACACGTGGTCAGCCTTCCGGTCATGGCGGTCCGCCTTGTGGGCGTCCGCCGGATTGAAGAGGTCAGTGCGTCCCGGGTCACAGGATGCGCCTGCCCCATTGTCCAGGAAGTCCGGAGGTCCCGCGCGCGTCAGCCGGGGGTGCCCTGCCCGTCCGCCTGTCGGCGCTCCATCTCAGCGATCCTCCAGGTGACGACACCTCCGGCCAGTGCCAGTACTACCCGCGGTGCGGGGACACGGAGCCGGCGCAGCCCTGACTCCAGTGCCGTGTCTGCCCAGAGGCCCGTGCGCATCACGGCGTAGGCGGCACCTCCGAAGAATCCGGCGGCAGCCAGACGGACGGCCAGCGGGGACTCGCATTCGGCCTCGGCCTCGCCGTCGGCCTCGGATCGAGGGGGCTCGGCTCGCTCGTCGCCCTCCAGCCCGATCTGCCGGGCGATCCGCTGCGCCTGCTCGGGACAGAGGAACATCCCCGCCATCGTGATCGAGGGGGCCCAGACGATGGTCTCCCGCAGCCAGCGCGGGTAGCGGCGGACGGGGATGAGTGCGACGGCGCCACTCGCCAGGCCCTGGCCGATGGGACCACGGCAGATCTGGAGCAGCGGAGACGGTGTGCGTCGAGGCGTGGGATCAGTCATGTGCTCCACGGTAGGGAGGAAGCACGGCGTCGTCGTCATCCCGGAGGGGGAGTTCGTGGTTCCGCCCGGAGGCATGAGGAGGCCCCACGTGCACCTGCCAGAGCCCGCCTACCCTTGCTACCTTCCGGTCCTGGGGGAGTTCAGCAGGATGACACCACACGTGGGGCCGGCAACCATGGTAGCCCGCAGGGCTCCACACACGCCAGCTGAGCACCCGCCGGAACCCAGATCCGGGCACGATGTGCATTTTCCTGCTGTTCTCCGCTAGCATGGAGTCTGCTCTCGCGACGCCGGGTGTTCGCACCCGCAGATCGAGCGCTGAAGGAGGATTCGCCTAGCGGCCTATGGCGCACGCTTGGAACGCGTGTTGGGTTCACGCCCTCGGGGGTTCAAATCCCCCATCCTCCGCCCACAGCACGAGGCCCCCGGTCATCTGGCCGGGGGCCTCGTCGCGTCTGCGGTGCCGTTTCCTCTCCCGGCGTCAACGTTTCTCCGCACCCCACACTTCTCGAGTGGCCACGTCTGACGGCATCTGCCCGGGGCGCGCCGACGAGCACCTCCAGATCCCGTGATTCGCGGCCACGGGATGCACCCGGGACACGTGACGCGATGCACGACCGACACCCGACGCGCTCCCGTCCTCCCAGGTCACGCGTCATATGCCGACGTCCGCGCCGTGCAGTGGGCTACGCTCGACGAGTCCACACGGGTGCCCCTGCAGGGGCTGAGATCAGGCGATGCACGCCTGGACCGTCGAACCTGACCGGGTCATGCCGGCGTAGGAAGTGAGGGCTCATCATGAGCGATTTCTCTCAGCACACCTCTGTCTCCACCTCCCCCACCATGGAGGTCCACCCTGCCCACGAACGGGCGAGCGTCAGCGACAGCGAGGGCATGGAGGTCCCCGTGACCCGGGTTCACCTCCATGATGCCCCGGACGGCTCCGTCCACGAGCCTGTGGACGTCTACCGGACCGCAGGTCCCGGGGGCGACCCCCTCGAGGGCCTGCCGCCGTTCCGTGACCCATGGATCACGGCGCGCGGTGACACCGTCACGTACGAAGGCCGGGGCCGCCGTCTCAGCGACGACGGCCGCTCGGCCGTCCGCCGCGGTGGGGCGAGCGAGGAGTGGCGGGGCCGACGTCCCGCCCCGCGGAGAGCCGCCGAGGGGCGCAGGGTCTCCCAGATGCACTATGCCCGCCGCGGCATCATCACCGAGGAGATGCGCTTCGCCGCGCTGCGCGAGGGCTGCGAGCCGGAGATGGTCCGCCGCGAGGTGGCCGCCGGCCGGGCCATCATCCCGGCCAACATCAACCACCCCGAGTCCGAGCCGATGGTCATCGGCCGGGAGTTCCTGGTGAAGATCAACGCCAACATCGGCAACTCGGCGGTCACCAGCTCGATCTCCGAGGAGGTGGACAAGCTGCGGTGGGCCAACCGGTGGGGCGCCGACACCGTCATGGATCTCTCCACCGGTGATGACATCCACACCACCCGGGAGTGGATCCTGCGGAACGCTCCGGTGCCGATCGGCACGGTGCCCATCTATCAGGCTCTGGAGAAGGTCCATGGCGACGTCTCCGCCCTGAGCTGGGAGGTCTTCCGGGACACGGTGATCGAGCAGTGCGAGCAGGGTGTGGACTACATGACCGTCCACGCCGGCGTGCTGCTGCGTCATGTGCCGCTGACCGCGGAGCGCGTCACCGGGATGGTCTCCCGGGGCGGCTCGATCATGGCCGGCTGGTGCTTGGCACATCACCGGGAGAACTTCCTCTACACCCATTACGACGAGCTCTGCGAGATCTTCGCCGCCTACGACGTCGCCTTCTCTTTGGGCGACGGGCTGCGCCCCGGGTCCATCGCCGACGCGAACGACGAGGCACAGTTCGCCGAGCTGGACACCCTGGCGGAGCTGACCGGGCGCGCCTGGGGTCACGATGTGCAGGTGATGGTCGAGGGTCCAGGCCACATCCCGCTGCATCTGGTGCGCGAGAACGTGGAGCGTCAGCAGGAGCGCTGCCACGGGGCCCCGTTCTACACGCTGGGACCGCTGGTCACCGACATCGCACCGGGGTACGACCACATCACCAGCGCGATCGGCGCCACGGAGATCGCCCGCTACGGCACGGCGATGCTCTGCTATGTCACGCCCAAAGAGCATCTGGGCCTGCCGAATCGCGAGGACGTCCGGGCCGGAGTGATCACCTATAAGATCGCCGCCCATGCCGCCGACCTCGCCAAGGGGCACCCGGCGGCCCAGAACCGTGATGATGCGCTCTCGAAGGCCCGGTTCGAGTTCCGCTGGAAGGACCAGTTCGCCCTCTCCCTGGACCCGGAGACCGCGCAGGCCTTCCATGACGAGACCCTGCCCGCCGAGCCGGCGAAGACTGCGCACTTCTGCTCGATGTGCGGGCCGAAGTTCTGCTCCATGCGGATCTCCCAGGACATCCGTGACGAGTTCGGCTCGGCGGAGGATCAGCGGGGCATCGTCGCCGAGGGCATGGCTGCCAAGAGCCGGGAGTTCACGGCCTCCGGCGGCAACGTGTACCTGCAGCCTGACATCCCGGTGGGGCCGCCGGTGACGGAGTCCTGAGCTTCAGCCTCGGGTGACCACCGCCAGGCTGAACCCGTCCCAGCTCTTCGCTCCGACGGTCTGCACGGCTGTGGCCTCGAGCCGCGGATCTTCGCCCTGCATGGTGAGGAATCGCCGGATGCCCTGGATGTCTGGGTCGTCGGAGTCCGCCTCGAGCACCCCGCCGTCGCGGACCACATTGTCCCCGATGATCACGGTGCCCGGCCGGACCATCTCCATCACCAGCTCCAGGTAGCGCGGGTTGCCGGCCTTGTCGGCGTCGAGGAACACCAGGTCGAAGGGCTCGCGCGTCCCAGTGCGGACCTCCTCCACCAGGGACTGCAGGGTCTGCTCCGCGGAGCCCAGACGGATGTCCACCTTCTCCCCCACGCCGGCCGCGTCCAGGTTCGCCCGGGCGACGGTGGCGTGGTGGGGCTCGACCTCACAGGTGACGATGCCGCCGCCGTCGTCGAGGGCGCGGGCCATCCACAACGTGGAGAAGCCGGCCAGCGTGCCGACCTCGAGCACCTGCCGGGCCCCGGAGATCCGCACCATCAGCTCCAGATGCTTGCCCTGGGCCGCGGAGATCTCGATGGCCGGCAGCCCGCCCTCCTCCGCCCGGCGCTGGACCGCGGCGAACTCGGGCCCAGGGCGGACCACGGCCTGCTCCACATAGGCGTCGACGGCGGCGGCCTTCGGGGCCCCGACGTCGGGCCCCGAGCGGGCCAGCGATGAGCTCGGCGTCTCGGCGGCGGATGAGTGGTCTGCGGGGAGGCGCTCTGCGTCAGAAGTGTCCATGACCGCCACCCTAGGGCGGGCCGCTGACGCGCGGAAGACCCGACCTTCGCGGACGGGCCCAGAGGCCTGATCTGGTGTCACCGTCCGCAGTCCACTTCGTCGGGTACCTGCTCAGATCGCTCGACGACGCACCCGATAGCGCAGGTGAAGCACCCCGTCGCCCTGAACCACCACCTCAGGATCCTCCAGCAGGTGCTGTGCGTCCACGGGCCCGAAGTAGCGCTTGCCGGACCCGAACACGACAGGTGCGACGTCCATGCGCACCTCGTCGACCAGTCCTGCGGTGAGCACCTGGCCGTCGACGAATGAGAACGGCGCCTCGGGATACCACCCCTCGGGCCTGCCTCGGTGGGTCACGACGACGACATGGGGAACACCGGGAGGTGTTCCGTCCCAGCCATTCGTCATGTCGAAGACGTGGCGACCGACGATCGTCGCCCCGATCTGGTCCCAGTACGGCCGGACGTAGTCGTAGGACGTCTGCGACACCTTCAAGACGCCGCTCTCGTCCAACGGCACGTCACCGCTGAGCAACCAGTCGAACAGCGGCCCGGGCTGATCATTCGCGTCCGCGATGAAGCCATCTACCGAGACCGACGCGTACATCACTACTTCGCCCACGGGCCCTCCTCCGCTGCGGGAGTGCCTCCAGGCTAACGTCTCGTGGGCTGTCCGTCCTAGTAGTACTTTGTTAGGTGGGTCCGGCGCGTTGGCAGTAGGGGCAGCAGCTGAGCATTCGGATGATTGCTGCTTGGAGCTCGATCAGCAGCTGGCAGAAGCTTAGGCTGCCCCTGGGGCTTTTGGGTCGGCTGCCAGGCGTTGGATGGTGATGAACAGGTGGGCTGCGCTGACCAGGGTCACGTGGTGGTGCCAGCGGGGCTGATGCAGGAACAGGTGACATCTGATGTTTAGCGCCGTGAGTGCTGGGCAGGAGAGGATGTCCCTACGGCAGGAAAGTACCCGGAGGAGTTCCGGGAAGATGTTGTCGCGGTCGCGAAGAACCGCGAGGCCGGTGTGAGTCTGAAGCAGATCGCAGCTGATTTCGGGATCAGCTACGCGACCCTGACGAACTGGATGCGTCAGGACGCCACGGATGCTGGTGAGCGCGAGGGCCGCACCACGGATCAGAAGGACGAGCTGCGTGAGCTGCGTCGGCGTAACCGACTGCTAGAGCAGCAGAACCTGGTGCTGCGCCGGGCCGCAGCGTACTTATCGCAGGCGAATCTGCCGTCAAAAGGCTCTACCCGCTCGTAGGCGATCTCGCCGCCATCGAAGGTGTTCCTGTGGCGGTGACGTGCCGGGTATTGAAGATCGCCCGCCAGCCCTACTACCGATGGCTGGCCAACCCCATCACTGACGCCGAATGGGAAGAAGCCCACCGGCTCAACGCGCTGATCGAAGCTCACCGGGAGGATCCGGAGTTCGGGTACCGCTACCTCGCCGATGAGGCCGAGGACGCCGGCTACCCGATGGCGGTGCGCACCGCGTGGCGGCTGTGCAACACCCAAGGGGTGGCTTCGGTGATCAGCCGCAAGCGTCGGGGCAAAGGCACCCGCCCCGGCCCGCCGGTCCATGACGACCGGGTGCAGCGGAACGTCCGGGCTGATGCTCCGAATCAGGTCTGGCTGACCAATATCACCGAGCATCACACCGCTGAGGGCAAGCTGTATCTGTGCGCGATCAAGGATGTCTGCTCCCGTAGGATCGTCGGCTACGCGATCGACTCGAGGATGAAGTCCTCACGGGCAGTGCGGGCGATCAATAACGCTGTGGCCCGCCGCGGGGCCGCCAACGTGGCCGGATGCATTCTTCACTCAGACCGTGGGTCGCAATTTCGAGCGAAGAAAGTCACCCGGGTGCTGGAGCACCACGGGCTGATCGGCTCGATGGGCCAGGTCGGAGCTGCTGGTGATAACGCGGCGATGGAGTCCTTCTACTCCCTGCTGCAGAACAACGTCCTTGACCGTGAGGTTTGGGCGACCCGCCAACAGCTGCGGATGAAGATCCTCACCTGGATCGAGAAGACCTACCACCGAAGGAGGAAGCAGCAGGAGCTGGGGAAGATGACCCCGGTAAAGTTCGAAGCACGCCTAGTGGAGCAGGCAGTCGCCCTGGCGGCCTAAGAACGAACTGTCACCTGCTCCTGCATCAGCCCCTTTCCATCTGGAGGGCCATCCGGTCCTGCTCGGTCCTGAGTAGGCCCAGTGGTACAGCCCCGGCGTAGTGAGCTTGGAGCAGCTTAGTGCGTTCGTCACAGAGATGATCGCATTCAACGACCGGGGTTTTGCGTTCGGTCTTGGCCGTGGCGAAGTGCTATTAGGTCATTGCCCCGAGCGGCTTCCTCCGCTGACTGAGGAGTCCTCGGCGACGCCTACGATCAGGGAGTCGATGACACGCAGGATGCCGTCAATCACCTGCTCTGCGGGCAACTTCTCTTGGACGACTTGGCATGCGAGAAGATCGGCACGGGTCAGAGCCAGGATCGCGTGCGCACCCAGCCGGGGTTGGACCGCGTCGCCCAGACGGGCGAGCTCGCCAGCGAGAACCTCATGGATCCAGCGATAGTCATCGGATTCGAAGATGGTCGGGGCACCGGCCACTTGGCGCGTGTCCTCTATCGCTCGCACCAGTTCGAGGTTGTCGAGCTTCAACCGCACGAGCCCCTCAACGACAGCGCGCACTCGAGCGTCGGGGGTCGACCCGGGACCGAGTGGCGGCGGTCCGGACCGAACTGCGCTGGCGATGCCATCGGTGCGCGCCCTCAGCACGCTGCGCAGCAGTCCGGCCCGATCCCCGAAGTTCCGAAACAGCGTCGCTTTCCCCACGCCCGCCGCATCAGCGATCTCGTTCATGGAGACCGCAGGACCATCGGCTGAACCCTGGAAGATCTCATCGGCGATCCGCAGAATCGTCTGCTGATTCCGCCGGGCGTCCGCCCTGCTCTGGCGCACCATCAGAACCTCCTTGATAAACGGACCAATGGTCCGCTACACTCAATCGGACCGCTGGACCGATTATAGGAGATGCCGTGCCCCACGCACCAGCCACCCCCGAACAGCTCTTCCGCACCGGACTCGAACACCTCTGGGGAGGCGACGTTCAGGGCTGGCTCGACACCTTCACCGACGATGTCGTCTTCGAGTTCCCCTTCGCACCCAAAGACCGGCCAAAGAGGCTTGTCGGCAAAGAGGCACTCGCGAGCTACATCCAGGACCTGCCCGAGACCCTATCGGTCGACCGGGCACCACACCTGACAGTCCACGAGACCACCGATCAGTCCACCGTCGTCATCGAGATGAGCATCTCGGCCACCGTGAAGGCAACTGGCGCAGCGTACGACCAGGACTATGTCATCATCCTGTGGACCTCAGACGGCAAAGTCACCCGCTACCGCGACTACTGGAACCCGCTCGTCGGCGCAGACCTCGGCGGCGACGCATGAGCCGCTATCTCATTACCGGCGCCACCGGCAACACCGGTGCACCACTCGTCAGCGAGCTATTGCGCCGTGGGGAAAACGTGGTGGCCGCGCATCGACGCGCGACCTCGCCCGCAGACACCGCAGCCGTGACATTCGACTGGTACGACCCTTCGACGCACGATCGCGCGCTGGAGGACGTCGACGCGATGTACCTCGTTCCGCCACCGCTTGACCCTGAACCGCAAACGGTGATGATCCCGTTCCTGAAGCTCGCGCGAGAGCACGGTGTTCGCCGCGTGGTGTTACTCGGTGCCTCGATAGTGCCCAGTGGCGGACCTGCAATCGGCCAGGTGCACGCCGCATTGCCGGAACTGGCGATCGAGTGGTCAGTGGTGCGTCCGACCTGGTTCATGCAGAATTTCACGGGTGAGCACCGCCACGCCGACTCTGTCCGGGAGGACGGCGTGATCACCACCGCCACTGGCGAAGGGAAGGTCGGATTCGTCGACGTTCGCGACATCGCGGCCGTGGCAGCAGTCGCCCTGGTGTCCAGTGCACCACCGCCAGAAGATCTCGTGGTCACGGGTCCGGAGACCTTGAGCTTCAGCGATGTCGCCTCTCTCCTGAGCACAACTCTCGATCGCACCGTCTCACACCGCCCGCTCACCCCGAGCCGACTGATCGACCACCTTGGGGACTCGACCCCGGCGGCGGCGGCGACGGTCTTTGCCCAACTCGACTCACTTATCGCCACAGGAGCGGAGGACTACACCAAGACCACCGTCCAGGACCTGACCGGCCGGCCCCCTCGAACACTCCAGGACCTACTCAGAGAGGTCAATACATAGGTAGACCCTTCCCTAGTGACTCCTCTCTAGAGGGTTCTCCAGTGAATCCGAAATTGTGACCGACATTCGGTGCTTGACTACGGATGCGGGCATCTAGACGACCATGTCGACCTCATCACCACCTTGAGGAATGAGGGTCTTCCAGAGAGGGCTAGGGGCGCCGGTGTTAGCAGCGCGGAACTCTTCCCAGTACCAAGGCAGACCTAATAGGTGGCGCGCACGGGGAATCGCGACGGCGTCGGGCCCGGAATAGTACCGAACTTGGCCGTCCTTGCCATCGCTGACGGCCTCGTAGATGACGTCCGCCGTCACCTCGGGTGCGGAGCCGGAGGAGTTAGCCCCGAAGAACGCAGCCATAGCGTCCTTGTAGTCCTCGGGAACACTCTCGGACGTATCAATCTTGGTGAAGATGCGGGTGTTGTGCAGCCCTGGGAACACAGCCTTCGCGGTGACACCGAAGTTCGACATCTCCAGGTTCAACCCTTCGGTGAAAGCAGCCACCGCAGCCTTCGACGCTGCATACACCGCTGTATAGGGGTATCCCTGGTCGGCACTGATGGATGAAATGTTAACGATGATGCCCGAGCGCTGCTCACGAAAGGTAGGCAGGAAGCTCTTGGTCAGCGCAATCAGGCCGAACACGTTCGTCTGGAACTGGTCGTGGACCTGCTTCATCGTGCCAGCCTCGACCGGGCCCATGTGGTAATACCCGGCATTGTTGACGAGGGCGTCGACGCGGCCGAACTGCTGGAGCGCGAGAGCAGCGAAATCTAGGCTCACTGCTTCGTCGTCGACGTTGAGCAGGAGGGTGCGGACGTTCTCCAAGTCAGAATGGATCTGGAGGTCAGCTTCTTTGCGGACGGTGGCGACCACATTCCAGCCTTCCTTGACGAACCGCCGCACGCTTGAGCGGCCGAAGCCAGATGCGGTGCCGGTGATGACAACTGTCTTTCTCATGAAATCTCCAATGTATGTGTTTACTTACTTTGACCCTAAGTGAGCTTTGCGCCAAATGCAAGTAATTGCTTACTTGATAACATGTGGGCATGACGAGTCGATCCGACGAGACCAGGAGGCGGCTGCTCGACGCCGCTCGCAACGAATTCGCCATGTGCGGAATCGCTGGGGCGCGAACCAGCCGGATCGCGGCAGCCGCAGGCGTGAACGAAGCCCTGATATTTCGCTACTTCGGCAATAAGCAGGCCCTCTTCACGCGGGTGTATGAGTCGCTGATCGTGCAGACGGTGGACGACGTTCCGATGGACGCGTCAGACCTTGGCGGCTATGCAGGGGCCTTGTTTGATTACTACGCATGTCATGATCAGGTTGTTCGCCTTGCAGTGTGGGCCGCCCTCGAGGCACCCGACACAGCGATTCCAGAAGGGCTCGTCGGGGTCACGGCAGCAAAGGTCGCGGCAATATCCCGCTGCCAGGAGGCCGGTCTCGTATCCAAGGAGATTCCCGCCGACGATCTGCTAGCCCTCGTCATTCAGCTCTCCCTGACCGGCGCTTCAGCCGCCCCCGCGCTCGGGCCGGACATTGAGTCGACTTCTCGCCGCCGCAGCATCGTCAACGCCGTTAGGACCCTTGCTGCGGTAGAGAACAGTGAATGACCCGACACGGAGGGTGCGCGTCCGTGTCAACTTAACTGAGGAAGCGGATGCCGGTCAGCCGCTCGGATGTGTTCCAGAGGGCCGTCGCAGTAGATAGGTCGGTAGCGATGGGCCTGAACGGTTCACCGAGCGCATCGGGCGCCGTCTTGGATCCGGCCGGTCCCCAGAACAGATGAGGGTCAGCCTTCGAGTTCAGGGCTGCGGTCATGACGCCGATGTTGGCGGGGTCGGGCTCACGGCCAATGGCGCGAGCAATGGCGCCGGTCAGGATTCGGGTGGCGGCTGAAGGGTAGGTCGCATGCAGGGGTGTGCGTGCCATGCCGGGATGAGCGGCAAAGCTGCGAATGGGACTTCCGGATGCAGTGAGGCGGCGGTTGAGTTCGATCGCAAAAATTGTGTTGGCTAGTTTGGACCGGCTGTAGGCCCGACCGGGTGAGTAGCGGTGAGTGCTGGCCAGGTCGTCAAGATCCAGTGTGGCCCCTTTATAGAGGGCAGACGATACCGCCACGACTCGGGCGCCTGTGCCCTGCGTGAGGGAGGGAAGGAGGAGGCCGGTAAGAGCGAAGTGGCCCAGGTGGTTGGTGGCGAACTGACTCTCTGTTCCCGCGTGATCATGCCGGAGAGGAACGCTGCTGATCCCCGCATTGAGCACAAGGAGGTCCACGGGGCGATCTGCCGCCCCGAGGGCGAACTGGTGAATAGATTCGGGGTCGATGAGGTCCAAGGCGGCAACGGTGATCCTCTCGGCGGGTAGACGATTCTCCTCAAGGAGGCGAACGCGGACAGCCTCAGCTCGCTCCACGTCGCGGGCACCGATTAGGACAGTGGAACCCCGGAGCGCGAGGAGGCGCGTGCTGGCCAGCCCGAGGCCGCTTGTACCGCCGGTCACGATTGCGTGGCGTCCGGTGAGGTCCGGTGCAGTGGCGAGGGGATCGGTGAGTCGTATGCGTGTCGAGTGCGTCATGCCACGAAGCGTATAGTTTGACATCAGTGTCAAGGTCAAGAAGGGGTTTGCGATGCGCATCGGTGAACTGAGCGCTCGAACTGGGGCTAGCCCGAGATCGCTGCGTTACTACGAGCAGCAGGGACTGCTGTCTTCGGAGCGCCAGTCGAACGGTTACCGGGAATACGGGGCCAATGCGGTGGCCATAGTTGAGACGATCCGGTCGCTGCTCGACATTGGTCTGCCAACCACGTTGGTGCAGCAGGTGCTGCCATGCACCGTGGGAGCGAAGGACGAGGCAGCGTGCCCGGAGCTCCTCGAACAGATCGCTGTTCTTCGCGACGACGTTGGGTCCCGAGCAGAACGCTTCAAGACGATCGAGGCATCACTGACCTCGTACCTGAGCGCCAACACCTAGTAGTACTTTGTTAGGTGTGTCGCTGTTAATTGGGTGTGTTTTTTGTTAACGTCACCGCTTGGAGCAGCGGGAAACTGAGCATGTACGTGCGGAGTTGGACGCGTTTGTCGGTGATGTCTTCGGTTCATTGAAGCGTCGGGATCAGCGTGATATGGGGTCCCTGTATCTGCAGGGACTGATGCTGGAGGGTCGGCGGAAGTCGATGCAGCCGATGGGTGATCGGCTCGGTATTGATTATCAGCATCGGTATTGATTATCAGCAGCTGCAGCAGTTTGCCTCCTCTTCCCCGTGGAAGGTCGAGCCAGTGCGTCGCCAGATCGTGAAGAAGGCGATGGAGGCGATCGGCCCAGATGCGTGGGTCATTGATGACACCGGATTCCCTAAGGACGGGCCAGCTTCTCCTGGGGTGGCCCGGCAGTACGCGGGCTCTCTGGGCAAGGTCGGCAACGTCCAGATCGGTGTCAGCGTCCATGGTGTCACTGATCATTCTTCGTGTCCGTTGGATTGGCGTCTGTTCCTGCCCGAGAAGTGGGATGACACCTGGGTGCAGACCAACGAGGAAGCCGCACGCATCGTCTCTCAGCGCCAGGCGGCTCAGATCCCTGAGACTGTACGGCACCGGCCCAAGTGGGAGCTGGCTATCGAGATGCTCGATGAGATGAGCGTCTGGGGGCACGTGCCTGCGGTGGTCGTCACTGATGTCGGGTATGGCGAATCTGGTCCGTTCCGCACCGGACTCACCGACCGTGGGATCGACTATGTGGTCCAGGTGAAGTCCTCCACCAGCATCCACCACGCTGATGCTCTCTTTGAGAAGCCCAGTCCCACCGGGAAGAAGGGCCGCCCACACTCGAAGGCCAGCTATCAGTCCGCACCGGTCCAAGCCAAAGACTACGCCGCCCAGATGCCCCGCACAGCTTTCACCGAGGCCTCCTGGCGGCAGGGTTCCAAAGCCACACGCACCAACCACTTCGCCGCCGTAAGGGACCGGCCAGCCAACCGGAACCTGCCGCGCAACCCCGACGGGTCCCTGCCGGCGTGTTGGCTGCTTATCGAATGGCCACCCGGTGCCGCCGAACCCACCGACTACTGGCTGGCAACCCTGGAGGAGGACACCCCCATCACTGAACTGGTCCGACTCGGCAAGATCCGGTGGAGGATCGAACATGACTACCGCGAACTCAAACACGGCCTGGGCCTAGACCACTTCGAAGGACGCACCTTCACCGGCTGGCACCACCACGTGACCCTGGTCAGCGCAGCCCACCTGTTCATCACCATCCAACGCCTGACAGCCGACCCCCAAAAGCCCCAGGGACAGCCAAAGCTTCTACCAGCTGCTGATCGAGCTCCAAGCAGCAATCATCCGAATGCTCAGCTGCTGCCCCTACTGCCAACGCGCCGGACCCACCTAACAAAGTACTACTAGAGGAGATCGATCGGTCCAGCGGGGTCGATCCCTTGTACGGTGACGGCAAGACGGTGGGTGCGGACCAGTCGCTTCGGGGTGACGCCGATCAGCTGCCTGAAGGGCTGTGCCAGATGAGTGCCGCTGACACCGTCCGAGCCACCCGTCCGAACTCGACTCGACCCGTCGACCCTTCTGCAGGTCAGCCGCGTCCAGGGAACATCCAGGTATTCCCCGGGGTGGGCCGGTAGACTTCCTGAAGTCTGTCACCTCCCCGAGCCAGGAAACTGAGCACACCCATGCCCTCCCCCAGCAGCCCGACGACGGCGCCAGCCGTCACGAGCAGCCGCATGCAGTGGATGGACCTGCTGCGTGGCGTCGCGGTGATCCTGGTGGTGATCCTGCATGCCGCATCGATCCCGATGTCGACCGGCTCGGGCAGCCGTGAGTGGATCCTCGCCAACCGGTACCTGGAGCCCTTCCGGATGCCGCTGCTGATGTTCCTCTCCGGAATGCTGCTGCCACGTTCCCTGGCCAAACCGCTGCCGCAGTACCTGTGGGGCAAGTACGCGGCGATCGTCTGGCCTGCGGCGGTGTGGATGGTGCTCTACGGGGTCTTCGTCTACCGCAACGGGCCCTTCGAACTGACCTACTGGATCACCGGTGACTACCTGTGGTTCCTGCTCGCCCTGTGCCTCTGCTACGCCGCGGCCGCGGTGCTCCGGAAGGTCCCGTTCCTGCTGGTCGCCGCGACGATGATGGTCGTCGTCGTGCTGGTGGAGGTTCCTTCGGGCCTTCCGCACAAGACCCTCTACTACGGGGCCTTCTTCTTCCTGGGCGCCTGGGCCGGACCGCGGGTGGAGCGCTGGGCCCGTGCCCCCTGGATGCTGGTGGCCGCGATGGCCGTCCTCGCTGCGGTGTTCTCCCACCTGGGCCGCGAGGATCACGCACTGCGGATGGGGACCTGGCAGGCCGCCGGGATCTCGCTGCTGGGCTTGGCGGTGATCCTCTGGCTGGCCCCGCGCATTCCGCAGGGCGCGGTCTCCCGCTTCTTCGAGTGGGCCGGGCGCAGCTCGATCGTGGTCTATGTGGCTCACTTCCCGATCCTGGTGATCATCCATCGGGTGCTCGCCGGCATGGAGGCCGCCCCGCTCTGGCACGTGGGGGTCACCACGGTCCTCGGCCTGGCGCTGACCCTGCTGATGGTGTGGCTGCGGCCCTGGACCTCCTGGCTGTACGTCTACCCGCGGCAGAAGCAGGTGACGCAACGGCTGCGGACGCGCGCCGCACAGAGCTGAGGATCCCTGGTGAGGGGCCGCCCGGAGTCGGCGTCCGGCCCCGCCTACGATCAAGTGCACGTGTCCCACCCAGACGGTAAGGTTCTTCACTGTGAGCACAGCCCTGTATCGCCGGTACCGCCCCGACACGTTCGCCGACGTGATCGGCCAGGAGCACGTCACCGCGCCCCTGGTCACGGCCCTGGGCAAGGACGCCGTCTCACACGCCTATCTCTTCTCCGGCCCGCGCGGCTGCGGGAAGACGACCTCCGCACGCATCCTGGCCCGCTGCCTGAACTGTGCCGAGGGCCCCACCGGCACGCCCTGCGGCCGCTGCGACTCCTGCCATGACCTGGCCACCGGCGGCCCCGGGTCCCTGGACGTCATCGAGATCGACGCCGCCTCCCACGGCGGTGTCGACGATGCTCGGGACCTGCGCGAGCGTGCCACCTTCGCTCCGGTGCGGGACCGCTACAAGATCTTCATCATCGACGAGGCCCACATGGTCACGGCGGCCGGCTTCAACGCCCTGCTGAAGATCGTGGAGGAGCCGCCGGAGCACATCAAGTTCATCTTCGCGACGACGGAGCCGGACAAGGTCATCGGCACCATCCGCTCGCGCACGCATCACTACCCCTTCCGGCTCGTGCCGCCGGAGCCGCTGCTGGAGTACCTGCAGCGACTCTGCCAGCAGGAGCAGGTGGCGGTGGCCCATGGGGTGCTCCCGCTGGTGATCCGCGCCGGCGGCGGCTCGGTCCGGGACACCCTCTCGGTGCTGGACCAGCTGATCGCCGGCTCCACGGACAGCGGCCTGGACTATGACCGCTCCGTGGCGCTGCTGGGCTTCACACACTCGGCCCTGCTGGACGACGTGGTGGATGCGGTGGCCGCACTGGACGGCGCCACCGCCTTCAGCGTGGTAGATCGGGTGGTGCAGTCGGGGCAGGATCCACGCCGCTTCGTGGAGGACGTGCTGGAGCGGCTGCGTGACCTGATCATCGTGAAGTCGGTGCCGGACTCCCCGGGCGCCATCCTCCGCGGAGTCCCCGCCGACCAGATCCGCCGCATGCAGGACCAGGCCTCCCAGGTGGGTGCGGCCGAGCTCTCGCGCGCGGCGGACATCACCGCCCAGGCCTTGACGGACATGGTCGGAGCGACCTCCCCGCGGCTGCACCTGGAGCTGCTCATGGCTAGGCTGCTGCTGCCCCATGCGGACCAGGGCACCTCCAGCCTGGCCGCCCGGCTCGAACGCCTCGAGCGTCGGGTGGACTTCGTGGCTGGAGCCGGGGTGACGCCGACTGCGGAGGCCGCTCCCGAGCAGGACACGACGACGCCTCCGGTCAGCTCCGCCCCTGGGACGGCGCCCGCCGAGCACGCGACACCCGCCCCTCAGGTGCCTGCGACGGCCCCGGAGGCATCTGCCCCGGATGCTCCAGCGAGTGCTCCCGCACCTGCTCCGGCACCCCCTGCGCAGCCAGCCGACGAGGGATGGGCGACCCCCGGCGTGCCGCGGTCCGTGGCCGAGCCCGCCCATGTCGAGGCCGCACCTGCGGAACGTGACGCTCAGAGCGAGGAGGCGAACTCCACCCCGGCTCCCGAGGAGCCCCGACGGCAGCCCCCGGAGGGGGCACCTCAGCAGAGCGCCCCTCCGCACGAACCTCCGCACGAGCCTCAGCAGGAGGCTCCGCCGCAGCCGCCTCAGTCCGCTGGCGACCCAAGGACCGGAGGCCACCCTGAGCCCACCTCCGGTGCTCCGGGCGGGACGCGTGTGGAGATGCTCCAGCGCGCCTGGCCGGACATCGTGCAGGCCCTGGCCAGCCAGTCGCGGCTGCTGTGGATGCTGGTCAAGGACAATGCGACGGTGGCCGGTTTCGACGGCAAGACCGTCACGGTGGCCTTCACCAATGACGGCGCTCGGTCGACATTCTCGAATCGGCACGGCGACCAGGCCCTGAACGCAGCCATCCAGCAGGTGCTCGGCATGCAGGTCAGCTTCGACCTGATCACGGGAGGCGCTCCGCCGGGAGCTGGTCAGGCCCCAAAAGGCCCTAGCCGGCCCACGCCGGCACCCGCCGCCGAATCCGCTCCCGAGCCGCCGCAGCCGGGCACGTGGAGTTCCTACGCCACGGCCATGCCGTCCAGCTCCGACGGACCTGCTGACGACCGCCCTGCCGATGACCGCCCTGCCGGTGGCCTCACGGACACCACGGCGCCAGACCCGGCGACTCCGAACAGCCCTGGCCTGCCGCACGAACCGTCCTCCCCGGCCTGGTTGGCCGAGGAGGCCCCCGAGCCCTATGAGGCCGAGCCCGAGCAGCCCCAGGCTCCACCGTCCCCCCACCCGGCATGGAACGGTGACCCCAGCGCCGACCCGGCCGGATCAGCCCTGTCGGCCGACTCTCCCTCCGAGGCCGGAGAGCATCGGGACCCACCGCAGCTGACAGATCCGACCTACGGCCCCACCACCGCCCCTGCCCCGAGCGTCGACCCGCATCCTGGCTCGACGCCGGGCAAGGTTCCTTCAAACGAGGCCCCGTCAGACGAGGCTCCGACAGGCGAAACTCCGACACACAGGCCCCCGACCGAGGTGTACCTGCTCTCGGAGGAGAAGCCCCGGGTCCCCGCCTTCGCGCGGCGGACTGAGGCGCGCCCCGAGCCCTCTGCGCCGCAGTCACCGGCGCACGGCCGCTCGTCGTCCACCAGCCCTTCGGAGGCCGGCAGTGCCGCTCGCAACGGCGCCTCCGGCAGGATCGCGGCGATCAAGCAGCGCATCTCCCAACGCGGCACAGGGGCGGAACCCCCGGGCTGGAACGATGAACCACCACCCCCGGACCCCCTGTATGACCAGGGTGCCCCGCGGGACGCCGCTCAGGCCGGGCCGGGCCCGTCCCCGGCCCCCGAGAGCGAGATGGAGGACATCCCCAGTGACGATGACATCACTGTCGAGGAGTCCTCGGTGTTCGGGCGGAAGGCTATCGAGCGGATCCTGGACGGAACACTGATCGAGGAGCGTCGGATGGGCGAAGGGCCGCAGTAGACTGACGCTGACCCGGCACGATCCTCCGCGGGATCCGGGCCCTTCGCCTCTCCAGGGCACCCCTGGTGCGGTCGACGTCGTCGGCCGCTCCGGTGGAACCGACGTCCCAGCACCGCTCCTCCTTTCGTCCCTGCCCACACCGTCCCCGTTGAGAAAGGCGCGTCCCCACCGTGTATGAGGGTGCAGTCCAAGACCTGATCGACGAGCTGGGCCGGCTTCCCGGCATCGGGCCCAAGTCCGCCCAGCGTGTGGCCTTCCACATCCTGGAGGCCGACACCGAGGACATGCGACGCCTCGCCGAGTCGATCGTCACGGTGAAGGAGAAGGTCAAGTTCTGCCAGATCTGCTTCAACGTCTCGGAGCAGGAGACCTGTCGGATCTGCCAGGACGAGCGCCGCGATCGCTCCATCATCTGCGTGGTGGAGGAGTCCAAGGACGTGATGGCCGTCGAACGCACGCGCTCGTTCCGCGGTCTGTACCACGTGCTCGGCGGCTCCATCAATCCCATCGCCGGGGTGGGCCCGGAGCAGCTGCACATCCGTGAGCTGCTCAGCCGACTCTCCGATGACACGATCGAAGAGGTCATCGTCGCCACCGACCCCAACCTCGAGGGGGAAGCCACGGCCACGTACCTGCTGCGCATGCTCGGCTCCATCGGCATCAAGCTGACCCGGCTGGCGTCCGGGCTGCCGGTGGGCGGCGACCTCGAGTACGCCGACGACGTCACCCTCGGACGGGCCTTCGAAGGTCGCCGGACACTGTCCTGACCTGGTCCTGCAGGACACACAGGCCCTCGCGCCAGAACGTTATCCAAGCGTGATTTTCGATTCCGACGAAGACATCACACCTCCTTTCCCCTGCTCATAGGAGCCCGCTCAGACCGCCGCCGTCGCGGGAGTCGAGCGGCACCGACGCCATATCGTGATTCTTTTCTGCCAGGCATTCCCAGCGCACTGGACGACCCTCACGGATAATCACTTCGGGCAGAAAACAGTTTCCAAATCCTTTAGATGTCACTAGCGTGAGAGCGAGTGCGCACTGCACACTCACTCGCATCGAGGACGCACACCAGAGGATGAGGTACCCACGCATGGCCGCAAAGACATCCATGGCAGTCAAGGCCGGCGCCTTCAGCGCCGCCGCGCTGCTCGCCCTGACCGCCTGCGGAAACGGCGACGACGCTGATACAGACACCGAGGAGAACGGCAACGGTGAAGCTGCAGGCGACACCCTGACCATCGCGCTCTTCGGCGAGGAGCCCTACTCCTGGCTCGACGACGCCGGTGAACCCACCGGCGCCACCATCGCCGTGGCCGAGGAGATCTTCGGCGAGCGCATGGGCTACGACATCGACATCGCGGAGGAGCCCGACTGGGGCAACCTCATCCCCGGCCTGAGCGCCGGGCACTGGGACGTGGTGTCCGCTGGAATGTCCATCACCGGCGAACGCTGCGCGGAGGCCGCCTTCGGCGAGCCGGAGCTGGTGTACACCACCGCCCTGCTGGTCGAAGAGGGCAACCCCCATGACGTCCATGACTTCGAGGACCTGGTGGACGCCGACCTCGACGTCATTGCCCTCAGCGGCGCCGTGGAGTCCGGATACATGGACGAGGTCGGAGTCGACCATGACACGGTCGACGGGGCCGACGACGGCATCGACTTCGTCCAGGGCGGACGTGCCGACGTCTTCGCCCTCACGGCGATCTCGCTCGAAGCCATGGCCGGCGACGCCGACGGCGTGGAGGTCACCGACTCCTTCGCCCACGAGCTGTCTGTCGGTGCCCACACCTTCCGAACCGAGGACACGGAACTGCTGGAGGAGTTCAATGAGCACCTCGCTGACCTCAAGGAGTCCGGCGAGTACCTGGACCTCGTCAGCGAGTTCGGCTTCACCGAGGACGAGATGCCTCCCGGTGAGCTGACCGCCCAGGAACTCTGCGAGGAGGACCCTGCGGAGCTGACCGAGCAGTACCTCGAGGACTGACCCTCTCCGTCCGCTGACTTCTGCGGCCGGTCCCAGACAGGGGCCGGCCGCACGGTCTGCCACCGTACTCATCTGAGAGGCCACCTATGAACTCCTGGGAAGACTGGCCGGCCCACTTCGAGGTCATGGTCAACTGGTCCGACCGACTCCTCAGCGGCCTCTGGACCACCGTCCAGCTCGCCCTGTACGGAGGGCTGCTGGCCTTCGTCGTCGCCGTCATCCTGGGACTGATGGCCGGCAGCCCCAGCCTGTGGCTGCGGGCCCCCGCCCGCATCATCATCGAGTTCTTCCGCGGCATCTCCCTGGTGGTGCTGCTCTTCCTGCTGCTGTACGTGCTGCCGCAGTTCTGGATGCGCAACCCTGACCTGCCCTTCGAGGACCTGGTCAGGAACACATTCCTGCTCGGGGTCCTGGCATTGGGCATCAACTACGGCGCCTACGGGGCCGAGGCCGTCCGTGCCTCGCTGACCACAGTGCCGAAGGCCCAGTGGGAGGCGACCACAGCGCTGTCGATGTCCTGGTCGCACAAGATGCGCCGGATCATCTTCCCGCAGGCCTGGGCGCTGATGCTGCCCTCGCTGGCGAACCTGTGGATCCATCTGCTCAAGGGCAGCGCCATCGCCTACATCATCCCCTTCGTCAATGACTTCACCGCCGAGCTGAACAACCTGCGCCGGCCCACCGACATCTGGTTCTCCCACGCCTTCATCGGACTGGTGGTCTACTTCATCCTCGCGCTGATCCTGACCCTGTTCATGCAGGCCCTGGAGGCCCGGGCCAAGCACAAGCTCGGCCGGGGGCCCTCCCTCCGGGAGATCCTCTCCCCCTCCCCCAAGGCCACACCCGCAGATGCGATCGCTCCGACCACCTCGAGCGCCGGGCCCTCGACGTCGGAGGCTGACGGGCTCCCCCAGCAGCCGACCTCAGGAGGTGTCCGATGATCCAGAACCGCCTGCGCGCCGCCGAGATCGACGATCCGACCAGGGTCGATGAGGAGGAGATCCGCGAGAGCCCCTTCTGGGACTGGGAGTTCGCGTTCAACGCCCTGCCGGACATGCTGTTGGCGTTCCTGCAGGTCACCCTGGTGGTGACCGTCGTCGGCACACTGATCGCGGCCGTCCTGGGGCTGGTCATCGCCGTTCTGCTGCGGGTGCTGCCCCGGCCGCTGGCCTGGCTGGTGAAGTGGATGGCGAACTTCATCCGCATGACCCCGCTGGTGGTGCAGCTGATCTTCATGTTCTGGACGTTCATGTGGCTCGACGGGATCACCATCGGCATCATCGTCTTCGGCGTCCACTACGCCACCTACATGTCCGAGGTGTACCGGGCCGGCATCGAGTCGGTCCCCCCGGGGCAGTGGGAGGCCACCACGGCGCTGTCCATGTCCGCGGTGCGGACCTGGCGACGTGTGGTCATCCCGCAGGCGCTGCGCTCCACTGTGCCCTCATTGGGCAACTACGCCATCTCGATGTTCAAGGACACGCCGTTCCTCATCGTCATCTCGGTCGCCGAGATGGTCACCGTCGCCGGTGAGATCGGCGCCCCCACCTTCCGCTACACGGAGGTCTTCGTGCTGGCCGGGCTGATCTTCCTGGCCGCCAGCTACCCCACTGCCCTTCTGATCAGTCGATTGGAGAAGCGTCTTGCCTACGCCCACTGACCCCTCACCTGCCGGTGCGACGACAGTGTCGGAGACCCCGACACCGGTCATCGAGTTCCGCGACGTGGAGAAGCGCTTCGGCTCCAACGTGGTGCTCAAGGACCTCAACTTCACCGTGGAGCGCGGTGAGCGCGTCACTCTGATCGGCCCCTCCGGCTCCGGAAAGACGACGATCCTGCGCCTGGTGATGACCCTGGAGGAGCTGACCGGCGGCTACATCTTCATCGACGGGGAGCCGCTGACCCATGAAGAGCGCGGCGGCCGGCGCACGCCGGTGCCGAAGAAGCGGCAGAAGCAGCTGCGCACCCGCATCGGGATGGTCTTCCAGCAGTTCAACCTCTTCCCCAACATGACGGTGCTGGAGAACATCATCGAAGCTCCGATCCATGTGCTGGGCCGTCCCAAGGCCGAGGCGATCGCCAAGGCCCACGACCTGCTGGAGCAGGTGGGCCTGTCTGACAAGGCCGACGCCCACCCGACCTCGCTCTCCGGCGGCCAGCAGCAGCGGGTGGCGATCGCCCGCGCCCTGGCCATGGACCCCGAGATCCTGCTGCTCGACGAGGTCACCTCAGCCCTGGACCCGGAGGTCGTCGGCGAGGTGCTCAACATCCTCCGTCGGGTCGCGGAGACCACCAACGTCACCATGCTGATCGTCACCCATGAGATGGGCTTCGCCCGCGACGTCTCGCACAAGGTGATGATGTTCGACGGCGGTCATGTGGTGGAGTCCGGCCCTCCGGAAAAGATCTTCACCGATCCCGACCACGAGCGCACGCAGGCTTTCCTGGGCGCCGTGCTGGGAGACAGCTGAGAGACACCGAGCCTCCGCCTGGTCTCGCCGCGAGCCTCCCCGCTGGCGGCACCCACTGTGGCGCACCGGCACCTCGACCTAGCTGGGTCCTGGGTGCCGTCCATCCACAGTGTGAGACCGGGCACCGAGTCGTGCCCCGTCGCGGAGCACCCTCATAGAATTGTCCGAAGTCCGCGAAGAAACCCTGTACGGGAGTGAGACACCAACCCCATGAGCTTGATCGTCCAGAAATACGGCGGGTCGTCGGTAGCCGATGCCGAGAGCATCAAACGCGTCGCCCGAAGAGTGGTGGAGACCAAGCGCGCCGGCCACCAGGTCGTCGTCGTGGTCTCCGCGATGGGTGACACCACCGACGAGCTGCTCGACCTGGCGGCCGACATCACTGCCGCCCCTCCCTCGCGAGAGATGGACATCCTGCTGTCCTCCGGCGAGCGCATGTCCATGGCCCTCCTGGCCATGGCGATCCACGAGCTGGGTGAGTCCGCCCAGTCCTTCACCGGCTCCCAGGCCGGCATGATCACCGACGCGATCCACGGCAAGGCCCGCATCATCGAGGTGAGCCCGCAGCGTGTCCAGGAGTCCCTGGACGCCGGCCACGTCGGCATCGTCGCAGGCTTCCAGGGCATGAGCCGCGAGTCCCGGGACATCACCACCATGGGCCGCGGCGGCTCCGACACGACCGCCGTCGCCCTGGCCGCCGCGCTGCACGCCGACGCCTGTGAGATCTACACCGATGTCGACGGCGTCTTCACCGCGGACCCACGCGTGGTGAAGACCGCACGAAAGATCGACGAGATCTCCAGCGAGGACATGCTGGAGATGGCGGCCGCCGGATCCAAGGTGCTGAACCTGCGGTCGGTGGAATACGCGCGGCGCTTCGGCGTGAAGCTTCACGTGCGGTCCTCGTTCAGCCAGCTCGAAGGAACCTGGGTCATCCCCGACCCGTCAGACGTGATCACCATCCAGGAAGGTGAACCCTTGGAACAGCCCATCATCTCCGGAGTCGCCCACGACAGCTCCGAGGCCAAGCTGACCATCACGGGGGTCCCCGACATCCCCGGGAAGGCCGCTGAGATCTTCAACCTGATCGCCGAGGCCGGCACGAACATCGACATGATCGTCCAGAACGTCTCGGACGAGACGAAGACGACCAACATCTCCTTCACCCTGCCGGCCGATGACGGGCCGAAGTCCACCGAGATCCTGCAGGCACATCAGGAACGTATCGGCTTCGAGTCGCTCGCCTACGACGAGCAGGTCGGCAAGGTCTCGCTGATCGGCGGCGGCATGCGCAACCACCCGGGCGTCTCGGCGCGGTTCTTCACCGCACTGCGCGACGCCGGCATCAACATCGGCCTGATCTCCACCTCGGAGATCCGCGTCTCGGTCATCACCGCCGCAGCGGACCTGGAGAAGGCCGTCTGCGCGATCCACACCGCATTCGGCCTCGACGCCGACCAGGAAGCCACGGTCTACGCCGGCACCGGCCGCTGAGACTGACCGACCCGGCTCCGTGAGCGATGGCTCCGGGGTTTGGGCCCTTATGAGCGCTTCCAGCGCCCCATAAGGGCCCAAACCCCGGAGCCATCGTCATCTGCGGAGCAGCAACGCCGGGATCACTCCACGGCCCGGGCGACTTCCTCGTCGGCGAGCTCCCGGTCGGAGTAGATCAGCCGGACGGCGTCGGGATCCGGATTGCCGGCGTCGGGCCCGCGGTGCCTCAGCACCAGACCGACCTTCTCCGCCACCCGGGCAGAGGCGCGGTTGTGCTCCAGCAGGTAGGCGATGATGGGCAGCTGCGGCCGTGCCGCACGGGCGGCGGCGAGGCCCGCGCGGGCCACGTCGGTGGCGTGGCCTCGCCCGTGGGCCTCTGCGGCGAACCGGTACCCCAGGTTCCAACAGAATCCGCCGCGGACCGCACAGCCGCCGTGGCCGAGCATCTGACCGGAGTCCGAATCACGGACAATCCACTGCCCCAGTCCGTGATCCTGCCAGGACCGTCGCCACAGGCTGAGCAGCTCGTGGGTCTGCCCCTGCTCCGTGTGACGTGCGCTGGGCAGGTGCGTCCACACCCGAGGGTCGGAGTAGATCGCATGGAGTTCCGTGAGGTCGTCCTCGGCGGGACGTGCCAGGAGCAGGCCTGGGGCGAGGGTCTCTGCGGCGGCCACAGGCCGGGGTTCCGTGCTCATGGACGCACTCTACGACGAGGCTCTGACGAACAGCGGAGGGCAGGGCCCGTGCCCGATTCGCGGCTGAGAAACACTCAGGCGGCAGGAACTCCCCCGTGGGGGATCCTGCCGCCTGAGCGTATGGTGCGAGATACGCTCCTGATTCTAACTCAGGACTCAGCCTAAGGTCAGCAGCTGTCCGGTTTAGGGCTCCCACCTGGACATCGGCTCCGCGCCGAAAGAAAGGGATCTGAGATGACGCGCCCGTCGTCGTGCCGGACGCGGTATCCTGACACGCGCCCATGACCACCTCCCCCACGCGGACCTCCGCCTCCGCCCCTCCCCCCGCGCCGACCAGTCCCGGCACGCCCGTGGGCCACCGCGTCCTTCCCGCCGACGAGCACCGTGCCGCCGCCGAGGCCCACCAACGGCGCGTGGCACGCTACACCAGCGGGTTCCTGGGGCGTCGGCACGCCGGGAAGACGCACCCAGTGGAGGACTTCCTGTTCACCTACTACTCCCACTCACCCGGGCAGCTCTCCCGCTGGCATCCGGGCGTGGGCGCGGTCCTACAGGGAGCCGGTGCCTCCGAGCAGGCCGGGTGGCGCTTCTACACGACGGTCGACGACGGCTCCCCCGAGGGCGCCGCGGGCCTCGACGTCGTGCGCTTCCGCCGAGAACGGGACTCGATGATCGGGTTCGCGCGCCGTCTGCTGAGTGCGACGGCGGCACGGCCGGCGCAGCTGGGCTGCTTCGGCCTGCACGAGTGGGCGATGGTCTACCGCTCAGTGCAGCATGGGCAGCGCCACGACCAGGTGCCGCTGAGGCTGGGCGCCGAGGGCACCGATGAGGTCGTGGAGTCGCTGAACATCCGTTGCACCCATTTCGACGCCTACCGGTTCTACACCCCCTCCGCGAAGCCGCTGAACACGCTGAGCCCCACCCGAGAATCACAGGTGGCCCTGGAGCAGCCAGGGTGCCTGCACGCGAACATGGACCTCTACAAATGGGCCTATAAGCTCATCCCGGCGGTGGGCAGCGATCTGCTGATGGACTGCTTCGATCTGGCCTGGCGGATCCGCGAGCTGGACATGCGGGCCTCCCCCTATGATCTCGCCGACTGGGGCTATGCTCCGGTGCCGATCGAGACCCCGGCGGGACGCGCCGAGTACGCCCGCGCGCAGAAGGGGTTCTCCGAGGAGGCGCAGCTGCTGCGTGGGCGGCTCCTGGATGTGCTGGACGTGGTGGACGCCCTGGCCGGGGACGTCTGAGGCGGGAATACCGACGGCCCGATGCACGCTGAAGCGCATCAGGAATCCCGTTCGGAAAGGCTTCACCCATGACTGACACGAGCACCTCCCCGTCCACGAGCACCCAGGTCCAGCTCGTCCGCCGCCCCACCGGGCGGCCGGTGCCTGAGGACTTCCGCACCGTGCAGATCGAGCTGCCGCCGCTGGGCGTCGACGAGGTCCGCGTGGCCAACGAGTTCCTCTCTGTGGACCCCTACATGCGCGGCCGGATGAACGACGTCAAGAGCTACATCCCACCCTTCGCCCTGGACGAGACCATGACCGGCGGCGCCGTCGGGCGCGTCGTGGAGTCCCGCGCCGAGTCCCTGCCGGTGGGCACCCCAGTGCGGCACATGCTGGGCTGGCGGGACGTCGCCCAGGCCGAGGCTGACTCCTTCAGCCCGGTGGAGGAGATCCCCGGAGCGTCGCTGTCCGCGCATCTGGGGATCCTGGGCATGACCGGGCTGACCGCCTATGTGGGTCTGACGGCCATCGCCGATGTGCGCGAGGGGGACACGGTGTTCATCTCCGGGGCCGCTGGCGCGGTCGGCTCCGCCGCAGGGCAGATCGCCCGCCTGCTCGGCGCCTCCCAGGTGATCGGCTCCGCCGGTTCGGCGGAGAAGGTCACCGTGCTGACGGGGAAGTACGGCTACGACGCCGCGATCAACTACAAGGACGCCCCGGTCCGCGACCAGCTGCCCGAGCATGTCCCCGACGGCGTCGACGTCTTCTTCGACAATGTGGGCGGAGACCACCTGGAAGCAGCGCTGGACGTGATGAACGACGGCGGCAGGATCGCCCTGTGCGGGGCGATCGCCAGCTACAACGCCGAGCGGCCGGCCCCCGGCCCGGACAACCTGGCTAACCTGATCACCCGCGGGCTGCGCATGCAGGGCTTCACCTTGGGCGGGTACGTCGACCACGCCCCCGAATACCAGCGGCGGATGGCCGAGTGGTTCCCGGCAGGGGACATCCCCCAGGACGAGACCGTGGTGGACGGGATCGAGAACGCCGTCGAAGCGTTCCTCGGCATGATGGACGGTGCCAACATCGGCAAGATGCTGGTGCGCACCGTCTGATCATCCGCGACCTCTCAGGCGTCGGCGAACACTCGCTGGCACTCGGCGGCGAGCAGCGCGCGCATCTGCACGGCGGTGTGCCTGCCGTTGAAGATCTCTGTGCCGTTCTCGAAGGACCTGCCCGCGGCCAGCGGGCCGGCGTCGACGGCGTCATAGCCGAGGCTGTCGACGAATCCGGCGACCAGCGCCTTGGCGTCCTCGTGGTCCGAGGCGATCGCCAGCGCGCGACGGTTCGGGTCATCGGCTGCGTGGGAGTCGACCTCCAGGTCGCCGTAGCCGATGTGGTTCAGGGTCTTGACCAGACGCACCTGGCCCATGAACTCCTCGATGACCTCCGAGGTGGAGCGGGCGCCGTCGAACTCCTCCATGAGGCCGTCCACCGGGGCCCAATAGTTCATCGTGTCGATGACCACGTGGCCCTGGAGGACCGCAGTGTCGATGCTGCGGTACTTGTGCAGGGGGACGGCCACGATGATGAGGTCTGCGCCGCGCAGGTCCTGCCGGTCCACCGCGGTGGCTCCCGGGACGATGACCTCGGTGAGCAGCCGGATGTCCTCGGCCGGGCGACCGGTGGCGATCTTCACCGCGTGTCCGGCGCGGACGGCCTGGCGTGCGACAGCAGTGCCCACCCGGCCGGCGCCGAGGACACCGATGGTCAGCGGCTGTGACGTCATCTCGTGCTCCTGAGGGGATCGAAGAAAGTATTTTCAATTTGAAGTAACGGGTCGGGTGCCGCTTTTGTTCCCGGGGCGCTCGCCCCGGGCCCCTGGCTCAGCTTCAGCTGACCGGCTGCTCGGCCAGCCACTGCTCGAACGTCATGGTGGCGACCACGTCGGGCGCCGTCGGGATGAGGCTGCCATCGCCGAGCGGAGTGCGCCCCATCGGGACGCGAAGCACCCGGGCCGCCTGCCGCGTACCGGCGTTGACCCGGGACGCGGCCCGCGCCAGGTCGATTCGCTCGGGCCCGCAGACCTCCACCGTAGGCGGGGGTACGGTGCTGAGCGCCTGCTCCGCGACGACGTCTGCGGCCTCTGCTGCGGCCAACGGGCGGGAGACCATCCCCGGCACCACAGCAACCGGCCCCAGCCGGATCTGTTCGAGGAACGCTGGCAGCAGCTCGTACCACTGGGTGGTGCGCACGATGGAGACCCGGCCGGCCGCCGAGGGCGCGTCCCGGTACACCTGCTCCTGGATGGACTTCGCCTGGTAGTACCCCAACCACCGGTTCACGCGGGGCTCCCAGCAGTTGACGATCGACACGCACACGATCCGGGGCAGCGCCCCATCGCGGGTGGTCTCATCGCCCAGGGCGGCGACCACGTTCTCTGCGGCTGCGCGGAAGAACCGGACCGCAGGCCCCGCAGTCAGGGAGGGCCGGTTCAGACAGTCGACGACGACGTCCGCCCCCTCCAGGGCCTGTCGCAGAGCCCGCGCATCCAGGACGTCGACGCCGTCGGCGCGGCTGACCGGCACCACCTGATGACCTGCGTCTTCGAGCCTGGCACGCACCAGGTTCCCCATGACTCCCCCGGCTCCCAGGACGGCGATCCGCTGCGGCACTCTCGGCTCCTCTGTTCGGCGATGACCTGCTCCGAACACTCTCGGCCACCGCCGGCGCGCGGAGCGAGGGCTGCCGCCCGGCTCAGCTCACTGCAGCGCCACCCGCAGACTGAGTCCACCCAGGGCCAGGCCGGTGACCGAGTCCAGCACGCGGCGCACACGGCGGCGCTGCAGCCATCTCGAGGCGCTGTCGATCAGCAGGGTCAGCACCACGAGCTGGATCAGCCCCAGCACCGGCATGGTGCCGGCCATCAGCCCCAGCGCCCAGAGCGGCATCTCCGGAGTCATGAACTGGGGGAACAGCGCCAGATAGAACATCAGCACCGCAGGGTTGGTGATGTTGGTCAGGAAGCCCTGCCGGTAGCCGCGCGCGGACACGCCGCTCTCCGCGAGCGTGGCGGTGTACTGCCCCTGCCAGGCCGAGCGCAGCGCCTGCAGCGCCAGCCAGGCCAGGTAGGCCACACCGATCCAACGGACGGTCTGCAGCACCGGCTGGGACTGGGAGATCAGCACGCCCAGCCCGGCGGCGGTCAGCACACCTTGGATCGCAACGGCGGTGGTGACTCCCAGCGCAGTGGCGACCCCACCGCGCCGCCCGCTCATGAGGGCGTTCTTCAGCACGACGGCGGTGTCCGAGCCCGGGGTGATGATCACCAGGGCGGCGATCAGCAGGAAGCTGACGTAGGCGCTCCATTCCATGGGTGCCAGTATGCCCCTCCTTGGCCCCTCGTGCAGCGAGACGACGCCGTCCGAGCTAGCGGGCCCTCGGCATCGAGCAGGCCACGGGCCACACGCCTCACATCCATCAAACATTCAGGTTTGACGTATTCCACTAAGGTCCGGCTAAACTCACGCTCTGGCATGGCCTCTGCCGCCTGCCGCCCACGTCGAGCACCCCGGGAGCAGTCCATGAGGATCCAGATGATCACGAGCGTCGCCGTCGCAGCGGCCCTGGCGGTGACGATCACCGGCTGCGGACCGTCCGAGCCGGTGGCCGAGACCGATACGGGACAGGACACCACCGCTGAGGGCTCCACCGAGTACCCGCTGACACTGGAGAACTGCGGCCGGGAGATCACGGTCGAAGCCCCGCCGGAGCAAGTGGTCTCCCTGGACCAGAACTCCACTGAGATCCTGCTGTCGCTGGGCCTGGAGGAGCGGATCGTCGGCACGGCGTCCTGGACGGACCCAGTGCTTCCCGCACTGGCCGAGGCCGAGGAGGACGTGCCTCGCCTCTCCGACGACGCCCCCACCTATGAGGTCGTCCTCGACACCGATCCAGACCTCATCACCGCGTCCTTCGGACGCCACTTCACCCAGGAGGGCGGGGTGGCGTCCCGCGAACGCTTCTCCGAGACCGGCATGGAGTCCTACCTTTCCCCCACAGACTGTGAGGACGGCACCTCCATCAACGGGGGCGGCAGCCGCACACGGATGCTGGAGGTCGAGACGCTCTACTCCGAGATCCGCGAACTGGCCGAGATCTTCGACGTCCCGTCCCGTGGTGAGAAGCTGGTGGAGGACCTGCAGGAGCGTGCTGACGACGCCCTCGACGGGGTCGACGCGGACGGCCTCACCGTCGCCTTCTGGTTCGCCGACACCCGCACCCCGTACATGGCCGGCGGGTACGGCTCCGCCGCTCGCCTGGCGGAGATGTCGGGCTTGGAGAACGTGCTCGCCGACACTCCCGACGACTGGCCCGCCGTCGGCTGGGAGACCGTCGTCGAGAAGGACCCCGACGTGCTCGTGCTGGGTGACCTCCAGCGCGCCCGCTTCCCCGGAGACCTGCTCGAGGACAAGGTCGAGTTCCTCGGATCGGACCCGCTCACCAGAACCCTGGACGCCGTCGAGGAGGAGGACTACATCGCGCTGCACGGTGCGGAGATGAATCCTTCGATCCGGTTCGTCGACGGCCTGGAGAAGGTCAGCGAGTTCCTGAAGGAGCGGGACGCTGAGTAGCATCGCTGCTCCGCCGGCCACCGGGCCCACGCTGCGTGCACGCGCCGCGGTCACCGGGACGACGCTGACCCTGGCGGGGCTGACGGTGCTGGCCCTCTCCATCGGCGTCGCCGTCACGCTCGGGCCCGCCGACGTCTCGCTGGTCAACGTCCGCGACATCGTCCTCAACCATCTCGCGGGCGCGCAGATCCCGGTGCGTCCCTCCGAGGACGCGATCGTCTGGCAGGAGCGGCTCCCCAGGGCCCTGGTCGCGGCGGCCTGCGGTGCGGGCCTAGGCCTGTGCGGGACCATCATGCAGTCGCTGCTGCGCAATCCGCTGGCCGACCCCTACGTGCTGGGCGTCTCCTCAGGTGCCTCCACCGGAGCCGTCCTCGTCGGGGTCCTCGGCCTGGGAGGCGCCGCATTAGGTCTCTCCGGCGGGGCCTTCCTCGGCGCGCTCATCGCCTTCGCCCTGGTGCTGACGTTGGCGCGGATGGCGGGCGGAGGGCATGACCGGGTGGTGCTCGCCGGGGTGGCCAGCACCCAGCTCTTCTCGGCGGTGACCTCGCTGATCGTCTTCGCGTTCGCCGACTCGGACGGCACCCGCGGGATCATGTTCTGGCTCCTGGGATCCCTGGAGGGGGTGCGCTGGCCCGACGTCATGCTGTGCACGGCCGTGGTGCTCGCCGGCACGCTGATCTGTCTGCGCTGCGCCCATATGCTGGACGCCTTCGCCTTCGGCGACGAAGTCGCGGCCTCTCTGGGGCTCTCTGTGCGCCGGGTGCGCCTGGGCCTGCTGCTGCTGACCGCGCTGTTGACCGCCACGTTGGTCAGCGTGGCGGGCGCGATCGGATTCGTCGGGCTGGTCCTCCCGCACGCGGCGCGGCTGCTGGTCGGCACCCGGCACGTCCGGCTGGTCCCGACGACAGCGGTGCTGGGGGCCATCTTCATGGTGTGGGTCGACGCCGGCTCACGGATCGTCTTCGCCCCGACTCCGCTGCCGGTCGGGGTGGGCACGGCGCTGGTCGGGGTCCCGGTGTTCATCGTCCTCCTCGCACGTCGCCGGAGGGCCGCATGAGTCTGCACGCCGAGAACGTCAGCTGGACCCGCGGAGGCTCCCTGGTCGTCGACGGGGTCACGCTGCGCCCCGCCCCGGGGGACACCGTGGGACTGCTGGGTCCCAACGGGTCGGGCAAGTCCTCCCTGCTGCGCCTGATGCACGGGATCGTGAAGCCGTCCTCGGGAGCGGTGCTGCTCGACGGCGAGGAACTCGCCTCGGTGCCGCGGCGTCGGGTCGCCCGCACCGTCGCGGTGGTGGGTCAGCATGCGGAGACGGACACGGACATCCGCGTGGAGGATGTGGTCCGGCTCGGCAGGATCCCGCACCGCGGCGCCTGGGGCGGGGATCCCTCCGCCGACGCCGAGGCCGTCGCCGACGCGCTGGAGCACACCGGGCTGCAGGAGAAGGCGGACCGGCTGTGGCACACCCTCTCCGGTGGCGAGCGGCAGCGGGCGCAGATCGCCCGGGCGCTGGCCCAGCAGCCCAGTGAGCTGCTGCTGGACGAGCCCACCAATCACCTGGACATCCGGCATCAGCTCGAGCTGCTGAGCCTGGTGACGCGACTGCCGCTCACCTCCGTGGTGGCCCTGCATGACCTCAACCTGGCCGCGATGTTCTGCGACCAGCTCGTGGTCCTGCAGCAGGGAGCGGTGGTCGCCGGCGGCGCGCCGCACGAGGTGCTCACGCCCGAGCTGATCGCCGCGGTGTACGAAGTCGAGGCCGAGGTGCATCATGACCCCGGCCGCGGGCGGGTGGTCGTCTCCTTCGAACCGACGGCGGCGCTCACCGGGGCCCGCGGCTGACCCGGCCTCGAGGCCGCTGGACAGCCGGTAGACTGGGTCGGCAAGCTCGCGGAGCGCCTGTGTCCGCCGTCGTCCTCACGACGGCGTCTTCGGGCGTGAGACGGCATCTGACCGCTGCGCCCCGGCAGGGCCCCAGTGCTGTCCGCGGGCACGTTCACCCGCATACAAGCACAGGAGAGACCCCATGCCGCGCATCGTCGTCGAGGTCATGCCCAAACCTGAGATCCTCGACCCGCAGGGCAAAGCCATCGCGTCTGCCCTCCCCCACCTCGGCTTCGAGGACTTCTCCGCGGTCCGCCAGGGGAAGCGATTCGAGCTGACCGTCGAGGGCGAGGTCACCGACGAGGCCCTCGCGCAGGCTCGCCGGGCCGCGGAGGAGATGCTCTCCAACCCGGTCATCGAGGACGTCGTGGACGTGCGGGTGGAGGAGTCCTGATGGCAGAGACGCCCCTGATCGGCGACCTCGGCGCCTCCCCTGCCGGCGCAGCACTGGACGGCGCCCGCATCGGCGTCGTCACCTTCCCCGGGACCCTGGACGACCGCGACGCCGCCCGGGCGGTCCGCCTCGCCGGCGGTCACGCGGTGCCCCTCTGGCATGCCGACGACACGCTCGCCGAGGTGGACGCCGTCGTCGTCCCCGGTGGATTCTCCTACGGCGATTATCTGCGTGCCGGGGCGATCTCCCGCTTCGCCCCGCTGATGAGCCGCCTGACCGAGGCGGCGACGGCGGGCACCGGCGCTGCGCTGCCGGTGCTGGGCATCTGCAACGGGTTCCAGATCCTCACTGAAGCTCACCTGCTGCCGGGCTCGATGATCAAGAACGACCACCTGAAGTTCCGCTGCGCCGATCAGGTGCTCCGCGTGGAGAACACCTCCACCGCCTGGACGAGCCAGTTCACCGCGGACGAGCTGATCACCGTCCCGCTGAAGAACCAGGACGGCCAGTACGTCGCCGACGAGGACACCCTCGCCCGGCTGGAGGGTGAGGGACGCGTGGTGTTCCGCTACGTGGGCGCCAACCCGAACGGCTCCCGTCATGACATCGCCGGCATCAGCAACGCCGGAGGCAACGTGGTGGGCCTCATGCCGCATCCGGAGCACGCGGTGGAGGCCGGCTACGGCTCCGAGGACTCCACCGGCATGCGCAACGGCACCGACGGGCTGACCGTGTTCACCTCCGTCCTCTCTTCCCTCGCCGGATCCGACGCTGCAGGAGACTCCAAGTGAGCGAATTCAACATCGACACCGTCGAGCACGCCGCCTCGACCCCTGAGACCCAACTCCCCTGGGCCGAGCTGGGCCTGAAGGAAGACGAATACGCCCGCATCCATGAGATCCTCGGGCGGCGTCCGACGGCGGCGGAGCTGGCGATGTACTCGGTCATGTGGTCCGAGCACTGCTCCTACAAGTCCTCCAAGGTCCACCTGCGCCAGTTCGGTGAGAAGGTCACCGAGGACATGAAGAAGGACCTGATGGTCGGCATCGGGGAGAACGCCGGGGTGACCGACCTGGGTGACGGCTGGGCCGTGACCTTCAAGATCGAATCGCACAACCACCCCTCCTATGTGGAGCCCTACCAGGGTGCGGCCACCGGCATCGGCGGCATCGTCCGCGACATCATCTCCATGGGTGCCCGCCCGGTGGCGGTGATGGACCCGCTGCGTTTCGGCGACATCGACCACCCCGACACTCGACGCGTGCTGCCGGGCGTGGTCTCCGGCATCGGCGGCTACGGGAACTCCCTGGGCCTGCCGAACATCGGCGGGGAGGTCGTCTTCGACTCCGTCTACCAGCAGAACCCGCTGGTCAACGCCCTGGCGGTGGGCGTGATGCGCCATGAGGACCTGCGCTTGGCCAACGCCTCCGGCGTGGGCAACAAGGTGGTGCTCTTCGGCGCCCGCACCGGCGGTGACGGCATCGGCGGCGCCTCCGTGCTGGCCTCAGAGTCCTTCGACGACACCAAGCCCTCGAAGCGTCCGGCCGTGCAGGTGGGCGACCCGTTCTCCGAGAAGGTGCTCATCGAGTGCTGCCTGGAGCTCTTCCACGGCGAGCTCGTCGAAGGCATCCAGGACCTCGGTGCGGCAGGCATCTCCTGTGCCACCAGTGAGCTGGCCTCCAACGGCGAGGGCGGCATGCACGTAGAGCTGACCGATGTGCTGCTGCGCGACCCCTCCCTGACTCCGGGCGAGATCCTGATGTCCGAGTCCCAGGAGCGCATGATGGCCGTGGTCACCCCGGCCAACGCCGAGGCCTTCGAGCAGGTCATGGCCAAGTGGGATGTGGAGTACTCCTGGCTGGGCGAGGTCACCGACACCGGTCGGCTGATCATCGAGTGGGACGGCGAGACCATCGTCGACGTCGACCCGCGCACCGTCGCCCATGACGGCCCCGTCTACGAGCGTCCCTATCAGCGTCCCTCGTGGCAGGATGCGCTGCAGGCCGACACCTTCCGCTCCTCCGAGCCCGGCAGGGCCCTCCCGGACAACGGCGAGGAGCTGGGTGCGGCGGTCGTGGAGCTGATGTCCTCGCCGAACATGGCCGACACCTCCTGGATCACCGACCAGTACGACAGGTTCGTGGGCGGCAACACGGCACTGTCCCAGCCGGACGACGCCGGGGTGGTCCGCGTGGACGAGACCACCGGCCTGGGCGTGGGGCTCTCCACCGACTGCAACGCCCGCTACACCTACCTCGACCCCTACACCGGGGCGCAGCTCTCCCTGGCCGAGGCCTACCGCAATGTGGCCACCTCGGGGGCCATCCCCAAGGCCGTCTCGGACTGCCTGAACTTCGGCTCCCCGGAGGACCCGGAGGTCATGTGGCAGTTCGCCGAGGCCGTGCGTGGTCTGGCCGACGGCTGCCAGGAACTGGGCATCCCGGTCACCGGCGGCAACGTCTCCCTGTACAACCAGACGGCGGGCCGGGCCATCCACCCGACCCCGGTGGTGGGGGTGCTGGGCAGCTTCGACGACGTCGCCCGCCGCACCCCCTCGGGCTTCCAGCGCTGGGCCGACGGCCAGGCGATCTACCTGCTGGGTGTGACCCGCGACGAGCTGGACGGCTCCGAGTTCGCCCGGCTGCGGGGACACCTCGGCGGGGTGCCCCCGCTGGTGGACCTGGCGGCGGAGATGACGCTGGGCGAGATCCTCATCAACGCCTCGCGGGACGGCATGATCGACGCCGCCCATGACCTCTCCGAGGGCGGCCTGGCGGCGGGACTGGCGGAGATGAGCCTGCGCTTCGGCGTCGGCTCTCGGGTGGCTGTGGACGGGATCTGCGAGCGCGACGGCGTCGACTCCTTCACGGCGCTGTTCAGCGAGTCTCAGGCCCGCGCCGTCGTCGCGCTGCCCCGCTCCGAGGAGGTGCGCTTCACCGACATGACCACCGCCCGGGGCTTCGCAGCCCTGCGGATCGGCGTGGTGGACGCGCAGTCCGGGACCATCGAGGTCGCCGGACCGTTCGACGGCGGCTCGTTCACTTTGGGGATCGATGAGCTGCGCGAGGCGTGGAGCTCGGTCATCCCCTCACGGTTCGCCGCGGAGGTCTGAACCTCCCACCCCCAGCATCGAGTGGCCACGAATCACGGCATCTGGGAACTCGACACGGCGTGTCACCCCGGAGATCCCGTGATTCGTGGCCACTCGGCGTCTTGGGACGTCCTCTCGACCCGTCACCCGCAGAGCTCAGCGCTTGTGCATCCGACGGTGGTCCCCCACATCCGCGCCACCCTCCTGGGAGACGATCATCAGAGGGCCCTGGGCGTGGTGCATCGTCGAGGAGGAGGTCGAACCCACCAGCATGCCGACGAATCCGCCGTGCCCTCGCGTCCCGACGACGGTCAGCTGGGAGGTCTTGGAGGCCTCCACCATCACTGTCGCAGCGGCGCCGTCGACGACGGATATCGAGACATCCACCTCTGGACACCGTCCCCGGAGCCAGGTGGCGTCCTCCTCCAGCTGACCGGTGAGCTGGTCACGCGCCTCCTGCACCTGTGCCTCCAGCGGAGCCCAGGTCATCACATCTGCCGCCATGGGCGGCAGCGCGCTCAGCAGCCTCAGGGGAACGCCGAGGGATTCGGCCCAGGCCGCCGCTTCCAGGGCGGCGACCAGACTGTGGGCCGACCCGTCGACGCCCACCGACACCGGTGCCTGAGGGTCCGGCTCCGCGTCGCCGGCATCTGTGGAGTGGGGGACTATCACCACGGGGCAGTGCGACCGCGACGGCAGGCTCGCGGAGGTGGAACCCAGCAGCATGCCGGTGAATCCTCCGCGCCCCCGAGTGCCCACGACGATGACGTCTGCGTTTCTGGAGTGGTGGGCCAGCGCCTGCCCCGCCGGACCACGCTCCACGGCGGTCCTGACGTCACCGCGTGCGGCGTCAGCCGTGGAGAGCGCGCGCCGCAGGATCTCCTCTCCCTCATGCTTGAGGGCCTTCTCATCCACCACTGGCTGACCGTAGGAGGCGGCGTTGATCGCATAGGGGGACATCGTGTAGGCGAACACCGCGGTGAGCGGCACGCCCCGGGCCGAGGCGAGGGCGGCTCCCAGCCGCAGCGCGCGGTCTGCATGGGGCGAGCCGTCGACGCCGACGACCACCCCCTGTCGGGTGCCCTGAGCATCGTCCGGCAGGTGTTCTTCAGTGGTGGCGTTCATCTCCAGCAGCTCCTTCTCTCGGGCCACGGCGATCGAGGTCACCGCAGTCGTCCCGAGCATAGGCTCGTCCCACCTGGACCACCAGGGTCACCGTGCCTCGATGGAGAGCGAGGAGGGCCGGCCCGCGGCTCAGAACTCCTCGTATACGGCGGGGTCCTGACCCTTCAGCCGGCCGTCCTCTCGGGCCAGCGCGGCGATCCGGCCCAGCTGCTCCTGGGTGAGCTCGAAGTCGTAGAGCGCCAGGTTCTCCCGCTGACGAGTGAGGTCGGCCGACTTCGGCAGGGGGATGGTGCCGCGCGTCAGGTGCCAGCGCAGGATCACCTGCACCGGGCTGCGGCCGAGCTCCTCGGCGATCTTCGTGACCACCGGATCCTGCTGCAGCTGAGAGTTCCGGCCCACCGGACTCCAGGCCTCGACGGCGATCCCGTGCTCGTGGTTCCAGGCGATGTCCTCGTCCTGCGGGAACCAGGGGTGGATCTCGATCTGGTTCACGCTCGGGGTCACGCCCGTCTCCTCGGTCAGCCGTGTGAGGTGCTCGGGCAGGAAGTTGCTGACCCCGATGGAGCGCAGCAGCCCCCTCTCGCGGAGCTCGATCAGTGTCTGCCAGGCCTCCACATAGGTGTCCTGCTTCGGGTTGGGCCAGTGGATCAGGTACAGGTCGAAGTGGTCCAGGCCTGCTCGGTAGAGGGACTCCTCCACAGCCTCCACCGCCTGATCGTGGCGGTGGTAGCGGCCCGGCAGCTTGGAGGTCACGCGCAGCTCGTCGCGGGGGATCCCCGAGGCGACGATGCCGGCACCGACCGCCCCTTCGTTCTCATAGTTGTAGGCGGTGTCCAGCAGCCGGTAGCCGGAGCGGATGCCGGCTGCGATGGACTCCGCGCCGGCGGTCCCGCGCAGCTGGTAGGTCCCGAGCCCGAGCTCAGGCAGGGTGGTGCCGTCGTTGAGGGTGCGGTGCGGGACAAGGGTCGTCTCAGTCATGCGCTCAAGCTCCTTCTCAAGCCGGGACGGGGCGGGATGTTCAGCCCCGCCTGTCCCATCCTGCCACTCCCACCCTGCCGCTGCCACGCTGTCCGGGACCTTCCGGGGGCAGAGGGACTGCTAGCATTTGAACACTGTTCAACTCAGCGAGGTGGTCTCGGTTCAGCCGGACCCAGGAGGAGCCGCACCATGGAGACACTGGATCACACCGCCACCGGTGGCCGCACGTCCGCCCCGAGGGCGACGGCGCCCACCGCCTCGGCCCGAAATCTGGCCCAGATCGCCATGTTCGCCGGTCTGATCGCCGTCCTGGGGCTCCCCGGAGCCATCCCGGTGATGGGCATGGCGGTGCCGGTCACCGCTCAGACGCTGGGGGTGATGCTGGCCGGAGCCATCCTGGGCCCCTGGCGAGGCGCCGCGGCGGTGATCGTCTTCAACACCGTGGTCGCCATGGGGCTGCCGCTGCTGGCCGGAGGACGCGGCGGTCTGGGGGTCTTCTTCGGCCCCAGCGCCGGGTACCTGGTGGGCTGGGTGGTCGGCGCCGCCGTCATCGGGCTGATGGTCCACGGGCTGCGCCGCACAGGCCGGACCCGCCCCACCTGGCCCCGGGTGCTGCTCGGGTGCCTGCTGGGCGGCATCGTGGCCATCTACGCGCTGGGCATCCCGGTGCAGGCGCTCGTCACCGGGCTCGGCCTGCAGGAGACCGCCCTGCTCGCGGCGGCGTTCCTCCCCGGGGATCTGCTCAAGGTGCTGCTGGCCACCCTGGTGACCCTCTCGCTGCGCCGCGCCTACCCGCAGGCCTTCGACCGATGACGACGCCGAGCGCAGATGCCCACGGGCGCGCCGCGCCGCCTCCTCCCCCACGGATCCGACCCCTCCGCGGAGAGGACCACACCGTCGTCCTGCAGGCCGCGCTGAGTGCCCGGGCCGCAGGCCAAGTGCCGCTGGTCGGTGATGCCCGGTGGACCGAGGGTCACTGGGACGCTGTGGTCGCCGCCGTCGGGTCCGCCGATCTGCCGGCTGAGGCGGCCTGGACGGCCTTCACCTCGGGCAGCACCGGCCGGCCACGGGTTGTGCTGCGCAGCGCCGTCTCCTGGGAGGTCTCCTTCCCGGTGGTCGATGAGGCCCTCGACGTCGGCGCCGGGGACTCGGTGCTCATCCCGGTGCATCCGGTCTCCTCGATGGCGCTGTATGCCGCCGCCCATGCCGACTCCCGCGGCCTCCGCTGGAGCACGCCCGCCGGCGCCCGACTCCGCGCGGCGGACCTGGTCGGGCCCACGCTGCTCCACGGCACTCCCACGCATCTGCAGGATCTGGTCGCGCTGCTGGAGAACGGGGCACGGAGCAGCCTGCGGGCGGTGCTGATCGGCGGGGCGCGGGTCGACGAAGGACTGGCGGCCCGCGCCCGAATGCTGGGGCTGCAGCTGGTCAGCTATTTCGGTGCCGCGGAGCTCTCCCTGGTGGCGATGGACCATGGGAATGGGCTCCGCCCGGTGCCCGGCGTGGACGTCGAGGTCCGGGATCACGAACTGTGGGTCCGCAGCGAGCAGCTGGCGCTGACCACGATCGGTGAGGGCGGGTCGCTGCGACGTGACGGCGACTGGGCCACGGTCGGCGACCGAGCTTCGCTCTCCGAGGACGGGGTGATCCACCTGCACGGACGTGCCGACGACGCCATCCTCACCGGAGGTGCCACGGTCATCCCGGCCGACGTCGAGACCTGGCTGGAGAGCCTGGACGAGGTCGACGCCGCCCTGGTGCTCGGCGAACCGCATCCCGTGCTGGGGCGGCTCGTGGTGGCCTGCGTCGAACCGACTCCCGGGGTCGCCCTCGATCCCCGGGCTCTCGAGTCGGCGGCCCGAGGCGCCCTCACTGCAGCTCAGCGGCCGAGGAAGTGGAGGATCGTCACCGAGCTGCCCCGCACCGCCTCCGGGAAGGTCCGTCGCCTCACCCCGGAACAGGCCTTCGCCCTCCCCCAGGCCCCGGCACCGACCCTGGCACCACCCCCGACGGTCTCCTCCGTCGTGCGGGAGCGCCCATGAGCATCACCGGCGCGCGGCACAGTGCGGCCATCGGCGAGGCAGCCATCGGTGAGGCAGCCACCGGCGAGGTGGCCCTGGTGTCGGGGCTGCGCACGCCGATCACCGGACGCTCCCGCGCGCTGGCCGCCTTGGATGCCCATGAGCTGGCCGGCCACGTGCTGGCCGGTGTCGCCCGCGCCTCCGCGCGCGTTCCGGAAGCCGTCGTCCTGGGCAACTGCACCGGCCCGGGCGGGAACCTCGGGCGGGTCGCCGCGCTGGGCGCCGGTTTCGGGCAGACCTGCGTGGGCTGGGGTGTGGACGCCCAGTGCGGCTCCGGTCTGGTGGCGGTGATGCAGGCGGCCGATCACGTGCGCCGCACCGGGGAACCGGCCGCGGCCGGCGGAGTGGAGAGCCCCTCCATGGCACCTCAGCGGCTGAAAGACGGCACGCCGATCCGCCAGGCATCGTTCGCTCCCCCGGGATTTCCTGATCCGGACATGACGACGGCGGCAGATGACCTCGCCGCCGTCCGCGGCATCACCCGGGGTCGGCAGGAGGCCTTCGCGCGGCGCAGCCACGAGCTGGCGCTGGCCTCCGGTGCGCTGATCCATGCAGAGACCCTCCCCCTCCAGGACGCCGACGACGACGGCCCGCGCCGCCTCTCTGCCGGGACCCTGGCCCGTTTCCGCCCCCTGCTGGACGCGCCCACGGCGACCGTCACCCCGGCCACCGCCGCCCGCATCGCCGACGGTGCGGCGGCGGTGATGCTTCTCCCGGCGAATGAGGCCCAGGGTCCGCATCTGGTGATCCGGGGGCAGTCTCTCGTGGGCGGGGATCCTGCGCTGCCCGGACTGGCCGCCGCTCCCGCGGTGCATGCCGTGCTGGCACAGGCTGGCGCCGTCGTCGGGGATCTGACCGCTGTGGAGGTGGTGGAGGCCTATGCCTCCCAGGCTCTGGCCACGTTGGATGATCTCGGCCTGGCCGGAGGCACGGGTGAGGGCGACGTGGAGGATGACGTGGACCCACGGGTCAATGCGGCAGGCGGGGCACTGGCACTGGGGCATCCGTGGGGTGCCTCTGGGGCGGTGGTGCTGGTGCGGCTGCTGCACCGACTCATGGAGTCCCCGCCGGGGGCCCTGGGCGTGGCCACGTGCGCGGTGGCCGGCGGAATGGGGGCGGCCGTGCTGGTCGAACGGAGGTGATCGTGCTGTCACCGACCCGGGGTCTGGCCTGCCTCAACGCCGACGCCAACTGTTTCAGTGCGTCGTGCCACGCCGCGCGCGCCATGCTGACAGTGCCAGGCCAGCTGAGACCGGTGTCCAGGTGGCCCGCTCGGGCCGAGATGGCGAGAGCCCATTGACGACGACGGCCAGACTCATCACCCCAGCCACTCCGGTGAGAATGCGCCGACGCAGTCGCACAGGGGTGCGGGGACTCACGACGGCCCAGGCGAGTCCCGCATAGGCCACCGTGCTGCCAGCACTGACGGCCCTCAGGTGGGCGGGAAGCGCGCCAGCATGAGCGCCACCGTAACTCGCTCGACCCCACGGAGCACCGAGGGCGAGACCACTTTGAAAGACACTGAGACCAACCAGACCTGCCGCGGTGGCTCGTCGCTCGATCAGGGTCATAGATCCTCCTGGGGCACCTGGATGTCGTCCGTGGCTTCGATGCGTACATCGTACCCACAACGCAGTGAGATGCGCTCGGCCAGCCAGTCCGCGAGAGTGGTCTTGCCCGCCCCGAAGGTGGTGGAGGCCTATGCCTCCCAGGAGCATCGGTTCATCCCGCTGGGCGACGGACCTGCGAATCCCTGGCCTGCGGAGCTGGTCACTGACCCGACATCCGCACGCCCTGGTCTACCTCGACGGCCCCGACCACATCGACCTGCTGCGTGTGCTCCACCATCGGCAGGGCATCTCACCAACCTTCACCCGACACCGCGCTGACCCTCTACGACAGCCGGCCCAGCCAGGCCTCGACCTCGCGGGGCCAACGGAACCGGACAACATGCAGCTGCGGGTACTGCTCCTCCACAGTCGGAATGACCGGACGAAGACGGCCCCGGGTACGGATCCCCCAGCGGATGATGTGGTCCTCCTCGGTGAAGAACTCCCGCAGCGGGCCCTCCCGGTTGCCGTTCCACAGCTCAGCTCCGGTCAGCCGACGCCGCACGGTCCGCCGGACCAGCCGCTGCACAGACAGCCAGTCCGGATAGTCCAGCCACAGGAGGGTGTCCGCCCGGGCGGCGATCAGCGGACGGACCTCTCGGTACTGGTGCTCGATGACCCAGCGATCGCCGGAGGTGAAGCGGTCGACGTCATCGGTGAAGCTGTCCCGTGGGGTCCAGTCGGGGCCGTGGAACAGCGAATCCAGCTCCACCCGGGGGCAGTCCAGGCGCTCAGCCAGCCGGTCCGCGAGGGTGGTCTTGCCTGCCCCGGAGGTCCCGGCCACGGCGATGCGGCGCGGGGTCCAGGTGAGGGGATCTCTTGGGGTCAGCACCGCAGCAGTCTAAGTCGCACCGCTCCGAGCTCACACCCCTGCGGCCGGGAAGCGTCCCGCCGAGGTCCTCCAGGCGCTAGCGTCATCCCATGACCTACGTGAACACGGGCTCCTTCGTGACCCAGCCCGGCCACCGCGACGCCGTCGTCGCCATCCTGACCCGCCATTCGCCTCAGCTGGCCGCCTCCGGATGCCTGAGCTACGAGGTCGGCGTCGACGAGGACCACCCGGACACCGTCTTCGTCGCAGAGACCTGGACCTCTGCCTCGGCCCATGAGCAGTCCCTGCAGCTCGAGAGCACCCGAGAGGCGATCGCCGAGGCCATGCCCCTGCTCACCGGGGAGATGACGCAGCAGCATTTCACCTCGGTGGGCTCACCGCTGCAGGACTGAGGCTGCGCGGGGCGGTCTGACCTGGTCAGCCCTGACGCGGAACCGCTTCCAGCAACTCCTCGGTGGAGACCACGGTGGCGAACTCCCCGTGCAGGTTCGTCGCGGTGGCCTGCATCAGCTGCTCGGCGGTGAGCACCCGGCCGTCAGGACCGGTGCGGTCAAAGGAGTGGGTGGCGTCCAGGGCGAAGAGCACCCGATGCCCCAGGTTCCCACCGACCCGGGCCGTGGTCTCACAGCAGTGATTGGTGGAGATCCCGCAGACCACGATCGTCTCGATCCCGGCGGCGCGCAGCCAGGCGTCCAGGTCCGGTGTTCCGTGGAAAGAGGAGTTCACGGACTTGACCACGTGCAGGTCGGCCGAGCCCTCCACGATCTCTTCCAACTGGTGCCCCTGGTGTGAGGGGTGCAGTGGCGAATCCGGGTCGGTCGAGGCGTGGCTGACCAGCACCACCGGCATCTTCACGTCCCGCCAGGCCTGCAGCAGCCGGTGGATGTTCTGCTCGCTGTCCGGGTTCCCACGGCGGCCCCAGTGCTCGGCGTCGCGGAAGCCCTGCTGGACGTCGACTACGATCAGTGCCGTCGTCGGGGTGATGCCGAGGCTCTCGTTCATGGGGCCACCGTACACCGCTTGCTACCCTGACCAGCGTCGGTCCGGATGTCCGGCAGGAAGTGAGGCGACGGATGAGCGTGCGGGTTCCGATCGAGCTGCGCTGGGGCGACCAGGACGCCTTCGGACATGTGAACAACGCCGCGGTGATGCGGATCCTCGAGGAGGCTCGCACCCGCGGTTTCTGGCGCACCACCGATGACGACGACGGCGGTTTCCCGCCGCTGACCGCGGACTCCCCGGTGTGGTCCGTGGTCGCCGAGGTGACCATCCGCTATCTGCGGCAGATCGACTATCAGACCGCGCCGGTGACCGTGGAGATGAGCATCGCCAAGCTCGCCGGCGCCAGCCTGGACATCGCCTACCGGATCCTCGCCGACGGCGACACCGAGCCGAGGGTCACCGCCACCACCCGGATCGTCACCGTGGACCGGGACACCGGCCGCCCCTGCCGCCTGCCCGCCGAGATGAGGGAGGCCTTCGCCCGGCACACCGGCTGAGGCGGGTCCGTAATCCGGCGGCCGGCATAGCTGCGCAAAGAAGGAGGGCAGATCGCCGAGATGATCAGCGCGCGCCCTCACTACGTTCTCGGCTGGGCCACGAGCCTCGACCCCCTCCAAGAACTTCCCACTGTTTGAAGTACCCAAAGCAGGACTGTGACCTACCGCCTACTTACTTTGCAGATGGGGTTCCACAGCCCTCCAGAGCGCATCGGCGCACCTCTCAGGTGTTTCGGCACGGCTTGTGTAGATGATCGAGCTTCGAGGCAGCAATTTCCGGAGCGCAATGGCATCCAGCCGTGCATCGGCGATGGTCGCCTTTGATTCTTGGCGGTTTTGGAGGCGAATGTCCCGGACATCGTCGTCGATTTCCCAGCCGATGACCGTTCCCGCCCCTGGCGCGGGGTGTTTGTCGAGCACCTGCGCGAAAAGGACCATGTCGAAGCCAGAACGTGTCACGAAAGACGTTATGCGTTCCCAGAGCCTGTCGTAGGCTGGCCAGATCGCTGCCGCAGAGCGGTCGGCGACCTTGACGCCCAGAAGAGTGCCATGTTCGAGCACTTCGTCGATATCCGCCACGACTGCGCGTCCACGAGCCAGCGAGATCATATGGGGGAGCACGGTGGACTTCCCTGTCCCGGGAGGAGCCGAGATGAGAATCAGCGCGCCGTCGGGCTGGCGTGGTTCGTTCATCGCACCGACCTTTCTGGGACCGAGCCTTCCAGCAGTCTGCCAGCCCAGTGCCCTGGACGAGGACGTCGGAGCGTCAATCGTTGAGGCCGCCGCCGATCGTAGCGCACCGCACCCTTGAGTCTCTGACCGTGACTCAGCCGACCCAGCCGAGTAGCGAATTCATCTGTAGGGCGACCTCGTGAGGGGACCTACTCTCTGTGTTGATCCGGTGTACAGCGGGGCCGGCCTCGGTGTCGAGGCGTAGGGCGGCGACCCTGCTCCTCTCTGCATGCGCGTCCAAGCTCTCCCCTCGCTCGCGTCTGCCGAGTCGGTCGTGGATCGTGCGTGTGGTCGCCTGGAGCAGCACCGCTGTCATGCGAGGCTGGTCGCCCATGGCGTCCGCGATAGCGGCGCCCTCCAAGACGGAGACTGTGTTGGTGAAAACCAGCCGGTTATAGCCAAATGCTCTGTAATTGGCCCAGATCGCTGAGAGGTTCCGGAAAGCGATACCTGAGTGCCAGGGGGCCGGGTGGGCGAGGTCGAGCGCGTCGCCCTCCACCACCGCATGCCGCACTTCCTGCGCTGACAGGAGGTCGTGAAGCGCGAACGCGGCCGATGACTTCCCCACCCCGGACGCTCCGCCAATGACAAGCAACTCTGATTCCTCCATGAATTAAGAATGCGCCACTCGACCCGATACGCACAGCCTGAGACACAGAGACGAGCAACGGGTGTTGACTGGTGGCATGACTTTCGAATCCGTCCGGTCCTCCTACAGGGCCCGAGCAGACGAGTACGTCGCTGCGCTCGGGAGCGTCGACCACTTGGCCGCCCCTGATCTGGTGCTCATCCGGCGGTGGGCAGGCAGCCTCGAGGGACCGGTGATCGACGTGGGATGCGGTCCGGGCCAGTGGACGCACCATCTCTGCTGCCTGGGCGTCGCCGCCGAAGGCATCGACCCTGTGGCCGAGTTCATCGACAGCGCGAGGTCCACCTATCCGGATGGGCGATATCGCGTGGGCCACGCAGAAGACCTCGGCGCAGAAGCTGGCAGGCTGGGTGGCGTGCTCGCCTGGTACTCGCTCATCCACACCGCGCCTGACCGCATCAGTGCGCCGCTCGCCGAGTTCGCGCGATGCCTCCGTGCGGGTGCCGGCCTCGCGCTGGGATTCTTCACAGGCCCGAGAGTGGAATCCTTCGAGCATGCGATCACGACCGCCTACTATTGGCCGACCGACGTCCTGGCGTCCGAGGTCGAGTCGGCGGGGTTCGCCCTCACCCATATCGAGACACGCACCGACCCGGGCAGGCGACCACACGGCGCGATCCTGGCGACCCGTTGACGACCAGCCCGTTTCAGCGAGAATGGCAGCATGAATGACGGTCCTGGCGAATCGCGATGAACTCTCTCGCATCGATCCCGGGCGGAGCCGTCCAGCTGAGAGACGCTCGGCGGGGCACGGAGCGCACCGTCACACCGTTGCCCTTCCACGCTGGTATTGCCCCTGTCACGGTCACAGAGCTCGCTGCCGGACATCTCGGCGCGGCATCGGCGAATGGAGGAGACCTGCCCGCGACCGGCGTCCGCTGGTTCGACGCTGTGACATGGTGCAACACAGCCTCCGAGCACGACGGACGCGAGCCGGCCTATCGCGTCGATGGTGGGGCAGTGCGCTGGAAACCAGCTGCCGACGGGTATCGGTTGCCGACGGAGGCCGAGTGGGTCCATGCGAGCCTGGGTGGCGACACGGGTGCGCGGCACGGCCTCCTGGCCGACATTGCGTGGGCGGCCGCCGATGGTGTCAGCGGCCCTCAGCCGGTGGGCCGCAAAGCGGCGAACAGCTACGGACTGGTCGACACGCTCGGCAACGTCTGGGAGTGGTGCTGGGATCGCCTGGACCCCGCCCGCTACGCGGACTACCGCCTGCTGAAGGGCGGCGGCTGGGCCGACCCTGTGTGGAGCTGCCGCGTCGGCGTGCGGCGCGGGAACGCCCCGAACGCGATCATCGAGGATGTCGGGTTCCGCGTGGTGACCGGGGCTGTGATGGCCGACCACACAGCAGACGGCGGACAGGGCTGGTCTGAGCGCGAGGATCGCGCACGTGCCTCGATCTCTCCCCCACTCCCCGCAGGATGGACACCCCTGCAGTTCGACTGACCTGAGGGCCCCGGGCGGCCTGTCAGAACGGGTTCAGCAGCCGGTGGACGAACCGCTGGGTGCGGTCCCGGCGGGGACGGCGCAGCACCTCGCTGGCCGGTCCCTCCTCCACAACCACGCCTCCGTCCATGAAGACCACCTGGTCGGCGACCTCTCGGGCGAAGGCCAGCTCGTGAGTCACCAGGACCATGGTCCACCCCTCCTCGGCCAGCTCCTTGATCACAGTGAGCACGTCGCCCACCAGCTCGGGGTCCAGGGCGGAGGTGGGCTCGTCGAAGAGCAGCAGGGCAGGCTTCATCGCCAGGGCTCGGACGATCCCCACCCGCTGCTGCTGGCCGCCGGAGAGCTGGTGCGGGTACTGGTCCCGCTTCTCGGCGAGACCCACCCTCCCCAGCAGCCGTTCGGCGTTGGCGATGGCCTCCGCCTTGGGGCGGCGCTGCACCTGCACCGGGCCTTCGATGACGTTCTGGATCACTGTCTTGTGCGGGAAGAGGTTGTAGCCCTGGAACACCATCGCGCTGCGCGTGCGCAGGGACTCCTTCTCCCGGCGCCTGGTGCGCGGGCCGAAGGTGACTTCTGGGCCGCCGTCGAAGGCGATGACCCCGGCGTCGGGACGCTCCAGCCCGTTGAGGCAGCGCAGCACCGTGGTCTTCCCGGACCCGGAGGGGCCGATCAGCGCCAGCACCTTGCCGGCGTCGACCTGCAGGTCGATGTGGCGCAGCACCTCATGGTCTCCGAAGGACTTGTTCAGCCCGGACACGCGCAGCAGCGCGGCGCCAGGGCGCGCACCTCCGAACGGCTCGACGGCGGAGGGTTCAGCGGGCGACATATCGATCCAGCCTCCTCTCCAGGCGCATCTGGCCCGAGGAGAGGACCAGACAGAACACCCAGTAGATCACTGCGGCCTCCACGTAGAGCACCATGAACTGTTGGCTGAACGCGGCGATCTGCTGAGCCGCGCGGAACATCTCGGTGACCAGGATCAGCGAGGCCAGCGAGGTGTCCTTCACCAGGGAGATGAACGTGTTGGACAACGGCGGCACCGAGACCCGGGCGGCCTGCGGCAGGATGAGCCGACGCAGTGTCTGCACCCGGGACATGCCGATGGTGTACCCGGCCTCCCACTGCCCCACCGGCACCGAGAGGATGGCCGCACGGATCACCTCGGCGGCGTAGCCGCCCACGTTCAGCGAGAATGCGATGACCGCACTGGGCCAGGGGTCGATGGTCACCCCGACCGAGGGCAGGCCGAAGAAGATCACGAACAGCTGCACCAGCAGCGGGGTGCCGCGGATGACAGAGATGTAGGCGCGCGCGATCCAGGAGACGGGACGGATGCTGCTGATCCTCATCAGCGCGACGACGAGCGCGAGGATCAGTCCCAGCGAGAAGCTCGCAAGGGTCAGCGGGATGGTCCCGGTCAGGCCGGCCCTGAGCATCGGCCAGAAGGAATCTGCCACGAGCTCCCAGTCGAGCTCAGACAACCACTCCATGGACACCGCCCCCGATCACTGCGAGACGTCGGCGTCGAAGTACTCTTCGCTGATCTCCGTCAGCGTGCCGTCCTCGGCCAGCTCTGCGAGCGCCTCGTCCACGGCCTCCACGAGCGACTCGCTGCCCTGCCGGAAGGTGAGGGCGGCGAAGGACTGGTCGTCGGTCTCGGCCGCGATCGCGATGTTCTCGTTGTCCTCGGTGGCCTGGTAGTCCAGGTAGGTGAGCTTGTCATTGATGGTGGCGTCCACCCGGCCCTGCTCCAGCAGGGTCACCGACTGGGCCCAGCCTTCCACACCCTCGACGTCGGCGCCGGCCTCGACGGCGAGGTCGTACCAGTTGCTGGTCAGCGACTGCGCGGTGGTCTTGCCCTCGAGGTCTTCGAAGCTGGTGATCTCCTCGTTGTCGGCCAGGGTGACGATGACCCCGTTGCTGACGGTATAGGGCTCGGAGAACAGGTAGGACTCCTGGCGGTCCTCGGTGACGGAGACCTGGTTGGCGACGACGTCGAAGCGCGCGGACTCCAGCCCGGCGAACATGGCGTCCCACTGGGTCTCCTCGAACTGGACCTCCACCCCCAGCTTCTCGGCCACGGCGGTGACGATGTCGACGTCGTAGCCGGTCAGGTCCCCGGAGCCGCCCTCATGGTAGGAGAAGGGCCGGTAGGTGCCCTCGGTGCCGACCGTCAGGGTGCCTTCCTCCTGGACGTCCTCCAGGGTGAGCCCGGCGGCGGACTCCTCGTCAGTGTCCTCGCCGACGTCGGCGGTGTCATCGGCGCTGCAGGCGGCCGTGGAGATCAGCAGTGCGGCGATCGCGGCGGCGGGCAGGACGCGGCGGTGAGTCATCAGATTTCCCCCGAGGTGTGTGGTCATGGACGAGCTGTCCGGACGGCTAGTGAACGTAGCACGCCGGCAGGCGCTGGCCCGCCGCACATGACGCAAGACGACGAGCTCACCTGCCTCAACCTGCTGACGAGTCCATCGATTCCCCTCAGCGAACCCCCTCATGCCCCGCGACCTGATCCCGGACCCGGACACGGGCCACCACTGCTGACCCGTCCGCATGGATGCGAGCCGGGCCATGCGGCCGGAGAGTCTGGCCCTGGGCCAGCTCTCCCCCGTCTCGGAGGCTCACCGACCCGGAGAGCACGAAGATCGCGACCTCGGCAGGGTCCAGCGCCGACCAGCCGGCCGCGAGGTGCTCGACGCGCACCTCACCGCGAGCCTGGGGTGACGAGGGTGAACACGCGGCCCACCCCTGGCAGCGCGGAGAAGGCGCAGTCATCCACCAGATCCGCGAGACTGAGCCGCCAGAGGAATCCCTGCCCCGGCCCGCCGGCGTCGACCTCTGGACCCAGGGGCGGGGCTCCACGGGTTGGGGTTCCACGGGGCAGGGGCCAGCTGCCTGGTGGAGATGATCTGGTGGGTCATTGGTCTGGCTCCCATGCTTCTCAGCGCAGCAGCGCGATGAGCTCCGCGCGGTTCCGTGTGCCGGTCTTGCGGAGCAGCTTGGAGATGTGGAACTTGACGGTGTGGTCGCTGATCCCCAGCTCGCCCGCGATCTCGGCGTTGCGCGAACCACGGGCCAGGTGCTGCAGCACCTCGGCCTCCCGCGGGCTCAGCTCCGCGAGATCCTCCATCGGAAGCGCCGCCGGTGCCGGGTCCAGCGGGACGGCGATGCTGATCTCGGTGCCCCACCCTCGCGTGGACTCCACCTCCATCCTGCCGCCGAGCGCACTCAGATGCTCGGCGATCGGGCGGAGCGCGTCGTCATGGGCACGGAGCTCCCCAACCCCGTCATCGCGGAGGTGGATCAGCAGGTGCAGACCGTCGCAGTCCCAATGGACCCGGACGCGGCGGGCCTCGGACGAATCGACGACGATCAGCACGGCGCTGCGGACGATCGCCCGTGCCGCCTGCGCCACATCTCCGGGCAGCGCCCGGCCGTTGGGCGGAGGCTCCACGAACTCCACCTCCACGCGGCCATGACGCACCAGCGGGCGCAACTCGGCCTTCAGACGCCCGAAGGCCCCGGTGACCGGCTCCAACAGGTCCGCCCCCTGCCGCGCGGAGGAACGCGCCTCCACCAGCGCGGCGGCGGCGATGCCAGTCGCGGTCTCCCGCGCTTCGCGGTCCCCCAGCCGCGGCGAGCGCAGCGCCGCCAGAATGGTCTCCAGCGTCACCGCCTGCCGATCCGCCAGCTCCGAGACGGAGCGGGCGTGCTGCGAGGCGTGGCGACGATCCGCGGGCGCGGGCAGCTCGTGGGGGTCCTGCGTCGGATCCTGCGTCATGCCCCACAGGCTAGCCGACCTGCCCGTCCGAGCAGTCCTGGCCGAACGGGCAGTCTCACTGGACCTTCGAGGGATGGTGCGCTGCCCGGCCGGTGGGCAGGATCGTCTCCATGAACGCGAACATCACGCTGACCACGCACACCACCGTCGGCAGTGCGCTGCAGGAGATCACCTCCGAGCTTGCCCGGAGCTCTGACACCCTGACGCTCGCCGGCCGCACCTTGGAGGACCTCGCCGCGGTCGTCTCGGGGGCTGAGCGGGTCTTCGTCCTGGGCTCGGGCCGCTCGGGCCTGGCCCTGAAGATGACCGCGATGCGGCTGATGCACCTGGGACTGACCACCCACGTCGTCGGCGAGATCACCACCCCAGCCATCCGGGCCGGGGACGTGCTGCTGGTGGCCAGCGGCTCCGGAACCACCGCGGGCATCCTGCAGGCCGCCGAGAAGGCGCGGTCCGTCGGCGCGACGGTCGCCGCACTCACCGCCACACCGGAGTCGCCGCTGGCGCAGCTCGCCCAGGTGACGGTGGAGGTGCCCGCAGCGGCGAAGCTCGATCGCAGCGGGAGCATCTCGGCGCAGTACGCCGGAAGCCTCTTCGAACAGGGCCTGGTCGTGCTCGGAGATGCGCTGTTCCACGCCCTGTGGCAGCGCAGCGGCCTCACCGGTGACGACCTCTGGCCGCGCCACGCCAATCTGGAATGACATCCATCCCCGACCCGTCCGAACTCGCCATTCGCCCCGACCAACCCTGAAGGAGAACTCTCATGAAGATCCAGTTCGCCATGGACACCCTCACCACCGAGCAGGCCCTGCAGTGGGCCGCTGCGGCGGCCCCTCACGTCGACATCCTGGAACTCGGCACCCCGCTCATCAAGAGCGAAGGGCTCCGCGCGGTCACCGCCGTGAAGGAGGCTCACCCGGACAAGGTCGTCTTCGCCGACCTGAAGACCATGGACGCCGGCGCCCTGGAGGCCGAGATCGCCTTCACCGCCGGCGCCGACCTCGTCACCGTGCTGGGCACCGCTGACGACAGCACCATCGTCGGTGCCGTCGAAGCCGCCCGCCGCCACGGCAAGGGCATCGTCGTGGACCTGATCGGAGTGAAGGACAAGGCACGCCGCGCCCAGGAGGTCGTGGACCTCGGGGCTGAGCTCGTCGAGATGCACGCGGGTCTGGACGAACAGGCTCAGGAGGGCTACTCACTGGATGACCTCCTCACCGCGGGGCGGGCCTCCGGTGTGCCGTTCTCCGTGGCCGGCGGGGTCAGCGCCTCCACTGTCGCAGATGTGCAGACTGCGGGCGCGCAGATCGCGGTCGCCGGCGGGGCCATCTACTCGGCCGATGACATCGGCGCAGCCGCCCAGGCGCTGCGCGCGGCGGTCACCGTCCCCGTCTGACCCCTCTCACGTCTCAGCCGGTGCCCGGCGAGGAAGCTCCTGCTCCCCGTCGGGCACCGGTAGTCTGTGCCCATGGCAGCCCCGGCTCCGGCCAGCTCTCACGATTCCACCACCGATCCTTCGTGGTGCGCGCTGCTGCGCGGCATCGGACCGGGGAACCCAAACATGCGCAATGAGAAGCTGCGCGCGGTCTTCACGGATCTGGGGTTCGACGACGTCGCCTCGGTGATCTCCAGCGGCAACATCATCTTCAGCGCCGATTCCGGTGAAGTCCCGCACGACGGCGGCGCGCTCGGCTCCCCCGAGCGGGCCGACGCCGAAGCACACATCCAGGCCGCGCTGCAGGAAGCCCTCGGCATCGACGGAGGCACCGTGCTGCGCAGCCGAGCGGAGTTGGAATCGCTGGTGCAGGCCGCACCCTTCGGCGAGCGGGAACACTCCCGGGCCACCTATCTGCTGGCGACGTTCCTGAAGGATCCGGCCGCAGTCCAGGACACCGTGGACCTGCCGACGCCGCCGTCGTCGACCACCGAGCTGCTCGGCCATCACGGGCCGTCGGCCGCGGTGCTGTCCGTCACCGACACCACCGCGGCGAAGACCCCGGACGTGATGGTCTGGCTGGAACGTGCCTTCGGCAAGCAGATCACCACCCGCACCTGGCGGACGGTGACCCGCATCCTGGCGAAGATGCCCTGACGCCGACCTGACCGGTCTCCCGGGAGGATCAGAACGCGGGCAGCAGCGTCTCGCTGTGCTCCTCCTCCAGGAAGTCACGCACCTCGTCAGAGGTCATGGCCTGCTCGAGCACCTCGATCTTCTCGGTGTCGGCGTCCTCGGCGCGGGCCACCAGCTGGATCGCGAAGCGCTGGTCCACGGTCTCCTCCAGCAGGATGGCGTCCTGCGGGGTCAGCCCCACCCGGGCGATGTAGGTCGGATAGTTGTAGACCATCGCGATGCCGTCCTCCTCGTAGGCCGAGGAGAGGTTCAGCAGGTCGACCTGCACCCATTCGAGGTCCTTCGGGTTCTCCTCGATGTCAGAGATCCGCCCCTCGAAGCCGACACCCTCGGCCAGGCTGATCAGCCCGTGCTCGTCGAGGATCGCCAAAGCCCTGCCCTCGTTCGAGGCGTCGTTGGGGATGGCGACCTGTGCACCCTCAGGGATGTCGGCGACGTCGTCGAACTCCGCCGAGTAGAAGCCCACCTTCGCGTCATAGATCGGCGCCAGGGCGGTCAGCTCGGCGTCGTGCTCGGCGTTGAAGGCCTGCATGTACGGCTCATGCTGGGCGAAGTTCGCGTCCACCTCACCGTCGGCCAGCAGCCGGTTGTATTGGACGTTGTCGCTGACCTGGACAAGCTCCACCGTCCAGCCCTCCTCCTCGGCCACCTCTCCGGCGACCTCGACGACGTCGGTCATCGGCGGCATATGCGAGGCCACCCGGATGGTGGTGTCCGACCCGGCGTCGCCTCCGGACTCATCACCGGTGGTGTCTCCGCCCTCGGTGCAGCCGGCGAGCAGGAGCGCGCCCACGGTGACGACGGCGAGCGGCCGGAGCAGCGCACGGAACCGGGCGGAGCCGTGGGCGGAGAGGGAGGTGGGACGGGGGCGGGGACTAGGTGACATGGTCTCCTTCTTCGGATGTGGGCGGTGCGGGTGGACCGGAGGGTCCAAGCTGGTCAGGGCGGTCAGGGCTGGTCAGGGCGGTCAGGGCTGGTCAGGGCGGTCAGGGCTGGTCAGGGCACCCGGCGGTCGATGCGCCGCGAGATCCAGGTCCCGGTCCCCTGGAGGAGCATCACCACCACGATCATGATCAGGATGGTGGCGTACATGATCTCGTACTCATAGGTCTGGTACCCGTAGCGGATGGCGAAGTCACCGACTCCTCCGCCGCCCACCACTCCCATGATGGTGGAGTAGGAGACCATGGAGATGGTCACCGTGGTCAGGCTCAGCACCAGTCCGGAGCGGGCTTCGGGGTAGAGGAACCGGGTGATCAGCTGCAGGGTGCTGGCCCCGAGGGCGTCGGCGAGCTCCACGGTCTGCCGCGGCACGTCGAGCAGGGTCTGCTCCACCCAGCGGGCATAGAGCGCCACCGCGACGAAGGCCAGCGGCACCGAAGCCGCGGTGGTGCCGAAGGAGGTCCCGACGAGCCAGCGGGTGAACGGGATCAGTGCGACCACGAACAGCAGGAACGGCACGGAGCGGACCACGTTGACATAGCCGTTGAGCACGGCGTAGAGCCCGTGGCGGGGCTGCGGCCCGTTCCTCCGGGAGAGGTACATCCACGTGCCGATCGGCAGCCCCAGCAGCACCGCGGCCAGCAGCGAGTTGCCCAGCATCAGCCCGGTCTCCCAGATGGCCTGGAGCATCTCCCCGCGATACGCACCCAGGCTGGCGGTGAGCTCGTCGAAGGAGCCAGCGACCTCGGCGAGGATCCCCTCGCCGCTCCCCTGGGCCGTCAGGGCGCCCCCGATCATGCCTTCCCCGATCATGCGAGGTACCTCTGGGCTCGTTCGGCGTAGGTGGCGAAGGCTTCCCGCGGCGGCGGGGCGACGACGTCGGCCACCGCGGTGAGCCGACCCCGCTCCAGCACGGCCGCTCGGTCGCAGGAGGCCTTGATGACGTCGAGCTCGTGGCTGACCAGCACGATCGTGGTGCGCAGCTCGCGCCGGATCTGGCCGAGGATCTCCATGACCTCTTCGGTGTGGTGGTCGTCCAGGGCGGAGGTGGGCTCGTCGCAGAGCAGGATTCCCGGCTCGGTCACCAGCGCCCGGGCGATGGCCACCCGCTGCTTCTCCCCGCCGCTGAGCAGGCTGGGGTGTTTGTGCGCGTGATCGGCCATGTTCACGAAGTCCAACATCTGCATCACCCGGTCCCGCTCTCGGCGGCGCTGCAGGCGCAGCGGCAGGGCGGCGTTGTCGAAGACGGTCTTGTTGGCCAGCAGGTTGAACTGCTGGAAGACCATGCCGATGCGGCGGCGTCGGGCACGCCGGGCCCGCGGGCTGAGCGCGGCGAGGTCGACCCCGTCCACCAGCACGCGGCCTGCCGTGGGCGCCTCGAGGTGGTTGATCATCCGCAGCAGGGAGGACTTCCCCGACCCGGATTCGCCGACGACGCCGAACATCTCCTCATCCTGGATGGTGAGGTCGATGCCCCGCAGGGCGTGGAGCTCGGGGCCGCCGCGTCCGGCCCCTCGGCGCCGGTAGGTCTTGGTGACGTGTTGGAGCTCGATCATCGGGGGCGCCCTGCCCGAGGGCCCCGTCCATCGGCTGGGCGATTCGCCTGTGCGGGCAGGTCTCGCGCCCGGGTCAGTGCTGGTGAGTCCACGCCCCGTCTCAACGCGGGGCGGGCGCAGAGAATTCCGCCACCTGCACCGGCGGGTGCGCCGGCGCCCCTGGAACTCCGGTGAGCAGCTTCGAGACGGGGCACCGGGCGTGGGCCGCCGCCACATGCGGGCGGGCCTGATCCGGGCTCATCCCCTCCACAGCGGCGACGGCGCGGGGGACGAACCGATAGCCCGCTCCGGACGGCTCACGGTGGAGGTCGACGTCGACCCGCACGGTGCAGCGCGCCTCGATGCCGGCCTCGGCCAGCACGACCTCCAGGGTGGCGTTGAGGCAGGTGCTCCAGGCCATGCCGAGCAGCTGCTCGGGATCGGCGCCCACTTCAGAGCTCCCGTTCGACCCCGTCGGACGATCCGTGTCGAACGGTGAGGCGGTGGGCAGCGACGGCCCGCCCTCGGCCCAGACGCGCCCCGAGGTGCCTCCGATATTGACCACGGCGGCGGAGTACAGGGGGCGCGCGCCGTCGTCGTCGAGGTGCTGAGTGGCAGGGGTACTCATGCGCCCATGCTAGATCCCCGTCTCGGGACGCCCCGCCCGTTGCCTCTGCAGTTTGCGCCCTTATGACGCGCGGATCGGCCCCATAAGGGCGCAAACCGCAGAGGCAACAGAGGAGAGGCAGCTCCTCAGCGCTTCAGCGCGCGGGCGACCGCCCGGGCGGTGGCCTCATCGGTCACCAGGATGTTGAACCAGCCGGCCCGGGCTCCGGCGATGATGCTGGGCACCTTCTGCGCTCCCGCCGCCGCGGCGATCCGGGTGGGCACGCCCTTGAGGGTGTCTCCGGGGATGCGGACCATCCGCTCGCCTCCGGGGAAGGTGACCTCCTGGCCGTCGTCGTCGTAGAAGGCCAGGCAGACGTCCCCCACCGACCGGACCAGGGAGGGGTGATCCCGCGGCACGGACCGGGCGATCGAGGCCCGGGTCGAGGCGGGGGCGCCCACCCCGACCAGCGCCACCTTGGCGGAGCGCCAGTCGTCGACGATCTGCCGGTAGCCGGGGTCGTCCTGAAGCGCCTCGAGGAGCGCCGGGGAGGGCATGGAGGGGGCGAAGAGGTAGTGCGGGTAGCCCCCGGAGGTGACGGTGAAGGCACGGACGACCTCGTTGGTCTGGTGCCAGGCGTCAGGCTCGGCCTGACCGCCCACAGTGGGCGCGACCACGACGCCGCTGAAGTCGCCGAGGCGCTGCTGGGCCAGCGCGTAGGTGGTCGCTCCGGAGGAGATGAGCATGACGTCGCCGGCGCTGAGCGGGGTGTCGGCCAGCGCATGGCGGGTCGCCGGGCCCAGTCCGGGTCCGAGCCGGTGGGACTGATCGCCGGGGGCGAGATGCACCTCATGGAGGCCGAGCAGCTCCTGCAGGGTGCGGCGGAGGTCGTCGGAGCCGACGGCGGTGGGCCGGTGGACACGGATCTCCACGATGCCCAGTCGACGGGCCTCACCGAGCAGTCGGCTGATGGAGGGACGGGAGACCTGCAGCTGTTCGGCGACCTGGGCCTGCGTCGCGCCCTGCTCGTAGTACATCTGGGCGGCGCGGTAGAGCCGATCGAGCTCGTCGAGCCCGGACTCCTGATCGCCTCCCGGCGGCGCCGGGGTGTGGTCTCGGTCCACTGATGCGCCTTCCAGCTCGGTCCGGCAGGTGTCGACCTCAGGCCTCCGATCCCTGGTGGATCGCGGATCTTCGCCGGTCGATGTGACTCTCACCAGAGTATCGGCCGTCACCCCTGTATGCGTGAACATATGTGCTTGACGTTTGTTCCGACCCCGTTACTATGGTCTCACGTGACCTACCCCACGTGACGCTCCGCTCACCGGAGACGCCGCCCCAGGGCTCGCCCACCGGCCCGCCGGACACCTCCGGCCCGCCGCCCCGCCCGAGGACGACGCCGGCCGGCCGCGATGACGCATCCGCCCACCAGCGAGGAACACTCACCATGACCACCACCTCCACCCCCGCCCCCAGCCTCTCCCCCGTCACCACGACGGCACCCGGCGTCGAGATCCCCGGCACCATGCGTGCCGTCGTCGTCCACGGCCCGGAGGACTATCGGCTCGAGCAGCGCCCCGTGCCCACTCCCGGGCCGGGCGAGCTGCTGCTGCGCACCGACGCCGTCGGCGTCTGCGCCTCGGACCTGAAGTGCTACCACGGCGCCGAGAAGTTCTGGGGCGGCGAGCACAAGGACGCCTGGGCCGAGACGGACCGCATCCCCGGGCACGAGTTCGTCGGCACCGTCGTCGCCGCCGGAGACGGCGCGCTGGAGTCCCGCAGCGTGGCCTTCGGCGACCGCCTGGCCTGCGAGCAGATCGTCCCGTGCGGCGACTGCTTCTACTGCGGCCGCGGCATCTACTGGATGTGCGAGCCCCATGACATGTTCGGCTTCAAGGGCTTCGACGGGGCCATGGCCGAGTACGTGCTGATCCCCGTGCAGGCGCTGACCCACCCGGTCTCCACCGACCTGCCGGGCCAGTTCGCGGCCTTCTCTGAGCCGCTCTCCTGCGCCATGCACGCCGTGGAGCGCGGCGGCATCCAGTTCGAGGACACCGTGGTGATCGCCGGCGCAGGACCCATCGGCCTCTCCGCCATCGCCGGGGCGCGGCAGAAGAACCCGCTGCGCATCATCGCCCTGGACATGGTCGAGGAGAAGCTCGAGCTGGCCAGAGCCTGCGGAGCCGACGTCACCATCAACATCGCCGAGGAGGACGCCGTCGCGAAGGTCAAGGAGCTGACCGGCGGCTACGGCGCCGACGTCTACATCGAGGCCACCGGCCACCCCTCCGCCGTCGGCCAGGGCCTGAACCTGCTGCGCAAGCTGGGCCGCTTCGTGGAGTACTCCGTGTTCAAGGACAAGGCCTCCGTGGATTGGTCGATCATCTCCGACGACAAGGAGCTCGACGTCCTCGGAGCTCACCTCGGCCCGCACTGCTGGCCCGCGGCGATCAAGCTGATCGAGGACGACAAGCTTCCCATGGAGCGCATCTGCACCCACCAGTACCCGCTGGAGCGTTTCCAGGACGCCCTGAACATGGTCGCCGACTCCTCCGGCCAGTCGGTGAAGGTCTCGATCCTGCCCAACGGCCCGGTCCCTGCCGGCACGGCGAACAACCTCCAGGACGGTGAGGCATGAGCACCTCGACGACGTCCCGCACCTCCGGCACGACGAGCGCCGGACCGCTGCCCGCGGGCCACCCCGACGAGTCCCGGCTGGACCGGCTGGGCATGCCCCACGTGCTGCGCTTCGGCTTCTTCGGCCTGCTGCTGGTCATGACCGGTGTCGGAGTGGAGTCCAACATCCTCACCCCGCACATGGTGGAGGTGCTCGGCTCCCCCGAGGCCACCGTCTCAGCCATCATCACCGGTCATTCCGTCTCGGTGCTCATCGCCTCCTACCTCGGCGGATCCCTCTCCGACCTCTTCGGACCCCGTCGGATCATGGCCGCCGGTGCGGTGATCTTCGTGGTCTTCCAGGTGCTGTTCCTGGTCTCCCTGGCCGCCGGCAGTCTGGAGCTGGCCGCGATCACCTACTTCCTGCGCGGCTTCGGATTCCCGATGTTCGCCTTCGCCTTCATCGTCTGGGTCAACATCACCGCCCCGCCGGAGAGGAACTCCACGGCGATCGGCTGGTTCTACGTGATGTACACCGGCGGCCTCCCCACGCTGGGTTCGCTGGTCGCCCTCGGAGCGATCCCGGCCTTCGGCGGCGGCGGAGAGGGCGGCGTCGGCGAGACCGGCGCCATGTGGCTGGCCGGCGGACTGGTCGCGCTCGGGTTCCTGCTGGCCCACTTCGGGATCCGCGACGAGCGCGGCCGGCACCGTTTGGCTCCGGCCGGCGAGTCCGCCTCCCAGGTGCTCACCGCCGGGATCCGGCTGACCTTCACCAACCGCAGGGTCGCGATGGGCTTCATGATCCGCCTGATCAACACCGCCCCGCAGTTCGGCATGTTCATCATGCTGCCCGTGGTGATCTCCACGACCCTGGGCTGGGGCCAGTCGCGCTGGCTGGCGATGACCGTGGCCGTCTACGCGACCAACATCCTGGTCAACGCCGTCTTCGGCGCCATCGGGGATCGCTGGGGCTGGCGCCGGACCGTGAAGTGGTTCGGCATCACCGGGTCCGCCGTCGGACTGCTGCTGTGGTGGTACGTCCCCCACATGGTGCCGCCCGGATCCACCTGGGGCTACGTCCTCTCGGTGGTCGCCGGCTGCATCTTCGGCTGCCTGCTGGCCGGATTCGTCCCGATGGGCGCCATCATGCCGGCCCTGGCCCCCGACCATCGGGGGGCCGCCATGGCGATGTACACCACCGCCGCAGGGGGTGCGATCTTCGTCGGCTCCGCCGTGGTGGCGATCGTGTTCAACGTCGCCAGCTGGATCGGGATGAGCGACTTCGCCCGCAACTCGCTGGTGGTGTGGATCTTCGTCGCCCTCTATGCCTGCGCCTTCGTCATGATCCGCCATCTGAAGGTCCCCCAGGACGAGATCAAGGAGAAGCACGGGAAGCTCTTCGGCCGCCGGCAGGTGCCGCTGACCGAGGAGGCGGTCGACCCCGCGCAGCCTCTGCCGGTGGACCCGCAGGACGACTCACCTGCCCAGACCGACCCCCGCACCGCCTCGACACGATGACCGCACGACGGCGGCTCCGGCCACACCGGCCGGCCCGCCGTCGTCGCCCTTCCCACGCACCCATCCGCCGTCCCGCCCAAGGAGACCCCCGCCGTGACCACTCTGTTCAATGACCCGGCCAGCTTCATGGAGGATCAGCTCGCCGGCTTCCTCGACGCCTTCTCCGACCGCCTGCACGGTGTCGACGGCGGAGTGGTCTCCACCGCGCCGCAGCCCAGCCCCGAGGTCGCCGTCGTCGTCGGCGGAGGATCCGGACACTACCCGGCCTTCTCCGGCCTGGTGGGCCCCGGGCTGGCCCACGGCGCCGTGATCGGCAACATCTTCACCTCCCCCTCGGCCAGCCGCGCCTGCTCCGTGGGCCGCGCCGCGGACAACGGCCGGGGCGTGATCTTCACCTTCGGCAACTACGCCGGGGACACCATGAACTTCGGCCTGGCCACCCAGCGCCTGGCCGCCGAGGGCATCGACGCCCGCGTCGTGGTGGTCACCGATGACATCGCCTCCGCCGAGGAGCCGGAGAAGCGCCGCGGCATCGCCGGTGACCTCACCGTGTTCAAGGTGCTGGGCGCCGCCGCCGCCGAGGGTCTGGACATCGACGCCGTCGAGGCCGCCGGGAACCACGCGAATACGATGACCCGCACCCTGGGTGTCGCCTTCTCCGGCTGCACCATGCCCGGGGCCGAGGAACCGCTGTTCCAGGTCCCCGAAGGCCACCTGGGCCTGGGACTGGGCATCCACGGCGAGCCCGGCATCAAGGACGTGCCGATGCTGCGCGCCGAGGAGCTCGCCGCCCTGTTCGTGGAACGCGTGGTGGCGGAGGCGCCTGCCGGCGCAGGGACGCGCGTCGCGGCTGTGCTCAACGGCCTGGGCACCACCAAGTACGAGGAGCTGTTCCTGGTCTGGGGCACCGTGGCCGCGCTGCTGCGCGACCGCGGCTACGAGGTGGTCCAGCCCGAGATCGGCGAACTGGTCACCAGCCTGGACATGGGCGGCTGCTCGCTGACCCTGATGTGGCTGGACGAGGACCTGGAGCGCTGGTGGACCGCCGATGCCTACACCCCTGCCTTCAAGCGGGTGGCCTCCGCGCTGCCGGCCGGCACCGGCGCCCGCACGAGCGTCACCCCCCAGGCGCCGCAGGCCGAGATCCCCGTGGCCGGCGAGACAGGGCAGGACCTGGCCGCCCGCGTGCGCACCGCGGCCGCCGACCTGGCCGTGCTGCTGGAGGAGAAGTCCGAGGAGCTGGGCCGCATCGACGCCGTCGCCGGGGACGGCGACCACGGCCGAGGGATGCTGCGCGGCATCCTCGCCGCCCTGGCCGCCGTGGAGCAGGTTCCCCCACATGCCGGCGCGTCCCAGGTGATCCGCGCAGGCGGACGGGCCTGGGCCGACGACGCCGGCGGCACCTCCGGGGTGCTGTGGGGCGCGGCCCTGGAGGCCGCTGCGGCCACGCTCGACGACGACGCCGACTCCTACTCGGCGCAGGATGCCGCCGCGGCGGTGCGCGCCTTCCAGGAGTCCATGCAGCAGCTGGGCCGCGCCCGAGTCGGCGACAAGACCCTGCTGGACTCGCTGGTGCCCTTCGTCGAAACTCTCGAGGTCGCCGTCGTCGCCGGCGATCCGCTGGCCACCGCCTGGTCCGAGGCCAGCGCCGAAGCCACCCGGGCCGCCGAGACCACCCGGGACCTGCGCCCGGCGGTCGGCCGTGCCCGGCCGCTGGCGGAGAAGAGCCTGGGCACTCCGGACGCCGGGGCCGTCTCCATGGCGATGATCCTGCACCGCCTGGGAGAGCACCTGCGCTGAACCGTCCGCGCAGGGATGACATCTCCCCTGCCCCATCACAGACCACACACCCGAGGAAAGGACAGACCATGAGCAGGAAGCTGCGACTGGTGGTCGGCTGCGACGATGCCGGCTACGACTACAAAGAGACCCTGAAGGCCGACTTCGAGGCGGATGACCGCGTGGAGTCCGTGGTCGACGTCGGGGTGGACGCCGACGGCCACACCCCCTACCCGCATATCGCGGTCGACGCGGCCCAACTGGTCGCCGACGGCAAGGCCGACCGCGCCCTGCTGATCTGCGGCACCGGTCTCGGTGTGGCGATCTCCGCGAACAAGGTGCCCGGGATTCGCGCCGTCACCGCCCACGACCCCTTCTCCGTGGAGCGCTCGGTGCTCTCCAACAACGCCCAGGTGCTGTGCATGGGTCAGCGCGTGGTCGGCAAGGAGCTCGCCCGCAAGCTGGCGAAGGAGTGGCTGGACCACGAGTTCGACACCTCCAGCGCCTCTGCCGAGAAGGTCGCCGCGATCAGCAGGTACGAGCAGACCGGGAGCTGCGGGTGAGCTCGGCCGGCGCCGCACTGTTCGACCTCACCGGCCGGGTCGCCGTGGTGACCGGCGGCGCCTCCGGCCTCGGCCAGGCGATCGCCCACGGCTTCGCTCGGCAGCACGCGAAGGTCGTGCTGGCTGATCTGGACGCGGACCGGCTCACCGCCACGGCCGAGCAGCTGCGCGCCGCGCACCCCGACGGCGACGGCGTGGACACGCGGCGTCTGGACGTCACCGACGCCGAAGCAGTGGAGGAGACGCTTGCCGCCGTCGTCGCCGACCACGGGGCCGTGGACATCCTGGTGAACTCTGCCGGGATCGTGGCGCTGGATCCGGTGGAGCAGGTGCCCGTCGAGACCTGGGAGAAGGTGCTGCAGGTGAACCTCACCGGCACTTTCCTCGCCTGCCGGGCCGCGGGCCGGCACATGAAGGCCGCCGGATACGGGCGCATCGTGAACATCGCCTCCCAGGCGGCGCATGTGGCGCTGGAGCACCACGCCGCCTACGGGGCCTCGAAGTCCGGGCTGTTCGGGCTCACGGCGTCCCTGGCCCGCGAGCTGGGTCCCCACGGGGTCACCGCCAACACCATTTCCCCCACCGTGGTGATGACCGAATTGGGCCGTCAGGCCTGGGACGGCCCGCACGGTGAGGCGCACCAGGCCGAGATCCCCACCCGACGGTTCGCCGAGCCGGAGGAGATCGCCGCGGCCGTCGTCTACCTGTCCTCGCAGGAGGCGGCGATGGTGAACGGTGCCGATCTGCGCATCGACGGCGGGTTCACCATCGTCTGAGCAGCACTGACCAGCTGCTGCCCGGAGAGTCGAGGCTCGAGGCGTCTCCCCCGTCTGCCCGTGTCTCGGCATGCAACCCGGCGCGTTCGGCGAGTGCGGCGAACCCGGCTCGCGTGTGCCAGTGCAGCAGCCATTCACGCTCCGCGACGTCGACGACGTCGCCCCGGCGCCGCTCGTAGCGCAGCACGGTCCGCTGGGTGCGGCTCCGCTCGTCACGGTCCTGGCTCACCAGAGTCAGTCGCAGGACGGCGCCGTCGTCGTCGACGGTCTCCCGCACCTGGCCGATGTCCTCCCCCGCGGCGGGCTCGGGAATCCAGAGCGGGACGAGCGCCGCTCCCTCAGGAGCGAGGTGCTCCCTGATGCGGCGCAGCGTCTCGACGACGGCGGCATCGTCCGGCAGCAGCAGGATGGTGGGCCCGGCGAGGAAGACGGACCGGTAACTCCGCTGAAGATCCAGCTCCTCCATGCGCTGCGCGTGGAGCTGCGGTGCCAGTCCTTGGATCTCCGCGACCGTGCGGAAGCGGGCCAGCATGTCCGGAGAGGAGTCGACGCCGTCGACGTCGAGTCCCTGCTGCAGCAGTTCCAGCATCGGCTCCCCGTCGCCGCATCCGAGTTCCAGGGCGGGCTGCCCATGGACGCGGATGAATTCGGCGTAGGGGCCGGCGTCGAAGCTCTCACTCTTCAGCGGGGCATACATCTGGGCCACCAGGCCGGTGTAGAAGTCGGCAGTGTGCATGCCCTGCACTGTACTCGCCCCTGATCGCGTTGGCTCCGCGTTTTGGGCCCTTATGGGCGCCACAAAGACCGCATAAGGGCCCAAAACGCGGAGGCATCGTGGTGGACGACGCCGGACCACGTCAACTGTCGACACATGCCGGTAGGCTTGACGCCATGCCGAACCCGCGACTGCCCAAGCTGAACCGCATGACCCTTCGCGAACAGGTGCTCGAGTCGCTGCGCGAGGCCGTCCTCAGCGGAACCTTCCGGCCGGGCGACCACCTGGCCGAGACTGAGCTGGCCGAGAGCTACGGGGTCAGCCGCGGCACGGTGCGGGAGGCGCTGCGGACCCTCCAGCAGGCCGGACTCGTCACCGGCGACTCGCGCGGAAAGGTCCGGGTCCGCACTCTGAGCCCCGGGGAGATCGGGGAGATCTTCCGTGTGCGCGCCGCTCTGGAGACCCTGGCCGTGGAGGAGATCATCGCACGCGGCGACGCCGCCGCGGTCGCCGCCGAGCTGCACACCCTCCTGCCGCCCGCCCAGGAGGACGACGTCGACTACCTCCGGCGGCTGGAGCTCGACCTGGCGTTCCACCAGCGCCTCTGCGAGCTCTCCGGCAACGCCACGCTCATGGAGACCTGGGCCGGCCTGGAGGACCGGATGCGCGTGGTCATGTTCTCCCCCGGCCAGGGCGACCCCGTCGACATCATGAACGCCGACCATCACGCCCCCTTGGTGGAGGCCATCGCCGCCGAAGACCCGGTCGGCGCCAGAGCGGCCTTCTTCGCCCACATGGACGAGGCCGCCCGGCGCTGGAGCGCCTGAGGGGAGGCCTCGGGGCCTCCCCTCCCGACCCTTCCAGCCCTTCCCCTCTCTCTTCGTCCAGTCCCCCTGAGCGGCGCTGGGAGGATTCCGCAGCCCGCCCACCCTGGTGATGCGCGCTCTCCTGCCTGAGCATTCGCACGTTCCCGCTCTGTCAACATCTTTTTACCAACTGTTGACAGTTGACCCCAGAGCCCGCATGATGGTGAGCCAGCACACGTGATACGCACCACCTGCAGAAGAACTTCGACCCCATGCCCAGCTGTGACACGAGGAGTGTCCCGTGACATCCCAGCCTTCCGACCCACGAGGCCCCGGCCGGTTCCGCTGCCGCTCTCCCCGGCCCCGCCGCGGCCTGCGGGCCACCGCCGCCCTCGGCGTCCTGGCTCTCACCGCAGGCCTCGCCTCCTGCGGCACCGGCGCCGATGCCGAGGCCGACGACTCCCGCCGCCTGCTGCTCGGTCACGGAGCCGAGCCGGGCAACCCGCGATCCCTGGCCGCTGAGCACTTCAGCGAACGCGTGGCCGAGGAGACCGATGGACGCATCGAGGCCCAGGTGCTGGGCCAGGAGTCTCTCGGCTCCGACAGCGACATGATGGTCTCCGTCGCCTCCGGCACTCTGGACATGTCGGTGAACTCCCAGGGGCCCTTCTCTCCGGTGGTCCCCGAGGCCAACCTGGTGGGTCTGCCGTTCCTCTTCGAGAACAGCGAGCACGCCTACGAGGTCATCGACGGGGAGGCCGGCGACCACCTGGCCGCCGAGGCCGAAGAGCGCGGCTACCACGTGCTCGCGTGGTGGGACAACGGCATCCGCGACATCACCAACAGCACCCGCCCCATCGAGGACGTCGAAGACCTGCGCGGGCTCCAGATCCGCACCCCGGACGACCCGATGACCATCGACATCTTCCGCTCCCTCGGTGCCTCTCCCACCCCGATGGCCTTCGGCGAGCTGTACCTGGGCCTGCGCCAGGGCGCGGTGGACGGGCAGGAGAACCCGGTGGTGAACATCCACTCCTCCTCGCTCCACGAGGTCCAGGACCATCTGGCCGTCACCGGCCACAAATACGAGCTGAACCCCTTCGTCATCTCCACACAGACCTGGGCCACGCTCGACGAGGAGGACCAGGAGCTGCTCTCCGAGCTGGCGATCGAGGCCCGCGACCACCAGCGGGCGCTCATGCAGGAGCAGACCGAGGAGATCTACAGCGAGTACGAGGACACCCTCGAGGTCACCCATCCGGACCGCGAGGCCTTCCGCGAAGCCACCGGGGACGTCTACGAGGCCTGGCGGCAGAAGCACCCCGAGTTCTACGAGCTGATCACCGAGGCCGCGGAGCAGACCCGCGCCACGCACGAGGAGGATGCGCCGTGAACACCCGCCCCACTTCCCAGGAGACACGCGACGACGAGCGCTTCCTCTCCGAGGCCGACCTCGCCGAGATCGAGCGGCCGGACACGGAGATCGTCATCCCCCGCGCCGGAGATCCGATCAACGAGGCCTTCCGGAAGGTCGGCGCCACCATCGCGGTGAGCTCACTGCTGATCGTCTGGGTGCTGCTGCTGGTCGCCGTCGTCCTCCGGTACGCGACCGGCTCCTCCATGGACTTCGCCACCGAGCTGCCCGCCTATCTGTACCCGTGGATCATCGCCGGCGGCGTCATCGTGGCCATGGCCCTGGGAGGCCACATCGCCGTGGACTTCGTGCTCACCCGGCTCGGGCCGCGCGGCGCACAGGGCACCCAGGTGGGCATCTGGGTCTTCAGCGGCACGCTCTTCGCCGTGATCACAGTGCTCTCGCTGAGCCTTGTCGAGCCGCTGCTCGCCCAGATCACCCCGATCCTGGGCTGGCCACGATTCGGCAGCTTCGCCGCCTTCATGCTGATGGCGGCCTGCCTCGCGGTGCAGAGCTTCGCCCGGGCCTGGTCCTTCGCCCGCGGGCGGACAGATGACGTCACAGCCGATGCCGTCGGCGCGAAGGAGGAGGTCTACGGTGTCTGAGATCCTATTCGCGATGATCGCCCTGCTGGCGCTGCTGGCAGTGGGCGTGCCGGTGGCCTTCGCCATCCTGGCCGCCACCCTGGTGGGCCTGCTGCTGGTGGGCGACTTCCCGCTCCACGTGGCCACCCAGGCCTCCTTCCAGCCCACCGGGGACTTCCTGCTGCTGGCGATCCCCTTCTTCATCCTCACTGCGGACCTGCTGGCCAACGGCACCCTGGGCCGTCAGGTCATCGGTCTGGCCACGCGCATCGTGGGTCGCTTCCGGGGCGGTGTCGGGCAGTCCAGCGTGGTCACCTCGCTGGTGTTCTCCGGAGTCTCCGGCTCGGCGGTGGCCGACGCCTCAGGTCTGGGCCGAGTGCTGATCCCCTGGACCAAGAAGGTCGGGTATCCGGCCTCCTACGCGGCGGCTGTGAACTCCTCGACGTCGATCCTCGGAGTCATCATCCCGCCGTCGATCCCGATGATCCTGTTCGCGGCGACCTCCGGCGCCTCGGTGGCGGCGGTCTTCGCCGCCGGTGTGGTGCCGGGCATCATCCTGGCGGTCGGCATGCTGCTCGTCTGTTGGTTCGTCGCCCTCCGCAACGGCTTCCCCCGGGTGCGGGTCAGGCTGACCCCGAAGCGGCTGCTGAAGGACCTGCTGCTCGCGCTTCCCGCGATCGTGCTGCCGGTACTGATGATCCGCCTGGTGCTGCTCTACGGCGTCGCCACGGTCACCGAGGTCTCGGTGCTGGCCGCCCTCTATGCGGTGGTCCTGCGGGTGACGATCTACCGGGACCTCTCGGTGAAGGGCTTCCTGCAGTCGATGATCTCCACCTCCGCCGCCACCGGCGTGGTGATGCTGCTGATTATGACCTCCTCCGCGCTGAGCTGGCTGCTCACCGTTCAGGAGCTGCCTCAGCGTCTGGCATCTCTGGTCCTGGACACCGTGGACGCCCCGTGGCTGATCATGCTGGCCATGATCGTCCTGCTACTGCTGGTGGGGATGTTCCTGGACATGTCTCCGGCGATCCTGCTCCTCACCCCGGTGCTGCTGCCGCTGGCAGACCGCATCGGGATGGACCCTGTGCATCTCGGAGTGGTGATGGTCCTGGCCCTGGCGATCGGCCTGTTCACGCCGCCGGTGGGCACCACTCTGTACATCTCTTCCTCCATCGGTGAGGTCAAGGTCGAACAGACCGTCAGAGCCCTTCTCCCCTTCTATGCAGTGGCGATGCTGGTCCTGCTGCTGATCGCCTTCGTCCCCTCGCTGCTGGTCACGCTCTGAGGCATGTCCTCCCGCTGAACAGCTGACCACCCGCTCGAACCCCGCCCGACATCCGTGAAAGGAACACCACCGTGAACCACCACTCCACCGCCCCTGAGCCGCAGCGCACCGCCGTCATCACCGGCGCAGCCTCGCCCCGCGGCATCGGCCGTGCCACGGCCCGCCGCTATGCCCTCCAGGGCTGGGCCGTCGCACTGCTGGACCTCGACGGCGACGGCGCCAGCGCCGCCGCGGCTGAGATCGCTGAGGAGACGGGCGTCTCGGCGCTGGGCGTTCCTGTGGACGTGACGGACAAGGACTCCGTGGTGGCCGCCGCAGAGGCCGTGCGCTCCTCCGGGCTGCCGCCGGTCGGCGCGTTGGCCAACATCGCGGGGCTGGCCTCGCCGGTGCCGTTCCTGGAGGTCGACCTCAAGCTGTGGCAGCGCGTCATGGATGTGAACCTCACCGGGACGTTCCTGGTGACCCAGGCCTTCCTGCCGGACATGCTCGAGCACGGCTACGGCCGGGTGGTGAACATGTCTTCGGTCTCCGCACAGCAGGGTGGCGGGGTGTTCTCCAAGACCCCGTACTCCGCCGCGAAGGCCGGAATCCTGGGGCTGACCCGCTCGCTGGCCCGTGAGGTCGCCGAGCACGGGATCACCGTCAATGCGATCTCCCCGGGTGTGGTGGACACCGACATCCGCGCAGGCGCCACCGACGAGGAGAACGAGGCACGGCTCTCGGCCGCGGTGCCGATGCGACGCCAGGGCAGCGCAGAGGAGATCGGAGCCCTGGTGGTGTGGCTCTCCGGCATCGACGCCGGCTACATCACCGGCGGCACCCACAACATCAACGGAGGGGCGTACATTGCCTGACACCACGCAGGAGCCTGCGTCGGAGACTTCCCTGGGGAGGCCCGCCGCATCTGTCGAGGACCCACGGGTCGGAATCTCCACGATCTCCTTCCGGCACCGCACCGTCCAGGACGCCCTGCGGATCATCGCCGAGCTTGGCGCGACCGAGGTGGACCTCGGTGCGATCCCCGCGGTGGTGGACCACGTGCCGGTCCCCTTCACCGGTGACCCCGCCTCCTACGTCGAGGCGCTCCAGCACCACGGGCTGCACGGCGGGGCCGTGAACTCCGACGTCGGGGACCTCAACGACCCTGCCCTGGCCCCGGAGAGACTCACCCATGTGGCCTCGGGACTGGCCGATCTGGCCGCCGCCGTCGGAGGCACGCTGATCGTCCCCTGCGGACGATCCTCCTGGGAGCCCTTCCAGGACGAGGAGACGGATCTGCAGGTCATCGCGGGGAACCTGCGTCTGCTGGCGCGGATCTGCGCCGACCGGGGTGTGCGGCTGCAGGTGGAGCTGCTGCACCACCTGCGCTATGTGCACTCGGTGGAGCGTGCGCAGAAGGTCCTCGACGTCGTCGGGGAGGAGATCTTCGGGCTGCTCTTCGACGTCTCGCACATCGTGGCCTCCGGGGACGACCCGATCGCCTGGCTGCGCAGCTGCGCCCCTCGCGTGGAGCGGGTCCACCTGCGTGACGCCGTCCCGGGCGACCTGAACCTCGGCATCGGACGCGGCCAGGTGGACTTCGCCTCGGTGATCTCCGCGCTGGAGGCGGCACGCTTCACCGGCACTTACATCCTCGAGCTGGAGACCCATGACATCGCCGAGGAGGACCGCGAGGACGACGCCGCGCGCAGCCGCGCCGAGATCCTCAGACTGCTGGCCCGAAACCACCGCTGATCTCCCTCACGACCGCACAGGAAGGACCACCATGAGCACCTCACCACAGCCCGGTATGCGCGCACCGATGCGCGACCGCGGCCTCGACGTCAGGGTGAAGTCAGCCCAGGAGGCCGCCTACCAGATTCGGATGGGCGTCCTCGAGCAGGGCGAGGCCCAGGGGGAGGGTTACGTCGGCCAGGCGCTCGGCGCGGCCGACCTGCTCGCCGTCGCCTACACCGATCAGATGCACCTGGACCCGGCGAACCCCGACTGGGAGGACCGCGACAGGTTCCTGCTCTCCATCGGGCATTACGCTCTGGCCGTGTACTCCGCACTGGCTGAAGCCGGGACGATCCCCCGCGAGGAGCTGACCACCTACGCCGCTGACGGCTCCCGGCTGCCGATGTCGGGGATGTCCACCTACACTCCCGGCATGGAGATCTCCGGCGGATCCCTGGGCCACGGGCTCGGCATCGCCGTGGGCACCGCGCTGGGGCTGCGCCACCAGGGCCGCGGGCGGCCCCTGGTGCTCAATCTGCTCTCCGACGGTGAGCTCGACGAGGGGTCCACCTGGGAGGCCGCGATGAGCGCGAGCCATTTCCAGCTGGGGAACCTGATCGCCCTGGTGGACATGAACGGCATGCAGGCCGATGGGCGCACTGAGGACGTGATGCGCAACGAACCCCAGGTAGAGCGCTGGGAGTCCTTCGGCTGGCACGCCCAGCGGGTGGACGGCCACGACGTCGAGGCGCTCATCCGAGCCTTCGACGAGGCCGCCGAGGGGGCATCCCCCACCGGGCGCCCGCATGTCATCATCTGCGACACCGTGCTCGGGAAGGGCGTGCCGATGCTCGAGAGTCGGGAAAAGCTGCACTTCATGAAGATCGCCGAGGAGGAATGGCCGCTCTGCAAGGAGCAGCTGACCGCCGGCCACAGGTCCGACGAGACTGAGGAGGACGTCCGATGAGCACCTCGAACACCGCGGAGCAGAAGCCGCTGCGGTCGGCGGCGATGATCGCCTCGATCGCCGACCCCGGCGTCGAGACCACCCGGGCACCCTTCGGGCACGCGCTCAACGCCGTGGCCGCGCGGGACGAACGGATCGTCGGCCTGACCGCGGATCTGGGCAAGTACACCGATCTGCACATCTTCGGCCGAGAGCACCCGCAGCGCTACTACCAGATGGGGATGGCCGAGCAGCTGATGCTCGGAGCAGCCGCCGGCATGGCGCAGACCGGCCTGGTGCCGTTCGTGACCACCTACTCGGTGTTCGCGACCCGCCGCGCCTACGACTTCCTGTGCCTGGACATCGCGGAGCCCGAGCTCAACGTCAACGTCATGGCGGCGCTGCCCGGACTGACCACCGGCTACGGGCCATCGCATCAGGCCACCGAGGACATCTCGATCCTGCGTGGCATGCCGAACCTGACCATCGTGGACCCGGCCGACGCCGTCGACATCGAGCAGGCCGTCCCCCAACTGGCCGCCGCCCCCGGCCCGAGCTACACCCGCCTGCTGCGCGGAGCCGTGCCGCGGGTGCTCCACGAATACGACTACAGCTTCGAGCTGGGAAAGGCGAAGCTGGTGCGCCCGGGCACGGATGTGCTGCTGATCGCCAGCGGCCTGATGACCATGCGCGCGCTGCTGGCCGCGGAGAAGCTCGCCGCCCACGACGTCGACGTCGCGGTGCTGCACTGCCCCACCATCAAGCCCTTCGACGCCGAGACGGTGCTGGCCGAGATCGACTCGCCGCGGCTGACGCTCACCTGCGAGAACCACACGGTGATCGGCGGGCTGTTCGAGTCTGTGGCGGCCGCGCTGGCCCGGCGGCCCGTGGGCAGACCGGTGCACCCCATCGCGCTGCCCGATGAGTTCCTCGACGCCGGGGCGCTGCCGACCCTGCACGACCGCTACGGCCTCTCGACCGACGCCGTCGTCGCGCGCGTGCTGACGGAGCTCGACGCCCAGGGCTGAGATCCGACCCGACGCGTTGCCTCCGCGGTTCGGGCCCTTATGACGCGATATTCGCGGTCATAAGGGCCCGAACCGCGGAGGCAACGTGGAGAGTGGCGTGCAGGAGCCTCAGCTGATGCCGTAGGCCAGCAGCGAGCTGGCCCAGTCCTCGATGGCCGGCCAGTCGCGGAAGTCGGCATCCTTCGGAGCTTTGGCGACGGTCAGCTGCACCTTCTCGAAGAAGCTGATCTTCTCCGCGTCGATGGCGCCCCGGAAGTACGCCATCTCCCGGTGCGGATGCTGACGCAGGGCCGCGTAGAGCGGCTCGTCGAGCCGGGGCCCGCCGCCCACCGCGAAGAGGAACAGCGGCTTTCCGCTGAGCTCGGTGCGGTTGCTGTCCAGGAACAGCTTCCCGGGCCCGTAGAGCGCCTGCCGGTAGACGGGCAGGCCGACGACGACGTTGTCCGCCTCGTACAGCCACTGCCCGGCCTCGGAGACGTCCTTCACATGGGTGGCGACGCCGCGGGCATTCAGCGTGGTGGCGATCCGCTCACCGATCTCCGCCGTGGAGCCGTGCTTGCTCGCCGTGACGACCAACGTGGTCATGAGGGCATCCACCTTTCCCAGTCCTGAGATGCTTCTCTGAGTCTACTGACTCCTAGCCCCGGGCAGAACGCGACGACGATGGCGCGCCCGCACGGATCCGGCTACCCTCCCCTTCAGTGACCTCTGACAGAGATCGCGCCCAGAGCCCCCTGGCGCTCCGCACGCCGCCGCCCACTGCAGGAGGACCCCGATGACGGCGCCCGAGTCTGAATCCGCCGCGACGTCTCCCGCTGCCTCGACAGCCCGATCCGGGGTCTCTGCGGACTCTCACGAGTGGCGACGGCGCTGTCCCACCACGGAGGAGCTGCGCCACGACATGCTGATCGCGCTGGCCCTGTTCTGCGGGGCGGTGCTGTCACTGACCCTCGGCCGCGGGCTGGGCTTCTATGAGGATCCTGCCGGTCCCGTGGTCTCGGTCCTGTGCCTGGCGCTGCTGCACCTGCCGGTCGCGTGGCGACGTCGGCGTCCGGCCGTCGTCGCCGTCGTGGTGGCCGGGGCCATGATCCTCAGCGGCGAGCTGCGGGTGCCGGAGCTGCTCATCAGCAACATCTCCATCTTCCTGGTCCTCTACACGCTGGGCGCGTGGAGGGCCCGGGACCGGGCTGCCCGCATCGCGCGCTGGACGGTGGTGGCCGCGATGGCGGCCTGGCTCCTGGTCTCGTTCATCCGCATCTCCGTGGAGCCGATGTTCGACTCCGACGAACCTCTGGCGCCGGGGGCGCTGACCCCTGCGCTGGCCATGATCCTGTACCAGCTGCTCACCAACGTCCTGTTCTTCGCCGGCGCCATCTGGTTCGGCCACCGGGCGTGGGAGTCCGCCCGGGACCGTGCCCGGGCCGAAGAGCGCGCCGAGCAGCTGCGCGCCGAGCGGGCCCTCGTCGCCCAGCAGACCATCGCGCTGGAGCGGCTCCGCCTGGCCCGCGAGCTGCACGACTCGGTGGCCCATCACGTCTCCCTCATGGGGATCCAGGCGTCCGCCGCCCGGACGGTGCTGCCCACCGATCCCGGCGAGGCCGAACGGTGCATCCGGCGCGTGGAGGACGCCGCCCGACGCTCCGTGGCGGAGCTGCACCACCTGCTGGGCGTGCTGCGCACGCACGACCAGGACGCCGTCACCAGCACCCTGCGCGCCGAGCACATCCCCGACCTGATGGAGCAGCTGCGCAGCGCTGGCATCGCCGTGGACCATCAGGTGCACGGGGATCCGCGGCCCCTGGAGCCGCTGGCCTCCCTGACCCTGTACCGGGTGGCCCAGGAGTCGCTGACAAACGTGCGCAAGCATGCCGGCCCCTCCGCCCAGACGAGCCTGCGGATCCGGTGGCGCAGCGCCTCCGTGGAGCTCGAGGTCACCGACGACGGCGGCGGCCGTGCCGCCCAGCACCCCTCCGGTGCCCGGACGCCCTCACGCCGCGCGGGAGGGCATGGCCTTCAGGGGATGCGTGAGCGGGCCGCGGCCGCCGGGGGGCGCCTGGAGACCGGCCCCACCCCCGAGGGCGGCTTCATGGTGCGGGTCGAGCTGCCGCTGGACATCGAGGCGGTCGACACCGCCGCCAGTACGGCAGCCGACCCCGCCGACTCCGCCACGGAGCCGGCCCTGGCCTTCAAGGAGAGACTGTGACGCACGCATCGGAGATGCCCGCCCAACAGGTCTCTGCACCGCAGACGCCCGTGTCAGGTACGCCGTCGACACCCGACTCCCCCGTCCGGGTGCTGCTCGCCGACGACCAGCCGCTGCTGCTCCAGGGCATCGCCACGATCCTGGACGCGCAGCCGGATCTACAAGTGATCGGCACTGCCTCCTCGGGGCAGGAGGCGGTGGAGATCGCCGAGCGACTGCGCCCGCACGTGATCTGCATGGACATCGAGATGCCCGGCATGGACGGCATCGAGGCCACTGCTCGAGTGCGGGGATCCGGGACGGCGGAGGTCATCATGCTGACCACCTTCAACCGTGAGGACTATCTGCTGCGCGCGTTGCAGGCCGGCGCCAGCGGGTTCCTGCTGAAGACCGCCTCTCCCGAGCAGCTCGCCGAGGGCATCCGCACCGTGGCCGGCGGCGAGGCGCTGCTGGCCCCTGAGGTCACCCGGTCGCTGATCCGCCGAGCGGTCAGGTCCGGAAACCCGCGCGACGCGGACGTCCACGACGGCGGCCCGGGCACCCGGGAGCCCCGTGGAGGGACGGCGCCGGACCCCCTGAGTGAGCGCGAGGTGGAGGTGCTCAGCCTGGCGGCCCGGGGACTGTCGAACGCGGAGATCGGTGTGCGGCTGTTCATCGGAGCGGAGACCGTGAAGACGCATATGTCCCGAGTGCTGGCGAAGCTGCATCTGCGCAACCGCGTGGAGGCCGTCGCCTACGCCTACCACCATCGGATCGTCACCCCGGACGGAGACCCCACCTGAGGTCCCGACCGCGATGGACTGACAGCCTGCATGCGACCATGGTCGGTCACAGATGACGAACGACACCTCAGGACGGTGCCGGTGATGACCCGCACCACTCTGGGCCATTGCGCGTCTCACTCGTCTCACCGACCCCGTGGACGGCACAGCGTCATTCGACCGCCCCCGCATCGGACGCCGTCTCCTGCCCAGCCTCTTGGAGGCCGCTCTCCGGAGGCAGGATCTGCGGATCCTCTCGGTGTCCGCCTCGCGTCACGCGGGGCTGTTGCTGATCGTTGAACCGCAGCTGCAGGACGTCCGGTCGCGAGTAGTGACCCACTGGATCGGCAGCGTTCTTAGCGGCCAGGATCGCGGAAAGATCGAGATCTGCGTACAGGATGCCTTCCTCGTCCGGCGCAAGCGGTTCGGCGAGCATCCGCCCGTCGGGAGCGAAGATCCGTGCGTATCCGCCGCCGGGGTGGATGAGTCCGCGCTTCTCCTCCGTGTCGGCGAAGATCCGGAGTCCCGCTTCACCCACGACTGCAGATGCGGCGAGCACGAAAGTCTGTCCCTCGACGGCGTACTGCTGCGAGGCTGCCGTGTTGACCTCTGGGCCCAGCGCATACACGGCCCCGGGGAAGATCGAGAAGCTGGGCCACGAGGCGATGTGGATCTGCTCGTGCTGGGAGAACAGCGCGTACTTGCTCAAGGGCTGGAGATGTTCCCAACAGCAGAGCGAGCCGATCCTCCCGAGACTCGTCTCGGTGACGATCAAGTCCGAGCCGTCGCCCTCGCCGAAGACCGTACGCTCCACATGCGTGGGCTTGAGCTTGCGCCGGGCGGAGACCAGGGTGCCGTCCGCCTCGATGACAGCCTGTCCCATGTACAGCGATCCGGCGTCCCGCTCGCTGTACCCGAGGCCGACGACGATGCCGGACCGGCGGGCGGCATCCTGGATCGCCCTCATCTCTCGCCCCTCGACGGTGAGCGAGTTCGCGGCGTAGGGCACGGTGAACTGGGACTGCCAGGCCACCGAGTCGAGCCAGATCCACCAGGGATAGTTGGGGATCCAGGTCTCTGGGAAAGCGATGATCTCAGCACCGTGATCAGCGGCTTCTCTGATCAGCTCGACTGTCTTCTCGACGGCCCCTTCGAGGTCAAGCCAGACCGGCTCCTGCTGAACCACCGCGGCCCGCACAGTGCGCGTGTAGTTGATGTCCATGAGTGTCTCCAGATCCTCTCGGAATGTGCTGGTGATCACCATCATGGACGTCCAAGGGGCCGGAGAGAGAGGCGATCTGCGCAGGACCTTGCGACGATCTGCGCCCCGCCGCCGGTCCGTGAGTCCGCCGCATCCGCTCTTGTCCAGCCGACCTCTCGTCTCTATCCTCAGACTATGGAGCACCATGTCGCCGACAGCTTCGGCCACTGGAGCGAGATCTGTAGCAGGAGCTTCGTCCCTCTCCTCGCCTGCCCGAGGACTCTGACGACCTGCGCAGATGATGACTTCACTGCGCACATCACCACACGTCACCTGGGTCCAGTGCGCCTCGCCCACGTCTCCTCCGGGGCCTCGCGGATCGTCCGCTCAGGCCGACTGATCGCCGCCGAACCGAGGGAAGATGTGCTGCTGTCGCTCCAGATCGCTGGCGCCGGCACGGTGACCCAGGGCGGCCGACAGGCCCACCTGATTCCGTCCCAGGCAGCCCTGTATGAAACTGACCGACCCTATGAGCTCCGCTTCGACCGTCCGATGAGCGAGTACGTCGTCCAGGCTCCCCGATCTCTGGTGCGCATCGCCCCAGCTGCGGCCCGACGATCGACCGCGATTCCCGTGGCTGGACGGTCCACGACCGTGCTTCGTCATATCGTCCAGGAGCTGCTCACAGCCGAGGAGTCGCTTGATGCCGTGCAGGGCGAGATGTATGGCCACATCGTGCTCGAGCTGCTGGCCGACGGCATCCGTACCCTCGACGACGGCGAAGTCGAGGGCGCTCTCTCGGGAGAGTCCCTCGTCGCCTCGGCGCAGGCGATCATGGAACGGGACAGCGCGGACCCACAGCTCACCATCGAGAGTGTGGCGCGCCGCCTGGGGATCTCCCGTCGATCCCTGGAGAAGCTCTTCGCCGACCATGGCGCCACGACGCCGGCGGCCCACCTGCGCCGTGCCCGCCTGCGGCGCGCCGAACGCCTGCTGGTCCGGAGCGACGCCACCATCGCTGCCATCGGCTATGCGGCGGGGTTCAGCGACGAGCGCACCTTCTATCGCGCTTTCCGCCGATGTCATGACATGCCGCCGAACGAATGGCGCACACGGCAGGGGCGACACCATGCCGGCTGAGCCCCTGACACCCCGTCTGCGCCAGCCCTGCGAGCGGCACCCGGCCGCCACGATGAAGACCCGTCGCATACGACGATGACCGTCACCAGAGCGTGAAGTCCGCATTCTTCACCGGCAGGTTCCCCCGGTCGGGGGATCCGCCTGTCGGTGCTCCGGCCTAGGCTCGGAGCATGCTCGAACTCGACTCCGTCTGCAGGTCCTATTCCGGTCGCCAGGTGCTCCACGACGTCTCCTTCTCCGCCCGGAGGGGCAGGCTGACCGGCTTCGTCGGCGGCAACGGCGCCGGGAAGACCACCACTATGCGCATCACCCTCGGCGTCCTGGACGCCGATTCCGGCACCGTCCGGCTCGACGGCACCCCTGTGAGCCCGGCGTCCCGCGTCCGGTTCGGCTACATGCCGGAGGAGCGCGGACTCTACCCCAAGATGCGGGTGGCCGAGCAGCTCAGCTACTTGGCGCGCCTCCATGGCTTCGACCGCCATGAGGCCCGGCGTCGAGCCGAAGCCCTGCTGGCCCGCCTGGACCTCTCGGAGCGCGGCGACGATCCGCTGGAGTCGCTGTCCCTGGGGAACCAGCAGCGAGTGCAGATCGCCGCGGCCCTGATCCACGACCCTGACGTCCTGATCCTCGACGAGCCGTTCTCCGGGCTGGACCCGATGGCGGTCGAGGTCGTCCTCTCCGTGCTCACCGAGCAGGCCGAGGCGGGCGCCGTCGTGCTCTTCTCCTCCCACCAGCTGGACGTCGTGGAGCGGCTCTGCGATGACCTGGTGATCATCGGCGCCGGCCGGATCCTGGCGGAGGGAGGGCGGGAGGAGCTGCGCGAGCGGCACGGCACCCGGCGCTATGAGCTGGTCACCGAGGACGACGCCGGCTGGGTCCGAGATGTCCCCGACGTCGAGATCGACGAGTCTGCCGCCGGGCGGGTGCTGTTCCGCGCCGGAGCCGAGACCGCCCAGCAGGTGCTGCAGCGCGCCGCCCAGCAGGGCCCGGTCCTGCGTTTCACCCCGCTGCTGCCCAGTCTCAGTGAGATCTTCAAGGACGTCGCCGCACAGGTCGATGCCACACAGGTCGACGCCACAGAGCCGCGCACGGAACAGTCCACCCACCACCTGGAGAAGGAGGTCGCCCGATGAGCGCCCCCTCGCCCACCCTCTCCCCCGCGCCGCTGAGCGTCGGCCAGGCCTCGCTGCTGGTGGCCGAACGGGAGATCACCTCCCAGGTGCGCAGCAAGGCGTTCCTGATCAGCCAGCTCATCACCATACTGTTCGTCGCCGGCGGCATCGTGGCCATGGGGCTCTTCGGCGGCGGGGAGGACGATGCCCCGGAGGTCGCCGTCGTCGACGCCGGCCAGGCGGCCGAGGCTCTCCCCTCCGACGGCCTGGAGCGTGTGGACGCCGCCGACATGGCAGCCGCCGAGGAGATGCTGCGCGACGGTGACGTGGAGGCGATCATCACCGCCGACGCACACTCCCCAGTGGGCCTGCAGGTGATCGGCTTGGACTCCGAGCCCGCCGATGTCGCCCAGCTGCTCTCCGCCTCCCCGACGCTGAGCACGCTCGAGGACGAGAGCGACGGTGGGCTGCGCATGGTCGTGGCGATGTTGTTCGGCCTGGTCTTCATGATGCTCTCGATCACTTCGGGCATGATGATCGTGCAGAACACCATCCAGGAGAAGCAGTCTCGGATCGTGGAGATCCTGCTCTCCTCGATCACGGCGCGGTCTCTGCTGGCCGGCAAAGTGCTGGGCAACTCGGTGCTGGCCATCGGTCAGGCGGTGGTGATCGCCGCGGCCGCCGCCGCGGCCCTGATGCTCTCCGGACAGCAGGACGTGCTGGACATGCTCACCGTGCCGATGCTGTGGTTCGTGCTGTTCTTCATCCCCGGATTCGTGCTGATCGCCGCTATGTTCGCCGCCGGTGCGGCACTGGTCTCCCGGCAGGAGGACTCGGGAGCGGTGATCACGCCCACGATGATGCTGAGCATGATCCCGTACTTCGTGGTGGTCTTCTTCCACGACAACTCGCTGATCATGACCATCGCGTCCTATGTGCCGTTCAGCGCGCCGGTGGCCATGCCGCTGCGGATGTTCTTCAACGAGGCGATGTGGTTCGAGCCGATCCTGGCCCTGGCCGTGCTGCTCGCCGCAGCCGTGGCGTTCATGCTCATCGCCGCTCGGGTCTACAGCCGCTCGCTGCTGCGCACCGGCCAGCGGGTCCCCCTGCGGGAGGCCCTGGGCTCAAGCCGCTGACCCGCCCGTCCGATGTCAGCCGGTCCCGTCTCAGCCGGTGTCAGTCTCAGCCGGCGCCGGACTGGCCGGTGCCTGCCTCATCCGCCTCGTCGACCTCGCCGACCTCCGGCGGGGCGTCGGGGTCCACCAGCATTCCGGGTTCGGACTTCGCGATGATCCGGGTGCCGGTCAGGTCGCCGGCGACGTTGCACAGGGTGCGGCCCATGTCCAGGATGGCGTCGATGCCGGCCACCAGCGCCACCGGCGCCATGGGCAGCCCGGCGGCGGTGACGGCCATGGTGAGCATGATCAGCCCGGCACCGGGCACTCCGGCGGTGCCGACGGACGCGAGCACGCCCACGGCGGCCACGGTGGCCAGCTGCGTCAGGGTCAGCTGCGTGCCGGTGACATTGGCGATGAACACCGTCGCCGCGCCCACATAGATGGCGGTGCCGTCCATGTTGATGGTCGCACCCAGCGGCAGCGTGAAGGAGTAGACGCCCTTGCGCACGCCCAGCCGCTCGGCGGCACGGATGGTGACCGGCAGGGTGCCGCTGGATGAGCGGGTGACGAAACCGGTGAGCATGGGCTCCTTGGCCTCACGAAAGAACCGGCCCACCGGGGCACGGAACAGCAGCAGGATCAGGGCGTAGACGACGATCTGCAGGATGATGCTGCCGTAGACCACACCGGTCAGCGAGGCCAGTGGGAGCAGCGCATCGGCGCCGGTCTCCCCCACCACGACGGCGATGAGCGCGAACACACCGATGGGTGAGTACTGCAGCACCCCGCGGATGACCAGGAACACCAGCTCCACGCCTCCGTCGACGAATCGGCGCAGGTGCATGGCCAGTCCGGCGAGGTGGTCGTCGGTGCTGTCCTGCATGAAGGCCAGCGCGACGCCGACGGCCAGGGCGAAGAACATCACCGCCAGCACCTCGCCCTCGGCGAGAGCGCTGAAGATGTTGTCCGGCACGATGCCGGTGAGGACCTCCGCCAGCGGCGGGGCCGTCTCCTCGTCGACCTCCGCGTCGCCGGGCAGGCTCAGTCCGGCGCCCGGAGAGACCAGCAGCGCGACGCCGATGCCGATGGTCATCGCGAAGGCGGTGGTGACCAGGTAGTAGACGAAGGCCTTGCCGCCGATACGTCCCAGCGTCTTCGGCGAGACGGAGGCGACCCCGGCGATGAGGGTGAGCAGGATCAGCGGCATCACCAGCATCGTCAGCAGCCGCAGGAAGATGTCCCCCAAGGGCTGCACGACGGCGATAGGCGGTCCGACCACCAGCCCGGCGACGACGCCGAGCACCAGGGCGACAGCGAGCTTCCAGATAAGTGGGACGTCCAGGTACCAGCGCCACGGGGACCGACGCGACGCCGTCGGCTCCTCTGCTCCGGTGCGGGATGGGGAGGATCCGGCCATGTCATGCCTCTCCTGTAAGGCGGACCTGTCACGATCCGGCTGCTCCGACGAATGTGCAGAGTCCAGTGTGACATGGCTGACCTGCCCGTTCACGGAGCGGCAGGGGCTCCCGCTCAGTTCACCTGATGCCGCGCAGGTCCAGCGTCAGGGCGGAGTCCCCGCCCTCTTCGACGGTCACCGGGATCCCCCAGTCCTGCTGGTACAGGTGGCAGGCGGCATGCATCGGGATCTCCTGACCCGGAGCCCCGTCACAGGCTGCCGCCCGAGCCGTGATGTGCAGGACGCCCTCCGGCACCGAGGGATTCAGCCGCAGGGTGCGGCTCAGCCCCTCACCGTTGCCGGCTCCTTCGGCGATCAGCTCCTCCGGGGAGGAGGAGATCTTCAGCTGGGTGGGGTCGCCCCAACGGTCGTCGAGCTTCTGCCCGGTGGGCGCCTCGAAGCCGATGCTCAGGCTGAACTCGCCGGGGGCCACCGGGGTCGTGGGCCGCTGGGTCTCCTGCGCGCCCTCGTCCACGGTGAGGAACTCTTCGGGGATGGCCACGCGGACCAGCTCGTGAGCGTTGGTCTCCACCACCAGCAGGGTGGTGCCGTCGGAGTCCAGCAGCACGTCGGAGGGTTCCTTCAGCCCACGGGCCACAGTGGAGACGGCGGCGGCCACGGTGGTGCCGTCGGCCGCCCGGTGCTCGCCGCGGTACCTGCGGATGGCCCCGTTGTAGGTGTCGGCCACCAGCACCGAGGAGTCCGGCAGCACGGTCACACCCAACGGGTGCTGCAGGCGCGCCTCAGCAGGGTCTCCGTCGCGGAAGCCGAAGTCGAACAGCCCTTCCCCGATGATGGTCTCCACCGCAGGAGCCTCCGGGTTCTGGCTGAGCCGCAGCACCCGCAACGAGGACGTCTCGGAGTCGGCGATCCACACATCCCCTGCGGCGTCGGCGGCGAGCCCGGAGGTCTGGGCGAACCAGGACTCGTCGGCCGGGCCGTCGGTCAGACCTTCCAGCCCGGTGCCGGCCAGCACCTTCAGCTCACCGGTGACGGGGTCGAAGGAGAAGATCTGGTGGGTGCCGGCCATCGCGATGATCACCGAGCCGGTCACCGGGGACCACAGCACGTCCCACGGGGAGGACAGCGAGACCCCCAGAGGTGCCATGCCCAGGCTGCCCACCTCGGGGCGCTCGGTCTGGGTCACCCGCTCGGAGTCGATGAGCCGCTGCACGCCGTTGCCGGCCACCGTGGTCACCTGGCCGGTGAACACGTCGATGCCGCGCAGCCGGTGGTTCACCGTATCGGCGACGACGAGGTCATAGCCCACCTGTTCGGCCACCTCAGCCGGGAGCACGGCCAGGCCCTGCGGCTCGGTGAACAGCGCGACGTCGGCGTCGCCGTCGCGGTGGCCCTTCTCCGCACCGGGCTCTGCGTCGGGCTCCCCGCCGCCCCAGCTGCGAGATACGGTCTGCAGGTCAGGGTCGAGCTCCACGATCCGGTGATGGCCGGTGTCCGCCACCAGGAAGCGGCCCACCGAGGAGTCGTCCCCGCCCAGCGGGCGGGTGACCGGCACGGCCTTGCCCGGGAAGCGCAGCGTGCGGGAGACCGGCTCAGGTGGCACATAGGGGCCGTCGCCGCGGTGCAGGGTGCCTTTGGCCTCGTGCTCGGCGACCAGCTCCTCCACGAGGGACTCCAGCCCGGCCACGTGACCCTCGCCGGCCAGGTTGGCGGCGATGTAGCCCTCAGGGTCGACGACGACCAGGGTCGGCCAGGCGCGGGCCGAGTAGGCCTGCCAGGTGATCAGGTTCGGGTCATCGAGCACCGGATGGGCGATCTCGTAGCGCTCGACGGCGGCGGCCAGGGCCTCCGGGTCCGCCTCGTGCTCGAACTTCGGGGAATGCACGCCCACTGTGACCAGCACATCGGAGTGCTTCTGCTCCAGCGGACGCATCTCATCGAGCACATGGAGGCAGTTGATGCAGCAGAAGGTCCAGAAGTCCAGGATGACGATCTTGCCGCGCAGATCCTCGAGGGTGACCTCCTTCCCTCCGGTGTTCAGCCATCCGCGGCCGACCAGCTCGGAGGCCCGCACCCGTGAGGTGCGGCGGATCGTCTCCGTCATGCGTGTGCTCCTTCAGTCCTGTTCCTGCCCGGTGTGCCTGCTCGTGTCGCGTCCGTGCCGTGCCGACGTCGCACCGGTGGCCGACCGGAGCCGCTCAGCCCTCGAGCGCCTCCAGCGTCGACACGGTGATCGCCTCGGCCATGGTCGTGAACTCCTGCGAGGACGCCGCCGGCTCCCCGATGAAGGAGACCATCACGACGTCGTCGCCCTGACGGGTGAACAGGATCTGCGCCGCGATCATTCCATCATCCTCCCCCTCGGCCAGCGTCCGGGACCTCGAATAGGCCACAGTGCCCTCACCCTGCCCCCTGGCCGGCTCCAGGGTCTCGAGGGACACCTCGTCCATGGCGAGCACGTAGTCGGCGTCCAGCTGCGTCAGCCGCACCTCGGGACAGGACTCCACCAGGGCCTGCACATGGCCCATGTGCTCCTGTGCCCGGGAGGCCTCGTCCTCGCCGTCGATCTCGGCGATCTCGATGGACCCGGTGCCGGTGAAGGTCTCCGAGCCGAAGTCCACACGCGCGGCGTCCGAGCCCAGCAGCAGCGGAGCCCAGTCCACTGCGGCCAGCGGCTCCTCGCAGGAGGCCGGTTCGACGTCGACGTCGGCCTCCCCTTCAGCCAGGGAACCCTCCATCTGGTCGCGGAACTCCTCCACCGCCGCCTCAGTGTAGAACCCGGCAGAGTCGAAGCCGAAGCTGGAGGCGCGCTCCATTCCGGCCTCGGCGGCGCCGATGAGCCGCTCCGTGCCTGCCCGGGGGCTCTGCTCGCCCTCCTCGCCGGCGCCCTCATCAGCTCCGCAGCCGCTCAACGCCAGCACCACGGTCAGCAGGGCCGCCGGCACGACGGCTCCACGGCTCGGCGGCCCCGTGCGCGGCCCGGTGTGTGGGGCCTCGGGCGTCGGCGTGTGGTGCCTGCTCATCGTGGGTCGTCCCTCTCTGCCATGCGGGCGAACATCTCGTTGTACTCGTGCAGGCCGGCGTCCCCGGTGCGGTCGGCCTCGCGGTCCTCCCGGACCATCTCCCGCCTGTCCTCCCGGGACCACTGCACGGCGGCGATCACCGCCAGAAGCATCGTGGGGATCTCACCGAGCCCCCACATCAGCTCACCGCCGCGCTGCTGGTCGTCCAGGGCGGAGAAGCCCCAGTCGTGCCCGATGTTCCCGAACCAGCTGGCCTGGATCAGGGACTCAGCCCCGGAGAGCGCCACCGCGATGAACGCGTGGAAGGCCATGGTGGCCAGCAGAATCACGAGCCTGATCGCATGCGCGGGCCGCTTCGGCAGCGGGTCATGGCCGACCATCACCAGCGCGAAGATGTAGCCCGTCAGCAGAAAGTGGATGTTCATCAGCTCGTGTCCCAGGTGATACTCCAGGGCGAGGCCGAACAGCGGGGTGTAGTAGAACAGCACGAGCGAGCCGGCGAAGTTCACCGCAGCCACGACCGGGTGGGTCACCACTCGTGAGAACCGGGAGTGCACCAGCCACAGGATCCATTCGCGGGCCCCGCGGGTGCCGTCGGTGCGCGGTGACAGCGAGCGCAGGGCCAGCGTCACCGGAGAACCCAGCACCAGGAACATCGGAGCGACCATGGTGAGCGTCATGTGCTGGATCATGTGCCCGGAGAACAACACCATCCCGTAGATCGCCGGTCCGCCGGAGGTCACCCAGAGCAGCACGGTCAGCCCGAACAGGAAGCTCACCGCGCGCATGATCGACCAGGTGTCGCCGCGGCGACGCAGCTTCACCATCGAGTGCAGGTACCAGGCGGCCAGGAACACGACGACGGCGACCCACAGCCAGTCGAACCGCCACTGGCTGAACCAGAGTCCCACGGTCGGCTCGGGCGGGAGGTCGTAGCCGGTGAGGATGCGGGCCGGGGTGGCGTCCGATGGCTGGTCCTCAGAGACCGGCGGGGAGGTGCGGCCCAGCACGGCGCTGACGCCGATCACTGCTGACATGATCGCGATCTCCACCAGGATCAGCTGCCACAGCAGACCGGTGACGGCTCGGCTGCGGGTGGGGTCGGGGCTCGCACCGGACGAGGCTCCCGCGCCGGCACCCTCATGGGCTCCGGCCAGGCGCGGGATGATCCAGCTGCGGTGCATCCAGCCGATGATCGCCAGACCCACGGTGGCGCCGAACTTCAGCGCGAGCATGATCCCGTAGGGGGTGGTCAGCAGCTGGTCCAGGGTGGCGATGCGCAGATCCGCGTTGATGATGCCGGAGGCCGCCACGGTGGCGATGGCCAGCCCGGCCAGCACCGAGTACCGGCGCAGCAGGGTGCCCACGATCTCCGGGCCACCCTGCTCGCGTGCCGTCAGCTCGGTGGCCTGTCGGCGGATCTCCGGGGAGAGCAGGGCCAGCACCACCAGTCCGCCCACCCAGACCACCACGCCCAGCAGATGCAGAGCCAGGGAGTTCACGGCCGCCATGTGGTCCTGACCCGAGGCGGAGTGCCCCACCAGCGCCATGGGGATGATGCCGCTCAGCCCCAGCACCGCGACGAAGAAGAGTCCGGCCGGGGCACGCACCGCGAAGACCAGGGTGGCGAACACCGCGGCGATGAGCACCACCGTCATCCAGGCCTGGCCAGTGGGGATGGACTGCACGTACCCCAGGAACCCGGCGGAGAAGCCGTCATCGGAGGAGAGCGGCTGCCCGGCCAGCGCCGAGTAGGTCAGCACCAGCACGGCGACAGCCGCCACGGTCCACACGACGGCGGCCACCCCGGCGATCTGCAGGGTGCAGGCGTAGAGCGGGTGCGTGATCACGGTGGAGGCCCCGGACCGTCCGGCGCGGTCTGCGCGCCGTTTCTCCGCACGGCGCTGTCGGCTGCGCGGGCCCACGCGGGAGGGCACCGCCATGACCGCAAGGATGACCCCGCCGATGGCGGTGGCCATGGCCACGTGGTGGATGAAGCGGGCCACCGGCAGGCCCCACCGGGTGACGACGCCCGGGTCCGCGATCTGGGACGGGCGGCCGATGCCGGTGAGCAGGCCGGCCACCGCCACGGCCACCAGGCCGAGACAGAGGGCGGCGCCCACCGCAGGCAGCGAGACGGCGCGCACGGGGGCGTCCGCAGTCGAACGGGCGGCGTCTCGGCCGCCTGCGGCAGGCGTCATCGGGTCTTCCTCACTTCTCGTCTCGGCGACGGTCGTCAGCGCCGTCGGTGCCATCAGCGCCGTCGGTGCCATCCGCGGAGTCGCCGGCGTCGTGCGGTCCAGTGTCCGTGCCGCCGGTGGTCTCGCGGGGCTGGCGCGGAGCCTGCTTCCACTCCTCCACCTGTGTCATCTTGCGGCGCATGAGCACCACCGCGAGGATGACCACCAGCACGCCGCCCAGACCGGTGAGGACTGCGGCCCAGGCCGGGAACTGGCCCTCCGCCGTGGCGGGTTCTTCATCGGCGGCAGGGTCGACGTCGGTGTTCTGCGCCTCCGTGTCCTCACCCGCGGTGTCCTCACCGACAGGCGCCTCCTCAGCGTCGCCGCCGGCGTCCGCCTCGTCCTCATCGGCGTCCTGATCGGACTGCTCGGCCGCGCCCTCGGGCAGCTCGACCTCGAAGGAGTAGCTGTCCTCCTCATCGTGACCGTCGGAGTAGACGACTCGGTAGACGACCTCGTACTCTCCGTCGGGAAGCTCCCCGTCCAGCGGAGTGGACATGGCGGCGCCGTCGACCACGGTGTCGGTCTCCCAGCTCTCCCCGTCCTCGTCAGTCACGCGGATCTCGTTGGTGATGTTCGCACCCTCGGTGAGGCCCTCGCCGGTGAACTGGAGGGTGATCTCCTCCGGGCTCTCGGTCAGCACCTCGCCGGCCTCGGGCGTGGACGAGAGCAGCTCGTCATGGGCCCAGGCCGGAGCGGCGGTCAGCGCGGTCAGGCCGAGCGCGGCGCCCCCTGCCGCGGCGGCGAGCCTGGCGGCCCGACGATGCGGGCGCAGGGACCGGCCACGAGTGATGACGCCGGCCGGTGCAGCGGTGATGGTGGAAGTGTTCATGATGTCCTTCGGTGGTTCGCGGGGTGTGGCGTGCGCTCGGCGGCGCGCCGATGAGCGCACGCCCCAGGTGCAGTCCGGCCGAGAGTCCTGCGGCCGGCGTGGACGCCGCAGGGGCGTCAGACAGGCACCGGTGGGCCCCGCACCGTGCAGGGGCCGCGCCCTGCCCAGAGGTCGGTCAGCGGCGGGATCGGGCCGCTCGGCGTCAGATCTGCCGAGCCGACGCCGAGGGGCACCGCCCGCGGCGTCATCAGGATTCGCGCCGGTCGCAGCGAGAGCAGGCTGGAGAAGGCGTCCAGGATCAGTTCACCGCGTCGCAACACCACGATGGTCAGCACGGCGGCCATCCCGTGCGAGAAGGTCATGCCCAGATCGGGGGCTCCCCCCTGGACGGCGCTCAGCGCCGTCTGGCCGTGCTCGGCATGCGGCACAGCCCCTGCGGCGCCGCTGGGAGCGGCCGCTCCCGCCGACGCGGGCAGGAAGGTGAAGAGACCGTGGAACACGGCCTGGGAGATCAGCACCGAGGCCACCAGCCGCAGACGCCCGAATCGCAGGGTGGCCAGAGCCGTGCACAGCGGCAAGCTCACCGCCAGCGCCAGGAGGACCACCAGCGGGTGCGGTGCGTGATGTCCGGCGGCGGAGTGCGCGACGACGGCGGTGCTCACGGCGGCGACGGCCGCCAGGGAGCCGCGGAGCAGGCGCTGGCCGCCGCTGAGCCGCGGGGCTGCACGCATGGTGCACCTCCCTGTCGTGGATCCGTGCTGCGTCGGTGCTGTCCGGACACCGACAGCAATTCTACGCTCGGTAGAAGTCAGGGTGGGCCGATGTGACCTGCTGGGGACATGGGCACTCCTCAGGCCCTTCCCCGACACCCGCCGGAGACGACGTCGGCCCCTGTCCGCGAAGCTGCGGACCAGGGGCCGACGTCACAAGCCGGAGCGGCTGCCGCGCCTCACTTGCCGGAGGCGGCGGCCTTCAGCTTGGAGCCCGCGGTCAGCTTCACCGAGTAGCCCTCGGGGATCTGGATGGTCTCGCCGGTCTGCGGGTTGCGACCGGTGCGGGCGGCACGCTTGGTGCGCTCCACGGCCAGCCAGCCCGGGACGGTGACCTTCTCGCCCTGGGAGACCTGCGAGGTGAAGACGTCGAAGACTGCGTCCAGCACGCCGTTCACGGCGGCCTGGGAGTTGCCCGACTTCTCTGCGACGGCTGCCACGAGCTCGCTGCGATTCATAGCCATAGTGTGTCCTCCTGGACTGGTTCGGTGTCAGTCCCCGTGTCAGGGGCTTTCAGAACGGCAACCTACCACGGCGTCACGCCCAGAACCGCATGATTCCGGGCGATTCACAGTGATTTTCCAGGGTCCGGGCCCTCGTGTGCAGCCTCTGTGAAGCATCCCACCCCACCCATGTGCCCCACCGGTCGTCGTCGCCTCCGGGGATTCTGCCCGAACGTGCCTCCATGTGACGCGGGACACGTGGCGCCGGCCACCATGGCCGGTATCCTGTGCACACTGCCCGGACTGCCCGGGCCGATCCAGGTGCTGAGGACGCTCGTCGGGCAATGACGCCCACCGGGTGAGCACCCGGGCAGGCCCCACCGCAGCGCCGCGCAGAGCTTCTGCCCGACCGCACGACGATGTGCGGCCGCCTATGAGAGGAAAGCGACAACGGATGTTCTCCAAGATTCTGGTGGCCAACCGCGGTGAGATCGCCATCCGCGCCCTGCGCGCTGCCAACGAGCTCGGGGCCAGCACGGTCGCCGTCTACCCGCATGAGGACCGCAACTCCTTCCACCGTCAGAAGGCCGACGAGGCCTACCGCATCGGGGAGGAGGGACACCCCGTCAGGGCCTACCTCGACGTCGACGAGATCGTCCGGGTCGCCCGGGAGTCCGGCGCTGACGCCATCTACCCCGGCTACGGCTTCCTCTCCGAGAACCCGCAGCTCGCCCGCGCCGCCGAGGAGGCCGGCATCACCTTCGTGGGCCCTCCGGCCGACGTGCTGGAGTCCACCGGGGACAAGATCCGCGCCCTGCGCGCCGCCCGGGAGGCGGGAGTCCCGGTGCTGGACAGCTCAGACCCTTCCGATGACCCGGAGAAGCTGATCGCCGAGGCCGACGCCATCGGCTTCCCCATCTTCGTCAAGGCCGTGGCCGGCGGCGGCGGTCGCGGCATGCGCCGCGTGGAGACCCGCGAGCAGCTCCCCGACGCGCTGCGTTCGGCCATGCGCGAAGCGGAGACTGCCTTCGGCAACGCGACGGTCTTCCTCGAGCAGGCCGTGGTGCGTCCCCGTCACGTAGAGGTCCAGATCCTCGCCGACGGTGAGGGGAACGTGGTGCACCTCTTCGAGCGGGACTGCTCCATCCAGCGTCGCCACCAGAAGGTCGTGGAGATCGCGCCCGCCCCGAACCTCGACGACGAGATCCGCCAGGCGCTGTTCCGCGACGCCGTGGCCTTCGCCAAAGCCATGGGCTACCGCAACGCCGGAACCGTGGAGTTCCTGGTGGACACCGCCGGCGAGCGCGCCGGTCAGCACGTGTTCATCGAGATGAATCCGCGCATCCAGGTGGAGCACACGGTCACGGAGGAGATCACCGACGTCGACCTGGTCATCTCCCAGCTGCGCATCGCCGCGGGCGAGACCCTGGAGGACCTGGGGATCCGCCAGGAGGAGCTGCGCGTGCGCGGCTCGGCGATGCAGTGCCGCATCACCACAGAGGACCCGGCCGCGGACTTCCGCCCCGATGTCGGCACCGTGACCGTCTACCGCTCGGCCGGCGGCTCCGGGATCCGGCTCGACGGCGGCACCGTCTACACCGGTGCGGAGATCAGCCCGCACTTCGACTCCATGCTGGTCAAGCTCACCAGCCGGGGCCGAGACCGGCTCACCGCGATCCGTCGCGCCCGACGCGCGCTGGCGGAGTTCCGCATCCGTGGGGTGGCGACCAACATCCCGTTCCTGATGAACGTCCTCGACGACGAGCAGTTCCTCTCCGGTGACCTCGCCACCGACTTCATCGACAAGCGCCCCGAGCTGGCCAAGGTCAACCGATCCAAGGACCGCGGCACCAAGGTGCTGCAGTTTTTGGCTGACACCACCGTCAACCGGCCCCACGGCCCCCGGGTGGAGGGCATCGACCCACGCGACAAGCTCCCCGGCTTCCCCGGCGACAAGCGCGACGAGCCGGACCGCAGTCCCTTCGACGGGCCCTCCTCGCACCCGAAGCCTTCGGGCTGGCGGGACGTGCTGCTGCAGAAGGGACCGGAAGGCTTCGCGCAGGCGCTGCGCGACCAGACCGCCCTGGCCGTCACCGACACCACGTTCCGTGACGCCCATCAGTCCCTGCTGGCCACCCGGGTGCGCACCCGAGACCTGCTGGCGGCCGCGCCCGCGCTGGCCCATGTGGTGCCCGGGCTGTTCTCCGTGGAGGCCTGGGGCGGAGCGACCTACGACGTCGCCCTGCGCTTCCTCTCGGAGGACCCCTGGCGGCGCCTGGCGCTGCTGCGCGCCGAGATGCCGAACATCCCCCTCCAGATGCTGCTGCGCGGCCGGAACACGGTGGGCTACACCCCGTACCCGCTGGAGGTGACCGACGCGTTCGTCGCCGAGGCCGCCGAGACCGGGGTCGACATCTTCCGCATCTTCGACGCCCTCAACGACGTCGACCAGATCGCCCCGGCGATCGAGGCCGTGCGCAAGACGGGCACCGCGGTGGCGGAGGCGGCGCTGTGCTACACGGGCAACCTCTCGGACCCCCACGAGGATCTCTACACGCTGGACTACTACCTGGGCCTGGCCCAGCAGATGGTCGACGCCGGCGCCCACATCCTGGCGATCAAGGACATGGCCGGGCTGCTGCGACCCTCGGCCGCCCGCACCCTGGTCACCGCGCTGCGCGAACGCTTCGACCTGCCCGTGCACCTGCACACCCATGACACCGCCGGCGGGCAGCTGGCCACCCTACTGGCCGCCGCAGAGGCCGGGGTCGACGCCGTCGACGTCGCCACCGCCTCCGTGGCCGCCACGACCTCCCAGCCGCCGGCCTCCGCCCTGGTGGCGGCCCTGGAGCACACCCCGCGTGACACAGGACTAGGGCTGGAGGCCGTGGCCTCCCTGGAGCCGTACTGGGAGGCAGTGCGCGCCATCTACCGGCCCTTCGAGTCCGGGCTGCCCAGCCCCACCGGGCGGGTGTACCGCCATGAGATCCCCGGCGGGCAGCTCTCCAACCTGCGGCAGCAGGCGATCGCGCTGGGCCTGGGCGAGCGGTTCGAAGACATCGAGGACATGTACCACGCGGCCGATCAGATGCTCGGGCGGCTGGTGAAGGTCACACCCTCGTCCAAGGTGGTGGGTGACCTGGCCCTGCAGCTGGTGGGCATGGGCGTGGACCCGGCCGAGTTCGAGGCGGACCCGCAGAGCTTCGACCTGCCGGACTCGGTGATCCAGTTCCTCGCCGGACAGCTCGGCGACCCGCCAGGAGGCTGGCCCGAGCCCTTCCGCACCAAGGCGCTGGAAGGACGCACCGTCCGGCCGCTGGACGAGGACCTGACCGAGGAGGACCGCGCCGGGCTGGCTGGGGACTCCGAGACCCGTCAGGCCACCCTGAACCGGCTGCTGTTCCCGGGCCCGACCCGGGACTACGAGTCCGCGCGCGACGCCTACGGCGACGTGATGGTGCTGCACACCCGGGACTTCCTCTACGGGCTGCGCAAGGACCATGAGCACACCATCTCGCTGGGCAAGGGGGTGCGCCTGCTGGTGACGCTGAAGTCGGTCTCCGAAGCAGATGAGAAGGGCATGCGCACCGTGGTGTGCACGCTCAACGGACAGGCCCGGCCCCTGGTCGTCCGCGACGACTCTGTGGAGGCCACCGTGCACGCCGCGGAGAAGGCCGACCCCTCCACCCCCGGCCAGGTGGCCGCGCCGTTCGCCGGCGCGGTCTCCCTGCTCGTGGAGGAGGGGCAGACCGTGGAGCCGGGGCAGAACATCGCCACCATCGAGGCGATGAAGATGGAGGCCGCGATCACCACCGCAGTGGGCGGGACCGTGGCCCGGACCGTGCTCAACGGGGTCCAGCAGGTCGACGGCGGAGACCTCCTGGTGGTGGTCGAACCCGCCTGAGGCTTGGAGGGACCGGAGTGCCCGGAGGATCCGGAGAGTCCCGCATGCCCGGACCACCGCACGCACTCCGGTCGCCCCTCCTCATCGAGTGGGGGAATCCACCACCGCTGCATCGCCGACTCCGGCGTTTAGCGGTAGTGGATTCCCCCACTCGATGTGGCTTCGGGCTCGATGTGGGTTCGGGCGGATACGCTGGCGATCATGTCCAGCATCGACCCCTCCCCCGCCCCAGCCGCCGAGGCGACGATCCCTCGTCGTGCACTCTCCCCTTGTGATCAGGATGCCGCGCGCACCCTGTGGGAGGAGTACGCGGAGGCACATCCGGTGGCCGCCTCCGCGAACCCAGGTTTCCTGGTCGATCAGTTCGGGGATCACGCCGAGCTGGCCGATGAGCTCCTGGAGCTGGTGCTCACCGGGCGCAAGACCTCCACGGCCAGCCTGCTGGCCGAGTACGTCTGGGAGGGCGAGACGCCGCCGGGGATCGGAGCGCACACCGTATTCTGCGACGGCCACGGCGCACCCCGGGCGATCGTGCGCACCATCGGCCTGGCCCTGGCCAGGTTCTACGACGTCGACGCCGAACACGCCTGGGCGGAGGGCGAGGGGGATCGCAGCCTGGCCCACTGGCGCACTGAGCATCGGAGATTCTGGGAGCGGGTGTGCACGGCCGCCGGGCGCAGCTTCAGCACCGATATGGAAGTGCTCATGGAGCGTTTCGACGTGGTCTGGGCCGCACCCTGACCCACTTGTGGGCGCCCCGATCGATGCGGGCCGGGCGACCGATTGAGACGGGCCGGGTCAGGGACGGGCCATGACCGGGGCCAGACCGAGCGCGCGGGGAGCCAGCTGCTGCTGCAGGACAAGCGCCGCGCCGCCGGCGGCCGCCGCGTTGGAGACATGGGTGGCAAGCCGCACGTCCACGTCGTGGCGGCTCCGGCCGAAGAACGCCTCCTGGACCACCCTGCGCACCGCTGCGACATAGAGTCCTCCCGCCCTGGCGAAACCGGGCCCAGCGAGGGAGATCGAGTCTAGGTCCAGGACGTTCGTCAGCATCAGCACCCCGTGGGCGAGCCGCTCGGCCGATCCCTGGACCACCTCGTGGGCACGGGCGTCACCCCGCCCGGCGGCGAAGGCGATGCGCGTGAACTCCCGCATCTCGGCTCGAGTCGGCGGCCCCCCGCCCGAGTCCTGGGTGCCGGCAGGCTCACCCGCGTCCTGTCCGGCGGCATCGAGGGACTGCATCCGCCGGACCACCCCATGAGGGGCGGCGAGGTCCTCCAACGTCGGCGTCAGGGATCCTGCCGGGATGTCCTGCTCGGCGCCCAGCAGCGGAAGGGCGCCGAACTCTCCAGTGATCGAGCTCGCCCCGCGGTAGATCATCCCGTCCAGCACGATTCCGGCGCCGATGCCGGCCCCCATGAACACCGTGCAGTGCGCACGAGAGCCCACCAGGGCCCCGGACCAGTACTCTGCCATCGCCGCGGCCGTGGCGTCGTTGTCGACCAGCACCGGCAATCCGGTCGCGGCGAGCAGGCCGTCACGAAGCGGATGCCCCACGAAGTCGGGCAGCGCCGAGGGGCCCAGCAGTGTCCCGGCGTCGACGTCGAGCGGCCCCGGCGCGACCACACCCAGCCCCAGCACCTTCTGCCTGTCGATGCCCAGATGTGCCAGCAGCTCCGCCACCCGCTCGGCCAGCAGCTGGACCACGCCCTCGCAGGTGGTCTCTCCTCCGAAGTCCCCATGACGCAGGCGCCCGACGACGGTGCCGGAGAGATCCACGGCCACACAGACGGTCTCCTCCGGGTTCAGATGCAGACCGACGGCGAAGCAGGACTCCGGGATGATGTCGAGCAGGACCCTGGGCTTGCCCCCGACGGAGCGTCCTCGGCCCGCCTCGGTCACCAAGCCCTCTGCCATGAGATCGCGGACCACCTGGGTGATCGTGGCCTGAGTCAGTCCGCTGGCCGCGGCGATCTCCACGCGGCTGATCGGAGAACGGGTGCGGATGAGGTCCAGGACGAGGGCGCGGGACGTGGTGACCGTGGTCGGCGCGTTCGATCTCATCGGTCCTCCCCTCCTGACCGGCATCGTGCCGGGAGCCCTGGCGTCCGGGACGGCAGCCCTGCGCTAACCTAGCACCTGACCCGCCGCCGTCCGGCGACGACGACATCGAGGAGCCCCGATGACCACCGGTCAGCACCTGGGTATCACGCTCACCCGCCGCTCCCGCTCCCTGGACACCGAGCCGTTCCACGACGAGCTCCTCACTGGGATCGAGACGGTGGCCGACCAGCACGGCTTCTCCTGCCTGGTGCAGGTCGTCGGCGACCTGGACGAGGAGCTGGGCTGCCTGCGCCGATGGTCCCTTCTCGGTGCGGTGGCCGGGGTCGTGCTCACCGACATCCGCGAGCAGGACCCCAGGCCCCAGCTGCTCCGAAGCCGTGGGCTGCCCTTCGTCCTGCTGGGCGAATCCCCGGAGTCTGAGCCGGAGTCTGAGCCGGAGTCTGAGCCTCAGGACAGATCCGCACCACAGGTCCCCGTGGACAACTATGGGGCGATGCGCGCGGCAGTCGCCGCCGTCGTGGACCTCGGCCATCGCCGCATCGGACGTGTGGCCGGCCCCGCTGATCTGCTGCACACCCAGGCTCGCGGTGAGGCCCTGGCGCACGCCGCGCAGGACCTCGGGCTGAGCACCAGGACCGCCTACGGCGACTACAGCCCAGAATCCGGGGCGCAGGGCGTCAAGCTGCTGCTCGAGCACGACCAGCCGCCCACCGCCATCATCATGGACAACGCCCTGATGGCCGCGGCCGGTGTCGACGCCGCCCTCACGCTCGGGCTGCGCGTCCCGCGGGACCTCTCGGTGCTGGCCTGGGACGACTCCGCGCTGTGCGCCCTGACGGACCCGCCGCTGTCCGCGATGAGCCACGACGTCGTCGCCCTGGGACACCGGGTGGCCGAACAGCTGATCAGCGCGCTCGGCGGGGAGCCGGTCGCCGACCGCACCCCGCCGCCCACTCCGGTGTTCGTGGCCCGCGGGACCACGGCGGCGCCGCCGGCCGAGCCGCGCCGGACGCCGCCGTCTCACCCACACTAGGCACGAGCGGGGCCGCCCTCAGGCCTGCAGCTCGCGCAGGCGGCGCTCCGGATCAGGGGAGGCCTCCCGCAGCCGCCGGGTGTACTCGTGCTGCGGGTCGAGGATCACCTGGTCCGCGGGACCCCGCTCAACGACCTGCCCCTGGTAGAGCACCAGGATCGTGTCGCTGAAGTGGCGGGCCGTGGCGAGGTCGTGAGTGATGTACAGGACTCCCAGGACCTCCTCCCGCTGCAGCTCCGCCAGCAGGTTCAGCATCCCGAGCCGGATCGAGACGTCCAGCATGGACACCGGCTCATCTGCCACGAGGACACCGGGGTTCGGAGCCAGCGCCCGAGCGATCGCCACCCGCTGTCGCTGGCCGCCGGAGAGCTCATGCGGGCGCCGCGCGGCGAACTCCTCCACCGGGGAGAGCCGCACCCGCTCGAGGAGCTCGTAGACGCGGCCACGGATCTGCCGCGAGGTCAGCCCAGGATGGTGCAGGCTCAGGGGCCTGCTGAGGTGGTGTTCGATGGTGTGGTACGGGTTGAGCGAGGCGAACGGGTCCTGGAAGACCATCTGGACCGCACTCCGGTAGGCGTGCTGTGCCGCCCGGCCACGCCCCACCGGCCGTCCGTCCAGCAGGATCTTCCCGCTGGTGGGCCGCTCCAGCTGCATGAGCATCTTCGCGATCGTCGACTTCCCGGATCCCGACTGACCCACCAGGGCCGTGGTGGCCCCCGGCTCCAGGGTCAGCGAGACGTGGTCCACCGCGCGCAGCGTGGAGGACCGGAAGCCCGACCGCAGCTGATAGTCCTTGACCACGTCCTGCATCTGGAGCACTGTCATGATTCCTCCTTGCCGTGACGGATGAAGTCCCCGCGGTCCCCGGTCAGCGACGGGAAGGAGCCCAGCAGCTGGCGGGTGTAGTCGTGCTGCGGGCGGGTGTAGAGGACCCCGGCGTCCTCCATCTCCACGATCCGCCCCTCCTTCATCACCGCGATCCGGTCACTGATCTCGAGCAGCAGCGGCAGATCGTGGGTGATGAAGATGACGGCGAACCCCAGCTCGGAGCGCAGCCGGGAGATCTCCTGCAGGATCTCTCGCTGCACGACGACGTCCAGCGCCGTGGTGGGTTCGTCCATGATCATGACCTGGGGGTCCAATGCCATGGCCATCGCGATCATCACGCGCTGTCGCATCCCTCCGGAGAGCTCATGGGGATAGGAGCTCAGCCGGCGACGTTCGACCCCGACCCTCTCCAGCAGATCTCCGCACCGTTCTCGCCGCTCGCTGCGGCTCATCTGAGGCCGATGCGTGGTGAACACGTCCTCCAGCTGGGCACTGATCTTCTTCACCGGGTTCAGCGAGTTCATCGCGCCCTGGAACACCATCGAGATCTGCTCCCACCGGAAGCGGCGCAGCTGCTCGCCCTCCAGAGCCCGGATGTCGACGTCGTCTCCGTCCCTGGGGTGGAAACGGATCCCTCCACTGGTGATCACCGCCGGGGGTCGCAGCAGCCGGTTGATCCCATAGGCCAGAGTGGACTTCCCGCAGCCGGACTCCCCTGCGAGACCGAGGACCTCGCCGCGCCCGAGGCGCAGCGAGACGTCGCGAACGGCCTGCACCACGCTGAGCGCCCGGTACTCCACGGAGAAGTCCTCGACCGTGAGCACCGGCTCGGGGCTCACCGTGGCCGGACTCGTCGGCACGTGGGCTGCACGGGTCTCGGTCATCGGGGGTCCTCCTTGGTGACAGGGCCGGTCGCGTCAGGGCGCTCGAGCTTCCAGTGCTTGCGCGTCTGGCGTGTCTGGGTGCGCAGCTTGGGATTGATGATCTCGTCGATGGAGAAGTTGATCATCACCATCGCCGCGCCGAAGACGGCGATCATCAGCCCGGGCGGGACGAACCACCACCAGGCGTCCAGCCGCAGGGCCAGCCCGTTCTGCGCGTAGTAGAGCATGGTCCCCCAGGTGAAGGAGTCCGTGGCGCCCAGGCCGAGGAAGGACAGTCCTGCCTCTCCGAGGATCGCGAAGATCACCCCCATGATGGTCTGGGTGGCCAGCAGCGGGACCAGGTTCGGCAGGATCTCCACGGTCAGGATCCTCCACCGGTGCTCGCCCGCCACCCGGGCGGCCAGCACATAGTCCCGGCTGCGGACCGAGAGCGTGTAGCCGCGCAGCACCCGGGCCGCGCCCGCCCAGCTGGTCAGCGCCAGCACGACGGCGACCAACAGGATGTTCTTCTCGGGCATGTAGCTGGAGATGATGATCACCAGCGGCAGCCCGGGGATGACCAGCATGACGTTGGTGAACCAGGAGAACGACTCGTCCAGCCAGCCTCCGACGTAGGCGCCGACCACGCCGAAGAAGGCGGAGAGCAGCAGGGTGAGGACCCCGACGATGAGCCCCACCAGCAGGGAGCCGCGGGTGGCGTGCGCCAGCTGGGCGAACACGTCCTGACCGGTCTGTGTGGTCCCCAGCAGGTGCCCCTCCCCCGGGGCCGTCATGCCGATGTTGTCGATGGTGCTGGGGTTCTGCACCAGGAAGGGCCCCAGGACGCCGAACAGGATGGTCCCGCCGGCCAGCACGAGCCCGATGATGAGCTTCGGCGTCAGCGGGGGCAGGTTCCGGCGTCGGCTCCTCGGCGGCCCGTCCTTGCCTCGAGCCCGTCCTGCGGCGCCCGACGTCGTCGGGCCCTCAGGGCCTCGGGGATCAGCGCTGCCCGAGGCGGCGTCCTCGGTGCGCTCATGGTGATACGTGGTGGACATGGCTGCTCCTCTCACACTTCTGCCCTGGTGCGCGGGTCGATCACGGAGTACAGGAGGTCGACCACGAGGTTGGCACCCAGCACCGACAGGGTGATCACCAGGAAGATCCCCTGCAGCAGGGCGTAGTCATTGGCTCCGACCGCCGCGAGCATCGCCGAGCCGATGCCCGGGTAGGAGAACACCGCCTCGGTGACGATGGACCCGGCGACCACGAATCCGAGCGAGATGGCGAACCCGGCGATCGAGGGCAGCACCGCGTTGCGGGCGGCATAGGACCGCATGATCCGGCCCCGGGGGATCCCCTTGGCCTCGGCCGTGGTGATGTAGTCCTCGGAGAGGGTGGAGACCATCATGTTCCGCATCCCCAGCAGCCAGCCGCCCACCGAGGAGATGACGATGGTCAGCGCCGGCAGGGTGCCGTAGTAGATCACCGAGGAGATGAACTCCCAGCTCAGCCCGGGGGACGTGCTGGTCACGTCATACCCGCCGTAGAGCGGGAATATCGTGTACACCGACCCGAGCAGGTACAGCAGCACCAGGGCCAGCCAGAAGTACGGCACAGACTGGAGCATCGTGGTCGCGGGGATCAGGCTGTCCAGCCAGGTGCCGCGCTTCCAGCCGGCAAGGGTCCCCAGGCCGATGCCCAGGACGAAGGAGATCACCGTGGCCAGACCGACCAGTCCCAGCGTCCAGGGCAGGGTCTGCCCGATCACCTGGGACACCGGCGCCGGGAAGTAGGAGACAGAGACGCCGAGGTCTCCACGGGCCAGCTGCCCCAGGTACTGCAGGTACTGCTGCCAGAGCGGGTCCCCGGTGCTGGTGCCCAGCATGAGCTCGAGGGCGTCCCGCGTGGCAGGGGTGACCTGGCCCCGCTGGGACAGCCTCGAGATCAGCTGGTCGACCGGGTTCCCCGGCATCAGTCGGGGGATCAGGAAGTTCAGCGTCAGCGCCGCCCACAGGGCCAGCGCGTAAAAGCTCAGCTTCCGCAGAAGGAACCTCATCGAGTGTCCTCTCCTCTCAGACCGAGATCACTCGGACGGTTCGATCGTCTGCAGCACGATCCCGTTGTCCCAGGCCTTCCACGCGGCGGCGAAGGCGTAGGGATCCTCGTTGGAGGGCCACCCGGTGGCGCGGGTGTTGTTGAACTGGGTCAGCGTGGAGTTGATGTAGATCGGGATGTAGGGCATGTCCTCGACGATCTGCTCCTGCACGATCGCGAACTGCTCCGCCTGCTCCACCGGGTCCTCGGTCTGGCTGGCTGCCAGGACCGCCTCGTCCACCGCCTCGTTCTCGTAGCGGGCGATGTTCTGCCCCAGCGCCGCCTCGCCCACGGGTGCCGAGTTGTGGCTGACATAGCGGGGGTCGTAGGTGAAGTAGGGGTTCGAGGACGCTCCCAGCCCGATGGAGTCCAGCGAGAGCTGGAACTGCCCCTGGATCTGGTTGTCGTTCCACTCGTTCCAGGCGACCTGGGTCGACCGGAGCTCGATGCCGACCTCGGCGAGCTGCTGGGCCAGGGTGTCGTTGATGGTGATGTAGTCCGACCAGCCGGAGACGGTCTGGATGGTCATCGAGAGTCTCTCGCCGTCCTTGACGCGGATGCCGTCGTCGCCGATCTCCCAGCCGGCCTCCTCGAGGATCTCGGCGGCCTGATCCGCCTCAGGGGCCTGCGGCACCTCCTGCATGTCGTCATCGCTGATCCAGTCGCCGTCGCGATCCGGGAGCAGCAGGGTCGGGGAGGCGGTCCCCCCGTAGCCGGCGCCGGCCAGGTTGTTCAGCTGCTCACGGTCCATGGCCCAGTAGATCGCCTGCCGGACGGCCGGGTCGGTCTGCGGTCCCTCGCAGCCCAGCTCCTCGCTCGAGCAGGTGAACACCGAGGTCGTCAGGGCCGGGGTGTTCACCCAGCTCAGCTGCTCGTGGGTGGCGAGCAGATCCTCCATGCCGGGGAGGAAGGTGCTCATCCAGTCGATCTCGCCGGCGGTCAGCGCCGCCGCGGCGGCGTCGGCATCCTCGAGGCCGACGTAGCGCACCTCGTCCAGGTGCGGCCCGTCCTCGCTCCAGTAGTCCGGGTTGGCCTCGAGCACGAAGCTCTGATCCGTGAACTCCCGCAGCATGAACGCCCCCGTGCCGACCGGGTCCTGGTTGATGTACGCCACCGGGTCCTCCACCTCGGACCAGATGTGCTCCGGCACGATCGCCTGGTTGCCCAGCACTGCGGCCTCCTGCATGAAGGAGGTGTCGGGGAAGGACAGCAGCACCGTGTGCTCGTCCACGGTCTCTCCGCTCGCGGAGAGTCCCGAGGTGTTCAGCGCGGGGGTCTCCTGGATCCTGTTGAAGGTGTAGGCGACGTCGTCGGCGGTGAACGGCTCGCCGTCGCTCCAGGTGACACCTTCACGAAGGGTGACGGTCAGCTCCGTGCCCTCCTCGTTCCAGGAGTGCCCGGTCGCGAGCATGTGCTGGGGCTCGACGTCGTCGGCGAGGTTGTACCAGTACAGCGACTCGTAGATCACTCCGAGCGTGGGCTGCAGCGCCGTCGGCGAGAAGGGGTTCCAGTTCTCGCTGATGGTTCCGTCGGCGCCGTTGACAGTGATGCTCGACGGACTGTCTCCGCCGTCGCCGCCGTCGCCGCTCGCGGCATCACCGGCGCATGCGGTCAGCGCCATCAGCATGGCGGTGCCGAGGCCCGCCGCGCGCATCCTGCGCCGGGTCGTCCGGCGCGCCGGCGGCCGTGGTGCGAGCTCCTCGGCTGCCGGGTCGTCGAGGGGGAAAAGTGTGGTGCGGGGTGTGGGGGTGCTCGTGCTGGTCATGGTTCCCTCATCCGTATCGGTGTGACAGACCTAGGGTCTGAAACTTTCTTTAGTTGATTAACTACTGTGTTGGCAGAGTTCAGCGACGCTGCCTCCCTTCGTCGAACACCGTGGCCCGCCGCGCCGGTGGCTCGGCGGAGGTCTCACACGTACTCATCTCTGATCCCCTCCTGTCATCCGGTGCGACGCGACGGCGGTGGACGGGCGCCGGTGGCCCTCGCCTCGCGGCACGGCCAGGAAAGCTCTGCCCTGGCCCTCCACCTGCAGGCGCGCGGCCTCCGTCACGAGGAGCATGTCTCCGCGCCGGACGCGGCGGCGCACGGCCGGCTCCGAGGGCTCGCCCTGCGGCGGGACGGTCTCCCCCGCCGTGATGCGGAGATCGCCCTCGAGCACCACCAGGATGCTCGGCCCCGAGGCGCGGACGGCTGCCTGGCCGGTGACCTCGATCAGCTCGAACGGCGAGGAGTCAGGTGCGGCGGGTCCATGCGCCACCTGGTGTGCACCGATCGTCTGCGGAACGATCGGCACCGCCGGGCCGGGGGCGAGCTCGGCCACCTGCAGGAGCTCGACGACGTCGATGTGCTTGCCGGTCAGCCCTCCGCGCAGCACGTTGTCGCTGGGACCCATCAGCTCGATGCCGAGCCCTTGGAGATACGCGTGGACGACGCCGGCACGCAGCCACAGCGACTCGCCCGCCTGCAGCGTCACGTGGTTCAACATCACAGCCACCGCGATCCCTGGATCCCCGGGATGGTGCCGCTGGAGATGATGGACGAGTCGGCTGAGCGCCTGTCCGGAAGATCCGGTGTGTCCAGCGGGGCCATTGACGGAGAGCCGATCCGCCGCGTGCAGCAGTGCGGGCACGACGGCCGCGGAGGTGGACTCACCGGAGAGCAGCCAGGACACCATGTCGCCCATGTCGCCTATGCCTCCCGGTCGCTGCTGGAGCCGCTCAGCCTGGTCCAGCCAGTGAGACAGCGCCCGTCGGTGAGGTGCGGAGGCGTCATCCTCGGGAAGGGCGGCCAGCGCCTCGCTCACGACCCCGAGGAGCTCGTCGACCGGGCGGAAGCCACACAGCGCCTCGAACCCGTCCTCCAGGGCGAGGATCATCTCGGGCTTGGGCCGGGGATCGCGGTACATGCGCTCGGGGGCGTCGGCGGGGACTCCGGCCGCCTCCTCCCGGGCGTACCCTCGTGCGGCTCGTTCGGCATCAGGGTGGGCCTGCAGGGACAGCGGCTGCTCTGCGGCGAGGATCTTGAGCAGGAACGGCAGCCGGTGCCCCGTCGCCTGCTCCCACTCTCGGGTGTCGGCCCAGGGAGAGTCGGCGTCGAGGAGCCGGCTGGGTGAGCGCGGATGGGCACCGAGCCACAGCTCGGCCTCGGGTCCCGGCGCGGCGAGGCATCCCAGTAGGGCGCTGATCCGGCCGGGTGCGCCCCAGGCATAGGGCATGCAGTCGTTGTCGATCCGCAGCAGTCGCAGGCGCTCGGTCATCGCAGACACTCCTTCGGAGCTGCGGAGGAGATGAGGGGACGCAGCGGATGGTCTTCGGGCAGCTGGGCCATGTGGGCGGCCCCGTCGACCCCTTCGGCCTCGGAGTCCAGGAGCCGGACCTGCGGCAGCGAGCGGTGGAGATGCGCGGAGAACTCCTCACGGACGTGGGAGGACCCGAACACGCCCCCGGTGGAGGCGACCAGCGTGGGCTCCCCGCCCCGGGGCTCACCGACCCGCCGCAGGGCGGTCAGCACCGTGTGGGCGAGCTCGCGGCCGGCCCGGCGGCAGATCTCCGCGCACACCGGGTCGGTGTCCGCGTGACGAGAGACCTCCCGAGCGAAGGCGGCGACCGTGCTGACCCGGTCGGCGTCGTTCTGCAGCTGCAGATAGGCCGATTCGATGTCAGGCCAGCGCCGGACGGCCGCCGCGGTGAAGGTGGTCTGCGGGCCGCGCCCGTCATGTGCCCTCATCACGGCATCGAGCGCGGACCGACCGATCCAGTACGCGCTGCCGGCATCGCCCATCACGTTGCCCCATCCATCCACGCGGGCCACGGATCGCTGACCCACGCCCAGCGCCACGGCGCCGGTGCCGGCTGCCATCACCGCGCCTCGGGACCGACCCAGCGCGCTGAGACCGGCGGTCACCGAATCATGGGCCAGATGGATCTCGAGCGGGCGCAGGGTTCCCGGGGGGTCGAGGAGATGCTCGGCCTGGGAGTCGGGGCCGGTCAGCCCGGAGACGCCGAGCGCCACCACCGCATCCTGGCCCAGATCGGCCAGGGTCTGCGCGACCAGAGACCGCAGCTGCGGCAGCACCGGCTGGTCGGTCTGCACCCCGTCCAGCACCTCTCGGCGTTCTCCGGCGGAGTCGCACAGGATCGCTTTGGTGGACGTCTGCCCCACATCCATCGCGATGAGCGGCCGGGCGGCCATGTGCCGGTCCTCGCGGCCCCCGGTCACGCCTGGACCATCTGGTCGGCCGAGCGCAGCTGGTTGGCCGAGCGCAGCACATGCGCGGCGGTCAGCGTCTCGACGTGGAGCCCGGCCAGCTCGGCTGCGACATCGCCACGCCGTCCGGCACCGACCGTGATCGCCGGGGTGAGGCGGAAGGTCGCCGTCCGGCCCGGAAGCAGGGTCACCAGCCCGGTGCCCACCCGGGCGTCCTGACTGACCCGGTCCACCAGGAGGGTCAGATCCCGCAGCAGGGTCTCAGCGGTGACGTCGAGGGCCACTCCGTCCTCCACTGTCCGGAGCGTGGCGCTGAATCGGGGATCAGGCAGTGCGGAGTCTCGCGGCTCTGCGAAGAACCAGTGATCGGCGAGGTCGTGCAGGCCCGCCCTGACCAGCTCCCGCGTGGCATCCTGCGGAAACGCCAGGCTCGTCGGCAGCGTCACCCGCTCGGTCCCGCGGGGCGCGACGCGCACCTCGATCTCCACCTCGGCCAGCGCTGCTCCGTCGAGGTCGAGCCGCGCCAGTTGCAGCGGGCCCTCCCAGCTCTCCGCGGTGTCGTTGCACAGCACCGCCTCGAGCCCGCCATCGGTCGGCTGCAGGGTGATCAGTCGGGGCGCGTAGGCTCCGGCCAGCGCATGGTAGAGCGGCTTCTCGCGCTCGTCGCCGTCGATTGCGGCCCAGGAGGTGACCGGCCAGCAGTCGTTGAGCTGCCACACCACGGCGCCGGAGTTCAGCGGTGCGAGCGAGCGGAACCAGCGCAGCGCCGTGGCCACCGCCGTGGCCTGGTTGAGCTGCATGGCCCAGTGCCACAGCTCCATGTCACGTGGCACGCGGTGATGCGGCAGGAGCCCCCGGGTGAGCTTGTCGTTGCCGTGCTCGGCCTTCTGGTGGACGATCATCCCCGGAGATTCCGGGGTCAGCGGAGCGTCAGAGATCGCCCGGGTGAGCGTGGACCAGGCCGGCGGCCCCTGCCAGCCGAACTCCGCGACGAAGCGTGGGCGGTGCTCGCGATAGGTCCTCCAGTCCTTCTGGTTCCACTGCTCCCAGAGGTGGACCGAGCCGTGGCTCTCGTCGTTGGGGTGCTGGCCCCCGGGACTGAACGGGCTGCCCGGGGAGTACGGCACTTGCGGGGCGATCTCCTGGACCAGCGCCGGCAGCAGCCTGTGGTAATACTCGGCGCCCCAGCTGGCGCCGTCGAGCATGTCCTTCCAGCCCCAGTCCTCATAACCCCAGAGGTTCTCGTTGTTGCCGCAGAGCATGACCAGTGAGGCGTGGTGGCCGATCCGCGCGATGTTCTCGCGCGCCTCCGCCTCGACCTCGGTTCGCAGGGGCTCCTCCTCGGGGTATCCCGCGCAGGCGAAGAGGAAGTCCTGCCAGGTGAGCAGACCCAGTTCGTCACACAGATCGAAGAAGTCATCGGACTCGTAGATGCCGCCGCCCCAGACGCGCACGAGGTTCACGTGAGCGTCGCGCGCCTGCTGCAGCCGGCGGGCATACCTGTCGCGGTCCACCCGGGTGAAGAAGGCGTCGTCGGGGATCCAGTTGACGCCCTTGACGTAGACCGGCCGCCCGTTGACGAGCAGCTGCAGAGGCGTGCCGTGCTCGTCGGGGTCGCTGGACCAGGCCACGGTGCGGAAGCCCACACGTCGCGAGGCGGCGTCGAGGGGCGCATCATCAGCAGAGTCCGCGCCGTCATCCGGCCTGCGCAGCCGGAGCGTCACGTCATAGAGCGGCTGCTCACCGTGACCGGCGGGCCACCACCGGCGCACCTGTCCGGCTGCCAGATCGAGCACGATCGATCCCGTGCCGGCGGGGACGCGGACTTCGGATCGACCTCCGCCCTCCTCGAGCTCCAGCTCCAGGGCGAGCTCCTCGCCGGCGTCGCCCGGGCTCTCCCGCTCGACGAGGACCTCGGCGAGCACCCGTCCCGAGCCGAGCTCCCCAGGGCGACCGTTGCTCTGCTGCACTGCGGGGGCGGCACTAGGGGCTCCATCAGGGGCAGGGTCCTCGGTCTCGGTGCGGAGCCTCACCTCCTGCAGCCGCGCCACGCTCCAGGACTCCAGAGTGACGGGCTTCCAGATCCCCACGGAACAGGTGGAGATCCCCCAGTCCCAGCCGAAGCTGCAGGCCGCCTTGCGGATCGCCTCATAGGGCAGCGAATAGGGACGCTGGCGTGGCCCCAGGGCCTGGCTCTGTTCGTTCGCGTAGCTCACCGGGCTGCGCATCTCGACGATGAGCTCGTTGCTTCCGGCGCTCAGCGCGTCGGTGACGTCGAACCGCCAGCCGCGGTGCTGATTGGCGACGTGGGCCAGGGGCCGACCGTTGAGCAGGATGCGCGCGACCGTGTCGATCCCCGCGAAGACCAGGTCATGACGGGCGTGCGCCGCGAGATCCTCGGCAGTGAGGGTGAAGGTGCTCCGATAGGTCCAGTCGGTCCGCCCGATCCACGCAGTGAGGGCCTCGTGGTCGTCGAGGAAGGGGTCCGGGATGAGGCCCTCACGCAGCAGGTCGAGGTGCACTTCCCCGGGGACGACGGCGGGCACGGCCCGATCGCCGACGAGGGCGGACTGGGCTCCACCGGTGGCCTGGACGGTCCAGCCATCGGTCAGAGAGCGTCGGACGACGGTCACGGATGGTTCTCCTCAGCTGTGGTCTTGCGGCGGCGGAACAGCACCGTCGATGTGCATGACATCGTAGGACACACGAGGCGCACCTACAAGAGTTTTTGTGATCTGTGACACATGCTGTCCCGCGAGGTTACCCGCGCCACCTCCTTCCGAATCTTGCTTTTGACGTGCAGATTTCCTGGCCCCGCCTGCACCGATGTCCCACTGAATGTCCCATTCTGGTCAGGAATGTCTCACGTTGCCATCAGCCCATCCGGCGCGTTTCCCTTCGACGTCGACGCCGTCGCGAGGACAGCCGCCGTTGACGCGGTAACTTCAGCCAGTGAAGATACTGAGAGTGCTTGCCCGAACCGGAAGGATCCCTTGAACACCATCCGCTGGTCCCTGCTGCGCCGAGAGGGGGTCGCCCTGATCCTGACGCATCCCGCTCAGGGCTTGCCCGCCGTCATCCACTGGGGCGCAGACCCCGGTCCGCTCACCGAAGAGGAGCTGGAGGCACTGGACCGGGCCACGGCACGTCATACCCAGGGAGAGAGCCTCGACGCCGCCTGGCGGGTCCCCCTGGTGCCCCAGGACTCTGACGGCTGGGCCGGCCGCCCCGGCCTGCTCGCCTCCACCGCGAACGGCCCCGTCTTTCCGCGCTGGCAGGCCACCACCGAGCAGCCGGACGAGCACACGCTGACGGTGCACAGCGTAGACTCCTCAGCCGGTCTCCAGCTGATCTCCCAGCTCCGCGTGGAGCTCGGCGGCCTGGTCACGCTCACCCACACGCTGGAGAACACCGGCGGTGAGCCGGTGGAGCTGCACTGGCTCGAGGCGACCCTCCCAGTGCCCGCCTCCGCTGAGCAGATCACCACGTTCACCGGTCGGTGGACCGGGGAGAAGCGCCCCGTGACCGCATGCGCCCCGCCGGGGACCACGGTCCGCGAGACTCGGCGCGGCCGGGCCGGCCACGACTCCCCCTGGGTGACGATGCTCTCCCCGGAGGCCCCGCGGAACCGGAGCGGAGCGATCTGGTCGGTCCACCTCGGCTGGAGCGCCGATCTGCGCCATCGGGTGGACCGGCTGACCGAGCATCCTGGCTGCCTGGGTGCCGGCGAGCTGCTGCGCCCTCAGGAGATCGTCCTCGAGCCAGGCCAGCGGTACACCACCCCGGTGGCCTTCTTCGCCCACTCCGCCCAGGGTCTCGACGGCGTCTCCGCGCGCTTCCACACCTGGATCCGCAGCCGCCGGCAGCATCCCCGCACTCCACGCCCCCTGGTCCTCAACACCTGGGAGGCGGTCTACTTCGACCACGACCCCGAGCGGCTGGAGCAGCTCGCCAGGCGCGCCGCCGACGTCGGCGTCGAGCGTTTCGTCCTCGACGACGGCTGGTTCCCGGCCCGCCGCGACGACACCGCCGGGCTCGGCGACTGGACGGTGGCCACCGACGTCTGGCCGCAGGGCCTGGGCCCCCTGGCGGAGCTGGTCCATTCGCTGGGCATGGAGTTCGGCCTGTGGTTCGAGCCCGAGATGGTCAACCTGGACTCTGAGCTCGCCCATCGCCATCCGGAGTGGATCCTGGGCAACCCCGCCTCCGTGCCGTCCCCGGACGGCCTCTCGTTCCGACATCAGTACGTGCTCGACCTCGCCGACTCCGACGCGTGGTCCCATGTCCACAGCCGGATCTCCGCCCTGATCTCCGAGCTGGGCATCGACTTCATCAAGTGGGACCACAATCGGGACCTCGTCGAACCTGTCCATGCGGGCATCCCCGGCACGCATGCGCAGACCCGGGCGGCGTACCGGATGATCCGCCGGCTGAAGGAGGAGCATCCCGGACTGGAGATCGAGTCCTGCTCCTCGGGGGGAGCGCGCACGGATCTGGGCATCCTCGCCCATGCGGACCGGGTGTGGGCCTCCGACTCCAACGACCCGCTGGAGCGCCAGGAGATCCAGCGGTGGACCGAGCTCATCCTGCCGCCCGAGCTCATCGGTTCACATGTGGGCCCCTCCCCCGCACACAGCTCCGGGCGGGTGACCGATCTCTCCTATCGCGCGGCCACATCCCTCCAGGGCTCCGCAGGGTTCGAATGGGACATCCTGAGCTGCACGCCGGAGGAGACGGCCCGGATCACGGCCTTCGGCCAGCTCTACCGCCGGCTCCGGCCGTTGCTGCACGGCGGGTCCGTGGTCCATCCGGACACCGGCGATCCCGGACTGCGCGTCCGCGGGGTCGTGGCTCAGGACGGTTCGGAGGCCCTGTACACGATCGCCACGACGGCCGCCCTGCGGGAGGCCCTTCCGGAACGGATCCAGCTGGACGGGCTCGACCCGCGTCGGACCTACAGGATCAGCCTGCGCGAGGAAGCGGGCCCGGCACGATGGGGGCCGCAGACACCCGACTGGATGAGCGGTGAAGAGGTGGCGCTGCCGGGCCGTGCGCTGATCGAGGTCGGCCTGCAGCTGCCCCCGCTGTGGCCCGCCCAGGCCCTGATCATCCAGCTCAGCGCCCTCGGCGGCGCACCAGAGGCGGCCTGACCTGAGCCCGATCGGCCAGTAGGATGTCGGGCATGCCCCGCACCGTCCACACGCCCCTCGCTGAACGATTCGTCGCGGACCTGCGCAGCTGGCACCCGCGCATGCCGCAGCAGGAGCGGCTCAAGCAGGAGTATCTGGCCCTCGCGGACCAGGGTGACGAGCCGTTCCGGCGCCGTCCCCGGCGCGAGCATCTCACCGCGAGCTGCTTCGTCTTCGACGAGGCGTTGACCCAGGTGCTGCTCTGCTTCCACCGGAAGGGCCAGTTCTGGGTGCAGCTGGGCGGCCACATCGAGGACGGCGACGGCTCCGTGCCCGCGGCGGCCTTCCGCGAGGCCGCCGAGGAGAGCGGGCTGCAGACGCTGCGGCCGCTGCGCCGCCGCCCCGTGGACCTCAATGTGCATGCGCTGGGATCAGGTTTCTCCCACTGCACCGCCCACTGGGACGTGGGCTACGCCGCCGTCGCTCCGCGCGGGGCCCAGCTGGTGGTCAGCGAGGAGAGCGAGGAGCTGCGCTGGTGGCCTGTGAAGGCGCTTCCCGCGGGCGTCGCCGCCGAGCTCGACACTCGCCTGCGTGGCGTGCTGACCGAGCTGGGCGCCGCCTGAGGCACAGCCCACGGCCCTCTCCAGGAGACGACAAGGGCGGGACCACCCGAAGGTGATCCCGCCCTTGTCAGCGGTCTGGCAGATCAGCCGAAGCTGGTCACCAGGACATCGTCACCAGGACGACTTGGTGATCCCGGGCAGCTCGCCGTTGTGCGCCATGTTGCGGAAACGGATGCGCGAGATGCCGAACTTCTGGAAGGTGCCGCGCGGACGACCGTCGATGGAGTCGCGGTTGCGGACACGGATCGGACTGGCGTCGCGGGGCAGCTTCTGCAGGCCCACGCGAGCAGCCTCGCGGTCCTCGTCGGAGGCGTTCGGGTCGGTCAGCGTCTTCTTCAGCTGAGCGCGCTTCTCGGCGTAGCGCTCAACGATGATCTTGCGCTGCTCGTTCTTTGCGATCTTGGACTTCTTGGCCATGATCAGCGCTCCTCTCGGAAGTCGACGTGCTTACGGACGACCGGGTCGTACTTCTTCAGCACGATGCGGTCGGGGTTGTTGCGGCGGTTCTTCCGGGTCACGTAGGTGAACCCGGTGCCGGCCGTCGACTTCAGCTTGATGATGGGACGTACGTCCTTGTCCTTGGCCATTAGAGCTTCTCACCCTTCTCAATCAGCTCGGCGACGACAGCGTCGATGCCGCGGACATCGATGGTCTTGATGCCCTTCACGGACAGGTTCAGCGTGACGTGACGCCCCAGCGAGGGCACCCAGTAACGCTTCTTCTGGATGTTCGGGTCGAACCGGCGCTTGGTGCGACGGTGCGAGTGGGAGATGCTGTGGCCGAACTGCGGCCCCACTCCGGTTACCTGGCAACGAGCTGCCATGATCACTCCTCCAACATAAGTACGAATATATCTCCGGGCGGTGCCCGCGAACACACGGATCCCCAGGTCAGACCTGATAAGACCATGCGGTCGTTGAGCCGAGTCCCGCCACCAGTTGTGACACCGTGACTTACGAGGACGGACCAGGCTGGGTGAGATCCAACCGAAGTGCCTTCTCATCGCGGACGAAAGACGGTGGTGCTTGCCTTGTGGTGCGCTGGAATCCAGGCTTCACAATTCACCGCACTGCTTTCCGTCGCCGAGCCCCAGCCTTCCCGACGGACGTGGATCAGAGCATCTCGGATCCATCACCCACCGGGCATGCTTCAGGCACAGCACAGCACGGCTTGCGACTGTCAATAGTAGCCGGACGGCGCGAGAACGGCAAAGCGGAGCCCGGATTCCGCGGCCGACGACGACGTCGGCCCGGCTCCCGGCGCTCCGCTCCCGACGATCCCCAGCTCAGCCGTGCTCAGCTCAGCCGCTCGATGACCATCGCCATGCCCTGGCCGCCTCCCACGCACATCGTCTCCAGGCCGTACTGGCCGTCGCCTGCGCGCAGACCGTTGAGCAGGGTCGCAGTGATCCGCGCCCCCGTCATGCCGAAGGGGTGACCGAGGGCGATCGCCCCGCCGTGGACGTTGAGCTTCTCCCACGGCACGCCGAGCTCCTTGGCGGAGGGGATCACCTGTGCGGCGAAGGCCTCGTTGATCTCCACGAGGTCGACGTCGTCGACGCCCAGCCCGGCCCGCTCCAGGGCCTGCCGGCTGGCACCGACCGGTCCCATCCCCATGATCTCGGGAGACAGCCCGGTCAGCCCGGTGGAGACGATGCGCCCCAGCGGCTCGAGCCCCAGCTCACGGGCTCGGGTGTCACTCATGATGACCAGCGCGGCCGCACCGTCGCTGAGCGGGCAGGCATTGCCGGCGGTGACCGTCCCGTCCGGGCGGAAGACCGGATCCAGGCCGGCGAGCGCCTCGGCGGTCACGCCGGGGCGGGGGCTGTCGTCGGCGTCGACGGTGGTGCCGTCCGGCAGGCGCAGCGGGGTGATCTCCCGGGCGAAGAACCCGTCTGCGATGGCCTTCTCGGCACGGTTCTGGCTGAGCTGGGCGAACTCGTCCTGCTCGGCCCGGGTGACCCCGGTGCGCTGGGCGACGTTCTCGGCGGTCTGCCCCATGGTGATGTACGCGTCGGGCAGCTGCCCGTCATCGCGCGGATCGTGCCAGACGGCTCCGCCCTCGGCGGTCTTGGCCGTGCGGGCCATGGCTTCGGCGAAGCGCGGATTCTCGAGCTCGGCCCCGGGGATCCAGTCGGAGGTGCCCTGGGCGAATCGGCTGACCGCCTCCACTCCGGCGGAGATGAACACGTCACCCTCGCCGGCCTGGATGGCATGGAAGGCCATGCGGGTGGTCTGCAGGGAGGAGGAGCAGTAGCGAGTGACGGTGGTGCCGGGCAGGTGGTCCATGCCTGCGAGGACCGCCACGATGCGAGCCATGTTGAACCCCTGCTCGCCGCCGGGAAGGCCGCAGCCGAGTATGAGATCCTCGACCTTCCCGGGATCCAGCTGCGGCACCTTCTCCAGTGCGGCCTGGACCATCTGGGCGGTCATGTCGTCGGCGCGCAGATCCACCAGGGAACCTTTGCGCGCCCTGCCGATCGGCGACCGGGCCACGGACACGATGACGGCTTCAGCCATGATGTGATCTCCCTCTCAGAACGATTGTGACCCCAGAGTAACATCGCCTGCCGGAGCCGTCACCCCACCGTCGTCGGCCAGCCCGCGCAGCATCTCGAGCACGCGGCGCACCGCCGGTGACTCGCACAGGCTGCCCCGGGAGCGCACCATGATGGTCCGCCGAAGCGCCGCCCCGGACAGCTCGACGGCGGTCACCTGCGCGGGGTCCGCCCGCACCGAGGAGAAGCTCAGCCGGGGCATCACCGTGATGCCAACTCCGGCGGCCACCAGCGCCACCGCGGAACCGTAGTCCTGTGTCTCGTACTGGAAGCCGGGCGTGAAGCCGGCCGCAGCACAGGCCTCCAACAGGATCTGTCGGCAGGTTCCGCGGGTCAGGTCGTTGTCCACCCACCGCCAGCCGGCCAGCTCCTCCAAGGCGGCCTCCCGCCGCCCTGCCAGCGGATGCCCCACGGGCACCACCGCCACATAGGGCTCGGTGAGCAGCGGCTCGACGTCGAAGCCCGGCCGATCGGGCAGGTCCCGGTGGGCCACGCAGATCTCGACGTCGACGTCTTCGTCGCGCCCCTGCGCAGCCTCCCAGAGCCGCAGGTCCAGTCGCAGGTCGTGGAACTCGGCGGAGATCGCCGCGACGACGGCGGGCATCCAGGTCACACCGACCGAGGCGATGTGCGAGATCACCAGCGACCCGGTCCGCCCTTCCCGCAGGTCGACGGCCAGCTCCTCCAGACGCGTGGCCTGGCCGAGCAGCCGATCGGCCTCCTCGGCGAAGCGCCGCGCCACCCCGGTGGGGGCCAGGCCGCGCCCGTTGCGGATGAAGAGCTCCAGGCCGGTGTCCTTCTGCAAGGCCTGGAGCTGCTGGCTCACCGCCGACGGGGTGTACCCCAGATTGACTGCGGCCGCGTGGACGGAGCCGGCGGCGAGCACGGCGCGGAACGTCCGCAGCCTGGTCAGGTCGATCATGGATGAATCATAAAGCAGTACTGAATGGTCGTCCAGAGATGTTCGCTTGTGCTGTTGAGTTTCAGGCGGGAGGATCATCATTATGACCCGCCTCCTCGCCGCTGATGCCCTTGCTCATCCGGCCGCTGCTCCCCCTGCCGGCCCGGGCCCCGAGGGCATCCGCCCGGGTGCCGCCAGCGGCACCACCGCCCCCGGCCGCTGGTCGCGGCTGGCCGCACCCGCCGCCGTCGCCGTCACGGTGACGCTGTGGGCCTCCTCCTTCGTGATCATCCGCTGGGCGGCCCCGGTGTTCTCCCCGGGTCCGCTGGCGCTGATCAGGCTGGTGGCCGGTGTGGCGATGCTGACTCTGATGGTGCTCGTGCTGCGCCGTCGCATGCCGCGGCTCCCCCGGCTGCGCGTGCTGGCGATGATCGTGGTCTACGGGGCGCTGTGGTTCGCCGCCTACACGGTGATCCTCAACCATGCCGGGCATCATCTCGACGCCGGCACCACGGCCATGGTCGTCAACGTCTCCCCGATCCTGGTCGCGGTCTCGGCCGGACTGCTGTTCCGTGAGGGCTGGCCGCGCTCGCTCTTCGCCGGGATGGCGGTGGCCCTGGCCGGCATCGCGCTGATCACCCTGGCCGCCGGCGACGGACAGATCTCTCTGGTGGGCGTGGTGCTGGCGCTCGTCGCCGCCGTCACCTACTCGATCGCGATGCTGCTGCAGCGGGCGGTGCTGCCCGGGATGGACCCGCTGACCGTGGTGTGGCTGGGCTGTGCGGCCGGCACGCTGGCGGTGCTCCCCTGGGCCGGGCAGGCCTGGACCGAGCTGCAGGCCGCCCCGGCGGCAGCCATCTGGGGTGCGGTGTCCATGGGTGTGGGCGCCACGGCCCTGGGCTTCTCACTCTGGGCCTTCGCGCAGACCCGGATGCCCACCGGACGTCTGGCGGCGTGTTCGCTGGCCGTACCGGCGGTGGCGGTCGCGATGTCCGCGCTCACCCTCGGCGAGGTGCCCACGCCGCTGGCCATCGTCGGGGGCGCGCTGTGCCTCGTCGGCGTCGGGGTCGCCCAGCTCGGCCGTCGCTGAGGCGGTGCCGGCCTCAGCCCACCCCGGCCCAGCTGAAGAACTGCTCGGCGGCCAGCACGGGCTTGCCGTACTCCTGGGCCTTGCGGGCTTTGCCCGACTGGGTGCCGACCTCGGCGACCACCAGCAGGTCACAGCGCGTCTTGGTGACCGTATTGACCGGGGTCAGCCCCAGAGAGGCGGCCAGCGTCGTCATCTGCTCCCGCCCCCAGGTCCGCCCGTCGGCGGAGACCGCCTCACCGGTGAAGCAGACCCGGGCTCCCGGGACCAGGATCTGCTCCACGTCCTCACCAGTGCCGGACATCAGCTGCTCCTCGGTGACGACCTCACGTCCGAGCAGATCACCGACGGCGACCAGCCGATCCCGCAGCTGCGGGGTCAGCGTCACCCGGGCCGTGGCACGGGAGATCTGCTCCGCCACCGCCTGCCGGGCACCGGCGTGCCAGGAGTCAGGCTGCCGCTCCTCCCCCTGACCGGGCCCGGATCCGCACCTGTACCCGACGGCGGCGTCCCCGGCACCCAGCAGGAGCGCCCCGACCTGACGGCTGACATCCAGCAGCGCCCCCAGACCCGGCATCTCCTCGAGGGAGGGTGAGGCCGTCTCCGGGTCCCGGGTGAGCAGGTGCCCGGTGCCCTGCACCGAATCCTCGGAGGGTTCGAAGCCGGTGGCGGAGCGGTCCACAACCTCGGGGCTCTCCGCCTCGGCGAGGAGCAGGGCGTCCATGACCTGACGGGCCGCGTCCAGGGCACGCGCGGGGGCCGCGCCGCGTGCCGGCGCCGGGCTGCCGGCCCGCGGGACGCGCGTCGTGACCGTCCGCGGGGCCTCGGCCCCGAAGGGCATCAGCTCCACCTGTCCGAGCCGCTTGAGCTCGAAGTCGATGAGCCCGAGGGTGCGGTCGATCTGCTCCCCCACCGGGACGTGTCCGGCGATCACCGGGGAGAGCACCGCCCAGGCCTCGGCCAGCGTGGGGGCCACCAGGATGTCCTCGGTGCTGATTCCGCACGTGGTCCGGGCGTCCGCCAGATCCCGCTGCGGGTTCACCAGCGTGCTCAGCCCGGTGCCGTCCTCGAAGGCCACCGCGATCTCCACCGGCCGAGGTCGGGACATCCGCCCCTCGTCCCCCACGGTGAGCACGGCGAGCGCACAGCGCCGCCGAGCGGATCCGCTCCCGGAGCTGCCGCGCAGGAAGCGCAGAATCCGCCGGTCGGTCTTCATATCCTTCGGGAACACCGGGCGGGTGAGCACCAGCCCGGCCAACGAGGTCACCCGGCTCAGCGCCACATAGAGCTGCCCGAAGGAGAAGGTCCCACCGGAGAGGTCCACGATCAGGCGGTCTGCGGTCTGTCCCTGGCTCTTGTGCACGGTGATCGCCCAGGCGAGCTTGAACGGCAGCTGCCGGTAGGTGCCCACCACCAGATGCGTCAACGTCCCGCCATGGACCTCGGGGCGGGTGATGTCCCAGGTGTGCGGCCCGACGTCGACCACCGCGCCGTCGCGCAGCGCCACCTGGACGAGCGGCTCGCCGTCGTCGTCCACCTCGACACCGACCACATGCCCCAGGGTGCCGTTGACCCAACGGCCCAGCGGGTCGTTGGTGAGGAACATGATCTGCGCCCCGACTTTGAAGACCAGCCGTTCCTCCACCGGGCGGTCGAATCCGTCCTGCTCCCCGCGGGTGATTGCGCGGCAGACGTGCTCGTCCCCGGGGAGCCGTTCCAGGCGGCGGCGGTTGCGGGCGGAGGCGATGCGGTTGGTGGTGGCCAGGGTCAGCCAGAACTCGCCGTCGGGCGGTTCGAAGGCCGGGTCGACGTGCTGGTTGAGGTCCTCACGGGCGGAGCCGAGCAGCACCCCCTCCCGGATGGAGTTCAGCACCGCGGTGAGCTGGTCGTCACCGAGCTGCCGGAACACGGTGGTCAGCGAGACGGTCGGGAAGTCCTCCTCCCGGTAGCTGTCCGCGGAGAAGAAGTAGGGGGTCGGGTAGCGGGTCTCGAAGTGCCGCCACTCGGACTCGGTGACCACCGGGGGGAGCTGCAGCAGGTCTCCCACCAGCACCAGCTGCACCCCGCCGAGGCGCTGCCCCGGCCGAGGGCCGAACCGCTCCAACGCGGCGACGAGCTGGTCGAGGAGGTCGGCCCGGACCATCGAGGCCTCGTCGATGATCAGCGTGTCCAGGGCCTTCAGCGTCCCGGCGAACCGCGCCGGGTAGTAGCGGCCGTGGCGGATCTCCTCCAGGGTGATCTGCGGGTGGAAGCCGAAGAGCCGATGGATCGTGTAGCCGTCCACGTTCAGCGCGGCGATGCCGGTGGGCGCGGCGACGACGACGTGGCGGTCTGCGGCGCTGTCCTCGCTGCGGCGCAGGAACTCACGGATCAGCGTGGACTTGCCCGTGCCCGCCTTGCCGGTGAGGAAGACCGACTCTCCGGCCTCCAGGCGGGCCAGAGCTTCATGGAACTCCTCGGTGAGGATGATCTCAGCGGCCATGGGTCCCTTCCCCGCGGGAGCCGGGCTGTCAGACGTGCCCGGCGAACTCCGGGAGAGTGTACCCGCCTCCCCGGCGGGTCAGGGGCTCGATCAGCTGCGCTCGGCCAGCAGCTCCGCCAGGTGGATGGCCTCGACGTCGGCGAGATCGTCGAGCTGGATGCGACAGGACATCCCGTCGGCCAGCACCACGGTCTCCCCCGTCGCCTCGGGCGGGTCCTGCTCCTCGGCGGCTCTGCGCACCGCCGGCAGCAGGTTGGTCTCCGCCACGGCGACGCTGACCTCGTAGTGGCCGGCCTCGACCCCGAAGTTGCCGGCCAGCCCGCAGCAGCCCGGCACTGCGGTGACCTCTGCACCGGCCAGCTCCAGCAGCGCCTGATCGGCCTGCCAGCCGATCACCGCACGCTGGTGGCAGTGCGGCTGGGCGACCACCCGCACTCCGCTCAGATCAGGCAGCCGCACCTTCCCCTCGTCCACCAGCCGGTGGGTCAGCTCCGCGAAGGTCAGCACCCCGTCGGCGACGGTCTGAGCCTCGGGGCGGTCCGAGAGCTGCACCAGATCACTGCGCAGCGTCGCGGTGCAGGAGGGCTCCAGTCCGATCACCGGCACCCCGGACTCCACCGGCTCCAGCAGCGCGTCCACCGCGCCGTCGAGCAGCCTGCGGGCCTGATCCAGCTGACCAGTGGTGATCCAGGGCAGCGCGCAGCAGGCCCGTCGCTGCAGCAGCCGCACGTCCAGCCCCTGGCCACGCAGGAACTCCAGCGCGGCCAGCCCGGACTGCGGGAAGAAATGGTCGGTGAAGGAGTCCGCCCAGACCCAGACGTCAGGCTGGGGACGGGCCCCGGCGGACTGACCGGCAGACGCCCCGAGCTCGACCCGGCTGCCATTTGGGTCCGATTCCCCGGGCACGGCGCTCCCAGCACGGTCCTGTCGTGCCGCGGTCCGCCGCAGCGTCCTCCGGGCGAAGGCCGGCACCGAGCGCCGCGGATCGATCCCAGCGGTCCATTTCGCCGCCGCGGCCAGCGGAGGCACCTTCATCATCGTGTTGACCAGCGGGGCCACCGGGGCGGCCAGCCGCGCCCAGAACGGCATTCGACCCAGCAGGTAGTGGGATCGCGGACGCAGCCGACGACGACGTCGACCGCGCTCCCCGGCCCCCTCGCTCCCGCCGACGTCGTAGGTCTGGTAGAGCGCCTCAGACTTGTACGCGGCCATGTCCACCCCGGCGGGGCAGTCCGAGGCGCAGCCCTTGCAGGAGAGGCACAGATCAAGGGCCTCGTGGACCGCCGGGTCGCTCAGACCCTTCACCAGGGTCCCGTCCATGGCCTCCTGCAGGATCCGTCCGCGCCCCCGTGTGGAGTCCTTCTCCTCCTTCGTGGCCAGGTAGGAGGGGCACATCACCCCCGAGGTGGAGGGCGCGACGCACTTCCCCACCCCGGAGCAGCGGTGCACCGCAGCCCCGAAGTCGCCGTCGTCGTGGGTGTGCCGAAGCCCCGGCCAGGGCAGCCCCCGGGTGGCCTGGGTGGGCCGCAGGTCAGCGGTGTGCGGGGCAGGATCGGTGATGATCCCCGGGTTGAGCAGATTCTGCGGGTCGCAGATGCGCTTAGCCCGGGCGAAGAGGTCCATCGAGGTCTCGTCATACATGTACGGCAGCAGCTCGGAACGGACGCGGCCGTCCCCGTGCTCGCCGGAGAGCGACCCTCCGTAGACGGCCAGCCGCTCCGCGCAGGTGCGCAGGAACTCGGCGAAGACCCCGGTGCTTCCGGGGTCGCCGTGGGCGAAGGGGAAATCGATGCGGCAGTGGATGCAGCCATCTCCGAAATGCCCGTACGGGTAGCCCTGCAGCCCGAAGTCGACCAGCAGCTCCTCGAACTCGCGCATCCACGCGCCCAGGTGCTCCGGCGGGACGGCGGCGTCCTCCCACCCGGAATGGGCCGGGGTGGCCAGACTGACGCCGGCCAGCCCGGCGCCGTCCTCACGGATCCGCCACAGCGCGGCCGCCTGGGCGGCGTCGTCCACCAGGCCGGAGTCCACGCAGCCGGAGGCGGCCCGCACCGTGGCGATGACGTCATCGGCGTCGTCCCCGGCGGCCTCCACGAACAGCCAGCTCTCCCCGTCCGGCAGCGGCGGCACCTGCTTGCCCGCCCCTCGGACCAGCGCCACCAGCCGAGAGTCCATGCCCTCGCAGGCGATGAGCCGGCCCGGGGCCGCGGCGAGCAGCTGCGGCACGGCGTCGGCGGCCTCGGCCACCGAGTGGTAGCCCAGCACCATCAGCAGTCGGCGCGGATGATCGGCCACCAGATTGACGGTGGCCTCCAGCACCGTGCCCAAGGTTCCCTCGGTGCCCACCAGGAAGCGATCGACCCGCCCCTGGTTCTCAGGCAGCAGGTGCTCCAGGGAATAGCCGCTCACCTGCCGGTCGAAACGGCCGAAATGGGTCCGCACATGGCCCAGGTTCGTCTCCGCCAGGCGGAGCAGCTGTTCGGCGGTGGAGCCTGTGGAGGCGACGGCGGCTCGTCCTGCTCCGCGGCCCGCCGTCGTCGTGCTGCCGCCGGCGTGGAAAGAACCGACCTCACCGTTGCCGAACAGCACCGTGGCGGCCTCGACGTTGTCAGCGGTGCGTCCGTAGCCCAGAGCGCGGGATCCGCAGGCGTTGTTGCCCATCATCCCGCCGATCGTGCAGCGGGTGTGGGTGGAGGGGTCCGGGCCGAAGCGCAGCCCGTGCGGCGAGACGGCGCGCTGCAGCACCGCGTGGATGACACCGGGCTCGACCCGGGCGGTACGAGCCTCCGGGTCGATCTCCAGGATGCGGTCGAGGTCACGGGTGTCGACGACGATCCCGGCACCCACGGCGTTGCCCGCGATGGAGGTACCGGCCCCACGCAGGGTGACCGGCACCCCGGTGGAGCGGGAGACCTCATGGACGGCGTGCAGCTCGTCGACGTGCTGCGGCCGGGTCACGACCTGTGGGACCACCCGGTAGAGGCTGGCGTCAGAGGAGTACATGCCACGGGCCAGGGCGGAGTCGTCGACGCGGGAGACACCCGCACCGCGCAGCTGCTGGGCGATCTCACGGCCCGCGTCCTGGGCGGGACGCTCACCGATGGCGGGTGGAACGGTCGAGGTCACGTCGTCGTCTCCTTTCGCCGAGTGGGTCCGAACTTACCGGAACTCGACTCGATCGAGTCGAGTATGCGGAACTGCGGACCAACTCGCGGGGTCGGTGGCGCGGTCAGTCCTCTCCAGCACGGGCGAAGGCCAGCGTCTCCCCGCGGGCCCCGTCCATCCAGATCGACTGGCAGGCCTCGGCCATGGTCTCCAGCCCGTCCACCACAGTGGCGAAGACGTTGCCGGGCACCCACCCCTGATCCCCGTTGATCAACAGGTTGTTCCGGCCGTAGAAGAGCGCCAGATCGATGATCTCGCGCCGTTCCCGCACCCCTGCGGCTTCCTCGTAGCCGTAGCCTGGATTGCCGAGGTCGTCCGAGTCGAACCGGAACCAGCACACGTCCCCCGGGATCGGGGTGACCGTGGTGTTCTCCTTGCCGGGATCATGTTCGGCGAAGCCCGGCAGCAGGTTGTAGATCTCGTTGCGCGCGTACTTGCCGTGGTAGACCTGCCCCGCCTGTGGGAGCGCGTCCCACACGGCCGCACAGGTCCGCGGCGCGACGTCGTCGAGCAGCCGCGCGGTGCAGCTGACTCCGCGTGCGGTCAAGGTGATGCTGATGTAGCGGGCCATGGTCCTCCTCGAGCAGTCCGGACGTCCGTTCGCGCGGCCTCAGACGGCCGAGGTGCGCGCCATGGGCTCCACCGGGCGGATGAACTGCTCCCCGGAGGCCTTCTCGAAAGCCCGAGCGGCCCGCAGCACCAGACGGTCCTGGGTGCGTGCCCCGACGATCTGCAGCCCCACCGGCAGCCCGTCCGAGGCGACGCCGCAGGGCACCGATGCCGCCGGCTGCTGGGTCATGTTGAACGGGTAGGTGTAGGGCGTCCAGGACGTCCACAGGTCCGAGGGCCAGCCCTCGGGGGCCTGCCTGCTGTGGTCGAAGGCGGTGATCGGCATGGTCGGGGTGACCAGCAGGTCGTAGTTCTCATGGAAAGCCCCCATGCGCACACCCAGGTCCATGCGGACGGCGGTGGCGCCCAGATAGTCCAGGGCAGAGGCCTCGGCGTAGCGCCGGATGCCCGCCCGCAGTCCGGGGTCCACCTGGTCCACGGCGTCCGGCCCGAAGGCTTCGAGCACCTTTGCCGCACCGCTGAACCAGAGGACGTGGAAAGCCTCCACCGGGTCCTCGAAGCCGGGGTCGATCTCCTCCACCACGGCACCCGCCCGCTCCAGCAGCGAGACCGCGTCGGTGACGAGGCGCTCCACCTCGGGGTCGTTCTCCACGAAGCCCAGGTTTCGTGAGTAGGCGATGCGCAGACCTGCGACACCGTCCTCGAGGCCCTCCAGGTAGGACGAGGTCGGCGTGGGGAGCGCGGCCCAGTCCCGGGAGTCGAAGCCGGTGATGACGTCCATCAGCATCGCGGCGTCGGTGACGCTGCGCGTCATCGGCCCGGCGTGGGCGAGAGTCCCGAAGGGCGAGGCGGGGAACATGGGCACCTGGCCGTACGTGGCCTTGAGCGCGACCGTCCCGGTGAAGGAGGCGGGGATCCTCACCGACCCGCCGGCGTCGGTGCCTACGGCCCAGGGGGCCATTCCGGCGCCGACGGCGGCCGAAGCGCCTCCCGAGGAGCCGCCTGCGGTGGTGCTCGGGTCCCACGGGTTGCCGGTCGCGCCGCAGCGGATGCTGTCTGTGGTGCCCTTCCAGGCGAACTCCGGGGTGGTGGTCTTCCCGACCAGCACCGCACCGGTCTCCTTCAGCCGTGCCACGCAGGGAGCGTCCACGTCCCAGGGGCCGTCCTCACCGATGAGCGTCGACCCCTTGTAGGTAGGCCAACCCTTGGTGAGGAACATGTCCTTGATGGAGGTGGGCAGGCCGTCACCGGGGCCCAGGGTCTCTCCGGCCTGCCAGCGGCGGGCAGAGGCCTCCGCGGAGGTGCGAGCGGACTCAGGGTCCACGAGCACGAAGGCGTTCAGGACGTCATCGTGCCGAGCGATCTGCTCCAGCACGGCCTCTGTCGCGTCGACCGGGCTGAAATCTCCAGCGCGGTAGCCGGCGAGGAGCTCGGTCGCAGTCATCTCCGCGAGGCTGCTCGGGGTTCGACGGTCCATGGTTGACCTCCTGTGTGCCGGGTATGTGCCGGGTGTGGGCCTGATGTGATGTGCCAGGGGTGCGGCGCCGCCGTCCGCGCCGCCCTCTGGGGCGTGCCCGGTGTCGGGGCGACGTCAGGGCTGCGGGCGGGGCACGTAGCCCTTCTGCTTGTCGACGATGTTGTGCAGGGTCTCTCCGGCGAGCCAGCGCCGGGCGTTGTCGAGGAACTGCTCGGCGAGCGCGTCGCGCCAGCCGATGACGTCCCCGGACATGTGGGCGGTGATCAGCACATCCTCGCGCTCCCACAGCGGAGAGCCCTGCGGGAGCGGCTCCTGCTCGAAGACATCCAGGGTGGCGAATCCGAGAGGCCCGTGATCCAGGGCCTCGACGAGGGCGACCTCGTCGACGGTCTCCCCCCGGCCGATGTTGATCAGGTGGGCGCCGTCCTTCACGGCAGCGAGCGCCTGGGCGTCGAGGAGCCCGGTGGTCTGCGGAGTCAGCGGTGCCGCGTTGACGACGACGTCGGCGGCACCGATATGGGCCGGGAGGTGGTCGCTGGCGATCACCGTGCCGAAGTCGGGATCCTGGTCTCGGGCGGTACGTCCTGCGGCGAAGACCTCGACGTCGACCGCCCGCAGGAGCGTGGCGATCTCCCGGCCGATCGCGCCGGTGCCGATGACCAGGGCGGTGAGGCCCTGCACGCGCTGGGTCTCGCGGTGCTCCCAGGTGCGGGTCTGCTGGCGCCGGAGGCTGCCGGGCATGTCCTTGGCACGGGCGAGCACAGCGCCGAGCACGTACTCGGCGATGGGTCGGTCGAAGGTGCCCTGGGCGTTGGTGACGGTGACCTCGGACTCGGCCAGCTCGTCGAAGAGCAGCTTGTCCACTCCGGCGGCGGCCACGTGGATCCAGTCCAGGGCGTCGGCGGCGTGCCAGGCGTCAGAGACTGCGCGGGAGAAGAAGTCCCACAGGAAGAGGACGTCGGCGCCGGAGAGCGCCTCGCTCAGCTCCGCGGCGGTGGTCCGGCGGATCTCGGCCCGGTCCTCAAGCTCATCCAGGCCGGGCGGCACGGCGTAGGGGCCGTCGTCGTCGGGACATAGGACCGTGATGACCGGCAGGGAGTCCGCCATCCGTCACCTCGCTTCCGGAAGGGGTGGGCTGAGCGCGGTGCGGGGACCTCGTGGCCGGCCGGGAGCACCTGTGAGGAACATCTCCCGGAGACCGCGACATCCCCTCCCCGGAAGGGCTTTCCGAGGCAGGGACCGTGCCGCTATGCTATGAAGACCTCACGAAGATTGTCAACAATCTTGCAGGAGATGATTGCACCGCCTCTGGATTGGAGCGGCCCATGGCCCTCACCCCCTTTCCCGGATCCGACCGCATGGCACCCGCCATCGGTGTCGTGGTCCCCTATGACATGGCTCTGGACCGAGAGCTGCGCACTTTCACCCAGGACGCAGACGGCGTCGAGCAGCTGGATCTGCTGTTCACCCGCACCCGGCACGAGCCCCTGGCGGTGACGGTCAAGCAGGCTCGGGCGATCTCCCGCCCGAAGGCGATCGCGGACTGCGTCCGCGCCGTCTCTGCGGTGACCCCCTCCGCCTACCTCTACGCCTGCACCTCGGGCAGCTTCGTCCGCGGGATCTCCGGCGAGCGCGACCTGGTGCAGGCCATGACGGACGCCGGCGGGGCGCCCTGCTTCACCACCTCCGGCGCCCTGCTCGCCGCGGTCCAGGCGCTGGGCGTGCGGACCCTTGCGACGGCGACCCCCTACGACGACGCCATCACCGCCCAGTTCGCCGCCTTCTTCGCCGAGTCCGGGATCCACCTGATGAGCAACTCGAACCTCGGACTCTCGGGCCGCATCTGGGAGGTCCCCTCCCAGCGCACCTACGACCTGGTCCGGGAGGCAGACTCCGACCAGGCCGAGGCAGTGGTGGTCTCCTGCACGAACCTGCCGACCTACGACGTGCTCGCCCAGCTGGAGCAGGACCTCGGCAAACCGGTCATCTCCGCCAACCAGGCGACGGTGTGGGCGGTGCTGCAGCACTTCGGGCTCCCCTACTACGGGCCCGGCCGGGCACTGGCCCGACAGGAGCCCTCGGCGGCGGTGGTCTGACCCGGGTGCGCCCCTTCAGCCCCGGCCGCCATCTGCCACCCACCAGTCCGACGCGCCCTCTCGAAGGAGGACCCTTGACCGACTCTCAGCACGCCCCCACCATCGGCATCCTCTACCCCGGCCATGCCGCGGAGGACGACTACCCCGCCTTCGAGGAGGCCGCCGGGGGCGCCGTTCGGCTTCCCCTGGTGCACACCACCATCGGAGTGGACGAACACACCCCGGAGGCCCTGCTGGAGACCGGCTCCGCCGCACGCCTGGCCGAGGGCACGGCGCGCCTGCTCGCCGATCACACGGTGGACGCGGTGATGTGGGCCTGCACATCGGGCAGCTTCGTCTACGGCCATGACGGTGCCGCCGAGCAGGCCCGGGCCGTTCAGGAGGTCGCCGGCGTTCCGGCATCCTCGACGTCACTGGCGTATCTGCACGCGCTGGAGGCCCTCGACGTGCGGCACGTCGCGGTGACGGCCTCCTACCCGGCGGACCTGGCCGAGCACTTCCGCGCACTGCTGGGGCGAGCCGGGGTCGACGTCGTGACCTTCGCCGCGCACGGGATCTTCACGGCCGCGGAGGTCGGCCTGATGGGACGCGATGACGTCATCGCGATGATCCGCGCCGTGGATGTGCCCCAGGCGGAGGCCATGCTCGTCCCGGACACGGCGATGCACTCACTCGGCTGGATCCCAGAGCTGGAGGAGGCGCTGGGCAAACCGGTGCTCACCGCGAACCAGGTGACCATCTGGGAGGGCCTGCGGCTGACCGGCCGGCCGGCGCCCGCCCTGCCGATGCTGGGACGCCTGGACTCTGTTCCGGGCCGGCCGGCGTGACCCGCCCCTGAGCGAGCAGCTGCGGAGATCGGCGGGTCAACGATGCCGGGCGACCAGCGCCGCCCGGAGGCCCGCGGCGATGCCGCCGACGACGGCACCCCAGATCGCATTGACGATCAGGACCATGGGGATCGCGATCGGCTGTGCGAAGGGGCCCTGCAGCTCGCCGCCGAGCACCGGAGAGAGGACCGCCGAGAGCACCATGCTCAGTACGGCATAGGCGAGCCCGGCGAGCACCAGCGTGAGGAAGGGCCTGGAGACCCGAGCCAGCAGGACGACGCCGATCCAGACGGCCGAGATCACCACGGTGGCGCCCACCGCAAAGAGGCCCTTGGGCAGGCCGTCGCCGCCGGAGACACCGGTGATGTGCATCAGCGGCCGGAGCAGCGCGACAGCACCGAGTAGGAGGATGAGCCGCCAAGGAAGCCTCCCTCGCGGGGCCTCGTCGAAGGAGGGGCGGAAGTGCGATCCAGCAGCTGGGTTCATGACCTCGACGCTACGGAGCCGACGATGCGCGCCACATCCGCGCGGCGTCCTGCTCAGGTGTCGTCGCGCGGCGTCTCCCTCAGTCGCCTGCAGGCGACTGCCGGAGGCCCAGGACACTCCTAGACTGGTGTCATGCCTGCCCCTGTCGGCGCTGAGCCGGATCCGTCTGCCCGCGTCCAGCGGTGGCTCGTGGACGCCGTGCTCGGAGTGGCCGTCTTCGGCGCGGTGGCCGGGACGATCTCCGCCGACGTCGCCGGCGACCGCGACGCTGAGCCGCTGGCCTATCTGTGGGCGTTCGGGCTGGGAGCGCTCATGCTGGTCCGCCGACGCTTCCCCCTGGGTGTCCTGGGGCTGACGTTCGTGGCGTTCTGGGCCTACTACATGGTCGGCTACCCGACGATCGGGCTGAGTGTGCCGACCGCCGCCGCGCTCTACTCCGCCGCTGAGTTCCGCCGCGCGGTCTGGGCCGTCTCGGCCGCGGTGCTGCTGCTGGGCGGCAGCTACTTCTACCGCCTGGTGATCGCCGGGCAGGACCCCACCCGTGTAGTCGGCTATGAGCTCTCCGGGCACGTGGCACTGATGACCGCGGCGATAGCCCTGGGAGTGAGCATGCGTCTGCGCCGGGAGCTCAGGGAGAACACCCAGAGACTGCTGGAGGCGGCCGAGGCCCATGAACGCAGCCAGGCCGCCGCGGCGATCGCCACCGAACGGGCAGACATCGCACGGGAGCTGCACGACTCCCTGGGGCATCGGACCACGGTCATCTCGCTGCACGCCGACGTCGCCCGCGAGGCCCTCGACCGCGACCGCCGTGCGGCGGAGGACGCCCTCGACGTGGTCAAGAGCACCAGCGGCGAGATGATGGACGAGATGCGCCGGACCGTACAGATGCTGCGACGCCAGAAGGACCCCCGGAGCCCGCTCTCCCTCGACGCCCTGGAGGGCCAAGTCTTCGACCTCCTGCCGCTAGAGGTCCACGCGCGGATCCAGACCCATGACGACGAGCGCCTCGCTCCCGACCATGTGCAAGCCGCCGCGTACCGGATCGTCCAGGAGGCGCTGACCAATGTGGTCCGGCACTCCGCGGCCGACTCCGCTGAGGTGGCCGTGACGCTCACCGACGGTCGGCTGCAGGTGACGGTCCGGGATCCCGGGCCGGCGAGACCGCCCCGCGAGCGCTCCGCGCAGCAGGCGGCGGGCCTGGGGCTCCACGGGATGCGCGAACGGGCCGAGGCACTGGGCGGCAGTCTGGCCGCCGGGCCCGAGGGGGACGGTTTCGCGGTCCATGCGACGCTGCCCGCCGTCATCTCCCTCAGCCAGACCCCGGCCACCCGGCCTGCCGCTGAGGAGGGCCGATGATCAGCGTGCTGATCGCCGACGACCAGGTCCTGGTGCGCACTGGTCTGCGCGCGCTGCTCACCCACGATCCGGAGATCACGGTCGTCGCAGAGTCTCGGACCGGCCAGGACGCGGTCCGGGCCGTGCAGGCCCACCGTCCCGACGTCGTGCTCATGGACATCCGCATGCCCGTCATGGACGGCATCGAGGCCACTCGGAGGATCTGCGCGGACCCCGAGCTCGATGGCAGCCGCATTCTGATCCTGACCACCTTCGACGAGGATCAGGACATCATCGATGCCGTCCGTGCCGGCGCCGCCGGGTACCTGCTCAAGGACATCGCCTCCGAGGAGCTCCGGACGGCGGTCCGCACGGCCGCCGCCGGCGGGAACCTCCTCTCCCCCACGATCGCGCGCAAGGTCATGGAACATATGGCCTCCGCGCCGTCACCGCAGGACGAGACCTCGGTGGACCTCTCCGAGCTCACCGACCGGGAGATCGAGGTCCTCACCCGGGTGGGCCATGGAGACACGAACGCGGAGATCGGAGCCGCTCTGTTCCTCAGCCCCGCCACGGCACGGACGTATGTGAGCCGCATCCTCGCCAAGCTGCAGGCTCGAGACCGGACGGAGCTGGCGATCATCGCCCACCGTGCTGGACTCCCCCGCACGAACCGGTGAACAGGCACCGGTGAACACGGGCGCCCCAGCCGTTGTATGATTATTGTCAACAATCCACGGATCACGTGATATCGGTCTCCCCTCCGTCCGTGTCCACCGCACCACCGCCCCCTTGCCCGGCCGCCAGATCCCACCTCGACCCGCTGGAGCCCCGATGCCGACGACCGCCGCCCACTCCCCCCGCAGCTTCACCCGGGTGAACCGCGAGTCGACGGCGTCCCTGATCACCCGGCAGCTGCGCGACGGGATCATGTACGGCAGCCTGCCAGCGGGCACCCAACTCTCCGAAGCCAGATTGTCCGCCGAGTTCGGCGTCAGCCGAGGACCGCTTCGTGAGGCCATGCAGCGCTTGGTGCAGGAGGGGCTGGTGCGCAGCGAGCCGAACCGCGGACTCTTCGTCAAGGAGCTCGACGCCGAGGAGATCCGGGACCTCTACGTGGCACGCAGCGCCGTGGAGTCGGCGGCGGCACTGATGATCATCCGAGAACGGATCCCCGGGGCGGTGCAGCAGCTGCGCAGCGCCTGCGAGGCGATGCGGCGCGCGGTCGCCGCCGACGATCTCTCTGCGCTCTCGGACGCGGACTTCGACTTCCACGAGGCGCTGGTCACGGCCTCCGGCAGCCCCCGGCTTCGACGCATGCACGAGACTCTCATGGTGGAGACCCGGATGTGCCTGACGGCCCTGCAGGGGACCTACCTCGATCCTGACGATCAGGCGGAGGAGCACCGACGGATCGCCGACGCCGTGTCCGCCGGCGATGAGGCCACCGTGCTCAGCGAGATCGACGACCATATGCACCAGGCCCTGGAGCGGCTCATCCGCCACGGTCAGCACGTGACGGAGGAATGAGGGGGGCACCGCCCACCTCGCTCCTCCGTCACATGCCCGTCCACGCGGTGCCGTGCTCAGCGACTCAGGTTCTTGAACTGACGCACGGCCAGCGGCAGGAAGATCAGCATGATCACTGCCGGCCAGATCAGCGCGCCGGCCAGCGCATGGCCGTCGATCCAGAAGGCGGGCTCCAGATTCCCCATACCCGGAGTCTCGAAGAGCTCACGGATCGCCGCCGCCGTCGAGGACACGGGATTCCACGCGGCTATCGCACCGAGCCAGCCGGGCATCATCTCCGGCGGGGCGAACACCGAGGAGATGAACCCCAACGGGAACGCGACGGCGAACAGCATCCCCGCCGTCTCGGTGTTCTTGATGCACAGCCCCAGAAAGATGCCCACGAAGATCAGTGCCAGCCGCAGCCAGAGCAGCAGCGCGAACGCCGCAAGGGTGGCGCCCAGGCTACCGCCCGAACGCCAACCGATCAGCAGGGCGACACCGGCGATGACGGCCAGGTCCACGGCCGCACGGATCACATCGGAGACCGCCCGTCCGGTGACCGGGGCGGAGGAGGACATCGGCATGGACCGGAAACGGTCCATGAATCCCTTCTCCTTGTTGTGGGTCACCGCATAGGCGGTGTCCATGAACCCGAAGGCCATGGTCATGGCGAACATCCCCGGCATGGCGAAGTCCACATAGCCCTCCCCCGCGCCCTGACCGGTCACGTCCATGGCGGAGCCGAAGACGTAGACGAACATCAGCACCATCACCACCGGGAAGCCGATCTGCCAGGCGAAAGTGCTGGGCTGGCGCACCAGGTGGGTGAACTCCTGGAGCACGATCGTCCAGCAGTCGCGGGCCGCCCAGAGCGGCCCCTCAGGGCTGAGGGTCTGCGGCGCGGCAGTCTGTGCCGTGGTGGTGGGTGCGCTGGCTGCCTGTGTGCTCGTGCTCTGTGTCCTGGTGGTCATCGCGCCTCCTGGCGTGTCGGGCCTGCATCGGAGGTCAGGTGCAGGAAGGCTTCGTCGAGGGTCGGACGACGCAGGCCGATGTCGGCGACGTCGATCCCCAGCGTCCTGATCTCCGCGGCCACGGCGGTCAGTGCGGCGACGCCGTCCGGCACGGACACGCTGAGACTGCCTTCGGCCTCGTCAGCAGAAGGCTCGACGTCGACCACACGGGTGATCAGCTCCTGCAGACGGACCAGGTCGCCCGGCTCGGCGGCGACGACCTCCAGCCGCTCGTCGCCGATCCGCCGCTTGAGCCCGGACGGGGTGTCCTCGATGAAGTTCCGCCCCTGATCGATCACGCTGATCCGGTCACAGAGCTTGTCCGCCTCGTCCAGGTAGTGGGTGGTCAGCAACACCGTCGTCCCCTGGATGGTCAGGTTCCGCACGGACTCCCACACCTCCCGACGCCCCGCCGGGTCCAGACCGGTGGTCGGCTCATCCAGGAACATCACCTGCGGAGCCAGGATCATCGACGCGGCAAGGTCCAGTCGACGGCGCATGCCGCCCGAGAACTTCTTCGGGGAGCGATCGGCCGAACCGGTCAGCCCGAAGACCTCCAGGAGCTCGTCGGCACGCCGCTGGGCGTCCGCCTTGCTGAGTCGGAAGAGCCTGCCGAACATCGTCAGGTTCTGCCGCGCGGTCATCAGGTCGTCGACCGCGGTCTGCTGACCCGTCAGTCCGATGCTGCGACGCACCTCGCGCGGCTGGGCGGCGACGTCGTAGCCGGCCACACGGGCCTGGCCGGCATCAGGGTCCGTCAGCGTGGCGAGGATGCGGACCGCCGTCGTCTTGCCCGCCCCGTTGGGTCCGAGCAGTCCGTGCACCGTGCCTCGCGGCACGGCCAGGTCGACACCCTCGAGCGCCGCCTTCCCCTTGTATCTCTTGGTGAGGCCGAGGGCCTCCACCGCGAGGTCTGGTGGAACCATGGAACACCACCTCCTTCTTCCATGCGATGATCTGCGTACAGTGTTCTGAGTACTTCGAACGCAGCTAAGGTAGCGTACAGTGAACGCAATAAGCAAGCATGGCGTCCCGGAAGGCACGATGAACGATCCGAACCCGTTGGCAAAGTCCCTGCAGCTGCTGTGGGACGGCCTCCCCCCGGCGAAGAAGGGGCCGAAGCCCAAACTCACCCTGGAGAGGATCGTGGCCGCCGGGGTCGAGCTGGCCGACGCCGAGGGGCTCGACTCCCTGTCCATGCGCAAGCTCGCCGACAGGCTCGACGTGGGGGCGATGTCCCTCTACCGCTACGTGCCGTCCAAGACCGAGCTGCTGAACCTGATGCTCGACGCCGTCAGCGGGCCGAATGATGCCCGGAAGGCCTCAGTGGAGGCCGGGTGGCGTGCATGCCTGGAGGCTGCAGGCTGGGGAGGACGCCGGCTCTACCTGGACCATCCCTGGCTGCTGCAGGTGAACTGGACCCGCCCCGTGCTGGGCCCGAACAGCCTGGCCGACATGGAGCTGCTCATGACAGGGCTGAAAGACCTCCCGATGACCGATCAGGAGAAGATGAGCATCATCACGGCGCTGGACTCCTATGCCGTGGGGACCGTCCGCCAGGAGATCCTGTGGCAGAACGCCCCCGCAGAGACCGGCATGACCGACGAGGAGTTCTGGAACCACCAGCTTCCGATCCTGGAGGAGGTCATGGCCTCCGGCCGCTTCCCCTCTATGGCCGCGCTCTCCGAGGACACCTTCAGCGGCAGCTGGGAGGACAGCTTCGCCTTCGGGCTCAATCTCCTCCTGGACGGACTCGAGCAGAAGCTCAACCGGCGCTCCTCAGAAGCGGGCTGAGCGGGCGGCCGATCAGGAGCCCGGGCGCCCGCCCCGCGCATGACGAGGGGGACCTGCTTCCTGCCTCGTGGTCACGCGAGCCGGCAGCAGCAGATCCCCACCCTCGACGGACCGGCCCAGCCCTACTGGGCGGCGGCCTCAGTGCCGTTGGACTGCCGGACGCCCAGCCGATCGTCCAGCTTCAGCAGGCCGGGCCCGTCGTCGCCGATGAGCCGGATCTTGCCGATGAGCTCGGAGACCGTCGCCTCCTCCTCCAGCTGCTCGTCGATGAACCAGCTGAGCAGGGGCAGAGCGTCGATGTCCCCTTCCTGCTGCGCCAGGCGATACAGGTTGCGGATCGACTCCGAGACCTTCTCCTCGTGGGCGAGGGACGCCTCGAAGGCCTCCAGCACAGTCTCGGCCTGGGCCGCGACGGCGGGCACCGCCCGGATGCGGGGATGGGCGCCGCGGTCGGTCATGTGGTCGATGAACTTGTTCGCGTGCACGACCTCCTCGTCGGCCTGCGCGCGGAACCAGGAGGCCAATCCGGGCAGGTCGAGCATGTCCATCTCGATCCCGAGCTGCCGGTAGACCAACGAGGCCTCCAGCTCGAGGGTGACCTGCTCATTGAAGGCCTCTTCCAGCGTGCCGGTGAGCTTTGCCATTGCGAGAACACTCTCCTTGCCTCTTGTCCAGGGCGGGCACGGTCGGACGACGGCGCCCCTGCGCGCCACTCTAGCCAGCGCCACCTCCCGTGACCACGCAGGAAAGGCAGGCCTCACCAGCGCCGATGCACTCAGCGCGCATCACACGATGCTCGAGGCGACTCGTCATGGGACCTGCGATTCCCTGTTCAGCGGCGCACCGTATCGATAGTGTGTGCAGCATGGAGTTCAGGTACCTCGGCCACAGCGGCCTCAAGATCTCGGAGATCACCTACGGCAACTGGATCACGCACGGGTCGCAGGTGGAGAACGACACCGCCACCCGGTGCGTGCACGCCGCGCTCGACGCCGGCATCACCACCTTCGACACTGCTGACGTCTACGCGAACACCGTAGCCGAGCAGGTGCTGGGTGACGCCGTGGCCGGTCAGCGTCGGGAATCGCTGGAGATCTTCACCAAGGTGTACTTCCCCACCGGGCCGAAGGGGCATAACGACACCGGCCTCTCCCGCAAGCACATCATGGAGTCCATCGACGGCTCGCTGCGCCGCCTCGGCACTGACTACGTGGACCTCTACCAGGCGCACCGGTTCGACGTCGAGACTCCGCTGGAGGAGACGATGCAGGCTTTCGCCGACATCGTCCGCCAGGGCAAGGCGCTCTACATCGGCGTCAGCGAGTGGAACGCCGAGCAGCTGCGTGCAGGCCACGCCCTGGCCAAGGAGCTCGGATTCCAGCTGATCTCGAACCAGCCGCAGTACAACATGCTGTGGCGGGTGATCGAGCCGGAGGTCATCCCGGCCTCCGAGGAGCTCGGCATCTCGCAGATCGTCTGGTCGCCGATCGCCCAAGGGGTCCTCACCGGCAAGTACGTGCCGGGCCAGCCCCTGCCCGAGGGCTCCCGAGCCACCGATGAGCAGGGCGGCGCGCAGTTCATCCAGCGATACCTCGACGATGAGATCCTCCAGGCGGTGCAGAAGCTCAAGCCCATCGCCGAGGAGCTGGAGCTGACCCTCGCGCAGCTCTCGATCGCCTGGGTGCTGCAGAACCCGAACGTGGCGACCGCCCTGGTGGGCGCCTCTCGCCCGGAGCAGATCGCCTCCAATGTGGCGGCCGCCGGAGTCACTCTCGACGGGGCCACCCTGGAGGCGATCGACTCGGTCGTCGGCCACCTGGCCCAGGACGACCCCGCGCTGACGAAGTCGCCGGAGGCCCGGGTGGCCTGACCCGTCAGTCGACGTCCGAGGCGCAACCGCCACGAAGGTCACGCATCGGATCACGGCCACCGTGACCTTTCACCTCGACCCGCCCTGTTCCCGGGTTCTCCACCCGTGGTTCAGCTGGTCCTGGAGGAGTGAATTCAGGCTCAGCTGAAGGTTTCCCCAGGTCAGAGACCTGCAGCGCGCGCAGTGACCAAATCGTTATGAAACCTCGCCGATCATGCGTACACTGTGAATTCTGAAATGATCTGCACTGGGGTGAAAGGTGGTCAGGCGTGAGCCACGCTTCCGATGTCAGGCGACACCCGCGCCTGACGCCCGCACTCTGCGGGACCGCGCTTGCCGGCGGCCTGCTGCTCTGCGGCACGGCGCCCGCCTCAGCGACCACCCAGGACGCCGAGGCTGAGCCGACCGCCGAGTCCGCGCAGGTGGGGTCGAGCACTCAGGAAGACGAGCCTGAGGACCAGCAGGGCGACGCTGAGGACGGCACCGACTCCACCAGCTCCGACGACGACTCCGCAGACGAGGACTCCGAGGAGGAGGACTCCGAGGACGACGACCGGCTGGATGGACAGCGCGAAGAGCAGTCCGGCACCGAGAGCCCCTCTCCCACCCCCTCCGATGAGCAGACCTCGGGGGAGGACGGCGAGGACTCCGACGAGGACTCCCCCGCCGAAGACGACGAGACGGATCCACCGACCGATGGTGACGAGTCCGGCGACGATGCCGGAAGCGACGACGGCAGCGAAGACGGCCAGGACACCTCCTCCCCGAGCCCGGAGCCAGAACCCGAGCCCGAGCCCGAGCCCACCGAGCCTGGCACGATCCCGCCGGAGGGCGAGGAAGAGACAGGCGAGGGTGACGACGGAGGCGGCAGCGACGACGGGGCAGGCGACGGGACGACTCCTTCGCCGGAAGACCCTGCGGTTCTGGAGCCCGTCTGCGGCTCGGCGACGGGCTACCCGGGCGATGCGCTCTCCTTCGAGGTCACCGTGAGCACCCCGGATGCGCGCATCGTCTCGGTGAGCACCGGCATCCGCGGCGGGAGCTCCTCCTATGACGGACTGACTGTCCAGTACGTGCTGGATCGGGAGATCACTGAGATCATGCAGGACACCGTGACCGTCACCGTGGAGTCCGAGGACGGTCAGACCGCCAACTGCTCCGGGACGCTGACCGTGTACCCGAACGTCTCCAGCAGCCCTTCCTCCCAGGAGGATGACCCTGCACAGGACGAGGACCCTGCCTCACCGCCTGAAGACGAGTCCACCCAGGATGTCGAGCGGACGTCGTCTCCCACCCGAACAGGCCCTCCCGCAGTCCCCGGCGCCCCGGACACTACGGAGCCGGAGGCCTCGGATGACGATGAGGACGAGGATGAGGACCTGCACAGCACCGTGAGCCCTCGGCCGCTGGTCCCGCACGTCCCGGGGTCTCCGGAGGAGCAGATTGACGGCTCACAGTCGGCCGAAAGCTCCGCAGAGAGCGACTCGGACGACGAGCACGACGCTGGCCTGGCCGCCACCGGGGCGGAGCCGCACACGATGGCCGCCGGCCTGATCGGCTCCGTCGCGGTCGCCATCGGCTCGCTCGCCGTATGGGGCGCCCACCGGCGTGGCCGCGCCCGCAGCTGAGCGCCCTGCCCAGATCAGCGCCGCCGGATCGACCGCCAGGCCGGGGCGTCGACGCTGAAGGCGCCCGGCCCGGTGAAGACCAGGGCGAGGCTGAGCACCGCATAGAGGATCATGAACTCCAGCGGGTTCCCCAGCAGCAGCAGGAACGGCTCATTCCACCCATGCACGTTGACGAAGACAGGGCCGGCGTCGAGGAGCAGGTATGCTCCGGCCCCAGCGAGCAGCATCATCACCGCAGCGGCCAGGCGGGTCAGCAGGCCCAGGACCAGCAGAGCACCCCCGATGATCTCGACGAACGGCAGCGCCGTGCCGATGTGCTCGGCGAAGGGCACAGCGAGGCCGGCCACGTAGTCGCTCGCACCGTCCAAGCCCAGCCAGGACGACTTGCGCAGGCCGGAGACCAGCAGAAGGATGCCCGCTGCGAGGCGGAGCAGGAGAAGACCGAGATCGACGCTGAAGACATTCCGCATGACACCACTCTGACACCTGGCCAGGACTGATGCGTGCTTCACCACACGTTGGGCGCAGGCTTCCTGCTCGAGGGCAGCGCGGCAGACTCTCTCCAGCAGCGCAGCTCCTCATCGACGGAGAGGTCCTCGGGCACCTCATGCCCCAGCTCCCGGATCATCTCCAGGATCTGTTCATTGCTCACCGGCCCCTGAGCCGAGACCAGACGTGTGGCGATCTGCGCGCGCACGTAGATCTCTCCGTCGACGACGGCACGCTGCTCGAAGTAGATGCTCTTCTCGTCCAGCCCCAGTATCCGAGTGTGGATCTCGAAACGGGTCATGAAGGTGACAGACCTCCGGAAGGTGATCTGCTCGGACTGGACCACGGGGGACCATCCGCGGCCTCGCATCTGTTTCCAGATCCCTGCGCGGGCCATGAGGTCGAACCGGCCGAGGTCGAACAGCGAGAGGTACTGCCCGTTGTTGACGTGCATCGCGATGTCGACGTCGGTGGGCAGCGCCCGCAGGGTGATCGTGGAGGTCTCCCAGGGGGTCAGCGGCGAGCGCCGTCGGGCGCGCAATAAGGTCATCAGGGTGCGGAAGATCACATACATGGAGACCAGTCTGCCACAGAAGCTACCGCTCGGTAATCACTCTCTCGACGCGTCCCCCGGCACCTGGGGTGCTGACTCGGGCGCTCCCTCGAGCGTCGCAGCGGCGGAGCCGCCATCGGTCCGCACCTGCTCCTGCGTCTCGTCCTCGGCGAGCGTCTCAGCAGGGCGCAGCACGTAGCCCGCGCCCCGCACCGTGTGGATCATCCGTGGCATGTCCGCCTCGATCTTCTTGCGGACGTACGAGATATAGAGCTCGACGATGTTCGCCTGGCCCGCGAACTCATACTCCCAGACCTGCTGCAGGATCTCGGTCTTGGGCAGGACGGTGCGCGCATGGCGCATGAGCAGGCGCAGCAGCCGGAACTCGGTGTCCGAGAGATCGATGTCCTTCTCTCCGCGCTGCACTGTGCGCGCGGCGGTGTCCATCAGCAGATCGCCCACCACCAGGCGTTCACCCTCCCGGCGCTCCGGAAGGCGCCCGGCGAGAAAGTGCAGCCGCCGCAGCGACTCCTCGACGTCGATGCGGGCGGCCATGTGGTCGTCCACGGGCTCACACAGCTTGGCCACCGCGGGGAAGTCCACGTCGGTGTCGAACCAGACCAGTGCGGCGGCGTCCTCCAAGTGGCGGCGCATCTCACGCACGACGCTCTCCAAGTCGGGAACGCGGCGACTGGCCCGCGCATCGACCACCACCAGCTGCGGCTTGTCCTCCGTGATGAGCAGCCGCGCCGTATCACCGTTCGGCGCGTGGAGGACCTTCACGTCCAGGGACCGCAGCCGCTGGGTGAGCTCGGAGACCGCAGGCGAGGGACCCGCGAGGATCAGCACGGGCGAGGAGATATGCAGCTCAGGCTCGCCGGCGTCGTCGAGGTTCCCGACTCCCCCGCGCTCTGCCTCCACAGCACCCTCCGTCCGACATTTCTCAGCATGATCACCCGACGCGCTCCTGGTGGGCGGCCCCGGGTGCAGGCGACTCTCAGCTTCCGTACAGAGTGCCAAGATAGCCCACTTCTGTGCCGTCCGACACCCCGTGGGCGCCCGCCCAGCGGGATCCCTGCACTGCCATCATCCCTGGTGAGCGCCCTGACGGGCCTGTGATCACGAGATAAGACATCGCCTGGGGCGGGACGCCAGAAGCTCAGGCCAGCAGGTGGACCAGCGTGCCGATCAGGAAGCTGGAGACGGCGAGCCCGGCAAGCCCGAATTCCAGAAGGATGCCCAGCCCCATCGCTCGCAGGGCCTTCAGGCTCGCCTGTCCGGCCGCCTGCCAGTCCCGCTCGCGCCGGACGAACTCTGCGCCGAACAGTCCGGCTCCGAAGCCGATGAACAGCCCCAGCGGCGGGAGCAGCACCATGCCGACCAGTGCGGCGAGGATCGCCACGAGGACCGGCCCCCGTGGGATCTCTTCCCGGTGCAGCACCCGTCCGGTGAGCACCGTGGAGGCGACCCAGCCGGAGGTTGCCAGCATCATCCCGACGACTGCTGCGGTCCACGCCGCGGTCCCGCCGAGCAGCACGGCCCAGGTCAGCAGGGTCAGGATGATCAGCAGACTGCCGGGCAGCACCGGGAGCACGACACCGGCCATGCCGACCAGCAGCAGGATGAGGGCCGCACCGGTGGCCACGCCTTCGGCAAGAAGTCCTTCGAGCATGGGGCCAGCCTGCCACACCCCTCGAGCCAGCGCGCGCCGCACGCACAGGCGCCGGGACCCGCGCCATGGCGGGGATTCCTCGACGGCGTCGGGCCCCGCGGCGCGCACTTGGCAGGAGCTCACGCGGGGCCATAACCTTGTGAGGCCTGGGTCACCACGTCCAGGCCGGCGTGCGGTGATCTGAGCACCTGTGCAGGGCCGGTGACGACGGCGTCATACGGCCATGCCAGACTGAGGCACACCGAAGGATCCGCCGTCCAGCACATCAGTGACCGCAGGCCCACAAGGCGCGCGGAGCAAGGAGACCAGATGATCATCGGAGTCCCGACCGAAGTCAAGAACAACGAGTTCCGTGTGGCCCTGACCCCCGCAGGCGCCGTGGATCTCACCCAGCGCGGCCACACCGTGCTCATCCAGTCCGGCGCCGGCGAAGGCTCCGGCTTCTCGGACGAGGACTACCGCACCGCCGGTGCGGAGCTGGTGCCCGAGGTCGCCGACGTCTGGAGCCGCGCCGAGCTGGTGCTCAAGGTCAAGGAGCCGCAGGCCGAGGAGTTCCCCCGCATGCATGAGGGACAGGTCCTGTTCACCTACCTGCACCTGGCAGCCGAGCCCGAGTGCGCGGCGGCGCTGAAGGAGCGCGGGGTCACCGCGATCGCCTACGAGACCGTCACCGGCCCGAAGGGGCTGCCGCTGCTGGCCCCGATGAGCGAGGTCGCCGGGCGCCTGGCCCCGCAGGTGGGCGCCTACCACCTGATGCACTCCCAGGGCGGATCAGGGATGCTGATCGGCGGAGTGCCGGGAGCACGCGCGGCGAAGGTCGTCGTCGTCGGCGGGGGCAAGGCCGGCGAGCAGGCAGCAATCATCGCGATGGGCATGGGCGCCGACGTGACCGTCATCGATCTGAACCTGGAGCGGCTGCGCGAGCTCTCGGCGATGTCCGCCCGCGGGCTGACGACGCTGGCGTCGAACACACTGACCATCGCCCAGGAGGTCGCCGCGGCAGACATGGTGATCGGCTCGGTGCTGATCCCCGGAGCCTCGGCTCCGAAGCTGGTCACCCGAGAGATGGCCGCCGCGATGCGGCCGGGCTCGGTCCTGGTCGACATCGCGATCGACCAGGGCGGATGCTTCGAGGGCTCCAAGCCGACCACCCACGCGGAGCCGACGTTCACCGTCGGGGAGCAGATCTACTACTGCGTGGCGAATATGCCCGGAGCTGTGCCGCACACCGCCACGGCCGCGCTGACGAACGCCACCCTTCCCTACATCTTCAAGCTCGCGGACAAGGGCTGGAAGGCGGCACTCGCCGCGGATCCGCATCTGGCCGCGGGTCTGAACGTGCATGCCGGTCGGCTCACCCACGCCCCGGTCGCCGAGGCCCTCGGCGAGGAGGCCATGCCGCTGGAGGCGGCCCTGGCCGACTGACCCTCCGCCTGCACGCTCGTCGCGGGGCGCCGCTCAGACGAAGGCTGAGACTCCGGTCATCGCCCGGCCGACGATCAGCGAATTGATGCCGTAGGAACCCTCGTAGGTGTAGATCGCCTCGGCATCGCCCATAAGCTTCGACGCCTCATACTCGGAGGTCAGCCCGTTCCCACCGAGAGCCTCCCGGCCGATCGCCGCCGAGGCCCTGGCCAGCCGTGTGGTGGTCGACTTCACCGTCGCGGCGTGCACCATCTCCAGCCGGCCGGCCTGCTGCAGCTCGGTCACCTGCACCATGAGCGCGGTGGACGACGTCAGGTTCCCGGTGATCTCCGCGATGGCCTGCTGGATGAGCTGGAAGGAGGCCAGCGGCCGACCGAACTGGTCGCGCCCGGCGACATAATCACGCACGACGTCTAGCACCGCATGCTGCAGCCCCACAGCCTGCCACCCCACCCAGGCGCGGGAGCTGCGCAGCAGGACGTTGGTGTCGGCGAAGCTGCGCGCACCGGGCAGCAGAGCCTCGGCAGGGACCCGGAGGTCCTCGAGGACGACATCGGCGTTGGGGATGCCCCGCAGCCCCATCTTGTGACGGATGATCTCGGCGTGATATCCGGGGGTGTTGGTCTCCACGAGGAAGCACTTGATGGCATCGTCGTCGACGTCCCGAGCCCACACGAGAGCGACGTCGGCGATGGTGGCCATCCCGATCCAGCGTTTGGTGCCGTTCAGGACCCAGGAGTCCCCGTCACGCCTGGCCGTGGTGGCCAGACCGCCGGCGATGTCCGAGCCGTGGTCGGGCTCGGTGAGGCAGAACGCCCCGAGAGTCTCGAACCGGGTGAGCCGAGCCAGCCACGTGTCCCGCTGCGCCGCGGAGCCGAAGGCGTGGATCAGGCCCACGATCAGCTCGTTGTGGATCCCCATCACAGCGGACATGGACACGTCCGCCTGAGCGACGGCGGCATGCGCGAGCCCCTTGAACAGCCGCGAGCTGCCATCGACCTCCAGCCCGGCGAGCCCCAGATCCGCCATGGCAGGCAGAGCCTGGGTGAGGAAGCGCTCCTCGTTCCATGCATCGATGGAGGGTGCGCGGAGGTTCGCCTGCGCGTAGGCCTCGATCTCCTGGAGCCGCTCCTCCTCCTCTGCGGGCAGACGGCGTCGGACCTCCAGGAGGTCCCCGTCCGGGTACTGGGGTGCAGCGGCCACCGTCACCAGCTCCTTTGCGTACTCGCCGACCTCTGCGGCAGGCCGTGGTGAGCCACCCGCAGGCTGGTATGAGGAGATGCGCCCGTCGCGGGAACCCACCTCGGTCTCGCGTCCCGGGCAGCGCCGGGTCTCAGCGCCCCTGCCCCCGGGACCCTCAGTATAGGACCACGTCAGTGAGGCGCATCACACCATCAGGGGTGGTGTCGTAGGCTGGCGGCGTCGGCCCGCGCCACAGGCCCCTGGTCCCACACTCTGCATCATTCCCCGAGGAGGAGCTCCCCCACATGAGCAGCACAGACACGCCCACCCGCCGCGACGCAGCCGCTGAGCTCCGTGAGGCCCGCGATCGACTCGTCGCCCTCCAGCAGGACCATTCCCGCGCCCGCGAGGAGTTCCGCTGGCCCCGGTTCCAGCACTTCAACTTCGGCCTGGACTGGTTCGACGGCATCGCCGCAGGGGAACGCGCCCATCAGGAGGCGCTGGTGATCGCTGAGGACGACGGCACGGTGCTCCGACGCACCTTCGCGCAGCTGAGCGCCGACTCGAACCGGGTGGCGAACTGGCTCTCCGCCCAGGGGATGGCCCGCGGGGACCGGATGATCCTGATGCTGGGCAATCAGGTGGAGCTGTGGGAGCTGATGCTCGCCGGGATCAAGCTCGGCGCCGTGCTGATCCCCACCACCACCCAGATGGGCCCCGTAGACCTGCAGGACCGGGTCAGGCGCGGCGAAGCCCGCTGGGCCGTGGCGGGCCCGGCCGACCTGGAGAAGTTCGGAGACGTCGAGGGGGAGCTGACGCTGATCCACGTGCCCGGGGCACACACACCTGACGAGCCCGCGCCGCAGATCGACGCGCCGTCAGGTGCTCCGCGTACTGTCCTGCACTATGAGGCCGCCCGGAAGGCGGCGGCGACGTTCACTCCCGGCGAGCCGACCAGCGCCGACGATACCCTGCTGCTCTACTTCACCTCCGGGACCACATCGCTGCCCAAGCTTGTGGAGCACACCCACACCTCCTACCCGGTGGGGCATCTGTCCACGCTCTACTGGATCGGTATGCAGCCGGGGGACGTGCACCTCAACGTGGCCGGCCCTGGCTGGGCGAAGCACGCCTGGTCGAATTTCTTCACCCCGTGGATCGCGGAGGCGACGATCTTCATCTACAACTACGCGCGCTTCGACGCCGCCGAACTGATGACCCAGATGGACGCCCACGGAGTGAGCAGCTTCTGCGCGCCGCCCACCGTGTGGCGGATGCTCATCCAGGCCGACCTGACCCAGCTGCGCCGCCCGCCCCGGGTGACGGTCTCCGCCGGGGAGCCGCTGAACGCGGAGGTCATCGACCAGGTGGAGCGCGCCTGGGGATGCACCATCCGCGACGGCTTCGGGCAGACAGAGACCACCCTCCAGGTGGCCAACACCCCTGGCCAGCCGCTGGTGCGCGGCTCCATGGGCCGTCCGCTGCCGGGCTTCGACGTGGTGCTGATCGATCCACACACCGGCGAGGAGGCCCAGGAGGGCGAGCTGTGCCTGCGGGCCGAACAGTCCGGACCTGCTCGCCCGGTGGGCCTGATGAAGAGTTACGCGGGAGACCCCGAGCGCACTGCCGAAGTGTTCAGGAACGGGCTCTACCACACCGGGGACGTGGTCCGCCGAGACGAGGACGGAGTACTGACCTATGTGGGCCGCAGCGACGATGTCTTCAAGTCCAGCGACTACCGGATCTCCCCCTTCGAGCTGGAGTCGGTGCTGGTGGAGCACCCGGCGGTGGCGGAGGCCGCCGTCGTGCCCGCCGCGGACGAGCTGCGACTCGCGGTGCCGAAGGCGTATGTGGTGCTGGCCGCCGGCTGGGAATGGAGCGCGGAGACCGCGACGTCGATCCTGACCTCCTGCCGGGAGAAGCTGCCGCCGTTCAAACGGATCCGACGCATCGAGCGGATCGAGCTGCCCAAGACGATCTCCGGGAAGATCCGCCGAGTGGAGCTCCGCGCGCTTGAGGAGAGCCGCGGCGGCGAGCGGGGGTCGAAGAATTCCGCGACGCCGAGCTGCCAGCCTTCCGGAGGTGATGCGCCACGGATGTCCTGAGCGCCTCAGGAGGTGGCGGACCGCCAGACGAGCAGCACCACGGCGACCGTCATCACCCCGAGACCGACCCAGAGCAGCCAGAACGTCGGGTACCCCAGAGACCCGGCGATGCCCCAGACCATGAGCGCTGCGGCGAAGGCCAGCCAGATCAGCGAGGTCTCCCCCAGCCGGTAGAGCCGCTGGACGTTCTCGCTGGTGAGCACCTGAGGGAAGTTGAACAGCCGTGGGTGGCGGGAGAGGACCGCCATGCCGAGCACACAGGTCACCCAGACGAGGAGTGCGGTCCAGAACAGCTCCCAGGGTGAACCGTCACGATTCACCGTGCCGTCGAAGCCGAAGTGCACCGGCACCTGGTCCGGGCTGTTCATCGCGTGCCAGGCGATCAGCACCACGGGCAACGCCCCCAGCACGACGCTGACCTCGCGCAGCAGCCTCAGCCCTGCGCCCAGCTCATAGTCCCGGGCCGGACGCTCCCGAAAGCTTCCGTAGACCTCCGGCCACTCGGTGCTTCCCGCCTGCTCACGTCCGTGCGTCATGCTTCTCCCCTCCAGCGTCCTGCTGGTGTGTGATTGTCCAGCTCCTCGCTCCAGAGCCCCGCGCACGCGGTACCACGGCCGAACACTAGCGCCACCAGGAGGAATCACGACGGCGGCACCACCGAGCGCCCGACTCACGGCAGAGTGCCGCCGGTCGAAGGCGGCGACGCGGATCAGTCGGAAGGATGATTCCGGCTGAGCTACCGGTGCTTCCAGCTGGGCTTGCGCTTGTTCGCGAAGGCGTCCATGCCCTCGGCCTGGTCCTCGGTGGCGAACAACGAGTGGAAGATCCGGCGTTCGAACTGAAGTCCGCTGGCCAGCGGCATCTCAAAAGCCGCCGCCACGACCTCCTTGGCCATCTGCGCTGCCGGTTTCGACTTCGAGGCGATCAGCTCGGCCACCGTCCTGGCCTCGGCGTCGAGCTCTCCGTCAGGCACCACGCGGGAGACCAGGCCGATCCGCTCGGCCTCCTCCGCGTCGACGTGCCGACCGGTGAGCACCATGTCCATCGCCTTGGCCTTCCCCACGGAGCGGGTCAGTCGCTGTGAGCCGCCCATGCCGGGGATCACTCCCAGGTTGATCTCCGGCTGACCGAACTTCGCGCTGGTGCCGGCGATGATGATGTCCGCCATCATCGCCAGCTCACATCCGCCGCCGAGGGCGTAGCCGGAGACGGCGGCCACCACCGGGGTGCGCAGCCGGGTCAGCTCCTCCCAGCGGCGGAACCAGTCGGCGGCGTACATGTCTGTGAAGGACTGCTCGGACATCTCCTTGATGTCCGCGCCCGCGGCGAAGGCCTTCTGCGAGCCGGAGAGGAGGATCGCCCCGATGTCCGGGTCGGCGTCGAAGGCGACGGCCGTGGTGACCACCTCCTCCATCGTCTCGGCATTGAGCGCGTTGAGCGCCGCCGGCCGGTTCAGCTGGATCTTCCCGACCCGTTTGGCGGAGGAGACCTTGATGGTGGTGTACGTCGGATCAGTCATGGGGCAGCTCCAAGATCTTGTGGGGCACCGGGGTGAAGAAATGGTCGAGCAGGTCGTCGTCGACGTCGGCCAAGCGGGCCGGGTTCCAGGAGGGGCTACGGTCCTTGTCCACCAGCTGGGCGCGGATGCCTTCCCGGAAGTCGTGGGAGCGCAGCATGTGCATTCCCACCGTGTACTCCTGGATCAGAGCCCCGGGCAGTGAGAGCTCGGCCGCCGTGGTGATCGCCCGGTGGGCCACGCGCACCGACAGCGGGGACCGAGCACGCAGCTCGGCCGCAGCCTCGGCGGCCTCAGGCACCTCACCGGCGACCCCGTCCAGGCGGGCCAGGATGATGTCGACGTCATTGCCGGAGTACACATGGTTGATCCACTCGGCCGCCCCCAGCGAGGAGTCGCCGGGGTCCACGGCGAACCGGGGAAGGACCTCGTCCGCCGACCCGCTGGTCAGCTCGGCGATCAGCCGATCGATGGAGGCTGAGTCGATGCGGGTGTCCGCCAGGCCGGCGTGGATCGCATCGGCGGCGTCCAGGTGTGCGCCCAGCATTCCGGCGTGCAGCCCCACCTTCCGCGGCGCATGGCCCAACAGGTAGGAGCCTCCGACGTCAGGGCAGAAGCCGATGGTGGTCTCCGGCATGCCGGCCCTCGTGCGCTCGGTGACGATCCGGTGCGATCCATGGGCGGAGATCCCGATCCCGCCGCCCAGCACCAGCCCGTCCATCAGCGCGATGTACGGCTTGGGGTACTGCGCGATCAGCAGGTTCATCCGGTACTCGACCGCCCAGAAGTCCTCGGTGGCGAAATGCGCCCGGTAGGCGGGAGTCCCGTCCGGCAGCAGCGGACCGCCGTCACGCTCCTGATGCTCGACCATGTCGCGGTAGACACCGATGACGTCACCGCCGGCGCAGAGCCCCCGCTCCCCCGCGCCTCGGACCAGGACCTGGGCGACGGCGTCGTCGGAGGCCCACTCCTCCAGCTGGATGTGCACCGACTCGCACATCAGCTGGGTCAGGGCGTTCATCGCCTTGGGGCGGTTCAGCGTGATGATCCCGAGATGACCTCGAACCTCGAATGCGACGTCGCCGGTGAATGTCTCCCTGCCCATCACGCCTCCTTGCCGGTCCTGGAACCGTCCGTCGGTGAGACCCGACGGTCACAGGCCGTGACCCGGGTCTCATCACAATGTACCGGCCGGCAGAGGCGCGTTCAACGCGTGACAGGAGCACCGGCACCGGGCTGATCAGGACGTTCCGGTCGGCGGAGCAGCTCGGCTCAGTGGGGGACGGTCCCCTCGTCGGTGGGCGCGGCCTCCACCTGCCAGGGCCGCACCACCAGCAGGGCCACGAGTGTGGCCGCCGCCATCCCGCCGGCGATCACCACCGCCATAGAGGTCGCCCCGGTGCCCAACACTCCGACCAGCGGAGCTGCCGCGGCGGCGACGCCGAACTGGACCGCACCCAGCAGCGCCGCGGCCGTGCCTGCCGCCTCGCCATGCCGGGACAGCGCCAGGGCGGGCGCGTTGGGCAGCGCCAGCCCGCAGGCGGCGAGCACCAGCCAGAGCGGCACCAACAGCCCGACCAGCCCGCCGAAGCCGGTGAACGCGCACAGCAGCAGCCCCAGTCCGGAGAGGGTCCCGCCGAGCAGGGCGCCGGTCATGATCTGCGCGGGCCCGAAGCGGCGCAGCAGCCGGACGTTGCACTGCGTGGCGATGATCAGCCCGACCGCGCCGAGGCCGAAGACCACCCCGTACTGCTGCTCATCGAGCCCGTAGACCTGCTGGAAGACGAAGGATGAGCCGGAGACGTAGGCGAACAACGAGGCCATCGCCAGCCCGGCCACCAGGATGAGCCCCACATAGGGCCGGTCACGCAGCAGCCGGCTGCAGTCGCGCAGCGTGCCGAGCGGGCCTCCCCGACGCCGGCGCTCCTGCGGCAGAGTCTCCGGAAGCATCGCTGCGGCCATAACCATGATCGCCACGCCGAACACCGCGAGCACCACGAACACCCCGCGCCAGGAGACCAGCGCCAGCACGAAGCCGCCCAGAGTGGGTGCGAGCACCGGGGCTGCGCCCATCACCAGCATGAGTCGGGAGAGGATCTTCGCCGCCGCCATCCCCACGAACAGGTCCCGCACCACAGCCATCGCGACGACGGCGGCCGCGGCGGCACCCAGCCCCTGCAGCACACGCATCCCGCCGAGGGCCGCCAGGTCCGGGGCCAGCACGCAGCCGATGGAGGCCACGATGTGGACCGCCACACCGATCAGCAGCGGACGACGGCGCCCCACCGCGTCAGAGAGCGGACCGATCAGCAGCTGACCCACAGACAGCCCCACCAGCGTGCCGGTCAGGGTGAGCTGCACGGCGGCCTCGGTGGTCATCAGGTCATCCCTGATCGCCGGCAGCGCCGGCAGGTACATGTCCACCGTCAGCGGACCGAGGGCGATGAGGACGCCCAGCACGAGGATCAGCCGGAGCCGCTGGCCCGGGGTGTATCGCTCTCCGGCGGTCGGGGCGGCCTTCAGCTGGGCGTCCTGCATGAATCAGGCGTTCCAGAGCCCGTAGGAGTCCGCCAGGGAGGCGATCTTCTGGGCACGGGCCAGACGCGGCAGATAGGAGCCGTCACCGATGGAGGCACCGCTCTCATGGGCGGTGATCAGCTCCCGGGCCCAGTTCAGCTCGTCCTCCGAAGGGCTCAGACCCAGGTTGACGGCGTCGACCTGTCCACGGTTCAGCGAGAGCTTGCCGGTCATGCCCATCGAGGCGGTGACCGCGCAGGCCGCGGCCACGGCGTCCTCGTCGGCGTCCGGCGGGGTCGGGCCGTCGATGGCGCCGGGCAGCCCGCCCACCCGGGAGGCGATCACCAGTCGGGAGCGGGCATAGGCCAGCGCCATCGGATCAGCGGAGACACCCACATCCTTGCGGAAGTCATTGGTGCCGAACGCGAGGCGGAAGGTGCCCGGGGCCGAGGCGACCTGTGTGGCGTTCTCGACGCCGAGCGCGGACTCCACCAGGGCGATCACCGGGGTGCCGGCCCTCAGCCGCATGGCGGTGTAGGTGACCTGCTCAGGCCGCTCGGTCTCCGCCAGCATCACTCCGCGCAGGCCTCCCGCCTTGGAGAGCGCGGCGACGTCGTCCTCCCAGTGGGGGGAGGAGGTGGGGCTGATGCGCACCCAGGCGGTCATGCCCCCGTTGAGCGCCTCCAGCACCGCGGCCCGGGCGGCGTCCTTGCCGTCATCGGGCACCGAAGCCTCCAGGTCGAAGATCACCGAGTCCGCCTCACTGGCGAGGCCGGGGGCGAAGTCCTCCTGCTTGGCCGCGTTGATCAGCAACCAGGAACGGGAGAGCTTGGCAGGCAGAGCGGCGGCACGTCGGTTGCGAATCGGCATGACCCCAGCCTATCGCTCCCCCGCCGCGCCGGGGGACTGATGCACCGTGGGACCGCATGCTGAGAACAGGCCTCATGGACCCCGCGGCCCAGCGTGTCGTCCGCGCCGAAAGCCCAGGTGACGAAGGTCTCCAGAAGCCCTCCCACCAGGCCCCGCGCACGGATTGACAGGGGCTCTCGGGCGGAGGAATATGGGGTGCGGGCCGACCTTCACACTGTGAAGCGTCGAGGAGACACCCCCCTCGTCTCCCGCCCGACAGAAATCGACGTCTGAGCATCCGTTCCCTCGGGCGTCGTGTTCTGCCCCGCGAGAAGGGCTGCTGACCGGCTGAGCGTCATCCCACCCCTGAGACGCACCCGGTTTCCTTCTCGCCCGCGGGCGGGGGCCATCCCCCGTTCCGGCCCCCGCCCGCCCTCCTCCGCCGGACACCTGCGTGCCTGAAGGCATCCACACGGTCGGACCCACGGATTCGCCGAACCCTGCCGCGGCTCGTATTCTGGCATCTATGACCATCCGCCGATCCCACCGCCTGTGCGGCGTCGCCGCGGCCGCGGTGCTCCTGCTCGCGGCATGCGGTGGAGACGAGGACGATTCCCCTCCGGACCCCGAGCAGGCGATCCCTGTCCCGGAGCACGAGGCCGACGACTCGGTCCGCCTGCCCATCGGGCTCGTCAGCCCCGAAGGCCACAGCGTCAACGCCCCGATCAGCGAGGACGGGCAGGTGGAGATCCAGGAGGAGGCCGGCAGCGTCCAGCAGACCGAGGTCGCCCGGACCGCCCCCTTCGGCTGTGACGACACCGTCTCGGTGATCGCCACGGTGCCGATGGTGACCGACGACCCCGCCCAGGCGGCCGTCGAGTTCCTCCTGCAGGACCAGCACTACCATCACGGGGAGCCGGCGTTCCGGAACCCGCTGGCGATCTCGGATGAACTTGAGGTCGAGACGGTGGCCGTCGACGGCGACGTCGTCACCGTGGAGCTCAGCGGCCAGCCGGCGGTGCGCAGCACCTGCGAGTCCTGGCAGATCTATACGCAGCTCGACGCCACGGCGCGGGCCGCCACCGGTGCCGACCGGTCCGAGATCCTGCTGGACGGCGAGCCGCTGACGATCAGCCTGGGCATCGACGTCGGGGAGGTCCCGGTGACCCTTCAGCGGGTCACCGAGGTCCTCCGCTGAACGTGTGCTCGGCCCCGGACGAGCAGCAGGCGACGCTGCCGCTCGGCGAGACCGCCCACCTCACTCCAGCAGCAGACCTGGCTGCTCCAGAACCGCGCCGACGTCGCTGATGAAGCGACCGGCGTGCTCTCCGTCGATGAGCCGGTGGTCGAAGGAGCCTCCGATGGTCATCACATCGCGCGGGACGATCTGCTCGTCCACCACCCAGGGCTTGCGTCGGACCGCCCCGAGGGCGACGATCGCGGCCTGACCGGGAGGCAGGATCGGCGTGCCGCCGTCGAGTCCCAGCGGGCCGATGTTGGTGATCGAGACCGTGCCACCCTGCATGTCCGCCGGGGCGGTCTTGCCGTCTCGGGCGTCCACGGTGAGCTGGGTGATCGCCGCGGCGAGCCCCTTGGTGCTGTAGGTCTGGGCATCATGGATGACCGGCACCATGAGTCCGCGCGGAGTCGCCGCCGCGATGCCCAGGTTCACGTAGTTGCGCACTGTGAAGTAGGTGTCATGCCAGGTGGCGTTGACCTGCGGGTTGCGGCGTGCCGCCCAGATGATCGCCTTGGCGGCGAACAGGAGAGGCGAGACGCTCAGACCCTCATAGCTGGGGTCCTTCTTCAGCACCGTGCGCAGCTCCATGGTGCGGGTGACGTCGATCTCCTTGAACACGGAGACGTGCGGGATCTGCGAGGCCGAGGCGCTCACGTTGGCCGCCGTGGCCTTCCGGACGCCGCGGACCTGCACATCCTCATCACGTGGGCCTTCCCGCAGCAGCCCGGTGAAGGGCGGCTCCGCCGGGGTCGACGGCGGCGGGGCCTTCTCGCCGTTCTTCTGGCGCGCGCGACGTTCGACGTCGTCGCGGGTGATCTTCCCGTTGCCGCCTGAACCGACCAGCTCCCAGACTGCGACGCCGAGACGCTTGGCCAGTGCCCGCACCGGCGGGCTGGCCTTGGCGACCAGGTCCCCGATGTCGGGTGCACCGGTGCTCGACGCCGGAGCGGGGACGGTGTCGGTGAGGCCCAGGTCTGTGACGTCGACCAGGTCCGGGGCGGTGGACCTGGTCCGTGGCCGGCGCCGGGCGGAGTCGGCCTTCGGGCCGGAACCCACCAGAGCGTCCTCCCCGCCGGCCTTCTTCTGGTCTTTCCGCGCGTCCTTCTGTGGGGTCCGTTGCGGGGCCGTCGGGGCGGTGTCCGAGGTGACCTCCTGCGCGGGGTCCGGACCCTTCGCGTCTCCGGAGCCCGAGCCACCCTGCTCCGTGCCCGGGCTCTCCGCGCCGCCGTCGGAGGATTCTGCGCCGGAGCCCGCCGCGGTGATGCGGATCAGCGGACTGCCCACCTCGATGGTCTCGCCCTCCTCTGCGACGAGCTCCTCGACCTGCCCCGCATACGGGATGGGAAGCTCCACCAGGGACTTGGCAGTCTCGATCTCGACGACGATGTCGTTGACCTCGACCGTGTCCCCCACTGCCACCCTCCAGGAGACGATCTCGGCCTCGGTGAGGCCCTCGCCGACGTCAGGCAGGTTGAAGGTGTCGACCATGCTCAGTCTCTCCTCGAATCTCAGGGGTCCAGGATCAGCGGCGCGGGTAGCTGAAGCTGCGATCCACAGCCTCCAGCATGCGGTCGATGTCCGGCAGGTAACGGTGCTCCTGCTGCGAGGGCGGATACGGCATGTGGAAGCCTCCGACTCGGAGGACCGGCGCGGCCAGCCGGTGGTGCGCCCGTTCACCGACCCGGGCGGCGATCTCTGCGCCGAAGCCGCCGAAGGTGGGCGCCTCGTGCGCGACGACGAGCCGCTGGGTCTTCGCCGCGGATCGTGCGATGGTCTCATCATCGAGCGGGCTGATCGATCGGACGTCGACCACCTCGATGCTTCTGCCGTCCTCTGCGGCGACCTGCGCCGCAGCCAACGCCACCGGCACCAGCGGCCCGTAGCAGGCGATGGTCGCATCGGTCCCCTCACGCACCACCTGCGCGGTGAAGGCGTCCTGGGCCGGGGTGGAGAAGTCCACGAGGCCCTTGAGCCAATAGCGCCGCTTCGGCTCGAGGATGATCACCGGGTCGTCGCACCGGATGGCCTGGCGGGTCATCCAGTAGGCGTCGTGGGCGTTGGAGGGGGTGATCACCCGCAGTCCGGCCGTGTGCGCGAACAGCGCCTCCGGGGACTCCGAATGGTGCTCGATGGAACCGATGGAACCCCCGTAGGGCAGGCGGATGGTGAGCGGAGCCGCAACCTTCCCCAGGGTCCTGCTTCGGATCTTGGCCAGCTGGGTGGTGATCTGGTTGAACGCAGGGAAGACGAATCCGTCGAACTGGATCTCCACCACTGGGCGGTAGCCGCGCATGGCCATACCGATGGAGGTGCCGATGATGCCCGACTCAGCCAGCGGGGAGTCGACGACCCGCTGCGGGCCGAACTCCTTCTGCAGGCCCTCAGTGACGCGGAATACGCCGCCCAGGGCGCCGATGTCCTCCCCGATCAGCAGGGTCTTGGCATCCTCGGTGAGCTCGTCGCGCAGGGCGGCGTTGATCGCCTTGGCGAGCACGAGCTCACGGGGAGGCGCCGGCTGCTCGCCGGTGTCGGCACCGTGATCAGCCGTCTCCTCCTCCCCGGGCGGGACGGCGACGTCGGGAGATGCCGGAGTGGACTCGGCGGCACGCCCGCCGCGAGATCCGTGCCGTGAGCTGCGGGGCGAGGCCGGGTGGGAGTCCGCCCGGCGGGCCTGTCCATGGTTCATCAATGTCATCGAGCCCCACCCTCTCCACGGGCCGGCGCGCCGTCCTCGGCGAACCCGGCTTCGTACTCCTTCAACCATGACTTGTCGGTCTCGACCTGACGGTGCGGCTCCGCGTAGACGGCGTCCATGGCTTCCTCCAGCGGAAGCGGCTCCAGCTCCTGAACGGCGCGGCGCAGGTCGGCGGCGACGTCAGCGGCCTCCTGGTCCACCTCGGAGAAGTAGGTCTCATCGGCATGGCCCGCGGCCTGCAGCCACCGTCGATAGCGCTCGATCGGGTCCTTGGCCTTCCAGGACTCGACCTCCTCCGAGCTGCGGTACTTGCTCGGGTCGTCCGCCGTGGTGTGGGCGCCCATGCGGTAGGTGATCGATTCGATGAGCTTCGGACCGCCCTGACGCACCTGGCCGCCCAGGTGGGCGGCGACCGCGTAGCTGGCCAGCACATCGTTGCCGTCCACCTGCACGCCCTCGAAGCCATAGCCTGCGGCCCGGTCGGCCAGCGGCCCCCGGGACTGGGTCGAGGCGGGCACGGAGATCGCCCAGTGGTTGTTCTGGATGAAGTAGAGCACCGGCAGCTCGTAGGAGCTGGCGAAGACCATGGACTCGTGGACATCGCCCTGGCTGCTGGCGCCGTCGCCGAGGCAGGCCAGGACGAGTTCGTCCGCGCCGTGACCCTGATCGGTGCCCCCGGCCGCGACGTCGCGCTGGATGCCCATCGCCCAGCCGACGGCATGCAACGTCTGGGCCCCGAGCACCACCATGTAGGTGTTCATCGCGTGGTCGTGGGGGTTCCACCCGCTGTGAGCGGTGGCGCGGAAGAGCTGGATGAGCTCGTCCGGGCGGATGCCGCGGTGGAGGGCCATGACATGTTCCCGGTAGGTCGGGAAGATCATGTCCGTGGACCTCAGCGCAGAGACGGTCCCGGCCTGGGCGGCCTCCTGCCCGAGGGCAGGCACCCACAGGGCGAGCTGGCCCTGGCGCTGGAGTGAGGTGGCCTCGGCGTCCATGCGCCGCTCCGTGGCCATGAGTCGATACAGATCGCGCAGGTCCTGCTCGCCGAGCTGGGAGATGTACGGGCTGTACACCTCGTGCTCGGCAAGAGTTCCGTCGGGCGCGAGCAGCTGGATGGGCTGCACGGCGTGCTCCTCTCCGGTGGCGTCAGGGTGGGCCACCGTTCATTCTGTCAGCTGCCGTCAGCTCTTCCGTGTGTAGGTCCTACACAACTCGATGAGCCGATCGTTGGCTTCGGATTCGCCGATGCTGACTCGTACACCGTCACCGTCGAAGGCCCGCACGGCGAGGGCACGGAGCCCGGCCTCGTGGGCGAAGTCGCCTGCGTGGTCCCGCAACGGCAGCCATATGAAGTTGCCCTGCGCGTCCGGAACGTTCCACTCAGCCTCGAGCAGGGCGTCCCGGACTCTTTGTCGTTCTTGTACAAGATTCTGCACCCTGGCGGTCACCTCGTCCAGGGCTCTGAGCGAAGCGATCGCCGCGACCTCTCCGAGAGTGGAGACGCCGAAGGGCACCGCCACCTTGCGCAGATGCTGGGTGACCTCCTGCGAGGCGATGGAGTAGCCGACCCGCAGCGCCGCCAGCCCGTGGGCCTTGGAGAAGGTGCGCAGCACCACGACATTGGGGCGCTCGCGGTAGAGCGCGAGGGTGTCGACCGGATCGTCGATGCGCAAGAACTCCTGGTAGGCCTCGTCGATCACGACGACGACGTCGCGCGGAACCTGGGCCAGGAAGTCGACCACCTCCTGATGCCTCAGCGCCGGGCCGGTCGGGTTGTTGGGGGTGCACAGCAGGATCACCCGTGTGCGGTCGGTGATGGCGGCGAGCATCGCGGGGAGGTCGTGCCGGCCGTCCTCGGTGACGGGGACGGCCACGTCCCGCGCCCCGGCCGTGCGCACGACGATCGGGTAGGCCTCGAAGGACCGCCAGGCGTAGAGCACCTCATCGGCCGCTCCGTCGGGGCCGGTGCCCGCGAAGGCGTTGATGATCTGGGTGAGGGCGCCGAGGCTCCCGGTGCCCGTGACGATGTCTTCCTCCGGCACCTCGAGAGTCTCGGCGAGCACGGCCCGCAGCGCCTCGGCGCCCGGGTTCGGGTATCGATGGACGGTGTCCACCTCTGCGAGCGCCTGCTCCACCGCGGGCACGGGGCCCAGCGGGTTCTCGTTGGAGGAGAGCTTGTAGGGCGTGAGGCCCTCGGCCGGGCGAGGGGGCTTCCCCGCGGCATAGACCGGGAGCAGTGACAGCGCGGGACGCGGAGTGACCGAGCCCGCGACGCTGCGGGTCAGCCCGTGAGCCGCACGGGCGGCGTCGTGGTCAGTGGTGCTCATGGATGGCATGGTCCTCTCAGGGTTCTCTCATCTCTGTCATGAGATGATCGTCCTCGTGAGAATCCTACTGGCGATCGTGCTCAATGCCTGCGCTCTGGGCGCAGCAGCTCTCCTCCTGCCCGGAATCGGTGTCCAGGGCGTCGGAGACGAGATCGGAATGACCTTGCTGGCCTACCTGTTCGTCGGCGCGGTCTTCGGCATCATCAACGCCGTGATCAAACCGGTCCTCTCCCTGCTCGCGATGCCGATCACCTGCCTGACCCTCGGCCTGTTCGCGGTGGTCATCAACGCGGCGATGCTCATGCTCACCGCCTGGGTCACCTCCTTCTTCCCGATGAGCTTCGTGGTGGACTCCTTCTTCTGGGATGCCATCCTCGGCGCCGTCATCGTCGCGGTGGTCTCTGCCCTGCTGAACCGTTTTCTGATGACACCGGCCGCTCGACCGGCCTGACGCCGCTGCGGGCCCTGCTCACCGGCCCTGCTCACCGGCTCTGCGCCCCGTGGGCATGAACCGGCATCTCCACCTCCGCCCACGGGCTCCCCGGGGTGTCCAGGTTCGGGGTGTCGAGATTCGGGGTGTCGAGATTCGGGGTGTCGAGATCCGGATGGCCCGGTCCCCGCACGCGCGGCCCCATGACACCTGAAGGCAGCGGCTGAGCCTCCCGCCCCGGCCTGCCCTCCTGCCCCGACCTGTCCTCCTGCCCAGGGGTGCTCTCCTGTGCCGTGGTGGTCTCCTGCGCCAGAGGACTTCTCACCTCGTGCGCGCCCTCGGCCGCCGTGACTTCCGGCGCCTTCCCGGTGGAGCCGGCCTCAGCAGCCGTCGGAGGATAGACTGAGGTCAGCGGCCCGAACACGTCCCCGATGCGTGACATGCCCAGGCCGTCCAGGGATTCCTGCATGATCTCTTCGAGATCGGGCTCCTCCCAGAACTCCTTCTGGAAGGGGTGGTGCACCTCGTGATCTGGGTCCTCCTTCCACCCGGTCTCGAAGACGACGGTCTCCGCCTCGCCGTCGTAGAGCGCCGCGAAGTCACGCAGGAGCGTGTCACCGTCTTCGCCGAGATGCTCCTCCGGGTCCGCCTCGAGCTCCTCGACGATGTCCAGGTAGTGCTCATAGGAATGGGCATCGCCGAACAGGGACAGGCCCTCGAGGTCGAGATCCTCGTTGTGGTGGGCGACATCGATCACCTGTCGGTTCACTCCGGTGCCCTGGTGCTCCCCGAGGATGTGCGGGACGGGATCACGGCGATCCTGGATGTGGGTCGTGGAGGTCTGCGTCCCCGGAGGGTAGCTCCCCTGCTGCCCCGGGGCCCCGAGGCTCGTGGCGGCGAGCAGGTTGTACTTCTGCCCCAGCCGGCCGTTGCGCACCACATTGGACGCGCCGATCCCGCCCAGGCTGTAGCCGGAGAGGGCGACGGCGTCCCCCTCCTCGGCTCCGACGGCCTGCAGCGCCTGGTCCACCGCCTCGCTGACCTGCTCGGCGTCGTTGAACACGGCGTCGACCAGCCCCAGATAACCCCGCCCATCCTCGCGGTTCATGTCTGTCACATCCATGTCCAGACCCGGAAGGTGGACCAGATACGTGGTGCCGCCGTCGTCGTCGGCGACCGAGGTGACAGCCAGGTCGCCCTGCGACGGGACCTCCTGCATCTGCGCGTACCAGGAATGCAGGGTGCCGTCTCCTTCATGGATGAACCGGCCGGTCTCACCACGCAGCTCCAGCAGGTGCCGGTCCATCTCGTAGGTGCTCAGGCCGTCGTTCTCCTTCAGCGCCTCGATCGCCAGGAAGCCGGTGCTCGAGGCCCGATCCCAGGCCTTGCCGAGCCCCTGCCTGCCCGCACCCCCGAGACCTGAACGACCCCGGGAGAGCGTGAGCATCAGCACCCGCATCGCTTCCCTGCCGCCCAGCACCCCGACGCTGCGCGCCCAGTCGCCGACCAGCCCGGTGTCCCCCTGGACTCCCTGCCCCACGACGTAGGGGGTCTCCTCGAGGAGGCGCGCGAGCTGCAGCCAGCGACGGACCAGCGACTCCGCGTCACGGTACGCGTCATGGCATGTCTGGACCCCGTGCAGATAGGCCTGGACCATCTCGCCGACGAGGACGATCCGGCCGGCCAGGACCACCCCACGCACGCCCAGCAGCGGGATGCGCCAATGCGGAGCCGCGGCCAGCGGGGTCATCAGCAGCGTGTTGTTGGCGGCGATGTCGGACGACTGGGCGTCGGAGATCTCGCGTGCACGGGACAGATGCGCCGCCGACTCCATGAGCGTCTCCCAGAAGACCTCCGTCCAGGTCGGACCGCCCGTGACCTGGGTGGTGAATGATCCGGGGTGGGTCGGCCCCGGAACAAGCGGTCCGGTGATCGTGGGCTTCAGGGACGAGGGATCCATGGTGACTCCTGAGGGACGGTGGTCGGACCAGACAGGTCCGGGCGAGGAGACAGGTGCAGCCGATGACATTCTGCGGCGAGCTGTGGTGCGGCAGGTCTCAGTCCGAATGCAGGACCTCGGAGACGGCCTCCCGGAGGCCGGCGGGCAGGCCTCCGTAGTCCTGGATGAAGCTCACCAGGGAGGTGACGTCCTCGACCGCAGCACGCGCCCGCCGCAGCAGGATCTCCCCCGCCGCGCCTGCCACATCGGCACCGGTGATCACCTCCAGGACGGCCGCGAGGCTGCGGCCCACCTGAGCCCACTCACGAAGGGCCCCCGCGATGGCGGTGGCCTCACCGGCCAGGGCGGCGGCCTCCTCCTGGACCGCGGTGCTGTCGCTCACCAGGAGGTCCAGCACCGCCCGAAACGCGTCCCCCGCCTGGGAGTTCCACTGCACGACGTCGCGTGCCAGGACCAGTTGGGCGCGATGACCGGTGCCCTGGTCTGCGGCGCGCTGGTATCTCACGGCCACGCCGTCGTAGATCGCGGCGGTGCGGTCCAGGTGTGCGGCGGCTGCGCTGAACACGGAAGCTCCTCGGGGCAGGGCAGCCGACGCGGCGGCAGAGCGGACGGCCCCCAGGGGCGGGACGCTCCGCCGATGACGGCGACCACGGTGATGACCACGGTGATGGCTCCGACGCTATGCTCCTGCCCGGCTCCTCGCTCGCTACGGAGAACCTCTGTGGACAGTCCGGGCATGTCACGGTCTGGACGGGCTCTCTGTGGAGGAACAGCTCCTGCACCGGGGTGCGCGAGTCGTGGAAGAATGTCAGCCATGGCCAACTCTGTCTCCTTCCCTGCCGTGTCCACGCCACTGTCCGCTCACCAGGACCGCGTCAGCCTCGCGGCGGCTGAGCCGCAGATCGCACTCGGCGCCCTCGACGGCCGCTACCGCTCCGCCGTCGCGCCGCTGATCGACCACCTCTCCGAGGCTGCGCTGAACCGCAACCGCATCCATGTGGAGGTGGAGTGGTTCATTCATCTCTGCGCCGAGCAGGCGCTGGAGGGGCTGCCGAGCCTGAGCGAGGAGCAGGTCGCCGGACTGCGCGGCATCGTCACGGGCTTCGGTCCGGAGGAGGTGGCCGAGCTGGCCGCCATCGAGGCCGAGACTGTCCACGACGTCAAGGCCGTGGAGTACTTCATCGCCCGTCGGCTGGACGCCCTCGGCCTGGCCGAGCTGACACCTCTGGTGCATTTCGCCTGCACCAGCGAGGACATCAACAACCTCAGCTACGCGGTGGGCATCCGTGACGCCGTCGAGCAGGTGTGGCTGCCGGCCGCGCGCACGGCCCTGAAGGGCCTGGGCGACCTGGCCGCCGAGGCCGCCGAGGTGCCGATGCTCTCCCGCACCCACGGTCAGCCCGCCACTCCGAGCACGCTGGGCAAGGAGATCGCCGTCTTCGTCCACCGGCTGACCCGGCAGCTCCGCCGCGTGGAGGCTCAGGAGCACCTGGGCAAGATCAACGGCGCCACCGGCACCTACGCCGCGCACCTGGCCGCCGCCCCCGGTCTCGACTGGCCCGCGCTGGCCCAGCGCTTCGTGGAGAAGCTGGGCCTCACGTTCAACCCGCTGACCACCCAGATCGAGTCCCATGACTGGCAGGCCGAGCTCTACGCGGACATCGCCCGGTTCAACCGCATCCTGCACGGTCTGTGTGTGGACATCTGGTCCTACATCTCCATCGGGTTCTTCCGCCAGATCCCCGTCGCCGGCGCCACAGGCTCGTCGACGATGCCGCACAAGGTGAACCCGATCCGCTTCGAGAACGCCGAGGCCAACCTGGAGATCTCCAACGCGCTCCTCGACTCGCTGGGCGCCACGCTCGTGGAGTCGCGGTGGCAGCGGGACCTCACCGACTCCTCCGGGCAGCGCAACATCGGCACCAGCATCGGCCACTCGGTGCTCGCGCTGAGCAATGTGACCAAGGGGCTCACGCAGCTCGCCGTCGCCGAGGAGACCATCGCCGCCGACCTCGACGCCAACTGGGAGGTGCTCGGCGAGGCCATCCAGACCGTGATGCGGGCCGAGGCCATCGCCGGCACCGAGGGCATGGCGAACCCCTACGAGAGGCTCAAGGAGCTGACCCGCGGGCGTCGCGTGGACGCCGAGAAGCTCGAGGAGTTCGTCACCGGGCTCGGCCTGAGCCCTGCCGCGGAGGCGCGCCTGAAGGAGCTCACCCCTGCCCAGTACACGGGTCTGGCGGCCCAGCTGGCACGGGAGTTCGCCGCCACGAGCTGACACCGCCGTGGACGCCGGCCGTCCCGGACGATCAGTCCTGGTCGGGCAGCAGGTCGTGCTCCTGGACATGCCGGTAGTAGTCCAGATGCTCCAGCTGCGAGGCGGCCGCCTCGTCGAGCAGCACGACGGCGTCCTGATGCCATTGGATGATCGAAGCCGGGCACATGCTGGTCAGCGGCCCCTCCACCGCGCGGGCCACCGCCGGAGCCTTGTGCTCCCCGTAAGCGACCAGCAGCAGCTCGGAGGCCTCCATGATGGTGCCAAGCCCCTGGGTGACGCAGTGCAGCGGCACCTGCTCCTCCGAGGCGAAGAAGCGGGCGTTGTCCCGCCGAGTCTGCGGGGCGAGCGTCTTGACCCGCGTGCGGGAGCTGAACGAGGATGACGGCTCGTTGAACCCCAGATGGCCGGTCGCACCGATGCCGAGGATCTGCAGGTCCACTCCCCCGGCCTCGGCGATCAGCTGCTCGTACTCACGGCAGGCCTTCTCCAGGTCCCCCGCCGTGCCGTCCGGGACATGCACCCGCGCGGGGTCCAGCCCGAGCTTCTCGGTGACCTCCCCCCGGATGACGGCGTGGTAGCTCTCAGGCCGGTCCGGGGAGATCCCGACATACTCGTCCAGAGCGAAGGCCGTCAGGCTCCTCAGACTCGCCTCTGCCCGTGCATCCTTATCTGACTCGGGGTCCGCACGAACGTTCCTGCCTCCCGAGCGTGGAAGGCGCAGAGCGAGTGCGTCGTAGACCGGCAGCGGGGAGGATCCGGTGGCCACGCCCAGAACCCGCAGTCGACGGTCGGCGAGCCGGCGCATGATGTGGCCTGCGGCCCACACGCCGATGGCCGCGGAGTCGGGAAGGATCATGATCTGCACGGGTCCATCCTCGCTGAGTCGCACCCCGTTGTGCAGGGCTCGCCTCCCGGACCGATCCTCAGCGCGCGACCTTCCGTGGGAAGACCACCGCCGTCATCCACACCGAGAGGACGATGAAGCCGATGCACCACAGTGTCCCGATCCACCAGTCCGAGCCGACCTCGCCCCCGGTGATCAGAGCCCGGGAAGCGTCGATGATCGGCGTCATCGGCTGGTGCCCGGCGAATCCCTGGAGCCAGCTCGGCATGGACTCCACCGGAGCGAAGCCGCTGGAGACGTAGGGAAGGAACAACAGGATGAAGCCGTAGCCGTTGGCCGCCTCCGCGGACCCGGAGACCAGCCCCAGCAGGGCGAAGACGCAGGTGATCACCAGGATCCACATCGCGATGAGACCGACCGCTGCCACCAGCTCCAGCGCGCTCGCCTCCGTGCGGAACCCCAGCGCGAACGCCAGCAGGAGCACCACGGAGGTGGCGAGCAGGTTCCGGACCATCGAGGAGACCGTGTGCCCTAGCAGCACGCTCACCGCGGGAAAGGGCATGGTCCGCAGCCGGTCCATGAAACCGGTGGTGACGTCGTTGCTGACGACGACGGCAGTGTAGGAGGCGCCGAATCCGGCGGTGGTCAGGGCGATCGCGGGCAGTACGAAGGCCAGATAGTCGGCGCGGGTGCCATCACCGACCGCCATCGACTCGCCCAGCACGAAGGTGAAGACGAGCATCAGCATCACCGGCAGCAGCACGGCCATCAGCACGGATTCGGCGTCGCGGAAAGAATGCCGCAGGCTGCGCAGGGTGAACAGGCCGATGCTGCTGAGCAGCCCGGCACCGGGTGCGCCGCCGTCATCGTCTGGGAGCGGAGCCGTGCGGTGCCGCTCCTGAGTCAGCGTGGTCATGCCGGAACCTCCTCATGGTGGGGGTGGTGCGCCGTGTCGGCACCGCCGCCGGGCCGGTCGTCGGCACCGGTGAGCTGGAGGAAGACCTCATCGAGGGTGGGACGACGGACGGTGACGCGCAGCTCCGGCCGACGGGCCGCGACCTCCCGAAGGGTTCGGGCGACGTCGTCGACCTCCCCGCCGGTGGGGATCTCCTCCAGGACGTGGCCGGCGGCGTCGCGCAGTTCGATGGTGGAGCCGCCGACGCGGGCCTTCAGCTGCTCGGCGGTGCCGCCGGCGACGATCTTCCCGGCGTGCAGGACCACGATCTGATCGGCCAGCACATCAGCCTCCTCCAGATACTGGGTGGTGAGGAACACCGATGTGCCCTGCTCCGCGAGCGCTGTGATCTCATCCCACAGGGCCTGCCGGCTGCGCGTGTCCAGGCCGGTGGTGGGCTCGTCCAGGAACATCAGCCGCGGTTCGGGGATGAGGCCGGCCGCGATGTCCAGTTTGCGGCGCATCCCTCCGGAGTAGGTGCTGGCCCGACGCCCTGCGGCTTCGGTGAGCTCGAATCGGGCCAGCAGGGCCTCGGCGCGGGCCCTGGCCCGGTCCTTCCTCAGCCCGAAGAGCCGGCCCATGAGCAGCATGTTCTCCCAACCGGTCAGGCTCTCGTCGACGGCGGCGTGCTGACCGGTCAGTGAGATGAGCCGCTGGATCCGGCGGCGGTCTGTGGCGGGGTCGAGGCCGAGCACACGGACCTGGCCGGCGTCGTGTGGGATGAGGGTGGACAGGATGTTGACCAAGGTGGTCTTGCCGGCGCCGTTCGGGCCCAGCAGTGCGTGGACTCCCGGCCGGAGGGTGAGGTCCAACCCGTCCAGGATCCGCTGCCGCCCGTAGTTCTTGGTCAGCCCGGAGATCTGGATCAGCGGTGTCGTGCTGTCAGGGGGCGCTTCATGAGGGTGTTCCGTGTATCGCATATACCGAGTATGCCATACACAGTGTAGTCCGTACACAGTCATGCCTGGGTCGCGCGCCGTCCAGGTGAGAGAATGCGCGCATGGCCGACACCACAGAGACCGGGCTCCCCCGCGCCGTCGCCGTGGCCTGGGGGATGCAGGAGACGCCCCAGCGCGGCCCCAGTCGCGGACTGAGCCACGAGCGGATCGTCGCCGCCGCGATGGAGATCGCCGACGCCGACGGGCTGAGTGCGGTCACCATGCAGGCCGTGGCGAAATCCCTGGGGTTCACCACGATGTCGCTCTACCGCTATGTCTCCGGCAAGGATGAGCTGCTGCGCCTGATGGGTGACGCCGGTGCGCAGCTGCCCGAGAAGGTCCGCCTCTCCCCCGACTGGCGGCAGGCGCTGCGCCAGTGGGCCTCGCTCCTCCGGGAAGCGTGGCGAACCCACTCCTGGCTGCTCGAGATCCCCCGAGGGCAGGCCTCGGTGCTCATGCCCAACTCCGTGCGTATAGCTGACCTCGGCCTCGCCGCCATGGTGTCCCTGCCGCTGAGCCGGGATGAGAAGATCGGCATCATCCTGGTGGTCTCCCAGCATGTCGCCTCCATGGTGGAGCTGGAGCTCTCGCTGGCCGACGAAGGTGAGCTGCGGGTCTCCGAGGAGGGTGTCGATCAGCTGCGCGAGGTCATCACCGAGAAGCGCTTCCCTCATGTGGCCCCGCTCGTGCAGACGGGAGAGTACGTCCCCGGCGCCGCCCCGCCGCCCGGACCCGGGGACGCCGCGGAGGCCCCGGCGGAGGACGTGGAGGCCGAGTACGACTTCGGCCTGGACCTGCTCATCGCTGGACTCGAGATCCGCATCCAGGCGGCCAGCAGCACCTCCTGACTCCCCTGAGCCCTTCGGGCACGAAGGCTTCCCCTGGGGTGAGCAGGAGGAGCACGATGGGCGACGTCGACCCGCTCACGTCCCTCGGCACGCCATCCGGACCTCGGCCCGGCAGGCGCCCGCCTACGTCGGGCGTCCGACACCCACCCATCATCTGGCGCGCCCGCCGACAGGGCGCCACCTCGTGGAAGGCATCAACATGGCCGTCGCTCTGACCCCCTACCTTCAACTCCCCGGCACGGCCCGGGAGGCGCTCGAGCTGTACCACTCGATCCTCGGCGGCGAGCTGAGCACCCTGACCTATGCCGAGGGCATGGGTGCCGAGGACGACACCAAGGACCACATCATGCACGGCTCGCTGTTCGTGGACCGCGGACTGCACGTGATGGCCGCGGACCTGCCGCCCGGGATGCAGAGCAACGGGCTGGGCACCCTCGCGCTGAGCGTGGGCGAGCCCGACGCCGCCGAGAACACCCGGCTCGAACGGTGGTGGACCGGGCTCAGCGAGCACTCCGAGGTGCTCATGCCGTTGGAGGCCGCGCCCTGGGGAGACCGGTTCGGGATGCTGAAGGACCGCTTCGGCGTCACCTGGATGTTCAACACCGCAGAGACCGCCTCCCAAGGCTGAGCGGGGTGGAGCCAACGGCGGATCGCCGCAGCTGCTCCTGAGCACTGACGCTCTGCTATTCTCATGCCCATGGGTTCCTTCAACGCCATCTACATCATCGCCGTGGCCCGTCCCCGTACGGGCTCAGCGGCGATGAGCAGCTGACCCCTCGAGATGTCGGCGCGATCTTCTCGCGCCCGGCGCTGATCTGAGCGCCGCCTCCCTCGAGGTTCTCTCCTCCCGCCGGATCACCGGTGATCTCCGCCTGCCCGCGCGCACGCGCACCCACTGTGGGCACCGTCGCGACCAGGCCGCCGACTCCTGCGATCCCGCGCCGAGCAACTGTCTGCTGCTCCCGCCGCCTCAGCTGAACGTCATGCTGGGCGGCACGTCGTGCTGCCCGGGTGGTCCCTTCACCTCCCGGAGATCAACTGTGCACACCTTCACCCACGGCCGTCATGAGAACGGCCAGAACTTCCTCACCGACCCTCGCTCCATCCGCTCCGTGGTGGATCTCGTCGCCCGCACCCACGGGCCCATCCTGGAGATCGGGCCCGGCGAAGGGGCTCTGACCCTTCCGATGCAGAGATTCGGACGTCCCATCACCGCCGTCGAGATCCATCCTCGGATGGTCCGGCGCCTGCAGTCCCGTGTGGGCAGGCGCACCCGCGTGCTCGAGGGAGACTTCCTGCGGCACCGGCTGCCGCGGGAGCCGCATGTCGTCGTCGGGAACCTGCCCTTCCACCTGACCACGTCCATCCTGCGGCGTCTGCTGCATGACTCCAGCTGGGAGGAGGCGGTCCTGATCACTCAGTGGGAGGTCGCGCGGCGCCGTGCCGGCGTCGGCGGCTCCTCGATGATGACCGCCCAGTGGGCGCCGTACTACGAATTCGGCCTGGGCGGTCGGATCCCTGCCGCGGCGTACCGGCCGCGGCCCAGCGTCGACGCCGGGATCCTCACGATCTCGCGTCGCGAACGGCCGCTGATTCCCTGGAAGGACCGGAAGGGATACGCCGGATTCGTGCACGGGGCCTTCACCGCTTCGGGGCACGGGATGGGCCAGATCCTGCAGCGAGGCCTGCGGATCTCCCGCCGGGAGGTCGGCCCGCTTCTGGGATCGGCAGGGGTCCGGCGCGACGCAACGCCCTCCCATCTGACTGCGGAGCAGTGGACGGCCCTCTGGCGCCGGGCACCATGACGTGATCCGGGCGCGGAGCGTCGCGCAGCTCCTCAGCCGCGGTGGAAGGCGACGATCCGATCCAGCCCGCGGGCCACGGCCTCCGGGCCGGGTGCCAGGGAGAGACGCACCCATTCATGTCCGGCCACCGGGTCGAAGTCCGTGCCGGGGACGATCGCCACCCCGGCCTGCTCCAGGACGGCCTGGCAGTAGGCCTGGGCGTCCCGGAACTGCGCGAGGTGCTCGCCGATGTGCGCATACACATAGAACGCCCCGTCGGCGGGCGCCACCTCGCCCCAGCCGAGCTCCGGCAGCCGGTCCAGCACCTGCTGGCGAGCGGCGGCGTAATGCTCCACCTGGGAGGCGGCGAAGGCCATCGACTCCGTGCTGAACGCCTCCACGGCGGCCAGCTGCGAGCCGTGCGGCGGGCACAGCGAGACATTGCCGGCCAGCCGAGAGATCGGATCCACCAGGTGCTCGGGCAGCACCGCCCAGCCCAGCCGCCAGCCCGGCATGCCCCAGTACTTGGAGAAGGAGGACACGACGACGGCCTCATCCGTGAGCTCCAGCGCGCTCACCCCGGGGGAAGGTGGGCCGGCGGAGGCCTCGCGCGCAGCGACGGTCTCCGCTCCTGCTTCGGCATAGGTGATGCCGTGGTAGATCTCGTCGCTGATGAGCTGCACCTCCCGCTCGCGGCACCATGCCACCAGCGAGTCGAGCTCCTCACGGCCGATCATGGTGCCGGTGGGGTTCGCCGGGGAGGCCAGGATGAGTCCTGCGATCGGACCGCCCTGGGCCACCGCATCCTCAAGCAGCTCCACCGTCGGCTGGAAGCGGACCTCGGGGCCGCAGTCCAGGTCCACGACCTCGATGCCCAGGCTGGCCAGGATGTTCCGGTAGGCCGGATAGCCAGGGCGCGCGAGGGCCACCCGGTCGCCGACGTCGAAGGCCGCGAGGAAGCTCAGCATGAACGCCCCGGAGGAGCCCGTGGTGATGGCGATGCGGTCGGCATCGACCTCGGCCCCATACCAGTCCACGCAGTGGGCGGCCACTGCCTCGCGCAGCGGCCGGATGCCCAATGCTGCGCTGTAGTTCAGCACAGTGTCCTGGGCGTGGATCAGGGCGGCCGCGCGGTTGACCGCCGGCGGGGCGCCCGAGCCGGGTTCGCCGGCGGTGAGTGAGACGACGTCGCGGCCCTGCGCCCGCAGGGAGTCGATCTTCGCCAGGATGCTCATCACCTGGAAGCCGGGGACCTCGGAGCGCTGCGACGGTTTCATGCCCGCCAGCCTAACGGTCCGCAGACGACGTTGGCTCCGCGGTGTGGGCCCTTTTCGAGCGCTGTCAGCGCTGAGAAGGGCCCACACCGCGGAGCCAACGCAAGAGGTGCCGCAGTGGGAGCGGGAGGTCAGTCCTCCGAGGCGGCGAGCTGCCCGCAGGCACCGTCGATCTCCTTGCCACGGGTGTCCCGCAAGGTGGTGGGCACTCCCTTGGCCTCCAGCCGGGCGATGAACTCCCGGGTGATGTCAGGCTCTGAGGATGTCCAGATCGAACCGGGCGTGGGGTTCAACGGGATCGGGTTCACATGGACCCAGCCGCGGCCGCGGGCATTGAGCTTGTCCGCCAGCAGATCCGCGCGCCACCCGTGATCGTTCATGTCCTTGATCAGCGCGTATTCGATGGAGACCCGACGTCCGGTCTTCTCGTAGTACTCGTAGGCCGCGTCGATGGCCTCATCAGCCTTCCACCGAGAGTTCACCGGGATCAGCTCATCGCGCAGCTCGTCGTCGGGAGCGTGGAGGCTCAGCGCGAAGGTGATCGGCAGGTCCTCAGCAGCAAGCTTACGGATCGCCGGCACCAGGCCCACGGTGGAGATGGTGATGCCGCGGGCGCTCATGCCCAGCCCTTCGGGGGCGTCGTCGACCATGCGGTGGACCGCGTTCATGACCCGCTTGTAGTTGGCCAGCGGCTCTCCCATGCCCATGAAGACGATGTTGGAGACGCGCTGAGGGCCGGTGCGTTCGACTTCCCCGGCAAACTCGGCCTCCTCGCCCAGTCCGGCGTGGTCGGCCTCCTCGGCGATCTCTGCCGCGGTGGGGGCATCCAGCTCCCCAGCGACGATCGCGCGATTGGCCTGGACGATCTGGTCGACGATCTCGCCGGTGGACATATTGCGAGTCAGACCGTTCTGGCCGGTGGCGCAGAACGGACAGTTCATCCCGCAGCCGCACTGGGAGGAGATGCACAGGGTGATGCGGTTGCGGTACCGCATGAGCACCGACTCGACCAGGGCACCGTCGAAGAGCCGCCACAGGAACTTGATGGTGGCGCCGTCATCGGTGCGCAGCCGCCGGACCTCGGTGAGCAGCGGGGGCAGGAACTCGTTGACCAGCTCATCGCGGGTGCCGGCCGGCAGGTCGGTCATCTGCGCCGGGTCCGAGGTGTAGTGCTGGAAGTAATGCACGGAGAGCTGCTTGGCGCGGAAGCCGGGATAGCCGAGCTCCTTGGCCCGCTGGATGCGTTCCGGCAGGGTCATGTCGGCCAGGTGCTGCGGCGGCTGCTTGACCCGCTTGGACTGGGCGAACTGCAGCTGGGGACGGCCGTCAGGGCCCATCGGCTGCATCCAGCCCTCAGGCTTGGGGATGACCTGGGGACGAGCCTCGTCCTGACGGGCAGGGCTCGACTGCTCGGTGGCGCGCGGCGTCTGCGGGGTGTTCGATGAAGTCGACATCGACACCAGTGTCCCACGCCTGGCGCCTCGGTGGCTCGCGCCGTGCGCCCGAGGGAGCGCACCGGCCCGGCGGACCGCTCAGGCGCTGGCGCGGCCCCTCTTCCAGTAGCCCATGAACGAGACCTGCTTGCGGCTCATGCCGATGCCCTTGACCAGGTGGCGGCGCAGTGTGGTGATGACTCCCGCCTCTCCCGCCAGCCATGCGTATTCGCGGAAGCCGTCCGGTTCGGCCACCTCCCACAGCACGGCGTCCTCGTCCACCTCGGGGAGCTCTCCGCCCTCGGGAGCGCCGACGGCGGTGCGGGCCGGCTCGCAGGCGGCCTGCCGCTCGGCGAAGATCTCCGCGCGGCGGCGGGCCCAGTCGCTGACCGCGGCCGTGAGCTTCTCCCCCAACGGTGCCCCGTCGCGGCCGATCCAGTGGATGGTGACCCCGCAGCGAGTCTCGACGTCGAGGGCGTCGGCGCTGCTGGGAACCTCCAGGTAGGCCTCACCGGTGATGCCCTCCGGCAGCGATTCGAGGATCGCGCACATGGCGGGCACGGCGGTCTCGTCACCGGCGAGCAGGACGTCCCGGGCGGTGCCGGGGTTCCACTCGATGCCCCCGCCGTGCTCCTCGGCGCGGGCGTCGGGGCCGATGACGATCAGCTCGTCGCCCGGGCAGACGGTGCTGGCCCAGGCGGAGGCCGGGCCCTCGGTGCCGTGGACGACGAAGTCGATGTCGATCTCCGCCTGCTCGGGGCGGATGGCGCGGACCGTGTAGGTGCGGATGGGGTTGCGCTCGGCCTCGTCCAGGTCCCGCCAGCGGTGGTACCACTCCATGATGCTCGGCGCAGGGTCGGCGAACAGCCCGATCTCCGGGTACTCGCCGTCCTCACGCGGGAGGAAGACCTTGATGCGCTGATCGAGCCCACCGGGGTGGAAGTGTCGCAGGTCATCGGCACTCAGCGTGACGCGGGTGAAATGCGGGCTGAGCGCGAGGACGGCGGTCACCGTGGTGCGGAAGGCACGGGTCGGAGGAAACTCGCGGACGTCGACGTCGGCGGCAGGTTTCTCGGCGTCCGGGACTGCGCGGATCTGCGGACGGGCGGGCCGTTCCTCGGCGACGTCGACCGGCTGGGCGCTCATGGACTCCTCCATCTGACGGGGCACCTGCAGGATCACTCGGACACCACAGGGAAGGTTCGCCTCACCAGACTAGACGCCATTTAGCGAACCCCGCAATGACGAAACCTTCTGTGACGAGGGTGTCGTCTCAGCGCGCGAGACCACGGAAGCCGCGCAGGCGCAGACTGTTGCCCACCACGGAGAGCGAGGAGAGCACCATCGCCGCACCTGCGAGCATGGGATTGAGCAGCCCGAGAGCGGCCAGCGGGATCGCCGCCGTGTTGTAGAGGAAGGCCCAGAACAGGTTGGAACGGATCGTGGTGAAGGTCTTCCGGGAGAGCCTGACGGCATCGGCCACACTGCGCAGATCGCCTCGGATGATGGTGATGTCAGCGGCGTCGATGGCGACGTCGGTGCCGGCACCCATCGCGATGCCGAGGTCCGACTGGGCCAGGGCGGCGGCGTCGTTGACACCGTCTCCCACCATGGCGACCGTCCGCCCCTGCCGCTGAAGGCGCTTGACGGCCTCGACCTTGTCCTCCGGCAGCGCCTCGGCGATGACCTCGGCGATGCCGACCTCCTCGGCCACGCGCTGGGCGGTGCCAGCGTTGTCACCGGTGAGCAGCACCGGCATCAGCCCGAGCTCCCGCAGCTGGGCCACAGCCTCCGGCGAGGTCTCCTTCACGGCGTCGGCGACGATCAGCACGCCGGCGAAGGAACCGTCGACGGCGACCATCACGGGAGTGCGGCCGTCGCGTTCGACGGCGGCGGACATGTCCAGGACCTCCGATGGCAGCTCCACGGAGCACTCGGTGAGGAAGCTGCGCCGGCCCACGGCGACCTTCCGGCCGTCGACGCGTCCCGAGACCCCTCGACCCTGATGGCTGCGGAAGTCCTCGACCTCCGGCAACGAGCCGCTGCGGACGCCGTGGGTCTCGCGAGCGGCGGCGGCCACCGCCCGGGCGATGGGGTGCTCGGAGAATGCCTCCAGGGCCCCGGCCAGCCGGAGCAGCTGACCATCGGCCTCCGCGTGGTCCACCTTGGTCCGGTCACCGTCGCTCGTCACCTCCGCACCCTGTGCGGAGTGCACAGCGGTCAGCCGCATGGAGCCGGTGGTGACGGTGCCGGTCTTGTCCAGAACCACGGCATCGATGGTGCGGGAGGACTCCAAGACCTCAGGACCCTTGATGAGGATCCCCAGCTGGGCCCCGCGGCCGGTGCCGACCAGCAGCGCCGTGGGGGTGGCCAGGCCCAGCGCGCAGGGGCAGGCGATGATGAGCACCGCGACGGCGGCGGTGAATCCGGCCTCCACCGGGTTTCCGAGCAGCATCCAGGCAACAAGGGTGAGGACGGCGACGCCGAGCACCACGGGCACGAAGACGCCCGAGATGCGGTCGGCGAGGCGCTGGACCTCGGCCTTACCGGATTGCGCCTCCTCGACCAGGCGAGCCATCTGGGCCAGCTGGGTGTCGGCGCCGACGCGGGTGGCGCGCACCACCAGCCGACCGGAGGTGTTGACGGTGGCACCGGCGACCGAGCCTCCGGGAGCCACCTCGACGGGAAGGGACTCCCCGGTGAGCATGGACATGTCGATCGCTGAGACGCCGTGGAGGATCTCGCCGTCCGTGGCGACCTTCTCCCCCGGGCGGACGATGAACTCGTCGCCGACGTCGAGCTGCTCCACCGGGATGCGGATCTCCTGATCCTCCCGCAGCACTGAGACCTCCTTGGCACCCATCCGCAGCAGTGACCGCAGTGCGGCCCCGGCCTGACGCTTGGAGCGCTTCTCCAGATAGCGGCCGAGCAAGAGGAAGGCGGTGACGGCGGTGGCCACCTCGAGGTAGATGTTGGCGGCACCGTCGACATGCTCGGGGAAGAGGCTGAACTCGTGGCGCATGCCGGGGTCTCCGGCGGTGCCGAACACCAGAGCGTAGAGCGACCAGATCAGCGCAGCCAGGGTACCCAGGGAGATGAGCGTGTCCATGGTGGCCATGCCGTGACGAGCATTGAGCGCCGCGGCACGATGGAAGGGCCAGCCGGCCCAGAGCACCACAGGCAGGCTGAGCGCCAGTGAGGCCCAGCCCCAGCCGTCGAACTGGGTGGCCGGGACCATGGCCCAGACGACGACGGGCGCACTGAGCACGGCGGCCACCAGCAGGCGGAGCCGGATGCCACGCAGCTCGCGATCAACTCGGCCCTCCTCCTCGGCGTCCTGCCGGACGGGGATCTCAGCGGTGTAGCCGGTCTTCTCCACCGCGGCGATGAGGGACTTCACGAGCTCCTGACGGTCCGTGACGTCGTCGGCGCTGACCCAGGCTTTTTCGGTGGCATAGTTGACCGACGCAGTCACTCCCTCCATGCGGTTCAGCCGTTTCTCCACGCGGTTCGCGCAGGAGGCGCAGGTCATCCCGCCGATCGCGAGCTCGATGCGCTCTGCAGGCTCCGACTGCCCTGATGCGTCGCCGTGGGGTACCTCGGTCTCCGACGTCATGCGGTGCGCACCGCCTGGTAGCCGGCCTCGTCCACGGCGGCGACGACGGCGTCGTCGGTGACCTTCTGGGGGTCCTCCACGTCCAGGCGGAGGCTGCCTCGTGCGGCGCTGACCTCGACGCTCTGGACACCCTGGAGAGCCTCGACCTCCTGGCGCACGGCGTTCTCGCAGTGGGCGCAGGTCATTCCGGTGACGGAGTAGCTCAGCGTGGTGGACATGATGCTCCTTCGGTGATGAGGACGGGGCGGTGCTCCGATACCGTCGACTATACCCCTAGGGGGTACATTTGCATACCCTCCTCCGGTACACTTCACAGCATAAGGAGGCCATGAGCCATGAGCGAGACGACGGCGGCCGATGCACCGGCCGAGAGCCACGCCCCCGCCGAGGGCAAGCACGGCGCGCACACGCACGATTCCCACCACGGGTACATGTCAGACAAGTCCCGGTACCTCGCGCGGCTGCGCCGGATCGAGGGGCAGGCACGCGGAATCCACCGGATGGTCGAGGATGACACCTACTGCATCGACATCCTCACCCAGATCAGCGCCATGACGTCAGCGCTGGAGAACGTCGGACTGGCACTCCTGGACGACCACCTCAAGCACTGCGTGGCCGGCGCCGTGGCGGCTGGAGGCGATGACGCGGAGGAGAAGCTCAAGGAGGCGTCCGAAGCCATTCGACGGCTCGTGAAGTCCTGACCCTGCCTGTCTCGACACCTCCTGCCTGAGGGGCACCATCCACCATCCGGACGGCACGGGGGACGGCTGAATCGTGGCTGCGGCCCTGTGCGAGACTGGCCGCATGGTCACTGCACGGAAGGGCACGCTGCTGGTGATCGCCGGCACGTCAGCCCTGGGCGGGACCTCGCTGCTGATCTCCACGATCCCCGCAGATCCCTCCGTGATCGCCGCGCTGCGCTGCTTCCTCGCGGTCCCGATGCTGCTGCCGATGGTGGTCTGGGAGCTTCGCCGGATCGACCGGAGCGTCACGCTGCCGCGCCGAACTGTCGTCGGCGCCCTGGTGGCCGGAGCCGCACTCGGAGTGGACTACAGCCTCTGGAACACCTCCATCGGACTGGTCGGACCCGGCATCGCCACTGTGCTGCTGAACATCCAGCTCATCGCCCTGCCGCTGATCGCCTGGCTGGTGGAACGAGCTCGGCCGATGCGGCAGCTGGCGCTGATCATCCCGCTGATGTTCCTCGGCGTGGTGCTGACCGCCGGAGCGTTCGACGTCGGCGGCATCCAGCTGGGCGGCGTCCTCGCCGGGCTCGCCGCCGGCACGGCCTATGCTATCTACCTTGCTGTCATCCGTCGCACTGCCCCGGCCACCGCCAAGCCGGCGCCCTTCACGGTGCTGGCCCTGGTGTGCCTGTCAGCTGGGGCGGCCGCGAGCCTCGCCGCGCTGGTGACCGGCGGGCTTCACTGGCCGCAGGAACCGAGCACCTGGGTGAAGCTGCTGGCACTGGCCTTCCTGGGGCAGGTGGTGGTCTTCTGGTGCTTGAACGTAGGCATGACCGGGATCTCCGAGACCGCCACCAGCACTCTCCTGCTGCTGCCGGGCGTCTTCGCCCTCGGACTCGCCGCCGTGGTGCTGCGCGAGATCCCGACCCCGTGGCAGCTGCTCGGCTGCGCGGTGATCATCGTGGGCGCATGGTGGGCATCCTCTGCTTCACACCGGGCTCACAGGTCCCGGAGAGCCCGCGGGCTGGGGTCGGACGTCACGGAGGAGTAGCCTCTGGGACATGAGCACACGCCTCGAGGCACTGACGGACCAGCTCCGCTCCCCCATCGTGCAGGCCCCGATGGCCGGAGGTCCGTCGACACCGGCACTGGCCGCAGCTGTGCACCGGGCCGGCGGCTTCGGACAGCTGGCCGGGGGGAACCTCACCGCCGAGACCCTGGCCGGGCATCTCGATGACGTGGATGACCTGCTGGAGGGCGACCGCACGGAGTCCGGACTGCTGCCTGTGGGTGTGAATCTCTTCGTCCCGGACCCTGACGCCGCCGACCCGGGTGCCCTGGAGGGCTACCGCCTCGCACTGAGGCCGGCGGCAGAGGCCCTGGGTGTGGAGGTCCCGCAGGTGCCGGCCTGGTCCGACGACGACTACCCGGCCAAGCTGGACCTGCTGCTGTCCCACCCGCCGGCGGCGGTGTCGTTCACCTTCGGACTGCCGGAGGCCCCGGCCGTGCGTGCTCTGCAGGAGGCGGGTGTCACCGTCGTGCTGAGCGTGGCGGGTGTGCCGGGCGCCCGAAGAGCTGCGGCGCTGGGCCCGGATGCGCTGGTGGTGCAGGGGCAGCAGGCAGGTGGGCACCGAGCGGTGCTCTCCATGCACGATGAGCCGGAGCCGATCGACACCCTGGAGCTGCTGGGTGCGGTGCGCGCGGCGCTGGGCGGCCATCCCGGATCGGGTGGAGACGACGGCGTCGGGACGGTGCCGCCGCTGATCGCCGCCGGTGGTGTGGGGACGGCGCAGGACGTGGCTGACCTGCTGGCCGCGGGCGCCCGGTTGGTGCAGGTGGGTACGCAGTTCCTCACCGCACGAGAGGCAGGCACCCGCGCGGCGCACCGACAGGCGGTGCTGGATCCGGGGCGTTCCGAGACCGTGGTGACGCGAGCTTTCTCCGGCCGTCCGGCGCGAGGGCTGCGCAATCTGTTCATCGATGAGCTGGATGATCAGGCGGTGGTCGGCTATCCGCAGGTGAACCGCATGACGGCGCCGCTGCGAGCCGCTGCGAGCGCCGCTGGCGATCCGGAGCATCTGAGCCTCTGGGCTGGCACTCGCACAGCAGAATGCCGGGACGAGTCCGCCGCCGAGATCCTGGCCCGCCTCGCGCCCTGAACGACCTGAACCACGAAGAAGTCCCGTTCAGCCCTGCTGGCCGATCCAGTTGCCGTGGTCGTCGTACTGATCCTCGAAGATCTTCGGGGGTGAATCGCCCTCGTCGAGCTCGATCGGACCATTGCAGCCCCAGGATCCGAGGTCTTCACATGGCCCGGAGACGTTCCGTGACGAGATGCGCCAGATGTCCGCCTCGCCGGGCTCGGAGGTCAGGGTCGCGCTGCCTGGGATCGCGATCCACGGGCCGCCGTCGATCCGGTACTCGCCGAGGAAGACGGTGTCCACGGTGACCGGGAAGCGACCGGTCTCGGAGTAGGCGTGCGAGGTGATCGTCTCCGTGTCGGTCCTGTTCACCTCGAAGCCGGCAGAGTCGAACTCCGGCAGCGGCTCACCGGGGTCGCTCGTGGTGCGCGTGGTGCCGTCGCCGTAGTCCCAGTGGAACTGCGACGGCAGAGCCCGGATGTCGACGTCGTAGCCGAGCATCTCCTGAGAGATCACCTGGGTCTCGACCTCGGCGAAGATGTTCACGTGCCGGTTGAGGTATCCGAAGCCGACGAGATCGGGCTCGAACGAGACACCGGCGGGCTCGAAGGGCAGGTCCAGGAAGTCACTGGTGGTGATGGTCGGCGGAGGCGGTGGTGCATCCTCCGCCTCGGCCTCCTCCGACTCGGCGGCCTGCTCCTCGGGCTCTTGCGGCTCCTCGGACTCCTCCTCCGGCTCGTCCTCCTCATCGGGCGGGCAGAAGGTCGGGGCGAAGTTCAATCCACCGCTGGGGTCCTCCGAGGTGGGCATGCTGACCGGACCCGGAACTCCACAGATGCGTTGGGACAGCTCAACGCACTCTCCGTTGACCACCTCGCCGTCGACACAGAGATTCTCCTCCTGGACGGCCGGCTGATTCTCAATCCAAGGGCCAGGGTTCTGCGAGCCTCCACGCCCGCCGGGCGACTCAGACGAAGGTGAACCCGGGTCCGGTTCCACTCCGCCGTCATCATTCTGCCGAGATTCCGGCTGGGAGCCCGGCTCCTCTGGCTCATCCCCCGAGATATTGTCCGTTTCTCGAATAATCTCAACCCAAGCCCTCTCGCTCTCCTCATCGAAGCCCTCGTACAATTCATCCCTCACGAGACTCTCCGAGTTAGCCATTGGAAAGGCGAGGGCAACCAGAGGAATCAATGCCTTCCCGCGACGAATCGCAATAGTCGACATCAGGGCGTCTCGTCTTCCCGCTCAGCTGCGGGCATCTCGTATCGCACTGACAGCACCTGCCAGCCCTCGTCCGTAAAATCCAAGTGCCCGGTCCATATTTGCTCCAGAGTGCCTTCGTTAGTGCCGTCGAATTCACCCTGCCAATACACGTCGAAGTCAGTCTCGTTGAGCATGAAAAGGCCTCCCACTGCGCCGGTGTCCAGTTCGGTGAACTCGACGTAGGGGATCTCGTAGGGCTCTTGGACGAACCAGCTTCCAGAGTCAAAAACCTCGGAGATGCGATCTATATGGGCGTCACACGATGCGCAGTCTTCGTGCGATCGATCTTCCAGTGCCACCACGTCACCAGTGTTTCTGGCATACACGTACAGGTCCATCCAGTAGCGCAACACTTCCTCGGCTGCCGCGATGGTTTGCTCGTGAACCTCGGCTGGCTCTTCCGGTTGGGGAATGTCTTCGGGTCCCTGCTCGCCAGGTTTCTCGTAAGCACCCTGGGACCGGGTCTCCTGCGGTTCCACAGACTCTCCGCCGTCAGGTTCCGCCGTCCCTGCCGCCTCCGGACCAGTCCCACAACCGGTCAGAGCCAGTGCGGCTACCAGCAGCAATCCCGTGATGGGCCTGATCCACCCCTGGCTCAGGCCCCGTGCGTCGTCGCTGACCATCCGTCCCTTTCCGTTCCTGTTCTGCAGTTCTCTGGTGTTCCGCGGCGCCACGCCGAATCTGGTCACGCACCGCTCCCCTCTGGGCAGTGTAGACAAGCCCGCCGCCCGACGGGCCGTCATGTCGCCACCTGTGGAAAACCTGATCCCGGAACCGACCGTCCATCCACAGAAAGACGATCTTCGGGCGTGCTGGAGCCGGGACAGCAGGCCGGGGCAGCAGGCGGGGGCGGCAGACGGGGCACCCCACGCAGAACGGCGGCCCGACCCGGAGCCGAAGCTCCGTGCCGGGCCGCCGCCCACCTACCTTGCTCAGGGTGTTGTGCACCTCGCCGTCATCCCCAGGATCCGCCCAAGAATCCCAGGCGACGAGGCGCCACCCTCATCTCGCACCTGCCAGGAGGAGTCCGCTGACGATGTCAGCGGTATCGGGTCTGGCAGAACCACCCGAGTCCATCAGAGGCGCTCCACTCAGTTGTCGTCCTCGTCGTCCTCATCGTCAGCATGATCATGGTCATGGTCGTCGTCGTCATCATGGTCATGGTCGTCGTCACCGTGGTCATGATCATCGTCGTCATCGTGATCGTGATCCCCGTGGTCGTCCTCGTCGTCATCGCCCTCAAAGTCGTCGGACACGCCCTCCACCGGGCGGCCGTCGACGGCGGCGATCTCGTTCGGCGTGAAGTCGAACTCGGCCTCGTTGATGATCTCCAGCTCGGTCAGGTCCACCATGTGGATGGTCTGAGCATCAGGCTCGGTGATGTAGGCGATGTCGTCGACCACGCGGATCGCCGGGCGAGGCTGCTGCCACTCCTCCGGCTCGGTCCACTCGTCCATGACCTGCAGCTGGTCGATGTGCTCGCCGGTCTCCTCGTCGATGACGTGCAGCTGCCCGTCCTCGGCCATGACCAGCGCCTCACCCTCCGGGCCTCGCGCCAGGGAACGGAAGTTGTAGGGCGACTCGATGTCGGCGAGGACGATCTCCTCGGTCTCGGAGTTGACCAGTGCCACCGAGGTCATCGGCTCATCACGGTCCTCGTCGAGCAGGTAGTCGCCCAGCAGCACCGGCGACTCGTCGTGCGGGAACAGGTTGCCGATCCGGGAGAACTCCTCGCCGGTCTCCAGCTTGGTGAACTCTTCCCCGTCGAAGAGCAGAACCCCGTCCTCGCAGCCGACGGCCAGCGAGTGGTCCGGCAGAGCCGCCTCGCCGTGAACCTCCGGGCAGTCCTCGCTGCTGGCGACCTCCTCTCCGTCGGCGTCCAGGAAGCGGGCGCCGCTGCGGTCAGCCAGAGTCTCGAAGCGGGAGCCGTCGGCGTTCACCACGGCCACACCATGGTGGGCATCATCGGTCTCTGAGACCTCGGCGTCGATCTCCGTCTCGGCGTCCAGCGTGGACAGGTCGTAGCTGTGGATCTCACCGTTGCCGTCGAAGAACAGTGTGCCGATGCCGTCATGGGACACCACGTGTCCAGGCTCTGGCCCATCGACAGTGATGTCTGTCAGCAGCGGATCGGTGGTGTGGTAGTGATCGTGGTCCCCGTGCGGAGAGCCCCAGCTGCCGCCGTCGATCAGGCGGAAGGACTCACCTTCGGTGAGGAAGAAGTGCCGCCCGTCTCCGGCGGGGTTGACTCGGGTGAACCCTTCGACGTCGAACTCCCCGAGCACCTCGAGGGTCGCACCGTCCAGGACCGCGACGCCGCCGTCGTAGGTCACGGCCACGCGAGTGGTCGGGCCGCCGGCCTCATGCGTCTCACGGTCGGAGGGCTCGATGCGCTCCTCCTCGCCAGAGTCGCCGTCGCCGTCGCCACCATCGGTGTCCTCCGTCTGAGCTGCGGGATCCAGCTCCTCCTCGTCGTCGCTGTTCGTGGCGCCGTCGTCGCCGCAGGCGGAGAGGACCAGGGCCGAGGCCATGGCAAGGGAGGTGAGAGTGAGTGCGTTCCTATTCATGCGACTCATTATCACGAACGATTCGCAACAAATGCAAACCGTTCGCATTCCTGTGACGCCGGCCCGCCCCGCACCAGGTGTCGGTTTGTGTCTGCCGCCCGCGACCCCAGGGACAGGCCTCCATAGAATGACAACCATGCCCAGTACCCAGTGGAACCCGGGTGCCTATCTGACCTATGCGTCCGAACGCACCCAGCCCTTCATCGACCTCCTCCAGCGCGTCCGCCTCCCGCAGGCGGGGACCATCCTGGACCTCGGCTGCGGCCCGGGCAACGGCATGCCGGTGCTCCGCGGGATGTGGCCCCACGCGGAGATCACCGGGGTCGACTCCAGCGCCGAGATGCTCGACCGCGCGCGGGAGGCCACGGATGACGACCGCATCGACTACGTCCGTGCCGACATCCGAGACCTCGAGATCGCTGAGCCGGTGGACCTGGTCGTCTCCAACGCCGCCCTGCAGTGGCTGCCCGACCACCGGAAGGTCCTGCCCCACATCCTGGACCTCGTCGCCCCAGGCGGCGCCCTGGCCGTGCAGGTCCCGGGGAACTTCAGCGCACCCAGCCACGCGCTGCTGGCCGAGTTCGCGTCCCGAGAGCCCTACGCCCGCCACCTGGACCAGGCCTCCCTGCTCCAGCCCACCCACGAGCTGACCGACTACATGCTCGACGTCGCTCGCTCCGGCTGGGAAGTCGAGGCCTGGGAGACCCGCTATCACCACGTGCTGCAGGGGGAGGACCCGGTGTTCCAGTGGATCTCCGCGGCCGCCGCCCGGCCGGTGCTGCAGGCTCTGCCGGAGCCCGAGCTCAGCCGCTTCACCGAGGAGTACAAGGCGGCCCTGCGCGAGGCCTATCCGCAGACCGCGTTGGGGACCATCCTCCCGTTCCGCCGGCTGTTCTTCATCGCGCGCCGTCCGCAGGAGTGAGCCGCGTCTCGGTCCTCCGCGACGGTTCCTCGGACACCGCCGCGGAGGGCCGGCCCTGGCGTCGGGAGGTCAGCCGGAACCCGTATCATCGAGGGCTGGACCGCAACTTCCCCGACCCGTGAGACCAGCGAGGCCTCCCATGTCGCACCACAGCCCTGACGCTCCTCCGGCCACCGGAGGGCGGCACGACGACGGATCCGCACCGTCGGATGCCGCCGCCAGCAGGACGAGCCGCCGCACCGCACCGGCCACCCCGCGCACACCGCTGGTGCTGCTGAGCACCTTCGTGATCCTGACGCTGGCGCTGGGCTGGCTGATCGGTCTGCCGCTGGTGCTGATGGACCCGCCGGACCGCCTCGAAGCACCGCTGGACCTCTTCTACAACCTGTTCATGCTCAGTCCGACGCTGGCCGCGGTGGTGGTCCACCTGCTGGAGCGGCGCCAGTCGGCACGGGTCCTCTACGGCCACCTCGCCTCCCCTCAAAACCCCGACGACGCCACGAGTGCAGAGGCGCCAGAGGACCAGACCACACGGCTGCGCCCTCAGAGCTTCACCGACGCGCTGGGCATCACCCCGCTGCGCCCCGTCTCCCGGATGATCAGCTGGTCGATCCTGGGGATCATGCTCTTCTTCGTCTTCAGCATGGCTGCGCTCCCCATCGGCGGGCTGCTCGGCGTCTACGCCTTCGACCCCTCCATGCCGGTGTTCGTCCAGGATCTGGGCCAGCGACTGGGCCATGAACCCACCGAGTTCATCGCCACGGGGCTCCTCGTGGAGGCCGGGGTCATCTTCGCCTCCGCCGTCGGCCTGGTGTTCCTGCACGTCGGCACGGAGATCGGCTGGCGAGGCTGGTTCTTCCCCCGTGCTCAGCTGCGCTGGGGCACGACGCGTGCCGTGCTGATCACCGGCGCCGCCAACGGCCTCTGGTTCGCGCCGCTGCTGGCGGTCGGGTTCTTCTATGACCAGGCGAACGTGTTCCAGGCCATGGGGCTGATGATCGGGTTCTGCATCGTCATCGGGGGGATCCTCGCGTGGCTGCGGATGCGCTCCGGCTCAATCTGGCCGGCGGCCTTCGCCCAGTCGATGATCACTGCGGCCACGATCCTGGCCTACTGGTTCACCGCTTTCGGCGAGCAGCTCGACTTCCGGCACTCCACGCTGCAGGGCTGGTCCGGATGGCTCCTGCCTGCCGCCCTGCTGGGCGTGCTGCTGCTGGCCCGCCGCCGCAGCTTCGCCCCCGCGAGCGCCTGAGCCAACGCAGCAGGCGAGCCCGCCCCCTCACCGGAAGTCGATCTCCTCGAGCGCCTCGATCTGAGCCTCCAGGTACTCCTCGGCGACGGCCTTGTCCTCCATGTCCTCGAGGAACATGTAGAAATGGACCCCGTCCCCGTCCCAGACCGCCAGCCCGGAGCTCATCGCGTGGCCCGCGAAGAACTCCTCGGCCCAGAAGCCGCCGACGTCACCGTTGTCCCAGCCCTCCAGGAACGCCTCGTCCCCGTCCTCGGACTCCAGCTCAGGGCAGGCCTCGGGCAGTGCCCCGTAGGGTTCCACCAGGTTCAGGCTGCGATCTGAGGTGAAGACGTCGACCTCGACGGTGCCGAGACCGTCGTCGTAGACCACCGCCTCTGCGGAGCCCGTGGCCATCGCGATGAGATCGTCGATGTCGGCGAGCGCCTCCTCACAGGTCTCGTCCACCGCGTAGCCGGACCAATCGAGCGCGAAGTCATAGCTGATCATGTCCTCGTCCGGCTCGATCTCGGTCAGGTAAGGGGTCGGCCCGTCGTAGTAGCTCCAGCCGTCCGGCAGCTCAGACTCGCCGAGGTAACCGGAGAGGATGTCCTGCTCGATGGCGGGGCCGGCGCCGTCCTCCCCAGCGCCGTCCTCCCCACCGTCCTCATCGTCGTCTTCCTCGTCTTCACCTTCGTCGTCGTCGCCGTCGTCTTCATCTTCGCCGTCGTCTTCGTCGTCATCCTCGTCTTCGTCGCCCGCGCGGTCCGTGTCGTCCTCGAGCGAGCCTTCGTCGGCCGCGTCCTGCTCCTCCCCCTCGGGCTCCTCCTCATCCGGCTCCTCGACATCCTGAGGCTCCTCGACCCCACCATCGGCGGTCTGGTCCTCCTCCCCCAACGTCACGCAGCCGGTGAGCATCAACGCCGCCGCGGAGAGCACGCCGACCGCCCGTGCCGTGGACCCAGGCTTCAGCGCCCGTGCCGGCACTCCTGAGACCACCCGCTGCCCGCACTCGCTCTGTCTGCGCATGATGACCCCGCCCTTTCGCCCGGCGTCCGTCTGCCGCCGCTGGGCCTGACCATAGCAATCCCCGAACCCCTGCCGGGAGGGATGGGAGCCCACCTCCTGGGCACCTCACCCTGGGATCACTCCGTGATGAGGCTGGTTTTTCCTGCCTGAAACTCCCCGATGCACACGGCGAAACACCACCTTGGCACTCTGGACATCACCGTGAGGACGATCCGTCCCTCCGAACGAGACCCCGCAGGTTCCATCACGTGCCCGCCACTGCGCGGAGGAGAGCAGGACATCATGACCCCGCAGCCCTACAGCACCGGACCCACCACCGACGCCGAGCACGAGCTCGCCGACACAGGCCGCAGCCCCGGAGCACCCGATGCCGCTCCGCCCCGCCCGACGGAGGGCAGCACCGGCCCCGAGGACCGGCTGGTCGTGGAGCGCGGCCGGTGGATCACCAACTGGCAGCCCGAGAACGTGAGGTTCTGGGAAGGTCCCGGCCGAGTCACGGCACGGCTGAACCTCATCTGGTCGGTGTTCTGCGAGTTCCTCGGCTTCGCCGTCTGGCAGCTGTGGTCGGTCACCGTGGTGTTCCTGCCGCAGGTCGGCTTCGACCTCACCACCTCCCAGCAGTTCTGGCTGGTCTCTCTGCCGCCGCTGGTCGGAGCGACTCTGCGCGTGCCCTACAGCTTCACCGTCGCCCTGTTCGGCGGCCGGAACTGGACGATCGTCTCCGGCCTTCTGCTGCTCATCCCCACCACCGCGATGGCCTTCACCCTCGGCAACCCGGAGACCCCCACCTGGGTGCTCTTCGCCATCGCCGCCACGGCCGGCTTCGGCGGGGGCAACTTCGCCAGCTCGATGGCCAACATCACCTTCTTCTACCCGGCCAAGGAGAAGGGCGCCGCACTGGGCGTCAACGCCGCCGGCGGAAACCTCGGAGTCGCCGTCGCCCAGTTCACCGTGCCCATCGTGGTCACCGCCTTCGCCTTCGGGACCTTCCAGCCCAACCTACCCATGGCCGGGCTGTTCTGGATTCCGTTCATCCTGCTGGCCACCTGGGGCGCCTGGAAGTACATGCACAACCTGTCCCACGCGAAGAACGACATCAAGGGCTCGCTCTCCACGCTGAAGGAGAAGCACATGTGGGTCATCGCCGTGATCTACATCGGCACCTTCGGTTCCTTCATGGGCTTCGGCTCGGTGTTCCCCACCCTGATCAACATGACCTTCCCGGAGTTCTCCAGCTTCCAGGTCCTGGGGGCCGCGCTCTCGCTGGCGTTCATGGGTCCCCTGGTCGGCTCGCTGTCCCGCCCCTACGGGGGCAGGCTCGCCGATCGCATCGGCGGCGCGCGGGTCACCGTGGTCTGCTTCCTCATCATGGCCGTGGTGACCGCCGGCGTCGTGCTCACCCTGCCGATGGCCAGCTTCTGGCTCTACCTGCTGCTGTTCCTGATGCTGTTCACCCTCACCGGAGTGGCCAACGGCTCCAGCTACCGGATGATCCCGCTGGTCTTCCGGCTCTCCGTCAAGCCCGAAGACAGGGTCGGCCACGAGCGCAAGGCCTCGGCCGCGCTGGGCCTGATCGGCGCCGTCGGGGGTTACGGAGGGTTCGCCATCCCGCAGATCCTCAACTTCTCCCACAACGCCACCGGCACCTTCGACGTCGCCTTCTGGTGCTTCGCCGCCGCGTACATCGGCTTTGCATTCCTGACATGGGCCGTTTACATGCGACCAGGCACAATCTACGCCAAGGCCAACGTCTGAGCGGCCGAGCACCCCACGGCCAGGCAGACAGAGCCCAGCTGATCGAGCAGGAGCTTCCCCGATGACCACGACGGCGGACACCCGCACCATGCCACGCAGGACCGTGCAGACGCACTGCCCGTACTGCGCCCTGCAGTGCGCCATGAACCTGACCGTCACCGAACGTCCCGGCGAGCCGGACACCTTCGCGGTGGAGGGAGCCTCCTTCCCCACCAACAAGGGCCGGCTCTGCCGGAAGGGCAGCACCGCCGCCGAGCTGCTGACCCGCCGTCACGACCGGCTCACCTCCCCGCTGCTGCGCGGGGAGGACGGCGAACTGCACCCAGCCTCCTGGGAGGAGGCGCTGGGGCGCGTGGCCACCGAGATCCGCCGCATCCAGGGCGAGCGCGGCGCTGACGCCGTCGGCGTCTTCGGATCTGGCGGGCTGACCAATGAGAAGACCTATGCCCTGGGCAAGTTCGCCCGCGTGGCTCTGGGCACCGCACAGATCGACTACAACGGCCGATTCTGCATGTCCTCCGCCTCCAAAGCCTCCACCCTGGCCTTCGGCCTGGACCGTGGCCTGCCGTTCCCGCTCACTGATCTGGACTCCGCCTGCACCGTGCTGCTGCTGGGATCCAACGTCGCCGACACCATGCCGCCCTTCGTCCAGCATCTGGAGGGCGCCCGTGCCACCGGCGGGCTGATCGTGGTGGACCCGCGGCGCAGCAACACCGCCGAGCTGACCGCTGAGGGCGGCGGCCTGCACATCGCCCCCGCCCCGGGCGGGGACCTGGTGCTGCTGCTCTCCGTGGCGCAGGTTGTCCTGGAGGAGGGTCTGGCCGATGCCGACTACCTGCAGCAGCGGGTCAGCGGGCTCGACTCCTTCCGCCGTTCGGTCACCCAGTGGTGGCCCGAGCGCGCCCAGTCGCTCACCGGAGTCGGGGCGGATCAGATCCGCCTGATCGCCCGCCGACTGGGCCACGCCGCCCGCGCGGCGCGCAACGGCGGCGACCCGGTGTACATCCTCACCGGCCGTGGGGTGGAGCAGCACAAGGACGGCACCGACACCGCCCGCGCGGCGATCAGCCTCGCCCTGCTGCTCGGCCTGCCCGGCACCCGCGCCGGCGGCTACGGCACCCTCACCGGGCAGGGCAACGGGCAGGGCGGGCGCGAGATGGGCCAGAAGACCGACCAGCTGCCCGGCATCCGTTCCATCACCGACCCCTCCGATCGCGCCCATATGGCGCGGATCTGGGGTGTGGAGCCCGAGGCACTCCCGGGCCCCGGCAGACCCGCCGCACAGCTGTTGCACACCATGGGCCACGACGACGGCGTCCGTGCGCTGCTCGTCCATGGCTCCAACGTGGCCATCTCCGCCCCCGACGCCGCCCGCGTGGTGGAGAACCTGCGGGCGCTCGAGCTGCTGGTGGTCGCCGACTTCTTCCTCTCCGAGACCGCCGCGGAGGCTGACGTGGTCCTGCCGGTGCTGCAGTGGGCCGAGGAGGACGGCACGATGACCAGTCTGGAAGGGCGGGTGCTGCGCCGGCGGAAGCTGGTGGAGCCGCCGTCGTCCGCACCGGGCTCCGAGGGGCCGGGCACAGGCGCACCGGACTCAGGACCACGCTCCGAACTGTGGATCTGGCATGAGCTGGCCCGCCGTCTCGGCTGCTCCAGCACCTTCCCTGTGGAGCCCGCCGAGGTGTTCGCGGAGATCCGACAGGCCACCGAGGGGGCGGCCGCAGACTACTCCGGGCTGGACTGGCAGCTCCTCGACGACGGCCACGCCGCCTATTGGCCGGTCCCGTCCGCACTGCTCGGCGGGGAGTCCTCTCTGACCGGGGAGCCGATCATCGGCACCTCCCGGATGTTCCTGGAACGCTTCGCCCACGCGGACGGCAGAGCCCGGCTGATCGCCATCACACCTGGCCGCACACCCGCCCCGGCGCCAGGCGAGCTGACGCTGACCACCGGGCGACACATGGAGCACTACCAATCCGGCACCCAGACCCGACGCGTGACGGCGCTGCTGGAGGCCCACCCGGAGGCGACCATCGCCGTCCACCCCGCCACGGCGCTGGAGCACGGCCTCGAGGAGGGCGCAGACGCCGTCATCGCGAACGCCCAGGGTGAGATGACCGCCCGCGTGGTGTGGGACGCCGGAATCCGCACCGACACGATCTTCGCGCCCTTCCACTACGCCGGGCAGGGCACCGCGAACCTGCTCACCCGGGCGCTGACCGACCCGCAGAGCGGGATGCCCGAGTTCAAGAACACCCCGGTGACGATTCGCCCGGCCGGCGTCGCCGGCGCTGCTCGGTCCGAGACCACATCCTCGAAGGAGACCACCCCGTGATGTCCCCGTCGACCTCCTCCCTGCCCGCCGGCACCCGCTCCGGATCCGGCCCCGATGCCGCCCCGCATGTGGTGGTGCTGGGCTTCGGCCCGGTGGCCGCCCGACTGGTCGACGAGCTGAGCGGGCATGTCGCCTCGGGCCGACTGCGCCTGACCGTGGTGGGCACCGAATGCGTCCCGGCCTATCAGCGCATCAAGATCGGCGATGTCAGCGTGGGGCGGGCGGCACCGGAGGATCTGGCGCTGGCCGATGAGGCCGAGTTGCGCGGCGCCGGAGTCGAGGTGCGCTGCGGGGTCACCGCCACCGCGCTGCACGCCGCCTCCCGCATCGTCACCCTCGACGACGGCGGCATCCTGCACTACGACAAGCTGGTCCTCGCCACCGGCGCGGAGCCGACCACCCCGCGCATGACGCTGGAGATGCGCCGCGACGGACACATCGATGCCGAGCTGACCATGAAGGCCAATGGTCGTTCCGCCGGCCGCCGCTCCCGCGCACCGCAGGCGCAGCCCGAGGAGCCGCGGCGCTACCCGGACGGGGTGATGGCGCTGCGTGACCTCGACGACGCCCGCCGGATCCTGACGATCGTGCAGCGGCGAGAGCCCGTGGTGGTGCTCGGCGGCGGCGTGCTCGGAGTCGAGGCCGCCCTGGCGATCGCCGAGGTCGGCGGCGCGGTGACCCTGCTGCACCGCGGGACCGTGCCGATGGGCCGTCAGATCGACACCGACTCCGGGATACTGCTGCGCCGCCAGCTGCTCACCGCCGGGGTGGACGTGCGCTCCGCCTGCGATGTGAACACGGTGGTCGCCGACGACGGCCGGCTCTCGGCCGTGCGCACCTCCCTGGGCGAGAAGATCAAGACCTCCCTGCTGCTCACCTGCACCGGGGTGCGGCCCCGTGACGGCCTGGCCCACGACGCCGGGCTGCCCACTGCCTGGGGCATCACGGTGGACCGGCAGTCCCGCAGCACCGGGGACCCCCACGTCTTCGCAGTGGGCGACTGCGCCGCCGTCGAAGGCCGTGACCCCAGCGGGCTGATCGCCCCAGGCTGGGAGCAGGCCGAGGCCGCCGCGGAGGCGATCCGCACAGACCTGGAGCTGGCCGCCGCAGTGGAACGTGATGCCGCCGGCCGGCCCGTCGACCTGGCCGGTTCCATGCCGCCCGCGGCCGAGGATGCGAGCACACAGCAAGAGGGCACGGCGCCGTGGAAGCTGGATGTGATCCTGGTGAAGTCGCGGACCCTCTCGGTGGCCTGCGCCGGGGAGACCGCCGTCGACCCCTGGGATCCGGAGTCCCCGACCGTGTCCACCTGGTCCGACCCCAAGGCCGGGCAGTACCTGCGGATCGTCACCGAAGGCGAGCGCCTGTTGGGATTCGTCGCGGTGGGCATGCCCCGCTCGGCCGCGGAGCTGGCGCTGCACTGCAACCGGGGCACCCTGCCGGTGGCCGACCGCACGGCGCTGCTGGCCGCAGAGCACGCCACCAAGGAGGCGGAGCTCGGTCCCGACGACGTGCTGTGCCGGTGCTCCGGGGCGACCGCCCGCCAGGTGGAGGAGGCGGCGTCGTGCTGCTCCACCGTGGAGGAGGTCGGGGCGGCCTGCCGCGCCGGCACCGGCTGCGGCACCTGCCATCGGAACATCGAGAAGATGTTGGAAGGTGCGGCAGAGCCCGCCGAACCCGCGGTCGTCTGAGCATCCGTCGTCCCGGACATCGCTCTGCGAGTGAGGTCAGTACGTGCAGGGTTCCGCAGGCATCCCTGCCGAACGCCGTGCGCTGGTATCGTCCGCACCATACCCACGGTACGGGCCGGGACCGCCACCACGTGTCGGCTCTCGAGGGAGGACAACGATGGTCATCGAATCGACCCCGTGGTGGCCTGCAGCCCTGCTGGCGGCCGTCGTGCTCAGTGATGTGCTCCTGTCACTCAGACCGGCCACCTTCATCGCCCGATGCCTCACCGGTGTCAACCTCCCCCGTGAGTGGTGGTGGGTCCTCATCTACGTCAAGGTCCTTGCCGTCATCGGACTCGTCGCCGGGTTCTGGTTCCCCGGCGTCGGCATCGCGGCGAACGTGGGCGTGATCGCCTACTTCATCGCGGCCGGCGTCGCCCACGTGAAGGCCCGTTTCCTGGAGTCAGAGTTCTGGATCAACTGCCTGGGCATGCTCACCCTGTCCACCGCCACACTGATCCTCACGCTCGTGCTCTGAACGGTCGGCCCCACCAAGGCTCGGCCAGAATGTCCCTCCCGCGTTGTTCGGCCGTTTCTTCCCCTGCGAAAGCGCGTCAGCGCGCCTCTGGAGGGGAAGAAACGGCCGAACGTCGTTCTCTGGTCAGAGTCGGCCGAACGTCGCCGGATGTCGGCGAACCGCGCCAGGAGGGCCGGAGGGGAGGGCGGAGCCCCGGCACGACTCAGGCCGTGACGTGGACGAGTCCCTCGGCATCGACGGCGACCGCGAAGACACTCAGCGCGAACCCGTCCTCGCTCAGACACCGCCCCGTCTCGAGGTCGTAGACCTGCTTGTGGATCGGTGACGCGAGCGTCGGGCGCCCGCCCTTGGTGCCCACGATCCCACGCGCCATCACGTGGGCCTTTGCGACCGGGTCCCACTGGGAGACGGCGTAGACGTGGTCCCCGGGCACGCGGATCAACGCGACCTGCGCACCGTCGACCAGCGCCGCCTCACCCCACAGCGGCTCGAGGTCCCCGAGCCGGCAGACCGCATGAGGACGGTCCTCGGGCGCCTGTCCCCCGGCCGTGCCGAGCCGCTGGGCCTGCTCTTCGGTGAGGTGCAGTGCTGTAGTCATGGCTCCACGCTAGGCGCACAGGGTTTCCCTCATCGTGCGCGCATGTTTCCAGGTGGTGAAAAGGGCTTCAGCAGCGGCCTCTCGGTCACTGAACACCCCGACATACTGGCTTTACAAAGGCGATACGGCAGGGAAATCGCGCCTCCCTAGGCTGGGACCACCCTGGAGCGCCGTTCACCCGCTGCGCTCCTCACGACCGGCAAGGTGAGGATCCATGTCTGCACCCAGCACAGCGAGCCCGAACCCGACCGACGCCGCCCCGCGGCACATCGTCATCGTCGGAGGCGGCCCAGCGGCCCACCGGCTGACCGAAGCCCTCGTCTCCCGGGAGCTCCCCGGCACACGGATCAGCGTCTTCACCGAGGAGGCGCTTCCCCCCTATGACCGGGTGGGCCTCTCCAAGCGCTTCGCCACCGACGACGACCTCCTCCTCGGCGAACCCGGCCTGTGGGAGTCCCCGAGCCTCACGCTGCACACCTCCCGGGCCGTCACCGGCCTGGACACCGCGGCCCAGACCATCACCACCGCCGACGGCGAAACCCTCGGCTACGACGAGCTCGTCCTGGCCACCGGGTCGTCGGCACCACGCCCCGGGCTAGAGGGCGCCGAGCAGATCGCGGTCTACCGCACCCTCGACGACGTCGACTGGCTGCGACTGCGCGTGGCCGAGCTCGGCGTCGAACTGGGACGCACCCCGAAGTGCGCGGTCATCGGCGGCGGACTGCTGGGCCTGGAGGCCGCCGGAGGGCTCAAGGGCCTGGGCGCCGAGGTCACCGTGGTGCACTCCAAGCGCTGGCTGATGAACGCCCAGCTCGACGAGTTCGGCGGCCGCACCCTGAACCGACTCTTGGAGAAGGAGGGCTACGACCTCCACTGCGGCGAGCGCCCCGCCGGCCTGGAGATCCGTGACGCGGCCGCCGAGACGTCCGCTGCCCCGGGCGCAGGATCAGCCCAGCCCCGCTACGCCCTGACCTTCCCCACCCTGGACACCGTGGAGGCGGACCTGATCGTCGCCGCCATCGGGATCACCGCCCGTGACGAGCTCGCCCGGGATGCCGGGCTGCAGCTCGGCTCCCGCGGGGGCGCGGTCATCGACGCCACCTGCGCGACGTCGGCGGATCATGTGTGGGCCATCGGTGAGGTCGCCTGCTTCGAGGACATCTGCATGGGCCTGGTGGCCCCGGCCAACGCGATGGCAGAGGTGGTCGCGGATCGGCTGGCCGGAGGGGCCGCTGAGTTCGACGGCTTCGACACCGCCGCGAAGCTCAAGCTCGCCGGCATGGACGTGGCCTCCTTCGGCGACGGCTTCGCCGAGACCGAGGGAGCCCTGGAGGTCGTCTACGCCGACCCCGCGGACGGCGTCTACCAGAAGCTGGTCGTCTCCGATGACGCCAGGACCCTGCTGGGCGGCATCTTCGTCGGCGACGCCTCTCCCTACTCCTCGCTGCGTCCGCTGCTGGGCCGTGAGCTTCCCGCCGAGCCCGGCGCCTTCCTCTCCGCGGCCGGCGGCGACGTCGCCGAGCTGGAGCTGCCCGACGACGCCCAGGTGTGCTCCTGCAAGGACATCTGCGCCGGGACCCTCCGGAAGGCCGTGGCCGGCGACGGCGCCACCCCGCCGTGCGCGGACATCGGTGCGCTGAAGAAGTGCACCAAGGTCGGCACCCAGTGCGGCTCCTGCCTGCCGATGGCGAAGAAGATCATGGAGAAGGAGATGGTCGCCCAGGGGATGGAGGTCTCCCACGCCCTGTGCGAGCACTTCGACCTCTCCCGCGCCGAGCTCTTCGAGGCGGTGCAGGCCACCGGGCTGTCCTCCTTCACCGAGATCATCGAACGCTTCGGCACTCCGGCCGATCCGAGCGTGAACTTCGGCTGCGACATCTGCAAGCCGGTCATCGCCTCGGTGCTGGCCGCCCAGCACGACGAGTACATCCTCGACGGCGGCCGCGGCGCCCTGCAGGACACCAACGACCGGGCCCTGGCCAACATGCAGAAGGACGGCACCTACTCGGTGGTGCCACGCGTGCCCGCCGGGGAGATCACCCCGGCCAAACTCGCTGCCATCGCCGAGGTCGCCCAGGAGTTCGACCTCTACACCAAGATCACCGGCGCCCAGCGCATCGACATGTTCGGCGCCCGTCTGGAGCAGCTGCCGATGATCTGGCGAAAGCTGGTCGACGCGGGCTTCGAGTCCGGGCAGGCCTACGGCAAGGCGCTGCGCAACGTGAAGTCCTGCGTAGGCTCCACCTGGTGCCGCTACGGCGTCCAGGACTCCGTGGCGATGGCCATCGAGCTGGAGATGCGGTACCGAGGGCTGCGCTCCCCGCACAAGCTGAAGTTCGGGGTCTCCGGCTGCGCCCGCGAGTGCGCCGAGGCCCGCGGCAAGGACGTCGGCGTCATCGCCACCTCCGAGGGCTGGAACCTGTACGTCGGAGGAAACGGCGGCGCCACCCCGGCCCATGCCGAGCTGCTGGCCAAGGACCTGGACGATGAGACCCTGCTGCGCTACATCGACCGCTACATCATCTACTACGTGCGCACCGCCGACAGGCTCCAGCGCACCGCCCGGTGGATGGAGGAGCTGCCCGGCGGGGTGGAGCACATCCATGACGTCGTGGTGAAGGACACCCTGGGCGTGGCCGAAGACCTCGAGGCCGCCATGGCGACGCACGTGGACCGCTATGAGGACGAATGGGCGGCCACGCTGCGCGATCCGGAGAAGCTGCGGCGCTTCCGCAGCTTCGTCAACGCCCCGGACGCCCCCGACACCGGGCTGGCCTACGTGCTCGAGCGCGACCAGCGCCGTCCGGCCACGGAGGAGGAACGTGCCGCAGCAGCCGCCGGGGAGGGCCCGGTGCTGCTCTCCGGTCCGCGCATCCCGGTGCGTGAGAGCTCCGCGCTCAGCCGGACCGACGTCGCCCGGGCCGACGTCACACCGGCAGGGGTGCCGTCATGAGCGCCGCTGCCGCCATCGGCTCGGTGACCCTGGTCGGCGGCGGACCAGGTGCCGCGGACCTGATGACGGTCCGCGCCCGTGATGCGCTGGCCACCGCCGACGTCGTCTACTTCGACCGGTTGGCACCCACCGATGATCTCCCCAGCTGGTCCCCCCGTGCGGAGCTGGTCGACGTCGGCAAACGTCCTGGACATCACCGGGTTCCGCAGGAGACCATCCACGAGATGATGATCGACTCTGCGCGGACCGGGAAGACGGTGGTGCGTCTCAAGGGCGGGGACCCGTTCGTCTTCGGGCGCGGCTGCGAAGAGGTCGCCGCCTGCCGCGAGGCCCACGTCCCGGTCACCGTGGTCCCGGGGATCTCCTCGGCCATCGCCGTGCCCGCGGCCGCCGGCATCCCGGTGACCGCGCGCGGCGTCTCCAAGGCGTTCACCGTGATCTCCGGCCATGACCTGCTCAGCGAGGAGGAGCTCGCCGGGCTGGTCGGCGTCGGGGGCACCGCGGTGATCCTGATGGGCGTGGGCACCCTGGGCCACACGGTCACCGGCCTGCGCCGCCACGGAATGGCCGACGGCGTCCCGGTGGGCATCGTGGAGAAGGGCTTCAGCGCCGAGCAGCGCGTCACGATCGCGCCGCTGGGTGAGATCCTGGGCGTAGCCGCCGCGGCACGGATCAGCTCCCCGGCGGTGCTGGTGATCGGGGAGGTGGTCCGGCTGGCCGCTGTGGAGCCCGACACCGGGGAGGCCGCCCGGCGGGGCCCGGAGCGAATGCTCGTCAGCGAGGACGGCGTGCAGCACATCCGAGCACTCGCGGGGGCCGTGCGGTGAGTCCGGACGCCAGCACTCCCGCCTCCGCCGAGGTCAGGCCCACACCGCGGCCCTCCCCTGCCGCCGGCACCTCCTCTGCCGCCAGCGCCTCCTCCCCTGCGCTGCCGGCGGCCTCCGCACTGCCGCAGACGCTGGCAGGCTTCCGCATCGGCGTGACCTCGGACCGCCGCAGCGAGGATCTGATCTCCGCCTTCGAGCGGCGTGGCGCGGAGGTCATGCATGCCCCGGCGCTGCGCATCGCACCGATGACCGAATCGGTGACGCTGCAGCGGGACACCCGACTGGTGACCGAGGCGCGTCCCGATCACACGATCATCACCACCGCCTACGGAATGCGCCGGTGGGCCGAGGCCGCCGACGCCTACGGTCTGGGCACCGAGCTCCACGAAGCCCTGGAGGGCTCCAGCATCCTGGTGCGCGGCCCCAAGGCGCGCGGCGCAGTGCGAGCCGCCGGGCTCGACGACGACGGCGCCGCCGACGACGAGCGCACCGCCACGGTGATCGACATGCTGCTGGCCCGGGACCTCACCGGGAAGACCGTGGCGTTCCAGCTGCACGGCCGCACCGACCACGAGCAGATCGCCCGCATCGAGTCGGCGGGCGCGCGGGTGATCACGGTCATGCCCTACGCCTGGGCGAAGCCGGAGGAGGACTCCGCGCTGCTGCGGATGATCGACGCCGTCATCGAACGGCAGCTGGACATCGTCACCTTCACCGCAGCTCCCGCGGTGGACGCGTTCCTGGAGGTCGCCCATCAGTACGGCAGGGCGGCCGCCCTGTTGGAGGCGTTCCGCTCGGACGTCGTCTCCGCCGCCGTCGGGGACGTGACGGCTGCGCCGCTGCACGAGTCCGGGGTCCGGCCGATCACGCCCCAGCGCTGGCGGCTGGGCGCGATGATCCGGCTGGTCTGTGAGCATCTCGAGGAGCATCAGACGCTGCGCCTGGAGACCCGGCACGGCCCGGTGGAGATGCGTGGCTCCGAGGTCCGCTTCCCGGAGGTCACCGAGCGGCCGGTGCGTCTGGCCCCAGGGCCCCTCGCGCTCATGCGCGCGCTGGTCAAGGCCGAAGGCGCGGTGCTCTCCCGGGAGCATCTGCTGCAGGTGCTGGGCCACTGCGACTCCGAGCATGCCCTGGAGATGTGGGTCTCGCGGCTGCGCAAGGCGCTGCCCGCCTCCGGAGTGGTGACCACGGTGGTCAAGCGGGGCTACCGGCTGGCGGTGTGAGCCGTCAGCCCTGCGCCTCGAGGCATTCCCGCAGCACCTCTCCGATGCGCCGCACCGCCTCCTGGTGCTCCTCGGGCTGCGGCCCCGAGTAGCTGAGCCGCAGATGGCTGCCCGCCGGTTCGGCGGGGAACCACTCGTCGCCCCCGGCGACGACGACGCCGCGGGCCTCGCAGGCCGCGATGAAGTCAGGCATGTCGCCGAGCTCCGGCAGCTGCAGCCACAGATGCAGGCCTCCGGTGGGGATCGTCTCCAGCCGGGCCTCGGGGATGTGCTGATGGACCGCCTGGACCATCGCGTCCCGGCGCTGCTCCAGCTCCCCGCGCAGATGCCGCAGGTGCGTCTTCCAGGCCGGGCGGGTGACCACTTCCATCGCCACCTCCTGCAGGGCGGCGCTGACGTACATCGACTCTGCCTGGCAGGCTCCTTGGATGCGGGCCCGGGCCGGCCCGCGGGCGATCACCGCCGCCACCCGCACCGAGGGTGAGACGCTCTTGGTGAGCGAGCGCAGGTGCACGACGTGCCCGTCGGGGTCGTCGGCGGCCAGGGGCTCCGGGCCGGGAGCGATCCCGAAGTCACGGGCGTAGTCGTCCTCGATGAGGAAGGCGCCCCGGGATCTGACGATCTCCATGATCGCGCGCGCCCGGTCCGGGGCCCAGCAGGAGCCGGTGGGGTTCGCCCAGGCCGGCTGCGCGTAGAAGGTGCGGGCGCCGGTCTCTTCGAAGGCCATCCGCACCTGATCGGGATCCGGCCCCTGCGGGCCGGTCGGCACGGCGACGATGCGGGCGCCGATGTGCCGGGCGGCGAGGATCGCTCCCCAGTAGGTCGGGGACTCCATGAGGATCGGACGGCCTGCGCCGACGAGCGCGCCGAAGGTGGCGGCCAGTCCGCTCTGGCTCCCGGGCACGATGGTGACGTCGGTCGACGACGGCGCACCCGTGCCTGCGCTCCCGCCGATCGCCTGCGCGAACCATGAGCGCAGCTCCGGAAGCCCCGCGGCCGGGGGTCGTCGCAGCGCCGACTCTGTCCGGCCGACCCGGGACCAGGCCGACTGCAGCAGGCGCCGGGGCAGCAGATCCGGTTCAGGGTAGGCGGCGTGCAGGGCGATCCTGCCCTCGGCGGCAGGTCGCAGGGCCGCGGGGAGGCCGCGGGGCTCTCCCCCGGTCAGCGCCAGCGCGGCGGTCTGCCAGCGGTGGTCGCTGGCCGTGCGGGGGCCTGTGCCGCGGAGGAAGGTCCCCGCACCGGGTCGGCTCTCCACCAGGCCCAGAGCGGCCAGGCGTCCGACGGCGCTCTGCACCGTGACCGGGCTGACGTGCAGTTGGGCGACGAGCGCACGGCTGCTGGGCAGCCGGCTGCCGGGGGGCGCCGATGCCATCCAGCGCCGCAGGTGCTCCTCGACACGAGTGCTACTATCTGTCATGAAGGGACATAGTAGCGATATTTTCACTGCCAGGGAACCGCTATCGCCTGTCACGCCACCCTCGGGCGTCTGGTGGGGGCTTCTCGGCGTCGTGGCCTTCTCCTTCACGGTCCCACTGACCCGCATCGCCGTCACCGAGGGGGTCCCCGGTGGCGGTCTCGACCCGCTCTTCGTCGGAGCCGGACGTGCCGTCGTCGCCGGGTTCCTGGCAGGCTCGGCCCTGCTGCTCGCCCGTCAGCGACTGCCCCAGGGGCGGCAGTGGCTCCGGCTGGGCATCGTCGCGCTGGGCATCGTCCTGGGATTCCCCGTGCTGACCTCCCTGGCGCTGACCACCGCGACCGCGAACCATGGGGCGGTGGTCATCGCGGTGCTGCCCGCGGCCACCGCCGTGGTCGCCGTCGTGCGGACCGGGGAGCGCCCCGGGCCGCTGTTCTGGACGGCCACCAGCGGCGGAGCGGCGGCCGCCGTCGCCTTCGCCTCAGTCCATGGCGGGGTGGGGTCCCTGCACTGGACCGACCTGCTCTTCTTCGCCGCGGTGGTCACCGCGGCGTTCGGCTACGCCGAGGGCGGTCTGCTGGCACGCGAGCTGGGGGCCTGGCAGACGATCTCCTGGGCGCTGGTGGCGGCCCTGCCCGTGACGATCCTGCTGACGGCCCTCAGCCTGGACGGCCAGGTGCCGCAGGCCTCCCCCGCTCAGTGGGCCAGCTTCGGATACCTCGCGGTGGTCAGCATGTTCCTGGGCTTCTTCGCCTGGTACCGCGGGCTGGCCATCGGGCCGATCGCCCAGGTCAGCCAGATCCAGCTCACCCAGCCGGTGATGACGCTGATCTGGGCCACCGTGCTCCTGGGAGAACGGATCACTCTGACCACGATGGTGGGCGGCCTGGCCGTGGTGCTCTGCGCCGCGGCGGCGGTGCGGGTGCGGCTGCGATCCGGCTGATCCCATGATCGGTAGATTGAGCCGCACAGCCGACCACGAGGAGAGCCCATGAAGGATCTGACCGCCTACACGACCCTCAGCTTCGACTGCTACGGCACGCTCATCGACTGGGAGGCCGGGCTCTCCTCCGTGCTGGCCCCTTGGGCGCAGGAGCAGGGCCTCGAACTCGACACCGAGGACCTTCTGACGGCGTACTCGGCCCAGGAGGCCGCCGTCATGCGGGAACACCCCTCCTGGCTCTACCCGCAGGTGCTCGCCGAGGCCTTCCGCCGCACCGGCCGTCACCTGGGCACGGCGGTCAGCGACTCCTGGGCGCAGCGGCTCGGCGACTCAGTCCCAGACTGGCCGATGTTTCCTGACTCGGCCGCCGCGCTCGCGTCCCTGGGCCGCCACTACGACTTGGTCATCCTCTCCAACGTGCACCGCGCCGGCTTCGCCGGCAGCAACCGGCACCTCCGCGGCGACTTCGCGGCGATCATCACCGCCGAGGACGCGGGCGCCTACAAGCCGGCCGCGCCCCCTTTCGAGTCGCTGGAGGCCTGGCTCGACGACCGGGGAACACCCCGGTCAGAGCTGCTGCATGTGGCCCAGAGCCTGTTCCACGACCATGTCCCGGCACGCCGTCACGCGCTGGACTCGGTGTGGATCAACCGGCGCCACGATCGCCCCGGCTGGGGCGCGACGCCGGAACCCGCGGAAGGCTGGAGCTACGGCGCCGAATTCCGCTCGATGCAGGAGTTCGCCGCGGCGACCGCCGCGGCCTTCCGGGACAGGAGCTGACACCACCACGAAAGCTCGACCCCACCCCGCACGTCAGCACCCTTCCTGTCACAGAGGCCAGGCATACTGGTGCCCATGCCGTTCACCTCGCACCCTCGTCGCCTGCTCAGTCTGAGCGTGGTGGCCGCCGGTACGCTGGCGCTGCTCACCGGCTGCGGAGACGCGCGCCCCACCCCTGAGTCTCAGGCCGAGGCGCTGGCCTCCGCGCTGCAGACCGGAGACTTCTCCGAGGTCGCCGTGCGCACCGACGCCGGGGCCCAGGAGCTCGACGACGCCGTGGCCGCCCTCCACGCCCCCTTCGGCGACCTGGCCCCGGAGGTCACCGTCGGCGAGATCGCCGTGGAGGAGCCCCCGGAGGACTCCCCCCGTCCGCCCAGCGCCGCAGTGGACCTGGAGCACTCCTGGAACCTGGAGGACCTGGGGCTGGACGAGGAGACCTGGACCTACGAGACCCGGGCTGAGTTCACCTACGACGCTGAAGCGGAGCAGTGGCGGCTGGAGCCCGACTCCGAGATCGTCCTGCCCGGCTATTCAGGGCACGAGGGCATCGGCATCTCCACGGTGCCCGCAGAGCGCGGCAGGATCATGGACGACGCCGGCCGCGCGATGGTCTACAACCGGGACGTGGTGCGCATCGGCATCGACAAGTCCCAGCTCACCACCGGCGAGGAGGCCCCCGAGGAGGACACCCAGCGCGATGTCGCCGAGCAGCTGGCCGAGGTGCTCGGCATCGACGCCGAGACCTATGCGGACCGTGTGGTCGCCCACGGAGACCAGGCGTTCGTGGAGGCCATCGTGCATCGGCGCGACTCCGACGAGGTGACCGCCGCCGACCTCGCCGACATCCCGGGGGTCCATATCGCCGACGACCAACTGCCGCTGGCGGAGTCCGCCGACTTCGCGCCGATGCTGCTGGGCCGGGTGGGGCCGGTCACCGCCGAGCACCTGGAGGAGGACCCCAGCCTCAGCGCCGGCGACACGATCGGCACCTCCGGGCTCCAGGCGGCCTACGAGGAGTCGCTTCGCGGCTCCCCCGGCCTGCGCATCCATATGGATGGCGAAACGCTCTTCTCCACCGAGCCGGTGTCCGGCGAGGACCTGGACACCACGCTGAACCCGCGACTGCAGAACCTCGCGCAGGACATCGTTGACGGAGTCGAAGACTCCATCGCCTCCCTGGTCGCCATCCGCCCCTCCGACGGCGGGATCCTGGCCGCCGCCGATCACCACCCGGAGGACGCCTGGGTCTCCACCGCCACCCAGTCGACCTACGCACCGGGCTCGAGCTTCAAAGTCGTCTCCTCCCTGGCGATGCTGCGTGACGGCCTCACACCCGACTCCACGGTCGAGTGCCCTGGCTCAGCCCAGGTCCACGGTCAGGTCTTCCGCAACTACGAAGGCTTCCCCGCCGAGCACACCGGTTCGGTGGAGTTCGACGAGGCGGTCGCCACCTCCTGCAACACGCTGTTCGTCAACGCGTGGGACGACGTCTCCTCCGCCGAGCTGCAGGAGGCCGCCTTCGACCTCGGACTCGACGACGAGAGCCAGGGGATCGGACTGGCCAGTCGTTTCGGCAGCATCCCAGACGACTCTGAGCTGAACCTGCACGCGGCGAACCTCTTCGGTCAGGGAGTGGTCGAGGCCTCTGCCCTGGGTATGGCCACGGTGGCGGCCTCTGTGGCCGCCGGAGAGACGGTCCACCCGTATCTGGCGGGCCCCGCGGCGGAGTCCGAGGAGTCAGCTGAGGAGTCCGGCCTCACCGAGGACGAGGCCGAGGACCTGCGCACCCTGATGCACGACACCATCGAGTACGGCACCCTCTCCGGGCTGGTCGACGTCCCCGGCGAGCACATCTACGCGAAGACCGGCACCGCGCAGGCCGGGGACGGCGATGACGTGTACGCCCACACGTGGGTGATCGCCTTCCAGGGCGACCTGGCGGTGGCGATCTTCGTGGACGAGGGCGAGTTCGGCTCCTCCACCAACGGGCCGCTGCTCGAGGAGTTCCTCACCGGAGCCCGGGACGTCCTCGACTGACCCGCTGGAGCTGCCCCGGCTGACCGGCCCTGCTGTTCAGTCCTGCTGACCGATCCGGCTCAGCCGATCCGGCTCAGCCGATCCGCCGGCCGCACCAGGACGGCGCCGGTTCCAGGTGCGCGCGGATCGCCTCGGCGATCGCGTCCGGGAACGGCACCGTGCCGCCGGCCTGCTGATCCACGTACAGGCCCATGACCTCTTCCGTGGCGATCAGCTCGCCGTCGGCGTGCATCTCATGAGCCAGGTGCAGCTTCTTCGGCCCCTGGCCGACCACTCGGGTGCGCACGGTCAGGGACGTGTCGAGTCCGACCTCCCGCAGGTACCGGATGTGGGCCTCCACGGTGAACAGCGAGCAGCCCTGGGCCGCCCGATGCTCGGGGCCCATCCCGAGCCGATCCATGGTCTGGTCGGTGGCGTGGCCGAAGACCAGCACGTAGTACGCCTCGGACATGTGGCCGTTGTAGTCGATCCACTCCTGGGCCACCTGGCTCTCGTGGACCGGCAGCCGGGACGCGGTCATGACGGCACCTCCGGCGACTCGTCCCGGCCCAGCAGCCGCCGGATGGCGACGATCCCGGCATCGCGCTCAGCCACCAGATCGGTGACGCTGCGACCCTCGCTGGCCACCTCGCAGCCGGCGACGACGTCGCCCCGCAGCTCCGGGGTGAGCTCCGGGGCCTGAAGCCGTGTCCAGGGCGACTTCAGCGAGGGACCGAAGTGATCGAGCATGTGTGCCATTCCGCCTTCGCCTCCGGCGAGGTGGAAGGTGAGCATCGGGCCATGCATGGGCCAGCGCAGACCGGGCCCGTCTCTGATGGAGCGGTCGATCTGCTCGACGGTGGCCTCGCCGTTGTCCACCATGTGCAGCGCTTCCCGCCACAGGGCCTCCTGCAGCCGGTTGGCGATGAATCCCGGCACCTCGCGGTCCATGCGGATCACCGACTTGCCCAGCGCCGTGTAGAACTGCGCGGCCCAGTCGACGACCTCCGGGGAGGTGCCCTCACCGCCGACGACCTCCACCAGCGGGATCAGGTATGGCGGGTTGAACGGATGCCCCACCACGAAGCGCTCCGGCCGGCTGACCTCCGCGGCCATCTCCGTCATCCCGTAGCCCGAGGTGGAGGACCCCACGACGACCTCGGGCGCGGTCACCGCATCCAGCTCGGCCAGCAGCCGACGTTTCAGCGTCAGATCCTCCGGGGCGGACTCCTGGACGAAGCCGACGCCGTCGACCGCCTCCGCCAGGTCGGTGTGGACGCTCCAGGCGTCCCGGTCCGCCCCCTCGAGCATGTCGAGCTGCTCGAGTGCGGGCCAGGCGGCCTCGATCAGACGGGCCAGGCGGGCCTCCGCATCCGGGGCGGGGTCCCACACCTTGACCCGGTGCCCGCGAGCGAGGAAGTAGGCGGCCCAGCCGCCGCCGATGGTGCCGGCCCCGATGCAGGCGATCGTGCCGACGTCGTCGATGCTGCGTCCCGGCGCCATCATCCTCGGGCCCCCTCTCCGCCGGAGGGGACCTGGACGGTCAGGTCGAGGATCTCACGGGCCTCGTCCGGGGTGGCGACGTTCTCGCCGAGGGACTCCACCAGTCCCACCGCACGCTCGGTGAGCTGCGCGTTGGTGGCCTTGACTCCCTTTGAGAGGTAGAGGTTGTCCTCGAGGCCGACCCGGACGTGACCTCCGGCCAGCACGGACCGGGCCGCCCATGGCAGCTGATTCCGGCCCAGGGCGAAGGAGGTGAACTCCGCGCCGGCGGGAAGCATGTGCACCATGGCCTGCAGCAGCCCCGGGTCGGCGGGAGCGCCGTAGGGGATGCCCATGCACAGCTGGTACATGGGAGGCGGGTCGATCAGCCCTTCCTCCACCAGGACGTTGGCGAACCACAGGTTCCCGGTGTCGAAGATCTCCATCTCCGGCTTCACCCCGAGCTGCTGGATCCTCGCTGCTCCCTCGCGGAGCATGTCCGGGGTGGAGACGTAGAGGTTGCTGCCCTCGCCGAAGTTCAGCGAGCCGCAGTCGATGGTGCAGATCTCCGGCAGCAGCTCCTCCACATGAGGCAGCCGGTCCGTGGCGTTGACCAGGTCCGTGCCCTCCTGCTGCGTGGTGGGGCGCTGCGGGTCGAGGACCAGGTCACCGCCCATCCCGGCGGTGAGGTTCAGGACGGGGTCGACGTCGGAGGCCCGGACGATCCGCACGACCTCTCGATAATGGGCGACCTCGCGGGAACCCAGTGTGGTCTGCGGGTCACGGACGTGGATATGGACGATCGATGCTCCGGCTCGGGCGGCGGCGATCGCGTCGGCGGCGATCTCCTCCGGTGTGACCGGGACGTTCTCGTTGCGGCCGGCGGTGTCTCCGGCTCCGGTGAGCGCACAGGTGATGATGACTCTGCGTGGCATGGAGGGGGCTCCTTCTCGGGGGGGGGGTGGTCGGGTGCAGACGGATGACCCACCGTCGAGTGGGGGATTCATGGCGGCTGAGAGCCGGATCTGGGACTTTGGCCGTCAGGGATTCCCCCACTCGACGTCAGGACTGCAGATGCGGTCGGGTCGGGGACGGCGGCCTCAGCCGGGGTGTCGTCCTCCGGCCGCTCACGCCTCGACGGCGGGCGGCGAACCCTGCGAGGAGGGCACGGGGCGCTCGATCGGCAGGTCCTCACCGGGCAGGTCCACATCAGGCAGGTCCTCACCGGGCAGGTCCACGTCGGGCTGGAGGATCCGACGTCGCAGATGCTCCCGAAGGCGCCGCTCCATGTCCTCCTCGGAGAGCACACCGGTCAGCACCTGCACGCCCAGGCCGTCCACGAACGCGGTGAGCTCTCCGGTGAGGTCCTCGCTGGGGCCCGGTTGGAATGTCCCTGCGCGCTGGCCTGCATCGATGGCGCTGCGGACGGTCTCGGACCAGCGGCGGTAGATCTCCACGTACTCCTCGTCCCGGCCGCCAGCCAACGCCACCCGGTTCCAGGACTGCAGCCAGATGGACCAGTCGAGCCGACCGGCCTCTCCATGGGGCGACTGCATCTCCAACAGCCTCCATAGCCGCTCCACCGGATCCTGGACGCCGGTGAGCCGAGCGACCTGCCGGTCATAGGCGAGCTTCACCGAATGACTCAGGGCCATCGCGAAGAGATCCGGCTTGGCCGGGAAGTAGTAGTGCACCGTAGCGCTGGAGACTCCGGCCGCCGCCGCGATGTCGCTGACGCGGACGGCCTCGAAGCCCGTCCGGGCGAAGAGCCGCCACGCGGACTCGATGATCTCCAGACGGCGGCGAGCCTGCTCCGGGGTCGAGGGCGAGGCTCCGCTCGGGTCAGTCTCCGGCGGAGCCACCGAAACCGGCGCCTCTCCCGGCCCCTGCTCGAGCAGCTCGCCGACAGGCACACCGGTGACACGTGCCAGGGTGACGAACTCGTCGTCGGTGAAACGACGCTGCCCGGACAGCGACTTGGAGAGCTTCGTCTCGTCCATCCCCATCTCGGCGGCCACCTGGCGCTGAGAGCGCCCGCTGGCGCGGATGGCAGCGCGCACCCGATCCGTAGAGGGGCGGCCCGTCGTCGTCCTGGACATGGCGATCAGCGTACTGAGCCCCAGCACGGAATCGCAAGTCACCTGACTTTTGATCAGAACTTGCGATATGCTCACCCTCGGTGCCCCGTGGTGACCCCTGTCTGAACCCGGTCCGCGGCCCGCAGACCCCTGAGCCGGCGGGCAGTATTCCGTTACGATGACGTGTCGTCGCCATGCCGCAGGACCAGCGGGCAGAACCATGGCCCCAGCGGCAGCACCCGCACCCGACCAGAGAGCCAGAGATCCGTGTCCCCTGAGAGTCAGCAGCCCGAGCAGACCCCCGCCCGGAGCCATATGCGCCACCCGCTGTCCTTCGTACGTCGCAGCAACCGGCTGACGCCGCGCCGCCAGCGCGCCTGGGACGCCGCCCTGGGCCAGGAGCTCCTGGACATCCCCCAGGGCCAGCGGGACACTGCCGTCGCCGACGACTTCCGCATCGACTGGAAGACCGAGTTCGGCCGGGATGCCGAGCTGATCGTGGAGATCGGCACCGGCTCGGGAGAGGCTGTCGCCCACGCCGCCGCCCAGCACCCCGAGAAGAACTTCCTGGCCGTGGAGGTCTACCGGCCCGGCGTCGCCCAGCTGGTCAGCCGCCTGCGCCGCGAGGGCCTGCGCAACGTGCGGGTGGCCAACGTCGACGCCACCGAGGTCCTGGACAAGCTCCTCCCGGAGGACTCTGTCGCTGAGCTGTGGGTCTTCTTCCCGGACCCGTGGCACAAGAAGAAGCACAACAAGCGCCGCCTCGTCCAAGACTCCTTCGTGGAGAAGATCGCCCATGTGCTGCCCGACGGCGGGATCTGGAGGCTGGCCACCGACTGGTCGGGCTACGCCGTGCAGATGCGGGACACCATCTCCGCCTCGCGCGCCTTCACCAACGCTCACGCCGGCCAGCGCGTCGGTCAGGAGTCTCCGCTGACGGCTGTGCGCCTCGAGGATCTCGACGCGCGGAGCATGGGCAAGACCCCGCAACCGCTGCCGCTGGACGAGGCCGTCGACGACGTCGGCGGCTGGGCGCCACGCTTCGAGGGGCGCATCCAGACCGATTTCGAGACCAAGGCGCTGAAAGCAGGCCGGAAGATCTTCGACCTGACCTTCGTACGAACTCCACGCACATGAGCCTGCCCCTCCCGCGACACCAAGACCTGACAGGTGACGGGGCGGGGTGCGCGACTACGAGATTCTGCCCGATGAGAGAACCGTCCCCGAGACACCAGAGGTGTGATCAGCATGGCTGACTCTCAGCCACCCCACCATCGCCCAGACGAGGGCTCCCGCCGAGACGAGGGCCGCGACCCCGAGCATGGGGCCCATGAGGCCCAGCAGGAGTCACCGGACAGCACAGCTGCGGCCCACCCCCGACGCTCCCCCGTGGAGAAGACCGCCGCGGCCGCAGGCAAGGCCGGGACCGCCACGCGGCGGGCCGGCACAGCCCTGAAGCGGCTCAACGTGTATTCCCAAGGCGAGTACCCGCACAACATCCACCCAGCGCTGGTCCCCGGCCTCGGAATCGACGAGCAGCGGCGGCGCTACTCCGTGGACCGAGTCGTCTTCCTGCTGGCAGGACTGCTGACGGTGGCCTTCGTGATCTGGGGAGTCTCCAACCCGGAGAACGTCGCCGAGGTCGCCGGAGCGACCTTCACCTGGACGATGGAGAACCTCGGGTGGCTGTTCAACGTGGTCGCCATCGTGGTGCTGATCTTCCTGCTGTGCCTGGCGTTCTCCAAGTACGGGCGGATCCCGCTGGGGCGGGACGGGGAGAAGCCCGAGTTCTCCACGTTCTCCTGGACCTCGATGCTCTTCGCGGCGGGTATCGGCATCGGAGTGCTGTTCTTCGGCCCTTCCGAGCCGCTGACCTACTTCCACTCTCCGGCCCCGCTGACCGCCGAGGCCGAGTCCACAGAGGCCCTGCACTCTGCGATGGCGCAGACCTACTTCCACTGGGGTGTACACGCCTGGGCGATGTACGCCCTGGTCGGCGGGGCGGTGGCCTATGCCGCCTACCGTCGCGGACGGGTCCCGCTGATGTCCTCGATCTTCCGGAACCTCTTCGGCCAGCGGCAGACCGAGGGCTTCGCGGGCAAACTGATCGACATCTTCGCGATCATCGCCACCCTCTTCGGCACCGCAGCCTCACTGGGCATCGCGGCGATGCAGATCGGTCAGGGCTGGACGATCGTCTCCGGCAACGAGGTCACCAACACGCTGCTGATCGTCGTCATCGCCATCCTGACGGTCGGCTTCGTGGTCTCCGCCGTCTCCGGAGTCGCCCGCGGCATCCGCTATCTGTCGAACATCAACATCGTGCTGACGATCGGCATCATCTCGCTGGTGTTCCTCCTCGGCCCGACCCTGTTCCTGCTGAACCTGGTGCCCTCCTCCTTCGTGGAGTACGTGGGCTCGCTGTTCGAGATGATGGGCCGGTCCTCCTCCTGGGGTCAGGAGACCATGGACTTCCAGTCCGCATGGACGGTCTTCTACTGGGCCTGGTGGATCTCCTGGTCCCCGTTCGTCGGAGTCTTCATCGCCCGCATCTCCCGCGGCCGCACCATTCGCCAGTTCGTCCTCGGCGTCATCCTCATCCCCAGCTCGCTGCTGTTCGTGGCCTACGGCGTGATGGGCGGCACCTCCATCTGGATGTACCGCGAGGGCCTCGAGGGCTTCAACGACGAGATGCCCGCCGCCGAGGTGCTGTTCACCATCATCAGCCATCTGCCCTACGTGGAGTGGCTGCCCGCGGTGATCATGGTGGTGCTGGCGATCTTCTTCATCACCTCCGCCGACTCCGCCTCCGTGGTCATGGGCATCTTCTCCACGCGCGGTGATCTCAACCCCCGCAAATCGGTGGTGGTCTTCTGGGGGCTCGTGATGACCGGCGTCGCCGTCGTCATGCTGCTCACCGGTGGAGACACCGCGCTGCAGGGACTGCAGAACCTGGTCACGGTGACCGCAGTGCCCTTCGCGGTGATCATGCTGCTGATCATGGTGGCCTGGCTGCGCGATGTGCGCACCGACCCGCGGGCGCTGCGCACCAAATACGCGGAGAAGGCCCTGCGCGACGCCGTCATCGATGGTGTGGACCGGTACGGCGACGACTTCAGCCTGCAGGTGGCGCCCACCGAGCCGGGACTCGGAGCCGGAGCCGGAGTGGACTCGGAGGACGACATCTATACCGAGTGGTACCAGCGCACCGATGAGAACGGCGAACCCGTCGGCTACGACTTCACCACCGGAACGTGGGAGGACGGCTGGACCCCGGAGGGCGACGAGGACTGGCACGGTGACGCCGGGGCCTACACCCCGGCGACCACCCTGGCCACCTCCTCGCTGCCGATCGTCCCCGCCGCGGAGAACGACGCCGAGGCGGAGGAGACGCCGCCGCGCTGATCCCCGACGCCGGCTCGACCTCCTCACTCCATCGAGTGGGGGATCTGGGTCCGCTGCCTCGCCCCATCGGGCCGACAGCGGCCACAGATCCCCCACTCGATGTGCATCCGGAGATGCCCAGACGTCTTCCCCCGGCTCCCGGAGGTGGCTAGACTGACGCGATCTGCAAGGTCTCGACACCTCAAGAGCCCTGGCATCCGGGCGAGGTCGGAAGGAACGCGCCATGGCCGAACGCACCACCTCCACGACGAGCCGGCGATCACGGCGGGACAACGAGAACCCTGGCCTCCTGGTCCGGCTCCTCCGGTGGATCGAGCGGATCGGCAACCTGCTTCCCCATCCGTTCTGGCTGTTCATCATCCTCGCCGTGGTCGTCGTCCTCCTCTCCGCAGTGCTGGAGGCACTCGGCGTCGGGGCGGACAACCCTGCCGACGGCCAGCACATCGCGGTGCAGAGCCTGCTCACCTCGGAGGGCTTCCAGCGCATGGTCACCGATGCGGTGGAGAACTTCGTGACCTTCCCGCCGCTGGGGCTGATCATCACCGTGATGCTTGGGGTGGCCGTGGCCGAAGGCTCCGGGCTCATCAGCGCGGCGATCCGAGTGGTCGTCTCGCGGGTCTCCCGGGGCTGGCTGACCTTCACGGTCGCCCTGGCCGGCGTCACCGGCTCAGTGGCCTCGGACGCCATCTACGTCATCCTCATCCCGCTGGCCGCCGCGGCGTTCAAGGCCAGTGGGCGCTCGGCGGTGCTGGGCGCCGTCGTCGCCTTCGGAGCGGCTTCGGCCGGCTACAACGCCTCCCTGCTCATCACTGCCAGCGATCCCCTGCTGGCAGGCATCTCCACCTCGGCGGCCCAGCTGATCGATGCCGATTACGTGGTCTCCCCGGTGGCCAACTACTTCTTCTCCGCCGCCTCCGCAGTGATCCTGGCACTGGTGGTCACCCTGGTCACCGAGCTGCTGCTGGTGCGGATGACCGAGCGGATGAAGCACGAGGAGGACGCTTCGGGCGGAGCGGCCACGGCGGTGCTCGCCGCCGGCCGTGACGTCGATGTCGAGCGTAACGACCAGGCCGGCGCGCACCTCGACCCTGACCGTCCCGGCGAGCAGCCGTCGTCCCCCACCACTGACGACGGCCAGGCCGCTCCGATCTCGGACCACAGCTCACTGCTGACCTACAGTCGCCGAGAGGTCTCCGCACTGCAGGCCTCGCTGCTGGCCCTGGCGGGGTTCCTCGCGGTGTACTTCACCTTCCTGCTCGTGCCGGGCTCGCCGTTCAGCGCGGAGACGGGGGACGTGCTCGATTCACCCCTGCTCACCGACATCGCCGTGCCGATCGCCCTGGCCTTCCTGGCCGTCGGCATCACCTACGGCATCAAGGCCGGCACCATCACCCGGCCCCGCGACATCCCGGAGCTGATGGCCCGATCCGTCAAGGAGCTCTCCGGGGTGGTGGTGCTCTTCTTCGCCGCCGCCCAGTTCATCGCCTATTTCGGGTGGTCGAACATCGGCATGGTGCTGGCCATCGAGGGGGCCCACCTCCTCGAGCGACTCGACCTGCCGGTGCTCGTGATGTTCGCCGGCGTCGTCCTGCTGGTGGCGCTGTTCAATCTGACCATCACCTCCGGCTCCGCGCAGTACACCCTCATGGCCCCGGTGCTGGTGCCGATGCTCATGCTCGTGGGCATCTCTCCGGAGGTCACCCAGATGCTGTTCCGGATGGGCGACTCCCCCACCAACATCATCTCCCCGATGAGCCCCTACTTCGCTCTGGTGCTGGGATACCTGCAGCGCTACTACCCGCGCGCCGGCATCGGCACCCTGGTTTCGCTGACCCTTCCCCTCTCCGTGGCCCTGCTGTGCGCGTGGTTCCTGTTCTTCGTGCTCTGGTGGACGGTGGGCATCCCTCTGGGTCCCGGCGTGCCCGTGAGATGACATGGGCATCCCTCCCTGGCGGGATGAGACGATCAGCCAGGACAGCAGATCCGGACAGAGAGGACCCCGTTGGAGAACCGCCCCATGACATCCACCTCGTCCGCGGGCCCCGCCGACGCACAGCCCACGGTCCCCCTGCAGGCGCTGCGCCAGCATGCAGCCGCCCACCACGACGAGTTCCTGGAGGACCTGCAGCGGATCGTGCACTGCGAGACCCCCAGCCACGACAAGGCGCTGCTCGATGCCGGCCTCGAGGAGATCCGCACCCTGGCGGCCGAACGCCTCGGCGAACCGGTCGCAGAGACCCGCATCCCTGGGGGCGTCCACGGCGATGTCCTGGATCTGCGCTGGCCCGGACAGGGCCACGACGGCGGCACAGTCGACGATCCGGCCGCAGCGGTGCTCTCGGTCTGTCACTATGACACCGTCTGGCCCGCCGGCACGCTCGCCGGCTGGCCGCTGACCGCCGACGGGGACCGGCTCACCGGCCCGGGCGTGCTGGACATGAAGTTCGGGATCGTGCAGACCCTCTGGGCTCTGCGCGCACTGCGTGAGCTGGGCGTCCCGCACCCTCCGGTGCGGCTGCTGCTCACCGGCGATGAGGAGATCGGCTCTGCGGCGGGGCGACCGGCCATCGAGGCCGCGGCGCGCGAATCGGCCCTGACCCTGGTGCCGGAACCCAGCGCCGGCGGCCAGCCGAAGGACCGCCGCAAAGGCATGGTCTTCGCCGATCTCACCGTCCACGGGGTGCAGGCCCACGCGGGTCTGGAACCGGAGAAGGGCGCCAGCGCGATCCACGCCCTGGCCGCGGTGGTCCCCGCCATCGTCGGACTGGCCGCACCGGAGGAAGGCACCACGGTCACCGTGGGCACCTTCCACGGCGGGACCAGCCGCAACGTCATCGCCGGGCGGGCGGAGTGCCAGGTGGATGTGCGGGTGACCGACCCTGCCGAGCAGGAACGGGTGGCCGGTGCCCTGCGCGGGCTGCGACTGCCGGCTCCCTACGACGCCGAGGACCGGCTGGACCTGGTGGTCGAGGTCGATGCCAACAGACCGCCGATGAACCCGACGCCGGCCTCGCAGGACGCCATGGCCCGGCTCGGACGTCTCGCCGCCGCCCTGGGGCGCACGATCGTTCCGGCGGCAGTGGGCGGCGCCTCGGATGCGAACTTCGTCTCCGCCCTCGGCCTGCCGGTGCTCGACGGTCTGGGCGCGGTCGGGGAAGGGCCCCACGCGATCCACGAGCACATCCTGCTCTCGGAGATCGCACCGCAGACCGCGCTTCTGGCCGGGCTGCTGGCCGACGTCGCACAGCGTCCCTGACACCGGGCCACGCCTCGCCACCGCCCGGTGTCCCGCCCTGCCCATCGGAGACGGGCAGCCGGCTCACCGGCGGCGGGGGTCCCAGAGCACCAGAGCCTGGGTGCTCGACCGGGCGCGCCGCCCGCGTGCCACGGTGACGACGTCTCCACCGGGTCCCACGGCGAAGACCCGAGGCTTGGTGGAGTGCCGCTCGGCCTCGCGCAGCTCGTAGCGCAGCGCGTCGACTGTCTCCTCCAGCTCCAGCACACGGTTCTGCAGCTCGATGATCCGCCGGATCCCCTCCAGCGAGACGCCCTCCTGGGAGAGCTGCTGGATCTGCCGGAGCTGCTCAACGTCGTAGGGCGAGTACCGCCGGTGCCGACCGCCCTGTCGGCGAGGCGTCACGAGCCCGATGCGGTCGTACTGGCGCAGCGTCTGAGGGTGCATGTCCGCCAGCTCCGCGGCCACCGAGATGACGAACAGGGGTGCGTGACGATGCTCGACCTCGATCATCCGAGGGTCTTCGCCCCCGATCTGGGGCCGGCGTCTCCTGACCACTGCTGGTCACCTCCTGGCTCCCGTCCCGGCAGCCCGGGATCAGGCCTGTGTCATGCCTCCATCATCGCGCATCCGCCGTCTCACAATGCGGCGCGGGCCTCCAGATCTTCGCGGGGGTCGACGTCGCGGGTCGCCTCCGCGTAGGCCTTCACGGCCTCCACGGCCTCCTCCGGAAGATCCTTGGGCACCTGCACGTCGACGACGACGAGCATGTCGCCCTGGCTGGACTTCCGGCGCACCCCATGGCCTTTGAGCCGCAGTGTGCGCCCTGACGTCGTCCCGGCCGGGATCTTGATGCGCACCTTCTCTCCGTGGACGGTGGGGACCTGCACCGTGGTGCCGAGCACCGCCTCGTCGAAGGAGGTGGGCAGGTGGATGCGGATGTCGTCACCGTCACGCTCGAAGAACCGGTGCGGCGAGATGGACACCTCCACCAGCAGGTCACCGGCGCCGCCGGGACTCGGCTGGCCCTTGCCCTTCACCCGGACCTTCTGGCCCTCCTTCACCCCGGCGGGGATGCGCACGTCGATGACGTTGCCGTCGGGTTCGCGCAGTCCCACAGTGGTGCCGCGGACGGCTCCGGCGAAGGAGATGGTGGTCTTCGCGGTACGGTCGGCACCCTTGGCGGGCGCGCCGCCGCCGAACCGTCCGCCCATCCCGCCGAAGATGTCCGAGAAGTCGGGCCCGCTGCGGCCCCGGCCGAAGCCTCCGCCGTCTCCGAAGAGCCCGCCGAAGATGTCCTCGAAGCCGGATGCCCCGCCAGCACCTCCTGGCGCACCGGAGAAGCGGGCGCCCGAGCCCATCGCGCGGATGGCGTCGTACTGTTCGCGCTGCTCCTTGTCAGAGAGCACGGTGTTGGCCTCGGAGACGTCCTTGAACTTCTGCTCGGCCGCCTCATCACCGGGGTTCTTGTCCGGGTGGTAGGTGCGGGCAAGCTTGCGGTACGCCTTCTTGATCTCTTCCTCAGAGGCGTCCTTGGAGACGCCGAGGATGGCGTAGAAGTCCTTGTTGATCCAGTCCTGCGAGGCCACGGCGCCTCCCTCCCTGCTTCATCTGTGCGGTCCTGCCGCCCGAAGGGGCGGGGTCTGCGCTGCTGTCCTGTCTGTGGCGCCGGGTGCCGGCGTCGTCCTGATGCGGACGACGCCGGCGCCCGCCCGGGACGCGGGGCGGCTCTCCGGGAGCCGTCCCGCGTCAGGCCTGGCTCACTCAGCCGGGCCGGTGGAGACCATCACCTGCGCGGCGCGCAGCACACGGTCGCCGTGGCGGTAGCCCGCCCGCAGCACGGCGGCCACGTGGTCCGCCGGGATCTCCGGGTGCGGCTGCTGCATCAGGGCCTCGTGGACCGAGGGGTCGAAGGGCACAGCCTCCTCATCGATCCGTTCCAGACCCTGCTGCTCCAGCAGTGACTCCAGCTTCGCCGCGATCGCCGCGAACGGACCGTCCACCAGATCACCGGCCTGACGGGCGGCGTGGATGTCATCCAGCACCGGAGTCAGGGAAGTGATGACTTGGCCGACGGTGCGGGTGCGCTCCACACTCCGGTCCCGCTCCACACGGCGCCGGTAGTTCACGTACTCCGCCTGGAGACGCTGCAGGTCGGCCTGCAGCTCGGCCTCGCGGTCGCCCGCAGAAGCCGCTTCCAGCGGGACCTCCTGCAGCTCCGGCTCCTCGAGCACCTCGCCGTCGACTCCCTCAGCACTCTCACCCGGCAGGTCCCGAAGGATCTGCTCAGCCTGGGCGAGGGGGTCCCGCACGGGGTCGGCCGGCGTCGCGGCGGAGGCTGCAGCAGCCCCTTCCTCGACGCCGGTCTCGCCCTCGGCGTGGCGTGGCCGACCCGTCTCCGGGTCGATCCGACGCTTGTCGGTGAAGCGGATCGGCTCCTCGGACTCCGGACGGTCAGCGCCGTCCGGGCCCGGGTTCTGGTCCTGCTCTGCCATCAGGGATGACCTCTCACTTCTTCTCGTCGGCGTCCTCGTCGACCACCTCGGCGTCGACGATGTCCTCGTCCTCACCGGAGGCGTCGCCTGCGGGCGCGCCGTCGGCGGCCGCGTCAGCACCGGCCTGCGAGTACAGCGCCTCGCCGAGCTTGGTCTGCGAAGCCTGCAGCTTCTCGAACGCGGCCTTGATCTCGTCGTCGTTGTCCTGACCCTCCAGGGCCTTCTTCAGGGCGTCGACGTCGGCCTGGACCTCGTCCTTGACCTCGGCGGGGAGCTTGTCCTCGTTGTCCTTGATCAGCTTGTCCACCGAGTAGGCGGTGGTCTCGGCGGCGTTGCGCTGCTCGGCGGCCTCGCGGCGCTTCTTGTCCTCCTCCGCGTGGGTCTCGGCGTCGGCGACCATGCGGTCGATGTCTTCCTTGTCCAGGGAGGTGCCACCGGTGATGGTCATGGACTGCTCAGTGCCGGTGCCCTTGTCCTTGGCGGAGACATGGACGATGCCGTTGGCGTCGATGTCGAAGGTGACCTCGATCTGCGGGACACCCCGCGGAGCCGGGGCGATCCCAGTCAGTTCGAAGGTGCCCAGCGCCTTGTTGTCCCGGGTGAACTCACGCTCGCCCTGGAAGACCTGCACCGCCACGGAGGGCTGGTTGTCCTCCGCGGTGGAGAAGACCTCGGACCGCTTGGTCGGGATCGCGGTGTTGCGCTCGATCAGCTTGGTCATCACTCCGCCCTTGGTCTCGATGCCCAGGGAGAGCGGAGTGACGTCGATCAGCAGCACGTCCTTGCGCTCACCGGCGAGCACACCGGCCTGCAGAGCGGCGCCCACGGCGACGACCTCGTCCGGGTTCACGCCCTTGTTGGCGTCCTTGCCGGAGAGCTCCTTGACCAGGTCGGCCACGGCCGGCATGCGGGTGGAGCCGCCGACGAGGATCACGTGGTCGATCTCGGAGACCTTGACGCCGGCCTCGGTGATGACGTCCTGGAACGGCTTCTTGGTGCGGTCCAGCAGGTCAGCGGTCAGGTCCTGGAACTTGGCGCGGGACAGCGTCTCGTTGACGTGCACCGGACCGTTCTCGGTCATGGCGGCGTACTGCAGGTTGATGTCAGTGGAGGTCGCCGAGGACAGCTCCTTCTTCGCCTGCTCGGCGGCGTCCTTCAGACGCGGCACGGCGATCTTGTCCTTGGAGAGGTCAACACCCTCCTTGTTCTTGACCTGCTGGACCAGCCAGTCGATGATGCGCTGGTCCCAGTCGTCGCCGCCGAGGCGGTTGTCACCGGCGGTGGAGCGCACCTGGATGGTGGAGAAGTCGTCCTCATCCTTGCCCACCTCGAGCAGCGAGACGTCGAACGTGCCGCCTCCGAGGTCGAAGACGAGGATGAGCTCGTCCTCCTTGCCCTTGTCCAGCCCGTACGCCAGGGCGGCGGCTGTCGGCTCGTTGACGATGCGAGAGACCTTCAGACCGGCGATCTCACCGGCCTCCTTGGTGGCCTGACGCTCGGCGTCGTTGAAGTAGGCGGGCACGGTGATGACGGCTTCGGTGACGTCCTCGCCCAAGTAGGACTCGGCGTCGTGCTTGAGCTTCATCAGCGTGCGGGCGGAGATCTCCTGCGGCGTGTAGGTCTTGCCGCCGATCTCCTTCTTCCAGTCAGTGCCCATGTGGCGCTTGACCGAAGCGATGGTGCGGTCCGGGTTGTTGACGGCCTGGCGGCGGGCGATCTCTCCGACCAGGACCTCGTCATCCTTGGAGAAGGCGACGACGGACGGCGTGGTGCGAGCACCCTCGGCGTTGGCGATCACAGTGGGTTCGCCGCCTTCGAGGACGGTGACGACGGAGTTGGTGGTTCCGAGGTCGATGCCGACTGCACGTGACATGTGGGGGACTCCCTTCGGTGGACGTTCTCGCTCCGGGGGTGGAGCGCAGGTCTGCTTGAGTGAACCAGGCTCAAGTCTCCACCTCGGCTGCCGAGGTGTCAAACTGACTTGAGTCAAGTCGACTCAACTTTGCATGCTGTGTCCAACGGAGAGGTCCGTCGATTCATTCCCGACTCATTCCCGACGCCCGCGCATTCTCACCCGTGCCCGCCCCAGACACACGTCGAGTGGGGGATTCACTGCCGCTATCGGCCACATTCGGCGCGATAGCGGCAGTGAATCCCCCACTCGATGTGCAGACAGTGTGGGCGCTCCGGACGTCAGTCCATCGCGATCCCGATGAGCTTGGTCTCGAGGAACTCGTCGATGCCGGTGGGGCCGCCCTCGCGCCCCAGCCCTGACTCCTTGACTCCACCGAAGGGAGCCGCCGGGTTGGAGACCACGCCCTGGTTGAGGCCGACCATGCCGGACTCCACCGCCTCCGCCACGCGCAGCCCGCGACGCAGAGACTCCGTGTAGACGTAGTTGACCAGCCCGTACTCGGTGGCGTTGACCGCGGCCACCGCCTCCTCCTCCGTGTCGAATGGAGTCAGCGGCGCCACCGGCCCGAAGATCTCCTCGTCGCGCATCCGGGCGGAGGCCGGGACGTCGGCCAGCACGGTGGGCGCGTAGAAGAACCCGCCGCCGTCGAGCACCTTGCCTCCGGTGAGCACACGCGCACCGCCTGAGATCGCATCCTGGACCAGCTCGGCGACCTTGTCCCGCTGGTTCACGTCGATCAGCGGCCCGACCTTCACCCCGTCGTCGACGCCGCGGCCGACCGTCATCTCGGACATCCGCTCGGCGAGCCGGCGGCCGAACTCCTCGATCACGCTGCGGTGCACGAAGATCCGGTTGGCCGCCGTGCAGGCCTCCCCGGAATTGCGCATCTTGGCCAGCATGGCGCCGTCGACGGCCTTCTCCAGGTCGGCGTCCTCGAAGACCACGAAGGCCGCGTTGCCGCCGAGCTCCATGGAGGTGCGCAGCACCTTGCCCGCACACTGCTCCAGCAGCCTCCGGCCCACCTCGGTGGAGCCGGTGAAGGAGAGCTTGCGCGCGATCCCGGACCGGATCAGCGGCTCCATGACCTTCCCGGAGGTGGAGGTGGCCAGGATGTTCACGCTGCCGGCGGGGGCGCCGGCCTCGGCGAGGATGTCCCCCAGCGCCAGCATGGACAGCGGGGTCTGGGCGGCCGGCTTGGTCACCGAGGTGCAGCCTGCCGCGAGCGCGGGCCCGATCTTCCGGGCGCCCATGGCCAGCGGGAAGTTCCAGGGGGTGATGAGGATGGAGGGCCCCACCGGCTGACGGGTCACCAGGAAGCGGGAGCCTCCGGTGGGGGCGGTCTGGTAGCCGCCGTCGATGCGGGTGGCCTCCTCGGCGAAGTGCCGGAAGAACTCGGCCGCATAGCGGACCTCCCCCTTGGCCTCGGCCAGGGGCTTGCCCATCTCCAGGGTCATCAGCAGGGCGAGGTCGTCGACGCGCTCGTGCATGAGCTCGAAGGCCCGCATCAGGATGTCGGCCCGCTTGCGCGGCGGCAGCGCGGCCAGGTCCGGCTGGGCGCGTTCGGCAGCCTTCAGCGCGTCCCAGCCGTCCTCGACGGAAGCATCGGCGACCGCGCACAGCACCTCCCCGGTGGATGGATCGACGACGTCGAGGGTGCGACTGCCGCGGGCATCGACCCACTGGCCGTCGATGAAGAGCTGCTTCGGGGCCTGGGCGACGACGTCGGCCTCACGGCTGGGTGTCACGGTCTCAGTGGTGCTGCCTGTCATCTGGACTCCTTCTGACGCTTGTTCTCACGGCGTGGTGCTCACGATACGCCCGCCATGCACGGCCGGTCACGGGTGCGACGACACCGGTCCCGGCGGCGGGCTGACATTCTGCGCTCCCCCAAGTAGCCTAGGCCACGAACGGATTGTCAACAATCAGAATGAGGTGCACCGGTGGCGACTCTCTCCCCCCTCCTGAAGCAGGCGACCCCCGTGGTCGCCACGCACGGCCAAGGCGTGAACCTGTACGACACCGAGGGCCGGCGGCATCTGGACTTCACCGCGGGCATCGGGGTGACCAGCACCGGCCACTGCCATCCGAAGGTGGTCGAGGCCGCGCAGGCCCAGGTCGGGAAGCTCATCCACGGCCAGTACACGACGATCATGCACGAACCGCTGCAGCGTCTCACCGAGCGGCTCGGCGACGTGCTGCCGGCGGGACTCGACTCGCTGTTCTTCTCCAACTCCGGCTCCGAGGCCGCCGAGGCCGCTCTGCGCCTGGCCAGGCAGGCCACGGGACGGCCGAACATCGTGGTGTTCCAGGGCGGATTCCACGGACGCACCGTCGCCGCGGCCTCGCTGACCACCTCTGGCACCAAGTTCAAGACCGGCTTCGCCCCGCTGATGCCCGGCGTGGTCGTCGCGCCCTTCCCGAACCCCCGGCACTACCGCGCCTACGGCTTCGACGCGGAGCAGGCCACCGACTTCGCACTCCGCGAACTGGACCTGGTCCTGCAGACCCAGTCGGCACCGGCGGACACCGCGGCGTTCCTGGTGGAGCCGGTGCTGGGCGAAGGCGGATACGTGCCCGGCAACCGCCGCTTCTTCGAAGGGCTGCGCCAGCGGGCTGACGAGCATGGGATCCTGCTGATCCTCGACGAGGTGCAGACCGGCTTCGGAAGGACCGGTGAATTCTGGGGACTCGACCACTTCGGGGTCTCACCGGACATCATGATGTTCGCCAAGGGGATCGCTTCGGGTTTTCCGATCTCGGGCATCGCGGCCTCCGAGGAGGTCATGTCCAAGGCCCGGCCGGGCTCCCAGGGTGGCACCTACGGGGCCAACGCGGTGGCGTGCGCCGCGGCGCTGGCCACCCTGGAGGTCATCCAGGAGGAGGACCTGGTGCACAACGCAGCCGCACGCGGAGACCAGCTTCGTGCCGGACTGGAACGGGTCGGCGGACAGCATGCACAGGTGGCAGGGGTGACCGGACTCGGCCTGATGCTGGCGGTGGAGTTCGTCGACGCCGACGGCGAACCGGACGGCGCGACGTCGGCGGCTGTCCAGCAGGAGGCGGCCAAGCGGGGCCTGCTGCTGCTGAACAACGGCATGTATGGGCAGAACGTGCGGTTCATCCCGGCGCTGGTGGTCAGCGAGACCGAGGTGGACGAGGCGCTGGAGCTCTGGGAGGAGACCCTGGCCGCCGTGCTCGACTGAGGCACCGCACCCTGAACCCACGCACGTCGCTCGTGGCCGACCTCGTCCGACGGGGCCGACCACGAGCGACGTGCATCTCACCTCCCCACGGCGGGCGTGGCCCTGGGAGCGGCTGTGGCCGCCGCCTCCCACCGGCTGTGCGGCTCATGCGCGGAGCCCGCCGACCTCACCGATCACGAGACCCGGCGGCGATAGATGCTCGCTGCGACGACGCAGCCGACAGCCGCCACCCCGACGCACCAGGCCAGCGCGACCCAGACCTCAAGACCCACAGGCGTCCCACCCAGCAGGTGCCGAAGCGTGTCCACGATCGGGGTGACAGGCTGGTTCTCGGCGAAGAGCCTCACCGGAGCGGGCATGGAGTCGGTCGGCACGAAGGCTGAGCTGAGGAAGGGCAGAAAGATCAGCGGGTAGGAGAACGCGCTGGCGCCGTCCACGGTCTTGGCCGACAGCCCGGCGATGACCGCCAGCCAGGTCAGCGCGAGGGTGAACACCACCAGGAGCCCGGCGACCGCCAGCCATGCCAGTACGCCGGCGCCGGAGCGGAAGCCCATCAGCAGCGCCACACCGATCACGATGACCAGCGAGACTGTGTTGGACACCAGAGACGTGAGCACGTGTGCCCACAGAACGCTGGAACGAGCGATCGGCAACGAGCTGAATCTCTCGAAGATGCCACCCTGCAGATCCAGAAAAAGCCGGTATGCGGTGTAGGCGATGCCTGAGGCCACGGTGATCAGCAGGACCCCTGGGAGCAGGTAGTTCACGTAGTCGTCAGCGCCAGCGTCGATCGCGCCGCCGAAGACGTAGACGAAGAGCAGCAGGAAGGCGATGGGCATGATCGCCGTGGTGATGATCGTGTCAGGACTGCGCCCTATGTGGCGCAGGGAGCGTCCCAAGAGGGTACGGGTCTCGCTGAGGGCCTGGGTGCTCATGAGCTGTCCTCTGCCGTCGCCCGTGTCCGCGGCTCTTCTCTGGTGATGGACAGAAAGATCTCCTCCAGGCTCGGCTGCTTCTCCACGTACTCCACCTCAGCGGGAGGCAGCAGATCCTTGAGCTCGGCGAGGGTGCCGTCGGCGATGATCCGGCCCTCATGCAGGATGGCGATCCGGTCGGCGAGCTGCTCGACTTCGTCGAGGTACTGCGTCGTGAGCAGAATGGTGGTGCCGCCGCGGGCCAGCTCTGTGATGGAATCCCACACATCAAGCCGAGACTGCGGGTCCAGGCCCGTGGTGGGTTCATCGAGGAAGATGACCTCGGGGTCGCCGATCAGGCTCATGGCGATGTCCAGCCGCCGGCGCATGCCGCCGGAATAGGTGGAGGCTCTGCGTCCGCCCGCATCAGTGAGGGAGAATCTCTCCAGCAGCACATCGGCGATGGCGCCGGAGTTCGTCAGGTGCCGCAGGCGGGCCACCAGGATGAGATTCTCCCGACCGGTGAGCACCTCATCCACGGCCGCGAATTGACCGGTGAGACTGATGGATGCCCGCACTCTTCCAGGGTCCTGCGCGACGTCGAAGCCGTTGACCCGCGCAGCGCCGGAATCTGCCGTCAACAACGTGGACAGGATGCGCACCGTGGTGGTCTTGCCTGCACCGTTGGAGCCCAGGAGGCCGAAGATGCTTCCGGGCGCCACGGCGAATTCCACCCCTTGGAGCACCTCATGATCTTTGTAGGCCTTTCTCAGGTCACGGACGTCGACAGCGGGCTCGGGGAGCGTCGTCGTGGTCATGACGTGTTCCCTTGGTTCTCGATGCGAACGGCCTCGTCGATGGACTTCTTGAGGCGGTCCTTCTCCTTGTTGATCCACTGGCTGTCGGTGTAGTTGGCCAGGAACTCTTCGGCGAAGTCCACCGGGTCCTCGCCGAAGACCTCAGCGACGGACGTGCCGTCGGCCGCGGCGCGTTCCATGAGCTCGGTGAGATCTTCGAGCATCTGCAGCAGCTCCTCACCGTTGCTGATCCCACCCCGGTGCAGGAGGTAGCGCTGGATCGCTTCCTGGGCCTGGCGGTAGCTCGCCGGCAGCTGCTTCACGCGGGCCTGCTGCTGCTTGTACTGCCTCTTCTGCTCGAGCGAGCCGATCAGCCACTCGAACCACTTCTTTCTCTCGACCATGTCTATTTCCCTTCCTCACGGAGCTGCTCGATGCGTTCGGCCAGGAACGTCCAGTTCCTCCAGAACTCATCGAGGTGCTGCCGACCCTGATCGTTGAGCGTGTACACCTTGCGCGGCGGGCCCTTCTCCGAGGGGGTCCTCTCCACATCCACCAGCTGCCGCTTCTCCAGCCGGACCAGCAGGGCGTAGATGGTGCCTTCGGCGATGTCGGCGAACCCCTGGTCGCGCAGCCACGCGGTGATCTCGTAGCCGTAGGCGGGGCGGCCGGCCAGGATGGCCAGCACGATGCCCTCCAACGTGCCCTTGAGCATCTCGGTCACCTGTCTGCCCACCATGTCTCCCCACTACTCAGTGACACTGATTACTGGTACATAGTAACACTGAGTACCAGTGATGCAAGAGGGTGAGACGATCCGTTCTCGAGGGGCCCCTCCGGCTTCTCGAGGCGGGGTCGGACGGAGTCAATGGCCGTGGGGGCCAGGCTCCCGCGGACCGGAGCCATCGTCACCCAGGCGAGGTGCGACGTCGACGTCGTCCTCCTCCCCGGGGGCCACGACCACGAACTGGCCCATCATGCCCTGATCCTCATGCCAGAGCAGGTGACAGTGGTACATGTAGGGGATCTCGGTGCTGGTGTAGTCGCTGAACCGCATGATCAGCCGGACCCGCTCGTGGGGCGGGAGGTAGACGGTGTCCTTCCATCCGGCCAGCTCCGGAGGCGGAGGCTCGGCTCCCACACTGAGGATCTGGAACTGGACATCGTGGATGTGGACGTTGTGCGGCTGGCCGTGGTCGTTCCACACCTCCCAGATCTCGGTGGTGCCGGCCGTGACGACCTCGTCGATCCGGCCCCTGTCCATCGACCGTCCGTTGATCCGGTTGGTGCGCAGCTCGAAGCCGCGGACCGTGGAGGCTGCGGTCTCCTCGAGCGCCTCCAGCCTCGCCAAGATGCTCGGCAGGGCAGAGGCAGGGCGAAGCGTCTGAGCAGCGCGGAGCAGCATGATGTCCAGCTCGTCCCCCGACCCGGTGCTGTCCGCCATGCCGCGCGTGAGGCCCAGGTCCTGCGGGAAGGAGCGCAGGACCACCTCCTCGGCGGGTTCCATGTCCACGAGGATCTCGGCGCGTTCCCCGGGCGTGAGCATGATCCTCTCCATCCGGACCGGGGCGGGCAGCAGTCCCCCGTCTGAGGCGATCATCGCGAACGTCCTCCCGTCTTCGAAGCCGAAGGCGTAACTGCGTGCACCGGAGCCGTTGAGGATCCGCAGCCGCGTGCGTTCGGCGGAGACCTCGAGGACCGGGTCGGCGGTGCCGTTGACCAGGACCGTCTCCCCGAGCATCCCGTTGTTGCGGTGCGAGGTCTCCACCAGCTGGCCCTGTGCATCGAAGGTGCGGTCCTGGACGATGACCGGGATGTCATCGACGCCGTACTCCCGAGGCAGATCAAGCGCCTCCTCCTCGTCGTCGTCGAGGAGGAACAGGCCCGCGATCCCCCGATGGACATGCGCCTCCGTCTCCCCATGCGGGTGCGGGTGGTACCAGAGGGTGGCCGCAGGCTGGGCGATGCGCCAGGACGGCTCCCAGCTCTCCCCCGGCTCGACCATCTGATGGGGGCCGCCGTCGGCCTCTGCGGGCAGATGCATCCCGTGCCAGTGCAGGGTGGTGGTCTCGGAGAGCCCATTGGTGAACCGGACGATCACCGTGTCCCCGCGTCGCGCCCGCAGGGTGGGGCCCAGGTGGTCCCCGTTGATGCCCCAGGTCCGGGTCTCGCCCTGGTCGACGATGTGCGCGCGCCCTTCCTGGGCGGCGAGGTCGAAGGTGAGACGCGCGCCGTCGTCGCCCTGTACCCGGGTCGGTTCGGCCAGAGGCGGGATGTGGAGGGCGTGCCGGAAGTCCACCTGCCCCACGGTGCTGCGAGCGGTGCGCACCGGCGCGGACCCGCAACCCGCAGCCCCTAGGGCGGCCAGGCCGAGCCCGCTGACTCCGAGCCTGAGGACGTGGCGACGCCCGAGCAGTCGGTCGGCAGGGCTCATCGGACGCCCTCGGCCTGGAGCCCGGACCGGGTCCGCGCGGCACGGCGCCCGGAGACGCCCCGGAGAGCGAGCAGGCACAGCAGGCACGTCACCAGCAGGATGACCGCGCCGAGGGGCACATGGACGCTGAGCAGATGCAGGTGCCCGAGTGCGACCTGGCCGATCACCATCACGACCAGCAGCAGGGCCAGGGACGGCCCCCAGACGGTGCCGCCGCCGGGTCTCCACCACAGCACGCCGAGGATCACCAGGGCCATGGAGGCCGGTACGAGGAGACCGCCGATGATGGCGTGCGCCGTCAGCGCCGCAGCATGCCCGTCCAAGCTTCCGCCGGCGAGGAACGGCTGGACGAGGACCATCAGCGTCTGCACCACCACCGCACCGGTGAACAGCCACCGGCAGGTCAGGGCGACGCCGACGGCGAGGCCCTGCGGCGAGCGGCGGGGGCAACCAGAGGGCTGAACCGTCGTCTGGGTGGCTGGTCGATCCATGCCTCCGACGCTACGGAGCCCTGGATCACCGCACATTCGCCCCCAGGCGACAGCCGGTGTCGACGGGCGTCGACATCCGACCCTGAGCCGACCCTGAGCCGACCCTGAGCGGAAGCCCTGCCGCAGCCCGGATCAGCGCCGGCGGCTCGAGGCTCCGGACCTCACCAGATGCGGGAGGTCAGTTCCGGGTACTTCGGAGACATGTCATCGCCGGAGGAGCGCCCGGTCAGGCGCCGCTTCACCCACGGGTAGACGTGTTCACGGCCCCAGCTGACGTTGTCCACGGTCTTCTCCAGCAGGGAGAGCGGCGGAAGCTCCTCGATCTCCGGGTCGTCGATCTCGTCGGTCTCCCCGAGCACCTTCAGGACCGCCTTCGCCATGCGGGTGTGGCCGGCGATGCCCAGGTGCATGCGGTCCACATCCCAGTATCGCCAGTCCTGGAACTCCTTCATGTGCCAGAAGTCGACGAGATCGATGTCGAGGTCATCGGCGATCTTGCGCACGTGCTCGTTGTAGATGGCGGTGCGACCGCGGGTGGCCTTGAACAGCGGCGCCTTGGCCGAGTCGAATCCGGTGAACATCACGACCCTGGCGCCGGAGTCCACCAGCTTCTTCACCGCATGCCGGTAGCGGGCCATGAGACCGTCGATGTTGACCAGCGGGCGGAGGATGTCGTTGCCGCCGGCGTAGATGGTCACCAGCGTGGGTTCCATGGCCAGCGCGGTCTCGAGCTGCTCGTCGAGGACCTGGCCGATCTTCTTCCCTCGGATCGCCAGGTTCGCGTATCCCCAGGAGGAGTCGTTGGCGATCAGCTGCGCGGCGACCCGGTCGGCCCAGCCGCGGCAGTCGTTGGGGCTCGAAGGGTCGATGTCCCCGACACCCTCGGTGAACGAATCGCCCAGGGCCACGAACCGCTTCTCGAACGGGCCGTCGAGTTCATCTGCTGCTGACATGCACGAGCTCCTCGGAAGACGAAGGTTCACCAACCTTCACACTATCGCGGGCGAGGCGGACCGGACCACCGAACGGCCTCAGGGACGGTCCCTCCTCCCCACTCGACGTGAAGGCGGGGCGAAGCGGGCGAGCTCAGTCCAGCAGCTCCTGGATCTGAGCCTCGGTCAACGGCCGCACCGAGCGATCCCTGACCAGGAACGCCAGCTGTGCGGACACCTCGAGCTCCTCGGCGGCGTTCGACGCCGCCTCCAGCGACTCTCCGGCCACGATCGATCCGTGGTTCGCCAGGACCACCGCCGGCCCCTGCCGCGCGGCGGCGCGCAGCTCGACGTCCACCTCCGCCGACCCAGGACGGAAGTAGGGAACCATCGGCACCTCACGGCCCACCCGCATCACGAAGTACGGTGTCAGGGCCGGGATCACCGGGCCCTCCTCGGCCAGGCAGCTCACCGCCGTCACGTAGGTGGAGTGCAGGTGCACGACGGCCTGGGCCTCGGGACGCACCTCGTAGAGCGCTCGATGCATCACCACCTCTTTGGACGGCCGGGGCCCGCCCACATGGTTCCACCCATGGTCCAGCTCCGCGAGCGAGTCCGCCGTGAGCCGTCCCAGCGACGAGTTCGTGGGCGTCATGAGGAAGCCGTCACGGGTGCGCACGCTCAGGTTCCCGGCGCTGCCCACCGAGAACCCCCGGTCGAACAGGCTGGCTCCGATCTCCACGAGCTGCTCACGCAGCTGCTGCTCCGTCAATGCGGTGTCCTCTCGTCTGCGGGTGCTGGGGTCCGATCGCGTCTGCGATCATACGACGGCGCTGATGATCAGCAGGGTCACCAGGCTCACCGCCCAGGCGATGGTGGTGGGCACCGACCAGGTGAGCATCTGATGCTTGGCGTTCTTGACTCCCAGCATCCGGTTCACCACCCAGAACAGGCTGTCGTTGAAATAGCCGAAGAACATGGATCCCAGGCAGGCCGCCTGGGCGGCCAGGACCATGTTCACATCTGGCATCTGCGCCATGATCGGAGCAGAAATGGAGGCCGCGGTGATGATCGCGACCGTCCCCGAACCCTGGATCGCCCGCACGATCGTGGCGATGACGAAGGGGATCAGCACCGCCGGCAGCGCCAGCCCGGCGGCCCACTCCCCGATCGCGTCGCCGGTGCCGCTCTCACGCAGCACCGCGCCCAGCGCACCACCGGCACCGGTGACCAGCAGGATGATGCCCGCGCTCTCCACGCCCTTCTCCAGGTCCGCGATCGTGCCCTGGCGGTCCTGCCCGCGGGTCAGTCCGTAGACGGCGATCAGCACACCGATCAGCAGGGCAATCACCGGGTTCCCCAGGAACGCCGCACCCTGCACGAGCCACTCCGGCAGGGCGAGCACACCGGCCTCGGTCAGGTTGGTGGAGAAGGTGTTGAGGAAGATCAGCACGATCGGCGCGAAGATCGGCATCACGGAGATCGTCAGCGAGGGCAGCTCGCGCTCCCGCTCGACGGCGCGATCTTCGAACTCGGCGAAGGCCTCCTGGGGAGACAGCTTCTCCCCGGTGTCCGCCTCGATCATCGCCTCGATGCGCGGCCCCATGATCTTCGCGTAGAGCACCACGCACAGCAGGGACGGAATGGTCAGGATCACGCCCCAGAGGATCATCTCCCCGACGCCGACGCCGAAGATCCCGGCCGCGCCCAGCGGGCCCGGGGTGGGCGGCACCGCATGGTGGGTGACGGTCAGGCCCCCGGCGAGCGCGATGCCCAGGGTCAGCAGGGACCGGCCGGAGGTGCGGCTCAGTGACTTCACCAGCGGGGAGAGGATCACGAAGGCGCTGTCCACGAAGATCGGGATGGAGATGATGAATCCCGCTCCGGCGAGCGCCCATTCCTCCTTCTTCCTCCCCAGCCAGCGGATCAGCGTGACGGCGAGCTTCTCTGCCGCGCCGGAGGCCTCCAGCACGCGGCCCATCATCACGCCCAGCCCGATCACCAGGCCGATGGTGGACAGGGTCGCACCGAAGCCGGTGGTGATGGCCTCGACGACGCTCGCTGGCGCCATGCCGGCGGCGAGGCCGGCGATCGAGGCGGCGATGATCAGGGCGAGCACGGCGTGGACCTTCGTCCGCAGCACGAGGAAGATCAGCAGCGCGACCGCGGCCGCGAGGCCGATCACGGCGGTGATCTCGGTGAGCCCTGCAGTGTCTGTCTCTGTCATGGTGTCCTCCTTGACACGCTCCCGACCCCAGGGTGGGACGGGTGTTCCTTCATCAGGCGACGAATTCGTCTCGGTACTGCTTCACCGCGTCCTCGAAGCTGGAGTCCGGGCGGAAGCCCAGCGCGAGGAGGCGGTCGACGTCGAAGGCTCCCGGCCAGGAGCGGACGATCCGGCTGATCTCTTCGTCCTGCTCGTGGGAGACCAGCGCCAGCGCCTCGGCTCCGCCCACGCGTTCGAGGCTCTCCAGCATCTCGGCCACCGTGACGGTGACGCCGGGAAGGTTGAGCACCCTCCAGCCGGGCAGCTGAGCGGGGTCGAGCCGGACGGCGTGCACCAGGTTGGCGACCACGGTGTCCGGGGAGGAGAGCCACAGGCGGGTGTCCCGAGGCACGGGGCACACGGAAGGCTCGCCCTGCAGCGGCTCGCGGATGATCCCGCTGGCGAACGATGAGACGGCAGTGTTGGGGCGACCGGGCCGCACCGAGATGGTGGGCAGCCGGCAGATCCGGGCGTCCACGAATCCGCGCCGGGAGTACTCGTTGACCAGCAGCTCTCCGATGGCCTTGGTGGCCCCATAGGTGGACTCGGGCTGCACGGCCAGGTTCGCCGGGACGACGTCGGGCATCGTCCCGCCGAAGACGGCGATGGAGCTGGTGAACACGAATCGCGGGGCGGTGCCCAGCGCACGGGCGGCCTCGAGCAGGTGACGGGTCGCGTCCACGTTGACCCGGTGGGCGAGGTCGAAGTCGTCCTCCGAGCCTCCGCTGAGCACTGCGGCCAGGTGATAGATCGCCGCAGTGTCGGTCTCGACGACGTCGGAGAGCGTCTGCGGGTCAGCGACGTCGCCCACCACGGAGACGACGCGCGAGTCCGGCACCGGGCTCTCGGCCAGATCCAGGGAGGTGACCTTCTCCACTGGAAAGCCGAGGCTTCCAGCGTCGTGGGACTCCAGCAGGGCGGTGATGACGCGGCTTCCGAGGAAGCCGGCACCCCCGGTGACGATGACGTGCATGGATGGGTCCTTTCGCAGGAGGTGGGGGGGGCGGGTCAGTCGGTGATGAGCAGCTCGACGCCGAGATCCCGGGCACGCTCACGAGCGGCCTCGGGCAGGTCGGAGTCGGTGATGAGACCGTCGAACGCGCCGAAGGGGACGGCGCGGAACGCCGCGACCTTCCCGTACTTGCTGCTGTCGGTGGCCAGGTACGCATGGGTGGCGTTGTCCACCAGGGCGCGCTTGACCACGGTCTTGGCGTCCGATGGCACAGACAGTCCGCGCAGGTCGAAGGAGGAGGCGGAGACGAAGGCGAGGTCGATGTTGTACTCGTCCAGCTCCGCGGCGGCGAGCGGCCCCTGCGTGGAGAGGTTCGCGCTGTCCAGCTGGCCGCCCAGCACGTGGACCCGGGCGGTCGGGTGCTCTCCCGCGGCGGCGGCCACGGCGAGGTCATTGGTGATGATGTCCCCGGGGCCTGTCGGCCCGGTATCCTGCCGGGCATGCTCGACGGCCCGATCCACCAGCTGCCGGGCCAGGGCGAGCATCGTGGTGCCGGCGTCGAGGTAGATGACGTCGCCATCGCCGACCAGCTGCGCAGCCCGGGCAGCGATGTGCTCCTTCTCCGAGGGCCTCAGCCCCAGCTTGGTCTGGTGGGTGGCGTCCAGAGCGATGCGGGAGGGCAGCGTCACCCCTCCGGCGACCGAGACGAGCCGGCCGGCCTCCTCCAGGCGGCTGACGTCGCGGCGGACCGTCATATGGGAGACGCCCAAGGCCTCGGTGAGCGCGGCGATGCTGGCCGAGCCCTGCTCCTCGACCAGGTGCAACAGCCGGCGGCGTCGCTCGTCGGGGATCATCGGTGCGCCTCCCTGACCTGCTGCAGCCAGCCGAGGCCGGCCTGGGTCTCCCCCGCTGGGCGGTACTCGCAGCCGATCCATCCGGTGTAGCCGGTCTCCTCCAGCACGCTGAGCAGGTGGGTGAGGTCCAGCTCGCCGCCGTCGGGCTCGTGACGGTCCGGCACGGAGGCGATCTGCACGTGGGCGGTGATCCCCGCGGTGGCTCGGATGAGTTCGGTGAGGTCACCCTGGATGACCTGGGCGTGATAGAGATCCAGCTGCAGGGCGACGGCGGGGTGGTCGATCTCCTGGATCAGGTCCCGGGCGAGGTCCACGGAGTCCAGGAAGTAGCCGGGCATGTCGCGGGTGTTGATCGGTTCGATCAGCACCCGCACATCGTGGGCGGCGGCCTGCTCGGCGGCGTGCCGGACCCGTGCGACGTAGCGCTCCCGCAGCTCCTGCGGCGTGCCGGCGTCAGCGCCGGGGACCCCGGCCATCGCGTGCAGCTGCCGGCAGCCCAGCGCCTCGGCATACCACAGCGCCGTCTCGACGCCGGCGCGGAACTCGTCCTCGCGGCCGGGCAGGGTGGCCAGGCCGCGCTCACCGGCGGCCCAGTCTCCCGGGGGCATGTTGAAGAGCACCTGCTCGACGCCGGCACGGCGGCGCGCCTCGGCGACGACCGAGGCCTCGTGGTCATAGGGGAACAGGTACTCGACGCCGGTGAACCCGGCGTCGGCTGCGGCCTGGAACCGGTCCAGGAAAGGCAGCTCGGTGAACATCATGCTCAGGTTCGCGGCGAAGCGGGGCATCGGGTCTCCGGTTCTGGTGGGCTGCGGGGCGGTCACGTGTGCCTGCCTGTGACGAGGCGCTGGGCTGCGGAGAAGAAGTCCTCCGTGCCGAAGTTGCCCGACTTCAGGGCGAGGTCCACCCGATCGGCACCGGTGTCGAGGGTGCGGGTCCAGGGAACGCCGGGCGCGATCTGCGGCCCCACCTCGAAGCCTGTGACTTCCAGCGCTTGGGTGACCGCGCCGGAGGTCTCCCCACCGGCGGTGATGAACCGTGTGGTGCCGCGTGCGTGCAGCGCGGAGGCGAGGCGGCCGAAGAACTCCTCGACGGCGGCGGAGACGCGCGCCGCGCCGTACCGGTCCTGCCAGCCCCGGACCTCCTCCGGCGGAGCGGTCGCGGAGACCAGCGGCGCAGACTCGGTGCCTCGCTGGGCGTCCTCCGCCCAGGCGGCCACCTCGGCGACGTAGTCTGCTCCCCGGCCGAGGACCTCGGCGACGTCGACGGTCAGACTGGGTGCCAGCGGACGGTACGCGGCGACCTGCCGCCGGGTCATCTCGGAGCAGGACCCGGAGAGCACCACCGTGTGTCCGGCGGTGAAGCTCCAGCTCTTCTCAGGAGCATGCTGCGCCGCGTCCTGGCTCGCATCGGATGCTCCGGTCAGCGCGCGTGCGATGCCGGATCCGAGCCCTGAACCGCCGGTGACCAGGCGCATGTCCGCGGTGGCTGCACCGATGGTGTCCAGGTGGCTCATGTCCAGAGCGTCGAGGACGGCGTAGCGTACGCCGTCTCGCCGGGCCTGGGCCAGGGCTTCCCGGACGGCCTCCGGACCGGCGCTGACCACCGTGTAGGGGATGTTCCTCGCCCGTCCGGTGCTCTGCGCCTCCAGGAGCCGCAGGAGGTTCGAGTCCCGCATCGGGGTCACCGGATGGTCACGCATGCCGGATTCGTGCAGCAGCTGGTCATAGACGAAGAGGTGCCCCTGGTAGACGGTGCGACCGTTGACCGGCAGCGCGGGGACGACGACCGTGAGGTCCTCGCCGAGCCGGTCCAGCAGCGCGTCGGTGACCGGGCCGATGTTGCCCTCCGCTGTGGAGTCGAAGGTGGAGCAGTATTTGAAGACGATGCGCTCGGCACCGAGCTCCTCGAGCAGGCGGCAGGCGGCGAGGCTCTGCGCCACCGCGTCCGCTGCGGGAATGGAGCGCGTCTTGAGGCTGATCACGACGGCGTCGGGATCGGCGGGCAGGTACGTTCCCGGTCTCGGATCGTTGAGCTGCACCGTGCGCAGGCCGGCGGCCACGAGGAAGCCGGCGATGTCTGTCGCGCCGGTGAAGTCATCGGCGATGACGCCGAGTCGAAGCGGCATCCTGCCCACCTCTCCTGGAGTGCCCAGGACGGCACCACCACCCTGGATGTTCTGATATGTGAATCTCGCGCTGCGAGTTCACATACGCTAACATCATCGCATCAAGATTGTGAAGCACCTCACGATTCTCGCCGCCCCGACCGCGACCTCAGCCGCCCGATGAACCCTCAGGAGACATCATGAGCATCCGCCCGCCCCAGCCCCTGCGCGTCACCTTCGTCGGTGTCGGCGCGATCGGCCTGCCCATGGCCCAGCAGGTCGCTCAGGCCGGACACGCCGTGACCGGCGTCGACCCCTCCCCGGAGCGGCGGACACTGGCCGCCGAGCACGGCCTCGTCGTCGAAGAGATCCCGAGCTCGGCGGCGGAGGCCGACGCCGTCGTCGTCATGGTGGCCACCCCGGACCAGCTGCACGCCGCCGCACTCGGCGAGCAAGGGCTGCTGGCACGGATGCGTCAGGGCACGACCCTGATCGTGATGAGCACCGTGGGGCCGGAACCGGTCCGTGCCCTGGAGGCGCCGGCCGCCGAGCACGGGGTGCGGCTGCTCGACGTCCCGGTGACCGGCGGAGTCGGCGGCGCGCAGAAAGGAGCCCTGCGTCTCTTCGCCTCCGGTGCGGCCGACGTCCTCGAGGACAGCGCGGAGCTCCTGGGAGCGATGGGGACCGTGGTGGGGTGCGGTGATCAGGTCGGCCGCGGCCAGGCGTTCAAAGCGGTGAACCAGCTGCTGTGCTCCGTGCACATCGTGGCCGCGGCGGAGGCGCTGGCACTGGCCGAGCGGCTCGGGCTGGAGCAGGACGCCGTGCTCGAGGCGGTCTCTTCAGGAGCCGCGGGCTCCTGGATGCTGGCCGACCGCGGCCCGCGGATGCTGGAGGGCCTCGACGCCGAGGTCCGCAGCGCCGTCGGGATCTTCGTGAAGGACTCCGGGATGGTGGCGGAGATCGCCGGGTCCCTGGGTCTGGACGCTCCGCTGCTGCACGCAGCCCAGGCCAAGTACGTCGAGGCCGCCGACGCCGGCCTGATCGCCCGCGACGACTCCCAGGTCATCCAGACCTACCGCTGAGTCTCGCCACGCCCCCTCCTCGTTCATCGAACGGGACCTCCACGCTCCGTGCCGCCGTCGTCAACCGTGCAGCGGGTTCGCCCCGGGCGGGCGCTCCTCCTCCGCCACCGGCCCGGGGGCGGTGCCCGCGCCGAAGGGTGAGCCGCCGAGCTTCTCCCGGCCGTGGTCGGAGAGCCAGTTCTCCAGGTCCGGTCCCTGCGGCACGATCTGGGTGGGGTTCACGTCCTCGTGGACCACGTAGTAGTGCTCCTTGATCTGGTCGAAGTCGACCGTGTCCCCGAAGCCGGGGGTCTGGAACAGGTCCCGGGCATAGGCCCACAGATTCGGCATCTCGGTGAGCTTGTTGCGGTTGCATTTGAAGTGCCCGTGGTAGACGGGGTCGAAGCGCACCAGCGTGGTGAAGAGACGGACGTCGGCCTCGGTGATGTGCTCGCCCATCAGGTAGCGGCGGTCGTCGAGCCGCTCCTCCAGCCAGTCCAGTGCGGTGAAGAGCCGCTCATAGGCCTCGGAGTACGCACGCTGGGAGCCGGCGAACCCGCACCGGTAGACCCCGTTGTTGACCTCGGTGAAGATCCGCTTGATCACCGGAAGCATGTCCTCGATCAGCTCGGCGGGGATCAGATCCGGCGCACCCGCGCGATGGTGCGCCTGCCACTGGGTGGAGAGATCGAACGTCAGCTGCGGATAGTTGTTGGTCACCACCCCGCCCGAGGGCACATCCACCAGCGCGGGCACGGTGATCCCCCGGGGGTAGTCGGGGAACCGGGCGAAGTAGTTCTGCTGCAGCCGCTCCGTCCCCAGTACGGGGTCCCGCCCGTCCTCGGTGAGGTCGAAGGTCCAGGACCGTGCGTCATGCACGGGCCCCGGAGTGGCCAGCGAGATGACGTCCTCCAGGCCCAACAGCCGGCGGATGATGATCGACCGGTGCGCCCAGGGGCAGGCGCGGGCGGCCACCAGCCGGTAGCGCCCCGGCTCCACTGGCCAGGCCTCCGCGTCCTCGGTGAGTCCGGCGGTCCGCGGGTCGCCGATGCTCGAGCTCTCCTCACGCGGAGCGGCGGTGACGGCGTCGACGTCGGCGACCACCCGGTCCTCGATGTAGTTCGTGTCCCGGGTGAACTCTCCCCCGGTGACGTACGCGCCGGAGGTGGAATGCTCGGTGCCGGCGGTGGGCTGCGGGTCGGTGGTCTCAGTGGTGCTGTCCTGTGCAGGTGCCATTCCGCCAGCCTACGACGAGGCCCCGTCCGGTGGAACAGCGGCAGGTTCACCTCGTCCTAAAGTGGTGGCATGACCATGACGACGACGTCGGTGACACGCCTGCTCTGCGAGAACCCCTCTCCCATGACCCTGGAGGGCACCACCACGTACCTCCTGGCCGGCGAGGACGCCGTCGCCGTGGTCGACCCCGGACCCGCCGGCCACCCCGAGCATCTCGAGGCGATCCTCTCCGCCCTGGGGAAGCGCCGGGTGACCCAGATCCTGGTGACCCACCGACACCGCGACCACACCGGTGCCGCCTCCGTGCTCGCACAGCGCACCGGGGCACCGGTGCGGGGCGCTGACCCGGAGCAGTGCCTGCCGGGGGCAGACAGCCTCACCCCGGCGCCGCTGACCCACGGCGAGCGCCTCGATCTCGGCGGTGCTGTGGCTGAGGTGGTGCACACTCCCGGCCACACCTCCGACTCGATATGCCTGTTCCTGCCTCGGGCCCAGGTGGTCGACGAAACCGGCGACGACCGCCTGGGACACGTCACCCCGGAACCGGCGGCGATGATGCTGACCGGGGACACGATCCTGGGCCGGGGCACCACGATGCTCGACCATCCTGACGGCACCCTCACCGACTATCTGACCAGCCTCGACCGCCTCGCCCAACTCGGGGACAGGCAGAAGGACCAGCACCGGCTAGGTCACGGGGACGTGCTCATGCTCCCCGCCCACGGTCCGGCCCGGCCCTCGCTGGCCGAGTCCGCGCGGGCCTACCTGGCTCACCGGCACGAACGCCTCGACCAGGTCCGGGCTCTGCTGGCCGAGGCTCGACCGTTCTCCCCTGACGGCGAGGCCGACCCCGAGGCGCTGGGCCGGATCCTCTATGGGGAACACAGCACCCTGCCGCCGCGGGTGACCACCAAGATCGCTGCTGCGCAGCTGGACCACCTGCGCCACCTCGGCGAACTCTGAGCATCGGCGTAGGCTCGCCTCATGGGTGAACACATGCTCGTGGAGAACCTGCTCTCCACCTGGTGGATCGTCGCCGCCGCCTTCCTCGCCCCCATGCTGGCCCTGGGCACCCGGCGCAAGATCCCCGACGTCGTCTGGCTGCTCCTCCTGGGAATGCTGATCGGCCCTTTCGGCCTGCAGCTCGCCGAGCAGACCGAGGCGGTGGAGTTCCTGCGCGAGCTGGGCATGGGATTCCTGTTCCTGCTGGCGGGGCTCGAGATCAACACCGGTCAGATGCGCGGACGGCAGGGGCGCTCCGCAGCGCTGACCTGGGTGATCTGCCTGGTGCTCGGGATCGGCGCCGGGCTGCTCGTCGCCCAGGGAGAGCTGCATGTGGCGATCGTCTTCGCCATCGCCTCCACCTCGACGGCGCTGGGCACCCTGCTGCCGATCCTCAAGGACTCCGGCAAGGCCGTCACCCCGCTCGGCTCAGCCACCATGCTGCACGGCGCCCTGGGTGAGCTGGGCCCGATTGTGGCCATGTCCCTGCTGCTCTCCACCCGGGGCACGCTCGCCGCCGCCCTGGTCCTGGTGGCATTCGCCCTGGCGGCAGTCCTGGTGGTGCTGGTGCCGCACCGGCTGTTCACCCGGATCCCCCTGCTGGGCCGTGCCATGGCCGCCGGCGCTAACACCACCATGCAGACCACGCTGCGCTTCACGGTGCTCATCCTGATCACCCTGATGCTGCTGACCGCGGTCCTGCAGCTCGATGTGGCACTGGGCGCGTTCGCCGCCGGGATGCTGCTCAACGCCGTGCTGGCCGGGGCCGCCGCAGAGCATGGTCGCGCCCTGGTCCACAAGGTGGAGACCATCGGCTTCAGCTTCCTGATCCCGATCTTCTTCGTGACCAGCGGAATGTCCATCGACATCGGCTCGGTGGTCTCGCACTGGCCGGTGCTGCTGGGCTTCGTGCTCTCGATCGCCGTGGTCCGCGGGCTGCCGGTGTTCCTGCGCGAGCAGCTCACCGAGACCCACTCCGAGCTGAGCACCGTCCGCGATCGCCTGGCGCTGGCCCTCTATGCCTCCACCGGTCTGCCGATCATCGTGGCGGTCACCCAGATCGCCGTCTCCTCGGAGCTGATCGAGGAGTCCATGGCCTCGGTGATGGTCACCGGCGGGGCGATCACGGTGCTGCTGTTCCCGCTGCTCGCCCAGATCGTGGAGAAGGGCCGCGCCTCCGCACCGAGCTTCGACGCGGCCTGAGCACCCTGCTCAGGGCTGCCCCGACTGAACCTGTCCTGCTGAACCTGTCCCGCTGAACCTGTCCTGGCAGGCCCTCCGTAGGTCAGAACGGGCGCTTCTGATAGGGGCGCTCGGTCCACCGGATCTCGGAGAGCGCGATGCCGTCGGCCTGGAGGTGGTCCACCAGCGAGGTGGCCGCGGAGCCGAGCCTGTCGAAGGCGTGGGGCTGGCCCACCCCCACCGGACCCGTCGCATAGAAGATCACCTGGAGTACGCGACGTCCGCGCCGGTTCTCGGTGTAGTGCTGGGTCACGGAGAGCTGCCCGTCGGTCACGCCCACCAGCGGGCGCCCGTCGACGTCCTCCCGGAACGAGTCCATGAATCCGGTGAGCTCCTCGACCGCGTTCTCGACAGCGTCGAGGTCGTCGGCGTCGATCTGTGCCTCGAGCACCGCCCATTCGTCCCCGGCGAGGGCCCGCGGCCCCCAGTCGTTCCTCTGGCGCCAACGCATGGGCCCCTCCTCCTGAGCTCTGATTCGCAGTAACAATGCATCGTCGTCGCGTCATCTTGACGCGGCTCCCGGGATTCATCGACCCGAGAGCCGTCGTCACAGGCGCACTCGCCGAACCGGCTGAACATCAGCTGAACGGAATCGGCGGCGCACCACAGCCTGTCGCCCTAGGATACTGACATGAGTACCCATACCGCTCTGATCACCGGCTCGACATCCGGCCTGGGCGCCTCGTTCGCTCGCCAGCTCGCTGCCCAGGGCTATGACCTGGTGCTCGTGGCTCGCGACGGCGACCGCCTGCAGGCGCAGGCAGAATCCCTCACCTCGCAGTACGGTGTGCGCATCACCGTCCTCGTCGCCGATCTGGTGACCGAGGACGGCGTCGGCGCCGTCCAGGAACGGCTGACCGATGCGCGCCACCCCGTCCACCTGCTGGTGAACAACGCCGGCCACGGGCTTCCCACAGACTTCGTGGAGTCTGAGCTCGACGCCGAGCGGGATCTGCTGCGGCTGCACGTGCAGACCACCATGGAGCTCACCCACACCGCCGCCCGGGCGATGCGCCGTCGTCGTGCCGGACGGATCATCAATGTGGCCTCGGTGGCCGGGTTCACCCCCACCGGCACCTATTCGGCCGCCAAGGCCTGGGTCATCAACTTCACGAAGTCCGTCCACCAGCAGCTGCGCGGTGACGGCATCACGGTCACCGCTCTCTGCCCCGGTCTGGTCCGCACGGAGTTCCACGAACGCTCGGGGATCAAGGTCAAAGGCGCCAAGCGCTGGATGTGGCTCGATGCCGAGGACGTCGTCCGTGAGGCGCTGACCGCCAGCGCCCAAGGTGCCTCGATGTGCGTGCCCTCGCGGAGCTACCAGATGCTCACCGCCTCGCTGAAGTTCGTCCCCGACACCATGGTCCGCTGGGCGATGGAACGCCGGGTGGGGGTCCCCACAGAGGGCGAGGCCATGGCGCAGCTGGAGTCCGGAGGAGGACGGCGGCACGGCGGCGACGGCACCGCCGAGCCGACCAGCGAGGCGACCCGCACCGTGGACGCCTATAAGGCCGCCAAGGCCCAGGACAGCCGTGGCCGGGACGCGGCGGCACCCCGCTCCTCCGAGACTGGGGCAGCGGGCCCTGAAGCAGAGGGCTCTGAGACTGCGAGCTCTGAGACTTCCACCTCTGAGGTGCCGACGACGCCGACCTCCACCGTCCGCGCCGAGGAGTCCACCACCCACGGGGAGCCTGAGTCTTCCGGCAGCATGAGGCTCAATGGGCGGAACCCGCTGAAGAAGTGAGCCTGCCGGCTCGCCCACGCGGGGACGAGCCCAGCAGGAAGCTGGCACCGCAGAGCGTCACCGATGCAGGATGTCGACCACCAGCCGTGAGCCGTCCTCGATGGTGAACACGTCGAAGTCGTGGACGTCCTCCAGCGCGATGTAGTAGCTGGCGCCCGCCTCGTAGGCGAAGGTGGTCGCGGTGCCCTCCACGATCGTGTCCTCCTGCGGCCAGTCGGTCTGCATGACCAGGTGACCCTGGTCCTCACCGGCGTTGCCGGGGCTCAGCCCGGTGACGCTGATGGCCAGCCAGGCCGTGCCCTCCATGTCGATCGCGTGCCCGCTGCCGGGCTCGGTCGGTTCATCGACGTACTCTGCGTGCCAGCCGGGCAGGCCTGCGTCGTCATGGTCGAAGACGAGCCGGTCGTAACCGTCATGGGCGCCCAGGCGCACCTCGCTCAGCAGCAGGGTGTCTCCGTCGGACGGCGGGAGGAGCGTGTCCGGGAAGCCGTCGCTCTGCCGGGTCTGGGTGCCGAACCGGTCCGTGCTCAGACCCTCTCGAAGCTCAGGGTCGTCGGCAGGGTCCTCGGCAGGGTCCTCAGCGGGGTCCTCAGCGGGGTCCTCAGCGGGGTCCTCGCGGGAGTCGCCCTCATCGGCGACTCCCGCATCGTCGACGGCTTCCTCCTCCGGTGAGTCCTGCTCGGCCGGCTCATCCTCTCCGGCGGCGCCGCAGGCGACCAGGCTCGCGGCCAGCAGTCCGGCGCCGAGGACACCCGCGCGGCGTGAGCGCGCCGTCGGTTGCGCCCACCAGGACCTCCGCCCGTCGTCGTGCAGTGTCTTCGGATCGAGTTCTCGGGGATGCACGGTGACCACCCAGCTGAAGATCGGGGTCAGGGTTCCGTTCACCGTACCCAGTCGCCTCGGCCGAGCTGAACCCCCGAGGTCTCGAGGTCACCTCCGTCCATGCCGGTCCGAGACTGTTCCGGGCTCCCCGCATCCCTGACCACTGACCGTTCAGTCGTCGCCGACCTCGCGGGACCGGGGCGCGTTCTCCTGGGACTCGGACTCCTCCTCATCGGCCTCGTCGCCGCCGTCGTGCTCCTCCTGGCGCTCCCTGCGCTCCCGGTAGGCGCCTTCACCGGGACCGGAGAACTCACGGTTGCGCTCCACGGCGGTGATGGAGCCGGTGAACACCGAGGCCCCCTCCCCCGCCTGGGTCAGCGGAGTCTCGCTCGAGGCCGGTGCCGCAGCAGGGCCCTCCCCCGGAGCCTCCGATTCCTCTGCCGCAGAAGGATGCCCCGCGGACTCGGCCGATGAGCCGTAGCGGCGGATGAACTCCTGCTCCTCAGGGCTGGGGCGTCGGCCACCGGCGGCTCCGGGCCGCGCACCATCACGGGAATCTGCGGCGGGCACCTGCGGCTGCTCCCGGGTGTCCCCGATGCGTGACTCGGCGGGCTCCTCGACAGTGCCGAACTGGCCGGTCCGAACCTGATACGGCCCTCCGGTGAGCGCTTCCTCGTGCGAGACCAGCATGCGCTGGGTCAGCACCGCGTAGGGATGCTCCGCGCGCAGGTAGTTGACCAGGTCCTCCCTCACCAGGCAGCGCAGATCCCAGAGCTCTCCGGAGTTCCGGGCCGAGACCACCACTCGGGCCTTCACCATGCCGCCGGTGGCCTCGGTGACCTGCATCGAATAGTCCTTGCCGTCCCACAGCTCCGTGGAGTCCAGCAGGCGCTTCAGGCGGCCCCGCAGCTCATCCATCGGCACCCGCCAGTCGACGTCGAGCTCCACGGTACCCATCAGTTCGGTGCCCACCCGGGTCCAGTTCTCGAAGGGTGTGGCCACGAAGTAGCTGGAGGGGTAGATGACCCGCCGCTCGTCCCAGACCTTGAGCACCACGGCGGAGAGCGTGATGTCCTCTACGGTCGCGAAGGTGTCCTCGACCACCACGACGTCGCCCACCCGGATCGAGTCGGTGAACGCCAGCTGGATGCCGGCGAAGACGTTGGTCAGCGTGGACTGCATGGCCAGACCCGCGACGACGGAGACCACACCCGCCGAGGCGAGCAGACCGGCTCCCAGCGCCCGCACCGATTCGAAGTTCAGCAGCACTGCGGCGAAGGCCACGGTGATGATGATCGCGGCGAGGATCCGACGGATCAGTGAGACCTGGGTCTGCAGCCGGCGGCCCCGCCGGTCGTCGATGTCGTTCTCCCCGGTGTAACGGGCCAGCACTGCGGCCTCGACCACACCCACCACACGCATCGCCCACCAGGCGATGCCGATCACGATGACGATGAACAGGATGAACGCCAGCCAGGAGTACCACGCGGCATCGCCGGCGGCGAGGCGCAGGGTGACCCGCGTGCCGATCAACGTGAGCGCGAAGAACAACGGGAGCCTGGTCCGGTTGATCGCCCGCTTGACCTCGGAGCTGCGACGGAATATCTGCTTCATCGCCAGGGAGGAGACCACTGTGATGGCCAGCGCCACGAGCAGTGCGATCCCCACGCCGAGGAAGATTCCCAGCACGGGCCCGGCGCCGGATACGAGGGATTGCACCCCTTCAGGGACCGTGTCGTCGACGATGGTGTTGAGATCCTCGTCAGGGACCGGCTCTTCAGTGGTCATGGCGATCACGGACTCTCCTCACACATGTCGGTCACTGCCGGGCGGCAGACAGTTCGAGCGGGACCGCACCGTCGGCATCTGCCGGTACGCGATCACCCAGCATGGTGTCATGCCAGCCTGGATCGCAACCGAAGCCGGGCCACGTCCCCTCCGGGGCGGGGCGCGCACACCCTCGTCCCGGCGGGTAGAGACCTGCTGTCATGTGATTCTGCGTCCTGCGTCTCCACGGGAGAGAATGGGCGATGAATCCATCCGCCCCGAGGAGGAACATGCTCACCCTCAAGGATCTCCGCGTCAGCACCGCAGACGTCAGCACCGTGCTCCCCCGCGCCGAACAGGACATCTCAGCCACCGTCGAGACGGTGGCGCCGATCCTGGAGAAGGTGCGCCGAGGCGGCGTCGAGGCGCTCACCGAGCTCTCCGAGACCTTCGACGGTGTGCGCCCGCCATCCCTGCGGGTGCCGCAGTGGAAGCTGGAGGAGTCCCTCGCCCACCTGGACGCCCAGGTGCGGGAGGCGCTGGAGACCCTGATCGAGCGGGCCCGGGAGGTCCATTCGGCCCAGCTGCCTGCCGCGTCGGTGGTGTCGCCGGGCCCGGATGCGCGGATCACCAACCGGTGGGTCCCGATCGAACGGGTGGGGCTCTACGTACCGGGCGGCCAGGCGGTGTACCCCTCCTCGGTGGTGATGAACGTGGTGCCGGCCCAGGTCGCCGGCGTCAGCTCGCTGGCCGTGGCCTCCCCGCCGCAGAAGGACTTCGGCGGGTACCCGCACCCCACCGTCCTGGCGGCGGCGCACCTGCTCGGCATCGAGGAGGTCTACGCCGTCGGCGGCGCACAGGCGGTGGCGATGTTCGCCTACGGCGCCCGTGACGCCGCCGGGCACCAGGTGTGCCCGCCGGTGAAGCTCATCACCGGCCCGGGAAACATCTTCGTGGCCACCGCCAAGCGTGCGGTGCAGGGCGTGGTGGGCATCGACGCCGAGGCCGGACCCACGGAGATCATGGTGCTGGCCGACGACTCCGCAGATCCCTCCCTGGTGGCGGCGGATCTGATCTCCCAGGCCGAGCATGACGAGCTGGCCGCGGCAGTGCTGGTGACCGACTCGATGACGCTGGCCGAGCGGGTCCTCACCGCAGTGGATGAGCAGGCCGCGCAGACCCCGCATGTCGACCGGGTGAAGCAGTCGCTGACAGGTTCGCAGTCGGCGGTGCTGGTGGTGGACTCCTTGGACGTGGCGGTCGAGGTCGCCAACGCCTACGGGGCCGAGCACCTGGAGATCATGACCGGCGACGACGTCGCCCTGTCCGACCGTATCCACAATGCCGGGGCGGTGTTCCTTGGTTCCTACACTCCGGTCTCGCTGGGCGACTACTGCGCCGGCTCCAACCACGTACTGCCCACCGGCGGAGCCTCCGCCTACAGCTCCGGGCTGAACGTGACCAGCTTCCTGCGCTCCCAGCAGGTCATCCGCTACGGGCGCGAGGGACTAGGTCAGGTGGCCCGCCACGTCAGTGCCCTGGCCGCCGCCGAAGGGCTTCCGGCGCACGGGGAAGCAGTGGAGGTCCGCTTCCGCTGACGCCTCCGCATCGAGTGGCCACGAATCCCGGCATCTCGGGCCCCTGACCGGCGTGTCATCGGGCAGATCCCGTGATTCGTGGCCACTGGATGGGCGGGGCGACGCACTAGCCTGGAGCTGTGGATCACGAGCAGCCGCTGACCGGCGGCAATGTCAGCGACGACGTCGTCCGGGTCGGAGGCACGGTCCGCAAGCCGTGGAGCTCTGCGACGGCGAGCGTCCACGCCTTCCTGACCCATCTGGGGAACCATGGCATCGACGTGCCCCGAGTGCTGGGCAGGGACAGCCGAGGCCGCCAGATCCTGGAGTTCATCCCTGGTCCCATGGTCGAGGCTCGTCGACTCACCTCTGACGAGCTGCACAGAGTGGGCGCGTTGGTGCGGCGCATCCACGACGTCGCCGCGCAGCACCGTCCCGACGAGGACGCTCCCTGGGAGAACGTCCTCCCCGCCCCGGAGCACGAGCTGATCTGCCACAACGACCTCGCCCCCTGGAACCTGGTGGTCGGCGAGCGCTTCGTGTTCATCGACTGGGACGGCGCGGGACCCAGCAGTCGGCTCTGGGACTTGGCCTACTCCGCACAGGCCTTCACCGCGAATGACCCTGCGGAGGATCCGGAGACGGCGGCTGCCCGACTCGCCGCATTCGTCGACGGGTACGGCGCGGACCACGCGCTGCGTTCCGCCCTCCCCGAGGCCATGGGCGACCGCACCGCAGCCATGTGCCGGCTGCTGCGCGAATCCCACACGAGCGGCCGCGAGCCGTGGGGAAGCATGTACCTCACGGGCCACGGCGCGCATTGGGCTGCGGCGACCGCATATGTGCTCGCGCACGAGCGGATCTGGCGTGAGGCGCTGCGGCCCCGCCGCTGAAGAAGTGTTCTCACTGCATCGAGTGGCCACGAATCCCGGCATCTCGGGCCCCTGACCGGCGTGTCACCGGGCAGATCCCGTGATTCGTGGCCACTGGATGCGGGTGGAGGACAGGTCAGGCCTTGGACTCCTGCTCGTCAGTCCCCTGCACCTCGGCGAGGATCTTCTCGCGCCGAGTGCCCCTGACCTTGCCCCAGATGCCCAGGCCCACGAGACCGACGATGATCAGGACCAGGACGAGAGAGAAGGGCCTGGTCACGAAGATCGTAAGGTCCCCGCCCGAAACCAGCAGGGCACGGCGGAAGTTCTCCTCGATGATCCCGCTGAGCACGAACGCCAGCACGAAGGCAGGGAGCGAGAAACCAAGGTTCCTCATGAAGTAGGCGATCACACCGACGGTGAGTGCGACCCACAGCTCGAAGCTCGAGGTGTTCGCCGCATAGACGCCGACGATCGAGATGAGCAGGACGGCGGGGATGAGCATCTCACTGGGAATCTTCAGCACCCGCGAGAAGATGGGCGTCACCAGCTTCCCGGAGAAGAACATCGCCACTGAAGTGAGCAGGAAGCCGAAGAGGATTCCGTAGGTGAGAGTGGGTTCCTCGGCGAAGATGTTGGGGCCGGGCACGATGCCATGCATGAGGAAGGCTCCCATCACGATCGCGATGGCCGGCGACCCGGGGACCCCGAGGGTCAGCAGCGGCAGGAGGGACCCGCCCACTGAGGAGTTGTTGGCGGATTCAGCGCCGGCGATGCCCTCGGGACTCCCCTTGCCGAATCTGTCAGGGTTCCTGGAGAGCTTCTTCGCCAGGCTGTAGCCGAACCACGAAGCGGTCCCAGAGCCCGTGCCGGGGAAGATCCCGATCAGCGAGCCGATGATGCTGCCCCCGGTGGTTGCCTTGGCCGTCGTCCTCAGCTCCGCGAACGGGACCTTCGTCTTCACCGACAGAGTATCGGGTGCCGGCTGGCTCCCGTTGTCACGGATCATCGTGATGACCTCGGAGAAAGCGAACATTCCGAGGATGATCGCCACGAGTGTGAACCCGCTGTAGAGCTCCATCTGGCCCCCGGTGAACCGCGGGGCGCCGGTGATGAGGTCCATGCCCACGGTGCCGACCATGAGTCCCAGGATCGCCGAGATGATGCTGCGGACCAGATCGTGGGAGCTGATCACCGCCACGGCGAGGATGCCGAGCATCCCCAGGAGGAAGTACTCCGGATAGCTGAGCGTCATCGCGAAGGCCGCGATTGGGACCGCCAGGAAGAGCAGCGCGAGCCCTCCGACGAGACCGCCGATCGCGCTCGCCCACAGCGAGTACCCCAGCGCCTTCCCCGGCATCCCGCTCTGTGCCATCGGATGCCCGTCGAGGATCGTCGCCACATTCGACGGCGAACCGGGGATCCCCAGGATGATGCTGGAGATCGACCCGCCGTACTCGCTCGACTGATACACGGCCAGCAGCAGGAGCACCGCAGGCAGTGGCGGCAGGAGGAACGAGATGGGCAGGAAGAGGACCAGCACCACCATCGCTCCGACACCCGGGATGGCACCGAAGAACATGCCTGCCAGGGAGCCGACCAGGATGGCGACGATGTTGAGCGGATCGAAGAGGACCGAGACGTCGAATTCCGTCAAGCCCATGTGTACACGTCCTTTCGGGGCGGCGAGGCGGCCGTCATGTCAGGGAGATCCCGAACGTGACGTCGAAGATGAGGTAGACCAGTCCGGTGAGCAGGACGGCGACCAGCCCGAGCCTGGCGATCGCCGGCAGCAGCGGGGCTCCTCTCTTCAGGGTCAGCACCAGGGAGACCGCCAGGAAGAACAGGACGGTGAACAGGTAGAACAGCGGCTCGATCATGCTCCAGAGCAGGAGGTAGGCGGCCGTCAGCCCGATGACCAGGATCACCCGGCGGGTGTTGCTCTCCGGAAATGCCTCCCTGTTGGTCTTGCTGAGCAGCGTCTGCAGGAGGCTGACCGCGATGAACAGCAGCAGCACACAGCCCAGAATGGTGGGGAAGAACCCAGGGTTCAGGAAATAGTCCTGCTCTTCGGCCTCCAGGAAATCCACTGCGCTGACCAGATACCAGACCCCGGCCGCCGCGAGGCCGAGCAGCACGATCAGCTCAACCGATCTGACCTTCATGGTTCACCGTCCTTGGTCGAGAACACGCACGATGAGGATCAGTCCTCATAGTCCGAGTAGGTCTCGTAGGTGGCATCGATCAGCGACTGGAAGTCCTCCGGGCCGGCGTAGTCGATGGAGAGATTCAGGTTCTCGGAGGCCTCCTCGTAGCCCGGGGTCTCCAGCGCCTCCTGGAAGACGTCGTGCAGGGCCTGGATGATCTCCGGGTCCGTGCCCTCGGGCACGGCAACGCCACGCCAGGAGCTGTGCATGGTGTCCAGGTCCTGCTCGCTCGCCGTGGGGACGTCCGGCATATCCTCGAGCCGCTCGTCGTCGAACACCAGAATGGGCTTCAGACTGCCCTCGTCGATCGCGGACTGTGCCTCGGTGAGTCCCCCGGCGACCGCGCCGTCGATGTGTCCACCCTGAGCCTGCAGCAGGGCGTCGGCCGTCCCGTCGTGAGGCACCGTGGTGGTCTCGATCCCAGCCGCGCTGGCCAGGTCACGGCTTGTGAAAGCGGTGGTGGTCTCAGCCCCGGAGACACCGATGCTGACCTGTCCAGGGTTCTCCTCGGCGTGCTCGACGAAGGAGGCGAAGTCGTCATAGGGAGCGTCAGCGTTGACGAGCAGCACGTGGGGCTCGCTGTTGATGAGAATGACCGGTTCGAAGGAATCGTGGGTGTACGGCACGTCGTTGAACATCGGATTGGTGATGATCGAGGGCGTGACCAGCAGCAGGGTGTGCCCGTCCGGGTCCGCCTGGGCCCCTTCGGCCTGACCCACGGAACCGGACCCGCCGTCGATGTTCTCGATGACGAAGTCGTAGTCCTCGTCGACGGTCTCGGTGTGCTCGGCCAGCATGCGGGCCAGCGAGTCGTTCGCCCCGCCTGCGGCGAAGGCGGTGATGAAGGTGATGGTCTCGTCGGGGAAACTCTCCGCGTCGTCTCCGTCAGCCTGACCGCCGCAGGCGGTCAGGGCCAGCGCCGGCACGGCCAGTATCCCGGTGATGAGTGTGGTGCGGGTGTGGGTGTCCTTCATGGTTCCTCCCAAGTTGTGGAATGGCGTCGTGGTCGTGGTCTAGGTGGTGCTGCGAATGGACTCGCGCCGCGCGGATTCGTCTGCCAGAACCGCTTCGGCGGCCTCCGCCGCGGCGGTGGCTTCCTCCGGGGCCAGGAAGAGGATGCCCTCGGCATCAGCGACCACGATGTCACCGGGGTTGCACACAGCATGCCCGACGGCGACGGGCCGCCCCAGCCTGGCGGGGCCTGACTTATAAGGTCCGGCGGCCGAGATGCCGGCCGCCCAGACGGGCAGGCCGACCTCGGCGATGCCGGCGGCATCGCGCACCGGGGCGTCGAGGATCATCCCGGCGACGCCCGCCTTCTTCGCCCGCTCAGCGATCAGGTCCCCGATGAGTGCCCGTTCGCGTCCCCGCTCTCCGGAGACGACGAGGATCTGCCCGGGCTTCACACAGGCCAGGGCTTGGTGGATGGCGAAGTTGTCGCCGGCCTGGGTCTGGACCGTCAGCGCCGGTCCTGCGATCTGCGGGCAGTCCCACACCGGGTGCAGGTCCGCGCCGACGAATCCCAGCCGGTCGCTGCCGTCGCCGAGAGCGGCGGTGGGCGTGCGCCGCAGCACCTCGAGAGCGGGCGAGACGTCCTCAGCCCGTCGGGCCAGCAGCAGGTGCCGCTCCCGTGCCCCCAAGGTCATGGGCCAGGTGCCCTCCAAGTCCTGGATGAGGTCGAGGCTGTCGGCCAGCTCCTGACTGCGCCGACGGGCGTGGATCCGGATGCCGCTGTCCAGACGGTCCACTGTGGACTCACCTCCGACGAGCGCCTCCGCCATCTGCTGACGCACCCACTGTTCGTCGCCGGCGCCGGCCGCGGCCTCCAGGGACTCCTGCACCAGCGCGCTGAGGCCCTTCATGAAGATGCTGCGCAGCAACTTGCGCCGCGAGGCGTCGCCGACCTCCGCACCGAGGATCTCGGTGCGGGTGCCGACTCGCCTGAGCTGTTGCTCGGCTTCCCCGCTCGCCTTCCCCGAGAGGAGGACCTGAACGGTGGCTCCGAAGGCCCGCACGGAGCCGATGACCGCGCCGTCGACAACCTGCGCGGCGCCGTCGAGGACTCCAGCCACAGATTTCTTCACTGCAGGAGAGGAAGCGTTGAGGTCCAGGTACAGGGCGCCGGGGCGCAGGGCCGCTCGGCACTCCTCTGCCGCGGAGACGGCGTAGCGCGCGGTGGTCAGCGACAGCACGAAGTCCGCCTCCACGACGGCCTCGGCTGCAGTGGCTGCACGGCGCACGCCGTCGGGAGTCGTGGCCGGCCCAGGGTCGAACCCCACGACGTGTACTCCCGCCTGGTTGAAGGCCCGTGCGAAGACCTGGCCCGCCTCGCCGAGCCCCAGAACTGCTACAGTCATCAATGCCTCTCGCTGAGTGATAGTTACTCTCATCTTATGAGTGTGCCTACAATCACACGGCATCGCGCGTGTTGTCAACCACACCTCCGCGAGAGGCACACTCGTGGAGAATGAAGAGGTGCCACCGTCGAGACGACAGGAGTTCTATGAACACGTCGGGCAACAAAGGACGCACACTCGAGCGTGCATTCGACGTGCTGCGGAGCCTGGAGAACGCGCGGTCACCGATCAGGCTCAGCGAGGTCTCCCGTGAGACAGGGCTGCACATCGCCACCACTCAGCGGATCATGGCCACGTTGGTGAACAGCGGCTACGCACAGACCTCGGAGAACGGATACACGCTCGGCCCCGTGGCGCTGGCTCAGGCTCACGCCTTCGTGCTGCAGGACCCACTGGTCAAGGCCGCACGCCCCGTCCTGACCGAGCTCTCGGACTCGACCGGCCTGACGGCGTCGATCTTCGTGCGCTCCGGTTTTGATCGAATCTTGACGGCACGCGTGGAGGCGCCGGAGCCGATGCGCTACCAGTTCCCAATCGGCCGACGACTCCCTCTCGACGTCGGAGCTGGCAAGCCGCTGCTCGCGCACCTCCCGGATGAGGAGCTGCAGGAGTACTTCGAGGACTACTCCGGACCCCGGCTCGCCTCGGGAGAACAGCAGACTGCCGAGAGTCTGCGCTCCGAACTGAGCGAGATCCGCGAGACGGGGTACCATCTGGGCCTCTCCGAGCGCGTACTCGGGACGGTGAGCGTCGCGGCCGTGATACGCAGTGCACGCGGCGAGGTCGCAGGCGTCTTGAACATCGTCGCCCACGACGACACCGTCAGCGTCGAGGCGCTGAGACGGCGGGTCCCCGAAGTGCTGCGGGCCGCCGAGCTCATCGGGCAGCAGGTGTAGGACCAGGCAAACGGCGCTGGACGCGTCGCTGTCCTCAGCTGCCCCGCAGGATCAGGGACCGGCAACGATCAGGAGCTGGGCTGACTGCGCACTCTGGAGGACACCGAGGGCGCGGCCACCGGGGAACGGCTCGCCGTGAACGACGACGTGATGGCCGCCCGCCACAGGGTGGGGATCCTCCTGTCACGAGGAGACGCCGACGCCGACGTCGGTGCCTCCGACGGCCGACGGATCCAGTGGCCACGAATGACGACATCTCAGGCCCATGACCGGCGTGCCATCGGAAGGATGCAGGAATTCTCGGCCACTGGAGGCAGATGGGGGGCCTGACACGACGACGGCGCCGGTGCGGCTCTTCCCGCGAACGGAAGAACTGCACCGGCGCCGTCCGCCGCACGGCGAGCCACCCGACATGGATGGGCAGCGATCCGCAACCGGCCAGCGGCATGAGAGAAGCCGCCGACGGAGTGTGTGGAGCCCGAAAGGGCTGACGATGACGCCGAGAGATCAGCGCCCCTCAGCGTACATCGTCAGCCATCTCAGGCGTGGGAGAGGTATCCGGTGTTCACCCAGCCGATGTGGGTCTCACCGTCCTCGACGTAGCGCACCTGGATCCAGCTGCCCTCGGTGTCGAGCTGTTCGACATCGGCGCCACGTGGGATCTGTGCGAGCTTCGAGCTGCCGGAGTCGGCATCCTCCCGCAGCGGGACGCTGAAGCTCGCGTTCCAGATGTTCGCCGAGCTGGAGACGGTGCTCGCGTTGCTGCCCATCTCATAGTTGTCGACGCCGCCGGGGTCCCCGGAGAGCCCCAACTTGGCCTTGCAGCCGGGCCACGCGTCCCAGCCCTGGATCTTCCAGAGTTCATAGGCGCGGGAGATCTGCTCGTATTTTGAGGCCTGGTGGGGCATTCCGGTGCCACCGACCCATTCCCAGGACTGCTGAGAGAACTGGACACCGCCGTAGTATCCGTTGCCGGTGTTGATGCTCCAGTCGCCGGTCGCCTCACACATGGCCAGTCGGTCCCAGACCGAGTTGTACGACGGCGGCGGGGTGGAGTCCTCTGGCTCGGGCTCGGGCTCGGGCTCAGGCTCAGGCTCAGGCTCAGGCTCAGGCTCAGGCTCAGGCTCCGGCTCCGGCTCCGGCTCCGGCTCCGGCTCCGGCTCCGGCTCCGGCTCAGGCTCCGGCTCCGGCTCCGGCTCAGGCTCCGGCTCAGGCTCAGGCTCAGGCTCCGGCTCCGGCTCAGGCTCCGGCTCAGGCTCCGGCTCAGGCTCCGGCTCCGGCTCCGGCTCCGGCTCCGGCTCAGGCTCAGGCTCCGGCTCAGGCTCGGGCTCGGGCTCCGGCTCCGGGCTGAGTTCGTCGACACGTCCCTGCAGAGAGGCGTGGTCGAGAGCACCGGCATCATCCGTCAAGGAGTCGTCCCCGAGAAGGTCGTTGAAGAGCGAGTCGATGCTCTGTCCCTCAAGTTCAGCGAGCTGCTCGACAAGGGCACGGGTAGCCGGCAGGTAGTCGTCGAGGGTGTGCCCAGCGACAATCGACCCAGGCTCCTCCTCAGCAGGCTCCTCCTCGACAGGCTCCTCCTCGACAGGCTCCTCCTCAACAGGCTTCAGCTCGTCCAGGCGATCCCGGAGCGCATCGTGGTCGAGGAGGCCGTCGTCGTCGGTGAAGGCCTCCTCCCCGATGAGCTCGTCGAAGAGCGTCTCGGCATCGGAGCCCTCGAGCTCGGCAAGCTGTGCGACCAGGGCACGAGTGTCGGGCAAGTAGTCGGCCAGCGAATGCGACGCGACGACGTCGTCCTCGTCCCCTGCCGGAGCGTCGTTGTCTTCGTCGCCGGGAGCTTCAAGCTCCTCTTCAGCAGGCTCCTCGTCCGGCTTCTCCGCAGGCTTCTCGGCCGGTTTCTCCGCCGGTGCATCGTCCTCAGCCTGAGACTCCGCCTGGTCCTCCGCCGGTTCTTCAGCCGGCTTCTCGGCGGGCTTCTCGGCGGGCTTCTGCGACACGTCCGAATCAGACGCCGCCTCGGTGTCCACGATCTCGGCGTGGGCGGCATCGATCCAGCCGCCCTGGCCCTCGTGGTGCACGAAGTACCAGCCCTCCACCAACGAGGTTGCGGTCAGCTTCGCCCCCTCAGGCACCGTGGCGAGCGAGGCGCCGTCGTCGTCGTGCTGCGCCCGCAAGACGGTCTCCTGCGTGGTGACGACATCGGTGGGCTCGATGTTCTCCATGTCCGCGTGATGGACCTCGCCGCCGGACTCGAAGTTGAGGAACGTGCCGAAGACCCATCCGGTGCGACCGCCCACCGACACCTGATACCAGCCCCCATTGCGCGGTCCGGAGATCACACGGACCGACTGCTGCGGGCTCAGCACGCGGACGACGCCGTAGCTGTTCCCCGCGCCGGATCGCATGTTCACCCAGGTGGTCGCCGCGGCAGTACGGCTGTTCGAGGTCGAGCTGGATCCGGAGTTCGAGGAGCCCGAGTTCGACCCAGAGTTCGAGGAGCCGGAGTTCGACCCCGAAGCCCGCTCCAGGTAGCTCGGACCCACATACAGAGTCCGCCCATTGTGACGGATCGCGTACCAACCGTTCTTCGTGCCGGTCACCTCGACCTGAGCACCACGATTGAGCACCGTCACCACTGAAGCACGCATCGAAGCATCCGACCGAGCATTCAACCCCGTCGTGGTCCGATACGTCCCCGCCACAGACGAGCTCGACGAACCCGAATTCGACCCAGAGTTCGAAGAACCCGAGTTCGACCCAGAGTTCGAAGAACCCGAGTTCGACCCAGAGTTCGAGGAGCCGGAGTTCGACCCCGAAGCCCGCTCCAGGTAGCTCGGACCCACATACAGAGTCCGCCCATTGTGACGGATCGCGTACCAACCGTTCTTCGTGCCGGTCACCTCGACCTGAGCACCACGATTGAGCACCGTCACCACTGAAGCACGCATCGAAGCATCCGACCGAGCATTCAACCCCGTCGTGGTCCGATACGTCCCCGCCACAGACGAGCTCGACGAACCCGAATTCGACCCAGAGTTCGAAGAACCCGAGTTCGACCCAGAGTTCGACCCAGAGTTCGAGGAGCCGGAGTTCGACCCCGAAGCCCGCTCCAGGTAGCTCGGACCCACATACAGAGTCCGCCCATTGTGACGGATCGCGTACCAACCGTTCTTCGTGCCGGTCACCTCGACCTGAGCACCACGATTAAGCACCGTCACCACAGAGGCACGCATCGAAGCATCCGACCGAGCATTCAACCCCGTCGTGGTCCGATACGTCCCCGCCACAGACGAGCTCGACGAACCCGAACTCGACCCAGAGTTCGACGACCCGGAGTTCGACCCAGAGTTCGATCCGGTGTCGCCCGCCGGCACCGAGGGCTGGGTGGGGGTGATGTGCGGATGAGGGACCCAGCCGCTGCGCCCGTTAACCTGCACCCGGACCATGCCGTTGCTCATGTCCCCAGGCACAGAAGTCATCTCCGTGCCCCGTGGCAGCTGAGCCAGCACCTGCGCACCGGAGCTCGCGGCCGCTCGCAGCTGGGTGTCCTGGGCCGTGAAGTAGGAGCAGGAGCTCGGAGTGGCCAGGTCAAGCACCCGCTGGGCGCTCCCGCGCAGGTCGACCCCGCGCTGCGCCAGCCAGGAGGTCGGGTTGTGGGAGGTGCCGTTGAGCCACGCCCCCTCCCAGACCTCGAGGTGCAGATGTGGGGCGGTGGAGGGACCCGAGTTGCCCACCAGCGCGATGGTCTGTCCGGCTGAGACAGTCTGTCCGACTCGCACATGCGTGTTGGCATTCCACATGTGGTAGTAGGCGCTGTGGAAGGTCTTCCCATCGATCTGATGCTGAAGCACGACGTAGCCGGAGTTGTAGCGGTTTCCGCTGAAGGTGCGGACCACTGTGCCCTCGGCGACGGCGTAGATCGGGCTTCCCTCAGAAGCTCCGAGGTCCTGCCCCAGGTGATTCGTGGAGCCACCCTGGATCGGGATGCACCGCGGGCCGTACTCGGAGGAGTATCGGTAGGAACCGGCAGACAGCGGCATGCGGAAGTCAGTGGCGCTGCGATTCGTCGTGATGTCCACGCCGTCGAGCGCACCGGCTAGACCGGTGGCAGGGAGGGTCGAACCGCTTCCAGGCAGCGTCGGGCTGAGTGGGGACACTGGTGCGGCGGTGGCCACACCAGTGTGGAGGGGCAGCGTCAGGCCGACGGCGAGAGTGCCGACAATGGCCGTCGAGATCTTATTCGGCACAGCTTTACCTCACTAGACGTTCGCGCAGAACCGTCCCCTTGAAGCTGTGAAGGCACCACGGTCGCGCTGCCGCTTCGGTCACGGATCTCCGCCCGGTGATGGGAGCACCGGACGCCGTGGCACGACGCATCAGCACGCCGTCCTTCGAAGTGAAGAGCCCTCGCTTCGCAGGCTGACATGCGACCTGGGGAACCAACATGCCCGCACCTGATCACGATGGGAAGCGTCTCAGCGGACATATCAGAAGTCGGCACCACTGTAACCCGGCATGCACAGCGGAAAGCAAGGAAAGATTCAGAAAGCTTCGACCTCAGCTTCAACCATTCTGTGATGGTCCTGTCGCCCGACGGTGATCTGCCGGGCCGGGAACGTCTTCGCGCAGACCGGGAGCATCCGAGGCCCGCACTGCGGGAATCACTGGCGCTCACAAGGAATGACGGGGTCCGATCGCCTCGCTGCGGAACCTCCGGCGATAAGAGAGAGGAGGGCAGCGCGGCATGTCGAATGCCACTACCGCAGGACACTCGTCAGGGTCGCCGCACTGCCCTCTTCCTGCTCCACTATTCCATCCTCCCTGGCGAGCGGGGGAGCCAGACAGGAACCTCAGGTGACATCGTAATAAGAACGTGACCCAGAAGTCCTCAGGCATGCAAGACTGATCTCCATGGACTTCGAGATCCTCGCTGAGAAGAGCGCCCGGACCCCTTCCACCGCCGTCCTGCTCCACCAGGCCGAGGGCACCCGCCCCTCGCGTCGACACTGGCCTTCAGCAGCCGCCGTCGCCCTGATCGCGCCGCTGCTGCTCATGGGCTGTGCCGCTGACACCGGGGACGACGACCGTCCCGCGGAGGCGGATGGGGATGAGGCGACCTCGGAGCCCGCTGAGGACCCCAGCCCCGACGACGACAACCCTCACGACGACGGTGACGCCTCCGAGGACGGCGCTCAGGACGTCGAGAGTCAGGATGGGGCCGACGATTCCCAGGAGGCGATCACCCGTGACGGGCTCCCCGACCCCGAGACCACCCTCGACGTCGAGCGCACCGAGGAGCTGGGGGCCTTCTTCTCAGAGGAGGAGGCCTGTATGACGGTCGGCTCCACCGTGGACGGGCTGCGCGATGACATGGAGAACGGGCTGGAGACCGAGCAGGACGCCGACGGCGCCTACGAGGCCGTGGAGCAGACATACCTGCTCGTGCCCGAGGACCTTCGCGCCCCGTTCGAGAGCATCGCGAGCCTGCTCGAAGCAGACCACGACGCCGTCGACACTGAGTCCGTCCTGACCGAGCTCGAACCGCTGGACACCTGGATGCTGGAGACCTGCGACGGCCAGTATCACCAGCAGGACTCCCCGGAGCACGAGGAGGACGCCGATGCCTCTGCCGCTGACGACGGCGAGGGCTGAGCTCCTGCCGCACCCATGGAACGCGCCGTGCTCAGAGAATCCCAGGAGACTCCCAGGGAGCACCCATTGAGTGTTCACGATGGGTCCGTACTGTAGGTAGTGCCTCTTCAAGGTGCGAGTGATACAGCAGGCCCCGTGCTGGGAAGCAGCGTCCCCCCTCTACGCTCCCAGCACGGGGCCTGTTTCTCTGTCCGGACCGCCCGCTGCACCCGTCCAGCCCGGCACCGTAGACTGGAGGCATGCCTGCGAACGCCCCGACAGTTCCGGTCCGCGTCGACGCGTGGCTCTGGTCGGTGCGCATCTTCAAGACACGCTCGGCCGCCACCACGGCCTGCCGTGCGGGCCACGTCAAGATCGACGGTGAGCCGATGAAAGCCTCCGCGAAGATCTCCCCGGGCACCGTGGTTCGTGTGCGCCGCCCAGGTCATGAGCTGGTCCTCGAGGTCGTCCACACTCTGTCGAAGCGTGTCGGCGCCCCCGTGGCGCAGAAGGCCTACCGGGACCACTCGGAGGAGCGCGTCCGGCCGCGCGATGTGGGCCTGCCGGTGCGGGCGCGTGGCGCCGGACGGCCCACCAAGCGCGAACGCCGCCAGCTCGAGCAGCTTCGCGGCCATTGAGCCGACACTGAGTCGACACTGAGTCGCACAGATCCGAGGCCCCCTCGATCCTGCAAGAATGACCCTGCACGAAAGAGGCGCTGCGACCCGCCGGCCGCAGCGCTGCATCCACTCGAAAGGCAGTCCTGATGACCCAGTCCCCCGACGCCGACCTCACACGCACCGCGCTCGACCTCGGCCCCGTCGACACCCTCGAAGAAGGTGAGGTGATGCGCGTGGCTGCCGAGGACTCCGGTTATGAGGCTGACATCGCCGTGGTGCACGCCGAGGACGGCGGGTTCTACGCACTGGATGACGAGTGCAGCCACGAGTCGGTTTCGCTCGCCGACGGATTCGTGGAGGAGAACACCCTGGAGTGCCCCATGCACGCCTCGGCCTTCTGCCTGCGCACCGGGGTCCCAGAGACGCCTCCGGCGCTCACCCCGGTGAAGACCCACCTGGTCACAGTGGAGCATGACCACATCATGCTCCACCCGGGCACTCCGCGCCCCGAAGCTCAGGGGTCCTGAACCGCTCGCCACAGACCTTTCAGGCCGCACGCCGGGCCACTTGTGCGTGAGGTCACCGAACTGTCCCCGACCTCCTGGGCGCGGCGCTGACGTGGAGGGATCCGCGTTCACATGGACAGCTCGCCTGAATCCCCCTCGAAGGTCACCAAATTTCAGGAAACTCCCAGGGATTATCAGGCGAACCATCAAGATAGGTCCCTAGAGTAACTATCACCTCATCAAGGTGCGAGTGATACGAGAACCCCGAGCTGACCGCTCATATGCGTCCCCCTCACGCAGGTCAGCTCGGGGTTCTCCCCTTTCCAAGACAACCTGGGCCCTGAATCCCAGCCCTGGCAGACCGAAGAGGGCGCCCTCCCGAAGGAAGGACGCCCTCAAGGGGGTTCACGACGAATCTCCTCACGCAGTCGCGCGGCGGATCATCCAGTAGCTGCCACCGGTAAGCACGGCGATCGGCAGAACCAGCCAGGCCGTCCAGCTCAGCGCTGTCTGCTCGGTCATCCACTGCCAGACCGTCGTCCAGCCTTGGGACTGGGTGATCAGCATCGCCGCCACGGCGAGCACCGCCACCAGGCCCAGAATGAGCGCCCACAGCACCGCGACGCTGAACCGCTTGTACAACATCACCGAGGCAAAGCCGACGAGCATCAGCAGCAGGCTGACCGTCGCCGCCAACAGGCCACCGGCCCACAGACCGTCGCCGATCAGGTAGGGCAGGGCGAAGTTGTACAGATGGATGCCGTACCCGTCGGTCCACTGCTCGATGGCGGCGACCAGGCCGAAGGCGATGCCGAACCCCACCGAGACGGCGAGGAAGGCGAGGAAGGTGCCGATCACGTAGACGCGCCGGCTGTAGCTCAGCGCCAGCGAGAACGGGAAGTTGTGCGTCCCCGCGTACGCCGCCATGAACAGCAGGCACCAGAGCGCCGCCTGGGAAGCGCCCGTGTAGATGGGGTCCTGGGCCGCGATCCGGTCATCCGATATCGCGTCACCCCAGAATCCGATCACCAGAGCGATCGCCCACGAGGCCATGAACACCAGCAGCGGCACCCAGATGAGGGTCGGGACGATGAACTGCAGGCGGAAGGCGGCCGGGATGCGCGCGTAGCTGGAGCGCGACCCCGGCATGACCTCACGCGCATCAGCGGTCGGTGCTCGATCGTCGATCCTCGATGTTCCGGCCTGCATCCTCTGCTCCTTGATCTCGAGACTCATCGTGCGACCTCCTTCTGCTCCCGTTCGGTGAGCCGGACGACCAGCTGCTGCAGGGAGACCGGCACGACGTCGAGGTCCAGCACCTCGACCCGACGGCGATCGCCGTCGTCGAGGGCTCCCAGCACCGTGGTGCGTGCCATGCGGCCCATGGTCTCCTCGTGCAGGACCTCCCGGCCGGCCGCAATCTCCGCGACGGCCTCAGCTCGACCGACCAGCGTCACCGCCCGGTCGCGCAGGTCCTCGACCGGTTCGTCGAGGATGATCCGCCCCTGATCGATGAGCACCACGTTCTCGATGAGATGAGCGACCTCGTCGATCAGGTGCGAGGAGAGCACGATGGTGCGGGGGTGCTGAGCGTAGTCCTCCAGCAGCCGGTCGTAGAAGAGCTGCCGCGCCACGGCGTCGAGGCCCATGTAGGGCTCGTCGAAGAACGTGACCTCTGCTCGGCTGGCCAGACCGATGATGACGCCGACCGCGGAACGCTGGCCGCGGGACATCTTCTTGATCCGTGTCTTGGGCGGAACCTTGAAGTCCCGGATCAGGCGGTCGCAGAGCTCCTGATCCCACTGCGGGAACGAGAGCGCGGCCGCCCGGAAGGCGTGGTGCGCCTTGGCGTCGTCCATGTACTGCTGCTCTTCACGCACGAAGCAGATGTGCGGCAGGATCTGTTCGTTCTCGTGCGGGCTCTTGCCGAAGACGCGGATGTCTCCGGCAGTGGGCCAGTCCTGCGCGGTGATCAGGGACATCAGCGTGGTCTTGCCGGCTCCGTTGCGGCCCAGCAGCCCATGGATCATGTTCTTCTCGAAAGCGACGGACACCTGGTCCAGCGCCATCGTGTTCTTGTAGCGTCGCGTGACTCCGCTGACTTCGATCGCGGTGCTCATGGACGCCTCCTCTCCTGGTGACGGGATGCCGCTCAGCGATCTGCGCGGCTGCGGATCATCTCGATGACGGCCTCAGTGGTGAGCCCGACTGCGCGGGCCTCGGTGAGCATCGGGTCGAGGTAGTGATCGGCGAACTGCTGACGCCGTTCGGCTCGAAGGACCTCACGGGCACCCTCGGCGACGAACATACCCAGACCGCGCCGCTTGATGAGGATCCCGCGGTCTACCAGCAGGTTGACCCCCTTGGCCGCGGTAGCCGGGTTGATGCGATGGAACGCCGCGAGCTCATTGGTTGACGGCGCGCGCTCACCTTCGGCGAGCGCGCCGTCGAGCACAGATGCCTCGACGTGCTCGGCGATCTGCACGAAGAGTGCACGGCCTTCTTCCACTGCCTCACCTTCCTTCAGGAGTTCACCCAGCATATTCCAGTTCACCACCTCTGTGGTTCATTACTCCACTAATTAACCACAGAGGCGAGGATCCCGTCAAGGGCCCCCGCGAGGTTGAGCTGGTGAGTTTCCGCCGGAATCGACCTGGGGATCGCCGCATTTGGGCGGAAACACACCAGCTCAACGAGGACGGGCATGGGCAGCGCGGCAGGGACTGCATAGGATGAAGTCATGAACGGTGACTCTGTGGAATGCTGGCTGACCGATATGGACGGCGTGCTCGTCCGTGAGCACGAGGCCCTCCCGGGGGCCGCGGAGCTGCTGGAGCAGTGGCGCCGCAAGGACCTCCCCTACCTGGTCCTGACGAACAACTCGATCTTCACCGCCCGAGATCTCAGCGCCCGACTGCGCCACTCTGGCCTGGTGGTCCCGGAGAACCGCATCTGGACCTCCGCACTGGCCACGTCGACCTTCCTGGCCAACCAGATCTCGCCGGAGTCGAACGCACAGGGCAGCTGCTATGTGGTGGGCGAAGCGGGCCTGACCACCGCGCTGCATGAGGCCGGATTCATCATGACCGAGACCAATCCTGACTACGTGGTCGTCGGCGAGACGCGCAACTACTCCTTCGAGGCGATCACCAAGGCCGTGCGGCTGATCAACGACGGTGCCCGGTTCATCGTGACCAACCCGGACGCCACGGGCCCCAGCTCGGAGGGCGTGCTCCCGGCCACCGGCGCGATCGCCTCACTGATCACCAAGGCCACTGGGCGCGACCCCTACGTGGTGGGCAAGCCGAATCCGATGATGTTCCGCTCCGCCCTGAACCACCTGGGGGCCCACTCGATGCAGACGGCCATGATCGGTGACCGCATGGACACCGACATCGTGGCCGGGATGGAGGCCGGCATGCACACCATCCTGGTGCTCTCCGGACTCTCCAGCCGGGCGGACATCGCGGACTTCCCGTTCCGCCCCAACCGCATCATCGACGGGGTCTTCGAGCTGCTCGACGAGCCGCTCATCGGCGACGCCGACGTCGACGTGCGCGGCTCCGCCTGAGACGGACCCAGAAGCACATCGAGTGGCCGAGAATCCCGACACCTGACCCCGCGACGCGGCGTGTCGTCGGGGACGTGGGGTGATTCTCGGCCACTCGATGCGTTGGGTCGGCAGTCCGGCCTCAGCGCCTATCGGGGCCGGCGTCGACCGGTTCCGCGACCCGGGCCGAGTCCTGCTCCGCCGAATCCTGCTCCGCCGAGTCGGCGCCGTCCCAGTCCTCGACCTCCATGACCTGACGCTCCAGCGCCGAGCCCTCGACGTCGACATCGGGCAGGAGGCGGTCCAGCCACTTCGGCAGCCACCATGCGGCGGGGCCGGCCAGGTGCAGCAGGGCCGGCACCAGCACCAGGCGCACCACGAAGGCATCGAGCAGCACGCCCAGAGCCAGCGCCAGACCGATGGAGGTCACCATCGGATCGTCAGTGAAGATGAATCCGGCGAACACCGAGCCCATGATCAGCGCCGCTGCGGTGACCACGGAGCGCCCAGCATGCAGGCCCTTGCGGACCGCCAGCCGCGCCGAGTCCCCGTGCGCGTACGCCTCCCGCATACCGGAGCCGGTGAAGAGCTGATAGTCCATCGCCAGCCCGAAGAGGATGCCCACCATGATGATCGGCAGGAAGGTCAGGATCGGCCCCGGCTCGGTGATGCCGAACAGCTCTCCCAGCCATCCCCACTGGAACACGGCGACCACGCCGCCCAACCCCGCGGCGAAGGAGCCGACGAAGCCCAGGGTGGCGACCACCGGCAGCAGAATGGACCGGAAGACCATGATCATCAGCAGCAGGGACAGCCCGACCACGACCACCAGGTAGAGCGGCAGCGCATCGGCGATGACCTCGGAGATGTCGATGTTGGCCGCCGTCATGCCGGCCACGGAGACCTCCACGTCGGCGAACTCCTCGCCGGTGAGCACCTCATCGCCACGCAGGTCATGAACCAGCTGCTCCACTGACTCCGAGGCGGGCCCCTCCTCCGGGATGACCTGGAAGACGGCGACGTCGTCACTCTCGTTGATCGCGGCGGGGACGACGGCAGCGACGTCGTCGCGCTGATCCAGCTCCTGAGCTACGGCGATCCGGAGATCGGTCGCCTGCCCCGCGCTGAGCCCCTCAGGCAGGTCAGCGACCATCAGCAGCGGTCCGTTCTGACCGGCGCCGAAGGCCTCTTCCGTGGCCACATAAGCCTGGTAGGAGGAGGAGTCGGCGGACTCTGAGCTCGCGTCAGGCAGACCCAGGCGCATGGAGAAGGTTGGAATCGCCAGCACGGCCAGTCCCACGAGGGCCAGCGCGGCGATGCCGAGCGCCCGCGGGGTCTTCATCGGCTCGGTGATGCGACGGGCCTTCCGCAGCCCGATGTACCGGCGCTCCCTGCGGGCGAGGATGCGTCGGCCGGTCAGTGAGAGCGTCGCAGGAGTCATGGTGACCGCCATCAGCACGGCGATGAACACGCAGACTGCGGCGATGGAGCCCATCAGCCCCAGGAACCCGATGCCCGTGACGTTGAGGGCGAGCAGGGCGATGATCACCGTCGCGCCGGCGAAGACGACGGCATTGCCGGCGGTGCCGTTGGCCAGGGCGATGGAGGCGCGCAGCTCCATGCCGTCCTTCATCTGGTTCCGGTGCCGGTGCAGGATGAACAGGGCGTAGTCGATGCCGACGGCGAGGCCGAGCATCAGCCCCAGGATCGGCGTCACACTCATCATGTCCACGAACCCGGACAGCGACATCGCGCCGGCGACGCCGATGCCCACGCCGATCAACGCATTGAGCAGCGGCAGGCCCGCACCGATGAAGGTGCCGAGCATGACCAGCAGCACGACCGCGGCGATCATCAGCCCGATGACCTCAGCAGTGCTGAACAGGTGCGGCATCTCGAAGGCGAGGTCGCTGGAGGGCAGGATCTCCACGCCGTCGATCTGTGTGTCGGCGAGCTCGTCGGAGACGAGGGTGAGGTCCCCGGTGCCCACGGACTGCAGCTCCTCGTGGAAGTTCACTGTGAGGATGGCGACGTCCTCGTCGGCGGAGACGGTCTGCACGGCGTCGGTGAGCTCCATCATCTGCTCGCCGCGCTCAAGCTCCCGCTCGCCGGTCGCCATCTCCTCCTCCCCGGACTCCAGCTCGTCTTGAGCAGCGTCGAGCTCCTCACGGCCGGCGTCGAGCTCGGCCTGCTGGGCGTCGAGCTCGGCCTGTGTCGCATCAAGCTGGGCCTGCGTGGCCTCGTCGTGGCCGCCGGGCGGAGCCTGGGCGAAGGCGTCGTCGAGCTCCTCCTGGGCCTCATCGAGCTGCTGCTGGCCGGAGTCGAGCTCGGCGTAGCCGTCCTCGACCTCTTCACGACCGGCCTCCAGCTCCTCCTGTCCGGTGACGAGCTCCTGGCGGGCCTCGGTGAGCTCCTCCTCGCCCTCGGCGCGCTCCTGGGCGCTGACGAACGGGTCGGTCACGCTGTTGACCGGGTCCAGGGCCTCGAGGTCCTCAGTCAGGCCGGCGACCGCGTCGCGCTGCCCCTCAGTGAAGGACCCGCCGTCCTCGGTCTGCAGCACGGCGATCGCGCTGCCGCCGCCGGCGTCGGGGAGCTCCTCGGCGAGCCTGTCCGCCACGCGGGTGGTCTCCAGGTCAGGCAGCGTGATCTGGTCGGTGAGCTGACCGCCGAAGGACAGGAAGGAGGTGACGGCGATGGCCAGCACGGCGAACCAGGCGGCGATGACCGTCTTGGCCCGGCGGGCGGCGAAGAGTCCGAGTCGGTGGAGGAGTCTGGCCATGGGGTGGTGTCCGTCTCCGTCGAGAATGGCAGGAAATGATGAGGAAGATGACGCGCTTCAGCGACACTCAGCACGCAGGGTGCGCGAAACCCCGGCAGGCTCGCCGCACTCTCCTAGGATAAACGGAACGAGCCGTCTCACAAATACGTCGAGATGATCCAGGACTGAAATGCGAGCAAGATCACTTCAGCGCTTCGGTGCGGCAGGCGCCACCCTGGATCACCGCGTGCGGGCACCGTCCAAGGCGGTGTCGACCAACGCATGAGCCCAGGCGGCCTCCGGCCGACCGCTGGTGAGGAGGCGCAGCACCAGCGGAGAGGCGATCGCCGCGGCGGCGGAGCTGGCGTCGAGGTCGGCACGCAGGTGCCCGGCCTCCCTCTCCTGGCGGAGCCGGTCCGCCACCGGCGAGTCCTCCCAGATGCGGGTGACGGCCTGGAACCCCTCATTGTGCGCGGCTCCGGCCAGCAGCGCGGAGATCAGGCTGCGAGCCATGGACCGATACCCTTCGGTGAAGGCCTCGTCGAGGGTCTGGTCCACCCACGTGTGCAGGTCGGCGCGCAGGTCGCCGGTGTCAGGGACCTGCGCGAAGTCAAGCTGCAGGTGCCCGGTGAGCAGGGCCTCCAGCACCACGGCGGCCTTCTGGGGCCACCAGCGGTAGATCGTCTGCTTACCCACCCCCGCCTCGGCGGCGATGCCCTCCACCGTGAGATCGTCATACTCCAGATCTCCGCAGGTCAGCAGCCGGGCAGTGGCGGCCAGCACCGCCTGGTGCGCGGCAGCGCTACGCGGCCGGCCGCGGCGGGTCTCTGCGATGGGCACGTCCTCAGTCACGCCCGTCATCGTATCGGGTGCCCAGTAGACTGGTGCCCATGCCCGCCGACCCCTCGCGCCGCCCCGGCTCGGAGCCAGACCCAGGGCCCGCCCGATCCGTCCAGACCAGCCGCCTGTCCTGGTTCACGCTGATCGCGGGCTTCTGCATCGCCGCCACCGGCGCCTACTTCCTCTGGATCGGGCATGACTGGACGTGGTTCTCGGTGCTGCAGGTCGCCGTGGGGATCTGGATGATCGGCGACGGCGGCCGCCATCTGCTGCGACGCCGACGCCTCCTCGGCAGGGACGGCTGACGCACGTCCATGGACGAGTCTCAGCACGCCGGCGTCGGAGATCTGCCGACGGTGCACCGCCACCGGTTGGCCGCCGCTCTGCCGGAGGACGCCGCGATCCTGCTCTTCGAACGTCTGTCCGCCGCCATGCCCACGGCACCTGCGGCTCTGCTGGACTCCAGCGACCATGCCCGCACCGCGGCCCTCGAGCGCAGTCGGCGCAGCATCCTGGCCTTCTCCGCCGGACCGTGCGCCCTGGAGGTGCGCCACCACGACGGGGTCACGGTGGAGCACCATCCGGACCACTCCCAGCAGCCTCTGCGCCGCACCGAGGGCCCGTTCTTCTCCTGGCTGCGCCAGGCCTGGCCACACAAAGGTTCGCCCGCAGGCCGGGCCGAAGCCCAGGGCTCCGGAGAAGGCCCTGCTGAGCCCTTCCAACTGGGCTGGCTGGGCTGGCTGGGCTATGAGCTCCGTCGCGAGGTCGGCTCCCCTGATCTACCCTCCCCGGAACCGGCCTCCCCGGAACCAGCCTCCCCCGGACCGCACCCCCGCGGCCACAACGTTCAGGACGCCGGTGCCCCCTCGGAGACCCCCGACGACGACGCCCACCTCTTCCGCGCCACCCATGCGGTGGTGATCGACCACGCGGCCGACCAGGTGGAGATTCAGTCGCTGGGTGCAGACCCCGAGTGGCGGGATCACGTGGCGCGGCTGGTCGCGGCCATCACCACCGAGGACGCCGTCGCCCCCGCATCCCCAGCTCCTCACCTGCGGGAGATGCGCGTGCGGGACACCCGCCGGGAGCACCTGGCGGCGATCGCGGAGACGCAGCGAGAGATCTATGACGGCAACACCTACGAAGCCTGTCTGACCACGGCGGTCACCGGGCTCGCCGCGGCGGACGAGGCCGATCCAGTGGCGCTGTTCCGGCGGCTCCGGGCCGCCAACCGCGCCCCGTTCACCCAGCTGCTGCGCCTGGGCCCCGGCCGCCGAGATCCGGCGCCTGCGGGCGAGGGCCGGCCGCAGGCGGGACGGCAGGGGTTCGACGTCGTCTCCACCTCGCCGGAGCGCTACCTGAGCATCGACGTCGCCGGCACCGTGCGCTCCGAGCCCATCAAGGGCACCCGGCCGCGCGGTGAGGACCCAGAGACCGACGTCGCTCTGCGCGAGGATCTGGCCGCGCACCCGAAGGACCGTGCGGAGAACGTGATGATCACAGACCTGGTGCGCAACGACCTCTCGATCCATGCGATCCCCGGCACACTGCGGACCGAACGGCTCTGCGCCGTGGAGTCCTACCCGACGGTCCATCAGATGGTCTCCACGGTCAGCGCCCGGATCAGCCCGGAGACGGCCCGCGCCGACGTCGTCGCCGCCGCGTTCCCACCCGGTTCGATGACGGGGGCGCCGAAGATCTCCACCATGGACATCCTGCAGCGACTGGAGACCGGACGACGCGGCCCCTACTCCGGGGTCGCCGGCTATTTCAGCACCACCGGATCGGCGGACCTGTCAGTGCTGATCCGCACACTGGTGATCTCGGCCCAGGCGCAGGACGACGTCGTCGGCCTCCATCTGGGCCTGGGCGGGGCGATCGTGGCGGATTCAGACCCGGAGGCCGAATGGGACGAGGTGGTCACCAAGTCCGCCGGAGTGCTCGGCGCCCTGGGCACGGAGTTCCCGCACCGCTGAGCTGGAGTCGGCAGCTCACTGAATCCTCGAGACTCCCGGCCAGAGCTCGTCGAGGATGTCCTTCCACGTGATGATCCCCACGATCCGTCCAGGGGCTTTGATGACGGCCAGCTGCTCACCAGCGGCCCGCATTTCCTGCAGCGCGTCGTAGACGGTCGTCCCCGAGGCGATGACCAGGACTGCGCGTGCCACGCCCTGCACGAGGTCGTCAGGGTCAGCCCGGAGGGTGTCTCGGACGTGGACCACCTGAAGGCGGGATGGGGAAGGCACCTCGATCAACACTCGCAGGCGGCGAGACTGTCGGCAGGCCTCCTGCACGTCTCCGGCCGTCGAACCGGCCGGCAGGAGCGGCACCTCCCGGGCGTGCGCCTCGACGATCTCGTCCACAGACCTGACACCCAGGCCCAGAAGATCGGATATCTGCCGCCCGGACTCAGCATCGAGAGTACCGGCTTCGGTGGAGTGTTCCACGAGAGTGCGGATCGTCTCCGAGTCGTACCCGGCCGCCGCGGCTCGGTCCACCGGCTCTACTCCCGCAGCTTTCACGAGCCGGTTGGCCAGGGCGTTGATCAGCCGGAGAGCCGGCCCCAACAGCCTGACCAACAGCTGAGCAGGCAACGCGATGAGAGTGGCTGATCGTTCCGGATCGGCGATCGCCCAGGACTTGGGCGCCATCTCCCCGACCACTAGGTGGAGGAACGTGACGATCAGCAGCGCCAGGGTGAAGGCCACGACGTCGGCGACCCACACAGGCAGGAACGCAAGGAGAGGCATGAGCAGGTGGTGCACGGCCGGCTTGGTGATCGCACCGAGCGCGAATGTGCATGCCGTGATGCCAAGCTGCGCGGCAGCGAGCATGACCGTCAGCTGGTCGAGCCCGCGGACCGCAGCTCGAGCGGAGGCGCTGCGCTGCGCCTTGTCCTCGAGACGATGCCGACGGGCGGCCAGCAAGGAGAATTCGACGACCACGAAGAACGCGGAGAGGGCGATGATCACCGCCGTGCCCAGCAACGGGAGCAGCCATTCGCTCACAGCTCAGCCTCCTTCAGCTCCACTGTCACAGTGTGCGGCACATGGCGTTGCACCGTACATACCTCGACATCGAGCCAGCGGTGCAGGGGAGGCTCATCGGCCATCGGCACTCCGGCCCAGGGAAGGTCGATGCAGATCCGGTCTCCGGGGCTGGGAAGCCCTCCGGCCTCATGGATGATGAGCCCTGACAGGGTCTCGAAGTCCCCGCGCGGCAGATCGTGACCGACAGCGCGCTCAACCTCGTCGACGTGGACTGCGCCCTCCATCTGCCATGCACAGCCACCGATCGGGACGATGGCGAGCGGTATCTCCTCGTCGTGCTCGTCCGTGAGCTCCCCCAGGATCTCCTCGGCGAGGTCCTCCAGGGAGATCACCCCGGCGAACCCTCCGTACTCGTCGATCACACAGGCGAACTGGGACCGGTGGCAGCGGAGCTCCTCCACGGCTTCGGGCATCGGCATCAGGGTCGGCAGAATCACGGGCGGTCGCATCAGCTCAGTGACTGGAGCGCTGCGCGGGTGTGACGTGGCCAGGACATCGAGGAGGTGCACGACGCCGACGGGAGCGTCCGCGGCGTCAATGATCGGGTACCGGGTGTGCTCATCGGCCATGAGCTCCCGCACCTCGCCGATGGTCGTATCCGGAGCCACGATTCCGGCCTGGGTGCGTGGAATCATGGCGTGCTCCACATCGTGGTCAGGGAAGTCGAGCACCCGGTCGAGCACCAGGAAGAGATCCTCGGGCAATTCTCCGCTCTGCCGGGATTCGTCCACGATATGCTCCAAGTCATGTACGTCGGCCGTGGAGTTGACGTCGTGGACCGGCTCGATGCGGAGCAGTCTGAGCAGGGCGTTGGCAGATCGGTCGAAGAACATGATGAGCCACCCGAACACCGCAAGATACATTCGCGTCGATCCCGCCAACCGCAGGGCGAGCACCGTGGGGTTCGCGATCGCGTAGTTCTTGGGGAAGAGCTCCCCGAAGATCATCTGCACCACGGTAGAGACGGCAAGCGCGACGACCGTACCGACACCGACGGCCGCGGCGCGGGGGACGTCAGCCATGCTGAGCAGGTCCCCCAGCGCCTCCCCGACCAACGGCTCAGCCACGTAGCCCACGAGCAGCCCGGTGACCGTGATACCCAGCTGGGCACCGGAGAGCATGAAGGACGTGCGATCTGTGACTTCAAGAGCCCGTGACGCGGCAACATCCCCGGAAGCCGCACGGGTACGCAGCTGAGTCCGATCCACGGACATGTAGGCGAACTCCTGGGCCACGAAGTACGCGTTTGCCGCGATGATCAGCAGGATCACGAAACAGCCCAGCGCGAGGAGCAGGATGGCCGTCATATACGGGCCCTCTCCTGGGCCGCGTCGAGGAATCCGGCCTGCGGGAGACCGGCACCGTGGATGAGGCTGCCGGGACGATCAGCGGAGATTTCGGCCGTCCGTCCTCGGGGACGAACGACCAGGAGTTGATCGTGATCCACGGGGGACTCGGGCCCTTTCGTCGGTGGTCGGGAGAGACGATCTCAGCATAGCGGGTCAGCGCCATAGAGGTCTTCAGCTGCACACCGTCGACATCCCGAGCGTCCCGGAGCTGCGCCCGGCGGCTGCTCAGCCGGTGCCGAGGCGTGCGTCGATCTTGGCGGACTGCGCCTCGACGACCTCGTCGAAGGTGGCGGCGTCGACGTTGACCGCACTGATCATCAGCAGATTGCTGCCGAGGTCACGGGTAGCGGAAAATCCTTCTATCTCGACAGTCGAGCCGTCGGACTCCACTCCCATCTCCATGGTGAGCCCGCGGAATCCCCCTGCGGAGAAGGCGTCGAAGTCGATGGTGTCCGCACCGTCCTCGAGGCGTCGTCCTTCACAGGCGTCGAGCACCTCGTCCCAGATCTGAGCACTGTCCACGGGGTTCGTGAAGCTGAGCATCCACAGGTAGACCCGCGCCTCGCCGGCGGGCCGGTCGCGAAGCGCCTGTCGGATCACGCCGTCCTGGGGATCGTCGCCGACCAGGTGCTCGTTGATCCCGTCCATCTGGCGAGCGCACTCGTCTTCCCCGAAGCCACTCACGTAGGTGTCTCCGACGACGCCGATGTGCTCGTGGAAGTAGTCGACCCCGCTCTCCTCGAGGAAGGAGTCGGGATCGAAGGGGAACTCATCCTCCTCCAGCAGCAGCGTGGAGATCTCCTCCTCCAGCAGAGGACCCAGACCGGCAGCAGCCTCGACAGGGGTGTCGTCAGCCTCGAGAGTGGCGTCCTGGATCTCGTCACCCTGATCCGCATCCTCCTGCGGCCCGGACTCGGCGGACGAGACTGCGGCCAACGTGTCCCGCGGCCCCGAGGCCTCCTCCCCCGCGGCGCACCCGGTGAGCGCGAGCAGGCCGGACAGCAGTGCTGCAGGCACGGCGGATCTCCGTGCGCCGGACATCATTGCCGGCGGCACCATGCGATCTCGGCTCATCGCCCCTCCACTGGTGGCCTCACCTGGGTGTCTGTCCTGCGTGCGAGCGCGCCTCAGCGTCGAACATCAGCTCAGCATGGCGCAGACAACCTCTGACAGTACCTCATCCGTGGAGGGCCCGCGATGGTGTCACTGCAGGGCGGCGGTGAGCCGGAAGACGTTGTCCAGGTATCGCACGTGCCAGGGACGCTGCCTCCACTCCTCCAGATGCAGCTCCGTCGAGATCGCCATGTAGCCGGCGAACACCTCCTCCACCTCCAGGACCTTCTGCTCGTCGGCCACCATCAGCGTGACCTCCAAGTTCAGCGAGAAGGAGCGCATGTCCATGTTGGAGGACCCGATGACCATGACGTCGTCGTCGATGATCATGAACTTCGCGTGGAGCACGTCCGGGTCCGGGTAGCGGAAGATCCGGACCCCAGCGGCCAGCAGCGCCTCATAGTAGGACTGCTGGGCGTGCTGGACGGTGAACTGATCGGCCTTCTTCGAGACGAGCAGGATGACCTCCACATTCCGGTGCGCAGCATTGGTGACCGCGTAGAGCAGCGAGTCGTCGGGCACCAGATAGGGGGTGCAGATGACCAGTCGATCGGTGGCCTGATAGATGAGGTCGTTGAACAGGCGAAGATTGTTCTCATCGGTGAAACCGGGGCCCGAGGGGACCACCTGGGCCAACGCCCCGCCTGCGGCCGCCTCGTCGGCCTCAGTGTCCACCAGCAGCTCCTCACCCAGGTTCTCCCCGGTCTCGGCGTACCAGTCCGAGGCGAAGACGATGTCCAGGCCTGTGACGGCAGGTCCGGCGAGGACCACATTCAGCTCCACCCAGCGGCGCCCCATCCGGAAGGCCGAGGGGCGCTGATAGTGCGGCTCGATGAGGTTGGTGGACCCCGTCAACGCCTTCTCCCCGTCCACCACGACGATCTTGCGGTGGTTGCGCAGGTCCAGCCGGGAGAACCGGCGGCGCAGCGGCCGGACAGGCAGCACCCGGTGCCATTCGATGCTGGAACGCTTAAGCCTGCGTTTGAGGCGGTGGTATCCCTTGACTCGCATCGTGCCCAGATGGTCATAGAGGAACCGCACCTGGACCCCGCGCTCGGCGGCGCGCTCCATGGCGTCCAACACCGGGCCGGCATACTCGGAGTCGTCACCGACGATGTAGAAGAGCACATGGACGTAGTCCTCGGCCCCGTCGATGGCTTCGACCATCCACTCGAAGGACTTCTTGTAGTCCGAGATCAGCTCGATGCGGTTGCCCTCCTGGATGGGGAAGGCACCGAGCTTGCGGTTCAGCGCGGCAGTGGCGCCCAACTGCTCGTCCTTGTCCCGCAGCTGGTCAGACAGGTCCATGTGGCTGGTCGCCTCCAGCAGGGACTCGTTGATGCTGCGCTGACGCTCCTGACGCCGTGCGGAGAGCTTGTTGCGGCCGATCAGCAGGAACAGCGGCAGGGCGACGATCGGGATGAAGAAGATCGCCAGCAGCCAGGCCATGGCGGTGTTGGGCCGGCGGTTGTCAGGGATGATGCCGAGCACGGCGAGTCGCACACCGACCTCGAGCACGAGGATGATCAGCAGGATCCACTCAGGGAGTCCCTCGATCCCCAGCCCGCTCAGTGGCCACAGCATCGTCAGCTCCGTCCGTCTCTCATCGTCGCTCCGCCCTGATCAGCGCCGCATACGGCTCACCATCCTACGGTGTCAGGTGTTCTCTCCGGCCCTCTGAGCGGCCTATGCTGAGGGACATGGCTGAGCACTTCCACGAGGACTCCGTCGCCGCCGTCGCCGTGCGGATCGACGTCGAGCACCCTGACGGACTGATCTTTGACCCGCACCAGCCGCAGCTGCGGGTCACGGATCTCGGTGCCGTGCGCGGCGACGGGGTCTTCGAGACCATGTACGCGGTGGAGGGCCGGGTCCGCAAGATCGAGGCCCACCTGGAGCGGTTGGCCCGCTCTGCGGACATCCTGGACATCAGCATCCCTCCGGCGCAGAGCTGGCGGGCGGCCGTCGAACTGGGCTTCGAGGAGTACCGCACCCGCGGCGCCCTGCCGGATGAGCTGACCATCAAGCTCGTCGCCACCCGCGGGGTGGAGGGCGAGCCGGCCTCCGACGATCCTGCCTTTGCCGGGACGTACTGGGCGCTGCTGAGCCCGGTGACCGAGGCGATGCGCGCCACCCGGGGCCAGCCGGTGGGCGTGACCCTCCTGGACCGCGGCTATGACTCCACCGCCGCCGAACGCGCACCCTGGCTGCTGCTGGGGGCGAAGTCGCTGAGCTACGCGGTCAACATGGCCTCGCTGCGCTGGGCGAGGCAGCATGGCTTCGACGACGTCATCTACACCACCTCCGACGGGCAGGTCCTGGAAGGACCCACCTCCACGGTGCTGATCGTCACCCGCGGGGCGAACGGCGCCCGCCGACTCACCACCCCGGTGCTGGAGACCGGCATCCTGCCCGGCACCACCCAGGGCGCGATCTTCACCGCCGCCGAGAAGGCCGGGTGGGAGCTGGGCTACGGGCCGCTGACTCCGCAGGACCTGCTCGACGCCGACCATCTCTTCCTGGCCTCCTCCGTGCGCCTGGTCTCCCCGGTGGCCCGCCTCGACGACGCCGAACTGGCCGTGGACGACGAGCTCACCGCTGAGCTGATCGATCTGCTCGCCGAGGACCTCCCTGTCAACCACCCGCTGGACTGAGCGCGGACTCCTGCACCTCGGAGCCGCGCCGCTCCGGGATCTGCAGGCCGAGGTGGTCGCGCAGCGTGGTGCCGGTGTATTCGCTCCGGAACCGGCCACGGCGCTGCAGCTCCGGGACCACGTGCTCCACGAAGTCCTCGATCCCTCCCGGCAGGGTGGGCGGCATGAGGTTGAAGCCGTCGGCGGCGCCGGAGTCGACCCAGCGTTCGATCTCGTCTGCGACGGACTCCGGGGTGCCGACCATGGTGCAGTGCCCTCCCCCGGCGGCGAGCCGTCCCAGCAGCTGCCGGACCGTGGGCTGTTCGGTGGCGATGATCCGCAGGATCGTCGCGTAGCGGCCCTTGGGCCCGGTGAACTCCTCCAACGGGGGCAGATCCGGGACCGGCGCGTCCAGCTCCCAGCCCGAGGCGTCCTGACCGATGAACACGCTCAGCTGGCGCAACGAGGCTTCGGTGGGCAGCAGCTCGTCCAGAGCGGCCTGCTTGGCCCGCGCCTCAGCTATGGTCGAGCCCACGTAGGTGACCAGCCCGGGCATGATCGCGGTGCCGCGGGGCTCACGGCCGACGGTGGCGAGCCGACGTCGTACGTCGGTGCTGTAGTCCAGTGCGGCCTCGGCGTCGTAGGCGACGGCGTAGATCGCCTCCGCGTGACGTGCGGCGAGGTCCCTGCCCTGCTCCGAGGCCCCGGCCTGGAAGAGCACCGGCCGGCCCTGCGGCGGGCGGGGCACGTTGAGCGGCCCCGCGACCTGGAAGTGCTCGCCTTGGTGGTCGATGGGCGCGATCATGCCACCGTCGGCGTAGCGGCCGTCCCGCTCGTGCAGCAGGGACTCCTGCGGCCAGGAGTCCCAGAGCCGGATGACGGCGTCGATGAACTCCTCGGCCCTGGCGTAGCGTTCTGCATGGGCAGGCATGGACGGATAGGAGTGGTTCTGCGCCTCGGCGTCGAACATGGAGGTCACCACGTTCCAGCCGATGCGCCCGCCGGTAATATGGTCCAGGCCGGCGAGCAGCCGGGCCGCGTGGAACGGGGTCCAGAACGTGGAGGAGACCGTGCTGACCAGCCCAATCCGTTCGGTGTGCTGACTCATGGCGGAGAGCAGCGTCAGCGGCTCCAGGAACCAGGTGGGGCCGTCCTCGACAGCGCCGATGCCCAGCGAGTGGCCGTCGGCGAAGAACACCGCATCCAGCTTCCCCCGCTCGGCGGTGCGGGCCAGGTCGATGTAATAGTCGACGTCGCCGAGGCGCTCGACAGCGGAGTCCGGGGCGCGCCAGGCGGCCTTGTGGTGCCCGACGCCGAAGAGGAACAGGTTGAGCTTGACCTCCGGTGCGACCGCTCCCATGCTCAGCCCTTCACCAGCCCGCCATCGACGATGAGGTTCTGTCCGGTGACCCCGCGGGACCACGGGCAGGCGAAGAACAGCGCGGCGTCAGCCAGCTGCTCCGGAGTGGTGACCGTGCGCAGCGGAGTGCCGGCGGCGATGGCGTCGAAGACCGCCTCCGGAGTGGCGGCGGAGGCGTCGGTGGTGCGCAGCAGCCCACCGGAGACCATGTTGACGGTGATGCCCTCGGGGCCGAGGTCGTCGGCGAAGGTGCGGGTCAGCGAGAGCAGGGCCGCTTTGGCGGCGGTGTAGTCGTGGTAGGGCACCACCGGGTGCTGGAAGAGGTTGGTGCCGATGGTGATGACTCGGCCCTGGCCGGCTTCGCGCATCCCGGGCAGTGCCGCTTGGATGAGGTTCAGCGGACCGGTCACGGAGCCGGCGAACTGGGCCTCGAACTCCTCGGCGGTGATCGCATCGGCCTTGGAGCGGGCGTCGCCGGTGAAAGCGAAGTCCACCAGGGCGTTGTTCACCACCGTGGTCACCGGACGCTCGAAATGCTCCCTCGCGGTGCTGATCAGGCTGCGGACCTGCTCCGCGTCGCGGACGTCGGCCTGCACCGCGAGCGCCCGCTCCGGGTGGGCGGCGGCGATCTCCTCGGCGGCGGCCTGCGAGGAGTGGTAGTTGACCACCACCCGGGCGCCTTCGCTGAGGAAGGCGCGGGTGATCGCCGCGCCCAGGCCGCGGGCGCCGCCGGTGACGACGACGACCTGTTCGCTCAGCGGCAGCGCGCCGTCGTCGTGCTGGGAGGTGACTTCTGTGGTGATGGTGGCGGTGCTCATGCGTGCCTCTCGTCTCGAGGCGAAGGCAGCCCGCAGGCGATGTGCGACGTGAGCCTGCGGCCATCTGCGGACCGATGCTCACCGCCGCGATGCGGCCAAACGCCGCACCAGCCGGACGATCCCTTCGCCAGTGCTAACTGGATCAGGTTCGACGGGTGTCATCTCAGCCGCAGTGCGCGGCACCCCGTGTCACAGCCTTCATCTCATCACATGGCGGGCGTCACAGCCAGTCGATGACAGGACGGGCCGTCAGCCGGCGTCCCGCAGACTCCTGAGCCCTCTGGGCTCCGTGAACGTTAGCCCTGCGGGATCTCCCGGGCGTTGGCCAGCACCGGGAGCCTCTGCCGGGCAGCGGTGACGACGTCGGCGTCGAGGTCGGCCACCAGCAGCTCCGGGGCCTCGCCAGCCTCGGCGAGCATCTCTCCCGTGGGCGAGACGATCATCGAGTGACCCACCCCGGTGGGCGCCCCTTCCACCGCCTCGACGCCGGCGGCCGAGGGCAGGCCCTGGCCGCAGGCGATCACGTACTGCGTGGAGTCCAGCGCCCGGGCACGAGCCAGCAGCCGCCACTGGTCCACCTTGCCCGGCCCGGCACCCCACGACGCCGGCAGGATGGTGGCGAGCGCGCCGGCCCGGGCGTGGGCGGTGAACAGGTTCGGGAAGCGGATGTCATAGCAGGTCGCCAGCCCCAGCGTCTGCCCGTCCAGAGCGAACCGGGCCGGGGCCTCGCCGGGAGCCACGGTCTTGGACTCCTGGAAGCCGAAGGCGTCGTAGAGGTGGATCTTGTCGTAGGCGGCCAGCACGCCGTTTCCGGTGCCGTCCACTGCGCCGTCCACCACGAGCAGGGTGTTCGTCACCCGCTCGCGGCCCTGCTCCCCCGGCTGTGCGGGGGTGAACATGCCCGCGACGATCGCGACCCCGTGGCGCTCCGCGATCCGACGCAGTTCGGTGCCCCAGGCTCCGTCGACAGGCTCGGCGATGGGCGTCAGCGAGTGTCCGAAAGCGCGCTGCACGGCCTCGGGGAACACCACCAGACGGGCGCCGGCCTCAGCGGCCTGCGCCGTCCACTTCTCCACGAGCGCCAGGTTCTGCTGCGGGTCCTCACCGGTGACGATCTGTGCTGCTGCGATACGCATGGGCCCAGCCTACGTCGCAGCGCCGCGTCCCGGGAGCGCGGGCCGAATCCCTCCCCTGGTTCCGCAGACGCCTCAAGCTCAGAGGAATTCGTCAGCGATGCGCTGCAGCTCCACCACATGGTCCTGCCACTCGGCATCCTCGGCCGGGGGCATGTTGTCATTGCCGTCCTGCATGCCCACGGCGCCGTCGAGCTGCTCACGCAGGATGTCGGCATGACCCGCGTGCCGTGCGGTCTCAGCGATCAGGTGGACCAGCAGCCGCCCCAGAGTGGTGCGCCCGTTCTCTCCCCACCAGGGCACCTGGGCGGGCGCACCCAGGCCCAGCTCGGCGACGGCGTCGTCGGTGGTCCGCCAGGAGGTGCGGTAGAAGTCCCGCACCCACTCGCGGCTCTCCTCCTGAGTCGCGTAGAGGTCCGCGTTGAGGGCGGCGCCGGCCTCCAGCCACGGCATCGGCACCGGACTGGGACGGCCCAGCGGTGCGGTGAAGTAGCCCATCTCCATGCTGGCCACATGTTTGACCAGGCCCAGCAGGTTCGTCCCGGTCGCCGTCAGCGGCCGGCGGACGTCATGCTCCGGGACGCCGTCGAGCTTCCACAGCAGGGCCTCACGGAGCCCCTGCAGGTAGCGCAGCAGCATCTCTGGCTCAGCATCATCATCGCTCATGGGGGAACTGTAAGAGCTGCCTCATTCCCACGGCACCGTTCCCCGGCCGCACCCTGACACCACCCGCACATGGCGGGCTCTCTCTGCTCTGCGTCTTGTCCCCGCCCTGTTCGTTCGTCCCCGTGGAATTGCACGGGGACGAACGAACAAGACGGGGACACATGACGCGTCGCGGGGGCCGGAGAGCCTCAGTCCTCCTCGTCCGCGTCTTCCTCGTCAGCATCCTCGTCCGCGTCCTCGGGATCCGTGTCCTCGAGCTCCTCGACGTCGACGCCGGTGTCGGTGCCGTCGTGGCCGGCGTCGTCCTCCCAGCCGACCTGAGTCCAATCCGTGGTCTCGAAGAGGCTCGGACCGTAGTTCGCGAGCCCCTCCCGGAAGGCGGTGATCACCGGACCGTTGGCGTAGGCGAGGTAGTGGAAGTACTCGCTGAGCGCCTCCTGCTCCAGGGCCTGCGCTTCGGCAAAGCGCTCATCGTCGTCCTCGATGCCGAACAGCTCGCTGATCCGGTCGTCGAGCTCCTCGTTCCCCAGCCCGGTCAGGTTTCCGTCACCAGTGGAGTAGAACTGGTTGGGGGCACTGGTCGGGTCCGCCCCGGCCTTGCCGTAGCACATGTTGACCAGGCCGAAGTCACGTCCGCCGACGACCTCGCCGAACTGCCCCGACCCCTGGTTGTTGACGTCCAGGTTCATCCCGGCACCGGCCGCCATGCTCTGCGCGGCCTGGACCATGGCCTGGTTGATCGGGTCATCCCCGAAGGTGTTGAAGACGACGCGGAGCTCCTCACCGTCGCGGCTGCGGAACTCGTCGTCGTCGCTCTCGAAGGTCCAGCCGGCCTCCTCGAGCACCTCCTCGGCACCCTCCGGGTCGTCGTCCTCGACCGGGTAGGCGTCCTCATAGCGCTCATCGAAGGGCATCATCAGCCAGGACCCGGGAGTCTCCTCGTCCCAGTTGATGCCTTCGAACTGGATGGCGGCGAGCTGCCCGCGGTCCAGGACGCGGAAGATCGCCTCACGCACCGCCACGTCGTCGAGGTTGGTGGCGTCCCCGTTGAGCACGAAGCCACAGGTGGCCATGCGCTGGCCCCGACGGATGTCGTAACCGTCCTCGGACCACTCGGTGAGCTCCTCGTAGCGGGGCCGGGTCGCGACGCTGGTGGCGTCGATCTCGCCGTTCTGGAACGCCGGGATGGTCGCACTGGTCTCATAGGTGGCGAAGTTCAGCCGATCGAGCACCGGCGCCTCACCCCACCAGTTCTCGTTGGGCACCAGCGAGATGACATTGGCGGCCAGATCCATGGTGTCCACGGTGAAGGGGCCCGCGAGGAACTCGGGACGGACGTCGTTCACGAATCCGTCGTTGAACTCCTCCGGAGTGTCAACGTCCGGGTGGATGATGGGGCTGTCCCCCTGACTGCCCCCGTTGAAGATGCTCTGCCAAGGCTGATACATCTCCTCCATGGTGATGGTGAAGTGCCACTCATCCTCACCCTGCTCGACACTCTCGACCTGGTCATAGGCCGTGGTGCTCACCAGGTCGTAGCCCTCCTCGTCCCCCGAACGGATGGCGAGGGTGTGCTCATAGGTCTCGAAGTCGATCGGCGTGCCGTCGTTCCAGACGGCCTCCGGATTGAGCTCATAGTGGAGCAGCTGGACGCCGTCGTCGGTGATCTCCTGCTCTGCGGAGAGGAAGTAGTCCTCGTTCAGGACGTAGTCGCCCTCCGGGTCCAACCTCCAGGCGCTGGCGGTGTGGACGGCGCTGAGGATCTGCCGGGTGTCCTGCGCGTTGCCCGCATTGGTCAGACCGTTGAAGTTCGGACCCAAGTGACCGATCGGCAGGGTGAGCTGGCCGCCCTCCTGGAGGGCGTCGGCAGGCTGGGCGTTGATGTCATAGACCTCCTCGAGGTCGCCGCTCAGTGAGGCCTCATCGGGAGCAGATCCACCGCCTCCCCCGTCACCGTCACCGCAGGCCGACAGGGTCAGCGCGCCGATCGCCAGCACGGCACCGGGCAGCGCTGCCCTGCGTCGCAGGGTCCTTCTCTTCGGAAATGTCATCTGTCCTCTCCTCCAGTACGAATGCACGGACGCCCAAGCTCCGCTCTTCCCTCCCTGACCGACGAGGCTTCGCCGTCTCAGGGCCACTGACCGGTCGGGGCGGGCGGGCTCCCCGGCCGGAGACTCTTCAGCACATCGCCGCTCAGCTCAGCGAGGTCTGCTGGACACCGAGCAGATCGGTCGGATGGTGGCAGGCCACCCGTTGGTCGACATCGCCTCTGCCGTCCAGATGCTCCAGCTCGGGCTCGACCTCCTCGCACACGGTCTGCCTGTCCTTCGGCAGCATCGCGTAGAGAGGACACCGGGGACGGAAGCTGCAGCCGACCGGCACGTCCGTGGGCGAAGGCAGATCGCCCTCCAGCACGAGATGTCTCCTGCGGGTCTCGACCTCAGGGTCGGGCACCGGGATCGCCGCGAGCAGAGCCTGCGTGTAGGGGTGCCGCGGGTTCTCATAGATCTGCTCGACGTCACCGATCTCCACCAGGCGTCCCAGGTACATGACCGCCACCCGGTCCGAGATGTGGCGCACCACCGAGAGATCATGGGCGACCATCACGTAGGAGAGCCCCAGCTCTGACTTCAGCCGCTGCAGCAGATTGATGACCCCGGCCTGGATGGACACGTCCAGGGCGGAGACCGGCTCGTCGAGGACGATGACCTCCGGGTCCAGGGCCAGCGCCCGGGCGATGCCGATGCGCTGCCGCTGCCCTCCGGAGAAGGCGTTGGGGAACCGGTCCAGGTGATCCGGCTGCAGGCCCACGATCTCGACCAGCTCGAAGACCCGGGCGGTGATGCGCTCCGGCTTCCACCCCTGGGCCTGCATCGGCTCGGCGAGCAGCTCGTAGACGGTCTGCCGTGGGGAGAGAGCTCCGGTGGGGTCCTGGAAGACCATCTGGATCCCGGCACGCTGCTCTTTGGACGCCCGGTGCTTCTTCCTCGAGCCGAGGATCTCCGTTCCTGCGAGATGGATCGTGGAGCCCTCGGGCGGGTCCAGCTCCATGATCTCCAGCAGCGTGGTGCTCTTCCCCGAGCCGGACTCCCCCACGATGGAGAAGCATTCGGCCTCCCGCACCTCGAAGCTGACGTCATCCACTGCCTGGATCGTGCCCAGCCGGCGCTTCAGCAGCCGGGATCGCAGCTCGAAGCGCCGGCTCAGATGCGCGACCTCCAGCACCGTCGGGCGCGACTCCCGTGGAGTCAGCTCGATGGCCGACGGGGCGACCTTCTCCACCCCGTAGACCACCCGGGGGTCGGACAGATGCGTCTCCTCGAGCCGCACACAGGCGGCGCTGTGCACCGGCCCGACGCCGTCCGCGCCCGGCATGGGCACCGGCCGCAGCACCGGTTCGCCCTCCTCACAGAGACCGGTGGCCATCGGACAGCGCGGCGCGAAGGGGCAGCCGCTGGGCGGATCGGTGAGATTCGGCGGCCGGCCCGGGATCGTCGCCAGCGCATGCTCCGCGTGGACGTCCAGACGCGGGACGGCCGCCAGCAGCCCCATGGTGTAGGGCATCGACGGGCGTGCGAAGACCTCTCGGGTCGTCCCCTTCTCCACCGGACGCCCTGCGTACATGACGATGAGATCGTCGGCCAGACCGGCGACGACGCCCAGATCGTGGGTGATCATGATGATCGCCGCCCCGGTCTCCCGCTGTGCCACCTTCAGCAGCTCCAGCACCTGGGCCTGCACGGTGACGTCCAGAGCCGTCGTCGGCTCGTCGCAGATGATCACCGCGGGGTCATTGGCCATCGCGATGGCGATCATCACCCGCTGCCGCATGCCTCCGGAGAACTCGTGCGGAAAGTTCTTCAGCCGCTCCGCCGGGGAGGGGATACCGACCTTGTCGAGCAGCTCGGCCGCGCGCGCCTCCTTCTGCTCCCGGGTCATCTGCGGGTTGTGGTTGCCGATGGCGTCGGTGATCTGCTGCCCGACGGACAGTACCGGGGTCAGCGAGCTCAGCGGATCTTGGAAGACCATGGAGATCGTGTTGCCCCGGTGCCGGCTCATCTCCTTGTCGCTGAGTCCCAGCAGGGACTCCCCGCCCAGGCGGATCTCCCCGTCGATGCGAGCGTTCTGCGGAAGCAGCCCCATGATGGCCATCGAGGTCACGGACTTCCCGGAGCCGGACTCGCCGACGATCCCGAGGACCTGCCCGGCCCGCAGGTCGAAGTCCATCCCGCGCACCGCATGCACGGTGCCCGCCTCCGACGGGAAACGGACGTTGAGGTCCCGCACGGAGAGCACGACCTCGGACTGCTCGCCCGGGGGGCGCGGTGAGGCGTCGACTGATGTGGTGCTCATGCCGTGGCCCTCCCTCCTGCACGCGACTCGGGGTCGAGGGCGTCGCGCAGCCCGTCATTGATGAGCATCAGGGCCGCGACGATGAGGCCGAAGGCGATCACCGGCGCCCAGAACATCCACGGCTGCTGGCCGAACACGTAGCTGCGCGCCTGGAAGATCAGCAGACCCAGCGAGGTCTCCGGCACGGAGACGCCGATGCCCAGGAAGGACAGTGAGATCTCCGCGAGGATCGCGCCCCACACGCTGGTGGTGGCGTTGATGATCGCCAGCGAGGCCAAGTTGGGCGCCAGGTGCCGCCAGACGATCCGCAGCGGGTGGACCCCCATGAACCGGGCCGCCTTGACGAAGTCCCGATCCACGAAGGACAGCGACATGCCTCGGATGAGTCGGGCGGAGGCCATCCAGCCGAAGAAGACCATGATGAACGCCAGGGTGACCGGCCCGCCGTCGCGCCCGGTCATGATGATGCCGATCAGGATGATCTGCGGGAACATGATCAGCGCCTCGATGAGCCACATCAGGGTGCGGTCCACCCACTTGCCGAAATACGCCATCGCACAGCCGGCGAGCAGAGACATCAGCGGGGTCAGGACGCCGACGATCAGCCCGATCATCAACGAGGTCCGGGTGCCCTGGGCGAGCAGGGCGACCATGTCCACCCCGGCCGAGTTGGTGCCCAGCCAGTGCTCCGCGCTGGGCCCGGTGCCGAGGTTGAGGAAGTCCTGCTCCGTGTACTGCCAGGGGGTCAGGTGGTGCCCGAAGAGCGCGAAGGCACTGAGCAGGGCCAGCAGGAAGACGCCGAACACAGCCAGGCGGTTGCGCAGGAAGCGGGTGAGGATCAGCCGCTTCTTGCCCATCGGTCGGAATCTCACCGACTGGCCGGGCATCTCCTCAGCGGAGGCACGGGTGTTCTGCACAGTGCTGAGCGGAGTGATGGACATGGGATCACAGCCTCACTCTCGGGTCGACCAGGGAGGTGAAGAAGTCCGCGAGGATCGCACCGATGGCGAAGATGATGCAGCCATAGAAGACGATGATCACGGTGGAGTTGACGTCGTGGGCGTGCAGCGCGCGCAGTGCCCAGGAACCGAGGCCGTCCCAGTTGAAGACCATCTCGGCCATGACCGTGCCGGTGAACAGCGCCGGAATGGTGAAGGCGATCGACTGGGCGGTGGGCACGAAGGACACCCGCAGGGCGTGCTTCCGGATCGCCTGGTTCCGGGTCAGACCGGTGGCTCGTGCCGTCCGGACGAAGTCCGCGTTGACGAAGTCCAGCAGATACTGCCGCTGCGAGATCTGCATCGCAGCCCAGCCGAACAGCGTCATCGCGACAGTGGGCACCGTGTAGTGGGCGGCCATGTCCACGAACTGGTTCCAGGTGCCCTCCACGCCGATGCTCCGGAACCCCGTGACGTAGAAGATCTGTCGGCCGGTCAGCTCGTTGACCCAGATGGCGCCCCGTTGGACCAGCAGGTAGGCCACCGGGACGGGCACGATCATCGTGAAGTAGGAGTACCAGGTGGTCACCCGGTCCCCCATCCGATACTGGCGGGCCGCGGCGTAGACGCCCAGGATGATGCCGATGACCATCGTCAGCACGGTCGCCAGCAGGGTCAGCTGGGTGGAGATCCAGACGCGGATGGCGAACTCGTCGTTGACGAAGCCGCCGTTGGGCATCCGACCCCAGTCCCAGGCGGTGATGATGCCGGTGATCCACACCCAGTACCTCTGGAGCATGTTCTGCTCGGGATCAAGGTCGAGACGGCGCAGCGACTCTTGGGCGTTCGCCCGGCTGGCCTCCGGGTCCAGGCCTCCGCCCATGATGTCCATGAGCTGCGCCTCGGGATTGAAGAAGCTGACGGCCATCAGATAGGACAGCGAGGTCACCGCGAAGGTCATCACGGCGTAGCGCACCAGGCGCAAGGAGAGAAACTTCAGCACAGGCATCCCTCCTGCGGTGGGCCCCCGTGGCGGCGGCAGGGACGACGGGCGAGTCCCGGCGCGGCTGGGGCGGCGGGCTGGGCAGTTCGCTCAGCCGGGGCGCCCCGGGGGCTGATGGTCGACGTACTCACGGACGGGCGTTCCTCACATGACGCAGTCCGCCATCCGGCGGCGGCGATTCGTCGTCGCTCGAGCAGAAGGCTCCGGCGCCCGACCCGGACATCCCAGGGGACGGGCCAGGCCATCGGACGGTGAATCTCGTGATGTCGTCTCGGCGCCGGTGCGATCAGCTCAAGTGACGTATCTAACATCTGAACAAGGTGATGCCCACCCTACGCGTGGACGAGCCCGTCTGAGCAGGGATGACGGGGGTCAGCCGCATGAGCTTCGGCGATGGAGGACGCAGGAGTGTCATCCATACCGATTCCCCATCTGCTGTCACGACTCAGGAGTCACCCTGTGTGAAACATGCCAGCATCATCGGAGACCTGCAACACATCTTTCAAAGTTCCGCGTGATTCTGGGGTCGAGAAGCACCGATCAGAGGTGGCCCGGCGATGGTGGGCGCCCCGGGCAGGGGGCGGGCCGTCACACGCTGGTGACGCGAGCGTCACATGGCGAGACGTCGCCTCCCCACCCCGGCACGCAGGGCGGGCCCGAGAAAAAAGACACAATGTGACGATCGCGCCCCGGCGGTGACCTGTCGATCGGCGATCACCAGGCTGGGTTCCAGTGGCCGCTGAGCACCGCAGCCGCCAGCGCACCGACGGCCAGCAGCGCGCCGCCCAGCACCACAGGGATGTCGACGACGCTGAAGCTCGCCGGGCGGGCCCAGGTCCGGGCCGGCGCAGGCCCGGAGGCACCTGAGGACGCGCCGAAGCCGCGGGACTCCATGGTCACCGCCAGCCGGGTGGCCACCCGGATCGCCTGCACCAGCAGCCCGAAGGCCTGTGAGCAGGTCGCCCGGACCTTGCCCAGGAGCCCGCCCTGCGTGCCCACGCCGCGCGCCCGCCGCGCCAGCCCGATGGTGGTCCAGTGCTCGGCGAGCAGCCCCAGCAGCCGCATCGCCGCCAGCGCCCCGAGCACGAACCGCGCGGGCAGGCGCATCTGCTGGGCCAGCGCGTCGGCCAGATCGGTGGGATCGGTGGTGGAGAAGATGATCACCGAGGGCAGCACCACGGCGAGCGCGCGGGCCCCCATCGCGATGCCCAGCTCCACCGATCCCTCGCTGACCGTGGTGAATCCGAAGTCCAGCAGCACCGCCCCGGACTCCTCAGCAGCGATCGCCGTGCCCCAGACGGCCACCACGGATCCGATCGCGAAGGGCCAGATCCGCAGCAGGAACTGGCCCAGCCGCAGACCGGCCAGCGGCAGGAGCAGGAAGCTGGCCGCGATCACCACCGAGGAGCTGACCCAGTCCATGGTGGAGACCAGCGCGGCCGTCACCAGCAGCACCGCGAGCAGCTTCGCCAGCGCGTTGGCGCCCCCGAGCCGAGACTCGGAGCGCACCCCGGTCAGCATCGGGGCGGCGGTGCCGCGCGGGCGGGAGGCCCGGTGGTCGACGACGCCGTCACGCCGCGTCCGCCCGTCAGCGCAGTCGTCCTCCTCGAGCGCGTCCTCCGCGGCGGCCTGCCCGGTCGCCTCCGGACGCAGCGGCATCTCCTCGGCCTGCAGGGCACGCAGGAACGCCTCGTCGTGGGTCACCGCGACCACGGTGCCGCCGTCGTCGAGGTGCTCGCGCAGCAGCCGGATCAGTGCAGCGAAGGTGTGGGCGTCCTGCCCGAACGTCGGCTCGTCCAGCATGAGGACCTCCGGCCCGGCGGCGAGCACCGTGCCCACGGAGAGCCGGCGCTTCTCCCCACCGGAGAGGGTGAACGGGTTGACCTCCGCCAGATGCGCCAGTCCCAGCCGGGTGAGCAGCCGATCCACGCGGTGCTCGACGTCCTCTGAGGTGAACAGCGGCGCGTCCTCGCCGGGCTGCCGCGCCTGCCGGGCGCCGAGCGCAAGCTCCTCGCGGACCGTGGGCCGGACGAACTGATGCTCCGGCTCCTGGAACACCATCCCGATCCGAGCCACCAGATCCGCCGAGCGCCAGCGGTGCGGGTCATCCGTCAACGCCTCGCCACGCGGCCCTTTGAGCTGTCCGGTGGCGACGAGCTCGCCCTCGTGGACGGGGATCAGCCCGGCCAGGCTCAGCAGCAGGGTCGACTTCCCCGCCCCGTTGCGTCCGGTGATGCCCAGCGCCCGGCCGGCGGGGAGGTCGACGTCGATCCCCTGAAGCACCGGTGCCGGACGACGGGACTGACGGCGCCGCGGCCTCTCCCGGGAGACGGCGAGCTCCCGTCCGGTCAGCAGGACCCGGGGCCTCGGGGCCTCGGGCCCCGCAGTGGCGCCCTCAGGCTGGGCACCGGCATCGGTGTCCAGAAGCAGGTCCGGGACCGGATCATGGCCCGGCACCCAGAGTCCGAGCTCCACCAGATCCGCCCGCAGATCGGCGTCGTCATGGATCCGCCCGGCGGGTACCCGGTGGCGCACGCCTCCGGCGGTGTCGAGCACGATCAGAGTGTCCACATGGTCCGCCCAGGTGGACAGCCGGTGCTCCACCACCAGCAGGGTGGATCCGTGGCGCACGGAAGCCTCGATGACCGCGTCCCGCACTCTTCGGGTGCCTTCGGGGTCCAGGTTGGCGGTGGGCTCGTCGAGGAGCAGCAGGGCCGGGCGCATGGCCAGGATCCCGGCCAGCGCCAGCCGCTGCTTCTGCCCGCCGGAGAGCCGCGCGGTGGGATGGTCCAGCAGTGCGTGGGCCTGCTCCCCCGAGCCGGCCAGGCCGGTCTCCACCAGCACCTGTCGCACCCGGTCCCAGATCTGGTCCGCAGGCACCGCGAGGTTCTCCGGGGCGAAGGCGACGTCGTCACCCATCCGAGAGAGCACCACCTGGGACTCCGGGTCCTGCTGCATCAGGCCCATCCGGCCACGGGCCTGCTCCGGGGTGAGTCCGTCGATCAGCAGCTCACCGGAGGAGACGGCCTCCTCATCATGGAGCACTCCGGCCAGGCCGTGGAGCAGGGTGGACTTCCCGGCCCCGGAGGCCCCCACCAGGAGCACCTTCTCCCCCGGGTCCAGGTGGAGGTCGAGCCCGTCCACGGCGGGGGCGGACCGGTCGGCGTGCTGGTAGCGCCAGCCCCGGACCTCGACGGCGGCACCGCCGGTGAGTCTCCCGGGAGGGCGCGCCGACGTCGTCATGCGGTCCTGCGCCATCGGCTCAGCCCTCACGACGACGGCGCAGCACCGGCTCCTGATGCGCCCGGCGGGAGGCCAGTGGACCCAGCACCGAGGTGGCCGCCAGCCCGCGGGTGGCCAGCCAGGACAGCAGCCCGGCGATGATCGCCCCGGAGAGCGTGAAGCAGCCGATGTGGATGAAGGTCTCCAGCGGCGCGTAGGCGTACATGGGGATGATCCAGTGATAGGTCGCTCCGCCGAAGAACCCGGAGAGCGCGCCGGCGAGCATCGCGACCTCCAGCGTGTACCGGCGGTACAGGAAGGCCAGGAAGATCAGCTCCGCGCCGAGCCCCTGCACGAAGCCGGAGGACAGCACGGTCAGTCCCCACTGGGAGCCCAGCAGGGCGGAGACCACGGCGGCGACCATCTCGCAGTAGATCGCGGCACCGGGTTTGCGGATGATCAGCATCCCCAGCACGGCGGGGAAGAGCCACATGCCGTGGACCAGCGTCGCGGCCGGCGGGTAGGCGGCGAAGAGCCCGCCGACGACGTGGTAGCTGAGGTTCCATCCCCAGAAGATGACCCCGGAGGCCACCGCCAGAGTGGAGGCGACGACGATGTCGGAGACCGACCAGCGGAAGGTCCGCGGCCGGGTCCCCGCGCGTGCCGGTGCAGTGGTGCGGTGCGTGCTGCTCATGATGCTCCCTCGTGTGACGAGCGTGGACCACGAGCACGCAGGGAGGGAGCCGTACCTGCCGCCGCGGACAGCCGATGACGGCGTGCAGGTCCGGCATCCGAGGACAGCTCGACTTCCTTCGCAGGCGTTGATCGGGCGGCATCGCGCCCGGGTTGTCCTGATCAGGTTCGAGGGTCTGGGCCGTCAGCCCACTCTCAGCGCATTCCGTCTCCCGCAGGGGGCGACGGGGAGCGCTCCCCTGTCGTGTCTCGAATGACGTGCCCCACAGTAGCGCATCCCCTCCCTCCTGGCGGCCCGGCCCGTTAGGCTGGAGGCTGAGCAGGTGACCGATGATCCCCGCCCTCGAGTGGGACGCCGACGTCGCCCCTGTGCCAGACTCGCGTGAGAACCCCGACATCCGAATCCCACATCCGAATCCCCAGGAGTGCCGATGGACAAGATCATGGACAAGCTGCTGACCACCGGAATCTCCCTGGCCGGCGGGTACGCCGCCACCAAAGCCTTCGAGTTCGCCTGGCGGCAGGCCACCGGCGAGGACACTCCCCGGGCCAGCGAGGAAGAGGACATCTCGCTGCAGAAGGCCCTGGTGTTCGCCATCTCCTCCGCCGCGATCTCCGCAGGCGTCCAGGTGCTCTCCCAGCGCGGAGCCAAGGCCTCGGTGAAGAAGATCAAGGCCGCCTACGCGAACAAGGCCGAGGTCTGAGCGGCGCGCAGCACAACAGCACGACACCGCGGACCCCCGTCGAGGGTTTCAGCCACCGTCGATCTCTCGGCGGGCTCCATGGCCGTGCGAGATCCGGTCCACTGCCCGGGCCAGCTCGTCCTGCGCCAGCTGCTCGGACTTGAAGTGCTTCGTCCGGTACCCGGCGCGCCCCACCACATGGGCGCTCGCCGGGGCGGTGAGGATCTGCAGACCCCAGGCGAGCAGGACGAGCACGAGGCCGCTCCAGCTGCGCCAGGTGATCGCCGCGGCCAGCAGCAGGCTCAGCAGGCCGAGAACCTGAGGTTTCGTGGCCGCATGCATCCGTGAGTGCAGATCCGGCAGCCGCACGAGTCCGATTCCGGCCGCCAGCGACATCAGCCCACCGATCACCAGGAAGACGGCGGCCACGGCGTCGAGGATCTGATCCATCAGCTCCACGTCCACAAGGTCCATCATCGTGTCCCCTCCCCCGGCTCCTGGTCGGGAGTCTCTCCGGAGGGCTCCTCAGCCTCGTGCTGAGCCTCTTCCTCCGCCTCTTCCGCCGCACGGCGACGACGCGTGGTGAAGCCGGAGCGGGTCAGCTCGCGGAACCACGAGGTGGCCGGGTCCTCGTCCTCCCCGTAGCCGCGGGGAGCGAGAGTGCCGCCGTGGGGATCCACCGGATCCATCCCGCCGAGCCGTGAAGGGCTGGCCGCATACGGGGCCCGCCCCCCGTCCATGGCGCCACCATCACCGGCGGGGGCGGCGCCCGACATGCCGGGGCCGGCGGGGCTTCCACCGCTTCGGGGCCCGGCATCCGCACCGTCCGGTGCGCCCGAAGGGTCGCCGGAGCTCGTGGCCACCTGCGGCAGCGCCCCGGTGAGCACGCTCACCCCGGAGTCCTCCGGCCGACGCACCGCCACGTACCGAGCGATCGCCACGGCCCCGAGGAAACCGATCACAGCGGTGGCCACGACGAAGAGGATGAAGTCCTGGTGCCCTCGGGCGACCATGTCCGTGATCAGCATCGAGGAGACGATGATCAGGATGACGTCCACACTGATCACCCGGTCCAGCACCGAAGGCCCTCGGAACACGCGGAAGACGGAGCAGAAAACGGCCACCGTCAGCAGCGCCTGGGTGATCCAGTAGGCGTAGGTCAGCATCACCGTCCTCCCTCCTCTGAGACGCCGGCGGGGCCGCGACGTTGCCTCGCCGACGCCGGAGCCGCGGAACGCGTCGGGATCGCCTGGTCGCGCTCCGTCTTGGAGAAGCCGCTGACCCGCCCCAGCCGCTTCTCGGCCTTCACCACCGCCAGGTCCGATCGGTTCCCGCAGCTGCGGAGCACCAAGGCCTCGGTGTGCAGGGCATCCTGCCGGATACGCTCGGCGTCGTGGTCATCGGTGACGTTGAGGCAGTGCAGGTACAGGGTCGCCGTAGTGCGGTCCACATCGATCACCAGCGAACCGGGCACCAGTGCCAGCGCGTGGCCTGTCACCGTGACGATGAAGTCGTCATGGCTGCGCAGCTGCACCGAGATGATCGAGTTGCGCACCTTAGGTCCGCGCACGACGGCGATCCAGGCCACCTGGAAGGAGGCCGCCACCATCTTCGCCAGGAAACGGAGAGTGAAGACCAGCACCCACCAGATGTTGATCCGACCCGAGCCGCGCAGCGGCGGCAGGTAGAACAGCCGCACCACGGCAGTGCCCAACACGGCCCCGACGATCAGGGTGCCCAGGGTGAAGTCCTGCCACAGCGCCATCCAGAGGAAGCTGAGGAAGGCGATCAGCGGCAGCTCGAGCGGCAGCGGGGTCCGGGGTCGCTTCATCGGTCATCAGCCTCCTGCACGGACTCGTCCTCGGGCTCCAGGGAGGTCCGCACCGGGGCGAACTCGTCCGAGCCGCCGTCGCCGGTGTCCAGGTCAGGGATCTGCGAGGCCAGGTCCTCCAGCTCCTCGCGGACCCCGTCCACGCGCTCCTCCCCCAGCACCGCCTCAAGGTAGGGGGTGCGCTCGTACATGTCCTGGGCGGCCGCTCGGGAGAAGGACATCAGGGGCCCGGCGAACACGGTGAACGCCAGGGACATCGTCACCAGCAGGGCGGTCGGCGCCACCACCGACATCGGCAGCAGCCGCTTGTTCGCCGCCCGCGCGTGCGCCAACGTCTTCGACATCAGCAGCCGGTCCGGGGAGTCTGCGTCCTCGGCCTTGCGCCAGAACGCGCGCGCCCAGATCCGGGCCACGGCCAGCAGAGTCAGCAGCGAGGTCACCACAGAGCCGACCACCAGGGTCCAGGTGATCCAGGTGCCCTCCGCGATCCCGCCCTGGATCATCCCCAGCTTGCCGATGAATCCGGAGAACGGCGGAATCCCCGCCAGGTTCATCGCCGGGATGAAGAAGAGGACGGCCAGAGCGGGGGAGATCTTCGCCAAGCCCCCCAGCCGATCCACGTTGGAGGACCCGCCTCTGCGCTCGATCAGTCCGGTGACCAGGAACAGCGTGGTCTGAATGGTGATGTGGTGGGCCACGTAGTAGATCGTGGCCGACATGCCCACGATCGAGACCAGCGAGAGTCCGAACACCAGATAGCCGATGTGGCTGATCAGGGTGAAGGAGAGCATCCGTTTGATGTCGCCCTGGGCGAGCGCACCCAGGATGCCCACGATCATCGTCAGCAGCGCGACGATCATCAGCGCGGTGTTGATCCGCTCCCCCGGGAAGAGCAGCGTCTCGGTGCGGATCATCGCGTAGATGCCGACCTTGGTCAGCAGGCCCGCGAAGACCGCCGTCACCGGGGCGGGGGCAGTCGGGTAGGAGTCCGGCAGCCAGAACGCCAGCGGGAAGACCGCCGCCTTGATGCCGAAGGCCACCAGCAGCATCACGTGCAGCAGCAGCTGCATGTCGCCGTCCAGATCGCCCAGCTTCAGCGCGAGGTCCGCCATGTTCACGGTGCCGGTGGCCGCATAGACCACACCGATGGTGATCAGGAACAGCATCGAGGAGATGACCGAGACGACCACATAGGTCACCCCCGCCCGGATGCGAGACTCCCCTCCCCCGAGGGTCAGCAGCACATAGGACGCCGTCAGGAAGATCTCGAAGCCGACGTACAGGTTGAACAGGTCCCCGGCCAGGAACGCGTTGGACACCCCGGCCACCAGGATCAGGTAGGTGGGGTAGAAGATCGAGACCGGGCCGGCGTCGTCGCCCTCCTCCGCGGCGCCCTGGCCGACCGCGTAGAGCAGGACCGCCAGGGTGATGATCGAGGAGACCACCAGCATCAGCGCGGAGAACCGGTCGATCACCATCGAGATGCCGAAGGGCGCCGGCCAGCCGGCCAGATGCACCGCATGGGCCCCGCCGTCCCAGGTCTCCGCCAACAGGGTGATCTCCAGGACCACGGTGAGCACCAGCGTGCCGATGGTGATCGCCCGCTGGGTGGTCCGCTGCCGGAAGAAGGCGAAGGCGAGGCCGGCGCCGAAGAACGGCAGGAGCACCGCCAGGGGCAGCAGCTCCACGAAGTTGGTCTGCATGGGTCAGCGCCCCGTCCCGTGATCGGGGCGGCCGTCGCCGTCGTCCTCAGGTGTGTGCGCGGAGGCCACCGGAAGGTCCTCGTCCCGCCCCGTGCGCGGGTTGAGCAGCCGGGACGACTCCAGGTCCTCGACCGCGAACTCGGTGGTCTCGGTGGGCACTTCGGAGTCCTCCTCCGGGTCATAGATGGGCTGGGAGGCCACCCGCCGGTCCTCCTCGTCATCGGAGAGCTCATCCTGACGGGCCAGCACCCAGGACCGGTAGATCAGCGCGAGCATCAGGCTGACCAGGGCGAAGGCGATCACGATCGCCGTGAGCAGCAGCGCCTGCGGCAACGGATCGAAGAAGGGGGCGTCGACGTCGCCGTCGACCACCAACGGAGAGTCCCCCGCCCGGCCGCCGGTCTGCAGCAGCAGCAGGTTCACGCCGTTGGAGATCAGGATGATGCCCAGCAGCACGCGGGTCAGCGAGCGTTCCAGCAGCAGGTAGATCCCGACGGCGAACATCACGCCCATCAGGATCAGCAGAGTCAGGTTCAGCGTCACCGGGCCACCCCCATGGTCGTCTCGGAGTGGAGCCCGTGCCCGTGGTAGGGGTCGCCCCGCTCGGCGGCGCGGTTCTCCATCTCGGAGCGCACGTCGATCTCGGAGCCGAGGCTGCGCAGGATGTCCAGGATCAGTCCGACCACCACCAGATAGACGCCCACGTCGAACATGATCGCCGAGCCGACGTGATGCTCACCGAACACCGGCAGGTCCACGTCCAGCATGGCGGACTGGAAGATGTGCCCGCCCGCCAGCAGGGACACCAGTCCGGTGGAGCAGGCCAGCGCGAGACCCCAGCCCATCAGGGAGGAGGCGCTGAACGGCACTGCCGCCTCCAGCTCGTAGCGCCCTCCGGCCAGGTAGCGCAGAGTCAGGGCCAGGCCCGCCAGCAGACCGCCGGCGAAGCCTCCTCCGGGCAGGTTGTGCCCCGCCAGGAGCAGATACAGCGAGAGCAGGATGATCGCGTGGAACATCAGCCGGGTCACCACTTCGAAGATGATCGAGCGGTGCTCAGGGGCCACCGTGCGTCCTGCCACGAGCCAGGCCTCACGGGCCACTGTGGAGAAGCTCCGGGCCACCCGGATCTCCTTGGCCTGCCGCGGGGTCAGGTTGTCCTCGTTGAGCACCCGGCCCACCGAGCCGGTGGGCACCTCGTGGAGGCTGCGGCGTCGTGCGTCCCGGCGCTTGACGAAGATCAGCGAGGCCACCCCGGTGGCCGCGACCGCCAGCACGGTGATCTCCCCGAAGGTGTCCCAGACGCGGATGTCCACCAGTGTGACGTTGACGATGTTGGCGCCCTGACCGACCTCGTAGGCCATCCAGGGGAACTCCTCGGAGATCGGTACCGCCACCCGCGAATCCATGCCGACCGCGAGCGCGCCCATCATGGCCAGCCCGAAGCCGATGCCGAGCACCACACGGCCGATCTTGAACCGTGCCGGATTCTGGGTCCAGATCCCCGCCGGCAGGTTGCGCAGCGCGAGGACGAAGACCACCAGCACGATGGACTCCACCAGCAGCACGGTCAGCGCGAGGTCCGGAGCGCCCTGCAAAGCGAACAGCCCGGCGATGCCGTAGCCGCACAGGGAGACCATCAGCACCGCCATGAAACGCTTGGGCGCCCAGACCGCACCGATCGCGCCGGCGACGATGACCACGGCGAGCACCAGCTGCAGCGGCTGCTCGGCGATGATCCAGCTCTGCGGCACCTGGTGGGCGGTGAACAGCAGCACTCCGGAGACCACCCCGGTGGCGACCGCGATGATGATGAACAGATACCAGGCGAGCGATCCCCGCTGGGTCACCGAGGTCAGCCAGACGGCGACGACGTCGAGCACCTTCACCGAGGAGCGGTAGCCGCGTTCGGCGTCGAACACGGCGGGAGTGCGCTGCTGCAGGCGGCCGAAGCGCTCCCGCACCGCGAACAGCCCCAGGCCGAGCCCCCAGGCCAGCACCGAGAGGCCCAGCACGGGAGTCAGGCCGTGCCACAGCGCCAGGTAGGTGCCGGGGGCACCCTCCGAGACCGGGTGGAAGAGCGAGACGAACGGGTCGATGAGCCGCTGCACCGGAGCCGGCCACAGCGCCAGCAGCACAGTGGCGACGGCCAGCAGCGCCGGGGCGGCGAGGAACACGGCCCCGGCCGGCGCGTGGAAGTGCGTGGTCTCCAGCGGTTCGCCGGTGGCTCCGCGTTTCGTGCCGAAGGCGCCCCACAGGAAGCGTGCCGAATAGGCCACGGTGAGCGCGGAGGCGACGACGACGCCGACCATGACCACCCAGCCCCAGCCCGGGTGGACCTCTGCGTAGCCGTAGAAGGATTCGAAGACGACCTCCTTGGCCACGAAGCCGAACAGCGGGGGCAGGCCCGCCATGGAGGCGACTGAGACGGCGGAGATCCAGAACAGCGCGCGCTGGGTGCGTCCCAGCCCGGAGAGGCGGGTGAGGTCACGGGTGCCGGTCTCATGGTCGATGATGCCGACCACCATGAACAGGGCCGCCTTGAACAGCCCGTGGGCCAGCAGCATGGCCAGCCCGGCCAGGGCGGCGTCCTCGGTGCCCAGGCCGTTGATCATCACCAGGAAGCCCAGCTGGGAGACGGTGCCGTAGGCCAGCACGAGTTTGATGTCGGTCTGCCGCAGCGCCCGCCAGGCTCCCACCAGCATGGTGGCCAGCCCGACGCCGAGCACTGTGGGCATCCACAGGGCGGTCTCGTGGAAACCTGGGGCCATGCGGGCCACCAGGTAGACCCCGGCCTTCACCATGGCGGCGGCGTGCAGGTAGGCCGAGACCGGGGTGGGAGCGGCCATCGCAGCCGGCAGCCAGAAGTGGAAGGGCACCAGCGCAGACTTCGAGAGCGCACCGATGAGGATCAGAAACAGGGCGACGTCGACCGCCGTGCCCTGCAGCTGGTCGGCCGAGGCGAGGATCTCGGAGAGCCGGTAGCTGCCGGCGAGCTCGCCCAGCCACAGCAGCCCGACCAGCATGGCCAGGCCGCCGAAGGTGGTCACGACGAGCGCCTGGATCGCCGAGCGGCGCGCCAGGAGGCGATGCGCCGAATAGCCGATCAGCAGGAAGGACAGGACGGTCGTGAGCTCCCAGAAGATGAAGAGCATCACCAGGTCGTCGCTGAGCACCAGGCCGAGCATCGCCGCGGCGAAGGCGAAGAGCTGGCCCGCGAAGGGTCCGGCAGAGGCCTCCGAGGATCGGAAGTAGCGGGCGCAGTAGAGCAGCACCAGCGCACCGACCCCGAGGATCAGCAGGGACATGATCAGCGCGAGCGCGTCGATCCGGAAGGCGATCTCCACCCCCAGCTCCGGGATCCACTCGGTGATCTCCGACGGCGGCGCGTTCGGCGCCCCGGAGGGAGCCCCCTGATCGGCGCGCAGCACCTGCGGGAGATAGGTCAGCACCCACACCATGGCCAGTGCGCTGATGGCGGCGAGGATATGGAAGGAGGACCGTCCGAATCGGCGGAACAGCCAGGGCGCCGCGAGGCTCACTGCGAAGAGCACAGCGAGCACCAGCAGCATAGGTGTCCTTCCGCGTCGAGGACCAGGCTGTGCGGCGCGGGATGCTCCACGTCAGCCGCACTGAGGAGGAGTCGTCCCATGTTAACACGGTTGTCCTTTACCCCCGAAACAACGTGATTCATTCAAAGAATATTTAATCATTTCGAGAATATTGAACTATTCATCGCGCAGTCATCTGCCATTCGTCCACCGGCGGCCTCCCCGGACGCCGACCCGACCAGCGATACGATGCGGCTATGACCTCTGCCGTCCACGCTGATGACCCCGCCTCCGGCCAGCCGCTGCACAAGCGGGTGATCGCGGCCTGGAGCCTGTGGAGCTGGGGCAACGCCACCGTGAGCGCAGTGATGGTGACCTTCGTCTTCGGCACCTACATCGCTGACGCCGTCGGCCCCGGCGGACAGGGCACCCAGTACCTGACCACCGCCAACGCGATCGCCGGCGGCATCATCGCGGTGACCGCCCCGGTGATCGGCCAGCGCGCGGACCGGGCCGGGCGCCGTCGGCTGTGGCTGACGATCAACACGTTCATCGTCGTCGGGCTCGTGGCGGCCTGCTTCTTCATCAAGCCGGAACAGGGGTACCTGGTCCTCGGGGTCACGCTGATGGCCACCATGACGCTGTTCGACGAGCTCGCCAACCTGAACTACAACGCAATGATCACCGACATCGCCGATCACGAGCGCATGGGCCGGGTCTCCGGGATCGGCTGGGGCGCAGGCTACCTGGGCGGAATCGTCATCCTCGCCATCGTCTACTTCGGGCTGGTCGCCGGGGATCCGCCCTACTGGTTCGGGCTGGGTGACGAGGAGGCCATCAACATCCGCATGGTCGCCGTCGTCGCCGCGGCGTGGTTCCTGCTGTGGGCCCTGCCGCTGCTGTTCACCAACGTCAAGACCGCCGACACCGAGGTGGTCCAGGACAAAGTCTCCATCGCCGAGTCCTACCGTCGGCTGATCCACGTGATCGTCGGCCTCTGGAAGGAGGACCGCAACACCCTGTGGTTCCTGCTCGCCTCAGCGATCTACCGCGACGGCCTCTCCGCGGTGTTCACCTACGGAGCGATCCTGGGCGTGACGGTCTTCGGCTTCACCACCGGGGACATCCTGCTGTTCGGCATCGCCGGCAACATCGCCGCAGCGCTGGGCGCCTTCGCCGGCGGGTGGTTCGACGATCGGATCGGCCCCCGGCAGGTGATCATGACCTGTGTGACCGCCCTGGTGCTCATCGCGGGCGTCATGTACTTCCTCGACGTCGAACGCGACGTCGGGCTCTTCGTGCTCGAGCCGACCACCGCGTTCTGGATCCTCGGCCTGGGATTGTGCCTGTTCGTGGGACCGGCCCAGGCGTCATCGCGCGCTTTCCTCGGGCGGCTGGCGCCGCCGTCGCGGGCCGCCGAGCTCTTCGGCCTCTATGCCACCGCCGGGCGCAGCGTCAGCTTCCTCACTCCGGCGCTGATCTCGCTGATCCTGCTCATCTCCAGCGCCGAAGACACCGACGTGCAACGCGGAGACAAGGCGATCATCCTCGGCGTCGTGACGATCCTGCTGATGGGGCTGGCCGCGATGCTGCTGGTGAAGAACCCCACCGGCCCAGCAAAGATGCGTGAGCACCGCATCCGGAGCTGACTCGAAGCGGACCCGTCCCGTCGAGTGGGGGATCTGTGTGCAGCTAACTCGCCCGAACCGGCCGGTAGGTGTACACAGATCCCCCACTCGACGGAGAGGTAGGTGCGGAGGGCGTGCGGGACACTCGCCTCAGCGGATGATCGTGCGGTGGAAGTTCTCATGCGACCGCGACGCCGTCGGGCCCCGCTGGCCCTGATAGCGGGACTGGTGTGCGCCGCTGCCGTAGCCGTGGGTGGCCGCCGAGGTCAGGCGGAAGAAGCACAGCTGTCCGATCTTCGAGCCCGGCCACAGCTTGATGGGCAGGGTCGCCATGTTGGACAGCTCGAGCGTCACCTGGCCGGAGAAGCCCGGGTCGATGAATCCGGCGGTGGAGTGGGTCAGCAGACCCAGCCGCCCCAGTGAGGACTTCCCCTCCAGGCGGGCCGCGACGTCGTCGGGCAGGGAGACGGCCTCATAGGTGGCTCCCAGGACGAACTCCCCCGGGTGCAGCACGAACGGCTCGTCCGGGTCGACCTCCACCAGCCGGGTGAGATCGGGCTGCTCCACCGACGGGTCGATATGCGCGTACTTGTGGTTGTCGAACAGCCGGAACATACGCTCCAGGCGCACGTCGACGCTCGAGGGCTGGATCATGCTCTCGTCGAGCGGATCCAGCTGGATGCGTCCGGCGTCGAGCTCGGCATGGATGTCACGGTCTGAAAGCAGCACGGTGCCAAGGTACCGCACCGGCCCCCGCGCACCCGCGCGGGAGCCGGCACATGTCACACCAGCTGGTCGGCACCGATCATCCGCCGACGCACCGCCGAGCTGAGACGCTCCGCCACCAGGACCACCACCAGGATCAGGATGATGATGGTGAAGGCGGTGTCGAACTGCCGCATCTGAAACGCCACGTTGAGTTCGACGCCGATGCCACCCGCGCCGACCAGGCCTAGCACCACCGCCCCGCGGACAGACTTCTCCAGGCAGTACAGGCTGGTGCCGGTGAAAGAGGCCAGGGAGGCCGGCAGCACCGCCCCGACGACCACGGCAGAGGTCTTCGCCCCCGTGGAGCGCAGGGCGTCCAACGGACCACGGTCCACCTCCTCGACGCGTTCGGCGAAGAACCGCCCGGCGAATCCGAGCACATCCACCGCGATCGCCAGGATCCCTGCCAGCGGCCCCAGCCCCACCGAGATCACGAAGATCATCGCCCACACCAGATCAGGCACCGCACGCAGAGTGCTCAGCACCACTCGCACGAGGGCCGCCACCGGCTTCGGCGCGATGTTGCGCGCCGCCAGCAGAGACACCGGGACGCTGAGCAGCACCCCGATCACGGTGCCGATGACGGCGATCTCCAGGGTCTCCCACATCGCTTCACCGAGCTGCGGGGCCCGGTCGAGGTTCGGAGGGAAGCCACGCGAGATGAAGTCCCAGGTGCGGGCCGGAGACCCCCACAGCCTGGACGACTCCACGTCCAGACGCAGCAGGCCATTGACCACCAGGACCAGCAGCACGACGAGGACCCCCACGGTCATCCAGCGAGGCCGCCTCCAGCGCGGCGGTGCCTGGACGCCCTCGGGCCGGGTCAGCAGCGGGGCGCTCACGCGTCGACCGCCTCACGGTGAGCCCCCGTCGCCCGGTGCGCGGCTGTGCGTGTGCCGAGGTCCCCGGCCAGTCCCTCATCCTCTCGTTCGGCGGCATAGAGACCGTCCAGCTCGGTGTCGGCGAGGACGGCGATGTCGGCGTCGAGCTCCACCCGACCAGCACGCAGTGCGACCACCCGGCGAGCGTAGTCGCGAGCCAGCGGCAGCTGGTGAAGGGTGCAGACCAGGGTGAGCCGGCGCTCCTCGGCGATCTCCCACAGCAGGTCCATCACTGCGCGGCCGGCACGCGGATCCAGGGCCGCGACCGGTTCGTCGGCGAGCACCATCCGGGGCCGCTGCATGAGCATGCGCGCCACAGCGACACGCTGTCGCTGACCCCCGGAGAGCTGCTCGGCGCGGCGACCCGCCACATGGGCCAGCCCGACACGACCCAGGGCCTCCATGGCCTCCTCTCGGAGCTCGGCCCGAGCGGTCATCGCGAACCAGGTCCGGGGAGAGTGCTCGCGGCCCAGCGCCCCATGGACGACGTTCGTGAGCACGCTGAGCTGATCCACCAGATTGATGTGCTGGAACACGACGCCGACCTCACGCCGGAGCCCCGACAGCTCGGCGCGACCTGCTGCCCTGACGTCACGTCCCAGGAGGTGCAAGGTTCCCTCAGTGGGCTCGACCAACCGGGTGAGGCACTTCAGCAGGGTGGACTTGCCCGAGCCGTTCGCGCCGAGCAGCACCACCGTCTCACCCGCAGAGATCTCCAGGTCCACACCGTCCAGGGCACGCGTGCCGGTGGCGAACTCCTTGACCAGGCCGCTCACCCGGACAGCCTGACCGGGGCGTGCGGGGGCGGAACGCGGCGCGGGGAGCTGATGCGAGCTCACTGCTCGTCCTCATCCGGCAGGTCGGAGTACTGCTCGAAGCCCGCGGCCTCGAAGGCGGTCCGGGTGGGGTCATAGTCGGCGTCCTCGGCCCTCACGAGCTCGGACTCGAGATACTTGTCGTTCTCCCCGGTCTGCACGATCGCCTCCAGCAGGACGTCCTGATTCTCCTCCAGCTCCTCCTGGAGCCAGGCGGTGCAGTCCTGCCCGAGCCCTTTCCGGGCGACGAAGAGGTCATTGGGGAGGTCCGGCCCCTCTTCGAGGAGCACCACGGTGCCCTCCCCCATCTCCTCCTCGACCTCCTCGAAGTCCTTCAGCCCGGTGCCGAGGGCGTCGCCCTCCCCACTGGCGAAGGCCTCGATGCGTGTGGAGTCCAACGGGACCACCTCGACGTCGACACCGGGTTCCAGCCCGGCGGAGACCAGCATCTCCAGTGGCCCCAGGTGCCCAGAGGTGGAGCCCACCTCCTTGGTGATCACCGTGCCGCCCTCGAGGTCGGCGACGGACTCGATCCCCTGACCCGCCCCCGCGACGAGGATGGCCCGATAGTCCGGACGCGTCACCCCGACCACCGGAAGCGCCCCTGCCTCCTGCCGCAGGACCACGTACTCGGCGGGCCCGGTGAGCAGCAGGTCGATCTCATCGAACTCCAGGGCCGTGGCGGCGGCGGTGCGGGAGGAGATCGGGTAGAAGTCCACCTGTTTGCCGGTCGCCTCCTCCAGAGCCACCCGGAAGTCCTCGAACTCCAGGACCAGAGTCTCCAGCCCTTCCACCCCGGTGTCGGAGAAGCGCAACGTGTCGGGGCAGGGGTCCGAGGCGTCGGCGGAACCGGCTTCGGCCTCGGCTTCCGAATCGCAGGCTGTGAGCCCCAAGGATGTCAGGCTCAGGGCGAGGAGAGCGGTCAGTGTGGCTGCGGAGCGTCGTCGTGCCATGGCGTGTGGTGTCACGGTCCTCTCATGTGTGCGAGTGTGATGCGTGCCGCCAGGCGTCCGACCGGCGACCCCGGTGAATTCTTGTCACCCGACATGACGAGCCTGGTGAGTCGAGGTGAACACCGGCCCAAGGGAAGATGACGATGCTCACACCGGCTCGGACCAGGTCCCACCGGCTCAGACCGGCGCAGGCCGACTCGGCCCGGAGGGAGGGCCGACCTCGGACCGAGGCCGACGGTGCCTCGGCCCGAGCCCGCGGCCCTGCCTTGCATTCCGCCGCTGGACGTGATCGCGTGGACGGATGAGCGAGACTCCTCAGAACCCCGATGCCCAGACTCCCGACGAGACCCCCGAGGGCGAGCAGCTGCCCGACCTGCGCGACACCCTGGTGGCCGGCAGGGACGGCAACGCCCAGCCCAGCGAGATCATCCGCGCCTTCCTCACTTCCACCGTGTACTTCCTGAGTGCCGAGGAGGTCACCCCGGAGACCGGTTCGGTGAACCCGCTGACCCTGCAGGACAGCGAGGGCAACCCGCTGATCGCCCTGTTCTCCGGAACCGATCTGGTCCCCGCCGAGTACGCCGAGCACGCCCCTCACGCCGTGGACGCCCCCGGCGTGGCCGTGGTGCAGTCGCTCGCCGGCGCGGGCATCATCATCGATGCCGGCCAGGAGCACGGGTTCCAGATCTCTGCCGAAGGTGTGGACCGCATCCGCGAGGACTTCCTGGGCCCCGTCGACGGGCAGTGACCCCCGGGCGGAGGTCAGGCCCCGCCGCTGAGCTGATCCGGTGCCCCCACCCGGTCTGATCTCACGGTCAGGCCGGCTTCGTCATGCCGGCGTCACTCCACGTCCCTGTCTGCCATGACCGGCCCGCCAGGAGTAGAGTCGTCTCCGAGTTCGGTACGGTGCGGTCGTCGACGTCGGCTGCGACGCCTGTCACGGCGCTCGACCGGACGGCGCGAGCACGCAGACGACCAGGGGGCGAGACATGGAGGCGGTCTTCTCAGGCTTCTCCGTCATCTGGATCATCATCGGCGTGGGCTTCATCATCGGGAAGCTGGGGCTGCTCGGCCCCGAATCCCGAGTGATCCTCAGCCGGGTGGCCTTCTTCGTCGCCTCCCCCTGCCTGCTCTTCCTCACCGTCTCCGATGCCTCGCTGGCCGAGGTGCTGGGCCCCCAGTTCGCGATCGCCGGCCTGGGGGCCTTCTCTACTCTGCTGATCTACCTGGTCCTGGCCCGGCTGATGATGAAGCGTCGCCCCGGATCGGAACGAATGATCGGCGGGATGAGCGCCTCGCTGGTGAACTCGGCGAACCTCGGATTCCCGATCGCGGCCTATGTGCTGGGCGACGTCGCCTTCGCCGCCCCGATCATCATGTTCCAGCTGGCGTTCTACACCCCGGTCTATGTGACCGCGATGGACTGGCTGACCCGAGGCCAGGGCACCACCACGAAGGTGCGCCCTGCGAAGCACACCTCCACGCTGCGCAGCCTGGGCCAGTCGGCCGTGAACCCGATGATCATCGGCGCGGCGCTGGGGCTGCTGTTCTCCTGGCAGGGCTGGGTGCTGCCCGGACCGATGCTCGAGTCCGTGGAGCTGATCGCCGGGGCCTCCATCCCGCTGATGCTGCTCTCCTTCGGTCTCTCCCTGGTGGGCAGCCGGCCGTTGGACAAGAAGGCCGGAAGGCGCGGCGACGTGCTCATGGCCTCCTCACTGAAGCTGGTGCTGCACCCGGTGCTCGCGTGGCTCTTCGCCGCCGTCCTGTTCGGCATGTCCGGCCACCAGCTGCTGGCGGCCGTGGTCATGGCCTCCCTCCCGACCGCGCAGAACGTCCTGGTCAGCGCCATCCGCTATGAGTCCGGTGAAGTGATCGCCCGTGACACCGTCCTGGTGACCACGATCCTGGCGATCCCCGCGATGATCGCCGTCTCGCTGATCCTGATGTGACCGTCCTCGTGCTCCGCCGATCTGCACCGGGTTTGTGAGATCGCACCCTGAACGTACGCGGTGCGATCTCACAAACCCGGTGCAGATCAGGCGGAGCGGACGGCGATCACGGTGATCACGGTGAGGTCCGGTTGCTAGGCTGAGGCAGACGCCGGGAGCGGGCCGTGCCAGCAGCCCGAATGACGAGTCGAACGACGAGGGGCAGCATTCCATGAGCCAGCAGGGACACGACGACGGCGCCCACCCCGGCGGGCGCCGCGATCATCCGAGAAGCCCCGACCAGGACAGCAGCGGGACCTCGGCCAGCTCGCCGGCGACCCCCGCCGGGCCCGAGAGCTTCGGCGCCGTGCAGCGTGGCGGCAGACCCGCTCCCGACACACCCAGCCCAGGATCTGCCGGCCCGACCCCGGGCGTCGGCGCTCCCCGCGCGGCCGGCCCCCAGCAGGGAGGCGCCGGGCAGGGAGGTCCCGGACAGGGAAATTCCGGACATAGTGCGCCCGGACACGGTGCACCCGGGCCGGTCGGGCCGCATCAGGGCGGACCCCCGCAGAGCCGTCCCGGACAGCCGTATCCGCCGGCTCCCTTCCACCCTGGCCCGCAGGGATCCGGACCTCGCTGGAGCGGCGAGCCCGGCCAGCCTCCACACAGCCCACCCCCGCACGGCCAGGCTCCCCACGGCCAGCCTCCGCACGGCCAGGCCCATCAGGGGGGCCCGTACCCCGGCTTCATCCCCGGCCAGCCCGGCGCCCACCCGGCGCACCACGGCCCCGGCCAGCCGGGCGCCCCCGCGCAGGCGAAGCGGAAGGGCGGTGGCGCCTGGGCCGGCTGGAGCACGGGACTGGTGCTCGCAGTGGTCGCCAGCGGCATCGGCATCTGGCAGGTGGACGAGCATGTCTACTCCACCGAGGCCATCGCCGAGAACTATTGGGAGGCCCTGCGCGCCGGCGACGGCTCCGCCGCCGTCGGGATGTTCTCCTCGCTGCCCGAGCTCAACGCCGCCGTGCCCCAGGCCCAGAGCGTCGTGCTCTCTGCCGCTGACGAGGACGAGGACCCCGCAGACGAGGACCCCGCAGACGAAGATCCTGGCGAAAGCCCTGACGAGGACACAGGCGATGACTCGGACGAGCCCGCCACCGAGGATGAGGCCGGCGACACCGACGAGGACACCGAAGAAGACGCCGACACCGACGAGGTCCCTGACGAGGACCGGCTCGCACTGGGCTCCGTGGACTCGGTGCTGCTCGACGGGGAGGCTCTCCGCCACTCCGCGGGGCAGCTCGAGGGCCTCTCGATCACCGAGCGCAGCGACGGCGCGGACCTCGCCTTCACGGTGGACGGCGAGCCCCACGAGTCCCACGTCCCGATGAGCCGGGAGGGCAGCAGCTGGCTCTTCTTCGACGACTGGAAGCTCGAACCCGAGGCGCTGACCGAAGTGCAGCTCTCCGTGCCGGCCGCCGAGCTCGGGGGCATCGGGCAGATCGAGGTCAACGAGCAGCCGGTCAACCTGCATGAGGACGGCGCCACCTTGGCCGCCTTCGTGCCCAGCGTCATCGACGTCGACATCGACAGCGACTGGCTCAGCGGTTCCGCCCGCGAGGTGGTCGTCGCCGACGGCGAGCACAGCGTGGAGATCGATCTGGAGGCCTCCGAGACCGCCGCCCAGCTGCTGCACGACGAGGTCGAGGAGTACCTCACCAGCTGCGCGGACCAGCAGGTGCTCATGCCCAGCGGCTGCCCCATGGGCGTGCAGACACCCAACTCCGTGGACGCGAGCACCATCTCCTGGGAGATGCCCGACCCCGCGGACATCGCGCTGACCTTCGACGACGACGGCTGGTCGGTCACCGGGGCCTCGAGCCTCAGCGCCACGGTGACCTTCGAATCACTGGACCACTTCGACGGTGACGAGCTCGATGAGAGCCACGACATCAGCTTCGGCCTGGACATCCAGGTCAGCGCCAGCGGCGAGGACCTGGTGGTCTCCGTCATCGGCGACTGACCGCAGCCCCTCCGGCGGACGACAGTCGGTCCGCCTCAGGCGGGGTTCTCCGAGTGCACCGGATCCAGCGGGTCCAGATCCACCTTCTTCTCATGCCACCGGTGCCCCAGCTCGATCAGCCCGGAACCGACCACCGCGGCCACGAACGCCACCGCCAGCAGCTCCGCGCTGGGCATGGCGAACAGGTGGTACTGCTGGGAGATCGGCACCAGCAGGGCCGCGGCCAGCAACACATACATCGAGGCGATGAGGATGGTCCGCGGGGCGGTCAGCGGACGCAGCGCCACGGTGAGCACCCAGAGCCCCACCGCCGTCAGGCACAGGGTGGACGCCGTCTGCACCCCCGCGGCCGGCTCGTCCAGGTGCCGGCCCGCCGCGCTGACCGCGACCACCGCCAGGCATATCCCCACCGAGGCGGGGATGGAGAACAGCACGGATCGCCGCAGGAACCCGGGGCGGTAGCGGCGCGCATTGGGCAGCAGCGCCAGGAAGAACGCCGGGCAGCCGATCATCAGGAAGTCCACGGTGGAGAACTGACGCGGCAGGAACGGGAACTGCCAGAACATCAGCCCGAAGAAGAGCCCCAGGATGATCGCGTAGGCGGTCTTGGTGAGGAACAGGTGCGCCACCCGTTCGGTGTTGGCGATGACCTTGCGCCCCTCGGCCAGCACCTTCGGCAGACGGTCGAACCGGCCGTCGAGCAGCACCATCCGAGAGACCGCCTTGGTGGCCGGGGCGCCGTTGCCCATGGCGATGCCGAGATCGGCCTTCTTCATCGCCAGGGCGTCGTTGATGCCGTCCCCGGTCATCGCCACCACGTGGCCGTTGGCCTGGAGCGCCTCCACCATCGTGCGCTTCTGCTCCGGGGAGACCCTGCCGAACACGGAGTGGGTGGCCAACGCCGAACGCATGGCCTCCGGCCCCTCGGGCAGTCGGGAGGCGTCGACGCCGTCGCCGTCCACCCGCATGCCCACCTCACGAGCCACGGCCGAGACGGTGCGCGGGCTGTCCCCGGAGATGACCTTCAGCGCCACGTTCTGCTCACCGAAGAACTCCAAGGTGGCGCGGGCGTCCGCCCGGACGCTCTCCTTGAACGTCAGCAGAGTGACCGGAACGAGCCCGTCCGGCAGCCTCTCCCCACGGCCCAGCGGCCCGGTGGCGCCGTCGAGGATCGGCCCGTCCAGCGGTGCGCGGGCCAGGACCATGGTGCGCAGCCCGCCGGCGGCGATGGCCTCGGTGTGGCTGAGCAGCTGCTCCGCCCGCACCGACGCGGCCACATGCGGGGAGAGCAGGATGTCCGGGGCGCCGAGCACCCAGTGCCCGGCGAGCTCGCCGGCGTCGTCGGCGAAGGTCACCGCGGACCAGCGCCGAGCCGAGGAGAACTGGACCTGGAAGGCGGCGTGATGGCGCGGAAGTGCGGAGAACGGCACCTTCAGCGCCGCCGCCGTCGGGTTGGCGTACTGGTCCGCCCCGTACCAGGCGAGCACCTGCTGCCACGGGGCGGTGCCCTCCAGAGCGGTGGAGGACGGGTCCTGCTGAGCGACGGTGGGCAGGCCACGGGCGTCCAGCGGTGCGGCGCCGTGGAAGACGATGCTGCCGTCCGTCAGCGTGCCGGTCTTGTCCAGGCAGACGACGTCCACCCGGGCGAGGATCTCCACGGCCGGCTGCTCCTGGATGAGGACCTTGTCCTGAGCGAGCCTCAGCGCCGCGACGGCGAAGGCGATCGTGGTCATCAGCGCCAGGCCCTGCGGGATCATCGCGGTCACCGAGGACACGGCGGTGACCATGGCCTCGCGCCACTCCCCGGTGCGCCAGGCCTCGCTCCATCCGCCGAACGCCTGCATCTGACCGTTGAAGACGATCGCGGTGATCGGCAGCAGCACCATGGAGAGCCAGAACGCGACCTTCTCCAGGGCCCGGCGCAGCTCCGAGTTGATCTTCTGGTACCGCTTCGCCTCGGTGGCCAGCTTCACCGCGTGGGCGTCGTCGCCCACGGCGGTGACCACGAAGCGGCACGTGCCGGCCAGCACCGCGGTGCCGGAGAGCACGATGTCGTCCCGGCGTTTGGGGACCGCGTCCGACTCCCCGGTGAGCATGGACTCGTCCACATCCAGCCCGGAGGAGGAGATCACCACCCCGTCGGCCGGCACCTGATCGCCGCGGCGAAGCTCGACGACGTCGTCGAGGACGATCTGCTCGCGGTGGATCTCCACCAGGAGCCTGTCACGCAGCACCCGGACGCTGTCCTGGTGCAGCAGGGCGATGGCGTCCAGCTTCCGCTTGGCCGAGTACTCCTGGACCAGACCGATGATGACGTTGGCGACGGCGGCGATGGCGAACAGCAGGTCCAGCCAGCGGCCCAGGATGATGATCACCAGGGCGCAGACCCCGATGATCAGGTTGAACAGGGTCATCAGGTGGGTGCGGAGGATCTCCGCGATGGAGCGTGAGGTGGTGTGCGGCTGGACGTTGGACAGCTGGAGGCGCTGACGTTCGGCCACCTGCATCGAGCTCAGACCCTGTTCCTCCAGGACAGCAGGGTCGACGGCGGACCGGAGTTCCGCGCGGGCGCGGACGTCGGTCTTCTCAGCGGCCACGTGCTCCGTCCTTGTCGAGGTGGTGCGGGAGGCCCCCGGAGCCGGGATGCCTCGGCCCATTCTAGGGGCGGCACCCGCACCTGCCCTCAGCCCAGAGGAGGAGATGCTCCGCACATGCCGCGGCCGCCGCAGCACCCCCAGCGCGACGGCGGCTCAGCGCACTCCCCAGGTGTAGGTCTGCTTGCGCAGACTCAGGTACATGAACGTCTCCGTGCCCACCACACCGTCGATGGCGCGGATCCGCTGGGAGACGATCTCCAGCAGATGGTCATCGTCCTCGCAGACGACCTCCACCAGCAGGTCGAAGCCGCCGGCGGTGATCACCACGTAGTCGACCTCGTCATAGGACCCGAGCTCCTCCGCCACGGGTTCGAGCTCGCCCGCCACCTTGATGCCGATCATCGCCTGCCGGGGGAAGCCCAGCTCCAGGGGGTTCGTCACCGCCACGATCTGGATGACACCCAGATCCTGCAGACGGTGCACCCGGTGGCGCACGGCGGCCTCTGAGAGGCCCACCGCTTTCCCGATGGAGGCGAAGGAACGTCGGCCGTCCTGCTGCAGCAGCTCGATGATGGACTTGTTCACGTCGTCGATCTCAGCCGCGCGAGTCTTGTTCCTGGACATGTGCCAAGCCTTTCACAGCGTCGCCCATCGCCTGTTCCGCCAGTAGCGCCACAGTTGGACGCCGAGGACCAGGGCGATGGCTCCGAAGAACATCGCCGAGCCGAGCACGTTCACCTCCGCCGGGATGCCGCGCCGGGCGGCGACGTAGGCATACTGCGGGAACGTGGTGAACGCCCCGGAGTTGAAGTTCGCCACGATGAAGTCATCGAAGCTGATCGCGAAGCTCAGCAGCGCCGCCGCCGCGATCCCGGGGATCAGCAGCGGGAACGTGACCCGCCAGAATGCGGTGCGTCCGGAGGCGTAGAGGTCCGCGGCCGCTTCCTCCAGAGCCGGGTCCAAGGTCGCGATCCGCGCCCGGATGGCCACCACCACGAAGGAGATGCAGAACATGATGTGCGACAGCACCGTGGTGCCCATGCCCAGCTGGACCCCCAGGTTGAGGAACTGCGAGAGCAGCGAGGCTCCCAGCACGACCTCCGGAGTGGCCAGCGGCAGGAAGATCAGCAGGTTCGCCGAACCGGCGAAGCGGAACCGGTAGCGCTCCAGCCCGAAGGCGATCATGGTCCCCAGCACGGTGGCCACCACCGTGGCGATGACCGCGACGTTGAGCGAGTTCACGAACGCCTCGCACAGCTGGGAGGGCCGGCACGGGTCCTGCCAGTTGGCGAGGGTGAAGCCTCGCCAGGTCAGGTTGGTCCGGCCGGCGTCGTTGAAGGAGAACACGAAGATGTAGGCGATCGGGACCAGCAGGTAGAGGAAGGCCAGCCCGCCGATGACCGGCACGAACCACCTGCCGACGTCGAGCCCGCGCCTGCTCCGTGGGGTGGGCCCGGCCTGATCGATGCTCACCGGCGCCTCGGTGCTCCCGGACTGCTGGGTGCTCATACGATCTCCTTCGTCCCGAAGCGGCGCACGTACAGCGTGACCAGGATCAGGATGATCCCCATCAGCACTGCCGAGAGCGCGGCGGCCGAGGGATAGTCCGCCGCGTGGAAGAACCGCGAATCGACGATCTGACCCACGGTGGTGGTGTCCACGTTGTTGCCCAGCATCACCGCGTTCACATAATCGCCGGAGGCAGGGATGAAGGTCAGGATGGTCCCAGCCATCACCCCGGGCATGGACAGCGGCAGGGTCACGCGCAGAAAGGTCTGGAACCCGCCGGCGTAGAGGTCTCCGCCCGCCTCGATGAGCCGGGTGTCCAGCCGTTCCAGGTTGGCGTAGATCGGCAGCGTCATCAGCGGCAGGTACAGATAGGTCATGCCGGCGACGACGGCGAGCGCCGTGGCGGTGAGCCGCCCGTCTTCAGGGAGCACGGAGATCGCCTTGAGGAACCCGACCACCCAACTCTCGTCAGAGAGGATGAATCGCCAGGACTGCACCCGCAGGATGAAGCTGGAGAAGAAGGGCGCGATGATGACCACCAGCAGCAGCCCCTGGAGCAGGGGACGGCCGCGCAGCCGAACCGCCACCAGATAGGCCATGGGGTAGCCGATGCACAGCGCGGCGACGGTGGCGATCAGCGCGAAGGCGAAGGAGCGCACGAAGGTGTCCCCATAGGTGCTCATCACCTGGGCATAGGTGGCCACGTTGAATCCGGGCACGAACTCCCCGGCGACTGCGCCCTCGGGCTGAGTGTAGAGGGACATCGCCAGCATGGAGAAGACCGGCACCACGAAGAAGATCGCGATGAAGGCGAACCCGGGAATGACCAGCAGCATGCCGAGCCGGCCCCGTGTCCGCCAGGTGCGCTGCTCCTCGGCGGACCGTTCAGGAATCGATGCTGGATCGACATGCTCCTGCGGCGTGGTGAGCTCCTCTGCCGCCTTCAGGCTCATCACAGCTCCTCGACTCCGGCGCCCGTGTCGGAGCCCCCGGCCAGGCCGAAGAGGTTGGCGTCGTCCCACCACAGGTCGACCGAGGTCCCTGCCGCGAGCACCTCCGTCCGCAGGTTCTGCGAGAAGACGGTCAGGGGCCCGGCTCCGGGCAGCTTCACCTCGTACTCCGTGGAGACCCCGGTGTAGGAGGTGGCGTTCACGCGTCCCCCGGTGACACAGGTCCAGCCGGCCCGGTCTCCGGAGGGCTGCTCCCCTGCCCGGGAGAGGACGATCTTCTCCGGACGGATCCCCACGATGATGCTTCCCTCGTGCTGGACGGCGCGCTCGGCGGCCAGGCTGCAGGAGGTGTCTCCGAACCGGATGGTCAGGTCACCGGAGGAGGCGGAGCCACCCAACACCTCGGCCTCGAAAAGGTTGGACTTGCCCAGGAAGTTCGCCACGAACGCGGTCCGCGGCAGGTCATAGAGCTCGCCCGGAGGTCCGATCTGCTCGATGCGCCCCGCGTTCATCACGGCCACGGTGTCGGCCATGGTCAGGGCCTCCTCCTGGTCGTGCGTGACGTGGATGAAGGTGATCCCGACCTCCTCCTGGATGTGCTTCAGCTCGATCTGCATCTGCCGACGCAGCTTCATGTCCAGGGCACCCAGCGGTTCGTCCAGGAGCAGGACGTGGGGCCGATTGACGACCGCCCGGGCCAGGGCGACGCGCTGCTGCTGGCCTCCGGAGAGCTGCGCCGGACGTCGCTGGGCCAGGTGCCCCAGCTCGACCAGGTCGAGGACCTTCCGGGCGCGGTCGAGCGCGTCAGGGACCTTCTTGCGCTTGGGCCCGAAAGCGACGTTCTCCAGGACGCTCAGGTGGGGGAACAGCGCGTAGCTCTGGAAGACGGTGTTGACCTCCCGCTGATGGGCCTTCGTGCCGGTGACATCCTCCTCCCCGATGAGGACCTTCCCGCGGGTGGGGTGCTCCAGGCCGGCGATCATCCGCAGTGTGGTGGACTTGCCGCAGCCGCTGGGGCCCAGCAGGGCGAAGAAGCTCCCCGCCGGGACGTGCAGCGCGAGATCCTCGACAGCGGTGTATCCGCCGAACAGCTTGGTGATCCCTCGGAGATCGAGGTCTTTGCCGGTGGGAGTCATCAGTTTCCGATCACCGCCTGGAACATGTCGGTGAACTCGGCTTCCTCATCCGTGTCCATGCCGCGGATGATGTGGAGGTTCTCCTGCATCTCCTCGGTGGGGAAGATCAGCGGGTCCTCGGCCAGCTCCGGGTCGATGGCCTCCATCGCCTCCTGGGCCCCCTGGACCGGGCAGACGAAGTTGACATAGGCCGCCACCTCGGCGGCGATCTCGGGATCGAGGTAGAAGTTCATCAGCCGCTCGGCGTTGGACTTGTGCTCGGCCCCGTTGGGGATGAGCAGGTTGTCCGACCACAGCGTGCCGCCGGCCTCGGGGAGGGCGAAGTCCCAGCGGTCGCCCTCCTCCAGGTTCAGCTGAGTGATGTCCCCGGACCAGCCCATCACGGCCAGCGCGTCCCCGGAGACCAGGTCCTCCATGTAGGCGTTGCCCCGCACCTGCCTGATCTGCCCGCTGCTGATGCCCTCCTCCAGGACCTCCAGCGCGGACTCGAAGTCGGCGGCGTCGAAGCTGGTGATGTCGGCGCCTTGGTCGAGCATGATCAGCGACATGGTGTCGCGCCATTCGTCGAGGACCACCACACGTCCGCGCAGGTCCGGATTCGTGAGCAGGTCCGTGACCGTGTGCACTCCGTCCGGGACGGCCTCCCTGTTCCAGGCGAGGCCGGTCATCCCGGACTGCCAGGTGATCGAATGCCGACGCTCCGGGTCGAAGCCGACGTCCTGCAGACCCGGGAGCAGGTTCTCCAGATGAGGGATGTTGCCGTGGTCCAGCTCTCGGACCTGGCCGGCGGCGATGACCCTGCCGGCCATCCAGTCGGTGAAGGTGATGAGGTCCTGACCGAAGTTCTGGCCCTGACGGAGCTGGTTCTGGATGGTCCCGTAGTAGCTCTCGTTGCCGTCGATGTCCTCAGCGTAGGTGACGCTGATCCCGGTCTCCTCCTGGAACCTGTCCAGGGTGGGGTAGCTGCCGGAGTCGCCGTCGTAGTCCAGGTAGAGGCTCCAGTTCGCCCAGAAGAGCTCCATGGTCTCCTCGGAGAGGTCCTCTGCGGGCCCGTCGTCCGTCGTCGTGGTGCCGCCGGTGCCGCAGGCAGTCAGCGCCCCCAGCAGCCCGGCGGCGCCGGCGCCGGCCATCAGGTGGCGGCGGGACATCCGGCGGCTGGCCAGCTGGGAGCGGACCAGTGACCGGATCATCGGATCCGGGGGAAGGGGCGTCTGACGACGGGTCATGGGGTCCTCCTCAGGGTGGTGGTGCAGCGGTGCGGTGCAATGCGGTGATGTGGTGTGACGATGCGGGGTCGACCTGCTGTGGTGGTGACGATGTCGCGGCGGCTCACGAGTCGAAGCCCAGCCCCAGGCGGTCCAGGGCCCGGAGCCAGAGATTCTTCCGACCTGTCCGGTCCTCGCGGACCCGGGCCCAGGTGGTGATCCTGATGCCGATCCAGGCCAGCGGCTCCGGCGGGAACGGGAGCGGCCGCCTCCGGACCATCTCCAGCTGGGTGCGCTCCGTCCGACGCCTCTCCAGGAGGTCCAGCATCACCTCTGCAGCGAATCGAGAGGCGCCGACGCCGAGACCGGTGAACCCGGTGGCGTAGACGGTCCGACCCCCGTGCGCACGCCCGAACAGCGCACAGAACTGAGTGGAGGTGTCGATCACCCCGGCCCACCGGTGGGTGAAGCGGATCCCCTCGAGCTGCGGGAACGTCTGGGCGAAGTGGTCGGCGAGCTTCTGGTAGGTCCTGGGCCTGTCGAGGTGCTCCTGCTGGATCGAGCGCCCGAAGTGATAGATCACGTCATAGCCGCCCCAGAGGATCCTGCGGTCCGGCGTGATGCGGTAGTAGTGGAACTGGTTGCCCGCATCGGCCACACCGACCGCAGGATCCCAGCGGATCGCGGCCAGCTGCTCATCGGTGAGCGGCTCCGTGGCCAGCACATAGTCATAGACGGGCACCGTCTCCCACCGGGTCCGCAGATGTCTCCACGAACGGCCCAGGGGATTCGGGAAGGCGTTGGTCGCCAGCACCACGCGTCCCGCGGTGACCGTGGCCTCCCCCTGCGGCGTGCTCAGGCGCACCGCGACCCCGCCCCGAGTCGCGGCCGAGGAGCGGCGGATCGACTCCAGACGGCTGTGCTCACTGATCGTCACGCCGTGCGACTCCGCCGCCTCGGCCAGTCCCCAGGCCAGCCGGGCGGGGTCCACGACCGCACAGGCGTCGGGATCGAGGCGGCCGGCCAGATAGGTGGGAGAGTCCACGTGCTGACGGACGGCGTCGGCGTCGAGGAATCCCGGTGTGCCGGGTTCGAAGGCCTCGACCTCATGGGGGCGGGTGGCCACGCTGAGCGCTCCTCCACGGAGGAAGCCGCAGTCGATCCCGTAGCGCTCGACCGTCTCCTGGATCTCGTCGAGGTTCTCGAGGCCCAGCCGCTCCAGGGTCTCGTACTCCTGGGGCCAGCGGCTGCGCCCGTTCTCCTCGCCGTGGGTCAGGCTCGCCTCGCAGAACCCGCCGTTGCGGCCGGTGGCGTGCTCGGCGAGGCGATCCGCCTCGACCAGCAGAACTCGAGTGCCCGGCGAACGCTCCACCGCCCGGAGTGCGGTCCACAGCCCGGTGAAGCCCCCACCGACGACGAGCAGGTCGACCTGCGCGCCGTCCTGGGCAGCAGGGCGGGGCGCCGGGCGCCGCTCGGTGTCCAGCCAGAGCGGGGCCAGCTTCGCGCCCTCCAGCGCCTGACGTCCCCATCCGGTCGTCGTGGTCTCCACGGCGTTCCCCGTCCTACTCACCGTCTCCGATGAAGCTCATGACGTGTTTGATCCGCGTGTAGTCCTCCAGGCCGTACATCGAGAGGTCCTTGCCGTAGCCCGAGTGTTTGAAGCCGCCGTGGGGCATCTCGGAGAGGTAGGGGATGTGGGTGTTGATCCACACGCAGCCGAAGTCCAGCTCCCGGGAGGCGCGCATGGCGCGGCCGTGGTCGCTGGTCCACACGCTGGAGGCGAGGCCGTACTTGACGTCGTTGGCCATGGCCAGCGCCTCCTTCTCCGTCGAGAAGCTCTGGACGGTGATCACCGGCCCGAAGACCTCCTCCTGGATGAGCTCGTCGTCCTGCGCGAGCCCGGCCAGGACGGTGGGGGCGTAGAAGTAGCCGACCTCCCCCACCCGGTGTCCGCCGGTGACCAGCTGCACGTGCTCCGGGAGGGAGGCGACCTTCTCGGTGACCTTGGCCAGCTGGTCCGCGTTGTTCAGCGGGCAGACGTCGGCGCTCTCGTCATCGGGGCCGCCGACGGTGGTGCTCTCGGCCTGCTGCTTCAGCGCGGCGAGGAACTCGTCATGGATGGACTCGTGGACCAGCACCCGGGTGGCGGCGGTGCAGTCCTGCCCGGCGTTGAAGTAGCCGGCGGCGGCGATCCCCTCGGCCGCGGAGGCGACGTCGGCATCGTCGTGGACGATGACCGGCGCCTTGCCGCCGAGTTCCAGGTGGACCTTCTTGAGGTCCTGGGCGGCGGCCTGGGCTACCTGCATCCCGGCGCGGACAGAGCCGGTGATGGCGACCATCGCGGGGGTGTCGTGGGCGACCAGCGCCCGGCCAGTGTCCCGGTCGCCGCAGATCACGTTGAAGACGCCCGGCGGGAGGATCTCGGCGCAGAGCTCGGCAAACAGGGTGGAGGTCGCCGGGGTGGTGTCACTGGGCTTGAGCACGATGGTGTTGCCTGCAGCCAGCGCCGGCGCGACCTTCCAGATGAGCATCGGCAGCGGATAGTTCCACGGGGTCACCTGCCCGACGACGCCGACCGGCTCCCGACGCACGAAGGAGGTGTGGTCCTCCATGTACTCTGCGGCGGCCTTCCCCTCCAAGAGGCGCCCGGCACCGGCGAAGAACCGGAAGTGGTCGATGTTCATCGGCATCTCTTCGGCGGCCGTCAGATGCTTCGGCTTCCCCGTGTCCTGGCACTCGGCGTCGACGAACTCGTCGAAGCGCGCCTGCAGGGCGTCGGCGATCCTCAGCAGGGCCTCACCGCGCTCCCTGGGTGTCACCCGCTTCCAGGTCTCGAAGGCGCGAGCCGCTGCGGAGTAGGCGCGGTCGACGTCCTCGGCGCCGGAGAGCGGCGCCCGGGCGTAGACCTCCCCCAGGTGCGGGGCGACGACGTCGTAGGTCGCCCCCGACGCGGCGGGGACCTTCTCGCCGTCGACCACGTTGAAGAACTCCGTCAGTGCCATCCCTGGTCTCCTCCTCCTGCCCAGCTTCGTGACTCCCGGGCATCCGATGTGATGTCGATCACTGGCACCCACGATACATGGGATGTACGGATCAAGCCAAGCATCAGTCTGTGAACAACTGATTTCGTTGTTGAAACAGATCTTTTTCGCTGATTCTCTTGAATGAGGGGCGTGGCCGGTGCACCATGGTGAGATGACTCGACCCCCTCTGCCTCAGGATGAGACGACTCGCCTCCAGACCGCGGCGACACGGCATCTCTGGATGCACTTCACCCGGCACGGATCCTCACCCGAGGACCACGTGCCGATCATGGTGCGTGGCGAAGGGGTCCACCTCTGGGACACCCAGGGCAGGCGGTACATCGACGGACTGGCCGGCCTGTTCACCTCTCAGCTGGGACACGGACGCCGGGATCTCGCCGAGGCGGCGGCGGCGCAGACCACCGAGCTGGAGTTCATGCCGCTGTGGTCCTACGCCCACCCGCCGGCCATCGAGCTCGCCGAGCGCCTGGCCCAGCTCACCCCCGGCGACCTGAACCGCGTGTTCTTCACCAACAGCGGCAGCGAAGCGGTGGAGACGGCCTGGAAGCTGGCCAAGAACTACTTCCGCCTCACCGGCAGGCCGACCAAGCACAAGGTGATCAGCCGTGCGACGGCCTATCACGGCACCACCCATGGCGCGCTGTCCATCACCGGCATCGCCGGACTCAAGCAAGACTTCGAGCCCCTGGTCCCCAGCACAGTGCACGTCAGCAACACCAACGCCTACCGCGCCGCCGAGCTCACCGCGGGAGCCCTGGAGGTCCAGGACCAGCAGAGCCTCGAGCGGTTCGGCATCTGGGCGGCGGACCAGATCGCCCTGGCGATCGAGGCGCAGGGGCCGGACACCGTGGCCGCGGTCTTCCTGGAGCCTGTCCAGAACGCCGGCGGCTGCTTCCCTCCCCCGCCCGGCTACTTCCAGCGCGTCCGCGAGATCTGCGACGAGCACGACGTGCTGCTCGTCTCCGACGAGGTCATCTGCGCCTTCGGACGGCTGGGGCACATGTTCGGCGCCGAGCACTTCGGCTACCAGCCGGACATGATCACCACCGCCAAGGGCATCACCTCCGGTTATGCGCCCCTGGGCGCGGTCCTCGCCTCAGACCGGCTGATGGAGCCGTTCCTGGAGCCCGGCGCGATGTTCGGCCACGGCTACACCTTCGGCGGGCACCCGGTCTCCACCGCCGTCGGCCTCAAGAACCTGGAGATCTTCGAGGAGGAGAAGGTCCTCGAGCACGTGCAGCAGAACGCCGGAGCCTTCCGCAGCACCCTGGAGAAGCTGCTCGACCTGCCGATCGTCGGAGACGTCCGCGGGGAGGGGTTCTTCTACGGGATCGAGCTGGTCAAGGACAAGAGCACGCGGGCCAGCTTCAGCGCCGAGGAGTGCGAGCGGATCCTCTACGGATTCATCTCCAAGAAGCTCTTCGCCGAGGGCCTCTACTGCCGGGCCGACGACCGTGGCGACCCCGTCATCCAGCTCAGCCCTCCGCTGATCGCCACCACCGAGGACCTCGAGGAGATCGAGCAGATCCTGCGCAGCGTCCTCAGCGAGGCGTGGAGCCTGATCTGATCCGTGGACCTGCTGGCCGGGGAAGGATCATCCGCCAGAAGTCCGCCCGGGGCGGCGGTGCGCCCAGGGACGGATCTTTTCGAAGCGTGCGGCGATGTCGAAGACCGCGGCCTCGTCGTAGGGGTGCCCCACGATCTGCAGCCCCACCGGCCTGCCCTGGTGGATCCCGGCCGGCACCGACATCACCGGGCACCTGTTCGCCACGTTGAAGGGGACGGTCATATGCGCCTCCCAGTAGTGCTCCAGGTGCCGTTCCCCGCCCTCGAAGACGTCGTCCACGGTGAGTCCGTCCAGGCACGTGGCTGTCGCGGGGAGGGACGCGATCGCCGAGACCGGGGCGACCAGGGCGTCCGCCCCGGCCATGGCGGAGTGCAGCTGCTCCTGCATGAGGCGCTCCCGGTCCACAGACTCGAACAGGGAGATCCGACGCGCCTGCCGACGCGCGTCCTCCATGAACCGCAGGGTGTAGTCCTCTGCGGTGTCCTCCCGGCCCCGGAGCAGCTGCCCCATGCCGTCGGCGAGGAGATGCCCGAAATGCGCCATCGTCACCTCACGGATCTCCGCCGTCGTCCACGGCAGCTCGACCTCGACGATCTCCGCCCCTGCCGATTCCATGGCGGCCACGGCCTCATCGACCTGCAGCCGCACACCGCGCTGGACCGGATAGTCGCCCAGCGAAGGCGAGTAGACGATCCTCCGCCCGCGCAGATCCTCCGGGGCCTGCTCGAGCGCCATGGTGGGGACCTCCCGGGTGGGCACCGTCACATGATCGCCAGGATGCGGCCCGCGCATCACCTCGGTGAGAAGCGCGACGTCGCTGACCGTCCGGGCCATCGGACCGTCCCCGCGGTACCAGTCTGCGGCGAAGGGACCCGCCCCCGGCACGGCTCCGTACGGCGGCTTGTAGCCGACCACGCCGGTGAAGGCCGCCGGGAGACGGGTGGAACCGGCGATGTCGGAGGCAGTCGCCAGCGGAGCCATCCCCGCGGCGAGCGCCGCGGAGGCGCCGCCTGAGGAGCCTCCCGGGCTCAGCTCACGGTCCCAGGGGTTCCGTGTCACGCCCCAGAGGCGAGTGTGGGTGAAGGTCGCGCAGGAGAACTCCGGCGAGGCCGTCCGGCCGTGGACGATGCCACCATGGCGGCGGATCCGTTGCACCACAGGATGGTCCGAGTCGGCGATGACGTCGGCGTAGGCTCGCATGCCCTGGCTGTGGGACCTGCCCGCCAGAGCATGCTTCTCCTTGGTGGCCACGGGGAGTCCGAGGAGACGGCGGTCGCCTGATGGGCCGCCGGGGCTCTGCTCCGACGGGGTGCGCAGGTATTGGCGGTCGGCTTCCTGCGCCAGCCGGCGCGCCTCCTCGTGGAGCACCTCGGTGAAGGCGTTCACGGGCCGGGGCTCGGCCTCGTCGTCCTGGATCCGCCGGAGCAGGTGCTCCAGGTACTCGCTCGGCGCCAGCTCTCGACGGGCGAAGCGTCGCAGCACCTCGACGGCGGAGACGAGGCCCAGCTCTTCGGAGTCGTCCACCGTCGTCGGGCTGGGACTCTCTGCCGTCATCCTCGTCCGTCCTCCCGGTCATCCGCCGCGCCGCCGCTCTCATCGGATCCGCCGGACGCCGTATCGGCCAGCTCTCCGGCCACGAGGCGTGTCACGACACCGGTCAGCACCCGCAGGCCGGTCACCATGTCTTCGTCGGAGGTGAACTCCCGCTCGCAGTGGGAGACCCCATCGGCTGAGGGGACGAAGAGCATCACCGAGGGCACGATGCGGTTCATCGGGACGGAGTCGTGACCGGCCAAGGTCGCCAGCACGGTGGAGTCGACGCCTTGGTCGCGGCTGGCCTTCTCGGCCAGCTCCACGCCGTCGGCGGGGAACCGCTGCACTGGGCGGACGTCGAAGTCCTGGGCCTCGATCTCGACGTCCCGGCGGCGAGCGATCCCCTGGAGGCGCTCCAGGAGCAGACCGCGTGCTTGATCGACGTCGCTCGCCCGGTCCGCCCGCAGATCGACGACGAGGTCGACCTGACGCGGCACGACGATCGGAGAGTTGGGCTGGACGTCGAACTTCCCCACCGAAGTCACGATGGTCTCCGGCTCGAACTCCTCGACCACCTCCTCCACGGCCACCACGACGTGCGAGGCGGCGATCAGGGCATCGCGGCGATCAGCCATCAGCGTCGCGCCGGTGTGTGACTGCTCTCCGATGACGCTGACCAGCAGCTTCTGGGTGTGCCAGCTCCGGTCGACGATCCCGATCGGCACGCCCGAACGCTCGAGGCGTCGCCCCTGCTCGATGTGGATCTCCGCATAGGCGGCGGCCTTCGGGGCGGGGTCGACCCCCCGGCGGCCGGTGGATTCCAGGGCCTGGGCGACGGTGACCCCCTGAGGATCCGTGGTCTGCAGGGCGACCTCAAGGTCCAGGATCCCCGCGTGGACCGAGCTCCCCATGATGGACGGGGCGAATCGGGCACCCTCCTCGTTGAACCAGTCCACTGCGGCCACGTTGTACCGCGGATCCAGAAGTCCTGCGGAGACTGCGGCATCAGCTGCGGCCACCGCATGCAGGGCCGCGACGACGCCGTAGGTCCCGTCGAAGCGCCCGCCACGAGGCTGACTGTCCAGATGGGACCCCACGAGGACGAACGGAGCGCCGGGCACCCACTCACGGAGTGCATAGATGGTGCCGATCGCGTCGGTGACCACGCTGAGCCCCAGCTGGCCGGCGCGCTCCTCGAACCAGCGACGCACCTGGCCGTGCTCTGCGGTGCCCGCCTGGCGGTCGATCCCACCGGCCGGCGTCGCGCCATAGCGGGACGTGTGGTGGAAGTCCCTCAGGAACTCTCGATCCTGTGGTCTCACAGTGGGGTCGCCGGAATCGGCTCCCGCTGCCGCCTGGTGCGCCATGGGTCTCATCGTCCTTTCCCGTGCATGCGCGGTGCATGCGGTGGTTGCGAGCAGTTCTCGTCCTGCGGCCGGTGCGCGGCCCGCGCCTCCCGGCGGTCAGCGGCGCACGAGCTCCTCCTGCGGTGAGCCGGAGTCCCAGCGTCCTCGATCGAAGTCGCGGGTGCGCGCCGCGAGCCTCGCCAGGATGCCGGTCTCGCGGGGTCGGGTCACGAGGCTGACTCCGATGAAGACCACGAGGTTCAGCAGCAGGGAGAGCAGGCCCCCACCTCCGTTGGCGAAGGGGCCCGGGACCGTGGCCGGCAGCGCGGTGAACAGCACCAGGCTGCCGACGCCGACGACGAGCCCCACGGAGGCGCCGGTGACGCTGGCCCGCTTCCAGAACAGCGCACCCAGGGTGGGAATGATGACCTGCGCCAGACCGGCGAAGGCGACCAGCCCGATGGTGACCAACAGCCCTGGCACGTAGAGGGTCATCACGTAGGCGATCGCGGAGAAGACCAGGATGGCCCAGCGCCCCACCCAGACCCGTTTGTTCTCGGGGAGGTCCTTCTGCACGTACCTCTCGTGGAAGTCGATCGTGTAGCTCGCCGCCATGGCATGGACCTGGGAGTTGGCGGTGGACATCGCCGCCGCCGCACCACAGGCGATCAGCACCAGGGCGAGGACCACCGGAGCGTACTCGAGAAGCATGACGGGCAGCACCTGATCCGCCTGCTCGACGTCGGGATCGAGGACCACGGCGGAGTTGCCGATGAGCATGGAGCCGACATAGCTGATGGCCGCCACCGCCAGAAGGAAGGGCATCAGGTCGAACAACCGTGGTGACCGGGTGGCGTACATGCGGGTCCACATCTGGGGGCCCATGAATGCACCCAGCGGTGTCACCACGAACATGGCGATCCAGGCCATCCAGGCTCCGTCGGCGAGGATGAGATTCTCCGGCTGGATCTGCTCGATCTCATCGAACATGGTCCCCATACCGCCGACCTCGCCGACCAGGAAGATGCCGGCGGTGATCATCCCGAGGAACAGGAGCACCCCGTAGAACACGTCGGTCCAGGCCACTGCGCGGAGCCCGCCGGACCAGACGTAGATGATGATGACCAGGTAGAAGAGGAGGCCGGCGAGCCAGAACGGAAGCGCCCCGTCGGAGGCCACCTCCATCAGGTACGCGCCGCCGGTCAGCTGGATCTGCAGATGCGGAAGCGTGAACACCAGCAGGATGACGGCGATGAAGGTGCCCAGCCTGCGTGAGCCGTAGAGGTCGACGAAGAAGTCCCGCGGAGTGACGTAACCTCCGCGCTTGCCGTGGAACCAGATCCTCTTGCCCACGACGTAGTACATGACCCCGAAGAAGATGTTCCAGGCGATGGCGGTCCAGTACAGCGGCCCGTCCAGATAGAAGCTGGCGTTCGACCCGAGGAACGCGAAGGCGCTCCACCATGTGGCGGCCACGGTGAAGAACACCGCCACGGATCCCATGGCCCGCCCCTGGAGGAAGAAGTCCTCGGCAGTGGCCGTCGACTTCCGTGAGGCGAAGGCGCCCATGGCCAGGGGGACGAGGAGGAAGGCGGCGATGACGATCAGTCCGGCGATCTCAGTGGCGGACATCAGTGTGCACCTCCGGTCGGCTCAGGAGCGGGGTCCGGGGCATCCGATTCATCGCCCTCCGACGCGGCACGACGACCCCAGTGGGTTCGGTACCCGATGAACAGGACCACACACATGAACGCCCAGATGACGACGTTGAAGCCATAGATGAAAGGCATGCCGAGGATGCGGGGCTCCACCATGTCATGGAAGAAGAGCACCCCCGGGAACTCCATGAGGGCGAAACCGGCCAGGATGCAGGTCCACAGGACCACAGCCAGCCGAGTGGGCTTCTTGATCATCTGCTCGGGCCTCCTTCGATAGGTCTGACGGTCATCACCGCTTCAGGTCTACGCGATGCCCATGACCTCCTTGTTGAGGACTCATGACGTGAGGGTTTCCCCGGACGGCGCCCGAGCGCGAGCGGTGCCGACGGCGCACCGGGAGCAGCTCTGAGAGCCGTGCCACCATGCTCCCCCCGCCCGGCCGGAACCGAGGGGGAGCAGACTGTCAGGTGAACCACCCCTGCGCCTTACACGTTGTCATTCGGCGGGGTCAGCGGCTCAGCTCGTCCTCCATGCGCTGACCGCGTTGGCGCAGCGCGGCATAGACGGCCTGCACCGCAGGGTTGCGCAGCGCCTCCTGGCGACCGACCGCCCAGTACGACAGGTCGTGGGCGTACTCCTCAGCGAGCAGCCTGCGCAGCCGAGGCTCATGGTCGGCCACATAGTTCGGCAGCAGCCCGACGCCGGCCCCCGCAGTGGTGGCGGTGACGTGGGAGAGCACATTGGTGGAGGCGATGCCTCGGCGCATGGCCGGCAGCGCCTCGGTGGCCCGGTCGAGGTCGTCGATGGTCAGCACGGCCTCGACATAGTAGTTGAGCCGATGTCCGGCCAGCTCCGCGATGCTGCGCGGCCGGCCGTGCCGCTGCAGGTAGTCCTCGGTGGCATAGAGCCCCAGGGCGTAGTCCATCACCAGCTCCGCCTGGGCCCGGTGGACCTGCGGCCGACCGACCACGATCTCCAGGTCCAGTCCCGAGCGGGTCTGCCGGGCCCGTTGGGTGGCGCTGATGAGCTCGACGGCGAGGTTCGGGCTGGCCCGCTGCAGCGCCGCCAGCGCCGGGGTCGCCACGTGGACGGCGAAGGCATCCGGGGAGCCGAGGCGGACCACTCCGGAGATCCGACCGGCCTGCTCCCCGTCGCCGGACAGCGAGGCCAGGGCGTCCTCCACCCGCTCAGCCGCGGCCAGGACCCGCTGCCCCAGGGCAGTGACCTCCCAGCCGGAGGGGGTGCGCGCCAGCACACGGCCGCCCAGCGAGCGCTCCAGCGCGGCGATGCGCCGGGAGACCGTGGAGTGGTTGACCCGCAGCACGTCGGCGGCGGCGGTGTAGCGGCCCAGCCGGGCCACATGCAGGAAGGTCATCAGGGGCTCGAGGTGCTGGTGCGGCGGCTCCGCGGCCTGCTGGTCACGCATGGCCCGAGTGTGCACCAACGCACATCGGTCGTGCAATCTTGCCGCCCCCTCGTGCATTGTAGTCGAGACTCCACGCTCTTAGTGTGATCCACGACACATGCCCACCCTGCGGGGTGCCCGCCACTCGAGGAGGAACACATGGCCGTATACGGATGGATCGGACTGGGAAACATGGGCGGGCCGATGACGACGAACCTGGTGGCCGCCGGCCACACGGTCCGGGGCTTCGACCTGGACCCCGAGGCGGTCTCCGAGGCCGCCGCGCACGGCGTGGAGACCGTGGGCAGCATCGCCGAGGTCGTCGCCGGCGCCGACGTCGTGTTCACCATGCTCCCCCGCGGCGAGCACGTCCGCGCGGTCTTCGGCGCGGAGGACGGCATCTGGGCCACTGCTGAGACCCGCACGCTGCTGGTGGACTCCTCCACCGTGGACGTCGAGACCTCCCAGCACTGCCATGACCTCTCCGCGCAGCACGGATTCCGCTTCGTGGACGCCCCGGTCTCCGGCGGCATCTCCGGAGCGACCGCCGCGACCCTGGCCTTCATGGTCGGCGGCGAGGACGAGGCCGTGCGGGAGGCCACCGGCCGCATCCAGCCGATGGCCGGCACGATCATCGCCGCCGGGGCGGCCACCGCCGGCATCGCCGCGAAGATCTGCAACAACATGATGCTGTTCATCGATCTGATGGCCGCCTCGGAAGGGTCCCAGCTGGCCGAGCAGCTCGGCCTGGACCCGAAGGTCTTCTGGGAGATCGCCTCGGTCTCCTCCGGGCGCTCCTGGGCGCAGCAGACCTGGTACCCGATGCCCGGGATCGTGGAGTCCTCGGCCGCCAACCGGAACTATGACGCCACCTTCCGCGCCGATCTGGCGCTCAAGGACGTCAGCCTGGCCCTCGACGCCGGGGAGAGGACCGGAGTGAAGCTGCAGGCCGCCCAGCTGGCCCGGCAGAGGTTCGAGCAACTCATCGACGAAGGCTTCGCGGACAAGGACTGCTCGCTGATCGTGAAGTACTCCTCCCCCGACGGCGGCGCCCCCGGCTGGGACGGCACCGGCACCTCCGCGACGCCGTCCAGCACATCACCCAGCGCACGATCCCGCACATCACCCCGCACAGCCCAGGCCGCACCCACGGCCAAGACCGGAAAGGTCTGATCGCCATGACATCTTCCACCCCCGCAGGCTCCCCCACCGGAGCCGCCCGCGGCGTCGACGACGAGCTGCCCGTCATCGGGCATCACATCGGCGGCGAGATCATCACCGCAGCCGAGCGTCACTCCCCGGTCCGCAACCCGGCCACCGGGCGGGAGACGGGGCGCCTCGCACTGGCCGACGCCGAGCAGGTCCGCGCCGCCGTCGTCGTCGCCACCGAGGCGCAGAAGGCCTGGCGGCGGACCGGTCTGGCCCGACGGACCCAGATCATGTTCCGCGCCCGGCAGATCCTCGACGAGCGGCGCGCCGAGCTGGCGGCCACGATCACCGCCGAGCACGGCAAGGTGCTCTCCGACGCCGACGGCGAGATCACCCGCGGACTCGAGAACGTGGACTTCTGCACCGGGCTGATGCATCACCTCAAGGGCGAGTACGCGGAGCAGGTCTCCACCGGCGTGGACGTCCACCAGGTGCGCCAGCCGCTGGGGGTCGTCGCCTGCATCACTCCCTTCAACTTCCCGGTGATGGTCCCGCTCTGGATGGTCACCACCGCCATCGCCGCCGGCAACGCGGTGATCCTCAAGCCCTCCGAGCGCGACCCCTCGGCCTCGCTGCTGATCGCGCAGGCCTTCCGCGACGCCGGGCTGCCCGACGGCATCCTCAACGTGGTCCACGGGGATAAGGAGGCCGTGGACGAGCTCTTGGTCCACCCGGAGGTCTCGGCGGTGTCCTTCGTGGGCTCCACGCCGATCGCCAAGCACATCTACGCCACCAGTGCGGCCCATGGGAAACGGGTCCAGGCGCTCGGCGGAGCGAAGAACCACATGGTGGTCATGCCCGACGCCGACCTGGACTCCGCCGCCGACGCCGCGGTCTCTGCGGCTTACGGCTCCGCCGGGGAACGCTGCATGGCGATCTCGGTGGTGGTCGCCGTCGGGGACGTCGCCGACGGCCTGGTCGAACGCATCCGCTCCCGGGCCCAGAGGCTGAGCATCGGCGACGGGGCCGACCCGGCCTCCGAGATGGGCCCGCTGATCACGCCTGAAGCCCTGGAACGGGTCACCGGCTATGTGGCCGGCGCCGCCGCAGAGGGCGCCACCGTGGTGCTCGACGGCCGGGAGCAGACGTTCGACGGCGAGGGGTACTTCATCGGCGCCTCGCTGATCGACCACGTCACTCCCGGCATGAAGGTCTACGACGACGAGATCTTCGGCCCGGTGCTCTCCGTGGTGCGCGTGGACAGCTACGACGCCGCCGTCGACCTGATCAACGCCAGCCGATACGCCAACGGCACTGCGGTGTTCACCCGCGACGGCAAGACCGCCCGTGAGTTCGAGTTCGACATCGAGGTCGGCATGGTCGGGGTCAATGTGCCGATCCCGGTGCCGGTGGGCGCCTTCAGCTTCGGCGGCTGGAAGGACTCGCTGTTCGGCGACACCCACATGTACGGCCCGGAGGCGTTCAACTTCTACACCCGCCGCAAGGTGGTCAGCAGCCGCTGGCCCGAGCCCAGCGAGTCGCAGATCAGCCTGGGCTTCCCCACCCATTGACCCGTCCGGCGCGCGTTCCCGACCCTGCCTGGCGGGGCGAGAACGTGCCCGGACCCTGACCCTCGGGAGAACCTGTGACCCTCGGACTCGTCGGCATCCTCGTCTCGCTGGTGCTGCTGATCACCCTGGCCTATCGCGGAGTGACGATCGTGGTGGCTGCCCCGATCTCCGCACTGGTGGCGATGGTGTTCTCCGGTGCGCCGATCCTGGCCAACTACACCGAGATCTTCATGCCGGCGCTGGCGAACTTCATCGGTCAGTACTTCCCGATGTTCCTCACCGGAGCGATCTTCGGGAAGCTCATGACGATGGCGGGATATGCCACCGACATCGCTCGGGTCGTCACCCGATGGCTGGGCCCGAACCGGGCGCTGCTGGCCACCGTGCTGACCACCGCCCTGCTGACCTACGGCGGAATCAGCGTCTTCGTGGTGGTCTTCGTGATGTTCCCGCTGGCCAGGGAGCTGTTCCGCGCCGCGGACATTCCGCGGCGGCTGATCCCCGGCGCCATCGCCCATGGCATGCTCACCTTCACCATGACGGCGCTGCCGGGTTCTCCGCAGGTGCAGAACATCATCCCCGGGCAGGCGTTCCAGACGAACACCTTCGCCGCGCCGGGGGTGGGCATTCTGGGAGGGACGGTCATCTTCATCCTGGGCATGCTATGGCTGGAGCATCGGAAACGGCAGCTCGCGGCACGCGGCGAGCACTTCACCGATCCCACCGCCCTGGAGCTGCGCAACGGCGCAGGTGCGGACATGGGTGCGGGCGCCGCGGAGATGTCGGTGGGTGATGGATCGTCCCCGGGCTCCTCCGCCGGGCAGACGAGGACTTCGCACGGGCCGGGTGCCGCGGTTGCCCACACGACCGACAGCACCTCTCCGGCCCCGACGGGCACGCCCGGCATGCTCACCCCGCCGAACCATGTCTTCCCCTTCATCCCGGTGCTGCTGGTCTTCGCCCTCAACTTCGGCTGCACGATGCTGCTGTTCCCTGCGATGGACTGGGGGCACCTGCAGGAGGACAAGTACGGAGGGATCGGGCTGGATGACCGGACCGGGGCCTGGGCGGTGCTGTGTGCGCTGGCCGGTGCGATCGTGGTGATCCTGCTGATGAACGTCCGTCATCTGCGCTGGATCCTACGTGGGATCACCGACGGGGCGCGCAACGCACTGCTGCCGATCTTCAACACCGCCTCCGAGGTCGGGTACGGCGCCGTCGTCGCCTCCCTGGCAGCCTTCATGGTGATCCGCGACGGCATCTTCGGCGTCAGCGAGAATGCCCTGGTGGCCTCGGCGCTGTCGACCTCAACCATCTCCGGGGTGACCGGCTCGGCCTCCGGCGGGATGACGATCGCGCTCAACGCGCTGGGTGAGGAGCTGCGCGACCTCGCGGTGGACCAGGGGATCAGCCTGGAGGCTATGCACCGGATCACCGCCATGGCCTCCGGCGGGCTGGACTCGATGCCGCACAACGGCGCGGTGATCACGCTGATCATCGTCTGCGGGATGACCCACCGAGAGTCCTATAAGGACGTCGGGGTGGTCTCCCTGGTGATCCCCGTGCTGGTGACCGCCGCACTCATCCCGGTGGTGCTCGCCGTCGGCAGCTTCTGAGGCGCACGGGCCCGAACGGCACCGTGGACCCCACCGTGGATCGCACCGGGGATCGCACCGGGGATCGCGGAGCGTTAGGCGCAGGCTGATCAGGGTGGTGTCAGGGTCGAATCCGGGTCGGATCCGGGTCGTGACCTGGTGACACGACCCCGCCCTCGCCAGTAGTTTCGAAGGACCGGCGGGGCCGGAGGGCCGCCGGATCGGCACGCACGACACGCACGACGCCGAGACCGGCATCTCCTCCCCGCACCGACCAAGGTCATGACGGAGCGAAGGAGTTGACGATGGGACTGCTCTCACTGGGTGTCGGCATGGCCGTGGGCTATGTGATCGGCACGAAGACCGGCAGGGAAGGCTTCGAGAAGGCGCGCAGGTCCGCCTCGGAGGCCTGGAACGACCCCGACCTGCAGGAGAAGATCCAGGACAGCGTCGCCTCGGCGACGGACACTGCCAGCAAGGTGGCCCAGGATGTCGCCGAGACGGCCAAGCGCGCCGCCACCGCGGCCGCCGAGGCCGTCAAACAGGGCACCGCCGAGGCGACGGAGATCTTCGACGAGGAGTTCCACGCCCCGGAGACCGTCCCCACCAGCCATGGCGACGTCGACAGCGACCCCGGGCTGAGCACCGAGAAGGACGGCAGCGACTGGGCGCAGGAGGGTGGCAGCCCCGGCACCCGCGAGGGCGGCTGACCGAGGCCGGGCCTCTCCGACCCGCCTCCCCCGCCCGACGCGTTGACTCCGGCGTGGGGAGGCGGAGCCTCAGACCTGCGCGGTGTGGCGACGGCGCAACTGGAACTGTGCGCCGTGGTGGCGCTCCGGCAGGTGATCCCCAGCGCCGAAGAGCTTGTTCCGCAGGGTTCCCGGGGCGTACTCGGTCTTGTACCGACCCAGCTTCTGCAGCTCCGGGACCACGAACTCCACGATGTCCTCGAAGGTCCCCGGGGTGATGTGGTACGCCAGGTTGAACCCGTCGATGTCGGTCTCGTCCTGCCACTCGGCCAGCTGCCGGGCCGCAGACTCGCCACCGCCGACGATCACCGGGCCGAACCCTCCGACGCCGACCCACTCGGCCAGCTGCCGCACGGTCCACGGCTCGCCCTCCCGACCGGAGGCCTTCTGGAAGGTCTCCACCGTGGACTGGATCGCATTGGACTCCACATCCCCGATCGGCTGGTCGAGGTCGAACCGGCTCAGGTCCAGACCCATCCACCCCGACATCAGCACCAGGCCGCCGATCGGATCGATGTACCGGGTGAGCTCCTCATACTTGGCCTGCGCAGCGGCGTCGTCGGCTCCGGTGACCACTGTCTGCATGGCGAAGATGCGCACGCTGTAGGGGTCCCGGCCGGCGTCGACCACGCTCTGCCGGATCCGCTGCACCGACTGGCGGGTCAGCTCCTTGGTCGGCGAATTGATGAACACGGCCTCAGCGTGCTTGCCGGCGAAGGCGCGTCCACGGGTGGAGGCCCCAGCCTGGTAGACCACCGGCATCCGCTGAGGAGAAGGCTCCACCACGGAGATGCCCGGAGTCTTGAAATGCTGGCCCTCATGCTCGATCCGATGCACTTTGGAGGCATCGGTGAACACGCCGGTGGACTTGTCCGCGACGACGGCGTCGTCCTCCCAGGAGCCCTCCAGCAGCTTGTAGACCACGTCCATGTACTCGTCGGCGTGGTCGTAGCGGGCGTCGTGCTCCAGCTGATCGTCCTGGCCCATGTTCTGCGCCGCCGAGGGCAGGTAACCGGTGACCACGTTCCACCCGACACGGCCCCCGGTGAGGTGGTCCAAGGTGCCCAGTCGGCGGGCGAACGGGTACGGGTGCTCGTAGGCGGTGCCGGCGGTGAGCCCGAAGCCGAGGTTCTCGGTGACGGCGGCCATCGCGGAGACCAGCAGGAACGGGTCGTTCACCGGAACCTGGGCCCCGGAATGGAGGGCGGCGTCGGGGTCTGCGGCGAAGACGTCATACGGGCCCAGCACGTCAGCGATGAACAGGCCGTCGAAGAGGCCCTTCTCGAGGATCTGGGCGACGTCGGTCCAATACCTGAGCGTGTTGTACTCCCGAGCGCGGTCCTCCGGGTGGCGCCACAGCCCGGGAGACTGGTGCACCACGCAGTTCATGTCGAAGGCGTTGAACAGGATCTCGCGTCGCCCGGCGGGCGTCGTCGGCGGCTGGATGTGGTGGTCGGTCATGCGTTCCTCCTCGTGGCTCGCCGATGCAGCACTCGAGACAGTGCACCCTGCACGTCGGATGCGCGCAGGAGAGGAGTCCTCCATCGGTCCTGGCATGAGCACCCCGGCGCTCCGGAGCCCGCCCCGTGGGACGCCCGACGGCGATGCCGCGAGCTGGGGCCGGGCCCGGACCGCCTGTGTCACCGTGACGGTCGGGTTGCTGCGGCGTCGTAGAGCCAGGTCTCTCAGCCGCTCTGGATGGTACGGCTCGCACTCTACCGTCCAGGCCGGGAGCGCGGGGAGGACGCTTCACATTCCGACGCCATGCATGGGCCCGGCCGGGGGATATCCTGGTGCGCATGGCCAGCCACGGGAACGCCTCGCAGTCGACCTCCGACGTCACCTCCGACGCCGATGCCGGGCCGGCCGGCGTCGTGCTCGGTGAGGACCCCACCGCTCTGGAGCGGTTCATCGCCCACCAGGTGGAGCCGCGCGCCGAGGAGCTGCGCGAGGTCTCCCAGGTCCCCGGGCATCTGGCGCTGCTGCGGCATGAGCTGACGCGGCGCAGCATCAGCATCCGCGAGGTCGGCGCGAAGAACTCGGTGCTCCTCTTCGGAGGAGTCGTCGTGGGAGGCATGGACCACACGATGACCACGCTGGTCAGCGCGAACGCGCGGCGGATCTCCCGCAGCAAGGCGCTGACCCGACGCCACCTCGAGCTCCAGGAACTTCCTGTGCCTTCCGGGCGCACGTTCAGGGAGGACGAGATCACCGAGGCCGCCAAGTACCTGGGATCGCTGCCCGGGCTGGGGGTGCTCAAGCCGGTGACCGGACGATCCGGGCACGGGATCAGCACGCACCTGAGCAATGCCGAGGATCTGCAGCGCGCCTGGCCGCTGGCCCTGGAGGCCCGGCTGACCCAGGATGCGCCCAGCAGGAAGCTGCTCGTGGAACAGTTCCACGACGGCCTGGACCTGCGGGCGTTCGTCGTCGGGAACACGCTGGTCTCCGCGATCGTGCGGGTCCCACTGCACGTGGTCGGCGACGGGTCCTCCGAGCTGCGCACCCTGCTGGAACGCACCTTCTCCCGACGCCAGCGCCACCGCAGCCTGGCCGAGAACATCCCGGAAGTCCGGGAGGAGGACCTGCACCCGATGGGCCTCTCGCTCTCCACCATCCTGGAGGAGGGCCAGCTGGTGATCCTGAACCAGGCGGCGAACCTCCGCGCCGGGGGGATCCCGGTGGATGTCACCGATCAGCTCAGCGAGGAGATCGCCGACCTCGCCGTCGACGCCCTGTGGTCGATCCCGGGGCTGCACGCGGCGGGCATCGACCTGCTGGTGCCGGACCTGGGTACCGCCGAGGGCGCCGTGGTGCTGGAGGCCACCGTCGGCGCGAGCCTCACCCCGCATCATTTCCCCGCCTACGGACGCCCCCGGAACGTGGCCGGGGCGATCGCTGAGCAGATCCTGCTGACCGCCTCGCGGTGAGGATATCCTGAGAGCCATGTCCTCTGACTCCTCCTCCCCTGCGGTCAGCGCTGCCTCCGAGCACGCGGTGCCCGAGGCCGCCGCACGCCGCCCGGAGCGGCCCGCACCAGTGCTCTCCGGCTCCGCCGACGTCGTCGAACGCTTCATCGCCGAGCAGGTGGAGCCCCGAGCGGATCAGCTGCGCACCTGGAGCAGCACCTCCCAGCATGACCAGCTGCTGGCCGCGGCCGCCAAGCGCAGGAAGATCACCGTCAAGACGATCAGCGACTCGAACCGCCTGCTGTTCCTCTCCGGCGTGGTCATCGGTGGGATGGACTCCATCATCACTTCCCTGGTCAGCCACCAGGCGCGGCGCGTCTCCCGGTCGAAGCAGATGACCAAGAAGTACCTGATGGCCTCGGAGGTGCCCACACCGCAGGGTCGGGCGATCAGCCCGACCGAGTTCTCCCGCGCGGTGAAGTACATGAAGGCCCTGGGCGGCCCGGTGGCGGTGAAGCCCTCCGCCGGGCGTGCCGGCAAGGGCATCAGCACCGCCGTGCGCACCGAGCCGGAGCTGCGCCAGGCTTGGCAGCGGGCGATGGCCTCACGCTCGGCCACCGCGGACTCGAAGTATCAGATGATCGTCGAGGAGCACCACCCGGGACTGGACGTCCGTGTCTACGTGGTGGGAGAGAAGGTGGCCGGAGCGATCGTACGGGTGCCGTTCCATGTGGTCGGCGACGGCGTCTCCACGGTGGGCGAGCTGGCAGAGGCGGAGATCAGCCGACGCGGGGACAACGCCTACCTGCGCCCCCGGCAGCCGAAGGTCACCGACGAGTTCCTCGAACCGATGGGCCTGACCAGGGACGCCGTGCTGGAGTCCGGGCGAATCCAGCGGCTCACCGAGATCGCCGACACCTCTCGTGGAGGCGGCCTGGCAGTGGACGTGACTGATGAGCTGCCCGAGACGCTGCGCGAGCTCGCCGTGGACGGGCTCTGGTCAATCCCCGGGCTGAGCGCCGCCGCCGTCGACCTCCTGGTCCCTGACCTGGAGTCGGGCGAGGGCGCGGTGGTCCTGGACGTCAACCCGTACGCGAACCTCATGCAGTTCCGCTACCCTGCCTACGGACAGCCGCGCATGGTCCACGACGCCATCATCGAGCAGATCCTGCACCGCGCCTCGAAGTGAGGCGCTGAGGGGAGGTCCGGGGATGAACGACGACGGCGCCCAGGTGCGGCGGGCAGGACCGGAGGACGCCGACGTCCTCGCCCGTCTGCTCGACGACTTCAACACCGAGTTCGGCTCCCCCACTCCCGGGCCGGCGGTGCTGGCCCACCGGCTGCGGCGGCTGCTCGCCACGGAGCAGACCCGCGCCTGGCTGGTGGCGGAGCAGGCCTCCGGACGCCAGGCGGGCCTCGCACTGGTCACTCGGCGTCCGAACGTATGGTGCGACGGCCCGGTGGATCTGCTCGATGAGCTCTATGTGGCCCCCGCGCATCGTTCCTCAGGGCTCGGAAGCCTGCTGATCCAGGCGGTCCTGGACGACGCCCGGGCCGGTGGAGCCGACCTGGTGGAGGTTCCGGTGGACGCGCCTGATGTGGACGCCCGCCGCTTCTACCGCCGGCACGGATTCCAGGAGATCGACCCGGACACCGGCGATCTGGCCCTGTTGATCTGGCAGGAGCTCTGAGCGCTCGGCCCGCATCCAGCCGTGGTGAAGGCTCCCGACGCCGGCCACGCGGCCATGCCCAGTGAAACCACGGGGCCGACGTCGGGAGAGTCTCTGTGGTGCTCGGCTCAGCGGGCGAGCGCCTCTCCGGCCGGGGTCGCAGCCGGGATCTCAGCCCGGCGCGCCGGGTGGTCCTCGGCCAGGTGAGGCCCGGCCCCGCCGAGCTGCTCGCGCAGCGTCACCGGCTCGTGCGGCCGTTCGGCCAGCAGCCCGCGACGGTGCAGCTCAGGGGTGACCAGATCCCGGAAGCGTTCGAAGTCGGCCGGTCGCACTGCGGCGGAGACGTTGAACCCGTCCACTCCGGTGATCTGCTGCCAGCGTTCGAGCTCGTCGACCACCTGGGTCGGATTCCCGACGATCAGCGGCCCGCGGCCACCGATGGAGATGAACTCCGCGGCGTCCCGGACGGTCCACCGCTGGGTGGGGTCCTTGGTGAACATGGCCAGCGCGGACTGGTTGGCCTCGGTCTGCACGTCGGCGATGACGTCGTCCTCCTGAAGCCCGGAGAGGTCGACGCCGGTCCAGCCGCCGAAGAGGGTGAGCGCGGCCTCGGTGTCCACGTGTTCGCGGTACTCCTGGAGCCGGTCCTGGGCCTGGTCCTCGGTCTCGGCGACCACGATGGTCACCATGGCGAAGAACTGCACGGACTCCGGGGCTCGACCGGCCGCCGCGAGGGCCTCACGCGTGGCGGTGACCTGCTGGGCCAGCTTCTCCGGACGGGAGCTGATGACGAAGATCGCCTCGGCGTGGTCCACCGCGAACTGCTGGCCGCGGGACGAGGAGCCGGCCTGGAACAGCAGCGGGGTGCGCTGCGGCCCCGGGTGGGTGAGCATCTCCCCGGGCACCGAGAACCAGCGGCCCTCGTGCGCCACCGGGTGCACCTTCTCCGGGTCCACGAACACTCCCCGCTCGGCGTCGGCGACGACGGCGTCGTCCTCCACCGAGTGCTCGAAGAGCCTGTACATGACCTCCATGTACTCGTCGGCGCGGTCGTAGCGCTCGTCATGCGGGATCTGCCCCTGCATCCCGAGGTTCCGGGCCGCGGAGTCCTGGTAGCTGGTGACGATGTTCCAGGCGATCCGTCCGCCGGTGAGGTGATCGAGGGTGGCGAAGCGCCGGGCCAGCAGGTACGGCGCCTCGTAGGTCACCGAGGCTGTGACCCCGAAGCCCAGGTGGGTGGTGGCCGCTGCGAGTGCGGGGACGATCACCTGCGGGTCCAGCAGCGGGTACTGCACTCCCCCGCGGGCGGCGGCCTCGGCGCTGTCGCCGTAGACGTCATAGATCCCGGGCACGTCGGCCAGGAACAGGCAGGAGAAGCCGGCGTCCTCCACCGTGCGGGAGAGCTCGGTCCAGTACTCCAGGGTGTCGAACTCGGTGATGCGCGAGTCCGGGTGGCGCCACAGCCCCGGCGATTGGTGGACAGGGACGAGCATGTCGAAGGCGTTGAAGATCATGGTGTTCATCGTCGCGCCCCCGTGGCCTCGCCGATCGCGTTGAGCCCTTCGGGCAGGGTCCCGTTGATCTCCCAGTCCCCGATGGACCGGGCACGGAAGACGATGGGGTTGTGGGTGGCGATGGTCTGGGCGTTGCGCCAGTGCCGGTCCAACGCCTTGGTGCGCAGGGTGGCCGAAGCGCCGACGGTCTGGAACAGCTCCTGGGTCACCCCGATGACGATCTCCGGGACGGTGACCTGGGCCTGCTCGACGGCGATCTCGGCCGCGTAGACGGCCTGCGGCAGCTCGCCCTCGAAGCCTGTCTCGTGGGTGCCCACGGCGAAGCCCGCCTCCAGGGAGCGGTCATGGATCCGGGCGACCTCCAGCACGGTGGCCTCCGCGGCGAAGGCCTTGGCGGACATCGTGCCGATGATCTGCTGGATCAGCGGGTCCTCGCGGAACAGCTGCCCGGAACCGGAAGTGTTGAAGGTCCGGGTCCGCTTGGCCACCAGCGCGACGGCGTCGGCGACGGCGGCACGGGCGATGCCGACCTGCACGGCGAGCAGGTACAGCTGGAAGAAGGCGGCCTCATGGATCGCTTCGTGGGAGCCGGGCACCCGGTCCAGCACCGCGACGTCCTCGACCGGGGTCCCGTGGAACCGGGTGGTGCCGGTGCCGGTGAGCTTCTGCCCGAAGCCGTCCCAGTCATCGATGATCTCCACACCCTCCGCGTCGGTCGCGACGACGGCGAACCGGCGGCCCTCCTGACCGGCTCGGGAGGCGGAGACCCGCGTGTAGTCGGAGAAGATGGTGCCGGTGGAGTAGAACTTCTCCCCGTCGAGGCGCCAGCGGCCGTCGTCGTCCTGGGTGAGCACCGTGTTCAGCGTCCCCAGGGCGTTGCCGCCCTTCTCGGTGGAGGCGTTGCCCACCGTGCCGCCGGCCAGGACGCGTGGATACCAGGCCTGCTGGATCTCGGCGGGCTGGAAGCGCAGAGAGTCCACGAAGCCGAAGTGTCCGCGGTAGAGGTGTGCCACGTTGGAGTCCGCCGCGGCCAGGCGGATCACCTGCCGGACCAGGTCCTCCACGGTGCCACCGGGCCCGCCGAACTCTCGCGGGACCCGCAGCGCCCCGAAGCGGGCCTCATCGAGCTGTCGGACGGGCTCGAAGGGCAGCTCGCGCTCCAGCTCGCGGTGGACCGTGCCGGCGGCGATGGTCTGCAGCAGCTGATCGGGCAGCGCGGCCTCACGGGCCGCGGGTCCGGTGTGGGTGATGGTGTCGGTGGTGGTGCTCATCGGCTGTTCACGTCCTCCCAGGCGGAGTGGATGTCGCGGTCGAAGGCGGGGGTGAGGATCCCGTCCAGGTAGTCGCCGTACCAGGCGGCGATCTCCTCGTCGTGGAAGGCGCTGGTCAGCGCCTCGTGCTTCTCAGGCTCCTCCTCGGCGAAGCCGGGGCGGGCGCAGACCGCCAGGGCGAAGGGCAGCGCCTCCTCGGAGGACTCCATGATGAGGACCTCCTCGGGCATGACGTCCACCTCGGCGAGCAGCCGGGCGAAGCCGAAGACGGCGTCCACGTCCGGGTAGATCTGCCCGACCGACTGCTGGTCCACCTCCACGAACTCCAGGTCCAGCGGGTTGGCGGTGATGTCATGCACCGAGAGGGCGGCGACGTGTGTGGACTCGTCGATCTCGATGAGTCCCCCGCGGGCCAGCAGCCGGATGCCCCGGCCGTTCGTCGCGGTGTCCACCGGCAGCGCGATGCGCGCTCCGGCAGGGATGTCCTCGAGGGTGTCGTGGAAGGCCGAGTAGATCCCGGAGGGCTGTTCGAACATGAAGAACAGCGGCTGGATGTCGAGGTCGTTGTCCTCGTTGAACTGCCGCAGGTAGCTGATGTTCTGGAAGAAGTTGACGTCGTACTCGCCGTTGCTCACCGCATGGTTGGGCTGGATGATGTCGGTGACGTAGGTGACCGAGACGTCCCAGCCGTCCTGCTCCAGGATCTGTTCGGCGAGCTTCGTCGGCTCCTGGAACGGCGCGGACTCGGTGACGATCAGCCGCAGCGTGCGGTCGTTCCCGAGTGCGCCGGCGATCCCGCAGCCGGAGGTGAGACTCCCGACGCCGGCCAGGGCGGCCATGCCCAGTGAACCGCTCAGCAGCCGGCGCCGGGAGAGTCTGGTGTCCCCGTCCCCCGTGGGGGTCCGGGTGGGGCGGTCACTCATCCGGCCAGCTCCGCCCAGGCCTCATCGACATCGACGTCGAAGGCGGGGTCGAGCACGCCGTCGAGGTAGTCGGCGAACCAGTCGCGGACCTCCTCGGACTGGTAGGCCCGTTCGAGCGCCTCGGCGGCCTCCGTGCCGGCGAAGTCCGGGGCGGCGGCGACCACACAGGTGAAGGGCAGCGCCACGTCCTCGTCTTCCAGCGCGAGGGTGTCCTCGGGCCCGAGGCCGATCTCGGAGGCCAGCCGCAGGAAGGCGAAGGCGGCGTCGACGTCCTCGATGCTCTGCGCCACGGACTGCTGGTCGACCTCCACGAACTCGAAGTCGTGCGGGTTGTCCTGGATGTCCCGCTGGGAGAGTTCGGTGACGGCGACCGACTCGTCGATCTCCAGCAGACCCGCATCCGCGAGGAGCTTCAGTCCGCGCCCGTTGTTGGCCGTGTCCACCGGCAGGGCGATCTGGGCCCCATCCGGCAGGTCGGTCAGCTCCTCGTGCTGGGTGGAGAACAGCCCGCCGGGGGCCTCGTAGACGGCGAAGACCGGCTCGATGTCCAGTCCGTGGTCGGCGTTGAACTGGTTCAGGTAGGCGAAGTTCTGGAAGAAGTTGGCGTCGTACTCCCCCTGGGCCACCACCTGGTTGGGCTGAATGATGTCGGTGACGTAGGTGGTCTCCAGCTCCCAGCCGTCCTCGGCCAGCAGCTCCTTGGCGATCTCGGTGGGCTCCTGGAAGGGCGCCGACTCGGTGACGATGATGCTGATGGTCCGGTCCTCCTCGCCGCCGTCGGCCAGTCCGCAGGAGGTGAGGCTCCCGACGGCGGCCAGCACGGCGATGCCCAGTGCACCGTACCGGGCCCGCCGTCGGGAGGGAGCGGGGGTCCGGGAGGTCGGGTCGTGGCTCATGCGGCGAAGTCCTCCCAGACGGCGTCGACGGAGTCGACGGTGAAGTCATCGGTGAAGTCCAGGGAGCCCTCGAGGTACTCGTCGAACCACTGCTGGACCTCCGCGGACTGGAAGGCCTCCTGCAGGGCGGCGGCCTTCTCCGTGTCCTGGAAGCCGGGCGCCCCGGCGACCACACAGGTGAAGGGGATGCGGACGTCCTCGTCCTGCTCCAGGATCAGCGCGGTCTCGTCGACGTCGTGACCAGCCTCGGCCACCAGCCGGGCGAAGGCGAAGCCGGCGTCGACGTCGGGCAGGGTCTGGGAGGTGGACTGCTGGTCCACCTCGATGAACTCGAAGTCCTTCGGGTTGGCCGTGATGTCCCGCTGGGAGAGTTCGGTGACGTCCTTGGACTCGTCGATCTCGATGGCGCCGGCGTCGGCGAGCAGCTTGATCCCGCGGCCGTTGTTGGCGGTGTCCACAGCCAGCGCGACCTGGGCGCCCTCGGGCAGATCCTCGATGCTGTCATGCTGCAGCGAGAAGATGCCGCTGGGCGCGTAGTAGACGGAGAAGGCCGGCTCGACGTCGGTGCCGTTGTCCTCGTTGAACTGGCGCAGATAGGCCAGGTGCTGGAAGAAGTTGGCGTCGAACTCACCCTGGGCCACGACCTGGTTGGGCTGGATGATGTCGGTGACGTAGGTGGTCTCCAGGGTCCAGCCGTCCTCGGCGAGGATGTCCTTCACGATCTCGGTGGGGTCCTGGAAGGGTGCCGACTCGGTGACGATCATGCTGATCGTCCGGTCATCCTCTCCGACGGCCTCGGCGAGTCCGCAGGAGGTCAGGGCGAAGGTCCCGACGGCGGCGAGGCCGCTGAGCAGCAGGCTGCGGCGGGCGAGGCCGGAGGAGGCCAGGGAGCCGGAGCTGGTGATCGATCCGGACACTCCGGGAGATCCGAAGGTCGTCAGTGTGCTGGGCATCGTGGAGTCTTTCATCTCAGAGGTGCAGGTGTTCTGCGGAGGAATGGGGTGGGGGCGCCGTCAGGCGCGCTTGTCGGTCAGCCGCGCGACGCGGGTGCCGCTGAACTGGACGAAGGTGACCAGGGCGATCATCAGCACGATGGCGACCATCATCACGGCGGTCTCGTAGCGGTAGTAGCCGTAGCGGATGGCGAAGTCGCCGATGCCTCCGCCGCCGACCAGCCCGACCATGGCCGAGTAGGAGATGAAGCTGACGGTGGTGATGGTGATCGAGCCGATGATCGCCGGCTTGGCGTCGACCAGCAGCACGTTGCGGATGATCTGGCCGCGCGTGGCTCCCATGGCACGGGAGGCCTCCACGGCCCCGGAGCCGAGCTGAGTGATGTTCTGCTCCACCAGCCGGGCGAAGTACGGGATGGCGTTGATGGTCAGCGGGACGATCGCCGCCGCGGTGCCCACGGTGGTGCCCACGATCAGCCGCGTGAAGGGGATGATCGCGATCAGCAGGATCAGGAACGGGAAGGACCGGACCATGTTGACGATTCCGCTGACCACTGCGTGGGTGCGCGGCGTCGGGGCGATGCCGCCGGGGGCGTGGAGAAAGAGCCAGATCCCCAGCGGGGTGCCGAAGAGCACCGCCAGCGGGATGGCCACGCCGATCATGACGAAGGTCTCGAGCATGGCCTGGACCAGCTCGGGCTGGAGCTCGATGAGGCGTTCCATCAGCGGGGACCCCCTTCGGACGAGGCTGTCGCGGCGACCAGCCCGGAGGCGGTCCTGGGTTCCCGCCCGGACGCCGGCGGATCAGCGCCAGGTCCCTGGTCGGCGCCTTGATCGGCGCCCGGGTCAGCGCCCTGGTCAGCGGCAGACGGCTCGGAGCCGGCGCGCACGCCGCCGCCCCGACGGTCCACGGAGATGCCGTCGCTGACCAGGTAGCGACCGATGGAGGTCCGCGGGGCGAAGCCCTCACGCCGCAGCTCGGCGGCGTGGAACTGCTCGACCACTCGGCCGGACTCCATGACGGCGACGTGGTCGGCCAGGGCCTTGATGACCTCCATCTCATGGGTCACGATGACCACGGTGATGCCCAGCTCGCGGTTCACATCGGCGAGGTACTGCAGCACGGTGGCCGTGGTGAAGGGGTCCAGGGCCGAGGTGGGCTCGTCGCAGAGCAGCACCTCCGGGCGGGTGGCCAGCGCGCGGGCGATGGCCACGCGCTGCTTCTGCCCGCCGGAGAGCTGTGCGGGGTAGACCTTCGCCTTCTCGGTGATGTCGACGATCTCCAGCGCCTCCGCGGCGCGCTCACGACGCACCCTGCGGTCCCTCTCCCCCGCGAACTTCAGGGAGAGCTCCACGTTCTGCGCAACGGTCAGGTTGTTCACGAGGTTGAAGCCCTGGAAGATCATGCCGATCTGGTGGCGAGCGCGGCGCAGCGCCTCGCCTCCGAGCCCGGTGAGCTCCGTGCCGCCCACGCGCACCTCCCCGGAGGTGGGGCGCTCGAGCAGGTTGATGTTGCGCAGCAGGGTGGACTTGCCGGCCCCGGAGAATCCGATGATGCCCTGGATGCTTCCGCGGGGGATCTCCAGGCTGACGTCGTCGACGGCATGGATGGGGTCCTTGCCCCGTGCGGCGGGGAAGGTCGTGGACACATGGCGCAGTGAGATCATCGGGCATTCTCCATCGTCTCTGGCGTTAGCACCGTTCCCCGGTCCGCGCCGTGATGGCGTGGCTGCTCGGGAGGTTGCTGCGACGTCGTCGAGCCAGATCTCTCAGTCGCTCTGGATGGTGTGGCGAGCACCAGACTACGCGCTGTCGATGAACACTCGTCAAATCTCATCGATAAGTTCATGTCACGAGGCGTAAGAATGTACGGACATCTGCGAGGTCGCCGGATGGGCGACAGCACGGTCACCAGGCCTGATGTCTCCATGTGTCACTCCCCGAACATCCCTTTGATCGTGCTGCGCTGCGCGCGTACCCTGGAGCGACGAAACCATCCCGAGCGGCCGAGAGATCTGGCTCGACGACGCCGCAGCAACCTTCGGACGTGCTCCGCCTCTCTCGGCGGACGCCTCAGAAAAGGTGCTACCGCCAGGGCCGATGGGAGTTGATCAGCCATGAGCACAGCACTGGCCACCGACGAGAGCCGCCCGATCCCCGTGGAGGCCGCCGTGCACCACACCACCGCCGACGCCGTAGCCCGCCGCGTGCCCACCAGCCTGGTCGGCATCGATCCGCTGGAGCTTCGTGAGGCCTTCGGCCATTTCCCCCAGGGGGTGGTCGTGGTGGCCGCCGAGGTGGACGGACGCCCTGAGGGCCTCGTCGCCTCCACGTTCACCGTCGGGGTGTCCTTGGAGCCGCCGCTGGTGACCGTGGCGGTGCAGCACAGCTCGACCACCTGGCCGAAGCTGGCCGGTGCCGGCGCCGAGCTGGGGATCTCCCTCGTCGGCCACGGGCAGTCCGCCCTGTGTCGGAAGATCGCCTCCAAGGACCGGGAGAACCGCTTCGCCGGCCTCCGCGTGACCACCGGCGAGGGCGGTGCGGTCACCCTCGACGGCGCCCCGGTCACCTTCACCACCCGCATCCACGATCAGGTCCGCGCGGGTGATCACGACATCATCGTGCTCGAGCTGCTGGACCTCGCCGTAGAGGACCAGTCGCAGGCACTGGTGTTCCATCAGAGCGAGTTCAAGGCCCTCGGTCCGCTCGACGCCGACGCCTGAACCGCGGGCCGCGCCTCTGCGGCTCCCCTCCTCCGGCGACGTCTCAGTGATGTCTCATACTGTGACATCGCCGTTGCCCAGGCGGCGCGGTTGTGCGTAGGGTTGAAACTGCCACCATCCCGAGCGGCTGAGAGATCTGGCTCGACGACGCCGCAGCAACCTTCGGATGTGCCGATCGGCCGTTTGTGCCCGGCGCATCAGAAAAGGTGCTACCGCCAGGATCGATGGGAGAGATATTCCTATGGGTTCCTCTGCACCCACACTCGCAGCACGCGAGTCTGACCTGCACACCTCGGCACACTCCGGCGGCACCGCCGTGCTGGACCGCCCCGCCGCCGCGCCCACCCACTCGCTGGACGTGCAGCTGCGTGGAGTGGGACGCAGCTTCGACGGCCGCACCGTGCTGCGCGACGTCGACCTGCACATCTCCCCCGGTGAGGTGGTCGCCATCCTGGGCGCCTCCGGCTGCGGGAAGTCCACCCTGCTGCGCGCCGTGGGCGGTCTCGACGCCGGCTTCTCCGGCGAGGTCGTCATCGACGGCGCCGGGGTGCACACCTATGACGAGCGGACCGCCGTCGGCTTCCAGGAGCCGCGCCTGCTGCCGTGGCGCTCGGTGCATCGCAACGTCTCACTGGGTCTGCCCCGCACGGTGTCCAAGGCGGAGGGCCGGGCCCGGGTGGACGAGCTGCTCGAGCTCGTCGGCCTGGCCGACCGTGCCCAGCTGCGCCCCCGGGAGATCTCCGGAGGGATGGCCCAGCGCGCCTCGTTGGCCCGGGCGCTGGCCCGCCGCCCCGGAGTGCTGCTGCTGGACGAGCCCTTCGGCGCCCTGGACGCGCTGACGCGCCTGAAGATGCAGGACCTGCTGCTCGACGTCCACGCCCAGACCGGCACCACGGTGCTGCTGGTGACCCACGACGTCGACGAGGCTCTGCAGCTCGCCGACCGCATCCTGCTGCTGGGCCCGGACCCCTCCGACGCCGCCCGCGAGGGGGCCACCGTCTCGCGGCTGCTCACCGTTCCGGGCAGCCGCCCGCGAGATCGCGCCTCCGCCGAGCTGGCCGCCCTGCGCGGCGAGCTGCTCACCGGCCTCGGCGTCGACGCCCACGCCCACTGACCTCTGCCCCGAGCTCCGGGAGCCTCCGGAGATGACCCACGCTCGGCCGCACCAGTCCGGCCCCAGCCGGGTGGACCCTGCCGGGTCTGCCAGCCGGGATGCGGACGGAGCGGCACCCGACACCGCACGAAAGGCCGCTTCATCACATGCCCAGTCTGACCAGCACCTCCCCCAGCCCTGCCCGCGCCACCATCGGCCGCACCTCCCGCGCTGCGGTCGCCGGCCTCGCCGTCACCCTGATGGCGGCCGGCTGCGTGGAGGGCGAGGGCTCCGGCGACGCCGCTGACGGCGAACTGGCGACCCTCAGCATCGACTTCGCCACCTACAACCCGCTCAGCCTGGTGATGATGGAGCACGGCTGGCTCGAGGAAGAGCTGGCCGATGCCGGCACCGAGGTCGAGTGGATCCAGTCCCACGGCTCCAACGACGCCAACGAGAAGCTGCGCGCCCAGGCCATCGACATCGGATCCACCGCCGGCTCTGCGGCGCTGCTGGCCCGGGCCAACGGCACCGAGATCCACACGATCCTCGTCGAGAACCAGCCCGAGTGGGCCGCGCTGGTCACCTCGCCGGACTCCGGGATCTCCTCGGTCGAGGATCTGGACGGCGCCTCCGTGGCCGCGACGCTGGGCACCGACCCCTACTTCTTCCTCGTCCAGTCCCTGAAGGAGGCCGGCCTGGAGATCAGCGACGTCGACGTCCAGAACCTCCAGCACGCCGACGGACGGTCCGCCCTGGGCAACGGGGACGTCGACGCCTGGGCCGGTCTGGACCCGATCATGGCCGGCGCAGAGGCCGACGGCGAGGAGCTCTTCTACCGGAACGTGGACTTCAACACCTACAGCGTCATCAACGCCACCGAGCCCTTCATCGAGGATCACCCTGAGGTCGCCCAGACCGTCGTGGATGTCTACGAGCAGGCTCGGCAGTGGGCGCTGGAGAACCCCGAGGAGACCGCGGAGATCCTCGCCGAGTACGGCAACATCGATCAGGAGGTGGCCGAGACGGTCATCCAGGAGCGCTCCAGCTTCGACGTCGACCCCGTCCCCGGCCAGGCCCAGCACGACGTGCTGGAAGAGGTCGGCCCCATCTTCCTGGACACCGGGGACGTCTCCACCCAGGAGAGCATCGACGAGGCGCTGGAGACCCTGTTCCACCCGGAGTTCGCAGAGAATCGTGACGCCACCGAGGCAGAGGGCGCCGAAGGCGAGGCGACCATCATCGAGGATGATGAGTGATGAGCCAGACCCTGCCCGATGATGCCCGGACTCGGACCGAGGCGGGCCGTTTCCAGGAGGAGGCGCCGGCCCAGGTCGTCGGTGAGCGCGGCTCCTCGGCGCCCCGTCCGGTCACCGGCCCGGTGAGCCCCCGTGCCGGGGTCCCGGCTCGCGTGCGCCGGATCCCGGGCGGCCGGTTCCTGCTGGGCGCGCTGGTGCCGATCGCTCTGCTGGGTCTCTGGTACGGCGTCGCCGCGGCCGGGGTGTTCTCCGCCGTGCAGCTGCCGGCCCCGCAGACGGTGCTCAGCGCCGGGGCGGAGCTCTTCGAGCGCGGCGAGCTCTACCAGCACATCGCGATCTCCGTGCAGCGTGTGCTGATCGGCTTCGGCATCGGCGCCGGCCTGGGCCTGGCGCTCGGCTCGGTGCTGGGGCTCTCCAAGGTCGCCGACACCCTGCTGCACCCCACCATCGGGGCGTTCCGCGCCGTGCCCTCGCTGGCGTGGGTGCCGCTGCTGATCCTGTGGATGGGCATCTACGAGGACTCGAAGGTCACGCTGATCGCGATCGGCGCCTTCTTCCCGGTCTTCACCGCCGTGCATTCCGCGCTGCGCCATGTGGACCCGCACCTGGTGGAAGCCGGCCGCGCGTTCGGCTACCACGGGCTGCGGCTGCTAGTCACCGTCCAGCTGCCTGCGGTGGTGCCCAGCGTGTTCTCCGGGCTCCGCCTCGCGCTGGCGCAGGCCTGGCTGTTCCTGGTGGCCGCCGAGCTCATCGCCTCCTCCATGGGGCTGGGCTTCCTGCTGACCGATTCGCAGAACAACGGACGCACGGACCGGCTCCTGCTGGCGATCATCCTCCTGGCGGTGCTGGGCAAGCTCACCGACGCCCTGCTGGGCGTGGTGGAGAGGAAGGCGCTGAAGACATGGGCGTGACACCGACCTCGCACATCGATCGGTCGATTCGACGGGATTCTGCCCCCACGGATGGCCCGAAATCCCGTCGAATCGACCACTCGATGCAGGAGGGGCCGCTGGCCACCGGGCCCATCGGTGCGGATGTGCACAGCTGGACCGACCCCGCCACAGAGGCCGAACGGCTGAGCTTCTGGTCCCGGGCCGCCTCCCTGCTGGACTGGGAGACTCCCTGGCACACCACGCATTCCTGGACGGATCCGGACCCGGTCACCCGCCGCGGCCCGGACATCCGCTGGTTCGACGGCGGCACGCTCAACGCCGCCGTGAACTGTGTGGACCGACACGTCGACGCCAAGCGCGGAGATGTCGTCGCCCTCCATTTCGAGGGCGAGCCGGGGGACCGGGAAGACGTCACCTACGCCCAGCTCCAGCAGAAAGTGAACCAGGCGGCGAACGCGCTGACCACCCTCGGGGTAGGCCGCGGGGACCGAGTGGTGATCTACCTTCCGGTGCTGGTGGAGACCGTGGTCATCACCCTGGCCTGTGCCCGCATCGGGGCCGTCCACTCACTGGTCTTCGGCGGGTTCTCCGCCGAGGCGCTGCGCTTCCGGGTGGAGGACACCGGGGCCAAGCTGCTGGTCACCACCGATGGCCAGTTCCGCCGGGGGAAGGCCGTTCCGGTGAAGCAGCAGGCCGATGCGGCCGTGTCCGGACTGTCTGCGGCAGAGGGCGGCAGCCTCGCCCATGTGCTGGTGATCCGCCGCACCGGCTCGGAGATCACCTGGACGGACGAGGACCTCGCCGGTGACGGGATCGGCCGGGACGTGTGGTGGCACGAGGTCGTCGAGACGGCCTCCACCGCGCACACCCCCGAGTTCTTCGAGGCCGAGCAGGACCTGTTCATCATGTACACCTCCGGCACCACGGGGAAGCCCAAGGGCCTGGTGCACACCACCGGCGGGTACCTCACCGGGGCGCTGTTCACTTACCTGCGGCTCTTCGCCCACCCTGATCCGGCCCGCCGGGCGCAGGACGTCCACTGGTGCACCGCCGACCTGGCCTGGGTCACCGCGCACACCTATGAGATCTATGGGCCGCTGGCCGCCGGCGCCACCCAGGTGATCTTCGAGGGCACTCCGAACACCCCGCATCCGGGCCGGCACTTCGAGATCATCCAGCGTCACCGGGTCACCACCTACTACACCGCGCCCACCCTGGTGCGCTCCCTGATGGGCTGGTTCCCCGAGGGCGTGCCGGAGGAGTACGACCTCTCCTCGCTGCGCCTGCTGGGCACCGTGGGCGAGGCCGTGAATCCGGAGGCCTGGACCTGGCTGCGCACCCAGCTCGGCCGCGACACCCTCGACGACGACGGCGCCCCGGCCGTCCCCATGGTGGACACCTGGTGGCAGTCGGAGTCCGGCTCCACGGTGCTCAGCCCCCGCCCGGAGGACAGCGGGCTCAAACCGGGCTGCGCGACCCGGGCGATGCCGGGAGTGTCGGTGGAAGTCGTCGACTCCGGGGGCCGTCCCGTCGCGCAGGACGTCCAGGGTGAGATCGTGCTGACCAGCACGGGCCCTTCCATGGCACGCACCGTATGGGGCGATCCGGAGCGGTACTACACCTCCTACTGGGAGAAGCACGCCGCTCGAGGCTGGTTCCTCGCCGGCGACGGCGCCAAGCGTGACGCCGACGGCGACATCTGGATCCTGGGCCGCATCGATGACGTCATCAACATCTCCGGACACCGGCTCTCCACCATCGAGATCGAGTCCGCCCTGGTGGCCCACCCGGAGGTGGTGGAGGCGGGAGTGTGCCCCGTGCCCGACGCGACCACCGGGCACGCCGCCGTCGCGTTCACGGTGCTCACCGGCCCCGCCCGTGCGCGGCTCACCGGGGAGGACGGCGTGGTGGACGCTGCGGCTGAACGCGCGCTCCTGACCGCGCTGCGCTCCCACGTGGGAGAGGTGATCGGCCCTGTGGCGAAACCGCGCGCGGTGATCCCGGTGCCGGAGGTGCCGAAGACCCGCTCCGGGAAGATCATGCGCCGGCTGCTGACCCAGCTGCATGAGGGCGATGCCCTCGGCGACACCACCAGCCTGCAGAACGAACACTGTGTGCCGCAGATCGCGCAGATCTGCCGGGACCGCGAGACCGCGGCTCCCCTGAACCATCCATCAACCCACCCCTCGACCCAGGAGCTTCCATGAGCGATCGACAGTTCGGGTTCCGCACCCGGGCCCTGCATGCCGGGGCCGTGCCGGATGCCGTCTACGGCAGCCGGGCGGTGCCGATCCACCAGTCCACCTCCTTCGTCTTCAAGGACACCGACGACGCAGCCAACCTCTTCGCGCTGCAGAAGTTCGGCAACATCTACTCCCGCATCGGCAACCCCACGGTGGCCGCCCTGGAGGAGCGCCTGGCCTCCTTGGAGGGCGGCATCGGGGCGGTGGCGACCGCCTCGGGGATGAGTGCGGAGTTTCTGGTCTTCGCGGCGCTGTGCGGCCAGGGCGACCACATCGTGGCCTCCTCGAAGCTCTACGGCGGCACGGTCACCCAGCTGGACGTCTCGCTGCGCCGCTTCGGCATCGAGACGACCTTCGTGGACTCGGACGAGGCGGAGGACTTCAAGGCCGCTCTGCAGGACAACACCAAGCTGATCTTCACCGAGGTCGTGGCCAACCCCAGCAGCGACGTCGTCGACCTGCCCGGCCTGGCCGGGGTGGCTCACGAGCACGGGGTCCCGCTGGTGGTGGACTCCACGCTGACCACCCCCTACCTGCTGCGCCCGATCGAGCACGGTGCGGACATCGTCACGCACTCGGTGACGAAGTTCCTCGGCGGACACGGCACCACCCTGGGCGGGGTCGTCGTGGAGTCGGGCACCTTCCCCTGGAACAACGGGAAGTTCCCGCAGATGACCGAGCCCGTGGAGTCCTACGGCGGGCTGTCCTGGTGGGGAAACTTCGCCGAGTACGGCTTCCTCACCAAGCTCCGCGCCGAGCAGCTGCGGGACTTCGGGCCCTCCCTGACCCCGCAGGCGGCGTTCCAGCTGATCCAGGGTGTGGAGACCCTTCCGCAGCGCATGGAGGAGCACACCGCCAACGCGCAGAAGGTCGCCGAGTGGCTCGAGGCCGATGAGCGCGTGGAGTACGTCAACTACTCCGGGCTGGTGTCCCACCCGCACCACGAGCGGGCCAAGGACCTGCTGCCGCTGGGCACCGCCTCGGTGTTCAGCTTCGGGGTGAAGGGCGGCCGCGAGGCCGGCGCCCGGTTCATCGAGGAGCTGCAGCTGGCCAGCCACCTGGCCAATGTGGGTGACGCCCGCACGTTGGTGCTGCACCCGGCCTCCACCACGCACCAGCAGCTCACCGAGGCTCAGCTGACCGCCGCCGGGATCCCGCAGGACCTGATCCGGATCTCGGTGGGCCTGGAGGACGTGGAGGACATCATCTGGGATCTGGACCAGGCGCTGGACCGTGCCCTGGCCGCCCAGCAGGACACCGAGCAGGAGACCCCGGCCCCCGTCAGCGCGGGAGCCGGTGCCGGCGGTGCGGCACACGACGGAGGCGAGGCCTGATGACCACCACCCCTGAGACACGCACGAACACGGCGACCACCGCCGGTGAGGAGCACCCGCACGGGCTGTGGGAGGAGCCGGGCGCGGCACGGCGCCTGCAGCTGCTGCGCGCTGCGAAGTCCGTGGCGATCGTGGGCATGAGCGACAAGCCCGCCCGGGCCAGCTACTTCGTGGCCACCTACCTGACCTCGGACTCGTCCTACCAGCTGTACTACGTGAACCCCCGGATCACCGAGGTGCTGGGTGAGCCCGGCTACGCCTCGCTGCAGGATCTGCCGGAGGCTCCGGACATCGTGGTAGCCTTCCGCAAGCCGGCGGACCTGCCCACCCTGGCCGAGGAGGCCGCCGCCGTGGGCGCCCAGACGCTGTGGGTGCAGCTGGGCATCCACTCCGCGGAGGCCATGCAGCGCGCCACGGACCTGGGGATCAACGCCGTGCAGGACCGGTGCATCAAGATCGAGCATGGCCGCTTCCACGGCAACCTGCACCTGGGCGGCTTCGACACCGGAGTGATCAGCGCCAAGCGTCAGCAGTTGGACGGCTGAGCACCGAGACGCCACACGCTCAGAACAGCCGACGGCGGGGGCCCGCCTCAGCACCGGAGACGCGGATCCGCGCGCCCGGGAGCCGGGAACGGGTCCCCGCCGTCGTCGTGTCTGCGGGTCTCGTCGCCGTGAGGATCGCCAGGAGGAACGGCAGCGCGACGTAGGGATTGTTGAAGCCGCTGACCGAGAGGCTGTTGGTGAGGGCGATCGCCATCAGGGTGAGCGTGAGCAGGGCTGAGACGCCGGCGCGGCGCAGGAAGATCCAGGGCAGGACCAGGACCAGGACGGCTCCGAGGATCCCTGCGTCGAACATCAGCCGCAGGACGAAGGCATGCAGGATCACGGAGTAGCACGTGCCGTCCCCCTGGGCCGAGAACAGCACGTCGTAGTACGCCAGCTCCTCACAGGTCGCCGGGTTGAGCGGAGTGAGCGGAGGCGTCCCCACCAGCCAGTTCAGCGGCCCCCAGTGCTGCGTCTCCCGGAGGAAGAAGTCGAGGAACCGGACTCTGTCGATCACCTCGGACTCGTCGGCGCGCTCCTGGAAGATCACCAGCGGGATCACCGCGACCACCGCAGGCACGGCCACGGACGCCAGGCGCAGGAAGACGTCCCTGGTCTCGGTGCTCAGCATCGCGTACAGCACGCACAGCACGTAGGCCACCGCCCCACTGCGCGATCCGGAGAGCACCGTGAGCGCCCCCAGCAGCAGGAGCAGCCACAGGCGCGAGCGGGGTGATCCGCGGTGGACGACGGCGGTCAGCCCGCTGAAGAGGGCCAGCTCGAAGTTGTTCTCCAGGAAGAGGCCGGGACGCTCGCCCGAGCCGTACATCACCCACGTCACGGCCGCCTTCGCCGTCGCCAGGGAGATGAGCCACCAGGTCAGCGTCGTCAGTCCGCCGGGACGTGTCCACCTCTGCCCGACCGCGACGGCCAGGGCCACCAGATACAGCAGCCAGCGGTAGGCCTGGAAGAAGTCCTCCCAGGCGGCGCCGGTGGCCCAGACCCCCATGATCCGTGTGTACGTGTAGATCGCCAGGATGCTGAGCGGCAGCAGCGTGGCGAGACGGCCGCGCCGGACCACGGCGACGATGAAGACGATGATCCACAGGTCCAGGAGCATCGTCATCGGAAGCGGGGAGAACTCCCCCACGAAGAGGACGCTGACGGCCGCGCAGAGGATCAGCCCCCAGTGCAGGGACCGCTGCAAACCCGCCGGCAGGGCACCCTCCCGCCGGATCGTCATGTGCGCCGCCGGCGCGACCGGGCCCTCCGGCCGAGCCGCCTCGCGGCCCGGCTGGACGGCGGACGGGATCCCACCACGATGGTCCCGGCGAGGGAGCGGGTCAGCCCCTCGAGCAGGTCCAGGGCGCCGGACAGGTCGTCCATCAGTGTGTGCCCGGCGCGGACCACGAGCCAGGTGGCGTCGGCGTCGCCGGCCAGCCCGAGCCCTCGGGCGTCGGCGGTCACCGGTGCCGCACTCAGGATCACCAGGTCGCAGGCGGCGCGGGCGCGGTCCAGCGTCTCCCGGGTGTGCAGGAGGTCGTCCTCCAGCGTCCCGATCGGATGGTCCAGGCTCATCACGTCGATCCCGGCTGCGGCGTTCCGCCGCCGTCCCTGCGACATCGGCGCCCGGCCGTTCACCGCGACCTCAGCGGCCCGCGAGAAGCCGGACCCTGCCCAGGCGTTGCCCCCGGAGGCCTCGATCAGCAGGACGCGGAAGCCGTCTTCGGCCGCCGAGCGAGCCAGCCGCTCCGCCACCTCGGCCGAGAGCACCTCCGGATCCACCGAGGCCACCAACGTCACCGGCGCGGGCCCGTCGGCGCCTCTGCCTCCGGACCGGGCACGCAGCGCCTGCATCGGGGCGAGGATCCGCCTGACGGCGGGCGTCAAGGTGTCGCCGTCGTCGGCCCCCAGGTCCATCTCGAGCACCGGAAGCGACGAGGCGACCTGCACGTCGTGGCGGTCCCGCACTCGTCGATTGAGACTCTCCCGCAGGGCGGCGACACCGAGCCCCAACGCGGCCCCGCCTCCCAGCGCTCCCCCGAACACCATCAGCGGTTGCGGTGAGGTGGGGACCTCCGGGATCACGGCCGGCTGCATGATGCTGACCGAGATCAGGTCCTGGGGTGCACCCTGCATCTCCTCGAGATCGCCGATGAACTCCACGAGGCTGTCCGTCAGGGCCTCGGTCCGCGCGGCCGAGACCTCCGGTGTGGAGGCCCGCACCGAGACCTCCAACAGAGTGGTCCCCTCGACCACGGAGGCGTCGACGGAGTCCGCGAAGTCAGCCAGGGGCTCCTCGGCTCCCACCTGCTGCATGACCGGCTCCAGGACGACGGCGGTGCCCACCAGATCCGCGTAGCTGGCCACGATCTGCTCGGAGACCGAGCGTCCCAGCTGCAGCTGTGAGAGGTCGTCTCCGGTGGCGGTGGTCACGTAGATCCGGGCCGTGGAGGTGTACTCACGCGGTGCCAGGACGAAGAACGTGACGCCGACCAGCAGCCCCAGGATGAAGAGCGCGCAGGCGGATCTCCAGTATCGGCGCACCACGCGCAGCATGTCCCACACCGTCATCTGCGATTCCTCCTGCCGGGCGTGCCGGATCGTCGGGTCTGGGGATTCGCCGGTCCCAGGGGCATGACGGCCGCCGAGTGCGAAGATCTCGTCTCTGGAGCCATGGTGCGGATCCGCATATGCCGGGGATGTGCTCGCGATGCTCATGATGATCTCCTCGCTGGCCTCTGGGGCCGGGTTCCGACGTCACGAGGGGTCGGGGTCTTCCCCCCGCGTGCTGGTGGCGGTCCCTGAGCGGGGTCGCCCCGGCGTCGCTCAGGCGTGCCACGAGGTGTAGGCATGTCGTCACGCAGCGCCAGGTGGCCGGGCAGTCGCTGCCGGCCCTCCGCTGCAGGGATGCCCAGCTCGCGCAGCAGCGCCAGGACCACGACGCCGGCGGTCAGCTTCGCCATATGACGCAGCTCGGCCTGGGACCCGGAGTCCACCCGCCCGCTGTGCGTGAAGGTGCTCCGCAGCCTGGCCGCCTGCTCCGCCCATGCGGCGGCGGTCACCTGGTGCGGCATGACCTCGTGGAAGCTGACACGGTCGGCAAGGTGCTCCAGCTTCCGCCGCAGGGTCGAGTCCTTGATCTCCCGGCGCCGCAGGCCGGAGGAGGTGGCGTAGAGCGCCTCCGCAGAGCCGAGCAGGACCAGCAGCGCAGCCTCCTGGAACTCCTCGGGGAGCGCCCTGGCGGCCACCAGCATCGTCAACGAGGTGCGGTGTCGGGTGCGCAGGACGCGCCAGGCCTCCAGCAGCTTCGCGAAGGGCCGCTGCTCGCCGGTGAACAGCGGTCCCCCGACGCGCGGGCGTGCCCGCTCTCCCGCACCGAGATGCGTCCCCGGTGCGGAGCAGGTCACCCGGTAGTCGTCGAGGAGGCGACTGTCGTCGCCGTGGACCCTTGCCTCGAAGGTGAGCGCGGGGGACGTCTCGAGCCAGGCGAAGGCCAGCAGATCAGTGACGGTTCTCAGCTGCTCGAGGATCTCCGGCACCGAGGCCGCTCGGCTCGGCAGGATATGCACTCGCATCACCGTCTCGGACTCCTCCACTCGCTCCACGAGGATCCGCGAGCGTCCTGCGTCCGAGGCTTGACCGGTGCCCGCCGGGGGTGCGGAGTCGGATGCGTCCCCGCCCAGCGGGAGCGAGCCGGTCCAGGGCCCGGCACCCACCAGGATCTGCCCCACCTGGAGGCTGTCGAGACGCATCTCGGCCTCCTGCAGACGGCGATCCTCGGAACCCATGAGATGCGCCCCGATCAGGAGCACCTCGAGCTCGACGTACAGGGTGCCGGTCTCCGCCATGACCTCACGCGTCCAGGCCGTGGCGGCGCGGCCGTCGAGGAGGCCGTGGAGCACCGCCGGCGGGCGGCGCAGGGCGGCGATCATCGCCTGCGCGTTCTCCGGTGCGGACGCCTCCAGGGTCAGTCGAAGGGCCGCGGGGGGCGCTTCCTCACCGAGCAGCGCACCGGTGACCGTGCCGGACAACGCCGACCCTGGTGCTCCTGCGGGCCACCAGCAGCCGGCGGCCTCGCGGGATGAGTGTGGTGTCATGGGGTTCCCCTGATCGTCGTCACGTGGGTGGCCGGCCTGTCGGTCGGCGACTCTGAGCGTCGGTTCACCGGCGCGGGTCCTGTGGTCCCTGCCGAGGCTCAGTAGGCACCCGCCCCCCGCAGGACCGCACGGAGGGTCCGCAGCACGATGCCGACGTCCCCGGCCAGCGACCAGTTCTCCACGTAGTAGAGGTCCAGGCGGACCGAATCCTCCCAGCTGAGGTCCGAGCGGCCGCCGACCTGCCAGAGCCCGGTGATCCCGGGTTTGACCAGCAGGCGCCGTTGGGAGTTCTCGTCATAGGCCTCGACCTCGCTGACCAGCGGCGGCCGCGGCCCGACCACGGACATGTCTCCGCGCAGCACGTTGAGGAACTGTGGCAGCTCGTCGATGCTGTATCTGCGGATGACTGTCCCTACCCGGGTCACCCGAGGATCGCGACGCATCTTGAACATCACCGCGTTGCCCTCGGAGGTGCTCAGCAGCTCCTCACGACGCGCCTCCGCGTCGACCACCATCGACCGGAACTTCAGCATCTGGAACGACGAGTGACGCAGGCCCACGCGGGTCTGGGAGAAGAACACCGGCCCCGGCGAGTCGAGCCTGACGGCCACTGCCGCGGCCACCAGCACGGGAGCGATGGCCAGCAGGGCCGTCAGGGCGAAGACGATGTCGAAGGCCCTCTTCAGCGCCGCGGCGCCGCCGCTGAGCCGCGGGGAGTCCACGTGCATCAGCGGCATGCCGTCCACGCTGCGCGTATGCAGCCTGCCCTGGCTGATCTCGCTCAGGGAGGGTGCGACGACGAGGTCGACGTCGAGCGCGGCCAGCGCCCATCCGAGTTCGCGCAGCGCGCGGGGCGTGAGCTGGTCGGCGCTGGTGAGGATCACGGTGTCGACGGCGTCGCGGGTGATCGCGTCCCGTGCGTGCCGGATGATCTGCTCAGGATCCGCGGCCTCGGTCTCCGTGAGTCCTGCCAGGGTGGACGGGCCGGGAGAAGAGAGGGGCTGCCCGGCCTCGCGGACGAGCAGCTCCACCACCTGGTAGCCGCTGACCGGTCCGAGGCGGCGCAGGTGGTCGGCGATGTGCCGGGCTTTGCCGTCCTCCCCGATGACCAGTGCGCGGTGCAGCCCCACACCGGTGTCCCAGTGGCGGCGCAGGCGATGGCGCCAGACGAGCCTGCCGACGAACAGCAGGAGGGCTCCGGCTGGGACGGCCAGCAGCGCCCCGGCCCGCAGCGAGGCCTCATCGAGGATCAGACTGCCCACGGCGGTCATCCACATCACCGTGGCCGAGACCGCCGCGAGGCCGAGGAACTCCTGGGCCCCGGATCCGAGGATCCGGGCGTTCCGGGTGCGGCAGAGGGCCAGCAGGAGCATCCACAGGGCCAGCACACCGCCGGAGGCCAGCAGGCCCTGCGCGGTGGAGGTGAGGGCTCCGGCCAGGTGCAGGCCTCCCAGGACCAGGAGGATGATCAGGCCGTCGCTGACCGCGATGCGCCGGGCCAGACCCCGTCTCCAGCGCCGGAGTTCGCTCGTCCCGCCTGGCGTCGTCGTCCCGAGGCCTGCGGGCAGACCCTGGACCTGCAGCGGCGGGACCACCCGCCAGGCGGAGGGCGGGCGGAGGTCGACGCCCGGGTGGCTCAGGCTGCGGAGCTCGGAGGTGGGCAGCATCTCGAGGCTCATGAGATCCCCGCCTCCTGCCGACCCGTCCACCATCGACCCATCTCGAGGTCGAACTGCTCCGGTTCGAAGGGGTCCATGCCGCCCGAGGGATAGGGGGTGAGTTCACCGAACCAGGGGACGCCGTCGATCTCATAGAAGTCCACGCGCATGAACTCGAACCCGCGCGCCAGGGCCTCGGCGAGCTCCACCATCCGCTCCAAAGAAGCCGGTGCCGGGGACTCCGGCTCCTGGGAGACGCCGTTGAAGAGGTCCAGCACCTGCCAGTCCGGGGAGTAGAAGCGTTCCCGGTGGCCGGCGGTGAACCGGCCCGAAGAGCGGTGCAGCATCTTCACCTCACCGTGGAACACGTAGAACTTGTAGTCCACAAGATCCCTACCCCGGTCCTGGCTGATGTCGGGCTCGACGAGCAGGGAGTGGTCGGCCCAGCGATAGGCCCACTCCCCCAGTGCCGCCCGGTCATAGGTGCGCAGCCACCCGCGGGTGAGGCGCCGGAGCTGCGCCGGCGTCGTCTCCCGGTCCCCGAAGGCGACCATGCCGCTGGCATGGTTCGGCTTGATCACCCAGCGGTCCGGCAGCCCGGCCAGGTCGAGGTCGGCGAGGTCGTAGCCGCGCCAGAGGGTCTCGGGCACGCGCAGGTCCGGGCAGATCCGGAGGGCATGGGCCTTCATCCGGACCTTGTCACAGGTCCAGGCGATCTGCTGGCTCCGTTCCTGCAGCATCCTCCGGGTGAGGAGCTCGGTGAACCGGGGCGCGTCACGGAAGTCTCCCCAGCGGCCGAAGCGGCGGCGATACATCATGTGCCGCACGAGCGGATCAGGCACGGGTTCCAGGAGACGTCGCAGAGTGGTCCTCATCGGGGGGTGCTCCTCGTCAGGTCTTGAACGGTCGAGTGGTCAGCAGGAAGGTCAGAGATTCTCGGTGCGGACGGGCTGACCCGTCGAGCGGCCACCAGCATCCCGGGGATGACCTGCAGCACGACGATCACGGCGATCATCGCCACCGCGGGCGCCGTCGCACCGAGCCCGTGCTGGACCCCCAGGAGGGTCAGCGGCACCACGCACACCAGCGCCGAGCAGGACATCGCGGCCTGGCGGCGGTATCCGGGACGGTCGGTGAGCAGGTTGACCTGTGTCAGGTGCGCGGACTGCGCCACCAGCAGGACCGTCATCGCGATGGTCAGGGACCAGGAGGGCTGAAGCTCTCCGCCGCTGATCAGTCGAGAGACCGGGCGGGCCAGGCACAGATACCCGACGGCGGCGGCGCTCCCCAGGCCGATCAGCGCAGCATTGGCGCGCAGCCACAGGCTCCGGTCCAGCGAGACGGAGAATCGCGGCCAGAACACGATGGCGGCCATGTGCATCACCGAGTAGATGGGCATGTACAGCTGCAGGGCCAGCGCGTACTCGCTGAGCTGCTCGGCGGTGGCGGTGGCCGCCAGCACGATGCGGCCGTGCTGCTCCAGCAGGACCAATCCCACCGAGGCCAGCAGCACCGGCAGTCCACCGCGCAGGATGTGCGTCATCGAGGGGCCCGCCGTCGCGCGGCCGCCCCCGGCTGTCCGGCCTGCCGTGGGATAGTCCGCCGCCCGGCGGCAGAGCAGCAGGAAGATGACCATCCCCAATGGCAGTCCGAGGGCCAGCCACATGGGGCTCACCCCCGCCACGCCGGCGGCATAGACATAGACCAGGGTGATCGCGCCGGGGACGAGCCCCAGGAGGACCAGGAGATCAGCCCGGTCCTGACCGACGAGGACCCGTTCGGCCAGTCCGAGCGGCAGGGTGAGGAAGAACAGCACCAGCGAGATCGTCATGGCGACGTCGAGCTGACCGTGCAGCGCCTCCGGGGCGCTGAAGAGCCAGGACCAGAATCCGGCGTACCCCACCAGGACGGCGGCGAAGGTCCCGATCAGACCGACGATGCCCAGCAGCCGGCTGGTGCGGCGGATCAGCTCCGCCACCGCTCGATCCGCCTCCACCGAGGAGTCGGCCTGGGCCACTGCCCGGGAGACGGCGGCGCCGAGCCCCAGGTCCGCGAAGGGCAGCGCCATGCGCAGCTGGGCCACCAAAGTGATGAGCCCGAAGGCGGCCGCGCCGGCGAAGTGCATGGTGAGCCCGGCGCTGGTCAGCGTCAGCACGGCCGAGAGCGGCAGCACGGCGACGCGCAGCCCGGCGGTGCGGAGGAAGGCGTTCGCCCAGCTGCGCTCAGCCATGACGCGCTCGCCTCGTGACAGCCAGTCCGCTGAGCCCCACCAGCAAGGCTGCCGGGTGGGCTCCTGCGCGCAGACCGCTGAAGAGCTCGCCGAGACCACGGCTCACGTCGCCGGAGGCGAGCGCTCCGCGGGCCACCACGGAGGCGGTGAAGTCGGCGCGGGCGGCCGGTGGAACGTCGTCGGGAGTCAGGGATTCCAGCCAGTCCCGGCTCCCCAACCAGTTCGCACTGCGCGAGACGGAACCCGGGCTGCCCTGCTGGACACGCACCAGGATGTCCGGGACCGTGTCGATGTGGACTCCGGCGCTCTCGAGCCGGATCAGCCAGTCCCAGTCCTGGTGGCGGGTCAGCTCCTCGCGCCACGGCACGTCCAGCGCGGTCTCCCGCGCACAGAGCAGGGTCGAGGTCTGCAGGAAGTGCCGGCGCAGGCGCACGGTGGAGCGGTCAAGCACATAGGCGCCCACTCCGGGCGCGACACCGCCGAGCTCGTCCGTCTCGGATCGATAGGGGCGCTCCGGCACGGCCCGGGTGCCGGCTCCCACCAGGAGCGCCCGGCAGGAGACGGCCACGTCAGCGGGTACCGAGTCGGTGCCCGGGGCGCCGTTCTCGGACCTGCGAGCCGTCGTGGGCGCGCGACCCAGCGCGTGCTCGATCTGACGTTCGGACTTGTCGGCGACCCAGTCGTCATCATCATCCAGGAACGCCACCCACGGGGTCTCGGCGAACTGCACGCCGAGGTTGCGGGCGGCGCCGCCTCCTTGACGTCCCGCGGTGGAGACCAGTCGATAGTCGAGCCCGCGGAGCCGGGTCTGGACAGCGGAGAGCGCATCCGGATCATCGACGACGACCAGCGGCTCGGTCGGGATCGTCTGGTTCAGGGCCGAGCGGACCGCGGCACGCAAGCTCGGACGGCCGACGGTGGGGATCACGGCGGTGACCTGCGGTGTGGTGTGCGGGTGTCCGTTGCTGGGGGCGCTCATGCCGCACCTCGCAGGATCAGCCTGGCCAGCTGGAACGGCTCCACCAGGTAGCGACCGGCGAATCGTCGCGGGTCGGAGGCCAGCCGCCAGGCCCACTCCAGACCGGTTCTGCCGATCCAGCGGGGCGCCAGGGACTGTGTGCCGGAGAGCTGGTCGATCGCCCCGCCCACTGTGGCGATGACTGCCACGCTGGTGCAGGCACGCAGTGCTGCGGCGAGTCGCTCCTGCAGCGGCATGCCCATGCCGATCAGCAGCAGCTGCGGGCCGAATGCCCGGATCTGCGCCGCGACGGCGTCGAGGTCCTCAGGATTCCAGGGGTCGGCGGGGATGCCGAGCAGCTCGGTCTGCTCGGCCCTCTCTCCGAGCGTCTGCACCGCCTGTCTGTTGGAGGCCTCGGAGGCGCCGAACAGCACGATGCGACGGACGCTCGGCAGGTGCATCACCTGGGGGATCCAATCGGTGGATCCCAGGCGGTGCCGCGAACCCCACCGGGGGCGCCCGCCGCACAGGGCGGTGAGGTCAAGAGCGGAGAGCAGGGGCATGCCGTCGATGAGCCTGAGTTCGGCATCCTCGTAGAACCGGCGGAACTGCGCGTCGGTTCGCGTGAGGTAGACGGAATGCAGATTGTGACCTGCAATGGTCAGCCGGCGGCCCCCGCCGATCGCCGTGGCGACGCTGCTCAGCAGCTGGTCACGAGTCAACGGAGTGACGTTCACATCCAGCACCGGAACACGTGCGCTCTGCGTGAAGGCTCCGGAACGAGCCTGATCAGGGGGATTCCCACCCATCTCATCTTCCCTTCGGTCGTCGTCGATCGGCGACCGAAGCGACACTTCTCAACCTAGGGCCGGGCGGGAGAGGGCGGAATCCGCTCTTGCACCAGGGTCTGTAGCCGGGCCCTGCGTCTTGACCCGCGGGGTCGTCGACGCCGTGTGCGCCTTGCCCGAGGGTCAGGTCAGCAGAGGATCCCGAGGAGAACCATGCGGGCGGAGACTGCCCTGCGCACTCTCCGCATCACGGCAGGTCAGCACAATGCCCCGGAAGGTCAGAGGCATCACAGAGGCGGCCCGAGAGGGGCTCCGAGGAGCGAGCTGGCTAGTCCTTGGCTCCGAGGCGGAGGGAGAGAAGCTCCATCCGATTGTCGCAGCCGAAGCGGTGCAGCAGCGCGGAGATCGCGGCTTCGACAGTGCGCGGCGACAGGCTGAGCCCGCGGGCGATCCGGGAGATGGGGTGTCCAGCGCGCAGCCCTTCAAGGACGGCCCGCTCTCGGGCGTCGAGCTCGAGGTCGAAGGTCCTGCTGAGGACGCTCGGATCCTCACCCTCACGGCGCTGGGTGTCCAGCACCAGATTGATCAGCCGGATCCGCAGCGGACGCTCCAGCTGCGCCCGGCGGTCCCACAGGCGCGCGAGCACCGAGAGCCCGAACAGTCGTGAGTGTGTCACAAGGAGGTGTTCGGCGACGTCGAGCGTCCGTGCCACAGCGTCAGTGTTCTGGGCCTCGGCGAGCAGGGCGGTCAGCCGGGCTCGGCCCGGATCGTCCTTCCACGGGGACGCCATCACCCGTTGGGCGGCGGCAGGGGACCCGCGCAGCAGCGCCAGCAGCAGAAGCACCTGCGCCTGGACCGTCTCCCCCGCCTCCTCGGCCTCTGCGGCGAGGCCTTCCAGACGGGTTCTCAGCTCTTCGGGGGAATGCCCTGCGGCCAGGTCCCTCAGCCCTTCGCCGACCAGCCGGAGCCAGGGGAAGCCCTCAGCGGGTCCCAGCGCGCCCACAGGGCTCTCCTCTCGGGCGGGTGAGCGCCCCGGCATGCACCCGGCCGCGCCCACGGCCAGGGCCTGGCTGAACCAGTGCTGGCCGAAGCTGTCTCCGCGCGCATGGATCCGAGCCGCTGAGGACGCGTGCCGATGCGCCAGGTGCAGCCTGTCATCTTGCAGAGCCGCGACGGCGGCCAGCTGGTCCGCCACGCCGGCGAGCCCGGGGCTGCGCAGGCGCCGCTCGTTCGAGACATCCGTCTCGACCCGGAGCATGTCGATCCGCCATCCGGAGGTGGCGGAGATCAGCAGCAGCACCGCCACCGCGCACTCCTCCAGGTCCGGATACCCTCCTTCGCGACGCAAGGCGTCGATCAGCGTGGAGAGGACCTCCCGGCCGATGTCCGGCTGGTGTCTGAAGCCGAGCAGGACACCGGCCCAGAGCAGGCTGACCAGGGACTCCTCGCAGTTCACGACAGCACGCAGGTCGCGAAGCTCCCCGAGAAGCTCGTCAGTGGCGCCGGCGTCGTGGGCGAGGGCCCGGATCCTGTCCAGGACCGGTGTAGGAGACTCGTCGCCGGCACGTCGGCGCAGCTCGGCCGCCACGGCTCCAGCACGCTCCGGGTGGAAGATCCGGATCCGCTCGGCGACCAGGATCGCCTGGCGGATCTCTGCGGAATCTGCCGCAGAGGGCAGCCTGGCGAGCCGACGCAGGGCGGAGTCGACATCCCCGAGGGCGTGGTCGGCGCGAGCCGCCAGTACGAGCAGGGTGGCGGACGGGACCTCGGTCAGGTCCACGAGCTCTCGCACCGTCCGATACCAGGAGCCGGCGAGGCTCTGGCGCGCCAGCTTCTCAGCGGTGGCGTCGTCGATCGGGCCTGTGGCCCGGACCCGCCACCAGGTCAGTGCAGTCCAGGAGGCGATGCCCCCGGAGTCCGCCGGGATGTGGCGGCCCCGCTCGTACCACCAGCGCAGGTGGTCGGTCCACCGCATTCTGGTGACGATCATGGAGCGCACAGCTTCGGCACTGATCCTGATGTCGGCGAAGCCACGGGCAGCTTGGTCCTCGTAAGCCAGGATTCCCTGTGCCATGAGGCTCCGGAACGCCCGGTCTCCCGAGGCGGTCACGGCGTGGCGTTCGGGCAAGCGGCCGGTGACGGCGACCAGGGTGAGGAGCTCCATCTCCTCCTGATCGAGTCCCGTCAGCACGCCGTCCGCCACCTCGGCCAGCGCGCCGTGCAGCGCCTCCTCGTCCCCGTCCCACTCCCAGTACCCGGAGAACTCCCGGATGACGCCGACATCCTGGGCCAGCTCCAGCAGCCTGTCGGCCAGCACCGGGCGTCCGGCGGAGAGGCGCTGGAGTCGGCGCAGCACCATCAGGGACATCGGCCCGCCCAGTCTCCGGCGCGCCTGCGCTCCCAGGTCGCGGACGCTGAGGCTGCCCGGGATGACGCTGCGCAGCCGGCCGGCGGCCTCAAGGTCGGCCAGTCGCACCGGGAGGTCGTGGGAGGAGCGGACCATGACCAGCAGGCGGCGTCGGCCCTTCAGGAACAGCGCCAGTACGTCGTCCAGCACGTCGTCGGCGAGGAGCCCGGGCCAGAGCAGGACGACAAGGCCGTTCGCCGCCTCACCCGAGAGCCCGGAAGGGCCCACCTCCGGCGGCGCGGGCACGGTGCCGCCGATGCCGTCGATCACCGCCACCGGCCCGGCACGGTGGAGCTCCTCGAGCATGCCGTCCACTCCCCAGTAGCCAGGAAGGTGGAGGATCCAGGAGTCTCCCGAGGGGTCTTCGAGGAACCAACGAGACATGTCGGGAGGGAGTCTCAGACCCGTGGGCTTGATGTGGAGAGGCAGCTGAGTCATGGGCGGTCCAGGGACGTGGCGGTCAGGCGGGCTCGCAGTTCGGTACGTGACCTGATGTCCAGCTTGCGATAGGTGTTGCGGACGTGGCTCTGCACCGTGCGGATGGAGATCCGCAGGGAGTCTGCGATCTCGGCGAGCGAGAGGCCCTGAAAGACACGATCGGCGACCTCCTGCTCCCGGGCCGAGAGGAGGTCGCGCTGCCCTGCTGTCTTCGTGGTAACTTCCGCGGCTCTTCGCAGGTCACTGAGACGCCCCCCGATGCTGCGGCCAAGTCCGCTGCGAGGCCAGTGGATCTCCACCAGTTCGGCAGCCATGGCGAAGCGCGGAGCGTCTCCGGTGAGCCGAGCCGTCAACAGGTCGAGGATCTCGTCCTCCACGTCCAACGCGCGCGCTTGGGCCTCCAGCACCGCCAGCGTTGGGGCGTCAAGCTCGTGAATTCCGCGCAGGACTACGCACCGGATCACCAGTCTGCGCATCACCAGGCATGCGGGTGCAAGCTCCCGTGCGACGTCGACCTGGCTCACGTCACCGCGTGCGGCGAGACCCAGCACACGGCCCACCGCCGTGAGCATGTGGCCCCAGGAGGCTTCCGTGATGGAGCCGGACCGTCGGGGAATGTACTCGGTGGGGCCAAGAAGGTCCTCCGTCCGGCCACCCTCGACGGCGAAGTCGAGGGCCTCCAGCAAGGGCCGCCGCAGGAAGCCCTGGGGCAGTCCACCCTCGTACTGCGCCCAGAGGTCCTCCATACGGCGCCGCAGATCATCGGTGCCCTCCCCGGACATCATCGCGTGCAGCATCTCGAGCGCCTCAGTGGCGTTGACCCGCAGGAGCGATCTTCCCGGAGGCTCGCCCCGGACCCACCTCTCGGGAATGATGTCCTCCTGCGGCAGAGTCAGGAGTCGGGCAGCTGCCAGACAGGAGACCGCCCAGGAGGCACAGACGATCGGGACGTCATGGAAGGAGATCTCCGAGATCTTCGCGACTGTCGCAGGTGCGGACGGCGACTGCCCGGCGGCCTCAGAGAAAGCTTCCAGGACTTGCAGGAGCACGCGGCCCATGCCCGCCAGGTCGAGTGCTGACGTCGCGGGTGTCCGGCAGGGGCTGGTGGCCTCAGTGCTGGGAGGCAGCTGGTCAGACTCGTCGGGAGCCTCGCTGCCCATGTCCTCGCAGAGTGACAGGTGGATCTGCCGGAGCGCCTCGATGAGGTCCTGGACCTCCGGCGCCTGGCCGGCCATGGCGGAGAGGTTCGAGAGACTCTGCGCCCCCGCTCTTGTGTCCTCGAGCACAGTGGCGTGGATGAGGGCGATGAGTGCGGCAGCGGTCAGGTCACCGGCGGCTGCGATCGGTACGAGCTGACGCAGTGCCCGGCGAGGGGCGCCAGCCACCAGGTCACAGCAGGCCTCGAGGGTCCCCCGTGAGGCGTCCTGGGTCGGCAGGGCCTCCGCGACGAACCGCGCCTGTGCCAGCAGGCCCCGTTCGAGCAGCGCCCAGCCGGTGCGGCGTGCCGCCTCGCTGGTGATCTCTGCACCGACGGAGCGTGTATGGAGAACACCCTCCGGGGTCGAGGGTGGGTCAGAGACCGGCTCGCGGGCCATGATGAGTGCCTGTCGGTGAGTCTCTCGGCGAACCGAGACCCCTTCCGGCCTGATCATGAGCAGTCCGGACTCTTCCAACGAAAAGAGGGTTCGATGCGGCTGGAACACCGACATCGCCTCGTCCAGTGGCATCTCGCCGCGCAGGGCCACGGCCCGCAGGGCATCGAGGGCGATACCCCCGATTCTGGTGCGCAGGCGATCGAGGCTGGCCTGAGCCTCCAGGTGATCCATCCATGACGGAGATCCCAGCACCACGCTGCGCGCGTCCACCGAGCCGATCCATCCTTCGGCGAGTCCTCTGCGGGCCAGGCGCATGAGACTCTCTGGGGCTCCGTCAGAGCATGTGTGGAGATACCGGGTCAGAGCCGCCGTCGGAGGCTCCTCGAGCTGCTGAGCCAGACGGTCTTGAGTCTCTTCCAGGCTCAGCGGGGCCAACTCCAGGTGGAGGCCGCGCGGACTGTTCAGCACCCTGGCGAACCGCAGGGCGAGGTGCGACGATGCCATGCTGGACAGCAGGACGACGATCCGCTGGCTGCGGACCAGCTCGTCGATGACGGCCAGCGATTCGTCGTCGAGCAGGTCCGCGTGGGCGAAGACGAAGATGCGCTCGAGGTCGGGATCGGCCGCCGGGTCCGACAGCAGCGACGTGGCCGCCTCATGAGCAGGTCCGCTGAAATTGTCCAGCACCTCGAGCCGACGCGTCAGTGGGGCGCCCTGGATCTCCTGCGAGGGGACGAGCTCCACAGCGGCCCATCCCCGGGGCGCGCTGTGAGGGATCAGTCCAGTTCGTTCAGAGCCGTATGGTCCCGAGATCAGGACCACGGGTGCCACGGCGTCGGCGATGTGCCGACTCAGAGCGGCGCGGGCGAGCGCGAAGGACGCTCCTCGAGGGAGACAAGGGGCCCTCTCGAGGCCGAACGGGTGAGTCTCGAGCATCATTCGTCCTTGATCGCTGGTTCCCCGCTACGGCTGCAGCCGGAAGGACATCCGCTCTGGTTCGGATGCCCCGGCCTGGAACGCGAAGAACAGGCCACCCATGTCAGGAGCAGGACAACTCGATTAACCGCAACAGTTGGTTCCCGAAACGAAATGAATTACCATGAACTATGCCAAGACTACATCAAAATTTAAACCAATAGAAAATGTTTGTGGAATTCCCCCTGTCTCTGTGCAAGCGCTCTGACCGCCCCCTGGATCGGAGGACATCGGCGCAAGCCGGCATCCGCAGTGATCTGCTCAGGCAGGCAGAGTGCCCACCCGCTTTGGCCGAGCCCCAGGTCAGAAGAATGTGACTGACGAGTTTCGACCCCGGCCGCCGAGTGGTGCTTCAATGAGTGCATTATGACGGTCGCCCCGTCGTGCGGCTACGCGCGTAAGCTGAAGTCTGGCACGCAGTCGTGACAAGGCTGGGGCGACACCCCCGACCCTGCCCGCAACCCCGCCTGCGAGGTTCACTCTGCGGGACTGCGACATACCCTTCCGCTCTGAGGAATCCCTACTGTGACCCTGCACCATCGACTCTCGGGCACCTGGTGGCCCGCGGCCGCCGCGACTGACCGTCGCGGCGGCATTCTGACCTTCAGCATCTCCACCGGCGGCCGGCTCATACTGGGGGAACCGTCGGCGAGCTCCACACGCGCGCTCGCAGCCTCCGGCGCTCCGACCGCCGATGACGCCGTCTGCCACGGGGAGACGGGCTCATCCGCCGGGCAGATCCCGGGCGAACCGATCACGCTGCTGGGCGTCACAGGACTCGAGTTCGCCGACCCCGAGAACCCCGAGAACAAGGCCTCCGCAGAGGATCTGGTGGCAGATGTGGTGCTGCGCGGCGCACGAGTGGACTCGGCCGACGAGCACTGCTTCCAGGAGGCCGTCGCCGAGATTCCGGAACTCGCCTCATGGATGACTCCCGCCGGCTCGGCGACGACGCACGACCTCGACGCAGGGCCGATCGATCCCGTGCGGATCGCTGTGCCCTGCCTGACCACACACGCCCGCGATGCCCACTCCCTGCACTTCACCGTGGAGCGCGCCGCCGCAGGCCCTTCAGCAGCCGAAAGCCCCGGCCAGGGCCCGCTCGGTCCGGAGGCGCAGGACCGGCCGGCTCCGCTGTCGATGCGGCTCAGTGCTGAGGGCCCAGGCCTGTCCGTCGACGAGGTCCGCCAGCACTTCCACACCGTGCAGGACCTGATCACCTTGGCCACCCTGGCGCCCCCCGCTCCCCTATGGGCGCAGCTCCGCACAGACCAGGATTCCCCTGACGCCGCGCTGTTCTGGCGGCAGGGCCTGGCCCACGCCGGGCCGCCCGCCGGCGGCGGCACCCTGGTGTTCTCCTCTGCTGACGCCCCCTTCGAGACCCTGCTGCCCCGGTGGTATGCCCTCCGGCTCCAGCATCGGGTCGCCGTGGATCTCTTCATGGGCGCGCTGCGCTCACCGCACCGCTTCGCGGAGATGAACCTCCTGGTGCTCGTCGCCTCGGCCGAGGCCCTGTTCGCCACCACTGACGGCCGTTCCAAGCGCCAGCGCAAGGACGCCACACTGCGGATCAAGCTCGCCGCCATGGCGGAGCGGGTCTCCTTGGACGAGACGATCACCGTCAACCTGCCGGCACAAGAGTGGGCGGACCGGGCCGCGCGGGTCAGGAACTCCTTCACCCACACCGGGGAGGCCTCCGGGTACTCAGCGGCCCAGCTGCAGGAACTGGTCGGCATCACCGCCGCAGTGGTGGTGCTGAACCTGCTGCGTGACCTGGGCGTGCCCTCCAGTGCGTGGGCACGTGGCCTCGCACGGAACCCCCTGCTTCGGCGGCTCGCACCCGCCCTGGACTAAGCCACCGGTCACGACCCCTTGCCGGGACTCGGTTACGCGCATTACATTCAGGGAGACTCTCCTCGGAGCGCCATGGGCTTCCGGGCCGCATACGCACGCATGTGGGGGAGCTTCACCACGATGAGGGGAACCCCATGACCGAGAACCGCACGCCCGAGCAGAAGACCACCCGCCGCCGCAAGGTCCAAGCCGTGCTCGCCGGAGGCCTCGTCCTCGGCGTCGGCGCCGCTGTCACCCTGGCGGCCTGGAACGACTCCGAGTTCGCCGAAGGGCTGTTCGGCTCGGCCTCGTTCAACCTGGAGGGGTCCACCGACGGCAGCGACTATGACGAGCACGACACCGCCGCCGAGGCGGCTCAGCTGACTTTCGCCGCGGACAACATGACTCCGGGCCAGACGGTCTACGCCCCGTTCTATGTGCGGCTGGACGCAGACACCACGATCAACGGCACCGTGGAGGCCTCTGACGGCATCGGCGTGGTCTCCTCCTCCGGTGAGAATGCTGACCACATGTCCTATGAGGTCTACGCGGACCCTGACAACTGCAATGCCGCCGACGCCTCCTCCGGCACCTCGGTGGCCTCAGGTGCGGACCTGAGCACCGGAATCGGCAGCACCACCACCTTCGACCTCACCGCCGGTGACGGAGCCGCCGGGACCCCGGTGCTGCTGTGCTTCGAAGTCTCGGCCAGCGACGATGACTTCGTCCAGGCTGACACCACCGAGGTGATCTGGGAGGTCACCGCGACCTCTGTCGACACTCCATGACAGACCAGGCGCTCACCACTCGCAGGGAGCGCCGTCGTCGCCGGAGCCGGCGCCGTCTGTCGAGACAGGTCCGGGCGCTGCTGGCCAGCGGCCTCGTCCTCGGCGTCGGCGCCTCGGTGACCCTGGCGGCGTGGAACGACTCCGAATACGCCGGCGGGACCGTCTCTGCGGGTCACTTCACGCTGGAGGGCTCCCCCGACGGCGCGAACTACTCGACCACGACCGCTGAAGCCCCCCACCAGCTGAGTTTCTCGACCACCAGCAATCTCACCCCGGGGGCACGCACCTATGCCCTGTTCAGCGTGCGCACCGCCTCCGGCTCTGTCGGCGGCACCGTGCAGCTGCAGGGTGACGACGGCAACACCGGGACACTGTCCTCTGCGATGACCTACGGAGTGCGCACTGTGGCCGGCACCACCTGCAACGCGTCCACCTTCGAGGGCGGCTCGCAGGTGATCCCGCGCGGCACGTCACTGACCGGTGACGCCGGTTCGAGCCAGTCGGTGGCAGGGAACCAGGGTGCGGTGGTCCATTACTGCCTGGAGCTGACCCTGTCGTCCGAGGCTCCGAACTCTGTCCAGGGCGCCACGGCCACGCCGCTGTGGCACGCCGTGGGCACCAGCTCGAGCGAGTGATTCCGATGTCCAGAGTGCGTCATGTGCTGGTGGAGGCTCTGCTGTGGCTCGTCTCTGTGGCGGGGCTGGCGGCGATCGTGCTGGTCATCTGCGCCCATTTCTTCAGCATCTCGCTGATCCTGTTCCGCACCGGCTCCATGGACCCCACGATCCCGCAGGGCTCCGCGGCCGTGGTGCGGGAGATCCCAGCCGAGGAGATCGCGGTGGGCGACGTCGTGACGGTGGACCGGCCCGCGGCGATGCCGGTGACCCACCGAGTGACCTCGGTGATCCCAGGGGAGACCGACGCTGAACGTGTGATCACCATGCAGGGCGATGCCAACGACTCCGAGGACCCCCACCCCTACACGGTGACGGAGGTCCGCGAGGTGCTGTGGTCGGTGCCGGGTCTGGCCCAGCCCATCCACCGGATGGGGGATCCGTGGATGATGGGCACGATCACCGTGGCAGCGGCACTGCTGGTGGGGTGGGCGTTCTGGCCGCGGGGCGGAGCCTCCTCCCGGAACGGGCCTGATGATGACGCCGACGGCGGCGATCCCCCCGATGCTCCGCATCGACCCCGGCACGCAGGCAGCATGGGCGCCAGCGCTCTCCTGGTCTCCACGGTGGGGCTCGGGATGGCCGGACTGTCCCCAGGGGCGCCTGCCCAGGCTGGCATGGCGAGTCGAGAGCAGCCCGTGGTGGAAGTCGTCCAGGGCGAGCATCTGCGACTGACCTCGGCCTACCGGCCGGAGTCGTCCTTGAATCTGGCGCCGGGCACCTCAGCGCTGTGGGAGGTCGGCGTCTCCGTGGAGGCCCCTGATCCGGGGGTGGTGCGGACCGGGATCAGCAGCTCCGGGGAGTTCCCGCTGCACGTGCAAGTGGAGTCCTGTGCCCAGCCGTGGGAGGACGCCGAGGGCCTTGAGGCCCCGGACGACGCCCACACCTCGCACTGCGAGTCCGGGCATCAGGTGCTGCGGTCCAGTGGAGCAGTGGGCCGCGATGACTCCGTGGAATGGATGATGGAGCACAGCTCTGAGCAGGACCGGTGGCTGCGGCTGGTCATCTCTCTGCCTCCAGGCGCCGGCCCGGGGATGCAGGGCCTGGTCTCGAGCCTGCGGGTGCATGCGGAGGCGGAAGGAGAGGAGCTCTCCACGACGCCGCCAGGGCCGGATCCCTCCCCCGGCCCCTCCCCTGACCCCTCCACGCCGCCTGCAGACGACTCTGACGCAGGATCAGACCCCGAGGCGGCACCGGAGGTCGAGCAGGATGAAGGCTTGGCCAGCACGGGAATCTCGGTGCTGGTGCTGCTGGCGGCGGCGCTGCTCTCTATGCTGTTGGGCAGGATGCTGCTGCGCGCTCGGAAGAATAGTGAACGCCGGCGGCAGCTCCGCATGGATCAAGAGGTGGGCCCATGAGACGCACCCTGGCCGGCCTGGCAGTGCTGGGCCTGCTGTCTCTGGGACTCTCCGGGACGGCAGCCCCGGTGGAGCAGACCGAGGCCTCCTGGACCCATCAGCAGCCGGCCCGCTCGGCCACGCTCTCTGCGGCGACGGTCCCGCCGGTGGCGAGTCTGAGCTGCACGGGCTCTCTGCTCCTGGGGCGGCTGACCATCAACTGGACCCACGCCCCAGGCACAATTCCCCGCCAGGGCTACCAGATCCAGCGGTTCGCCTCCTCGTCGTCGACCACTCCGACGAATACGTTCACCGTGGGCCCGAACGCCACGCAGTACGTGAACAGCAATCTGGCCCTGCTGAGCGACTCCCGGTGGGAGGTTCGCACGATGGGCCCCGGGCAGTGGGTCTCAGCGCCATGGGCGATGCACGTGGTCCAGCTGGCCACCGCTCTGAACTGCACGCCCGAGTCCGGGCCTCGCACCTGAGGTGCCGCACCGGCCGGGCGAGATGACGTCTGGGGAAATTCCTTGAGAAACCTGAGCGCGAACTGTTGCCTCGGCGAATGAAAACTTGTCAGGATGGCAGTGCTCTCAGGAGACGAGGGCATGATCACTCATCGAGCAGGGGGAATCCCTGGCTTTGACGAAAGGGGGGTGGTCTATGGATGGATTCGTTGGACCTTGTTCTCAGGCAGGTCGACACGATCCTCAGACTGCGTGACCGTCTGGGGCCCTGAGTCACCGCCGGACTGAACAACTCTCGCTGGCCCGGAACCTGCTCCCCCTGGGGTTCCGGGCCAGCGGTGTGTCTGGGCCATGGCGAGCCGCACTCATCGGCGGCGGGATCCCGCGCCGACGGTCTCGTCCTTCGAGGCTTTGCCCGTCGATTTCTGATCCTTCGACTGCCGGTCCTTCAGCTCCTGGCCCTTCGGCTCGTGGCCCTTCCCCCTCTTCTTCGACTCTCCCTGCTGTGCCGCGGCCTCGGAGCCTGGGGACGTCTGGTCGCCCTGCCCCTGGGGCGGCGGGAGGAGCCGTCTCAGGGGCCCGGGAAGGCGCGCACGCAGCGGCGCCCCGGCGGCGGCTGCCAGGCGCTCCAGGAACCGGTAGGTGCGGTCTGAGACGAAGATGGCGTCGAAGGCGAGCATCGCCAGGGAGAACCAGGGCAGACCCATCATGACGGCGATGCCTCCGTGGAGGAGGACGATTCCGATGAGGGCGAGCCGCCGGGTGACCGGGTGCAGGAGCCCGACGGCGAAGAACAGCTGCACGTACACGGAGAAGTAGGTCAGCGTGGTCAGCAGCACGGGGTTGCCGGTGACCAGGCTGTTCAGCCACGGGAAGACGCCGTATTCGTGGAGGCTGAGCGGATAGTAGAGGGCGGTGCCGGCCTGCCAGGTGGAGCCCTGGACCTTGTACAGCGCCGAGGCGGTGTAGAGGATGAAGATCTGGCAGGCGAGGGCGATGAGCGCGCCGTTGTGGAGGAGGTTCGTCCACCAGGCGGGCAGCACCGGCATGGAGTGCCAGAACCGCATGCCTACCGAGAGTTCACCCCGGGCGGCCCGCTGCTCGCCGAGACGGCGTCGTCGGGCGTCCAGGGACCAGTGCTCTGCGGTGCTCATCAGCACCATGAGCAGCAGGCCGATGCGGGCGATGTTGTCGCCCTGGTCGCCCATCGGTGAGGCGCGCTCCACCAGGGCTGCCATTCCCAGGGCGAGGAGCAGCGTCGTCAACCGAGTGCGCCAGCCGATGATCACGGCCACGGCGACGCCGATCAGGGCCAGGTACATGAGGGTGAACAGCGCGGGGGATTCGACGCCGAAGAGGTCGACCAGTCCGCCGAACGCGTTGGTCTCGCGGTACGGCTCGGCCCAGAAGGATCCGACGCCCCACAGCACGTGGCGGGAGCTGAAGTTGGTCAGCAGCACTCCCAGCATGGCGACGCCCACGAGGATGCGAGTGGCGGAGAGTCCATACAGAGCGTTCTTGCGCAGCAGGAGCCAACCCTGGCTTCGGAGGATGCCCTCCTGGATCGGCCGGAGGAGCTGGTCGCGGATCATGGTCATCGCCAGTCGCCTCCCTGCTCGAGGTAGGGGCCGAAGTGCTCGATCTGCTGGTCAGTGAGCTCGACGGCGGAACGCCACCCGTAGTCGCGTTCGGTGCGGGTGGTGTCGTCGATGGTGCTGTCGCTGTCCCAGGAGGGGGCGGGGCGGGTGCTGGTGCGGTATTGGATGTAGAGGATCTCCGTCTCGTCGCCCCATTCGTTCTCCGCGAAGCCGGTGGCGATGGCCGTGGCTGCGGCATCGGCGGTCATGTAGCGGTTGATGTCTGCGGTTCCGGCGCCGCCGTCGGCCTCGGTCAGACGCTCCCTGAGCTGATCCACAGGGGTTTCGACGTAGTCAGCCTCGAGCCATTCCCGCTGTTCGGTGCTCATGCCGCTGATGGCACTGTGCAGGCGGTCGGTGGTACGGCGGGTGATCTTGGCGGTGCGGGCGGGGAACGGGTTGCCAGCGACGATGCCGTCCTCGTTGTCGATGAGATCCACCCAGTCGGTAGTCTGCTCATCTCCGGTCTCGGGGTCCCGGACCGTGGCGCGGACCTCGAAGGTCACCGCGACCCGGCGCGGGTTGGGAGCGAAGATGGACCAGTTCTGGCTGAACCAGGGCTGCACGTACTCGCGTACGCGGTCCGCGCCCAGACTGTCCCGGGCCGGGTTGTTGGGGGCCACCCACAGCCCGATCATGAGCGTGTGGATGAGCACGATGGCCACCACGGGCCAGGTGAGCGCCCGGGCGCCCTCCGGCAGTCTCTTCAGGTCACGGCGAGTCCGCTCCAACTGCGGATCGCTCCGATCTGAGGTGTCGGGTCTGCTCACGGGGCCTCGTCATTCTGGTGCGATGGGAGAAGTTTCGGAAACAGATCAGCTGGCGACGCCTCTGCTTGTCAAGCGGTGACGTCTCAGACTGTCTGCGACCCGGGGCGGCGCATCACCTCATGTCAGCGGTTCGTCGTCACCGCTCGCCGCTCTGCGATCGTCTTGCCGGCGTGCTGCTCATCGGTGGACTTGTCGGACCGGCCGGCCTGTCTGGGGGCGTCCTCCGGCGGGTCCGAGTCAGGGCTGAAGCCGAGACGACGTCGGAAGTCGGCGGCTGCTCTGGCAGCCAGCCCTTCGATTCGGCGATAAGTCCGATCGGAGACGAAGATCGCGTCGTAGGCGAGCATGGCCAGGGAGAACCATGGGATCCCCATCAGCACGGCGATGCCGCCGTGCAGTCCGATGACTCCGAGCAGGAACAGACGCCGAGTGATCGGGTGGAGCAGACCGACGGCGAAGAACAGCTGCACGAAGACCGAGAAGTACGTCATGATCGTCAGCAGGATCGGGTTGGCCGAGAGCAGCGCGTTGATCTCTGGGAAGACCCCGAACTCGCCCAGGCTGAGCGGGTAGTGCAGTGCGGTGCCGTTCTGCCAGAGCTCTCCCTGCACCTTGTAGAGCGCCGACGCCGTGTAGAGGATGAAGACTTGGCATGCGAGTGCGATCAGCGCGACGTTGTGGATCAGCGCCGTCCACCACCCGGGCAGCAGTGGCAGCCCGTACCAGCCCCGCTGGGCGACGGTGAACTCCTCACCGGCAGCCTCACGTGCACGAGCCCTGGCCCGGCGCCGAGCGTCCAGCGACCAATGTTCGGATGTGCTCATGAAGAACAGCAGGGTCAGACCGATGCGCAGGATGTTGTCACCCTGATTGCCCAGCATGTCAGCTCGCTCCACCAGCCCGGCCATACCGATGACCAGGAGGATGTTCATCAGCCGGGCACGCCAGCCGATGAGGAAGGCGATCGCCACCGTCAGCAGCAGGAGGTACTTCAGCGTGAACACAGCGCTGGAGTCACCGGCGTAGAGGTCCAGCAGGGACCCGAACTCGCTGTTCTCCCGGTACGGTTCGGCCCAGGATGAACCGGGCCCCCAGATCACATGGCGCGAGGTGAAGTTCGTCAGGAGAATCCCGACCGCAGCGATGCCCACAAGAATGCGGGTGGCGGCGAGTCCTCGCAGCGCACGGCGCTCGGAGAGCAGCCAGGAGTAGAGATCCCGGATCCCCACGACGATCGGATCGATGAGGTGACGCGTCAGGAGGCTCATGTCAGTCCACCTCTGTCTCGGCGTAGAGGGTGAACAGATCGAGCTCTTCCTCGGCGATGTCCACGCTCGGACGCCAGCCATAGTCTCGGACGCCGGGCTCCACGTCCGCCAGCGTGCGGTCAGAGTCGGGATCGTAGTCCGGCACGCGCCGGCTGCTGGTGCGGTACTGGACCCGCGTGACATCTCCCTGGTCGCCCCAGGTGATCTGGGCGTAGGCATTGGCGATGAAGGTGGCCGTGGCGTCAGCCCGCATATAGCGGTCCACGGCGCCGACGTTTCCTTCATCTGCCTCGAGCAGCATCGTTCGCAGTTCTTCGACGGGGGTGTCGATGAAGTTGGCTTCCAGGAGTTCCAGCTGCTCGCTGTCCATGTCTCGGCGTGCGGTGTGCAGATCGTCGGCGGTGCGCCGTGTGAGCTTCATGGTCCTCGGCGGGGTCAGATTCCCACGCACGAGGGCATCTTCGATGTCCGTGAGCATGACCCAGTCCGTCTCTTCCTCCTCACCGGTGTCGGCATCGACCACGGAGGCGCGGACTTCGAACATCACTTCACCGCGGCGGGGAGTGGGGGCGAAGAGGGACCAGTTCTGTTCGAACCAGGGATAGATGTATTCGCGGACGCGGTCAGTGCCGACTGCGTCGCGGAAGGCTGTTGAGGGGGCGACCCACAGGCCGATGATCAGCGTATGGACCAGCACGATCGCCAGTAAAGGCCAGACGAGGACGCGGGCGATCTTCGGCGGACGTGGTGTCGCGTCGCCGCTGGTGGCGACGTCACCCGGCGCGGTTTCGCAGGCGTCATCCTGTGCGCGGGGCGTGGGGGTGTTCATGGCGTGTGCTCGTCTCCACGAAAGAGGTCTCGGAGAACAGACGAGCTGGCGGCGTCATCACCCATGGGTGATGACGCCGCCAGCGTCGTATTGATCAGCCGTTCAGCTCATGGCGTCTCAGCTGGTGCGGCGAACCTTGGCGAAGGCGACCACACCGGAACCGACAACGACCAGCAGCAGGGCCATCAGGGCCAGGCCGACCGCACCGGAAACACCGGTGGAGGCCAGACCGTCGCCAGGCTTGCCAGCGCCGGGCTTGCCGTCGTCACCGGGCTTACCAGTGCCCGGATCGGTGGTTCCAGCGCCGTCCTCGCCGGCAGCTGCCGACTCAGCGACGGTCACGGTGGCGGAGGCCGAGATGTTCTCGTCCTCGTCATCCGTGGCAGTGACGGTCAGCACGCCGGGCTGGGTGCCCTCAGGCACGGTCCAGTCCACGGAGAAGTTCCCGTCAGAGTCCACCTCGACACCCTCGATGGTGCCGATGACGTTGCCGTCAGCGTCGGTGATGACCACAGTGACCGTGGAGTCCGGCACGAAGCCTTCACCCTCAACGGTGATGTCGTCGCCAGGCAACACGGTGTCCGGCTCGACAGTGATCGACGGGTCCTGCTCAACGCCGTCGTCAGTGCCGTCCTCGACACCGTCTTCAACGCCGTCCTCGACACCGTCCTCAACGCCGTCCTCGACACCGTCCTCAACGCCGTCGACCTCAGTGCCGTTGTCATCCTCGATCACGGTCACGGTGTCAGAGGCCGAGATGTTCTCGTCCTCGTCATCCGTGGCGGTGACGGTCAGCACACCAGGCTCGGTGCCCTCAGGCACGGTCCAGTCCACGGTGAAGTTGCCCTCACCATCGACCTCGACACCTTCGATGGTTCCGATCTCGTCGCCATCGGCATCGGTGATGACCACAGTGACCGTGGAGTCCGGCACGAAGCCTTCACCCTCAACGGTGATGTCGTCACCAGGCAACACGGTGTCCGGCTGAACAGTGATCGACGGGTCGTACTCAACGCCGTCGTCAGTGCCGTCCTCGACACCGTCTTCAACGCCGTCCTCGACACCGTCTTCAACGCCGTCCTCGACACCGTCTTCAACGCCGTCCTCGACACCGTCTTCAACGCCGTCCTCGACACCGTCTTCAACGCCGTCCTCGACACCGTCTTCAACGCCGTCCTCGACACCGTCTTCAACGCCGTCCTCGACACCGTCTTCAACGCCGTCCTCGACACCGTCTTCAACGCCGTCCTCGACACCGTCTTCAGTGCCGTCGACCTCAGTGCCGTCGACCTCAGTGCCGTCGACCTCAGTGCCGTCGACCTCAGTGCCGTCGACCTCAGTGCCGTCGACCTCAGTGCCGTCGACCTCAGTGCCGTCGACCTCAGTGCCGTCGACCTCAGTGCCGTCGACCTCAGTGCCGTCGACCTCAGTGCCGTCGACCTCAGTGCCGTCGACCTCAGTGCCGTCGACCTCAGTGCCGTCGACCTCAGTGCCGTCGACCTCAGTGCCGTCGACCTCAGTGCCGTCGACCTCAGTGCCGTCGACCTCAGTGCCGTCGACCTCAGTGCCGTCGACCTCAGTGCCGTCGACCTCAGTGCCGTCGACCTCAGTGCCGTCGACCTCAGTGCCGTCGACCTCAGTGCCGTCGACCTCAGTGCCGTCGACCTCAGTGCCGTCGACCTCAGTGCCGTCGACCTCAGTGCCGTCGACCTCAGTGCCGTCGACCTCAGTGCCGTCGACCTCAGTGCCGTCGACCTCAGTGCCGTCGACCTCAGTGCCGTCGACCTCAGTGCCGTCGACCTCAGTGCCGTCGACCTCAGTGCCGTCGACCTCAGTGCCGTCGACCTCAGTGCCGTCGACCTCAGTGCCGTCGACCTCAGTGCCGTCGACCTCAGTGCCGTCGACCTCAGTGCCGTTGTCGTCCTCGGTCACCGTCAGAGTCGCCTCAGCAGACTCATCAGTGGTGTCATCGGTACCGACAACCGTCAGGTCGCCAGCCTCGGTGCCCTCAGGGACAGTCCACTCGTAGGTGAAGTTGCCCTCACCGTCGGTCTCGACACCGGGGATGGTCTCGAGGACGTTGCCCTCAGAGTCAGTGATCTCCAGAGTCACCGTGGAGTCCGGGGTGTAACCCGTACCCTCGATGTCCGTGGACTCACCCGGAGCAACAGTGTCCGGGTTCACCGACAGAGCCGGATCGATGTCCGCCTCGTCATCGGTCACCGTCAGAGTCGCCTCAGCAGACTCATCAGTGGTGTCATCGGTACCGACAACCGTCAGGTCGCCAGCCTCGGTGCCCTCAGGGACAGTCCACTCGTAGGTGAAGTTGCCCTCACCGTCGGTCTCGACACCGGGGATGGTCTCGAGGACGTTGCCCTCAGAGTCAGTGATCTCCAGAGTCACCGTGGAGTCCGGGGTGTAACCCGTACCCTCGATGTCCGTGGACTCACCCGGAGCAACAGTGTCCGGGTTCACCGACAGAGCCGGATCGATGGCTTCAACAGCAGTGCCTCGCACAGTCGAAGAAGCAAGGTTCACCTGGGCCAGCGGACCGGCCGCAGGAATCAGGCTGACCTGCAACGCGCGGACCGTGGAAGAGCCCTCGCCGAGGTCGCCGACCTCAGGCTGAGCGTTCACGGTGAAGGAGGCCACCTGGGTGACGATCTCCAGCAGCGGGCCGACGACCTCAGTCGCCAGCGGTCCGGTGATGCTGTCGATCAGCGTCTCCAGGTCAGCAAGCTCGCCGAAGGCGTCGCCCACAAGGCCGCCGACCAGGTTCAGCACCAGGTCGCCGAGCTCGCCGACGCTGTCGAGGCCGAGCGCGCCCAGCAGAGCACCAATGATTCCGGTGGACTCAACGGTCACGCTGTCCTCAGCCTCACCGTCCAGCAGCTCACCCAGCGTGGTGTCCAGCGTCACGGTAGCGCTGCCAGCGAGAATGATGTTGAGGCCCACAGTCACCGTGAGCGAGGTCGCCCGGATGGTGTCCTCGATGTTGGTGACGATCTCCGTCACGATGTCGGTCACAGCCTGGGTGATGCCGTCAGCGATTGCCGCCAAGACCGGGCCGCTGAGCAGCTCGGAGTTCGGGGGCATGTCGTTGAGGTTCGGCAGCTCCGGGTTCGCCGCGAGCAGCGTCTCCAGATCCACCGTCACCGCGCCGTTGGTGAGGTCAACGGTCACACCGCTGCTCTCGCCGACGACGTCATCCGGCAGCAGGAGCGACAGGTCCGGCGGAGTGAAGTCCACCGACGTGCTCAGGTCCAGGATGCCGAGGTTCAGCTGCGAGTCCAGCAGGCTGGAGATCGAGCCGGAGAGTCCGTCAAGACCGCCCTGCAGGCCGTCCACGGTGCCCAGCAGGTTCTCGTAGATCTCGCCGATGGCGGGGCTCTCGAGGTTCAGCGTCGCGCCAGCGATCTGGTAATCGGTGGTGGGCTCGCCGCCGTCGAGCTGCTCAATGCTGGAGGACAGTGCGCCGACCGAAAGGCTCAGATCGGAGATCAGACCCTCAGAAGCACCGCCGCTCGCCTGGGTGAGGAGCTCACTCAGGTCGATGAAGGCGTCAGCCGGGAACTCGTCAGAGCCGCCGACGGAGATGGCGCCCTGGTCGCTCACGGCACCGGAGGCCGCGCGTGCGTCTCCATTGTCCTGAGCCTCGGCGTACTGGTTGACGGCACCGACCTGGATCACGCCGTTCGGGCCGAAGAGCTGGAGCGAGTCGCCCAGGTCTACCCCGATGGCGTTGAGCACCTCAGCGCCCAGCGGGTTCGTGACGATCGGGTGCTCACCGCTCGGGTTCTCGGCGAATGCGCCGTTGATCTCAGCGATGTCATCGAGGGTGATGCCCGCCGCCTGGCCACCGAGGAACTTGCCCAGCGCCTCGGAGACATCGGTGGGTGCAGCGTTGGCCGGCGCTGCGCCGGACAGGGCCAAGCCTGCGGCCACGAGGGTCGCAGTGACCGCCGAAGCACAGCGCTTCAGCAAGCCCCGTTGTAGTGGACCTTGTCTTTCTTCTGGTGCAACTAATGGCTTCCCCATGGAAGTCCCCCTGTTGTGCCTTGTGCTGATCCGCGCTCGCCCTCCATGAGGACAGCCGCTACATCGAATTGAGATGTTCGTGACCGCGCAGTTATTTCAACTTTTGATGGGCATGACGAGAGTCACGCAACCATCAGCGAACCTAGCACAGTCCCCAGCTTGGAGCCAGACATTTCCCAGCCTCTGTACATCTGGCGAAACCCGCTGACACCCGCCCCACGCCCGAGCATCCGGCGGAGCCCACTCACCTGCGCCGATGAAACTGCACGTCACTGGCGTACGACTCGAGAGCGCCGTCCAGGCGCCGGGATTTCGCGTTTTAGCGACTCCGAGCAGAAGCCCCTCGCAGCGACGCGAAGAATTCACGGAAACGGGCCCAAGAAATCGAAACTGCTACTCGGCAGTAATCACGCTGAGGTCACCTCGGCGAGCATCGATGCGCCGAATCTGTCACGGGAGGGTCACACAGACGACGACGGCGGCCCACTGGAGCCGCCGTCGTCGTGATGTCACTGTGAGCTCCGGCCCGATACCGGGCCGGTGCAGAGCGGTCAGTCGATCAGATCCCGCACCGCGATGACCTCATCGCGACCCGGGCCCACTCCCACCCCGGAGATCCGGGTGCCGCTCATCTTCTCCAGGGCGAGCACATAGTCCCGGGCGTTGGTGGGCAGGTCCTCCAGGGTGCGCGCTCCGGAGATGTCCTCGGTCCAGCCGTCGAAGTGTTCGAAGATCGGCTTGGCGTGGTGGAAATCAGTCTGGGTCATCGGCATCTGGTCATGCCTGACACCGTCGACGTCATAGGCCACGCAGACCGGGATCCGCTCGATGCCGGTCAGCACGTCCAGCTTGGTGAGGAAGTAATCGGTGAATCCGTTGATGCGGGATGCATGCCGGGCCATCACCGCGTCATACCAGCCGCAGCGGCGCGGACGGCCGGTGTTCACCCCGAACTCCCCGCCGGTCTTCTGCAGGAACTCGCCCCACTCGTCGAAGAGCTCCGTCGGGAAGGGCCCGGCACCCACACGGGTGGTGTAAGCCTTGACCACTCCGATGGACCGGTTGATGCGCGTGGGTCCGATGCCCGAACCCACCGAGGCCCCACCCGCAGTGGGGTTCGACGACGTCACGAACGGGTAGGTGCCGTGGTCGACGTCGAGATAGGTGGCCTGGCCGCCCTCCATCAGCACCACGTCGCCCTCATCGAGAGCGTCGTTGAGCAGGATCGTGGTGTCCACGACCATCGGACGCAGCCGGTCCGCGAAGGAGAGGAAGTACTCGGCGATCTCATCAACCGTGATGGACCGCCGATTGTAGAGCTTGATCAGCAGCTCGTTCTTCTGCCGCAGCGCCCCATCGATCTTCTGCCGCAGGATCGACTCGTCGAAGATGTCCTGGACTCGGATGCCCAGCCGACCCACCTTGTCCATGTACGTCGGGCCGATGCCGCGACCCGTGGTGCCGATCGCCCGCTTCCCCAGGAACCGTTCAGTGACCTTGTCCATGGTCTGGTGATAAGGGGCCACCAGGTGGGCGTTGGCGGAGATGCGCAGCCGTGAGGTGTCCGCGCCGCGCGCCTCGAGGCCGTCGATCTCCTCGAACAGCGCTTCCAGGTTCACCACCACGCCGTTGCCGATCACCGGCACGGCATTCGGGGAGAGGATCCCCGCCGGCAGCAGCTTCAGCTCGAACTTCTCCCCACTGACGACCACGGTATGACCCGCGTTGTTGCCGCCGTTGGGCTTGACCACATAGTCGACTCGCGAGCCGAGCAGGTCAGTGGCCTTGCCCTTCCCCTCGTCCCCCCACTGGGCACCGACGATCACAATGGCTGGCATGTCGCTCCTTCAGGGGTCCCGCTGTTCCGCGCGGGACGTCTCGACGTCAATGCCGTCTCCTTGGGCCGACGACACCGACGGCAAGTCTACCAACGCTGGTCTGACAGACCTTTCCCCGATGTGAGGTCAGCGGCGGTCCTCGGTTGGACCCTCGCCGTCGTCGCCCTGGGCGAAGGGCAGCAGACTCGACCCATCCCCCATCTGCCCCTCAGCGATCACCCCGAGGTCGCCATCCTGCTGAAGGACCACCGCGGACACCCCCTCCAGGGACCCGCCGCCGGACTTGCGCACCGCGGTATGGACGTCCTCCTCCACCAGCTGATGACGGCGCATCGTCCGACGCTGGAAGGAACCTTGGTAGTAGACGAGCACCGGCGGCGCATCCAGCAGCCCACGGAACCTCGGCGAGCGACCGCGCAACCAGGCCAGCACCCACTGCAGCAGGATCAGCAGAGCCAAGGTCAGCACGGTCTGAGCCAGCGGCACCTCCACCGCGGTCAGCGTGCGCCCGAAGGCGGAGCCGATGGTCACCGCCACGATGAAGTCCAGCGGCGTCATCGATGCCATCGTGCGCGGCCCTGAGATGCGCAGCATCACCAGCAGCGCCACGTAGCCGGCCACGACGGTCACCAGGGTGTGGATGATCGGCTCCCAGCCGTCCCAGTACTGTGAGATGTCCATGGGGCCAGCCTGGCAGGGCCCGCGCGATCGGTCCATAGCAGGACCAGTTCGTCACAGGGTCTGTCCTCAGAGGAGCGGCGCAGCCCCTCCCACGATGCGCGGTCCGCACTCAGGCTGCGGCATGGGCCTCTGCCGCCGTGGCGATGTCCCGGAGATCACGGCGCATCGCGGACCGCGTCACCAGGCGCCCCAGCGGCGCGGTGAGCGCAGCCGCCGCCCGCTGCATTCGCCCCGAGCCCACGGAGGCCCCGTGGAAGGACATGCACAGCAGGGTCCCGCGGCCACGGGGCGCCAGGATGAACGCAGTCTCGTAGCTCATGCCGTGGCTGGCCGCGGCGACCTGAAGACGGCGCTCAGGCTCACTGGCGACGATCTCCATCTCCTCACTGGCCTGGGTGCCCATCATCCGGCGTGTCTCCCGCCAGCGGGCGCCGACCTCGGCTCCCGTGCCCGCCAGACGCTCGATCCGCGTCACACCGCTGAGCACCTGGGCAGCACCGTCGAGATCGGTGAGGACACTCCAGACCTCACCCCCAGGGGCATCGATCTGTCGGCACAGCTCGAGCTTCTCGTCCATGGAGACTCCTCAGGCACCGGGCGCCCGATACGGGCCGCCGTCGGATCCTGAGACTACACAGGGGGCAGGGTGCGGCGCTTCGCTGGACGGCCGTCGTCGGGCACTCAGCCGAGCCGACCGCCGGAAGCCTCCAGGTAGCAGGCTGCACACAGCGACTCGTACCAGACGTCCGTCCCATCGATGGCGACCTGGTCGCCGTCGAAGATGACCCGGTCCCCGGAGCGACGGGTGTTGAACACCGCTTTGGCGCCGCAGCGGCAGATGGTCTTCAGCTCCTCCAGCGAGTGGGCGATGTCCATCAGTCGGGCTGAGCCGGGGAAGGACCGGGTGCGGAAATCGGTGCGGATCCCATAGGCGAGCACCGGGACGCCGTCCAGCACGGCGATGCGCAGCAGGTCATCGATCTGCTCCTCGGTGAAGAACTGCGCCTCGTCCACCAGAAGGCAGGCCACCGGCTTCACCCCATGGCGCAGAGCACGGGTGTCAGCGGCGTCGACGCCGTCCAGCAGGGTGCCCGGGACGCCGCCTTCGGCATGCTGGCCGAACAGCTGGCGCAGGTTCGCTTCAGCGGGGACGAGGAAGTCCACCTCACGGGTCACCCCGAGCCGGGAGACGATCTCATCCGCACCCTTGGTGTCCAGCTTCGGTTTGGCCAGCAGCACACGCTGACCGCGCTCCTCATAGTTGTACGCCGCCTGGAGCAGACCGGTGGACTTGCCGGAGTTCATCGCTCCGTAACGGAAATAGAGCTTGGCCACCCTGGTCCTCTCTCCACGCGCGTGCGGGCCCCGCTCATTGTAGAGGGCGGGGCCCGCACAGCCGGAGGACTCCCCTCAGAGGCGCCAGCAGCTGTTGGCGGTGTTCCACCCGTTCAGGCTCAGCGTGGTGAACAGCGCCACCCCCGGCATCCCGGCCACGAAGCCACCCACATGGGTCGGGGCGACGTTCGACTCGAAGGCCACCCGAGCACCCTCGCCGCACCACCGCTGGGCCAGACTGCGGCCAGTGCGGTAGGGGATCACGTCATCGAGCAGGCTGTGGTTGACCTGCACCGGCACCTGCGGGGCGCGGCCCTCACCGATGCGCTGCTCCACGAGGGCGGAGAAGAACGGCTCATCCTGGATCAGCTCGGTGAAGCCCCGCCCGTCCACCGTCAGTGTGGAGGTGTCCACGAACAGGTGGCTGATCAGCGCAGAGACCGTGCACTGACCTGAGGCCTGCTCCAGGCGAGCCAGCCCCTCCTCGTTGAGGAACTCCGCCGGGTCCAGACCCTCAGACTCCACCAGCCCGCCCAGCGCGAAGAGCAGGAAGGCGTTGTACAGGCTGCTGTCGATCATGTCCGCCACTTCGAACAGGTCGGCGGGGACAGCCCCGGCCGCACCCGAGATCAGGTTCAGCTCCGGAGCGTGCTCATGGGCGATCTCCAGCGCTGCGGCGGAGGCGCCCCCGCCCTGCGAGTAGCCCCGGATGTGGACCGGATTCTCCTCGCCCAGATCCACCCCCTCGGCCTGCTGGGCCGCCCGGGCGGCGTCGAGCACTGCGTGGGCCTGGTCCACCCGGTTCATATAGGTATGGGCCCCTTCGGTGCCCAGGCCGATGTAGTCCGGCACAACGACGGCGTAGCCCGCCTCCAACGCCGCAGCGATGCCCACTCCCTCATATTCGGTGCCGGCGGCCAGCTGCCGGCTCGGCGCACACTGATCCCCCAGACCTTGGGTGCCAGGCGCATGGATCACCAGCGGCCGCTGCGTGTCCTGACCGCTGCGGGCAGGCTCCAGCACTGTGGCGACGGCGGCCCGGGCTGCCCCGTTGGAATCGGTGGTGCGGTACATGATTCGGGTGACCTCCGCGTCGTGCTCGATCAGTCCGACCGGGTCCAGGTAGAAGGTGCTCTCCTCCTGACGGATCAGGGCGCCGTCCTCGGCGGGAAGAGTGGCCGGAGTGGTGTAGAAGTCCGAATCCGTGGAGTCGGCCAGATCCTCGGCCGCCGCTGCATAGCGCAGATCCTCGGTGGTGAGCTCGTCGGAGGCCTCCAAGGCCTGCTCCGCCTCCTCCACGGAGACGTCATCCGGGACCTCCTCCGCGTGAAGGTCCTCCGGGGCGGCCGCGTCGGACTCGCGCTCCCGCAGGAGCTGCTCCAGCCCTCCCAGCTCCTCCTCGACCGCAGGCTCCTGGGATTCCTCCGGGGCGGCCGAGGCGGCGGGCACGGTCGAGAGCACCAGTGCCGCCGCGGAGACGGCGGCACCTGCTCCCAGGACCAGACGGCGAGAGCGCCTCTCACGCCGACGCCTCGGGAACCCTGAGGCCAGCGGTTCCACGGGGGCCGGGCTGCGGCTGTCGCTGAGGTGGTGGTGGGGGCTGCGGGGCGTCTCGGGCTGCGTCATCGGGCCTCTCCGTCAGTGGGTGATCTGGGGCGATCCACTGGTTACTCACGGGTGTGACTTGCGAGTAACGAGTGATCCGAGTCACACCCTAATGGGAGGAGGGTGCGCTGGGAAGACCCCTGCGCTCTCCGGAGACCTGCCCCACCTCGTCGAGTGGGGGATTCACCACCACTTACAGCAAGAATTCGCGGGATAGGTGTCAGCGAATCCCCCACTCGGCGAAAAAGGGGAGGGTGAGCACGAAGCCCACCCTCCCTTTCGCGTCCGGCGCCTCAGCTCTGCAAGGCGGCGATCTGCTCCCGCGCAGTGGGGTCGCAGTCGTTCAGGAACGTCGAGATCCGGTGGACCTCCTCGGTCTCCCCGATGGCGGCCGCGGCCTGGCCCAGCGCGGCGAGTGCCCGGAGGAACCCGCGGTTGGGCTCATGGGACCACGGCACCGGCCCGGCTCCGCGCCAGCCGGAGCCGCGCAGCGCATCCAGCCCCCGGTGGTACCCCACCCGGGCGTAGGCGTACCCCTCCACGGTGTACCCCTGGGACAGCGCGTCCTCGGCCAGCAGCGCCCACACCAGCGACGACGTCGGGTGCTGGGCGGCCAGATCCACCGGCTCGCTGCCGTCCGCCAGGGACTCGGTGACCTCGGGCTCAGCCGGCAGCAGCGTGGGCTCCGGCTCCATCAGGTTGTGTCCGACGATGCTCATGGCCGCCATCCTACGCGGGAGCCGAGGACCGCGGCGTCACCGGTGTCGCGGACGCCCGGGACTGTTTCTTCGGCGCCCCGTGGATGACCCGATGCCGGATCCAGGCGGAGATCTGATCGATGATGATCGTCACCACGATGATCACCACCAGGGTGATCCCGATGCGGTCCCAGGCACGGACGTTGAAGAGCGCCGACAGCAGCGAGCCGATGCCCCCTGCTCCCAGCACCCCGAGGATGGCCGAGGCCCGGATGTTGACCTCGAAGCGGTACAGCCAGATGGCTATCACCTCCGGCATCACCTGCGGCAGCACCGCCCAGCGGATCATCTGCAGCTTCGAGGCGCCCGAGGCCCGGGCGGACTCCAGCGGGCCCGGATCCACGCCCTCGATCGCCTCGGAGATGAGCTTGGACAGCGTCCCGATCGAGCTCACTCCCAGCGCCAGAGCTCCCGCCAGCGGGCCCAGCCCGAAGATCGGCAGCATCACCGCGATCGCGAAGACGATCTCCGGCACCGCGCGGATCACCGAGAGGATGAAACGGACCACCACATAGATGGGCAGCGGGGTCATGTTCCGTGCGGCCAGGAAACCCATGGGCAGGGAGAACAGCGCACCCACCACGGTGCCGATCCAGGCGATCTGCACCGACTCCAGCATGTCCGAGAAGGCGGTGCCCCATGCTGCCTGCACCTCCGGGGTGAGCGGTTGGAACACGCCCTGCACCATCAGGGAGGAGTAGGTCATGAAGTTCGCCGGGAACTCGGCCAATCGGGAGAAGTTCGCCCCGGTGGCGGAGACCGCGGCGATCACGAGGATCCCGAAGGCCAGCAGCCCCAGGTTCCAGCCCAGCTTGGAGGGCTTCACCGGGCGGCGATCCAGGCGGTCCGGGGTGTGGCGCGGGGCAGATCCAGCCTTCGGCCCGCCGACTGGCCGCGACTGCCCGCCGGGTTCGATGGGTTCTGTCATGTCAGCCTCCGGCGGATGGTCAGCGAGAGGTAGTCCACGGCCAGCACGACGACCACCAGGGCGATCATGATCGCGGAGATGTTCTCGTAGGCGAACCGGGAGAGCTGCACGCTGATCGTGGAGCCGATGCCTCCGGCGCCGACGATTCCCAGCACCACCGAGGCGCGGATGTTCAGCTCGAAGACATAGAGGCTGTAGGACAGATAGCCGGGCAGGATCTGCGGGACCACGGCGATCCGGTCACGCTGCAGGAGGTTCGCTCCCGACGCGTCGGCTGCCTCGAGCGGGCCACGGTCCACGGCGTCGATGGTCTCACCGGTCAGCTTCGCGATGATGCCGATGTTGAACATCACCAGCGCCATCACTCCGGCCATCGGTCCCGCTCCCCCGGCGGTGCCGCCGAGCAGCGCCACGAACAGCAGACCGTAGCCGATGTCCGGGATGGATCGGATCACCGAGTTCAGCGCCTTCACGAACTGCGAGACGCCTCGGTTGGGACTCGAGACCGGCGAGGCCATCATCGCCAGGAACAGGCCGATGCAGCAGCCCACGGTGGTGGCCACCACCGCCATCGCGAGGGTGACCAGCCAGGCGTCGGAGACTCGCCAGATGAACCCCCAGTTGGGGCTCATGAAGCCTTGCAGCACCGGCTCGGCACGGCGCAGGTCCTCCCACAGCGGGGTCAAGGTGAAGCCGATGCCGGAGCCGCCCCACCAGGTGACGCCGATGACGGCCAGCGCCCCCAGCATCGGAAGTTCCCCGGCACCCGTGCGCCAGCCGAGGGCCAGCACGCCCACCAGCACCAGCGCGCCGATGCCGGGGTACAGCGGCAGCCGGGTGAAGCCGAGGTCGAGCATCAGGGTGGAGGTCGAGGTCCAGCCGAAGAACAGCACCAGCAGCACGGCGACGGCGACGAGCCCCAGGTAGCCTGCAGCTCCAGGGCGCGGCTTCTCTGGCCGCCCGATGCCAGAACCGGCACTCGGCTGCCCCGGGGATGCGGAAGGGGCGGTGACGGTGCTCAACGGCCTGCACTCTCCACCGGGGAACCGTCCACGACGACGTCCTCGGCGGTGAGCGAGCGCTGGTACACCGCCTCGATGGCGACGTCGGTGGCCTCCTCCACCGGGCCGTCGAAGACGACCTCCCCGCCGCGCATGCCGATCACCCGATCCGCATAGCGCCGGGCCATGTCCAGATGGTGCAGGTTCACGATCGTGGTGATGCCCAGCTCCCGGTTGATCCGGCGCAGATCCTGCAGCACCTTGTGCGCGGTGGGCGGGTCCAGGGAGGCCACCGGCTCGTCAGCGAGGATCACCTCGGGGTCCTGGGCGAGCACCCGAGCGATGGCCACCCGCTGCTGCTGTCCGCCCGAGAGCGTCGAGGCCCGGACGTAGGCCTTCTCCACGATGCCCACCCGCTCCAGGGACCGGAAGGCGATCTCCTTGTCCTGCGGTTTGTACCAGCCCAGCAGAGATCGCCAGGAGGAGGTCTGCGAGGACCGTCCGACCAGCACATTGGAGAGCACGGAGATGCGCGTGACGAGGTTGAAGGACTGGAAGATCATGCCCACCCGGGAACGCAGCCGCCGCAGCCCGCGCCGGGAGCCGGCGTCGACGACGTCGCCTCCCACGGTGAGGGTGCCCGAGGTGTAGGGCACCAGGCCGTTGATGGTGCGGATGAGGGTGGACTTGCCAGCACCGGAGAGTCCGACGATGACGACGAACTCTCCCTTCTCCACCGCGAGGCTCACGTTCTTCAGCCCTTGGAAGCCGCCGGGATAGACGACGTCGACGTTCTCGAATCTGATCATGGGATGTCCGGACGGAGGAGTCGGATGGGCTTACTCGTCGTCGCCGAAGTTGGCGGCCACCTCACGGGCGGCGTCGAGGGCATCGACGTTGGCCTCCACGAGGTCGTCAATCTCATAGACGTCGAAGAGGACCTCCTGACCCTCCTCCGACTCGGTCAGCGCCAGGAACCCGTCGGTGATCGCCTGCTTCTCCTCGTCGCTGAGGTGCGCGGCCAGCGCGATCCCGTCATTGGGGATGTCCTCGCTCCAGGCGAAGACCACCACTTCGTCTCCGACGTCCTCCTGCTCCTCGACGACGGACTCGCGGGCGTCGTCGAAGCTGACGCCCACGCTGATCTCACCGTTGTAGACGTTGAGCACGGAGTTCGGGTGGCCGCCGGCGAACTGCGCGTCGATGTCGCTGAACGGGTCGAAGCCGTTGAGGACCTCAAGCTGGGTGGCCGGGTAGTAGTAGCCGGAGGCGGATCCTTCATCCACGAAGGAGATGGTCTCGCCCTCTTCGATCAGCTCGAGGGCCTCTTCGCCGACGGGGCCCGATGAGGCAGTATCGGTGCCGTTGCAGAACAGCATCTCGTAGCCCTGACCCGTCTCGGCCATGACCGGCTCGTCGAGGCAGTAGGTGTCCGGGTCGTTGGTGAACCACTGGGTGACGTAGGTGTCGGAGCCATAGCGCACCGCCTGCAGCACGGCTTCGGCATCGGCCTGATCGATGGCCTGGACCAGGGCGATGGGGCCGAACATCCCGATGTCTGCCTGCTCGGTCTGCATGGCCGTGACCAGCCCGGCGTAGTTGTCGGTGATGTAGGGCTCGACCTCGCGGTCCAGCTCCTCGCTGAGCTGCTCGGCCAGTGCGTCGGCATCCTCGACGAGCTGGTCCATGTCCTGGGAGGGCACGAGACCGAGGACGAGGGCTTCCTCGGAGTCCCCACCGGCCTCGCCGGCGTCGCCGTCGTCATCGGAGTCGGCGACACAGCCGGCCAGGACGAGCGTGAGCACGCCGCCCAGCGCGAAAGTGGATGTGGTCTTCATGCGCATGAGTGGTTTTCCTCTTCGATCACGATGCAGGTGAAATGCCGGATCCGGCACAAGAAACTCATCCCCCGGTGCTGATTCCGACAGGCCCTTCACCCCGTGCCTGCGCTCGACCTCGCTGGATGAAATCCTGATGCGGCCCTCATCCGAGCGGGGCGCGACCATGGTGCGGGGCGCGAACCTGACCTCACTCTAGAGCGCCCAGATGGGCCTCACAAGCCAGAACAATGCGGTTTGGCCAGCCGTCACACGGTGTTCACACACCGCGCGGCCTGCTGTGAAGCCGGTCACGACAAGAGGGTGATGGGCGTCTCGTGACCAGCGGGTAGGTATTCCTGCAGGTCAGCCGGGCACACCACCGTGGAGCTGACTCTCCTGGCCCGCCCAGCTGCCGATGATGTCCACGGCATCGGCGACGCGCCGGGCTCGGTGATCCGGCTCTCCGAGACCGGTGGCGAACCGGTCCAGCAGCAGGGTGGTGCCGCCGAGGGCGGCCACCGGGGCGAGGTCGTTGCGCCAGATGTCCCCCACCGAGAGCACCTGGTCAGCAGCGATCGGCCTCTCAGGACTCTCCACCGCGCAGGCGAGACGCAGCGCCTCGGGCATACCGAAGGGCTTACGGGCGTCGTTGATCACCGCATCGAAGGCCTCAGTGAGGCCCAGTGCTCGGAGCCAGGGGGCGAAGGCTCCGGCCGGAGAATTGGTCACCAGCACGACGAGGGCGGTGCGGCGCACCTGCTCCAGGAGCTCGGCGAGTCCGTCCGGAGCATGGACATCGGTGGACTCCAGCCCACGGGCGAGGAGGTCCTCGCGCCCACCGAGGAACGCCTGCCCCGCCTCGACGTCACTGAGCCCCGCCTGCCGGGCGAGCAGCTGGACCAGCTGGTAGCCGTCCTGCACGGGCCAGGAGACGGGGTGAGCGCTGTGCGCCGTCCCGTCGGCGGCGAGCCGGTGGCCGGGCTCCTGCTCCACGCCGAGCGGGACACCGTACTCGTCGTAGGCGATCTCCTCGACGAGCAGGTCGTCCGCGGCGAAGGCGCGGGCGACGGCGTCGCGGATCAGTGGCTGCTGACCACGCTCGGTGAGTATGGCGTCCACCCGGGCGGCATAGGCCAGCACCGGATCATCGCCGAGGCAGACGGTGCCGTCGAAGTCGAGGAGCAGCAGTCGGGTGCGGGGCGCGGAACCGGGGGTCGTCACGCGCTCCAGCCTAGCCCGCGGCGGATGCGGGCACGCCGGACGCCGTGCCCGAGAGCGGACCGGGGCCGAGAGGAAGGTCGCTGTGCAGGCAGAAGCGGGTGAGCGCCGCGACGTGGGCATCCACCGAGTCCAGCGCGGGGACCGGGGCCGAGGCCGGCGGGACGAGGATCCCGATCTCGGTGCAGCCCAGGACGACGGCGTCGGCGCCGCGCTCACGAAGGTCACCCATGGCGGCGGCGAACTCCACCCGAGTGGAGTCGGTGAAGGTGCCCAGGGTGAGTTCGGAGAAGATGCGACGGTGCAGGAGGGCGCAGGTGTCGGGGTCCGGGACGAGGACGTCGATGCCGTGCGCCTCGAGCCGGGCCCGATAGAAGGTGTCGAGCATGGTGGGTGCGGTGCCGAGGACCCCTAGAGTGGTGGCGCCCTGCCGGTGAGCCTGGTCGGCGATCGCGTCGCCGATGTGCAGCAGCGGGACCTCCACGGCGGCCTCCACCGCGGGGGCGACCTTGTGCATCAGGTTCGTGGCGATGGCGAGGGCCTCGGCGCCGCCGGCCACCAGACGTCGGGCGGAGTCCGCGAGCGCCTCCCCGGCGGCAGGCCAGTCCTCTGCGATCTGGAAGGCGCGGATCTCGGCGAAGTCCGCCGAGTCGATGAGCAGCGGGGCGCTGGAGTGCCCGCCCTTCGCGTGCGCGACGGCGGTGTTGATCCGGCGGTAGTACTGCTCGGTGGAGTGCCAGCTCATCCCGCCGAGCAGCCCGATCCTGTGCATGATGTGTGTCCTCTCTGGGGATGAGATACGTCGGAGTCTGCGCTGCGGACCCTGCGACCGCAGGTTCGCCCTTTGCCCCTCCCGGACCATCATGGAATCTATGATCTGCGACCGGTAGACCCAGCTTCGATGCCCCCTGTCATAATCTGTGCTTATGGATGCTGCAGAGGTGAATCCTCCCCGGAACGCGGACGACGACGGCCTGCTCGCCCTCGACCCGCCCCGCCGGGGTGAGGAGGAGAAGCTGGATCTCCGCAAGCTCCTGCTCTTCGAACGTGCCGTGGCCGCCGGAAGCCTCAGCGCCGCAGCCCACGAGCTCGGCTGGTCACAGCCCGCGGTCTCCCAGCAGCTCTCCGCCCTGGAACGCTCGCTCGGCACCCGGCTGCTCACCCGCACCACCCGCGGCGTGGTCCCCACCCCAGCTGGGCGCATCATGCTCGGCCGCGCCGAGGCCATCCGCACCCAGGCCCGCGCCGCGCTGGAGGACCTGCGCTCGGCGGCGAGCACCACGGACCAGACCCTGCGCATCGCGGCCTTCCCCTCCCTGGTCGGCGGAGCGCTGGCCCAGTCGCTGGAGCAGCTCGCCTCCAGCGGCGGAGGCGGCTTCGAGGTCCTCGAACATGAGCCTCCCGAGGCCCTGGACCTGCTGCGCCGGGGCCGGGTCGACGTCGCCCTGATCTTCCGCCACGAGAACGGCGAACCGATCCCCTCCGGGCATCGCGCGGTCACCCTCGGAAGGGACCGACACCGGCTCATCCTCCCTCGCCGCTGGGGGCTGGACCACGACATCCTCGAACTCGCCGACGCCGCCGACCTGCCGTGGGTGGCCGGCTGCCAGCGATGCACCCAACACCTGACGCAGGTCTGCAGCGAGGCCGGCTTCACTCCGCGCATCCGTCACGTCACCGACGATCCCCAGGCCATCCAGGCGCTCGTCGCCCACGGGCTCGGCGTGGCACTCATCCCTCGCCTCGCGCTGCGCACCCCTGGGGCGGCCGGCTATGCCGACCGGATCGACGTCGTCGAGCTCCCGCACCTGGCCCCGCGCGAGATCACCGCCGTCCACCCGGAGAGTTGGACCGGCACCGCACGCCTGGACGAACTCATCGCCGCCCTGCGCCGCCGGATCTGAGCCGCCCGGCACCGCCGGCGTCAGACCCTCGGCACGCGCGAAGGCCCGCCACTCTCCGAGTGACGGGCCTTCATGCAGACCCGGAAGGTCCGGGGACGCTCAGCGGATCAGGAGATGGTCCGGCCGGCCGAGCCGAGGCGCTGGGAGGCCTCCACGATGCGGGCGGCCATGGACTCCTCGGCCTTGGCGCCCCAGACGCGCGGGTCATAGGTCTTCTTGTTCCCGACCTCGCCGTCGACCTTCAGGACGCCGTCGTAGTTGGAGAGCATGTGACCGGCCACCGGACGGGTGAAGGCGTACTGGGTGTCCGTGTCGATGTTCATCTTGATCACGCCGTAGGAGACGGCGTCGGAGATCTCCTGCTCGGTGGAGCCGGAGCCGCCGTGGAAGACCAGATCGAACGGGTTCTCCTTGCCGTACTTCTTCGAGGTCTGCTCCTGGATGTCCTTCAGGATCTCCGGGCGCAGCTTCACGTTGCCGGGCTTGTAGACCCCGTGCACGTTTCCGAAGGTCAGCGCCGTGATGTAGCGGCCCTTCTCGCCCAGGCCCAGGGCCTCGACCGTGGCGGTGGCGTCCTCGATGGTGGAGTAGAGCTTCTCGTTGATCTCGTTCTCCACACCGTCCTCCTCGCCGCCGACGGCGCCGATCTCGACCTCGAGGATCTGCTTGGCAGCGGCGGAGCGGGGCAGGAGCTCAGCGGCGATGCGCAGGTTCTCCTCCAAGGTCTCCGCGGAGCCGTCCCACATGTGGGAGTTGAAGATCGGGTCGCGCCCGGCCTTCACCTCAGCCTCGGAGGCCTCCAGCAGCGGCAGGACGAAGCCGTCCAGCTTGTCCTTGGGGCAGTGGTCGGTGTGCAGGGCGATGTTCACCCCGTAGTTCTTCGCCACCTGCTTCGCGAAGGCCGCGAAGCCCAGCGAACCGGCGACCATGTCCTTGATGCTGGCGCCAGACCAGTAGGCGGCACCACCGGTGGAGACCTGGATGATGCCGTCGGACTCCGCCTCGGCGAAGCCGCGGATCGCCGCGTTCAGGGTCTGCGAGCTGGTCACGTTGACCGCGGGGAACGCGTAGCCGCCAGCCTTGGCGGCGTCGATCATCTCGTTGTACTTGTCCGGGGTTGCGATGGCCACAGGCGAACTCCTTCGAGTCGGGTGTCGGGAGAGGTCTCGCGGTCCATCCTAGCCGCGCGTCGGGCCCCGACGAGGCGGCGGTCACCCCTGTTCCTCTCGGTTTATCGCTTTACCCGCACCGGAAACCCCTGTGCCCGCTGCCAGGAGAGTGACTCCATGAGACCTTCTCTCGGCGCCCGCAGAGGCGGACTGGATAGAGTGAGATCCATGACACACCACTCTCCGGGACACGATTCATCCGCCGTGGAATTCACCGCGCCGATGACCAGGGGAGAGGCTGTGGCCCAGCGTCTGCGCCAGGAGATCCTCTCCGGCGAACTCCCACCGGGGACGCCGATGCGCGACGCCGAGCTGGCCGCACGGCTGGGTGTGAGCATCACACCGGTGCGCGAATCGGTGGCCACGTTGATGGCCGAAGGTCTCATCGAGGCGCTGCCCAACAAGCGTCGCCGCGTGGCCGTGCTGACCCAGCGGCAGGCCGAAGAGCTCAGCGACCTCCTGGGTTTGCTCCTGCTCGGGGCCCTGGAACGACTTCCCCTGAGCTCGCCCGAGCAGTCCCCGGTCAGCGAGGTCTCCGCGGCGGCACGCCATATGGCCCGGGCCTGCCGCTCGGTCACGCGTGACGCGGCTGAACCCGCCTACCGCGCGTTCGCCACCACGCTGATCCGCGCCACAGGCCACACCGAACTGATCAGGATTGCCATCCCCACGCTGCGACGCACCCTGAGCATGTTCCGGCAGTATCCGGTGGAACCGCTGCTGCCCACCTGGGCGGAGGCGCTGGACGACGTCGTCCACCACCTGGACGCCATGGACGCCGCCGAGAGCCGGGCCGCGGCCGAGGAGGCCCGCAGCGCCGCAGCGACACGCTTCTCCCGACTCCTGGCCGACCTCCTGGACATCATCCGCACCGGCGAAGGCACTCCAGAGGGGCCCCACGCCGGCCGGGCCCAGCCCGCCGGCTGACACCGGGCACCCTGAGCCGGAGAGCTCTGACCCGCCGGTCAGAACGTGGCGACCAGCCCGACGAAGGTCGCCGTGCCCGCACCGACGCTCACCAGCGTGTTCCGCCCGCACCCCAGATGCACTCCCACGGTGACCGCCCCGGCCACCAGCGCATGCGGCAGGTGCTCCCACGACTCCCCCGCTGACTTCTGCAGCGTCACTCCGGCGAGGATCACCATCACCCCGGCGGGCATCCACCACCCCAGGGACCGCAGGAACACCGACTCACGCAGCGGGGCCAGCAGAGCGAAGGGCAGAGCGCGCAGCGTGAAGGTGACCGCAAAGACCACCCCCACGGCCATGAGGATGTAGCCGACCTCAGGCATGGAGGGCCTCCCTCTCACGAGATGCCCGGGCGGCGGAGCCGCGGCCGAGACTCCGTCTCACCAGGTGACGCACCACCAGCCCGCCGAGGAGACCGACCATCCCCAGCAGCAGGCCATGCTCCGGAACCAGGACCAGGGCCCCGGTGAAGCTCAGCCCACCCAGCAGCAGCGAGGGGACGTCACCCCGCGTGCGGCAGCTGTCCAGCGTCAGCGTGATGAACAGGGCGCAGAGTGCGAACTCCAGCCCCTGGACCGGATGCGGCATGAGCTGGGCCACGGCGACGCCGGCCAGCCCACCCCCGATCCAGTAGGAGTGGACAGCGATCTGCAGGGCCAGGAGGCTTCGCCCTGACCAGCGCCCCGGGTCCGAGGCCGTGACCGCATAGGCCTCGTCGACCAGGGCATGCATGGAGTAGGCCTTCCCCAGCGGCGAACGCACGGCCCGCAGCGGGAAGCTCACCGCATAGAAGGCGTGGCGGAAGTTCACGAGCAGAGTGGTCAGCGCGATGGTGGCCAGCGGGGTCACCGAGGCGATCATCCCGACCAGCAGCAGCTCCAGGGACCCGGTGAAGACCACCGCGGAGAGCAGCGGCGCCACCCACCAGGGCAGCCCGGACTGGACCACGAGCATGCCCAGGGCCACCCCGATGGGGAAGAGACCCAACCCGGCGGCGAGCGAGGCGCGCAAGCCCTGGGCGACCTCCCGGCGTCGTGCATTCGAGTGAGCCTGGCGCAGGCTCGAGCACTGTTGATTCTCCATGCCCCGATGATTTCAGGAATGCCCCAGAATATGGTGGCGAATACGCCAGGTTGACCCCTCCGACGTGCAACACTTGAGGTATGGACTCTCTGGACCACGCAATCATCGCAGAGCTCGAGGACAACGGGAGGATCTCGAACGTCGAGCTCGCCGAGAAGATCGGCCTCACCCCGGGGCCCTGCCTGCGACGGGTACAGCGGCTGGAGCACGACGGCGTCATCCTCGGCTACCGGGCCGAGATCAACCCCGCCGCCGTCGGCCGGAACTTCGAGGTGCTGCTGGATGTGGACCTCGAGGGCTTCCGGCGGCCCGTGGTGCTCGAGTTCGAGGAGACCATGGAGTCCTTCGACGAGGTCCTGGAGCTGCACAGGCTCTTCGGATCACCGGACTACCACGTGCGCATCGCCGTGGAGGGGCTCGAGGCGTACGAGCGCTTCCTCACCGAGAAGGTCATGGCTATCCCCGGCATCGCGAACGTCAACTCCCGCTTCCCGATGAAGATCCTGAAATCCCTGCGCACCGGAGGCTGACCCCGGCCCCGGCCTGAGCAGCGGGTGATGGTCTCGGCGCGTGAGAGTCTCAGCGGGTGATGGTCTCGGAGGCGGCCATCCGCCAGTTGACCGTCCCTGCCCCCAGCACCACCGCGGCTGCGAGCATCGGCGCCACGAGCGCGACCCCGGTTCCCAGGTGCTCGCCGACCTGACCGACCAGCGCCGAGGACGCCGACTGACCGACCACGATGCCGGTGGTCGCCACGGTCATCGCCGTGGCGGCTCGTCCGCGGGGGCTGCGCGCCGAGACCAGGCTGAACACCGTCACCAGAGTGGGGCCCAGGCCGATGCCGATCAGCCCCAGCACCGCGAGCATGCCGCCGAGACCGGTGACGAAGGGCAGCATGAGGGTGCCGGCCAGCATCAGCCCGGCGAAGACCAGCCAGCGCGCCCGCAGCGAGAACCGCTCCGGGAAGAGCCCCGACCCCAGCGCGAACGCGGCCGAACCGATGCCCATGACCCCGTAGACCAGTCCGGCGCTCTCGCCCTGGCCGGCGTCGGACATGAAGGAGGTCAACGAGGTCAGCACCGCACCGAAGAACAGTCCGATGCCCAGCGCCCCGACGAGCACGGTCAGCAGCGAGCCGCGGAACAGGTCACGCACCGGGGCGGCGAGCGCGCGCTCGCCCTGGACCGGACGCACCGCCTGCACGCTGCGATGCAGGGCGAAGGAGGTCACGAAGACCAGAGTCAGCAGCGCCGCTCCCACCACAGGAGCGGCGGGGTTGATCATCGCGGCGAGGATGCCCACGATCATCGGACCGAAGACGAAGGTCACCTCGTCCGCCGCCGACTCATAGGCCATGGTGCGGCTCAGGGTCCGGTTCTGCCGGGCGATCGGAAGTCGCCGCAGAATGATCCCGACCAGTCTGGTACGAGACATCGGCGGGATCTGCGGGGTGGTCGCGCCGATGAGCAGCGCGGAGATCAGCACGGCATAGTCCGGCAGCGGGGAATAGGCGACCCAGGCCATCACCAGCAGCGTGACCGTGCTGGCCAGCCCGGCGCAGAGGATCACGACCCGCTGCCCCCACCGGTCCGCGGCAGCGCCGACGAGCGGGGCGCACAGCACCGCACCCAGCCCCACCATGGCGGAGGTCAGCCCGCCCAGCCCCAGCGAGCCACGGGCGGAGACCACCAGTGTCAGCACCCCGACGACGATCATCGCGTAGGGGAAGCGCGCGATGAGCGCCACGGGGAAGTACGACGGGCCGGCCGCACGGAACAGGCTGGGGCCGTCATCGTGGAGCCCTGGGCGGGGCCCGTCCTGGCGGTCGGATTCGAGAGTTGTCATCATCACGCACCTCCTGCAGCGCACTCACTGATGCAGTGCCGCCTTGGCGCGCTGCTCGACGAGCGCCACCAGGTAGATACACAACTTGACGGAAATTGCCGGACCGGACGGTGTGAGGCCGTCCAGGCCAGCAGGACAGTCTACACGGTACGACGGCGGGCCGGAGAGTCGGGGTACATGCCCGAGAGAAGCGCGCCCGCGGCGTCGCGTGGCTTCCCGATCCAGGGAAAATGGTGGCCGGAGAGCATCGGACTGGAGTTGACCTCAAGCACGCGAGGGGCGTCCCCTTCGCCGTCGCGGGGCAGCAGCATGTCGAGCCCCACCAGTCGGAGGCCCGGGATCGCCCGCACGACCTTCTCCGCCATGTCGACCTCCTCTGCAGTCAGGTCATCAGTGGCGTCCATGGCGTCACCCCCACTGTGGATGTTCGAGTTGCGGCGGATCCAGACTCGCTGGCCCTCCGCAGGGACCATGCTCTCCGTGAACCCCTGCTCAGCCATCACCGACCGGCTGATGTCATCCAGCGGAACGTCCCAATGCACCGGGTTCTCCAACACCGCACGGGCGATGTTCTTGTGCGCCACGAGGTCGGCCACCGTGTGTTCCCCGTCACCGTCGACATGAGCCGGGATGCGTCGCGTGGCGGCCACCACCTTGCCATGCACCAGGAGCACACGGTGCTCCACGCCGGGCACGAACTCCTCCACCAGTACGCCCTCCGCAGCTGCGCCGACGGCGCTGAACGCCTCGCGGAAGGCGGCGCGGTCACGAAGGTCCAGGTGGACCTGCTCGCCTTCGCCTCCGTCGCTGGGCTTGATGACCACCGGCAGGCGGGGCTCGGCCCATTGCCAGGCCAGCTCAACATCCCTGGCTGAGAACACGGCGTTGTGCGGCGCCGGGACATCGTAGGTGCGGAGCAGACGGCTCGCGACGTCCTTGTGCAACGTGCAGCGGCGGGCCAGCGAGTTGTTGATGTTGGACCGGGCGGCGTCGAACCAGATGCGCCGGCCCTTCCACCGCATGGTCAGTCTGCTCTTCTCATCCGGCGCGATCTCAATGTCCCGGGCGAGAGCCTCCTGGGCGATGAGTGCATTGGTCAGACCGTGGGCGATGCCCAGAGACTTCAGGTGCTTACGAGTGGATGTGAGGTCCATGTGCTTCTTCCGGTCCGGCGTTCACAGGGCAGCCCCACGGGTGGAGTGACGCGGGCTCTTTGCCGACTCTACTGTCCCTGGTCCGCAGGGATGTGTTGCTCAGGAGGCGGAGGAGGAGACCTGCACCTGGACCGGCACCGGGTTGCGGAAGATGTCCATCACCGGGCAGTGCTCGTCCACAGTCCGCTGCAGCTCCACATAGCGTTCTGAGCTCTCCGGGCCGGTGAGCGAGACCTTCAGCCGGACCTCGGAGAACCCAGGCCGGACCTCGTCGGCTCCTCCGAGGAGACCTCGGACGTCGAGGTCACCCTCGGCCTCGATGCTGATGTCCTCCAGCTCGATCCCCAACTGCTGGGCGTAGAGCCGGTAGATCACGACCTGGCAGGAGATGAGCCCGGCCAGGGCGGCCTCCACCGGGCTGGTGCCGGCATCGTCGCCGGCGAGCGCGGCCGGCTCGTCGAGGACGAACTCATGCCGCCCGGAGGTGATCCGGGTGGCGACCGATCCGATGCCCTCCCCACGGGCGCGGAACACCAGCCCCGCGTGTGCCGGGTCCTGGTCGATGCGGCTGCTCCAGTCGCGTCCGGCCTTCTCCAGGCGCTGGGCGCGATCCTGGGCCTCCTGCTGCGTGTCGGTGTCGATGCTGGCGTACTGAGTCATGCGCTGGCCTCTCGATCTGCCTCGCGCCGCATCCGCCGCGGCGCTCTCCTGACGCCGGCCGGGGACCCGGCGGCGTCGAATCGTCCCCTGGGGGCACCCCGGTGCAGAGTGAGGGTTGCCGCCCCGCCGGCCAGGTCCGTGATGGCGGGTGCTCGTGATTCCTTCTCGAGCATCTCTGCCGCCGCGCCCCGGTGCAACGGTGATGTCACAGGGCGTCATCGGCCGCGGCTTCCGATGCATCGATTGGGCGATGTGATCGCTTTTGGACGCCGATTCGGGCCTCAGAAGCGTGCAAATCGCCCAATCGATGAAGTGGACGGGCTGGGGCACCTGGCGGCGGGCGGCGGAAGTCGTCAGGTCCCCACGTAGGCGGCCAGGTGCTGCCCGGTCAGCGTGGCCCCGGCCCCGCGAGCCGACTCCACCAGCTCCGCGGGCGTCCCCTCGAAGACCACCCGGCCGCCGTCGTGACCGGCCCCGGGGCCCAGATCGATGATCCAGTCCGCGTGGGCCATCACCGCCTGATGATGCTCGATCACGATCACCGTGCGGCCGGCGTCCACCAGCCGGTCCAGCAGCCGCAGCAGCTGCTCCACGTCGGCCAGGTGCAGGCCGGTGGTGGGCTCGTCCAGGATGAAGGTGCCGCCGTCGTCGCCAATGTGGACCGCGAGCTTGAGTCGCTGCCGCTCTCCTCCGGAGAGTGAGTTCAGCGGCTGCCCCACGGTCAGGTACCCCAGCCCGACGTCGGAGAGTCGCTGCAGGATCTTCCCCGCCGCGGGGATCCGGGACTCTCCCGCAGAGAAGAACTCCAGGGCCTCGTCCACGGAGAGGTGCAGCACTTCGCTGATGTTCTTCCCGCCCAGAGTGAAGTCCAGCACCGCGGCCTGGAACCGGCGGCCCTCGCACTCCTCGCAGGGCGTCTCCACCGTCTCCATCACGCCCAGCTCAGTGAAGACCACCCCGGCACCCTTGCAGGTGGGGCAGGCACCCTCGGAGTTCGCGCTGAACAGCGCGGGCTTGACCCCGTTGGCCTTCGCGAAGGCCTTCCGGATGGGGTCCAGCAGCCCTGTGTAGGTGGCCGGGTTGGAGCGTCGCGACCCCTTGATCCCGGCCTGGTCCACCACCACGACGCCGTCCAGCCCGGCGACGTTGCCGTGGATCAGCGAGGTCTTCCCCGACCCGGCCACCCCGGTGACCACGGTGAGCACGCCGGTGGGGATGTCGACATCGACCCCGGTGAGGTTGTTCTGCGTCGCCCCGCGGACCTCGATGACGCCGTCACGCGTCCGCCCGGCCTCCTTGAGGCGGGCGCGGTCGTCGAAGTGGTTCCCGGTCAGGGTCCCGGCGGTGCGCAGCCCGGCGAGATCGCCGGCGTAGACCACCTCCCCGCCCCCGGAACCGGCCAGCGGGCCGAGGTCGATGATGTGGTCCGCCACCGCGATCGTCTCGGGCTTGTGCTCCACCACCAGGACCGTGTTTCCCTTGTCCCGCAGGCGCAGCAGCAGGTCGTTCATTCGAGCGATGTCGTGCGGGTGCAGCCCGATGGTGGGCTCGTCGAAGACGTAGGTGACATCGGTCAGCGCCGATCCCAAGTGTCGGATCATCTTGGTGCGTTGGGCCTCACCCCCGGAGAGCGTGCCGGCGGGCCGATCCAGGCTCAGATAGCCCAGCCCGATCTCCACGAAGGAGTCCAGGGTCTCCCCCAGGGTGGTCAGCAGCGGACCGACGGAGGGCTCCTCGAGCCCGCGGACCCAGGCGGCGAGGTCGGAGATCTGCATGGCGCAGGCCTCGGCGATGCTGATCCCGGCGATCTTCGAGGAGCGGGCCGCAGCAGTGAGCCGGGTGCCCTCGCACTCGGGGCAGGGGGTGAAGGTGACCACCCGGTCCACGAAGCGGCGGATGTGGGGCTGCATCGCCTCACGGTCCTTGGACAGCATCGACTTCCGGATCTTGGGGATCAGCCCCTCATAGGTGAGGTTGATCCCCTCGACCTTGATCTTGATCGGCTCCTGGTGGAGCAGGATCTCCTGCTCCTCCGCAGTGTATTCACGGATCGGCTTGTCGAGATCGAGCCCGCTGCCGCGGAAGAGCCGTCCCTGCCAGCCGTCCATGCTGAACCCCGGGACCGTGAGCGCACCCTCGGAGAGTGACTTCGTGTCGTCATAGAGAGCGGTGAGGTCGAAGTCGCTGACCGTGCCCCTCCCCTCGCACGTCGGACACATCCCGCCGGTGATGGTGAAGTCCCGGCGCTCCTTGACCTTCTTGCCGTCCTTCTCGAAAGTCACCGCCCCGGCGCCGCTGATCGAGGCCACGTTGAAGGAGAAGGCCTGTGGCGAGCCGATGTGCGGCTCCCCGAGTCGGCTGAACAGGATCCGCAGCATCGTGTTCGCGTCGGTGGCGGTGCCGACGGTGGACCGCGGATTCGCCCCCATGCGCTCCTGGTCCACGATGATCGCCGTGGTCAGCCCGGCGAGGTGGTCGACGTCCGGGCGCCCCTGGCTGGGCATGAAGCCCTGCAGGAACGCACTGTAGGTCTCGTTGATCATCCTGCGGGACTCGGCGGCGATCGTGCCGAAGACCAGCGAACTCTTCCCGGAGCCGGAGACCCCGGTGAAGACGGTCAGCCGTCGTTTGGGGATCTCCACGCTGATGTCCCGCAGGTTGTTCTCCCGGGCGCCGGTGACGCGGATGAGGTCATGGGCGTCGGCGGGCGGGAGGCCGACGTCGTCGTCGATGCCGGCTGGGCGGGCGGCATCGCCGGCGCGGGAGGGCTGATCGGTGGAGGTCGACGTCGTCATGGGGTCTCCTGGGCAGTGGGGCACGAGCGAGCGAGGCGGAGTCGCCTCACAGCGCCCGCGAGGCAGGTGCCATGGAGTCTAGTGCGGGCCGGTGACGTCTCCGCCAGATCCGGGGGCCCGCCCCAGCGCAGTGTTGAGCCGGGCGGCCTGCCGCATCAGGTGGTTCCGCTCCGGCAGGCTCGCCGCCCTCTCCGCGGCCTCGGCGTACAGCCGGGCGGCACTCACCCGATCCCCGGCACGCTCATGCAGGTGGGCAGCGGCGGCGGCATGGCGGGGAAGGGCGGCGTCCAGCTCCCCGAGCGCCTCCAGCCCGGCCCAAGGATCGGCGGCCTCCCCCAGGGCGACCGCCCGATTGAGCCGGGCGATCGGGCTGTCCGTCAGCCGGACCAGTTCGTCGTACCACTCGACAATCTGGACCCAGTCCGTCTCCTCCACACTCTGCGCGTCGGCGTGGAGCGCCGCGATCGCGGCCTGCGCCTGGAACTCGCCGAGCCGGTCCGCTGCGAGCGCCGCCTGCAGGATCGCCACCCCATGGGCGATCATCTCGGTGTCCCACAGGGACCGGTCCTGGTCGCGCAGCGGCACCAGAGCGCCGTCGGCGGTGGTGCGCGCCGGGCGTCGGGCGTGGTGGAGCAGCATCAGGGCCAGCAGCCCGTCGGCCTCCTCCGACTCGACGACGGCGGCGAGCTGCCGGGCCAGCCGGATGGCCTCGGCCGCGAGGTCGACGTCGCCGGAGTACCCCTCGTTGAAGACCAAGTACAGCACCCGCAGCACGTGGGTGACGTCTCCGGGCTGGTCGAATCGGACACCGGCGAGGGTGCGCTTGGCGCGGCTGATGCGCTGGGCCATCGTCGCCTCCGGCACCAGGTAGGCCGCGGCGATCTGCCGGGTGGTGAGTCCGCCGACGGCACGCAGCGTCAGGGCCACCGCCGAGGCTGGGGACAAGGCGGGGTGCGCGCACAGGAAGTACAGCTGGAGGGTGTCGTCACCGGCGCCCGCGCCGTCCACGGCCTGCTCCTCGCCGGCACGCCCTTCCCGGCGACGTCGCGCCTCCTCGGACCGGACGGCGTCCACGAAGCGACGCCATGCCGCCGTGATGAGCCACCCGGCCGGGTCCCGGGGCGGGTCCTGGGCCCACACCCGGAGGGCCTCCACCAGGGCGTCCTGCACGGCGTCCTCGGCCGCCGCGAAGTCCGCCCCACGGCGGACGAGGACACCGATGACCTGAGGGATCAGGCGCCGCAGCTGGTCCTCGTCCACCGGGAGTCACTCCGTGGCGTCAGGTGAGACCCCGTAGAAGGGCCGCACCTCCAGCCATTCATGGATGGGATCTCCGCCGGCCCCGGGCGCGGCCGAGAGCTCACCGGCCAGCTCGAGAGCGCGCTGGTGGCTCTCGACGTCGATCACCATCCACCCGGCGATGAGGTCCTTGGTCTCCAGGAAGGGCCCGTCGGTCACCGGGGGGCGGCCGGGGCCGTCATAGCGGACGAACATGCCCTCGGGGGACAGAGCCTGGCTGTCGACGTACTCTCCGGTCTCCCGGAGACGGGCGGCGAAGTCCTCCATGTACTGGACGTGCGCTGTGACCTCCTCAGGCGTCCAGCGTTCCATCGGGACGTCGTTGGGCGGCGTCGGTGCGCCGCGGTAGTGCTTCAGCAGCAGATACTTGGCCATCATCTTTCCTCTCCTGGATCGGCGGCCTCTCTGGTCGCTCTCACCCATGGGTCGGAGCCGCAGCCGGATTCTCGACATCGTCGAGCTCGCTGTCACAGACGACGACGCCGTCTCGTCCTCCTCAGTGAATGCCGCCACCCCGGGCGGCGGCGACGAAAGGAGTCTCCCAGGGAGATCGTACTGCGGCTCGTGACCGGATTCCTGGCTCTCGGCTTCCTGGCTCTCGGCTTCCTGGCTCTCGGCTTCCTGGCCGGAGGTCTGGCGCTAATGGCCGGCGTCGTCGCCTGGGGCCGCACGTTCGGACCCGGGGCCTACCTCGCCGGCTGAGTCCCGCGGACGGCTCCGGAGGCGCGGAACTCGCTAGGGGCGCGTCCGTCCCGCCGACGGAACCATGCGGTGAAGTTGCTCGGGTCCTCGAAGCCCAGCTGGGTGCCGATCCGGTGCACCGGGTGATCCGTCTGCACGAGGAGCCGTCTCGCCTCCAGCAGGAGACGTCCATCGATGATCTGCTTGGGGGTGGTGCCGCGAGCTTGCCGTGTGGCGCGGGCGATGGTGCGCGGTGACCATCCCAGCGCACGGGCGTACTGGGCGACGTCGTGCCAGGCGGCGAAGCGCCGCTCCACCAAGGCGCGGAAGTCGCGGAACGCCTCCGGAACCTCGGCGGCGTCCTGATGGGCACGATGCCAGGACACCAGATGGAGCAGCAGGATCGAGAGCGCGTGACGCATCGCGGTCCGTCGCACGACGGGCGGCATCGTTGGGTCCGCGGCGAGGCGGCTGATCGTGGTCCTCAGGTCCACCAGACGGGCGGGATCCACGTCCTCGGACGCCCAGTGGTGAGGGCCCTCGGGGGAGTCCGCGGACGTGAGCGCGTCGGTGGCGGGGTCGAGCAGCCCGGCCGGGAAGATCAGCACCGTCCCCTCGATCTGTGTGGGATCGCTCCACTGCTGGACCTGTCCCGGACGGATCCACAGCACGGAACCGGCGCCCAGCCGGTGGGCGGTGAAGTCCACCGTGTGCAGGGTGGACCCCTGCTCGACGATCAGCAGCTGGTGGAAGCCCATCCGCTGGGGCCGGAGGAACAGCCCCGGGGCGGCCCGGCGAAGCAGATCCGGCACCGTGTAGACCTCCACCTCGCCCTCCTGGCCCTCCGGTGGGCGATAGGCGACGTCCTCGATGTCCTGGTGTCTCATATTCACCATGATATGGCCGAATCTGACCGGGACCATTGCGGCGTCCAGGAGTAGATTCACCAGAGTCATTTCCCTACATCGTCAGGAGCACCATGGCACGCATCGCCGTCTTCGGAGGAACCGGCCACGCCGGATCGCACATCGCCGCAGAGGCCCGCCTCCGGGGCCACCATGTCACCACTGTTTCGCGCCACCCCGCCCAAGGCCTGGCCGACCACGCCGTGGGGTCGCTCCAGGACGACACGCTGCTGGACCGCGTGGCCTCCACGCACGACATCCTCGTGGTGGCCATCCCGGGCGCCGGCGATCCTCCGCTGGTGGATGTCGTGCCCCAGGTCATGCGCGCCGCCGCGGCCCACGATGCCCGTGTCGGCGTCGTCGGCGGTGCCGCGAGCCTTCGCGTCTCCCCCGACGGCCCCCGACTGCTGGACACCCCGGATTTCCCGCCGGAGTACCGCACGGAGGCCACCGTCCACGCGTCCGTGCTGGAGACCATGCAGCAGGACACCTCCGGGGCTCGCTGGTTCTATCTCTCCCCGGCGGCCATGTTCGGCGCTCCCCTGAGCATCGCCTCCACCGGTGCGTACCGGACCTCCGGTGACGTCCTGCTCAGCGATGAGCAGGGGGTCTCCGAGATCAGCGGGGCTGACTACGCCCGGGCCTTCCTGGATGAGATCGAGCGGCCCTCCCACGAGAACACCCGCTTCCACGTGGCCCGCTGAGCCGAGCACCCCGGGAGCCGCCCGGACGGGCGAGGGCCGGCATGCCCGTGCGCTTCACGCGCCGTGTGCAACCCTCGCCCAGTCCAGGGCCAGGAGGAGATCGACCCGCACGCCGGCATCGTCGAGATCCAGCTCGAGCGCTCTGCCGGCGGTGGCGATCACCCGGCGGACCGAGTTCCTGTGCACCCGCAGCTCCCGGGCCGTCGCGTCCCAGCCGCCATGATGGGCCAGCCAGCACCGCAGCGTCCGCCGGCATTCGGCACTCCGCTCGGGGCCCAGCGCCTCCAGCGGAGCCAGCAACCGGGTGGAGAATGCGGCGCGCGCCTCGGCCGGCACCACACCTTCCCAGGTGCTGACGCCGGGACGCCGGCCGTCGAGCTCCTCAGCGAGCATTGACCTCCCCCGCTGCCTCGCGAGGCCCAGCATCCTCCCGGCATCCTCCAGCGCGGAGGCCACCTCGCTGGGCGGCCGGGGTGTGCTCACCCCGAGGACCCACCCCTCTTGCGCGCACACGTCCAGGAGCTCGACGGAGGGTGGCTCGGACACCAGCGCGCGGATCGAAGCTCCCTCGCCGTCCACCAACGGGGTGGCGAGGAGCTGCCGCCACCGCCGGTGATCGCCCAGCTGGCCACCCTCCGCCCCGGGTGGAGTTTGCTGCTCCAGGCGTTGGGCGAGAACTGCCCGGAGACCATCGCCGGAGGTCAGCCCGAGCGCCTCGTGCAGCAGCTGAGGAATCTTCCTGCTGTGCGCCTCCGGCCCGGCCGAGACGTCCTGGGGGCGCAGGTCGGCATCTGCCAGCAGCGTCATGGTCAGGCGGTCCAGGGCAGAGCTCCGCTGGGTCGGGGTGGCGGCCCCCAGATCCAGCAGGTCTCCCGCCACCATGAGCAGCGTCAGGTCATCTCGACCGAGACGGCCCTCGCGGGCCAGGAGAAGGTGGTCCGCGATGGCGACGGGCCGGCCACTCCCGCGGAGCCTGAGGCGGGCGATCTCCGCCCGGCGTCCGTCCGGAGCCGTCGCCTCTACTGTGGAGAACGCCAGCCGCTGCCGGGAAGGGCCACGGTCGACGACGGCCCGGAGGTCCCGCTCCTCCACCCAGGTGGGCATCGTGCCGGCACTGATCACCTCACGCCCACGACGCCGCTGGGCCCCGCCTCGGGCGCCCTGGGCCAACCGTTCCAGGACGTCGCGCACCGGCGCGCCGCCCAGCACAGTCCGCGTCATACCCACCACGGCCTGGATGGTCGCGGCCTGGCGCGAGACCCTCTCACTCTCGAGCAGCGCGGCGAAGGCCATCGTCACGCGGATGAACGGGGTCTCATCCGGGAAGGCGATCAGCGGAAGACCCTGGGCGCGGCACTCCTCAACCAGGCCCCCGGGCACCTCTGCGTGGACAGGCAGCAGCCCGAAGCCCAGGGCGGCCACACCCACGTCGAGCAGCCTGGCCACGTAGGACGTGATCTCAGCCCTTTGTGCCGGCAGTCCCAGGCCGGTGATCAGCAGGAGCTCGTCACCGACCAGGTATCGCCGCGGATCGCGCAGCTCGATCACGGGCGTGGACGCCACCCGGACGTCCCGGATCGCTTCCCGCTCCCCCGGGCTCAGCACCTGGATGCCGAGCGACTCGTCGTCGAGGAGCTGCCCCAGGGCGACTGCCACGCGGCTCCTGCGATGCTCCTCGGAGCGCAGAGTGCGGATGAACTCCAGGTCCTCCCGTGCCGGCACCTCATCCATGGGGACAAACTATCCCGAATCGGGGCGATCCAGGATGTTCTGCACCTGGCTGACGTGTGTGCTGCGCCACTAGCATTCCGACATCGGCCCCCGATATCCCGCGTCGACGCGGACCGTCCGGGCTGCAGATGGAGGAGACATGGTTCTGGACCTGGTGGTCATCGCCGTCTACACGGCAACGATTCTCGGAGTGGGGTACTGGGGGCTGCGCCGCTCGAAGTCCAAGAGCGACTACCTCGTCGCCGGACGCCGGCTGGGCACCTTCATGTACTCCAGCGCCCTCTCGGCGATCGTTCTGGGCGGCGCCTCGACGGTGGGCGGCATCGGACTGGGATACAGCTTCGGCCTCTCGGGCGCATGGCTGGTGACCGCCATCGGCCTGGGGATCCTGGTGCTCTCAGTGTTCTTCACCCGGCACATCGTGAAGCTGAAGGTCTACACCGTCATCGAGATGCTGGATCTGCGCTACGGCGGCGTCTCCGGACTGATCCCCGGCATGGTGATGTTCCTCTACACCTTCATGCTCACCGTGACGTCCACGCTCGCGTACGCGACGATCTTCCATGTGCTGCTGGGGGTGCCCAACTGGGCCGGCGTGCTGATCGGCGGGACCGTCGTCGTCACCTACTCGACCATGGGCGGCATGTGGTCGATCACGATGACCGACGTGATCCAGTTCGTGATCAAGACCCTAGGCATCCTGTTCCTCCTCGCCCCGGTGGCCGTCCTCCACGCGGGAGGCTTCGCGCAGATCCATGAGCGTCTGGGCGACTCGTTCTTCTCCCCGGTGTCCATCGGCGGAGCGACCATCGTGACCTACGTGCTGACCTACACGCTGGGCCTGCTCATCGGCCAGGACATCTGGCAGCGCGTCTTCACCGCGAGGACACCGAGGATCAGCGTGATCGGTGGAACCATCACGGGCGTCTACTGCATCATCTACGCGGTGGCGGGGGCGATCATCGGCATGGCCGCCCGCGCCGTCTGGCCGGATCTGGCCAACCCGGACGAAGCGTTCGCCACCATCGTCCAGGAGGCTCTGCCCACCGGCGTGCGCGGATTCGTGCTGGCCGCGGCGTTGGCGGCCCTGATGTCCACGGCCTCGGGAGCGCTCATCGCCTGCTCCACGGTACTGACCACCGACCTGATTCCCCCGCTCCGCCGGATGGTCGGACAGGGCTCGGGGAAGACGCCGCCGGCCGCCGCTGGGCATCCCGAGGAGGAGTCCGTGAGGGGGTACCGCCTGGCCACGTTGGTGCTGGGCGCCGCAGTGGTGATCGTGGCGAGCCTGGTGACCACCGTCATCGGCGCACTGGTGATCGCCTACAACATCCTGGTCGGCGGGCTCTTCGTGGCGATCCTGGGAGGACTCGTCTGGCGCCGCGGCACCCGTCACGGGGCGCTGTGGTCCATGGCGGTGGGGACGGTCGCGGTGATCGGCACGATGATCGCCACCGACATCCTCGCCACCGCCCCGATCTACGTGGGACTGGGGTCCAGCCTGGTGGTCTACGTGGTGGTCAGCCTGCTGACCCCGCCCACTCCGGAGGACGTCCTGGCCGAATGGGACCGGCGCCTGCGGCGTAGCAGCACCGCATCGGTCTCCGACACGCCCCTGCCACCCCGCCAGCACTCTGTTTCGAAGGACGGTTCCGACCTGTGATCCCCCACCCGAGCGACCCCACCGACGCCGGCACCACCGGCTCCACCGCCGACCCCACCCGACCGGCCCTCGGCTCCGCAACCCCGACCCCCGACCGCATCGGCGGCGACGTCGCCCTGGAGTCACTGACCGCTCTGGGCGCACGGGCCGTCGTCGGCCTGCCCGGGCAGCACGCGCTGGGACTCTTCGACGCCCTGCGTCGATCTCCCCTGCCCTACCTGAGCGCCCGGGTCGAGAACAACGCCGGGTTCATGGCCGACGGCCTGGCCCGCGCCCTGGGAGCCCCGGCCCCCTTGCTGCTCTCCACCGGACCCGGGGCGCTGACCTCGCTGGCCGCACTGCAGGAGGCGGCGGCCTCCTCGGTGCCCGTGATCGCGATCAGCGCCCAGGTTCCCGTGGCAGGACTGGGGGGCGGGCGTCATGGCTACCTGCATGAGCTGCCGGACCAGTCCGCCTCCTTCCGCGGGGTGGTGAAGAGCGTGTTCACCGTGCGCAGGATCTCGCAGATCCCCTCTGCTCTCGCCGAGGCCTGGAGTGCAGCCTCGAGCCCACCGATGGGCCCGGTGCTGGTGGAGATCCCTCAAGATGTGCTGCTCGAACCGGCAGAGCCCTGGGTTCCGCAGATCAAGGACCTCTCTGCCCGCCCCTCTGCCCTGCCGCCGCGCGCTGAGCTGATGGAGACGGCGGCACAGATGCTCCTCAACGCGCAGCGGCCCAGGATCCTCGCCGGCGGGGGTGTGGTCCGCGCGGGTGCCGGTGAACCGCTGAGGCGACTGGCGGAGGCGCTGGAGTCTCCGGTGGTCACCACCTTCAGCGGCAAGGAGTCCTTTCCTCGTGACCACCGGCTCTCCGCCCAGAGCTGGATCGAGGACATCGCCACCACGGAGTTCCTGGAGGAGGCCGATGTCCTGCTGATCGTCGGAAGCGGTGTCGGGGAGCTCTCCAGCAACTACCACACCTTCTCCCCTGCCGGACGGGTGATCCACATCGAGGCGGAGCTGGGCAAGGTCACCTCGAACCATGACGGGCTGGGAATCCACGCCGACGCCGGGCCGGCCCTGAGCAGTCTGGCGGACCACGTAGAGCAGCTCCGCGGCGCCGGAACAGCAGGGGAAGACCATGCCGACCTGCTCCGCGCACGGGCTCACCGGGCCGAGGAGGACATCTCGGCCCTGCTGTCCAGGGTCGGCGAGCGGCTCTCCTCGCAGGATCTGGCTGCCGAACAGCAGCTCCTCGCAGACCTGCGGGAGGCGGTCCCGTCGGGGACCGACACGTTCTGGGACATGACCATCGCTGGGTATTGGGCCTGGTCCGCCTGGGATCCGCAGGACGGACGGTGCGTCTCCGCCCAGGGCGCCGGCGGCCTGGGCCATGCCCTGCCGGCAGCCGCAGGCGCGTCCTTCGGGCGCAGGGTCCTTGGTCAGCCGACCCAGGTGCTGGCGGTGTCCGGCGATGGCGGCGCGCTCTACGGGATCGCCGAGCTGGCCGCGATCGCTCAGCATCAGCTCGACGTCACCTGGCTGATCATCGACGACGGCGGCTACGGGATCCTGCGCAGCTACATGGAGGGGGAATTCGGCGAGGCGACCGCCACGGAGCTGAACCGGCCGGACTATGCCGCCCTCGCCGCATCATTCGGCATCCCTGCAGAGACCGTGGGACTGGATGACGTTGGAGAGGCGGTGCGACGCGCGCTCTCCGAGACGGGGCCGCGCGTGGTCGTACTGCCGGCACGGCTGGGCCTGTTCGCACCGACCCACCTGCATCGGCTGGAGCCATGAGCCCCGAACCCGCCCGCCGAGACACCCGACCGGTGGTCCTGTTCAGCGACCGCACCGACGTCGACCTGGAGCCGGCGCAGCGGCTGCTCGCCGCGCACGGATTCGACTCACTGGTGGCGGAGCTTCCGGTCTCCCATGACGCCGAGGATCCGGCCCGGCTACTGTCGGCCCGCGCCCGCGGCGCCGTGGGCCTGGTGGTCGGCTACGCCCGCATCAGCAGCCGGATCCTCGAAGCGCTGCCGGAGCTGCGGGTGATCGCCACGACCAGCGCCGGTACAGAGATGGTCGACGTCGTCGCCACGCAGGCTCGAGGAATCCCGGTCATCCCGCTGCGGGACGCCGCCACCGAGGAGGTCGCCACCCACAGTCTGGCGTTGATGCTGGCAGTGGAGCGCCAGCTGCCGCGCGCCACCGACATCGTCGGGCGAGGGTTGTGGACCGAGGCGCTCACCGTGGGGGCGCCCACCTCGCCTCGGCGCCTCAGCGGGCTGACCCTGGGGCTGCTGGGGCATGGCCGGATCGCACGCCGCCTGACCACGATGGCAGCTCCCCTGGTCCGCGAGGTCATCGCCCACGACCCGAGGAACGTGGGAGAGGGTGCGACGGCGGTGTCCCTGGAGGAGCTGCTGCGGCGCAGTGACATCCTCTCTCTGCACGTGCCGCTGACGGACGGCACCCGGGGGATCATCGGCGCGGATGCCCTGGCGAGCCTGCCGACGGGCGCGGTTCTGATCAACTGCTCACGCGGGGAGCTGGTGGACGAGGCCGCACTGTTGGAGGCCCTCGACTCCGGCCGCCTCCGCGGCGCCGGACTCGACGTACTCCATGGAGAGCCGCCCGCCCCGGCCGCTCCGCTGCGGCATCACCCGGCAGTGATCCGCACCCCGCATGTGGCGTACTGGTCGGCTGACTCGCTGCTCAGCTACGGACTCGACCCTGCCCGTGCCGTGATCGAGCTTCTCAGGACGTGACCCGGCGGGTCTGCCGCTGGTCAGCCGCGCAGCTCGATCCCCTGGGACAGCTGGACGAAGGCTCGGCTGGCCAGCGCGGCCGGGCTCTCCGCGCCGTCGTCGCTCCTCGCCCAGTGCTCCAGGCCGATCCGGATCGAGTGTGTCGCCGCCGCGGCGAGCAGGCGCACGGACAGCGGATCGGCGTCCTCGACCAGGGAGCCGATGATCAGGCGGAGCTGCCGCTCGGAGTCATGGTTGACCCGCTGCCACACCGCCTCCAACGCCGGATCCTCGGCGGCGGCCTGGAGCAGCCCGCGCATCCGGGCGATCGCACCGCCTCCGGAGCCTCCACGGCCCAGCACCTGTTCGATGAGGTCCGGGATGACCTCCCGAGGATCACTCGCCCCGGAACCCGCCAGCGCCTCCTGCCACAGCCCCGCGCCCACGCCCAGCAGCGGCGCGACGGCCTCCTCCTTGGAGCGGAAATACCGATAGAACGTGCGCAGGGAGACTCCGGCCTCGCCAGCGATGCGCTCCACCGTGACCGCACTCGTCCCCTGCTCCGCGAAGAGCCGAGCGGCGGTGCGTGCGATGTCCAGCCGGGTGGCCTCCCAGCGTCGTCGGGTCAGAGATGTGGAGCTGCTCACTCCGGCAGGATACGGGAACAACTGCGCTTGTGCACATGTTTGCCAAGGTGGCACATCGTGCCACGTCGGCACTGTGAGCCGCTGACCGACTTCACGCCCGCAGGAAGGAACCTATGATGAACCCGCAGTCCGCACCCCACCCCACCACTGCCCGCCGTGCCCTGCCCCTCGGGGCCGCTCTCCTGGCGTTGGTCGCCACAGGGTGCGCCGCCGAGGACACCGACGCGCCCGAGACCGACGCAGCGGACGAGACCACCCAGACCGAGCCGGACGGCGGCGAGGCCCAGGACGACGGCGACGCCGCAGACGGCTCAGTGGCCGACGCCGGGGATGACGCTGAGGCCGGTTCGAGCCTGGCGGTGGAGACGGTCGGCGAGAGCCCTTACGGTCTGGTGACGGACGCGTTGCCGGAAGGTGACCCCACCGAGGCATCCGGCACGCTGATCGTGGGCCCGGGCGGCTACCTGGCACTGACCCAGCAGGGTCAGCCGCAGCTGCTGGTCTTCGAGGACGGCGCCGACTTCACCCTGCGCGGGGACCGCCCCTCCGTGACCACTCCGGACCTGGGGACGCTGGAGGTCGGCGAGGAGGTCGAGCTGACGGCCGTCGAGGTCGACAGGGACTCGCTCTCCGGTCTCCCTCTGGAGCGCATCAGCGGAGCGGCTGATACGGCGCTGATGGTCACTGCTGACTGACCCTTCAGATCCGCCTCCTGCGCGCTGCCTCCTGCCGCTGCCTCCTGCCGCTCAGCCCACGGTGCCGGTGCCGATCAGGGTGCTGACGTCGAGCCTCTCGACCCCCTCGGTCTGCAGGGAGGTCAGGTAGGCCTCTCGGACGCGATCGACGTCGGCGGCATCGAGCCCGGCGAGCATGCCGGCGAACCCTGACCCGGTGATGACCAGCCACGCGATCTCCGAAGTCATGGGGATGCTCCGCTCCTCCACGGTGACCTCCGGCTCCATCAGTCCGCGGGCGAGGAGCCACTCCTGATACGCCTCGGGGGTGTTGATGTCATCGATCAGGTGCGGCGGGCGAGGCTCGGCGGCCACGCCGGTCACCGCGGCGATCGACTGCTGCAGGTGCCGGCCGGCGGTCTCGACGGCACCCCGGCGCCAGATGGTGAGGGCGACGCGGCCACCCGGGCGGGCACGGCTGATGACGTGCTCCGTGCCGGAGGTCATGTCTGGAAAGAAGAAGATGCCGAGGACGCACTGCACCAGGTCATAGCCCTGCTGCTCCCAGGATGTGGCATCGGCCTGCACCGCGGTGACGTTCTGCAGCCCGTGGGCGTGCTTCTCGAGCTCATCGAGCAGCGCCTGGGAGAGGTCGACGGCGTCGACGCGACCGTCCGGGGCGACGAGCCGGGCCGCGGGGATGGCCGAGGCACCGTTGCCGCAGCAGAGATCCAGAACCTTCTCACCGGGACGTGGAGCGGAACGCGTCACCGTGGCGTCGCCGATGGGTCGCCACAGATGCTCGCCCAGCCGGTCAAAGTCACTGGTGGCGGTGGAGAAGGCGCGGGTGAACCGCTCAACGTCAGTCATGGCCTTATGATAAACATTCTCAATTAGACTGTCGTGGGTGCCCGCCCGAAGCTCGCCCCTGCCCTACGGCGGGCCTGGGAGCCACAGGACCGCGACGTGCCTGGCGGTCCGGCGGTAGAGTCGCTGCCGCGGCCTCGTCAGGCGGACGGGTCCAGGCTGGAGAGGTCGGAGACACCATGACACGACAGTTCGACGCCGAGTATTGGGAGAAGCTCTACCAGGAGTCCCCTGCCCCGGAGGTCGCCGCCCCCAGCGGAGACGGCGGGCCGAACCCGCACCTGGCCCGTGAGGTGTCCGGGCTGACTCCCGGGCGGGCCCTGGACGCCGGCTGCGGACAGGGAATCGAGACGGCATGGCTGGCTCAGCAGGGGTGGCAGGTCACCGGAGTCGACATCTCCCGCACCGCCCTGGCCCGGGCCGCACGGATCCTGCAGGCCCGCGGAGTGGGCCCCCGGGTGGAGCTGATCGCCGCTGACCTCACCGCCTGGGCACCGGAGGAGCGGTACGACCTGGTGACCACCCACTATGCCCATCCGACCATCCCGCAGCTGGAGTTCTACCGCCGGGTGGCGGGCTGGGTGGCCGTCGGAGGGACTCTGCTCATCATCGGCCATCTGCACCGGGATGAGGATGCCGGCCACCACCATGCATCACATCCCGGAGACCTCCCTGCGTCGGGACATCCTGACCACTCGGGCCCGCATCATCTGCCCGAAGAGGCCGAAGTCCGTGCCGCCGACGTCGTCGCCCTGCTGGACGAGGGCAGCTGGCGCGTGGAGACGGCTGTGGAGTCCAGCCGCGAGGTTCCCCGGGGCGAGAGCACGCTGCTGCTGCATGACGTGATCGTGCGGGCCACTCGGATCAGCTGAGCCGACCGAGCCTCCGAACCCGCGGCCCATCGGGCAGGATCTTCCGCTGATCCTGGACGATAGTCTCCGCCACGTCCACAGGTTCTGCTGTGCTGGGATCGCCTGGGTAGGTGAGTTCTCGGTCGCCATGAATGGCTTGTGAACGATCTGCTGAAGACAGCAGATCACGGAACCCTGAGGCGCTGCCCTCGCACTGACACGTATGCGCGCCCTATCTGACACACGCCGGACACGGCATTGAGGCACCAGCAGGGCGACGGCCACATCGGCCGGGCCGGTCAACGCGGAGGCGATCACACCTCCAGCGCCGATCACCACACCAGCTTGGACCCCCGCTCCCGGAACAGGAAGATCCGCTGGAACGCCCGTCAGCTATTGCGGCCTGGACGCCACCCGAAGAAGTAGAGGATCCACCCCAAGGCACCGAGCAGGAACAGCCCTGCCGTGTACCAGGCGCCGTTGGGCACTCCGGAGCTGCGCTCCATGGCGACCGGCTCCTCTGCCGCAGGGCTCCCCGAAGCGTCATGCGCGGAGTCGGCGGCGGTCTCGACACCGGCTCCAGGGGTGGCCTCACCACCATCACCAGGCTCCAGGGCATCCGACAGGGCACGGGGGAGCTCGGAGCCTTCAGAGGCAGGCCTGTCGAATCGATCCTCAAGGGCCACATTGGGCGAACGACGGTCCAGAGGACTGTCCGTTCCACTGTGGCGGGGCTCGGGACCGGGGTCGAACGTCACCGGCTCGTCTCCGCGTGCAACCGGCAGTTCGCCGTCCTGTCCGGAGGGCGACGTCGACTCCTGACTCTCGCCGCCTCCGGCGCCGCGCGGAGCATCAGCGCGCGGGGCGCTCTCGCTGCGGCCACTCTCCACCGGTCGGTCCGACGGGGTCGGCTCAGGGCTGCTCTCCCGAGTCTCGGTGCGCTCCTCGGACGAATCAGTGGGCTGAGACGACGATTCCTGATCGCGCGGCTGCTCCTGCCGGTCGTCGGGATCGGGACGGAGCCGTTCCTCAGACCGGACGTCCGGAGCGGAACTCTCTCCCCGCTCAGGGCGGTCTGAGGCTTCCCGCTGCTCTGACCGGTCACGCTGCTCCGATCGGTCCTGGTCCGAACGCTGCTCCTGCTCAGCGGGCCGCGAGGAGCGCTCACGCTGCTCAGACTGGCTCGACCGGTCACGCTGTTCAGACTGGCTCGACCGGTCACGCTGTTCAGACTGGCTCGACCGGTCACGCTGGGAGGACTGACCTGTGGATTGAGTGCGCTCACCCTGGCGGGATTGGTCCGGACGCTGCTCCGGCTGGGAGGGCTGAGTAGGACGCTGCTCCGGCTGAGCAGGCTGAGCAGGACGCTGTTCAGGCGGTGAAGGCTGGGTTGGCTGAGCCGGACGCTGCGGCCGTTCAGGTCGGTCAGCGGACTCGGAGTCCTCGTCGTCGTCGGAGTCCTCGTCGTCGTCAGAGTCCTCGTCGTCGTCAGAGTCCTCGTCGTCGTCAGAGTCCTCGTCGTCGTCAGAGTCCTCGTCGTCGTCAGAGTCCTCGTCGTCGTCAGAGTCCTCGTCGTCGTCAGAGTCCTCGTCGTCGTCAGAGTCCTCGTCGTCGTCAGAGTCCTCGTCGTCGTCAGAGTCCTCGTCGTCGTCAGAGTCCTCGTCGTCGTCAGAGTCCTCGTCGTCGTCAGAGTCCTCGTCGTCGTCAGAGTCCTCGTCGTCGTCAGAGTCCTCGTCGTCGTCAGAGTCCTCGTCGTCGTCAGAGTCCTCGTCGTCGTCAGAGTCCTCGTCGTCGTCAGAGTCCTCGTCGTCGTCAGAGTCCTCGTCGTCGTCAGAGTCCTCGTCGTCGTCAGAGTCCTCGTCGTCGTCAGAGCCCTCGTCGTCAGAGCCCTCGTCGTCAGAGCCCTCGTCGTCAGAGCCCTCGTCGTCAGAGCCCTCGTCGTCAGAGCCCTCGTCGTCAGAGCCCTCGTCGTCGTCAGAGTCCTCGTCGTCAGAGCCCTCGTCGTCGTCAGAGTCCTCGTCGTCAGAGCCCTCGTCGTCGTCAGAGCCCTCGTCGTCAGAGCCCTCGTCGTCGTCAGAGTCCTCGTCGTCGTCAGAGTCCTCGTCGTCGTCAGAGTCCTCGTCGTCGTCAGAGTCCTCGTCGTCGTCAGAGTCCTCGTCGTCGTCAGAGTCCTCGTCGTCGCCAGAGTCCTCGTCGTCGCCAGAGTCCTCGTCGTCGCCAGAGTCCTCGTCGTCGCCAGAGTCCTCGTCGTCGCCAGAGTCCTCGTCGTCGCCAGAGTCCCCGTCGTCGCCAGAGTCCCCGTCGTCGCCAGAGTCCCCGTCGTCGCCAGAGTCCCCGTCGTCGCCAGAGTCCCCGTCGTCGCCAGAGTCCCCGTCGTCGAGCCCTCGTCGTCAGAGCCCTCGTCGTCAGAGCCCTCGTCGTCAGAGCCCTCGTCGTCAGAGCCCTCGTCGTCAGAGCCCTCGTCGTCAGAGCCCTCGTCGTCAGAGCCCTCGTCGTCAGAGCCCTCGTCGTCAGAGCCCTCGTCGTCAGAGCCCTCGTCGTCAGAGCCCTCGTCGTCAGAGCCCTCGTCGTCAGAGCCCTCGTCGTCAGAGCCCTCGTCGTCAGAGCCCTCGTCGTCAGAGCCCTCGTCGTCAGAGCCCTCGTCGTCAGAGCCCTCGTCGTCAGAGCCCTCGTCGTCAGAGCCTCGTCGTCACCCGGCTCGTCGTCACCCGGCTCGTCGTCACCGGCTCGTCGTCACCCGGCTCGTCGTCACCCGGCTCGTCGTCACCCGGCTCGTCGTCACCCGGCTCGTCGTCACCCGGCTCGTCGTCACCCGGCTCGTCGTCACCCGGCTCGTCGTCACCCGGCTCGTCGTCACCCGGCTCGTCGTCACCCGGCTCGTCGTCACCCGGCTCGTCGTCACCCGGCTCGTCGTCACCCGGCTCGTCGTCACCCGGCTCGTCGTCACCCGGCTCGTCGTCACCCGGCTCGTCGTCACCCGGCTCGTCGTCACCCGGCTCGTCGTCACCCGGCTCGTCGTCACCCGGCTCGTCGTCACCCGGCTCGTCGTCACCCGGCTCGTCGTCACCCGGCTCGTCGTCACCCGGCTCGTCGTCACCCGGCTCGTCGTCACCCGGCTCGTCGTCACCCGGCTCGTCGTCACCCGGCTCGTCGTCACCCGGCTCGTCGTCACCCGGCTCGTCGTCACCCGGCTCGTCGTCACCCGGCTCGTCGTCACCCGGCTCGTCGTCACCCGGCTCGTCGTCACCCGGCTCGTCGTCACCCGGCTCGTCGTCACCCGGCTCGTCGTCACCCGGCTCGTCGAGAGTACTCAGGTCCTGCTGCTCCGCGTCGTCGCCGGCCTCCGCCACCCCAACCTCGGCGGGGATCTCCGAGACCTGCTCCTCCACGTCCGCGTGGGCAGGCATCGTCGACAACGGTGCCCCCAGGCCGACCACGACTGCCGCGGCCAGGCCAGCACGCATGCCTGAAGGACGATTCACTGGCACCATCATGCATCCCCTCGATCCCGGGAGAGAGCAACCACCGATCCGTCCGGCTGGCGCACCCACAACGTCCCCCGCGGGGACACCCCTATCACTCTGTCTGATTCCGAATAGACGTGCTGATCAAGCACGATCTGACGGTGGCCGTCGGTCTCCATGATTGCCGCAGGCCCCAGCGCGGCGGCGAACTCCCCGTTCTCCCAAGCAGCCACCAGCTCACCGGTCGTCAATGACACAGCATAATTCTCGATGATCGCCAGGTCCATCCCCCGACCAATCTCCCACGCAGGAGACTCGGCTGGTTGGGTCCTGGTCTCGAGAACGGCAGTCACCTCCCCAGCGGACACCGTGTGGACCACGTAATAGCTGTCCTCCTCGATCATCCAGTGGGAGAGAGCATGGCCGTGGCCCACCGCGAGATGCTTGCTGAAGTCCGCCTCCTCCGCAGGAGCCGCCAGCTCCGTGCGCTGAGAGGATTCGTCCTCATCGAAGGGGATGAACACGATCTCCGGCTCTCCCGGGCGGGCCTGGATGACCCCTTCCCCGTCCGCGGCGCCGGTGATCAGCTCAGGATTCACCTCCTGACGCACCGGATCCTCAGAATCCGCCACGAGGACATGAACCTCATCTCCATCATGGAGCAGCGGCAGCTCCCCCATGACGGTGACCTCGGCGCCCTCCGGGATCGGCCAGCGCTGCTGGATCCCGTCGATGGCCAGGATCACGAACTCCTCCTGGGTGCGCACGCCGACTGCGGCGTCGCCGTCGATCCGCAGTTCAGTGGTCCACAGAAGCTCGGAGTCCAGCGCATACTCGACGTCGATCTCACCGGTCAACGCGTTCCGCAGGAGCAGCGTCTGTTCGTCGGAGTCGAAGCTGAGCACCCCGGCGGAGAAGACCGAGAGCTGGTCAGCCTCTGAGGGATCGAGACTCCACAGCCGCATCGGATGCTCAGCCTGCAGATCGGCGTCGGTGTCCACCAGCTCCGGCCAGGGCGTGGCCACAGAATCTGCCTGACCGTCATCCGGCCTCATCAGGAAGAACCAGCCGGCGACGGCGACCACCCCGGTCAGCACGACGGCGGCGGCCACGCGCCGTCGACGCCGTCTCTTGGCCTGCTGTTCCTCACGAGCCCGACGCTCGCTGCGCGTGCGGACCTCACTGGAGGTCGCCTCGCCGCCCTCACCCTCGACCTCCGCGGCGGAGAGGCCCTCGGGGACGGCGGACCCCTCGGGTGTTTCTCCGGAGTCCCCCGCCGGCATCGGTGCCGGCTCAGGTTCCACGGGTTCGGCCGTACGTATCCGCACGGCCAGCTCCTCGGGCATGGCGACGACGTGCCCGGAGGGGTCCAGACCGAACATGACCGGTGTCATGCCCAGCAGGTCACCGAGCACCTCCACAGGTTTCCCGCTGGAGACGATGATTGTGGCGATCTCGTCTCGCAGGCGCTCCACGGGGATGTCCCGCGGGGTCGCACCGGGGGCCTGGATGCTCCAGGAGTCATAGGTGATCTGGAAGTCCATCGCCTGCCGAGGGCGGCCCTCGCACCGTTCGGGTTCGATGTAGTCCAGGGTCCAGCAGCCCTCGTCGACGATGTCCCGGACCGAGGGGTCCACCTGCACGCTGAGCATGGGCGAGAGGTGACCCTGATGGGATCTGCGGACGGCGTCCAGCGCGGCGGCCATGTCCGGGTGCCGGGACCTCTCGCCCTGCTGGTCCGTCAGGATCACGGCGGCCCTGACGTGCACGACGAGGTGCAGAGCACCCTCGGACCCGTCGTCGGCGGCGGCCCGCCCCGGGGTTCCCTGATCACCTGCCACGTCAGTCTCTTCCTCACCGCTTCGCAGCGGTGGTCCTCTCCCTGGTCCGATGACCCTGAAGAATGATCGTCGCTCCCGACCACATCCTAGGCCCGGTTCTCTTCGAACGGGGCAATCTTCTTCTCGCGAGCCGGTGTTCGGCCCACGTCCCCATGCCTGACCCCATCCTCGCGTGTGAGACCGCCTCGGAGATCACGGTGAGTCACAGTGCGTCGCCGGAAGTCACCGCGAGTCGCTCGGAGCGGCCGCCTCCGTCACGGACCCCCGCCTCGCGCGCCGCGACACCAGCAGCAGGATAGCCGATGTCATCAGTACGGCGGCTCCGAGACCTGCATAGACCACCTGCCCCAGGCTGAAGGCGTCACGGACCTGCTCCAGGAGCTGACCCCCGCCCACGGTGAGGTGCTGAGCCGCACTGACCCCCTCATGGACGCTGTGGCGCGCGGTCTCCACCACCGATCTCGGAGCCCCCGGGACGTCCACATCCGCCATGCCGACCTGATAAGCGAGCAGAGCCACCACCCCGCCTGCCGCGATGCCCAGCGCACTGCCCAGCTCTCCGCCGATCTCCTGGGCGGACGCCGCCGACCCGGTCTTCTCCTCCGGGGCGCTGGAGATGATCAGATCCACGATCAGCGCACCCGCGGCCCCCTGCCCCATCCCGACGACGGCGATGCCGACCGCCATGGCGGCCACCGACGACCCGAGCCCGGTGGTCAGCGCCAGCCCGCAGGCACCGCCGGCGGCGATCAGCAGCCCGAAGAGCGTGACCGCCCCTGCGGAGAACCGCTGCGCGGCGCGAGGAGCCAGCATCGCCCCGACGATGTTGAGTCCGATGTAGGGCAAGGTCCAGAACGCGCCGTGCAGCGGGGACAGCCCTCCGACCCACTGCAGGTGCTGGGTGAAGAGGTAGAACATCCCGGTGACACTGACACCCATCATCAGCAGCACACCCAGCGCGACGGCGACACCGCGGCTGCGCAGCAGAGCCAGGTCGAAGAGCGGCTCGGCGAGCCTGCGCTGCCGGAGCACGAACAGGGTCATCACCCCCGCACCCAGGCCGATGCTGAGCAGGTAGGGCCAGGCGACGCCGTCGCCGGTCTCCTGCAGGGCGGCGAGCTCCTGGAAGCCGAAGATGATCGCCAGCATGCCCGCCACGGAGAGGGCCACACTGAGCATGTCGATGCGGCTGCGATTGCGCTCGGTCCGCTCCGGCAGCAGCTTCAGCCCGCCCAGCAGAAGCAGGACGATCGGAGGAACGTTGATCAGGAACACCGAGCCCCACGGAAAGGACTCCAGCAGAACTCCGCCGAGCAGGGGTCCGACCGCCCCTCCGATGGTGAAGGTGCTGAACATGATCGCGATGGCGGTCCGCCGCTGGGTCTCTTCCTGAAACATGGTGCGCAGCAGGGCGAACAGCGAGGGCATCAGGCTCGCTCCCGCGATGCCGAGTGCAGCGCGGGCAGCGATGAGCATCTCTGCGCTCGTGGAGAAGGCGGCCACCACCGACAGCCCCGCGAACGCCGCCGAGCCCAGCAGCAGCACCCGGCGCGGCCCGACCCGGTCCGCGACACGGCCGGCGGTGACCAGGAACCCCGCGATGAGGAACCCATAGACGTGGGTGATCCACAGGCTCTGCGTGGCACTGGGCTCCAGGTCGGCGCTGATGGTCGGCAACGCGAAGAAGAGCACCGTCAGATCGGTGGCCAGGGCCATCATGGGCAGCGCCAGCAGCACGAGCCCGGCCCATTCGCGGGCGGTGGCTCTGACGGAGGAGTGGAGGGAGTCGTCGGTCATCGCCATTGCGGCCTTTCATCGAGGTGTGTTGGGACTCGATGATCGGCCGACCCCGCTCCGGGAATGCTCCGGTTCCGTCCCATGCCTGGCTCGGCGGCCCCAGCAGGAGCGGCCGCCCAGCACCTTCCGAAACGCGCCAGCACCTTCAGAACCGCCCCGGCTCCCAGCTGAGGCCCTCCTACTGGTAGAAGCCCTCGCGCAGATTGATCCCATGCTCAGTCCATGCCTTCAGAGCGGCCAGCATCCCGGTCCAGCCTCCGCAGTTGCCGAAGGCCTGGGTCGCCCCCTCAGGGGTGACCCTCCAGCCGGACTCGCTGATGGTCACCAGGGTGCGAGTGTCGCCGTCGACCGCTTCAAAGGTGAAGGTCGTCGTGGTGACCGAGCGACTGTCCGTGGTGGCTTCGCTCTCCCATTCGATGACGATGCGCCGGGGTGGGTCCGCCTCCAGCACGGTGACGGGGAAGCGGCCGGGGAAGTCTTCGAAGTCCCAGGACACCTCCGCCCCAGGCTCGAGCCGCCCGCGGGCGCCGCCGGTGGTGAAGTATCTCGACAGCTGGGCGGGGTCCGCGACAGCGTCGTACACCTCCGCACTGGGCCGCGCGATGTACGCGGAGACGGTGAAGCTCAGTTCGGTGAGTTCCTCAGTGGTATTCATGTGATATTTTTACAACATGTCGTCGCAGCAGGTCAATGGTTCCACGGATGCGGATTCCTCTGCCGAGGGATCCGACGACGATCGGGTCTTCAAGGCTCTCGCCAACTCCACGCGCCGGAGGATGCTGGATGCCCTGAAGTCCGGCTCCTGCAGCACCGGGCAGCTCTGTGAGCATTTCCCGGAGCTGGATCGCACCACCGTCCTCCAGCACCTCCGGGTGCTCGAGCGGGCAGGGCTGGTGATCGGCACGCGAATCGGCCGGGAACGTCACCTCACGCTGGCGCCGCTGCCCATCAAACGGATCCACGACCGCTGGATCGGTGAGTACGCCCGAGCCGCCGTCGAGCTGCTCGAGGAACTCGACTCCGAGTGAGCCGCCGCCCCAGGCGTCGACTCCGAGGCGGGCAGAACTGCCCCGCTTCCATCGAGTGGTCAATTCGACTGGATTTTCTGGGCACGAGGCCGGGAGAATCCCTTCGAATCGACCACTCGATGGAGAAGGTGCGGGGGTGGCGCGGGGTGGCCACTCCCTCACCGGGTCTCGGCGGGCTCCGCTGATGCTCCGACCGGCCCCATCCACGTCAGCATCCCCAGGGCCAGGAGCATCGGAGCGGAAAGGGCGATCACAAGCCCGGGCAGTCCCGCCAGCGCCAGCCCGAGCCCGCCCACCGCGGCACCGAGGAAGACCCCGAGGCTCTGACCTGCGGCGTTGAGGCTGAACGCCACGGAGGTGAGCTCACCCCCGTGCTGTGCGATCAGCGTGGTCACCCCCGCGGCCAGCACCGCGTGGCTGAAGCTGAGCACAGCCGTGCCGGCCAGGGCCGCCCCAAGCCCCGGGACGAGGACCACCACAGGCAGCGCAGCCAGCCCCCCGACAGTGCCGGAGGCCAGCAGCATCAGGGTCCTGCGTCGCGAGCCTGCGACCTGGCGGGCCCACCGGCCAGCCAGGTAGTTGCCCAGGAAGAAGGCCGCTCCGGAAAGCGTCCACACCACGGTGAACAGCTCCGCCTGCAGGCCGAATCGCTGATCATAGACGGCAGCCAGGAAGGCGAGCTGCCCCATGAAAGCGGTGGTGCGCATGGTCGAGACACCGATGGCGGCCAGCAGATCCCTCCGCCCCTTCACCAGGGGGAAAGCCTCGAGGTATCGAGGAGGCGCGTGCTGCTGCCCCGACGGGCCCCCGCGGGCGACTGAGGAGGCTCGGGACGAGACGGCGAGCGCGCACGCCGTCACCAGCGCGAGCAGCGCCACCGCGCCGAAGGGGAGGCGCCACCCGCCGGCCAGCGCGAGTGCCCCCAGCAGCGGGGCCGCCAGCACGGCGGCCAGCGTCTGGGTCGCGGTGACCAGGGTGGCTGCTCGGCCGCCGTCGCCCGCCCGGGTGAAGCTGCGGGTCGCCCCCGCGAGCAGCACCGGGGTCAGCAGAGCCGTCGCCGTTCCGACCAGCAGACAGAACAGCACCAGGGGCACCAGGCTGCCGGTGGCGGCCAGCAGACTCGCGACCGCCAGCAGCACCAGGGCCGCGGGTGCCGCCACCCGAGGTGACCAGCGCTCCAGCAGAGGGGCGATGATCACGCCGGTCAGCAGTGCGGTGACACCTCCGAGGCCGCGCAGCCCACCCACCACCGACTCCTGGGCTCCGGCCGTGGCGGAGATCGGCACCAGAAACGTGGAGAACGCGGTGAAGGGCAGGAGCCCGACGACGGCGGCGATCAGCAGGGGCCAGATCCTGGCGATGATCACCCGGTCGGAGGCATGGTCGGCGACGTCCGGCGCGCGGATCGGGGAGGCTTGTTCTCGCATCGGCGCTCAGCGTCGCTCCACGTAGTCCTTCAGGTACTCCGCGAAACTCTCCAGGCCATCGATGTTCCGTGGTCCGGAGATCGCCTCGTTGTAGTCCATGATGTAGAACTCGTCGGCCTGGACGGCCGGCAGGTTGGCCGTCGTCGGGTTCTGTTTCAGGAACTCGATCTTGTCCTCGGCGGGCTGATCCCCGTACTCCAGGATGATGATCACCTCCGGCTCGCCTTCGACGACGGCCTCCCAGCTGGCCTCGGTCCACCGAGCGTCGACCTCGCCGAAGATGTTCTCCCCACCGGCGATGTCGATGATCTCATGGGGAGGCACCTGGTTGGCTGCGGTGAAGGGCTGGTCGGTGCCGAAGTCGTAGAGGAAGACCGGCACGGGGTCTCCCTCCGGCGCAGCGTCCCGGACGGCCTCCTCACGGTCTCGGTACTCAGCGACCAGCTCGGTGGCCCGGTCCTCCACGGCGAAGATCTGCCCCAGCCTCTCCAGGTCCGTGTAGAGCCCTTCGAAGGGGGCGTGCTGCTCGGCGTGGCCGGGGTAGTTGAAGCAGGATTCTGCGTGCATGAAGCTCTGGATCCCCAGGCCGTCGAGGATCTCCGGGGTGATCCCCCGGTCATCGGAGAAGCCGGAGTTCCATCCGGCGACGACGAGGTCGGCGTTCTCGTCCACCACCAGCTCACGGTTGAGAAGGTCGTCGGAGAGGAACTCGACGGCGGCGTAGTCCTCGGCCCAGGGGGACTCCTCCACCGGCGGATTGGCCGGGGGCATCACGTAGCCGTGGACGTGGTCGACCAGGCCCAGGGCGAAGAGCTTGTCGGCACTGCCGCCTTCGTAGACCACGGCGCGCTGCGGAGTGGTGTACTCCACGGCCTCCCCGCATCTGTCCACGGTGGTCGTCTGCACGTCGGCATCGCCGTCCTCCGCCTCCACGGTGGCGCCGCAGGCGGTCAGCAGCAGCATCCCGGCACAGGCCGCCGCGGTGCCGCTGCGCCGCAGGGTGGGCGGAGCGGCATGGTGTGGGTGGGGGTTCATCTCAGGTGGTCCTTTCCTTGGCGGGGTGAGGAGTGGTCAGCGAGAAGAGCACCTGCGGGGCTCCGGTCAGCGGATGGGCCACCACGGTCGCCTCGACGCCGAACACCCGTGCCAGCAGCTCCGGGGTCAGCACCTCCTCGGGTGTTCCGGAGGTGACCAGACGCCCCTCGTGCAGCACTCCGAGCCGGTGGCAGACCGCCGCGGCGAGATTGAGATCGTGGAGGACCACCAGGACCGTGAGCCCGGCGGCCCGCACCATGGAGAGCAGCTCCACCTGATGGCGGATGTCGAGGTGGTTGGTGGGCTCATCGAGGATGAGCACCCGCGGCTGCTGCACCAGGGCGCGGGCGATGAGCACCCGTTGACGCTCCCCACCGGAGAGGGCGAGGATTCCGCGCCCGGCCAGATGGGCGACGTCGACCCGCCTCATGGCCTCCGCACACATCGCCTGCTCGCGGGTGGTCAGCGGCTCGTTGCCGCGTTTGTGCGGGGCCCGGCCGAAGGCGATGACCTCCTCGACGGTGAAGTCGAAGTCCGCGGAACCCTCCTGGGTGAGGGCCGCGATCTGCTGGGCGGTCTCCCGGATGGAGACGGCTCGCACATCCCGCTCCCCCGCCAGGACTGCTCCTGAGCTGGGCTTCAACGCGCGGTAGACGCAGCGCAGCGCGGTGGACTTTCCGGAGCCGTTCGGCCCGATCAGGCCCAGGACCTCTCCGGAGCCGGCGCTCAGCTGCAGGGCGTCCAGCAGCCGGGCGCCGCCGATGTCCACGGTGACGTCGTCGAAGGTGATCTCCATCAGCGGCCTCCGAAGACGTAGCCGCGCCGGCGCATCAGGAGGATGAACACCGGGACCCCGATCAGCGCGGTCAGGGCGCCCAGAGGCAGCTCCCGCGGGGCGACGACGGTGCGGGCGAGCAGGTCCACCCAGACCATCAAGATGCTGCCGATCAGCGGGGAGATCAGCAGCAGCCGGGTGTGGGAGGCGCCGATGATCATCCGGGTGATGTGCGGGATCACCAGGCCGACGAATCCGATGGCCCCGCTGAGGGCCACCATCGCTCCGGTCATCACCGCGGTGACGGCGAAGAGCAGCCGGCGTGTCCGCGCGGTGTCCACCCCGAGGGAGGCCGCGGACTCGTCTCCGAGGGACATGACGTCGAGGGCGCGGCTGGACCGACGCAGCACCAGGATTCCGAGTCCGACCACGACCACCACGAGGGGAAGCCCGCCCCAGGTGGCCGCGCCGAAGGAGCCCATCGTCCAGAACAGGACCATGGAGGTGGCCTCGGCGCTGGGCGCGAAGTAGATCAGCACGCTCATGATCGCCTGGAAGCCGAAGGAGAGCGCCACTCCGGTGAGCACCAGCTTCAGCGGAGTGATGCCGGACCGGCTGTGTGCGATGGCGTAGACCAGCAGGGTCGCACCCAGCGCCCCGAGGAAGGCTCCGACGGATACCGCGTAGATGCCCAGGAGGGACAGCGCTCCGAACAGTGAGACCGTCACCGCTCCCACGGACGCGCCGGAGGAGACCCCGAGGATGTAGGGGTCCGCCAGCGGGTTGCGGACCAGTGCCTGGATGGCGGCGCCCACGGTGGCCAGGCCGGCGCCGACCACGGCGGCGAGCAGGACCCGTGGCGCGCGGATGTTCCAGACGATCTGGTACCGCGTGAGCTCCTCCGGGGTGATGGTGCCGCCGACGACGGCGGTCCACAGGTAGCGCGCGGTGTCCTGCGGGGGCACGACGGCCGAACCCAGCCCGATGGCGACCAGGACGGAGAAGGCGAGGATCAGCAGCAGCCCGGTGGCGAGCAGCCCGATCCTCCAGGACCTGGGTGACGGCGTCGAGCCACGGGGGTCCGTGTGCTCTGGGGTCGCACCCGGTGCGGGGATCGGGACGGTCAGGCTCCCCGGCCTGGTACTGGCATCTGTGCGGGGCGGTGGCCTGTGGACGGCGGCATCGGCTCCAGATCGCATGGCACCCCTCTAATGCGAATAATTCTCAACTCGCACGAGCGTAATGGATTCCACTCCCCTGCGCGAATGCGCGTCAGCAGACGTCGCAGGTGCTGCAGCCCCTGAGGTCGGACCCTCAGTCGCGCTGATCCTCCAGCCCGGCGAGCGCGGCCGCGAGATACTCCCCCTCGGCTTCGTTGCCGGGAAGCTCCAGGGCACGGCGGTACGCGGCGGCGGCATCGTGCGGCTCGCCGAGCTCCTGCAGGGTGAGGGCACGGGCGATGTGGAAGGGTCGGAACCGGTCCAGAGCGGGCTCCGCGGCGAGCGCGTCGAGCCGTCGGAGGCCCGCATCCATCCCGTGGGCCCGCCCATGGGCGACCGCACCGGCCAGACGCACCACAGGGCCGTCGTCGTGGGTCTGGAGCAGCTGATAGAGCACGGCGATCTGAGCCCAGTCGGTGGTGTCCCAGCCGGCGGCCTCAGCGTGGACAGCGGCGATCGCCGCCTGGATGGCGTACGGGCCCGCACCCGGAGCCGCCACGGCGGACTCGGTCAGAGTGATGCCCTCATCGATGAGCTGCCGGTCCCAGCGGGTCCGGTCCTGCTCGGCGAGCGGGACCGGCCTGCCGTCGTCGTCGGTGCGCGCCGGGCGGCGCGCCTGGGTGAGGAGCAGCAGCCCGAGCAGTCCGGCGGTCTCCGCAGAGCCGGGCATCAGCTCGCGGAGCACCCGGGCGAGCCGGACCGCCTCGGCAGTGAGGTCCTCGCGGGTGTGAGTGGTTCCCTCCGAGCGTGTGAAGCCCTCCGCGTAGAGGAGGTAGATGACGCGCTGGACCCCGGCCAGGCGTTCGGGCAGATCGTCTCGGCGGGGCACCCCGAAGGCGATGCCCAACGTGCGGATGCGCCGCTTGGCCCGCACGATGCGCTGCTGCATGGTGGGCACCGGCCGCAGCAGCGCGTGGGCCACCTCGGTGGTGCTCAGTCCGCCCAGGAACCGCAGGGTCAGCGCGATCCGGTCCTCCGGGCTGAGCAGCGGGTGCGCGCAGGCGAAGAACAGTCCCAGCCGGTCGTCGTGGATGAGATCATGCTCGTCGCCGACGACGGCGGCGGGGTCGTCCAGGGCCTGCGGCACCAAGGCGCGCTCCTGCTCCACGCGCAGCCGCGGCAGCTTCTGCCTCAGCACGCTGCGGCGCCGCAGCGCATCGATGCCCCGATGCCGAGCGGTGGTCATCAGCCACGCCTCGGGCGAGTCCGGGATTCCTGCCTGGGGCCACACCTGGAGGGCCTGGAGGAGCGCCTCCTGCATCATGTCCTCGGCCAGGTCCAGGTCGCCGAAGCGGCGGGCGAGCGCGGAGAGGATCCGCGCCCGGGCGTCCCGGCCGAGGCCGGTGATCACCCGGTGCGCGGCATCCTCAGCGGCGCCCCCAGGGGCGTCCCGTGCGATGCTCACCTGGATTCACAGGGCTCAGTAGGGGGCCACCGGGCGGACTTCGACGTGCCCGCCGGGTGCCGAGCCGGGGCTGCGGCGTGCCCAGGAGAGGGCCTCGTCGATGTCGGCGACCTCGATGATGTAGGTTCCGCCGACGAACTCCTGGACCTCGGCGAAGGGACCTGAGGTGACCACGCGGGCGCCGTCGTCGTCGCTGCTCACCCGCACCCCGTGCTCCGGGTCCTCCAGGGCGAAGGAGGTGACGACGACGCCGGCCTCGGTGATCTCCTTGTCGAAGGCGAAGAACTCCTCCGGGTCGGCTCCTCCGTGATCGCCGCAGCCGGCGTCGTCGGTGCGGCCCATCAGCAGCAGTGCGTATTTCATGGTGACTCCTCAGTCTCTGGCCCCGGGCGCCGCACACGGGCGGTCAGCCTTCTGCGGGGTCGACGGATGTCGCACCGTATGGCCCGACAACATCATGACGCACAGGGGTGTGCCAGATCGACAGCTGCGGAGGAAATTCTTCGACGATCGCGATGGTTGCTTCCAGCGAGAGCGTGGTGCGCTCCGCTCCGGACACGTCGAGAGGACACGATGACGACTGCTGAACCGACCCCGAAGATCCGCATGTTCGGCGCCCAGTGGTGCGGCGACTGTCGACGCACCAAGGCCCAGCTGGACGGCCTGGGCCTCGACTACGAGTACATCGATCTGGAGCAGGACGTGGACGCCGCCGACGTCGCCCGGGACATCTCCGGACGCACCAACATCCCGGTGGTGGTCTACCCGGACGGCTCCCACCATGTGGAGCCGAGCAACGACGACGTCGCCGCCAAGCTGCGCGAGCTGACGCTGATCTGATTCCGGCGGGAGCAGGCCTCTCGGAGGCTTGACGGGATCCTCACCCTTGACGGCACCGAATCCCGGGCTATAGTTAAGATATTCCTTAATTAAGGAGATACTACATTGGCTGGCAAGGACCCCCTGAGCAGAACCTTCTCGGCGCTGGCAGATCCCACCCGGCGCCAGATCCTCACCCGCCTCTCCACGCGGCCCGCGACCGTCGGCGAGGTGGCCGGCGCCTTCGAGATGAGCGCCCCGGCGATCTCCCAGCATCTGAAGGTGCTGGAGACCGCCGGGTTGATCGAACGCGCGGCCCACGGGCAATGGCGAACCCTGTCGTTGCGCACAGAGCCGCTGGACACCGCTGCCGCATGGGTCGAGCAGCACCGCCGCGAGTGGAGTGAGCGCTTCGACCTGCTCGAGCACCACCTGACCACCCTGGAGGAGAACGATGACTGACGAGACCGAAGCACCCGAATTCACCCTGACCCGCACCTTCGAGGCCTCCGTGACCACGGTCTGGCAGGCCTGGACCGATCCGCAGCATCTCACCCACTGGTTCCATCCGGCCGGGTTCTCCACGCCGTTGGACTCGATCCACGTGGACCTCCGGGTCGGTGGACGGTATCGCTACACGATGATCGAGGACGCGACCGGCGCCGCCCATCCCACCGGAGGTGAATTCCTGGAGGTCGCACCGCCGTCCCGCCTGGTGTTCACCTGGGCCTCGTCCGAGACCGCACCCGGGGCCTCACCGGTGGCGACCGTGACGCTGGACGGTGACGGAGAGAGGACCAGGATGGTCTTCACCCTGCGTGGCACAGCCGGCCGGCCCGGGGACGACGGCGTCCACGACGGATGGCAGCAGGCCGTGGAGATCCTCGCCGTCCACCTGGGAGCACTCGAGGAGACGTCCGGACCGGCCCTGCCTCGAGAGGGTCTCTGATGGGGCGGCTTATCGTGGACCTCATCGTGTCGGCCGACGGCTGCGCCCAGGACGCCGACGGGGGCATGGACCACGTGCCGCCCACCGTGGACGCCGGAGGCTGCGACGTCGACACCGTCACCCGATGGACGGACGTGGACGCCATCATCCTCGGGGCGAACACCTACCGACTGTTCGCTGGGCACTGGCCGAAGGTCACCCCGGAGCAGGATCTCCTGGCCGGGATCATCAACTCTCGCCCCAAGCACGTGGTGTCCACCCGTCTGGAGGAAGCACCATGGGGCTCACTGGCCCCGGCGAGGATCGAGAGCGGCGACGGCGTCGCGAGCGTGCGCCGGATCAAGGAGCGCAGCTCCGGCGAGGTGGTGGTGTGGGGCAGCCTGAGCCTGGTCTCGAACCTGTTCGAGGCGGGTGAGGTCGACGGGCTGAGGCTGCGGATCGTGCCGACCTTGGCCGGAGGTCGACGCAGCTTCACACCCCACGGCCTCGGAGTGCGGGACCTCGAGCTCGTCCATTCGCGCAGCTACTCCGCAGGCCAGCAGATCCTCGAGTACCGCCTCTCCGACCCCACCTGAGCGACGGCGGAGACGCCGCGTCCCACACGGGGCCGCGGACCGCGCCGTGCAGCATCCCGACCATGGCGTTTCCCCTATGCTTGCGGTACAAATGCTGAAGTGATCACTCGCGTGCCCGCCTCGAGCCCCCTTGCCCGGCGGCGGCACCGGCGGGAGCCGAAGAGAAGGAAGAAGCGACCACGTGGCCGAGGCTGAAGCGATCCCATCCCGCGCAGCGACGCGGGATCAGGCCGCGCCTCCCAGCGCGACGATCTGGGCCGCGCTGCGCGTCGGAGTGGCTGTGCTGGGCGCAGCGGCGGTGATCGCCCACTTCGATTCCTCCGTGAGTGCCGCCGTCGAGCTGAAGCGCGACATCGGCACCACGATCGGCAATTTCTTCAGCTACTTCACGATCCTGTCCAATTCGGCCGCTGCCGTGTTCCTGATCTGGGCCGGACTGCGGCACCTGCTGCAGGGCCGGAGGATCCGGGAGGACCCGCCGGCCCTGGCCATCGGGCTGGCCTGTGTGACCAGCTGCACGCTGATCACCGGCGCGGTCTACAACACCCTGCTGCGCCACCTGCCGCTGCCGCAGGGCACCGAGCCGCCGGACTGGTCCAACGAAGTCCTGCACCTGGTGGTCCCGCTGTTCCTCTTCGCCGACCTGCTGCTGGGGCCACGGCGCCGGGCGCTTCCGTGGCGCTCCCTGTGGGTCGTCGTGGGTTTCCCCCTGGTCTGGGCGATCTACACGATGGTCCGCGGCCCGCTGGTCACGAACCCGGAGTCCGGCGCCCCGTACTGGTACCCCTATCCGTTCCTGGACCCCCACGACCCGGGCCTGGCCCCGATCGCGGGGTACCCCGGCGTGATGATCCACGTGGTCGGCATCGCCGTCGCGATGATCGCGGTCAGCGCACTGGTCATCTGGTGGGGGCGACGGGCTCCGGGGCTGTAGCACCACCGGCGCGGGGCTCGCCCCTGGGGCCTTCCGTGCCTCAGGTAATCTCCAGACCGTGCAGCCGAGGAGGAGGCCTCCGACGAACCACCAGCCCCGACTGCACCCTCGACTGCGATGCGCCGGTTGACGACGCGCTAGAGCAGATACCCGGCGGGCGGAACCAGCTGAGCGAACTCGGCGAGCAGGTACAACGCACCCACGATGCAGGCGGCGTAGACGATCGTGGGCACCACCTTCATTCTCGCCACCACAAGCAAGAAGACGAGAGCGAACGCGGCGGACCCCACCAGCATGCCGACGAGGAAGACCAGCCAGATGTATGCCAGGATCCACGCGATGGACATCCCGACGATCTTCAGTCGCTGCAGCCAGACATCGTCGAATCGGCCCAGTCTGCCCTCGCCTCTCACCCGGGAGATATCCCATCCCAGGCTGATCAGGGCCAGAAGGATACCCGCCCCTCCCACTGCCAGCGGGAACAGCTGTCCGTTCTCTGAGAAATCCCGGGACATCACGATGGCGGCGGTGAAGAACAGCAGCGCTGCTATCGAGACGGCCAACTCGACGAACGGAGGGACGGTCATGTCCGACTTCTCAGAGAACTGCATCGTCTCCTCGACCTTGCTCGTCCGCTTCCTCTGCCGGCGGACCAGCGGCACGATGATCGCGCCGGTCAGGATGATCGCGATGACGATGACGAAGGGACGGGTCATCCACTCGTCTGGTGAAAAGGCATTGACGGTCAGGAAGTAGTAGCGCTCCAAGGGCTCAGCGAGCACGAAGGCGATCAGAAATGGGGCCCGGGGGATGTGGGTGACCTTGCAGATCCAGCCCACGATCCCCAAGGCCAACATGAGGTAGAAGACGTTCAAGTGCAGTGGCTCTTGGAAACCACTCATGAAAAGGATCGGGATGAGCGCCGCGGCCAGGACAGGAAAGGACACGAAGCTCAGGCGTGCCAGCGGACGGGCCAGGAAGAAAGCCAGGGCGGCTCCGATGACGCTGGCGATGGCGAAGGCCCACACGATGAGGTAGACCAAGTCGAGGTCATTCGTGATCAGTGACGGACCAGGCTGAACACCGAAGATGAGCAGCACGCCCAGGAGCAGCGCGAAAGGGGCTGCACCCGGAACTCCGAACAGCAGCGTGGGGATCAGTGCACCGGATTCAATCCCGTTGCTTGCTGCTGACGGGGCGATGACGCCCCGGGGATCGCCTTTTCCGAACGTCGAATCTCTCCGTCGACCGGCAAAGGCCTGGGCCTGTCCATAGGCCAACCACGCGCCGGCCGTGGTCCCCACGCCAGGAAGCATTCCGACGCCGACGCCGACCGCCGATCCCCGAAGTACGTCCGACTTATAGGTGCCCACGTCCTTCATTCCTTGTCTCCATCCGCCGCCCAGGGCGACGCGTTCCTTGGAGACGGCGCCCCGCTTGGCCACAAGGTCGATGATCTCTGCCAGGCCGAAGATTCCCAAGGCGGCGGCGACGAGACCGATGCCGTCGGTCAGGAACTCCGAATTGAAGGTGTAGCGGTATTCCGCAGACACCGGTGACACGCCGATGAGCCCCAGCGCCAGGCCGAAGGCGGAGATCAGTAGGCCCTTGGCGACGTTGCCTTTGGACAGCAGGGCCGTGAGGAAGATGCCCATGACGATCAGTGCGAAGATCTCTGGCGAACCGAAAGCCGTGACGATGGGCGCGGCGATCGGGACTATCAGCGTCAGGACCACAATGCCGATGAGGCCCCCGATCATGGATGAGATGAAGCTGGTGGACAACGCGCGTCCGCCTTGGCCCTTCTTCGCCATCTCGTGACCGTCCAGAAGGAACACGGAGGCCGATGCGGAGCCCGGGATTCCGAGTACCACCGACGTGATCACATCGGAGGTATGGACTACCGCGACCGCCCCGATGATCATGGCGATCGCTTGGTTCGGTTCGAGTACGAACACGAACGGCATCAGAACGGCCACTGCTCCTGTGCCGCCCAGACCGGGTATGACACCGATGATGATGCCCACGAGCACGCCGACCCCGAGGAAGAGGAGCATGGTTGGATCTGTGAAGGCCACGAGGGCCTCTGTTGCTGCGTCTAACATGTCAGTCCCCTCAGGTCAGTCCAGTACGGCGTCGTACTTGTCCTCGAGGAGGTTCTTGGTGAAGGCCAAGACGTCCTCATCCAGCTGCAGGGCCCGGCGGAAATCGGCCCGTGCGTCGGCCCCGGAGACGAGTTCGTATCCGCCCAGGGCGTCCTTGGCCTCCGTGATGAAGTCCTCGTCGGCGTTCAGGTCCGCGACCATCCGACCGTAGGTCTCTATGACCGCGGCATCCGTACCTTCGTTGGCCCATAGCCCCTTCTGGTAGAAGAACCCGGGGACCACGAACGCTTGGAACGCGTTGTACGCCAGTTCCTGCTGGGGTGTGCGGTTGTCCAACCCCTCGTAGATCTCGGCAAAGGTCGGAACGTTCGGAAGGTTGGTGTCCCGGACGACCTGTCCGTCCACCAGGCTGCCGACAGCGAACAAAGGGAACGCCTCGCCGGAATCGACCATCGGTTGGACCTGCGAGAGGTATGCGGAGGTGGTTTGGAAGTCCAGGTCGGATTCTCCTCGCTGGACGGCCAGCCGGCTGGGCCCTCGCCCTTCCATCCCGAAGACACCACGAATGTTGGCCCCCAGGGCCTCCAAGGCAAGCAAGGGGACGAGGTCCAATCCAGAGGCTGACATTCCTCCGTAGCGATACTGCTCGGTGTTGCCGACCAGATCTTCGACGGAGGTGATGCCACTCTCAGCGCTGGTCCACAGCACCGCGCCCGTGCCGTTCAGCGCCAAAGGCTCCATCCGGCCGAAGTCGAACTCGACCGTGCTCTGACCCAACATGCTCTGGAAGTAAGTCGTAGCCGAGGCGACGAGTGTCTGCCGTCCATCGGTCACGTTGGATCGCACGAAGGCGTTGGTTCCGGTGATCGACTCTCCGCCAGGGACGTTCTCCACCTGATACCGGTCGACATCAGGTTGCCTGTCCGCGAAGTAGGGGGTGATGAAACGCGCCCAGGTATCCGTGCCGCCACCGGTGCCGTAGGGCACCACCACGTCCACGATGCCTGCCCCGGATGGCTGGTACTTGGTCTGCGGAGGTGCGCACCCGACGGCACTCAGCAGGGCCGCGGCGGCGCCAGTTCCGAGAAGAGCTCTGCGCGAGATCGTAGGGTTCACAGGACGACCTCCTGCCGCATCGCGCGTGACGCTCGCTCCAGCTCGCCGTTCGAGATGGGCAGACGAGCATCGGCCAACGTCCGAGCGGTCCGATGAACCCCGACGGTCTGGCCCAACGAGCTGTCATCGGTGAGAGTGACCAGCACCCCTACTGGTATCCGGAGTCTCAGCTCCCTGGGGAGCGCGTAACTGATCTTCTCAGCGACGACAGTGCCAGCAGTACGCGCCGCGACAGTCACTCCCACGCTGCCGGTGATGGGCATGGCCGGATGAGGTTTGCCCATCGACATCATCAGGACCTGCAGATCGGCTTCCTCATCAGGGGATTCACTCACCAGGCCCACTTTGGGTATCGCTCGTTCGGCCGCCTCAGGGGAGTCGGCGAGCCCCATCGCCACCGAAGCCGCGCGGCGGATCTCCTCCAGTTCAGGCAGCCGCGTGTTGGCAGCAGCAGTCCATGACAGGAAGTCCTGGGCGTCGAGGCCGAAACTCTGCGCATCGATCATCACAATGGGTGCACCAGCATCCACCATGCTCACCAGTGCGGTCTTGCCTGCGCCGTATGCGAGCCGCGTCCGGGTCTGTCCGGACGGCAGCAACGACCCGGTGGTGCGTCCTTCCGGCTCCAAGAATCCCAGCGCCACCCTATGGCCGGGGAAGCGAGCTCCGGGGATCGTTGCCTGGGGGTCGTCGGGCAGCTGGCCCCCGGGCGTGGGAATGGTCTGAATGATCATCTGCCCTGTATTCGTGTTGAAGGTGCGAACTTCGGTAACGGCGTCTCCTCGCGGCACCCAGCCTTCTTCGATCGCGTACAGCCCGACGGCGGCGGAGCAGTTTCCGCAGTTGCTGCCCCAGTCCACCGTCGCCTCCTCGATCCCGACTTGAGCAAATGTGAAGCTCACGTCCGAAACCGCACCGTTCTCGCGGGTCAGAATGAGTGCCTTGCTGGTGGTCGAGGTAGCCCCACCCACCCCATCAAGCTGGCGGATGTCTGGACTGCCAAAGATACGCGGAAGGACGGTGTCCGCCGTGAACCCCGCAGCTCCCAGCTCGGTGGCTTCGAAGACCCAGCACTTGCTTGTTCCGCCGCGCATCCAGCGGGCATTGATCAGCTTCAATTGTTACTCCTGTCACACGGCCGACTTCTAGGTCCAGTGTCGTGTGCGGCATCACTTAAGCACAATGTACGAAAAGTGGCGTTAGCTGTAGCAGCACTTATGCCGATGTCGTTCCGGAGCGAGATGACTCCTGCCGAGAGTCTGGTGATCCCTAGATCGTCGACGTGCGATCCCCTGGTCACCAGGAACCAATCGAGTCGTTACGCGCAATTCCTCTTGATGTAGCAAGACTTCATTCGTTGCGGCGAAGGCTAGACTGATCGTCATGACGCTCTTTGACACCAGGCGGCTAGAGGTCTTCGTTCGCACGGTCGAAGCTGGTTCCATCACGGCGGCCGCCGATGAACTGGCCTACACGGCATCGGCTGTTTCACAGCAGTTGCGTCGTCTGGAGCAGGAGGTGGGACAACCCTTGCTCCGCCGACGGTCCCGCGGCGTGGTCCCCACTGAAGCGGGCATGGTCTTGGCCGCCCACGCCCGCAAGATCCTGCGCCAGATGGATGCGGCTCAGGCGGACCTGGACGACCTGACGGCCGGCAAGCGCGGTTCCCTGGTGATCGGTGCGTTCCCCACCGTGGCGTCGTCGTTTCTGCCACTGGTCATCGAGCGCTTCTCCAGCCAGTACCCTTCCGTCTCTCTCTCAATCCGCAGCACGCGAATCGACCAGCTGGTCACTGGTCTGGAACGAGGGCAGATGCATCTCAGCCTGCTCTGGGACCACCCTTGGAGGCCGTTCAACACGGATGGCATCAAGATCGAGGAGCTCTTCCGTGAGCCCTTCGTCGTCCTGGTATCCAGCCACCACCATCTGAGCCAGGCTCAGGACGTCAGCATGTCTGAGCTGGCGCAGGAGTCGTGGGTGGTGCGCGCCTCCCAGCACCCTGTGGTCGAAGTCCTCGACCGTGCCGCCACGGCTGCAGGATTCCGTCCCGTGATCGCCATGTACGCCAACGACTACCAAGAGGCCCAGGCGATGGTGAGCGCCGGCATCGGAGTCGCGCTGGCTCCCCAAAGTGCCGTCACGGTCAAGCACCCCGGCGTCCGGGTACTGAGTCTGGGAGCCCAGGCTCCTGAACGCCGCATCATGGTGGGCCAGCGCGAGGAACGTGTCTATTCACCCGCTGAGGTCGCATTCAAGGCTTCACTCTTCGATACCGTCCGTGAACTCTGGCCCCATATGCTCCGGGGTTGATGAGCTGGTCTCCGATGACCGGGACTTCCCCACGTCATTGAAGCGGCCGGTATGGTCCTGGAGGGTCAAGTCGCAGACGGCGGCACAAGGACTGCCTCGATCCGGACTGCCGCTGAGTCTCTGAGGCGCGACCTTCGACGATTGGTGGCGCAGTTCTGTCGATGATCGGTGGCAGGCTCAGGGGGGGGTGTCGAGCACGTCGATCTTCAGGACGCGCTCGGGTCTGCTCAACGATCAGGCGAGAATGTCCCGTGGACCACGAGCCCCTGCGCAGCGGATCGTCACCGGACGGGATGTTCGGCGACCTCCCAGAGCTGGATGGGGTTGCCCTCGGGATCGTGCAGCGAGGCGAACCGTCCGTTGGGATAGACCTGGGAGTCGATGGTGACGTCGAGCCCGGCGTCGAGGAGGCGCGCGACCATCCCGTCAAGGTCGTCGACGCGGAGGTTCAGCCCCCAGCCGGAGGGACCGAGGTGCTCATTCGGGCCGTCGTCGCCGAACGGGGCGAACACCGTCGGTCCGGCCGCCTGGGTCCAGACCGGCGCCTCATAGGATGCCGGTGGCCGGAGCACGTCGAGGTGCTCGGCGTACCAGGCAGTGAGCCGTTCCGGATCCCGTGCCCGAAAGAAGAATCCTCCGATTCCGATCACGCGTGGCATGGTCTGCTCCCTCATGTGGCCAGGGCCCCGCCGGTGACCTCACTCGGTGGTCACAGCGTCAGGGCTGGGATTCGAGTCTATGCCGGGTCATGGTGCAGCGCACCCGGCCCGAACTTCGCGGCGGCGCGGGCGGTGCTCCTCAGCGGCGATGGTGTCGACGCCCGGGCCAGCTGTTCGGGCGGGCGCTCTTGACTCTCCCGTGCTGCCGTCAGAACCTGCGAAGGTGATCCTCCCCGACGCTGATGCGCACGCGGCTGCCTTCCCCCGGCCAGGCTCGCTCCCGCCCCCAGATTCGTCCGCCGCCGACGATGATCGAGGCGGGCCGTCCCCTGATCAGCGGGCCGTCGGTGTGCTGGCCGATCTGATCGGGGGCACCTCTGTGGCTCTCGGCCTTGGGCTCACCCTGGCCCCGCGGCAGGTCGGGAGCCTTCTGGGCCTCGACGGGACGTCACCGGTGCGGACCCGCCTCATCGGTGCCGCCGACGTCGGCCTCGGTACTGCGATCCTGACATCCTCGCGGATCTGGCCACGACGGCGTTGGCCCGCCCTGCTGGCGCGTGAGGGTCTTCACCTGGTCATCGCCTCAGAGTATGCGCGTCACGGCCGGACGCCGGGGGCGCTCGCCATGCTCGGACTGTTCGTCGCCGATGGTGTCGTGACAGTGATGATGCACCGGCAGGAGAGCCGCTGATCGAGCGGCTGGACCATGGGTGGGTATGGCCGCCGTCGAAGGTCACCCGGTGAAGCGGGTGGCTCCGCGGTTCCGGCCAAGATGGTCCCAACCCAGGCCGGAGAAGCACGGCCCAGACGTCGCCTCCGAGAACTTGATGTCGTTGTGGCCGTTGTTCCACTCCAGCACGTGAACTGAGCCGTCACGAGCGACCGTCAGATCCCAGCCGATCACCGGAGCCATCGGGATGCGCTGATGCAGCCGTTCCACGGCCTCGCGACATGCGGCATAGTTCGGCACCTCGTTCCCGGCGAACACGACCCCGGAGTCGGGATGCCGGTCGATCTCAAGCCAGTCCACCGAGTATCCGATCGGGCTGAAGGCGCCTGTGGCCGTATCGAGAAGAACGCGGATGTTCGAATCTGACGCGACGTGGTCTTCCGCATCCCGACCGAAGCGCAGGTAGGCATCCCTGACGGTGGTCCGCCCGTCCGGCTCCACGACAGTCGTCATCCGCAGCGTCCCGACGGAGCGTGACGCGACCTGAGCGAAGGTCTCGTGCTGGTCGATGAAGGGCTGGATGACGCCGTCGGGCAGGCCCTCAGCACTCTGCGTGAACGTGTCTCGATCGAGGATCTGCACCCCTCGGCCGCGAGCACTCGCGTCAGCTTTGAAAGCCACTCGTTCACCCCCGGCAAAGACGAGGTCGGCGAACTCCTCCAGCGATGTGACCGGTTCGAGCGACGCGTTGAGCATCCTCCCTTTGACCACGTAGCCGCGGTCGGGAATCTCTTTCTCCTGCCCGAAGATGCACGCTGTCATCGACCGCATGTCAGAGAGGCCGCCATACCGACCTTCGACCGCCGGAAGGACCACAGACATGTAGTAGTTGTCGGGGATCCACCCCTCTCGGAACTCACCGGCTATCGCACCATAGACGTACAGCCACGGTGCATACCTTGGGGAGCCCAGCACGTCGGCGGCGTATTCATCGGCCTGCGCCCTGAGATGCTTCGGAAGCGGACCTTTCGCGGCTTCGATCGACTTGAGCACCTTCGCAGCGGTCCGGCTGTTCAGGCGGGCGCGGACTCGCATCCGCAGGTCACTCTCGGCTCGCTCTATCGTGTCCAGATTCACGGCGACTCCTCTGAGGGGATGTGAGGCCAAGCTACCAGGGGCTGGTCTGGTGGAGGTTCAGCTGATGCCCTGACCGCTCTGCGAGTAAGGCTTCGCCGCGACCCAGACGGCGTTCAGCGCCGGATTGAACCCGGCAGCGATCGCCTCGGCCGTCATTGCTGCCCTGGCAGCGCTCATCGCGGCCACCCGGCTACGTCACGTGAGGTCCACCGGAGCGGACCGCGAACTCGTTGAAGTCGAGGACACCGCTTCAGGTTGAGATATACCCCCTTGGGGTATAATGTCGTAGGAGTCGCACATAGATGAAGGAGTTGTGGGTCATGGCAATCGCAGCCGGGTTCATCCCCTTCATTCTGCTGGGCCGCTACTTCGTGAGGCGCTCCACGCGTGAGACCGGCGCCGCGCTGCGTGCACTGCTGGAACTCGGGCCGAAAGAGTTTCCCGTTCTGCGCGATGGCCCGGGCGGCAAGAGTGCCGAGGAGCGCATGTCAATCGAGGAGCTGACGGTCGGGGATGAGTTCGTGGTCCGGCCCGGTGAGAAGATCGCCACCGACGGCGATGCCGTCACCGGTGCCCCCGTGCACGCTGGCGACCGGATAGTCGTGAGGGCCACCCGCATCGGTTCGGACACTCAGCTGGCGCAGATGCCCACTCCGGCCGCGCTGCCCACGCCGCCCCTTCTGTCACGGACTCGACCAACCCCACCGACATTCAGAACCAGACGAAGGAGTCGGTCCGGACCTGAACACCTCGACTGGTGGGTCGACGCCGACCCCGACCGGTACGCGGATGCTTCCTGACCCGCCGCCTGCGCGAGCGCGGTTTCGCTCCCATTCTGACGTCACCCGCGACACCCCAGAAAGGACACCACTCATGACCCGAACACTCACCACAACCTTGGCCGCCGGCGCGCTGACCGCGACGCTGGTCCTGGCAGGCTGCGCCAGCGACAACACCAATGAGAGCACCGGCGCCCAGGATCACGGCAACCACGACAACGGCGACAACGGCGACACCACGGACGACACTGCGACTGAGGGCGAGGCTGGTCAGGACCATGATGGCCATGACCACCCCGTCGATGGTGGACCGGTGCCTCAGGGCATGAGCGAGGCAACAGACCCGCTCTACCCTGTCGGCAGCGAGGCGGTGCTCACCGCGGACCACATGTCCGGCATGGACGGCGCCACCGCCACCATAGTCGGTGCCTATGACACCTACACCTACGCCGTGAACTACACCCCCACCACCGGCGGTGACCCGGTCCTCGACCATCGGTGGGTCGTCCACGAAGAGCTTCAGAACGTCGGTCAGGAGCGCCTGGCCGATGGGACCGAGGTGACCTTGGGTGCGGAGCACATGAGCGGGATGGACGGTGCCACCGCCACCATCGCCTCCTCGACTCAGGAGACCGTGTACGTCGTCGATTTCGAATCCGACGGGATGGCGATGACCAATCACAAGTGGGTCACCGAGAGCGAGATCGATCCTTCGCTCTGATCGACCCTCATCCCAACGCAGCGCCCCGCCTCCGGAGCGAAGCACACCAGGAAGCCGAGTAGAGCATGACCAACCACCACCGAGACCATTCCGGCCGTTCAGGCCACAGCACGAGAGAATTCGCCGCTGACTCTGACCACACCCGCCACGGGCCAGGCGGCGAGCACAGCGCTCACAACGAGCACGCGCCCGGGCATGACGATCATCACGGGCACAGTGGGCACGATGCCCATGCCGGTCATGGAGGCCACAGCGGGCATGGTGATCACGTGGGCCAGTTCCGCCGGCTGTTCTGGATCATGCTCATCTTGGCCATCCCGGTGGTTGGGTTCAACGAGATGTTCGCCCACCTGGTCGGATACCAGCTACCCAAGGCCGAGTGGGTGTGGTGGGTCTCTCCGATCCTGGGCACTGTCATCTACTTCTGGGGCGGCTGGCCGTTCCTGACCGGAGCGATTGACGAGATCCGCTCCCGCAAGCCCGGCATGATGCTGCTGATCGGGCTGGCCATCACAGTGGCTTTCATCGCCTCCTGGGGCGCGTCCCTGCACATCCTGGACCATGAGCTGAACTTCTGGTGGGAGCTGGCGCTGCTGGTCGTCATCATGCTACTGGGCCACTGGATCGAGATGCGCTCCCTGGCCCAGACCACTTCCGCGCTGGACTCCCTGGCCGCTCTCCTGCCGGATGAGGCCGAGAAGGTCGAGGGTGATGGCGTGATTAAGGTCGCCCCGGCCGACCTGGCGGTCGGAGATGTTGTGATCGTCCGTCCTGGATCCTCGGTCCCCGCCGACGGGAAGATCGTCGACGGCTCCGCCAGCATGGATGAATCCATGGTCACCGGCGAGTCCAAGCCCGTCCGCCGCGAGAGCGGCGATCACGTCGTCGCCGGGACCGTCGCGACCGACTCCGGGGTGCGGGTCGAGGTCACCGCGATCGGTCAGGACACAGCCCTGGCCGGCATCCAGAAGCTCGTCACAGACGCCCAAGCATCCTCCTCCCGGGCGCAGCGGATCGCCGATACCGCGGCCGCCTGGCTGTTCTGGTTCGCCCTGGGCGCGGCGGCGATCACCGCGATCGTCTGGGCCTTGCTGGGCGTGCCTGATGCCGCGGTGGTGCGCACGATCACCGTCCTGGTCATCGCCTGCCCGCACGCCCTGGGCCTGGCGATCCCACTCGTGGTGTCTATCGCCACCGAACGCGCCGCCCGCGGCGGCGTCCTCGTCAAAGACCGGCTCGCGCTTGAATCCATGCGGACAGTCGATTCGGTGCTGTTCGACAAGACCGGCACTTTGACCAAGGGCGAGCCCACCGTCACCGCTGTCGACCCTGCGGGCAGCCGTGACGCCGACGAGATCCTCGCATTGGCGGCTGCCGCCGAATCCGACAGCGAGCACCCGCTCGCCCGGGCGATCGTCAGAGCCGCGCGCGATAAGGACCTCTCCGTGCCCAAGGCCGGGGACTTCTCGTCCTCTCCCGCAGTCGGGGTCAAGGCCACTGTCACCTCCGACGGATCCGGCACGGTGGTCGCAGTGGGAGGCCCCTACCTGCTCGAACAGCACGACCGTGACGAGCTGGGCGTCGCCGAGGCCTGGCGCGAGGAGGGCGCGATCATCCTGCACGTCCTGGCCGACGGGGACGTCATCGGTGCCCTGCGGCTGGCCGATGAGATCCGCCCCGAATCCCGCGACGCCGTCGACGCTCTTCACGCCCGCGGCGTGCAGGTGGTGATGATCACCGGCGACGCCCAAGCCGTGGCCGACACCGTCGCCAAGGACCTCGGGATCGACCGGGTCTTCGCCGGTGTGCGACCCGAAGACAAAGCGGCCAAGGTCGCCGAGCTTCAGGACGAGGGTCGCAAGGTAGCCATGGTCGGCGACGGTGTCAACGACGCCCCCGCCCTGGCCCAGGCCGACGTCGGCATTGCGATCGGTGCCGGTACCGACGTCGCCATCGGCTCCGCCGGAGTCATCCTGGCCTCCTCTGACCCACGCTCGGTCCTTTCAGTCTTCGAACTCTCCAGCGCGAGCTACCGCAAGATGAAGCAGAACCTGTGGTGGGCCGCCGGCTACAACCTTGCCGCTGTCCCCTTGGCCGCCGGGGTCCTGGCACCGATCGGTTTCGTCCTACCCATGAGCATCGGCGCAATCCTGATGTCGGTCTCCACCGTCGTCGTCGCCCTCAACGCTCAGCTATTGCGGCGCCTCGATCTGACTCCCGAAGCCAGACGGACAGATCCTGGGAAAGACACTCCGGGGAGGTCAGGCGATTCAAGGGTCACGCCTGGGATCAGGTGACAACACCAACCCTGCCAGCCAGCCCCAGGCCGGCCACCACAAGACCTACATGCGGTTCACTCAGGGACGGAGCTCCCAGGGGTCGAGTTGACCGGCGCTGGCGTACTCGCTCCCGCTGTCCCAGGCGAGCACGGTCGCGCGCGAGATCTCACCATCTGTAAGCCATCGCGATCCACCGCTGTCACGGTGGTAGCCGAGGAACAGATGGCGCATTCTCCAGCGCCTGCCTGAACGGTCTTCATTGTCCATGACCTCACGGGGGTCTTGAGCTGCGCTTCCCCAAAGCTGCAAGACCCGGGCGTCGGGATTCAATACGCGATTGAGCTCGTCCAGGACGCTCTGGCGGTGCGGCGAGTGCACCCAGATGATCGCGCCGCAGACTTTCGAGCGCGAGATTCCTCGGTCGTCAAGCGCATCACGAACCGCTTCAGCCAACGACTGAGGTGCGCTCCACTCTCCCTCGACGGGTATGTATGCCCCTCCGTTGACCTGCGGTGCGACGCCGCGGAGGGGACGGCGGGCCACCACTACGACGGAGATTCCCCGCTCCATGAGAGTCCGTACGGCTGGCCTGAGCATCCCGGTGCCCCCGATGATGACAACACACTGACCCTTCGAAGAGTGATCAACCTCCACTTGCTCTCCGCCTCCCGTTCCAGTTCTTGTCAGGGTCAGTCAGACGACTCCGACAGTATGCAGTGCGTGGGGACACTTCTGAACGACCGCACCGCCAGTTCACCCACCCTGACATAGACACGCCGCTGGGTTCACAGGCCTGCGGCCATACTCGGCGAGAACACGATCGAAGATCGTTCCGCGTCAGATCGACTAAGGCGTCGCACGGGCAGCCATCGGTCCGCTCGAACGGGTGTCCCGGCCCGTTGCGGGCCCTCGAACAGTCTCCGAACCGGGCGCGAATCGGTAGGGGCTGGAATGGGACCACGCCGTGCCGACCTGGAGCCACATGTTCTCGATCGCTCCGGAGAAAGGTTCGGCGGAGTGGGGCACCGGACCTGTACCTGCTGCCATCTCGATTGTCTGGCCACCGTCCGTCGGATCGCGGTTGGTCGCAGGCGACAGCGTACGTTCCGCGGCCTCAGAGCGGAAGGGTAGGCAACCCCCGAAGAAGGGCAGCCCGAGGTTCGGGGATCGAGGCCGAAGAGCTCGAGGAGGACGCACCCGCAACGGACGAACCCTGCCCGGCGTCGCCGCGGGGCAGGGTTCGGACGTCTTCAGTTGTGGAGCTAAGGGGAGTCGAACCCCTGACCTCGTCGATGCGAACGACGCGCTCTACCAGCTGAGCTATAGCCCCGTATGCAGTTCTGCCGCTCCGCAACACCCGGTAGGCGCCGCAGACGACCACACCAGGATATAACCGTAGACCCACTCACAGAAATCCCGGCCGCTCAGGTGACACCACCACGGACACTGCCGCCGCCGTCGTCGCTGGTCAGCTCCACACCATGGATCTGTCACACCGCAGCCCCGCTCCACCGAACCCGCACAGCGTGAGCGCCACCACTGCTGAGCGCGCCGTGATCCCCGATACTGGAGTCATGACCACCTCCACCGCACCCTCCCCTGCCGTCGTCGCCGAGCCCGCCTTCGGGCTGCTGCTGGATGTGGATGGTCCCATCGCCTCCCCGGTCTCCCGCACCGTGGCGATCGCCTCCATCGCCCAGGATCTGGCCGACATGGCGAACCAGGGCATCCCGGTCATCTTCAACACCGGCCGGTCCGACGACTTCATCGCCCAGCAGGTGGTCCCACCCCTGCGCGAGGCCGGGCTCCGGCACGGCACGCCCGTCTTCACCATCAGCGAGAAGGGCGCGGTGTGGGCCGAGGTCACCCCGGAGGGCCTGGGCGAGATCCACATCGACGAGGAGCTGCGGCTGCCCACCGCCCTGGGCGATGAGGTCCGCGACATGGTGGTCGAGCGGTTCAGCGGGCACATGTTCTTCGACGAGACCAAGCGAGCGATGATCTCCGTGGAACAGCGGACCGACGTCGACAATGACGACTACCTGGCGGTCCAGCCGGACTTCGACGCCGCCATCCCGCTCCTGCTGGACAAGCACGACGTCGACCAGGTGCGCATCGATCCGACCATCATCTCCACAGATGTGGAGCACGAACGCCTCGGCAAGGACCTGGGTGCGGCCCGCGCCCTCGAACTGCTCAGCGCTCGCGGCATCACCCCGCAGTCCTGGTTCACCATGGGCGATTCCCGCACCGACTACGCGATGGCATCCTGGCTGCATGAGCGCGGCCACCAAGTCAGCCACGTGGACGTCCGCCCGGCAGACGGTGTCCCCGAGACCGCCCACCCGGTGCTGACCTCGGACACCGGCGCCATCCATGACGACGCCGGCGCCGAGTTCCTCAGCCGCTGGGCCCGTTCGCTGGGCTGAGGTCAGAGAGCCGCGGGTTCAATCCAGGACGTTCGTACGCGGCCTGGCTCGGAGCTGCACTAACTCGACCTCAGCGAAGGCCTAGTCATCCACATCCCCGCCATGCAGGTCACGTATAGGGCACCCGTGACCAGGGAGGCGAGCAGCACCCAAGGGTCATACGAAGTGAACAGCGTGACGACGAGAAACATCAGAACTACCGTCGACACGACCAGGCCGACCAGCCAGGCCACGAATGTCCGGTCTGCTCGTGTCAATTGAAGTACCCCCTGACCGTAAGTTCGGTGGCAGATCCAACGATAGTCACAATCCCTCCGATGCGCGCTGCGCAGATCTTTGCCGACGGCGCCGCAGATCACTCGTCCCCGCTCACTCCCTCACCGATGGTTCCCGCCTGTCCACTTCCTGGCGGGACCGTCGGCGCAGATGCGCCTGCCAGAGCACGTCCCCGATCACAAACGCCACCAGGCTCACCCCCAGCACCGGCAGGAACCAGGCGACCAGCGCCGCCGACCCCACGGTGAGGAGCACACCCCACCAGGGAGCCCGCCTCAGCGCCCCGGGAGCAGGCGCCGGGCCCATGGCCCGCCCGCCATGCCGGGGTCGTCGCTGCCACCACATCACGTAGCCCCAGATCACCATCAGCGCCAGCCCCGTGGAGAGCCCGAACAGCAGGGCCTGATTCGCCAGTCCGAACAGCGTGCCCATGTGCAGCCAGATGCCCCACTGGGCCAGCTGCGCCATGAACGGATAGTCCTCGAATCGCAGCACATCGGTGGCGCTCACCGAATCGGGGTCCACCGCCACGGAGAACACCTCCGGAGCCGGGGCACGCATGCTCACGTCCTGGATGGTCCAGGCCTGGTCCGCCTCGCTGGGCAGGATGATCTCCAGCCGGGTCGAGGTGAACCCGGCATCCCGTCCTGCCTGCAGCACCTCGTCGATCGCGGCAGGGTCGACGTCGGTCTCATCCGATGCACCGTGATCGCCGCCATGGTGCTCATGCCCCGCATGTTCGTCCTCGGCGTGGGCCGCGTCGCCGAGGTCCGTCTGCACCGAGGGGGTCTCCCAGCTCAGTGCCTGACGCAGGTCCGTCACGTTCGACCCCCCATAGGTGGACCAGGTGATACCGGTCGCGGCCAGGAAGAGCCCACCCGCCGCGATCCAGATCCCCAGCGCTGCGTGCCAGGAGCGCGTCCGACGGTACCCGCGCTCCCCACCCTGGGGAACCAGCAGTCCCCGGGCCGAACGGCGTGAGGCTCGCAGCCGACTCCACCGCACCGCCCAGAGGCTCACCCCGGCGAGCACGACGACGCCGAGCCAGGAGGCCGCGAGCTCGCTGTACAGCCGACCCCAGTCACCCAGGAACATGTGCCGATGCGCCTGAGCGATGTCCGTGCGCAGTGGCAACGAGCCGCTGGTGCCATAGACCTGGTCCTGCCCCAGAACCTCGGCGGTGCCCGGGTCCACGAACACCGCCAGCAGCTCTGATCCGTGGATCTGGGCCTCCTCATCCAGGGTGAACATCACGCGAGTGGTGTCGCCGGGCTCCGGGGCTGGCCGCACCACCGTCGGGACCACATCGCCGCCCACCGACTGCACAGCGGCCTCCACCTGATCCGCCAGCGGCAGGGCGGTCTCGGACGACGGCGCCTCCAGCAGGTCCGCATAGAGGGCCCGTTCCAGCTGAGGGGAGAAGGCGTACAGCGCTCCGGTCGCCGCGGCGACCAGGATGAAAGGGCCGACCAGCACTCCGGCGTAGAAATGGAGGCGGCGCAGCATGGCTGGCAGCCAGCCGCGCGTCGCACCGACCGGAGGACGCGCCGTCTCCGGGTTCTCAGTCGTCAATGTCATGTCTGTCTCCAGGAAGAACGTCGATCGGGTCAGTCAGAGCTGTGGCCGCCTCGTGACAGGGGCTTCTCAGGGCACGGCGAATGAACGCGACGGTGAGCGGGGACCGCTCGATCAGCCGGTGCCCGAGCTGGGCCACCGGCTGGACGTCCGGTTCATCACGCGCATGCGCCCTGGCCAGGCGGGCTCACAGGCAGGTGCTGCCATCTGGAGGCGCACCATGAACGTGTCAGGCAGTCAGAGCCGGCGGACCGCGCAGGGTCCGTGAGCTGCGGCCCGACCACTGATCCGCCAGCCGCGGACGATCGAAGGTGAGCGGCATGCGCCGCACCGTTCTGACCGGGACGAGAGGTGCGACGACGACCAGCAGGAGCACCCGCGCGACGTCCAGCAGCTCTCGCAGCGAGGTCATCAGGATCTCGCCTCGGCGCAGGAGCGCATAGGTGATCACGGCCGCCAGCAGATGAGCGGCAGCCATCGACGCATCCGGCATCACCGAGACGTGCGTGCCGTGAGGGCTGGCCTGCAGCTCCCCGGCGGCCAGGAGAGTGAGGTCTCCGCGGTCTCCAGGGTGGGCACCGGCGAGGCCTCCCCCGGAAGCGGCGCCGGTGCTGAGGCTGGTCCCGGGACCGGAGTGGGCGGGGAACAGTGCGTACAGGCCATGCAGCACTGCTTGGCTCAGCAGCACGGCCGTCGCCAGGCGCACCCGGCTGTGCCGCACTGACGTCAGAGCGACGCCGAGCGGAGTGCTCACCGCCAGCGCGAGGAGGACCACCACCCAATGCGGGGCATGATGCCCGGCGGCCACATGGGCCAGGCCGGCTCCGCCCACTGAGATCAGGGAGGCCCCTGAGCCGCGGGCGAGGCGGGTCAGCGGCGGCAGTGGGCGCGCAGAGAGCCGATGGGCTCCCGTACCTCTCACCGCATGCACCACCAGCGCCTCCCCGTCGACGTGATCAATGCCATGACATCACATAGGTCAGGTTCCTGGGAAGTATGACTGCTGGTTGCGTCGTCAGGACTCTCGTCATGACAGACCTGCACCGGATCAGGTGCTACGCCCCGCCGAGCTCCCGCAGCTCAGCGAGCAGCGCGAACACCCGTTCGTCCATCGCCACCTGCGTCATCACCACACAGATCCTGCCATCGGGCTCCACGAAGGAATCGGTGCCGAGTCCGCCGGACCAGCCGAACCGGCCACGATGTGGACCGTGTGTCACCACGGATACGCCATAGCCCCACCCCGCACTGTCCCAGAATCCGGGGAAGAAGCTGTCCGGGGCTTTCGCCGCCGGATGGACCTGGTCGCGACAGAGCTCATCTCTGAAGTCAGGGCTGATCAATCGACCATCCCGCAGTGCGCTGAGGAACGCGTGATAGTCCGCAAGCGTCGAGACCAGCTCGGAGTGGCTGACGTCGAACGGCGTCGGGGCGACGTAGAAGCCCGCACCGGCTGGCTCGCACTGCTCGAAGCCCTCAGCACCGCGCTGGAACACGGCCGGCAGACGATGCGCCTGATCGCGCGGCACCGTGAATTCGGTGTCCGTCATACCTGCCGGCGTGAACACCGTCTCAGCGAGCACGTCATAGGTGCTGCCGTGCCCGAGGCGGCCCAGCAGGATGCCCAGCAGACCGAAGGAGTGATGGTAGCGCCACCCGTCGCCGGGGTCGAAGGCCAGCGGCAGAGATGCCAGTGCGTCGAGCCACTCCTGAGCACTGAGAGCGACCGGCTCGGAGCCCGCTTCGACCCCCGCCTCGATCATCGCCTGCTTCAGGGGCGAATCGGTGGTCATCATGCCGTAACCGGACTGGTTCGTCAGCAGGTGGCGCACGGTGATGGGCCCCCGGGCAGGCTGTGCATCCTCCAGCGGGGCATCGGGATGGGGAAGCACGCGCGGCTCGGCCAGCTCCGGCAACCAGGTCGCGACCGCATCATCGAGCGCGATCACACCCTCCTGCACGAGCCTCAGGGTCGCCACAGCGGTGATGGGCTTCGTCATCGATTGGATGCGAAAGATCGCGTCCACTTCCAGAGGAGCCCCATCAGGCGCGTCGAGACCGACGCTGAACGGCTCATACTGTGCTCCGAAGGTGCCGACGGCTCCGGGCATCGTCCCGGCCTCGACGTGACGGGCGAGGAGCTCGTGCAGTGCGTTGGACACAGGGACCCTTTCGTCAGAAGGCGTCGGCTCTGCCCATGCTAGCGGGGGCCACCGCGCTGACGTCGGCACGCGCGTGGCTGCCCGCCCGCGGACGTGACGGCGTCGAGCCTCGCCGCGCCGCCGTCGCGCTACCCCACCTGCGCGTGCTGGAGGATCCAGGCGTGCATCGCTATTCCAGCGGCAGTGCCGGCGTTGATGGACCGGGTGGAGCCGAACTGCGCGATCGACAGCGTCGCCTCGGCGGCCTGTCGCATCTCCTCACTCAGCCCCGGCCCCTCCTGGCCGAAGACCATCACGCACTCCCGCGGCAGGGTGTAGGTCTCCAGCGGCACTGACTCCGGAAAGAGGTCCACTCCCAGCACCGGCAGCCTTTCCTCATGGGCCCAGGCGGTGAACTCCTCCACGGATGGGTGGTGGCGGACGTGCTGGTACCGGTCGGTGACCATCGCGCCCCGCCGGTTCCAGCGGCGCCGCCCGATGATGTGTACCTCAGCCGCCAGGAAGGCGTTGGCGGTGCGCACCACGGTGCCGATGTTGAAATCGTGCTGCCAGTTCTCGATGGCCACGTGGAAACCGTGGCGGCGAGTGTCCAGATCGGCGACGATCGCCTCATGGCGCCAGTAGCGGTACCGGTCCACCACATTGCGTCGGTCGCCTTCGCGCAGCAGCTCCGGGTCCCAGAGGTCGCCCTCGGGCCAGGGTCCCGTCCAGGGTCCGACGCCGACCTCCCGCTCCGAGGGGGAAAAGGTCTCGTCCTGCTGGGCACCACGCGCTGACTCCATGCGCTCGAGGCTACCGGAGCACCTCCCTCGCCCCCGAGCTGAGGCGTAGGCTCGGAGCCATGGTCGACAGCACGGACACCCCGCCCTCGACGGACCCCGCCCCCTCCACCTCCAACCCCCTGGAGCAGCTCAGCCTGGAAGCCCTGCGCGGCCGGCGCAGCGCCAAATGGCGAGCTTTCGGCGACGAGGTCCTCCCCCTCTGGGTCGCCGAGATGGACGTCCCGCTCGCCGAGCCGATCGCAGAGGCCCTGCACGGAGCCATCGCCCGTGGAGACACGGGATACCCCTCCGGGCGCGCCTACGCGGAGGCGCTGGCCGGCTTCGCGGAACAACGCTGGGGCTGGACGGTCGACGTCGCGCACACCAGCACGGCCCCGGATGTGATGCGCGGAGCCACCGAAGCGCTGAAACTGGTCACCGAGCCCGACGACCCCGTCGTCGTCGCCTCCCCGGTCTATCCCCCGTTCTTCCAGTACCCGAGCAACGCGGGACGCCGCGTGGTGCAGGTGCCTTTGGCGCCGTCCGGACGGTTGGACCTCGCAGCACTGGAGGAGACCTTCGCCTCGGTCTCGCGGAGCTCACGCACCCCGGCGTTCCTGCTGGCGAATCCGCACAACCCGACCGGGGCGGTGCACACCCGCACCGAGCTGGAGCAGCTCGCCGTGCTCTCAGACCGGCACGGAGTGCGGGTGATCGCCGATGAGATCCACGCCCCGCTGGTGCTGGGCCCCGCCGATCCGACGCACGACGGCGGCTCCCATACCGGGAGCGCCACCTTCACCCCGTACCTGACCGTGGATCCACGCGGGATCAGCCTGATGTCCGCCTCGAAGGGCTGGAACCTGGCCGGTCTGAAGGCTGCGGTGATGATCGCCGGGGAGGACGCCGTCGAGGATCTCCGCAGACTTCCCAGGATCGTCGCGCACGGGCCCAGCCACGTGGGCGTGCTCGCGCACACCGCCGCGTTCGAGGCAGGCGAACCATGGCTGGATGCACTGCTGGAAGGTCTGCGGGCGAATCGCGAGCTGCTCGGCAGACTGCTGGACGAGCACCTGCCCCAGGTGCGCTGGACCGCCCCACAGGGCACCTACCTGGCATGGCTGAACTTCCGGGGGACCGGGCTGCCTGGCCTTGCCGAGGACGTCCCCCGCCCCGGGGAGGAGACGCCGCTCTCCGGACCCGCGCAGTTCATGCTCACCCACGCCGGCGTCGCGCTGACCGGCGGGGCCGCGTTCGGCGACGGTGGCGAGGGTCACGCGCGCCTGAACATGGCCACCTCGCAGGCGATCCTGACAGAGGCAGTGGAGCGGATGGGACGGGCTGCCCGCGGCTGACCTGCGCGCAGCTCGCCCTGCCCCGCACTCATCCATTGGTCGATTCGAAGCGATTTCGGCGCTCGACAGCCCCCGACATCGCTTCGAATCGACCTCCAGATGGCCGCATCCCCGCTCACCGACCGGTCAGCCGCCGGTTCACCACCATCCGGATCTGCTCCACCGCGCGGTGGAAGTCGTCACGATGGTCCTCCACGTGGAACCGCAGGACGTCCCAGCCTCGGGAGAGGAAGGCGTTGTCCCGGTGCTGGTCGGCCCGGTGCCGTTCTGGCGTGTAGTGCACCCCGCCGTCGTACTGGATGGCGATCATCAGCTCGGGGTATCCGAGGTCCGCGCACGGAGACCACCGGTCTGTGGGGTCGGCCGGCACCTGCAGGGCCGGCTCCGGAAGCCCTGCTTCCAGGATGGCCAGCCGCAGCCGCGTCTCCTGGACGGAGTCAGCGCCCACACGGACCTGCTCCAGGGCGCGCAGACTTCGACGGCGGCCCGGGACACCACGCGCATCATCGAGCAGGTCACGCAGCTCCTGCACGTTGGCGTGCGGCTCGTCGCGCGTCTCATAGCGACGATACGGCCGGCGGACCAGGTGATCGCCGAGCATGACGAGCTGCCGGTCGGTGCACTGCGGCGCCAGGTCCAGCCACGTTCGGGCCGGGGAGCTCATCCGAATGCCCGGCCCCTGCAGGATGTCCCGCGGCCGGGCGCGGACGCGATGACCCAGCACGCCCCGGCGCCGCATCCGCACCGGCCCGGGGGCGGAGAGGTGCAGCTGCGGGTCGCCCTCGAGATGCCCCGGGAGCCAGAGGTCCTGCAGCGTCGCCGCAGTCGTATGGGAGAGCCATGCCTGAGACGCGTCCTGCAGCAGCGCCTGCCCGGTCAGCCGCAGCCGCGCCTCGGGGCTGAGCCGCTCCGCCAGCTCTCGGTGCGCATACACGCCGGCGCCGAGGGGGGCGACGTCGCGATGCTGCAGACGACTGCGCGGCAGGCCGAAGGAGGCCGCCGTCGCGGTGGTGAAGGCCCGGCTGCGGAGTTCACGAGGGATGGATGCCACCCCGTCAGTGTGCCCAGATCAGCGTCGCTCCGCTGTCGTTCTCCACAGGTTTGCATCCATCGGTCAATTCGGAGCGATTTTGGCGCTCTCTACGCCCCGAGATCCCTTCGAATCGACCTTTCGACGCAGCAGGTCCTATCCCTCCGACTCCAGCTTCCCTGCCAGGCGCTCACGCATCGCGGCGGACGCGTCGTTGAGCCCGAAGACCTCCACCGTCTTGCCGTACTGCTCGTACTTCGCGGTCACCGAGTCCAGGGCGGCGATCGTGGAGGCGTCCCACAGGTGGGACTGGCTCATGTCGATCCGTACCCGCACGGGGTCCTCCACATAGGAGAACTGGTAGTAGAGGTCGTTGGAGGAGGCGAAGAAGAGCTCGCCGTCCACCACGTAGGTGGCCACCGCGTCCTCGCCCTCGCCGTCCACATGGCGGTGCACCGTGACGAAGTGCGCCACCCGGCGGGCGAAGAGCACCATGGCCATCAGCACGCCGGCACCCACGCCCAGGGCGAGGTTGTGGGTCCACACGGTGATCACCACGGTCACCAGCATCACGGTGGTCTCGGACTTCGGCATGGCCTTCAGCGTGGAGGGGCGGATGCTGTGCCAGTCGAAGGTCGCCCAGGACACGAAGATCATCACTGCCACCAGCGCGGCCATCGGGATGGTCGCGACGACGTCGCCCAGGGCCACGACCAGGATCAGCAGGAAGACGCCGGCCAGGAACGTGGAGATCCGGGTGCGCGCCTGGGAGGCCTTCACGTTGATCATGGTCTGGCCGATCATCGCGCAGCCGCCCATGCCGCCGAAGAACCCGCTCACCAAGTTGGCCACACCCTGACCCCAGCCCTCGCGGGTCTTGTCCGAGTGGGTGTCCGTGATGTCATCCACCAGCTTGGCGGTCATCAGCGACTCCAGCAGCCCCACGAAGGCCATCGCCAGCGCGAAGGGGAAGATGATCTGCAGGGTCTCGACGGTGAGGGGCACATCCGGGATGAACAGCTGCGGCAGGCTGTCCGGGAGGTCTCCCTTGTCTCCGACGGTCGGCACGTTCCAGGAGAACGCGACCGCCAGGACGGTCAGCACGACGATGGCCACCAGCGGGGCCGGCACCACGGTGGTGACCTTCGGCAGCCCGAAGACGATGAGCAGGCCGAGGATCGTCAGCGGGTAGACCAGCCAGGGCACCCCCAGCAGCTCGGGGACCTGGGAGCTGAAGATGAGGATCGCCAGCGCATTCACGAAGCCGATCATCACCGACCGGGGGATGAACCGCATGAGCTTGGCGACGCCGACCAGCGAGAGTCCCACCTGCAGGACGCCGGCGAGGATGACGGTGGCGATGAAGTACTCCATGCCGTGCTCGGCCACCACCGGGGCGATCACCAGCGCGACGGCCCCCGTGGCCGCGGAGATCATGGCCGGGCGTCCGCCCAGGAAGGCGATGGTCACTGCCATGGTGAAGGAGGCGAAGAGTCCGACGCGCGGGTCCACCCCGGCGATGATGGAGAAGGCGATGGCCTCCGGGATGAGCGCCAGGGCGACGACGAGCCCGGCGAGCACCTCGGTCTTGAGCAGCCGCGGCGAGCGCAGCGTCCGCCAGACCGACTGGCGCTCCTCCGGGGAGAGCGAGCCGGCGGTGTGAGACATAGACTGAGTCACCGAAAGTCCCTTCACGTGGTGATCTGCGAGTGAGTCCGCAGCGGAGTGATCCGCCTGCCGGAGCACGATGAGGGCGCACCGCTGACGCGCGGGCGCACCGAATCATGGCCCACCACCGCGGGGGCCACACACGACACTACCCTGACGCCACGTGAGGGTTGGGCCGGAAGACGGACGGAGACGACATCCGATGAATGATCACAGCACCCCGCACGAAAAAGCTTCCAGCCCTACAGAAAAGACCACCATGCACATCGGAGAATTGGCCGAGAGAACCGGGCTCTCGCATCGCACCATCCGCCATTACGACGACGTCGGCCTCCTGCCGGCGACCCGCACCGAAGGCGGCTTCCGGGTCTACACGGTCACCGACTGCGAGCGCCTGCTGGCGATCCGCTCCCTCAAGCCCATGGGTTACTCCCTCGAAGAGATCACCCACGTGCTGGAGGCGATCGACGCCGTCACCGCCTCACCCGAGGACGCCGCGGCACGCGAGGGTCTCGCCGCGCTCCAGGAGGAGCTGACCGCCCGCCGGGAGAAGCTGGCGCGGAATCTCCGCCAGGCCGATGAGCTCCTGGAGTCCCTGCGCGACATCTGAGGGATTCCTGCCAGCCTTTCCCTCGCATATCGGCCTGCTCCTCGAACCGGCGTCGACAGCCTGTCCAGCCCTCGCGAGCGGAGAGCTCGCGGCGAGCGCTTACCTGCCGAGGTGAGGAACATCACAGGAATCAGAGGGCGTTGAGCGCGTTGAGGAGCAGCAGCACTCCGGCGATCCCCACGACCCAGGAGACCATCCCGGCGGCGTGACGGCTCAGCCACGCATCCAGCCGCTCCAGCGGCCGCTGCACAGCCCGGCGCGCCAGGACCCGCCCGGCCAGCAGCACCAGGGCGGGGAGGATCATCACCAGGCAGTAGAAGCCGATCATCGCCGTCGACGCCGGCCATTCAGGCCCGGCCGCGGCGACCAGACCAATGCCGGCGAGATAGGGCAGCACGGTCCCGATCTCCAGCAGCACCGCCAGCAGCGCCAGGCCCATGAGTGCCGCGACCCCGGCCGGTCGCGCCGCGGTCCTCGCCCCAGGAACCGCGCCGGCCGAGGACGCGCCCGGTCCGCCGTCTGCGGCCCGGGTCTGCACACTCGCCTCCACCCTGTCCCCCGACCCCCTGTCGCCGGGCCCTGCAGTCTCGGTGCCGAGCACCCGAGCCCTCCACCGAGTCACACGCCCCGTGGAGCCGCGCTGCGCCTCACGACGCGCCTTCCGCTCCTTCCCGGCCTTCGTCATCGGGTCGAGATGGAAGCTGTAGGCCAGCAGTCCTGCGCCGAGCAGCGCCTGCCCGAGGAGGAACGCCCGGGTGTCCCGCACCTCGGCGAACCAGTCCACGAGCCCTTCGCCGAAGAACGTCAGACTGGCCAGCAGCACCAGCCCGATGGCCGCGTAGCCGGCGGCGACCGTGCCCAGATAGGCCAGCACCCGGCCACCACGCAGCCGCCCGGGGGCCATGAGCAGCCAGACTGGGATCAGCAGGGTCCCGAACGTGGTGGAGTCGATCAGCGCGAGCACCGCCAGGATCCCCCACAGCGCCCCGGGCCCACCGGCCTCCAACCCTGCGGTGAGCTGATCCACGGACTGCACCCCCGTGGCCAGGGTCATCGTGATCGTCATGCTCCGCATCCTGCCCTCCGGCCGGGCTCCCCGCATCGGGCGAAAGTCTGATCTTGGCCCGCAGTGCGGCCCCGCCGTCTCCCTCGTCGGGGGGAGGCAGGCCGCGTCGGGCTGTGGTGGGATGTCATCATGGACCACGCTTCTGGCACCGTGCCGCCGCGTCGCCCGCGGCGGGAGACGCTGCAGAACCTGCTGGTGGGGCGAGAGCACCTGCAGACCTGGATGACGCTGCTGATCGCGCTGGTGCTGCTGGTCGCGCAGTGGACCGACCTGCTGCCCACCCCCTGGCTCGGCGCGCTGGGCCTGACCCCGCCCGGCTGGTGGCATCTGATCCCCCTGGCGGTGATCGCCGTCGCGATGCTGGTCAAGCGCACCCGCCCGCTGACCGCTCTGCTCATCGGTGGAGCCTGCGTGACGGCGGATCTGGCCATCGGCGGCAGCGCCGGCATCTGGTTCTGCCTGATGGATCTGATCTACTACTTGGGGCTGCGCGGAGACCGGCACATCCTGGCCTGGCTGACCGGTGTCTTCACCGCCGTGGTGGTCACCGCCGCGGCCGCGCTGCTGCTCCTCGAGGCGGACCTCCGGAACGTGATCTCCGTGGTGCTGCTGCTCGGCAGCGTCCTGCTGCTGCCGCTCTGGTGGTCCGTGGAGGTCCGCCGCGGCTACCCGCTGGGCCCGATGGACGTGGAGCGTGACCGCCTGGACGCTGAGCGGCACGCGGTCCTGGTGCGCCTCCACGAGCTGGACCGGCGTCGCGCGGTGACGGCCGAACGCCAACGGATGGCCCGGGAGCTCCATGACGTGATCTCCTCCCACGTCTCGGCGATCGCCCTGCATTCCGGAGCAGCGCTGACGGCCGCCCCGGATTCGCCCCGCGACCGCCGGACCCTGGAGGAGGTGCGCCGCACCAGCGTCACCGCACTGGAGGACCTGCGCGCCATGGTGAGCCTGCTGCGCGGACAGGAAGGAGCCGCCGACGACGGCGCCGCCCCGTGGGGCGAGCGCGGCGGAGCAGGTGGCCCGGCCGAGGAGCTGCTGGTGCCGCCCTCGGTGGAGGAGGTGCTGGCCTCGGCGGCACGCCACGGCCTGAGTCTGGAGGTGAGCGGTCACGCCCCGCGGGCGGGCGCTGAATCCGGGGAGGCGACGGGCCGCTCCGTGTGCGGCGTGGTGGCCCGAGTCCTGCAGGAGGCGCTGACCAACGCCGCCACCCATGGGGATGGCACCGCCCGGGTGGACTTCTCCCGTTCGGCCACACATCTGCGCCTGCAGGTGATCAACGGGCTGCGGAGGGCCGACCAGGACCCCGACCGGGGCCCCGGCCAGGGGCCGACCCAGGGCCTCGGCGGCAGGAGACCGCCCTCGTCGACCACGCTGTGTGCGCTGGCCACCGGCACCGGACTGATCTCCATGCAGGAGCGGGTCGTCCAGGCCGGCGGCACGCTGCACTCCGCCCGCGACGGGGATCAGTGGGTGCTGACCGCGGAGCTGCCGCATGTGGAAGGAGGAGATGATGGGCAGCGTTGAGCCGACTCGGCCGCTCCGGGTGGTCCTCGCCGATGACCATGCCAGCATCCGTGCAGGCCTGCGCCTGCTGCTGGACACCGCAGACGACATCGAGGTGATCGGCGAGGCCGCCGACGGTGCCGCAGCGGTGCGGCAGGTGCAGGCGCTGCGGCCGGATGTGGTGATCATGGACGCCCGCATGCCGGGCACCGATGGGATCAGCGCCACCCGGCAGATCGTGGGCGCCGGAGCCTGCGAGGTGCTGATGCTGACCACCTTCGACCTGGACGAGGTCGTCTTCGGAGCGCTGCGTGCCGGGGCGGCGGGGTTCCTGCTGAAGTCCGCCGAGCCACGCGAGCTGCTGGAGGCGATCCGCCGGGTGGGCGCCGGGGACGGCGTCGTCGCCCCTGAGGTGACACGCAAGCTGCTGCGCGCCTTCGCCGACACAGGAGATGACTCCAGAGGTGACCCACGAGGTGACGGCGGCGCTGGCGGACACGGCCTGACAGGACCGAGCGCCGGCCCCGGGCGCGCGACACTGCCGGCCCCTGGTTCACGGCCCCTGGCGGAGGTGCTCACCCCGCGTGAGATCGACGTCCTGGGGGCGCTGGGCCGGGGACTGTCGAACGCGCAGATCGCCGAAGAGCTGGTGATCAGCCTGGCGACCGTGAAGACGCACGTCTCCAGCGTGCTCGCGAAGCTGCATCTGAACTCCCGGATGCAGGCGGCGATCCTCGCCCGGGAGGCCGGCCTGGCCCAGTGAGCGCCCTCGGCTCATCGGGCCGCTCCCGTTCAGGCCCCGCCACACCCGTTCACACCGCACCCGTTCACACCCCGGCGCGGCCGTGCTGCACCCCGGTGGGGACGCCGATCATCACCGGCTCCAGCTCCTCCACGGGGGCCGAGGCCGAGCAGACTCCGGTCTCCGGCAGCACGAGGTCCCGTGCGGCGGCGTCCGCACCGGCCAGGTGGGCGGCGATGGAACGCACCTGCTCATAGCCGGTGGCGAGCAGGAATGTGGGCGCCCGCCCATAGGACTTCATGCCCACCAGGAAGAACCCGTCCTCGGGCTGAGCGAGCACGTCAGCCCCGTGCGCCGGGACTGTGCCGCAAGAGTGGATCTCGGGATCGATCAGCGGCGCGAGCCGGACCGGAGCCTCCACGGCGGGGTCGAGCTCCAGGCGCAGTTCGCGCAGCATCTCCAGCTCAGGACGAAAGCCGGTGGCGGTGACCAGGGAGTCCACGAGGAGCCTCCGCCGCGAGCCCTCCTCCCCCAGTTCGACGACGACGCCGGCCCTCTCCGCCGCTGCAGCTCCCTGAGCGGTTGCCCGCAGCGCATGCATGGGCGAACCCACGTGCAGCTGGATCACGCCGCTCTCCACGGCGCGCTGGAGCCGGGTGCCGAGCATCCCGCGGGCGGGCAGCCCGTCGGCGTCGCGCCCGCCGTAGGTGCGGCTCGGGTCCTGCCCCCGGATGGCCCAGTGGACCTCGGTGCCGGGCGTCTCCCGGGCGAGCTGGGCGAGGTCGAGCAGCGTGTTGGTCGCACTGTGACCGGCCCCGACGACCAGAGTGCGTTGCCCGGCGAAGCGCTCTCGCTCCGTGCCGAGCACATCGGGCAGCGACCCGGTCAGATGCGGGATCACCGCGGGGTCCTGCTCGCCGAGGGCCGGCAGCCCGGCGGCTCCAGCGGGGTTCGGGGCGCCCCAGGTGCCCGAGGCGTCGATCACGGCGCGGGCCCGGATCTCCACGAGCCGCGGCCCCTCGTCGGTCTGCTCCTGCGCCCTGAGGAGGAACGGCGAGCCCTCCCTGCCGCGGGCGTGGGTCTTGTCGCGGGTGCCGCGGGTTACCGCCAGCACCCGAGCTCGGGTGCGCAGACGATCGCGGATCCCCGGAACCTGGGCCAACGGCTGCAGATAGTCCTGAACGAGCTCTCGGCCCCAGGGCAGGGCGGTGGGTCGGGGCGGCGCCCAGTCGGCGGCCTCGAGCAGTCGGGTGCAGGCGGCGTCGAGGTCATAGCGCCAGGGGGAGAACAGCCGGGTGTGGCCCCATTGCCGGATCGCGGCACCGACGTCGTCACCGGCCTCCAGGATCAGCGGCTCGAGGCCGTGCTCCAGCAGATGGGCTGCGGCGGCGAGCCCCACGGGGCCGGCGCCGATGACCACGATCGGAAGGGCGGGGTCGGAGTGGACTGAGGTGCTGGCTGACATGTGAACTCCCCTGTCGGCAGGTGCTCTTCTCTGAGGTGCTCGTCGTCGGGAGAGCCGAAACCCTGGACGCATAGACGAACTTCGATACGTGAGACTCTAGATCCATCCATCGAAATCCGTCAATACGTGAGCTACGATGAGTCCATGAGCACCACCACACCGGCCGATGCCGCGTGCTGCCTTCCCACCTTCCAGGGCCCGCTGACCTCCGAGGAGGCGGAGCCGCTGGCCGCCGTCTTCAAAGCCGTCGCGGATCCGGTGCGGCTGCGGCTGCTCTCGATCATCGAACACACCGAGAACGGCGAGGCCTGCGTCTGCGACCTCACAGAACCGCTCGACCTCTCCCAGCCCACCGTCTCCCACCACCTGAAGATCCTCGTGGACGCGGGGCTGCTCACCCGCACCAAGCGTGGCCGCTGGGCCTACTACGCGGTCCAGCGTCCCGCCCTCGACGAGTTCGGCGCCCTTCTTCGCCGCCAGCGGGCGGCAGCCGCGTGAGCCCGGTGCAGGTGCGTCCTGCCGCAGCGCGGGATCTTCCGGCGTGCGGAGCGACCCTCAGGCAGCGCCAGCTCTGACGCTTCGACGCCTCCCGGAACTCAGCTCAGCGAGTCAGCCAGCGCTCGCACCAGCTTCGCGACGGCGGCGGCCCCGGCATCCGGGGAGCCCTGCGTCGCAGAGTCCGGCACATAGGCGGCGCGACCGGCCCGGGCGATGAGGGCCGCCGTCGCCTCGGCCCCGGACTCGGCGGCTTCGGCCACCCGGGCAGGGACGACGGCGCCGTCACCCTCGGCGAGCGCCCGCTGCGCGGGGATCAGCGCATCGAGCATGGTGCGGTCGCCCTCGGCGGCGCCGCCGTGGTGCTGCACCGCCTCGATGCCGGACTGCAGGGCAGAGGACCAGTCGGAGCGGGCCTCACCCTCTGCACCGTCGAGTGCCCGCCCTGCCGCCGTGGAGAGGATGGCCAGCAGCACCCCGGAGGACCCGCCCATCGCGGTCTCCAGGGTGCGGGCGATCCTGCGCATCGCGGCCGCGGGGTCTGCGAAGCCCAGCTGTCCGGACTCCACCAGCTCCCGCACCGCCCGTGCTCCGGCGGCGAAGGTGGTGCCGGCGTCGGCGTCCCCTGCGGCGCGGTCCAGGTCGTCGAGCTCCGTCTGCGCGGACTCCAGGGCACGGCAGGCGGCGACCACCGCGTCCTCCAGCCCGCCGTCCGCGGTGCGCTCCAGCGCCTCGGCGCTGTCGGGGACCACCGGCAGGGCACCGGTCGCGGTACCTGCTCCCTCCACCGACTGCGGGGCCTGCGGTCGGCTCGGCGGCACCCAGCCCGGTGCCGACGTCGGCGCGTCCAGCGCGGCGATGAGCTCCTCGCTGGCCGGCGCCAGCGTCACGGAGAAACCGTGCATGTCCAGGGAGGTCATCAGCCGGGCGGGGCCGATGAACCGCGTGACGGTGTCCCGGCCGAGCCGGTCCAGCAGCTCGTGGGTCAGCACCAGGCCCTCCTGCGGGGAGCAGCCGCCGAGGTCGTTGAGCATGGCGACCACACCGGCCTGGCCGGCACCACGGATGACCTCGTCGGCGTCCAGGGCGTCGAGGACCTGCTGCACGGCCCCGGCGGCGCCGTCGACGACGACCTCCCGCGCTCCCGGCTCGTTGTGGATCCCCAGGCCCAGCTCAGCACCCCGGCTGGACGGCACGTCCTCGCCAGGAAGGTTCGCGGGAGTCTTCGCCAGGCCGATGGTGCGCAGACTCTCCGCCGTGCGCTGGGCGGCGTCGGCGACTTCCGACAACGGCGCCCCGGAGGCCGCCAGATGCCCGGCCACCTTGTGCACCAGCACGGTGCCGGCCAGTCCGCGGGGCTGATCGAGGTCCGGCAGGGCGACGTCGTCGGCCACCAGCACGGTGCGCACATCCAGGCCCTCTTCGCGGGCGCGCTCGGCGGCCAGCCCGAAGTTCAGCCGGTCGCCGGTGTAGTTCTTGATGATCAGCAGGCAGCCGGCTGTCCCGGTGACCGCGCGGATCGCCTCCAGCACCGCACTGACCGGCGGGGAGGCGAAGAGCGAGCCGGGCACCGCGGCGGTGAGCATCCCCTCGCCGAGGAACCCGGCGTGGGCGGGCTCATGCCCGGAGCCGCCGCCGCTGATCACCGCGACCCCGGCCTGCGGGTCATGCCCGCGGCGGACGAGCACGGCGGTGCCGTCCGAGGTGTCGAGCCGATCCACGGCGGCAGTGGACAGCAGGCCGGAGAGCATGTCCGGCACCAGCTGCGCGCGAGAGTTATAGAAGGCCACGGTCTTCCTCCATCCAGAGTGGTCCGTCAGTGCTTCACCCACCCGCGGGTCCGGGACCCGGGGCCGCCACCGGCGGACTGTGGCCCGGTCGCCGTCGGGAGAAGGTCAGTCGAGTCCGAGGTCGGACTTGGAAAAGGCGTAGAGGTAGGGCACCCCGGCGGTGTCCTCGATGTGCTCGCGGGCACCGGTGTCCCGGTCCACGATGACCGCCACAGCCTGCACCAGGCCCCCGGCGTTGCGCACCGCCTCCACCGCGGTGAGCGCGGAGCCTCCGGTGGTGGAGGTGTCCTCGAGCACCACGACCTTGCGACCCTCCACCCCGGGCCCCTCCACCTGGCGGCCCATGCCGTAGGACTTCTGCTGCTTGCGGACCACGTAGGAGTCCACGGCGCGGCCCTGATCGTGGGCGGCGTGCATGATGGCCGAGCCCACCGGGTCGGCACCCATGGTGAGGCCGCCAGCGGCCACATAGTCGATGCCGGCGTCGTCGAGCAGGCGCATCATGACCCGGCCCACCAGGCGGGAGGCCTCGTGGTGGAGGGTGACGCGGCGAAGATCGATGTAGTAGTCGGCCTCTGTGCCGGAGGACAGGGTCACTTTTCCGCGGACGACGGCGAGCTCGCTGATGAGCTGCTTCAGCCGCCGGCGCTCGGCGCTGGGAGTGGAGACATCCATGCTGCTGCCGGTGGTGGTCGAGATCATGGGGCCATCCTACTGGTGACGCGCCCGCCCAGCCCCGCGTCTCGGCTGAAAGAATGGAGTCCATGGACCTCATCAACCTCTTCATGCTCGCGGCCCCCTTGGTGATGCTGGTAGCCATCGGCGGGGTGCGAGTGGGAACGAGGTTGGGACTGCCTGCGCTGCTGCTGTTCCTGCTGGTCGGGATCATCCTGGGCGAATCGGGCTTCGGCTTCGAATTCGACGACGCCGTCATCGCCCAGGGGCTCGGCTACGCGGCGCTGACACTGATCCTCGCCGAGGGCGGGCTCAGCACGAAATGGGAGGACATCCGCCCCACCATCGGCCTGGCCGCCGTGCTGGCCACGGTCGGCGTGCTCGTCACCATCGGGCTGATGACGGTCATCGGGCACTATGCGTTGGGGCTGCCGCTGATCCTGGCGCTGCTCTTCGGCGCGGTCAACGCCGGCACGGACGCCGCTGCGGTGTTCTCCGTACTCCGCGGGATCCCGCTGCCCGCCAGGGTCCGTTCCACTCTGGAGGGCGAGTCCGGACTCAACGACGCTCCGACCGTGCTGATCGTCGCAGCCGCCACCGCCGCCGCCGTCGGCGAACCGCAGCCCGGCGGCATCCCTGGGGTGGCGGTGCTGATCATGGCCCAGCTGGTCGGCGGCATCATGCTGGGCATCGCACTGGGTGCGCTGGGAGTCTTCGTGCTCCGTCGGTTCGCGCTCCCGGCCGCCGGCCTCTACCCGATCGCCGCCTTGGCCTGGGCCGTGCTGGCCTACGGCGTGGCCACCCAGATCAGCGTCTCCGGATTCGCCGCCGTCTACATCTGTGCGATGTTCCTGGGCAACGGGCGGCTGCCTCACCGGCACGCGACCCAGGCCTTCGCCGAGGGCACCGGCTGGCTGGCACAGATCGGGCTGTTCGTCATGCTCGGCATGCTCGCCAGTCCCAGCAGGATCACCTGGGACATCATCCTGCTGGGGCTGGTGGCGGGGCTGTTCCTGACCTTCGTGGTACGTCCGGTGGCCGTGGTGCTCTGCGCCGTGTGGTTCCGCATCCCCTGGCGGGAGCAGGCGTTCCTCTCCTGGGCGGGGCTGCGCGGCGCGGTCCCCATCATCCTCGCCACCGTGCCCATGGCCGCGCATCTGGACGATGCGGACAGGCTTTTCGACGTCGTGCTGGTGTTCGTGATCGCCTACACCGCCATCCAGGCACCGTCCCTGCCCTGGGTGGCGAGGAAGCTCGGGCTGGTGGACGACGGGGAGACCACGGCAGTGATCTTCGAACCGGCCCCGATGGACGAGCAGCGCGCCGACCTGTTCAAGGTCAAGCTGACCGGAGCGTCCCACCTCGCCGGGACCACGCTGGAGCTGCTGGATCTGCCGGACAACGCCGACATCTCTCTGGTGATCCGGGAGGACACCGTCTTCGTCCCCGACGGTGCGACGGTGCTGCAAGCCCACGACGAGCTTCTCGTCGTCGCCCCGGCGGACCACAGGGAGGCCGTGGAGTCCTGCTTCCACCGGCACCTGGGCGGACCCGAGCACGGCGACGGTCGCTGACAGTCATCGATCGCTGCGCTGCCGCACGATCTGTGCCAGCACGGCGAGGAGCGGCAGCTCGATCAGCGCCCCGATGACCAGGGCGAGCGCGATCAGCGGCCGGTCCGGGAAAGCGCCCACGGCGATCCCCAGGGCCAGCGGCGAGTTCCTGGCCACGGTGACCATGGTCAGGGTGACGCGCTGGCCCCCCGGCAGGCGCAGCGCCAGGCCGACTCCGGTGGCGAGCAGGGGCAGCAGCACGAACCAGATCGCCAGTGGTGGCAGGAGCAGCAGCAGCTCTGCGCCGCTGTGGGTGATCGTGTCAGCCTGCCAGGCGAACATGGCGAGCACCGCCAGGCACAGCAGCGGGATCTGCAGCCGGGAGGCCCAGACGTCGAGATGCTCTTCGCGCCACCGGCGCCCCCTGCTCCGCTCTGCGCCCCAGCGCAGACCGCATCCCAGTGTCAGGGGAATGACCAGGACGATCAGCACGGCTCCCACGAGGGCCGCAGGCTCGACGGCGGCCGCGTCCCCGCCCAGCAGGAGCACGTAGACCGGGAGCAGAAGCACCTGCAGGATGAGGTTGACGGGCAGCAGCGCGACGGCGATGCCGGTATGACCTCGGGCCATCGCGGTGAAGACCAGATACCAGTCGGTGCAGGGGGTCACCAGAAGGAGCAGCAGCCCGATGCGCAGGTCCGGCTGATCCCCGAGCAGCCCTGCACCGAGCCCCCAGGCCAGCGCCGGCGTGAAGAGGTAGTTCAGCACGAGGCTCGCGGCGACCGTCGACCGTGCCCGGCGAACCTCACCGACATGTCCGAGGTCGATCTGGGAGAAGACCGCGGTCAGCATCACCAGCAGTGCGGGCAGCACGACCTGCTCACCCAGGTGCCCGAACTCCGTGACGGTGCCCAGCGCAAGGCCCAGCAGTGCCGCGCCGGCCACCAGCAGGCCCTGGAAGCGTTCAGCCCTGGTCATATGCCCCCTCTCAACACCCTCGGCGGCCCCGGCGGCCTGGCCCTTGTCCCGGGGCACAACCCTAATCTGCGCCCATGACACCGCCGAGGCCGCGTCCTGAGCACGTCATATGCGCGTGACACCGGGATCGGTAGACTCGCCAGTATGCGTGAGCTGCAGAGTTCGATCATCGAAGAGATGGGCGTCAGCCCGGAGATCGACCCCGTGGAGGAGGTCGAACGCCGGGTGGCGTTCCTCGCAGAGTATCTTCGCACCACCGGTGCGCGCTCCCTGGTGCTGGGCATCTCCGGCGGGGTGGACTCCACCCTGGCCGGCAAGCTGGCCCAGCTGGCGGCGGAGAGGCTGCGGTCCCAGGGGCATGAGGCGCGGTTCCACGCCGTCCGGCTCCCTCACGGGGTGCAGCATGACGAGGACGACGCCGCCCTGGCGGTGGACTTCATCGGCCCGGACCACGTGCACACCGTGAACATCGCCCAGGCGGTCGCCGGGTTGGATGCCGCCTACTCGGAGGCGCTGGGTCAGCCCATGGCCGACTACCACCGCGGCAACGTCAAGGCCCGCATCCGGATGACCGCCCAGTACGCGATCGCTGGGGAGCACGCCGGGCTGGTGGTCGGCACCGATCACGCCGCGGAGTCCATCACCGGCTTCTTCACCAAGCACGGGGACGGCGGTGCGGACGTCCTGCCGCTGTTCACACTGAACAAGCGCCAGGTCCGGCAGCTGCTGCGGCATCTGGGCGCCGATGAGCTCCTGTGGTCCAAGGCGCCCACCGCCGACCTGCTCGACGACAGCCCGGGGCAGTTGGACGAGGCCGAACTGGGCATGAGCTACGCAGACATCGACGACTACCTGGAGGGCCGCGAGGTCCCCGCGGACGCCGCCGAGCAGATCGAGCGTCGCTACCTGGCGACTCGCCACAAGCGCACAGTGCCGGTGACCATCCAGGACTCCTGGTGGAAGGGCTGAGGGTCGCCGGCCGCACCCGCCTTGCGTCAGCGTCGGCTGATAGCGTTGCCCCGTGAGAATCGCGACCTGGAATGTGAACTCGATGCGGGCCCGGGCTGACCGGGTCGAATCCTGGCTGGAGCGCACGGACGCAGACGTCCTCGCCATCCAGGAGACCAAGTGCAAGGACGAGAACTTCCCCTGGGAGGTCTTCGAGCACAACGGCTACGACGTCGCCCACTTCGGCCTCAACCAGTGGAACGGCGTAGCCATCGCCTCCCGCGTGGGGATGGCCGACGTGGAGCGGACCTTCCCGGACCAGCCCGTGTTCGGCAAGGGTGGCAAGGACCCCATCCAGGAGGCACGGGCGATCGCCGCCACCTGCGACGGCGTCCGCATCTGGAGCCTCTACGTGCCCAACGGGCGTGCCCTGGAGGACGAGCACATGGCCTATAAGCTGGCCTGGCTGAAGCAGCTGCGCGAGCACGCCTCCGCCTGGCTCACCGATGACCCGCAGGCGCAGGTGGCGCTGATGGGTGACTGGAACATCGCCCCGCAGGACGACGACGTCTGGGACATCGACTATTTCAGGAACGAAGGCCTGACCCACGTCTCCGAGCCTGAGCGTGAGGCATTCCGCGGCTTCCTCGAGGCCGGCTACGCAGACGTCGTCCGCCCGCACACCCCGGGCCCCGGCGTCTACACCTACTGGGACTACACCAAGCTGCGCTTCCCGAAGAAGGAGGGCATGCGCATCGACTTCGTGCTGGCCAGCCCGGCGCTGGCCGAGCGTGTGGGCCACGCCTTCATCGACCGTGAAGAACGCAAGGGCAAGGGCGCCTCGGACCACGCCCCCGTGGTGGTCGACCTGGCCTGAGCCGGGAACCCGCACCGGTCCCGGAGACTCCTGCAGACGACGACGGCGCCCGCTCCTCCTCACGGGGGGGGCGGGCGCCGTCGTCGCGCGTGCCCTGTTGGCTGACTCAGCACGGGGCAGGTGTCATCGAAGGGGCGTCAGGCGCGGTCCCTCAGCTCGCCGCGGAGCTCCTCGATCTCCACCCTGACTCCCGCGGTGCTCTGCGAGGTGCGGATCATCGCGATGAAGAATTCCAGGGTGATCCGGATGAGGATCAGGTAGATCGCTGCGGGGATCCAGCCGAGCAGCAGCGCGAGCAGTCCGACGACCGGGTCTGTCACGAATCCGGAGATGATGGCGATGACCCATCCCAGCACCAGGAACGCCATCAGGATGATGTAGATGAACTTGGCGAACTTCACCGTCACGAAGCTCTGGAAGGTGAAGTCGAACAGCGCGCTGATGAAGCCCTTGCCCTCCACCGAGTTGCCGGCAGGCGCATGCCCGGGGGCGCCGGCCTGGGGCGGCTGGGGGTAGTGCTGCTGATACTGCTGCTCATACGGCTGACCATAGGGCTGGCCGCCGTACTGCTGCCCGTAGTGCGGCTGCTGGGCGGCATAGGGATCCTGCTGCTGACCGTACCCGTAGGCCGGCTGGGCCGATCCGGCCGACTGAGCGGCCTGCTCCGGAGGCACCTGCTGGCCGTAGTAGCCCTGGTGCGGCTGCTCATAAGCTCCCTGGCTCTCGGGACCGGGCTGACCGTAGCCCTGCGCGTATCCGGGCTGGCTGCCGGGCTGCTGTGCCTCGTAGGAGCCCTGGGCGGGGTCGTAACCCTGCCCAGAGACGGGCTCCTGGCCCGGGGCACCGGAGTGACTCTGCTGCCCCGCATCCCAGCCCTGCTGCACCTCCGGCTGCTGCTGGTCGTACGGCAGGCCAGCCTCGGGCGCCGACGCCGCAGAGGCGCCGGAGACCGGCTCCGCCAGGGGGTCCGGGATCGGTTCCTGAGCGCCGGGGAACCCGCTCTCGGGATAAGGCTGAGTCGGCTGGGCGCCCTCCTGCCCTGCTCCACCCTCGGGGGTCTCCTCCGCATTCTGCTCGGTGTACTCGTCGTCGGGGCCGGGGCCAGGGTGGCCGGGCTGCTGCGTCATGACGCCTCCTGAGGTCTGCGTTCCGTCCGTCACCTCTCAACCTATACGAGGCCATCGGCGCCAGTCGATCATCTGGACACACCGTGCTGACGCGCATCGGTGGTGAGTGGCACCCCGACCAAGGCAATGGGAGCCCTTCCTGAGGACTGGGCATGGTCAACCTCGATGGCACACCACCGTCCCCGTGAGCTGGGTCACGCATACTGGGAGCATCGGGGCATCTCTGCGCACCCTGTGGACGCTATCGAGGGAGAGACGCCATGAGGGGAACCACCATCACTGGGCTGGGCCTGGTAGGACTGCTCGCGCTCGCCGGATGTGGGGACAATACGGACCCGGTCACTGAGGCCGAGCCGGAACAGGAGGAGACCGCATCTGAAGCTGAGCCCGCAGTCGAGGAGGACGCGGAGGAAGTAGAGAGTGAGGCCGACGAGGATGTCGCGCCGAAGGATCGCGACTTCTCCGATGACCCGATCCTGGAGGACCACGATTTCACGGGCCGCATGACAGGCGACGTGACAGCCCACCTGGGTGACCCGGTTGAGATTGACCAAGGCGTCTTCGAAGGCTTGGGCGATTACGTGGGCACAGTGACCATGACGGAGCTGGTGCCCGGCGACAGATGCTACACCTACGATGACGAGTCGGCAGACTCCCAAAACGGGTTCATCGTCTACGCCACCTTCCTACTAGAGGCAGATGGGGAGGAGGAACTGGACTTCAATGATGGCGACTTCCGCTGGGGTGGCTCTGATGTGCAGATCGCCACCTCTGACACGTGGGAGTGTATGGACTACCTCAACGGGGCCACTGATTCGGTCCGCGTGGGCGAGTCCCGCGAGCGCATCTACGTGTTTGACGTGCCGGATGTGGACGGGACGTTGGTCTACGCGGGCGGGTCGCACTATGTGGATTGGGAGATTGAGCGGGACGACTTCGGGAACGCCGAGCGCATCCCCTAGGCCGAGCTTCGCATCCCACGACCAACGGCTACACGTTGGGCCACACCTAGCAGGCTCCGGCGGCTGCTCTCGGACCACACGAAGAAACCCCCGCCAGAAGCGGGGGTTTCCAGTGGTGGCTCCGACCGGCGTCGATCCGGTGACCTTTCGATTTTCAGTCGAACGCTCTACCAACTGAGCTACAGAGCCGGGCGCCATCACATGATGACTAGAGCCCTCTTCCGAGAGCTTGGAGCGACCCAGACGGGACTTGAACCCGCGACCTCCACCGTGACAGGGTGGCGCGCTAACCAACTGCGCCACTGGGCCTTGCTTTTCAGCTGTTTGTGCCGCTTGGCACGGTTAGAAACTCTAGCAGAGCTTCTCACTCGGCTCCAAATCGAAGCTGAGCAGTACCCCCAACGGGATTCGAACCCGTGCCGCCGCCGTGAAAGGGCGGTGTCCTAGGCCGCTAGACGATGGGGGCGCGATCCCGTGAGGACACTGGGATTCTAGGCGCTCATGCTGACCTCCAGCAAATCATACCTCCCGCTTCCCCGCCACGGCGTGCGCAGAATCTGAGCGAACTGTCCGGGCCAGCCCTGTGGCCGGCCCTCACTCACGGGAGACCACGAGGTCCTGCCGGACCTGCGCCAGCATCGGGCCCACCGTGCGGGTCAGCAGCCACAGCATCACCGAGGCCAGCAGCACCGCCACCCAGTCCGACCAGAGCACCACGATCGCCCCGACCACCAGGAACAGGCTCAGCACACCGAGCGCAGAGAGCGGCGCGGAGGCCAGCCCGTACATCACCACGCGGAACAGGTCCCGCGTCCGGAAGTCGAAGGTCGCGATGACCACCAGCGTCGCCACTCCAGCGAGGACGACGGCCCCGGCCAGCACTGCCCCGCCGAGCAGGAGGGCCGCCGGCACCTGCGCGAAGGCGGCATTGAAGGAGGCCAGGGTCGCGAACGCCACCACCGGTGTCCAGACAGCCAGGGTCTGACGGAGACTCTCGACCCAGCCCTTCCAGTACCTCAGCCAGGGGATGAGGTCATGATCCCCTCGCCAGGCATAGACCCCCGCAGTGATCGCCGGGCCGAAGAACAGCGCGAACAGCCCGTAGAGCGGGATGTTGCTCGGCTCCTGGTCCAGCAGCAGGATCCCCAGCAGGGCCGGCAGCGTGGCCAGCACGAACGCCACCTCGATGACGATCAACCGGTAGACGAAGTTCGTGACCCGCGTCAGCGGGCCCTCCCGCTCCTCGGCCGACGCGCTCATGACGCACCTCCGCGTCCGAGAGCGGCCGTGTTGGTCAGCTCCGGGACGCGGACGAGGCAACCTGCGGAACGCAGATCCAGGGACGATGTCACTCGTCGATCTCCTCTTCGACGCCGTCGATCGCTTCCTGTGCCCGCTGATAGGCCTCGTTCTGAAGCTCCACGAAGTCGGCCAGACCCTGCGCCTCCAACTCGGCCACGTAGGCGTCCCAGTCGTCGAGGTCCCGCTGGCCCAGGATGAACTGGGCAGTCGCGGTGTCCACCGAGTCACTCAGCGCGTTCTCTGTCAGTGAGGCTTGCTCACGCTCCAGCTCGTCCAGCGGCCGGGCAGGAGGCACCGGCAGGATCTCCTTGTCCTCCATGGACTCGCGGAAATCGACGACCTCGTCCCGCAACATCGACTGCACCAGGTCCGTGGTGGAGCCATGGGCCGGCATGAAGACGCCGTTGTGGAAGCCGTGGTCGACGTTCAGCTCGTCGTCGGCATCCGAGTTCAGGCCGTTGATGTCGATGTCATCAGCCAGGACACGTTCCTCACCATCGCGTTCGAAGGTCTCCCCCTCGACTCCCCATTTGGCGAGCTCCAGCCCCTCATCGGAGTAGTAGAGCCAATCGATGAACTGCAGCAGCGCCACGAAGTGGTCCTGCTCGGCCGCCGAGGAGGAGATCACCAGGCCGGACTCCAGCTGGCCGCCGGCTACGCTGTCCCCTGACGGACCCGCCGGGACACGAATCATGCGGATGTCCATGTCCTCATCGCCGACCTCCTCGATAGAGGTGCGGTAGGTCAGCAGCTCCTGATCGTTGGCGCCGATGACGGCTGACTGCCCGGAGGCGAACTTCTGGATCGCCTGGTCGTCATCCTGGACCATGGATTCGGAGTCCATCAGACCCTCGTCGACCAGCCCGTGGAAGTACTCGAGGAGGTCCCGATACTCGTCGGTGACGCCGGCGTAGATGAACTCATCAGCGTCGTCGTCGAAGTACATCCCGTCACCGAATCCCCAGCCGGCAGAGGTGCCGAAGTTCGGGGAGGCCAGGTTCAACGTGGCCTGCAGTTCCCACCGGTCTGAGTACGGAACCATCTCCGGATATGCCTCTTGGACGCCCCGCAGCTGCTCGGCGAACTCCTCCCAGGTCTCCGGGTCCTCGTAGCCGAGCTCATCCCAGATATCCCCGCGCACGGCCAGCGAGTACTGGTGCTGCGGCTGCTCGTGGATGCCCGGCAGGATGTAGAACCTTCCGTCCTCCTGATAGAGCGCGTTGAAGTCCTCCTCCAGATCCCAGGCCTCGATCTTCTCGGTGAGGTGCGGCATCTGATCCAGATAGTCACTCACCGGCAGCAGCGCCCCGCCGGCGATGAAGGGGGTCTCGTCGCCGGGATAGACGATCGGGATGAAGTCCGGGGCGTCGCCGGCGCCGATCACCAGCGAGCGGCGTTCCTCCCAGTCGGAGAGCGGGGCGTTCTCCGGGTTCAGCGTGACGTTGTGCTCCTCCTCCAGGTAGGTGAAGAACCGCCAGTCCGCCTGCAGCGGATAGTTGGGGTGATCGCGATACAGCAGCGAGAAGTCCACCGGCTCGGAGGCCACGAAGGTGTCGCCGACGCCGTAGTCCTCCATGGCGCCCACGCCGACCTCCTCGAGGTCGACCTCAGCTCCGTCGTCGCCCTCGGCTGTGCCGCCGCAGGCGGAGAGGACCAGGGTCCCCGTCGCCAGCGCGGCCGTCACCGAGCACAGCCGACGTCGCTGTCCTGCTGAAGGTGTGGTGATCATGATGCGAGTGTTCCTTTCTGGTGGCGGCCGAGGCGTCGAGCCGAGGCCGTCGTCGGACAGATGCACGTCATGGAGCCGCGGCTACTGCTTGACGGAGCCGAGCATGATCCCGCGCACGAAATACTTCTGCAGAAACGGATACAGACAGATAATCGGCAACGTGGTCAACAACATCGTCACCGCCCGCACATTGGAAGCGATCTGAGTGGCCTCCGCAGCCTCACCACCCATCTGCTCAGTACCAGTAGCCCCAGCCAACAGATTCCGCAGATACACCGTCACCGGATACAGCTCCCGCCGATCCAGATACAAAAACGCCTGAAACCACGCATTCCAGAAACTGACCGCATAGAAGAGCACCATCGTGGCGATCACCGCCTTCGACAACGGGATCACGATCCGCCACAACACCCCATAAGTACTCAGCCCATCGATCTGCGCAGCCTCCTCCAGCTCCGTGGAGAAGTTCTCGAAGAAGGCCTTCATCACCAACAGGTTGAAGATGCTGATCGCATTGGGCAACACGATCGCCCACATCGTGTTCGTCATCCCCAACGCATTGATCAGCACGTAGTTCGGGATCAGCCCACCATTGAAGAACATGGTGAACACCGCGACCCCGATGAAGAACCCCCGGCCCTTCAGATGCCGCTTCGAGAGCGCATAGGCAAAGCTGGTGGTCAGCACCATCGCGATCGCCGTAGCCACCACCGTATAGATCACCGTGTTCGCATAATTGCGCCAGAACATCGAATCCGACATCACCACATCGAAAGTAGTGATGTTGAACCCGCGCGGGATGATGCTGACCTGCCCAGAGTTGATGTACCCCTCGGAGGAGAAGGCCTGAGCGATGATGTTCAGGAACGGATACAGCGTCGCCGCGCAGATCAGGATGATCGCCAACCCATTGACCACCCGGAAGGCGGTATAGGACCTCGTGTCCTGGATCGCGGTAGAACGGGTGCCCCGCTTCGAGACGAGGACCTGCTCCTCAGGGTTCTGCTGGCCGGGATCCGGGAGCGGACCAGCCGGAGGCCGGGCCCCGGGGACCTCGGTATTGATGGCTACCACAGGCTGTTGCCTCCCATCTTCCGGGCGATCCCATTAGCACTCAGGATCAGGATGAGTCCGATGATGGCCTCAAACAGGCCGATGGCTGTCGCATAAGAGAAGTTCGAACTGGTGATACCCACCCGATAGACATAGGTGGCGATGATGTCCGCGGTGGAATAGATCAACGGGTTATACAACAGCAACACCTTCTCGAAGCCCACCGCCATGAAGGTACCCACATTAAGGATCAGCAGCACCACCATCGTCGGAGCGATCCCGGGCAGGGTCACATGCCACATCTGCTTCCACCGATTAGCCCCATCGATACGTGCTGCTTCATAGAGCTGAGGATCGATAGTGGTCAGCGCGGCCAGATACAGGATCGTGCCCCACCCCACCGTCTGCCATACCTCCGAGGAGACATAGATGGTGCGGAACCATTGCGGCTGCTGCATGAACGCGATGCTCTCCGCCCCGAAGAGCCCCAGGATCTGATTGAAGGTCCCATTGAGCGAGGTCAGCTGCAGCACGATCCCGGCCACGATCACGATCGACATGAAGTGCGGCAGATACGAGATCGACTGAGCCACCCGCTTGAAAGCGTTCGAGCGCAGCTCATTGAACATCAGCGCCAGAATGATCGGCAGCGGGAAACAGATCGCCAGAGTCAGTCCACCCAGGATCACGGTGTTCCAGAAGACCCGCCAGAAGGTGGGGTCATTGATGAACATCTCGATGTAATGGAACCCGACCCACTCATCACCAAAGATGCTGGACCCAGGACGGAACCGCCGGAAAGCGATGACATTGCCCGCCATCGGCAGATAACGAAAGATCAGCAGAAACACCAGAGGCAGGACCAGCAAGCTATAAAGCCGCCAATCCTTCTTCAACGCATACCGCCAGGTGTGCGTGGCGCGGGTCCCGGTGCGGCCGCCTGGCGCTGATGGAGCGGAGCGCTTCGGAGGCGGCGCTGCTCCCGACCCGCGGGTGGAGGCGGACGTGTCCCCCTCGGTCTGACCTATGACTGTCACTGCGCCTCTCCCCCGTCGATTCCCGACCTATGAGCCGGTGCGGTGCGAGCGTCCCGGCGTCGTCGTGCTGTGCACGGGTCGCGACCTGTGATTTTGTCCTGCGATCTCACGTAAAGGTAAGCCACGTCACATATGGCCTGTCAAGACCTTGCGCACACTTTTTGTGATCGATCACAACTTCCCGACGCTCGAGCCCTGCCCTCGACGCGGGCGACGGCGACGCGCCTAGACTGGTGGCCATGCCGGTGCAGATGAGTGACGAGGACTTCGACGAGGCCGCCAGCCGCGCGCTGGACATGATCCCGGAGGCCCTGCGGAGCCAGCTGGACAATGTCACCGTGTTCGTGGAGGACGCCTACGAGCCCCAGCCGGGCGAGCACCCGGACACCGTGCTGCTCGGCCTCTACGAAGGCATTCCGCTCACCGAACGCGGTGCTGAACCCTGGGCGATGCCGGACCGCATCACTCTCTACAAGGAGCCGATCCTGCAGATGTGCGCCTCCCGCGAGGAGGTCGTCCAGCAGGTCACCATCACGGTCATCCATGAGGTAGCCCATTTCTTCGGCATCGACGACGAGACCCTGCACCGGCTCGGATGGAGCTGAACCGAGACGTCGCACCTCCCGATGAAGGCTGTTAGCACAGCGCCGAGAAGAAGTCACGGAGGCTGAACCTTCAACCTACTTGAAGGTTGGACGAAGCCATTTTGTGACCCTGCATCCCCGGAATGACGCGGATCCAAGCCTCACAGTTTCATCACAGGAACGACACGACCTGTTGCCAAGGTGACGAAACCGCAACTATCGTGAGGCCTGTAGCGCCACATGGCCGTCATGCGATTCCCATCTCTGACGGTCGTCGGCCCCACTCAGACCATGACGGCGGTGACACGCCCGAACGGACCGGGAGCCCCTGACAGGGCGAACGGATGAGCTGGAGCCGAGGACCGCCGGTGACGCCGCTGAAGCCCATGGGCACTGACTCGGCACCCCATCGCGGGAGCTCTGCGGATCGTCGCGGTTCGCCCAGCTCCTCGGTCGAGTCAGCCGCCCGGAAGGCAGAGGCGTCCGCAGACGGCGGCCGGCCCCAGCGCGTGGTGCTGCGCCCAGTGAGGAACAAGTGAGGAACTACCGTGAAGAACCGCCGCAATCTCGGCGTGGCAGCAGTGACCGCCGCCGTCGTGACGACTGCGCTCGTCGGGACCACGCTTCCCGACCTGTTGGCTGACCGCGCCGCCAGCTCCGTGCAGAACCAGAATGCTGAGGGATCCGCAGCCTCCGTCGTCGTGACTGAGCTTCCGGACGTTCCCTCGGCCAAGGAGATCTCCAGCGCCAAGGAGTCCTCCCAGGCCACCGATCAGATGATCGGGGAGATCAACGACCGGCTCTCCCAGGCCAACCAGCGCGCCCTCGAACTCGAGGCCGCGATGCAGCTTGAGCATCAGAACGCCCTGGACGCCCAGCAGGAGGCCGCCGAGGCCGCCGAAGCGGCAGAGGCTGCCCGCGAGGCGGCCGAGACGGCCGACTCCGGTGCGGCCGAGCAGCACCGGGCCGGCGAGACCACCGCTGAGGACGTGCTCCTCGCCGAGGACGACAACGCCCTCGCCGATGCCGCCACCGAGCAGCAGCTCGAGGAGCAGGCCGAATCCGACGCCGCCGAGGCCGAGCAGGAGGCCGCCGAGTCCATCGCGCTGGCCGACCAGGCGGCCCAGCAGTCGACCGCCGCCGCGGAGGCCCTGGAGACCGCCGAGCGGTCCACCGAGGACACCGGCGACGAGGTCGGCGAGGTCGGCGAACGCGCCCTCGAGCTCATCGAGGAGCTCGCGGAACTCAAGGGTGTGGGGGTGTCGATCCTGCGTGGGCAGATCGAGGCCAACTCTGACTTCCACGACGCCGACGGCAACGTGGATCCGCAGCAGATCGCCTACCGCATCGACCAGCTGCGCGAGATGATGTCGGCCGACTCTGAGGAGCCCGCCGACGACGAGACCGCCGAGGACTCGTCGGACGATGGAGAAGGGGAAGCTTCATCGTCCGACGAGTCCGAGGCCACTGACGCCGCCAGCACGAACGGGCCCGCGCAGAGTCTGGACCAGTACCTCGAGGGCACCCGTGATCTCGTGGAGCGCCTCGCCGAGCTCGAGGACACCGACGTCGAGTCGCTGTTCGCGAAGCTCATCGAGGACGAAGCCTTCCTGGACGAGGACGGCCTGCTCAAGCACTCCGCCCTCATGGCCCGTGTCTACGAGCTGGAGCCGGAGGAGGAGCCCGAGGAGGACGAGGCCGCCGCTGAGGATGAGGGGGACGACGAGTCCACCCCGGCGGAGTCCGAGGACGACGCTGAGGACGAGGCCCCCGCGGCTGACATCCACAGCCTCGAGGACTACCTGCCGGGCACCCAGAGCCTGGTGGAGCGCCTCGCCGAGCTCGAGGACACCGACGTCGAGTCGATCTTCGCCCAGCTCATCAAGGACCCCGAGTTCACCGACTCCGACGACCTGCTCGACCACGCCGCCGTCCAGGCCCGCGTCTACGAGCTTGAGCCCGAGCCCGAGCCGGAGCCCGAGGAGGAGTCGGACGAGGAGCCTGCCGAGGAGCCTGCCGAGGCCGAGGAGCCGGCGCAGTCGGCCCACAGCCTCGATGACTACCTCCCCGGCACCCGCACCGTAGTGGAGGAGCTCGCCGAACTGGAGGGCGAGTCCACCGAGTCCACGTTCAAGAAGCTCATCGCGGACTCTGACTTCACCGACTCCGACGGGCTGCTGGACCACAGCGCCATCCGCGCCCGGATCAACGAACTGACCCCCGAGCCGGAGCCTGAGCCGGAGCCGGAACCCTCGCAGAGCAGCGGCTCCTCCAGCTCCAGCTCCTCCGGCTCGAACTCCTCGCAGCCTGCGGGCCCGAGCCTGGACCAGTACCTGCCGGGCACCCGCTCCCTGGTCGAGGAGCTCGCGGAGCTTGAGGACAAGACCGCCACGGCGATGTTCAAGAAGCTCATCGAGGACTCCGACTTCACCGACTCCTCGGGTCTGCTGGACCACAGCGCCATCCGCGCCCGGATCAGCGAGCTGACCCCCGAGCCGGAGCCTGAGCCGGAGCCTGAGCCCTCTCAGAGCAGCGGGGCCTCGGACAGCAGTTCATCCGGCAGCAGTTCGTCCGGCAGCGGGTCCTCCAGCTCGAGCTCCTCGCAGCCGACGGGCCCCAGCCTGGATCAGTACCTGCCGGGCACCCGCGCCCTGGTCGAGAAGCTGGCCGACCTGCGTGGCGACGGCGTGCAGGAGACCTTCCGCTCAGCCCTGAACGACTCCTCGCTGGTGGGCGGCAACGGCGTCTTGGACCACGCCGCCCTGCAGCGCGAGGTCAACCGTCTCACTCCGGCTCCTGAACCGGAGCCGGAGCCGGAGCCCTCACAGAGCAGCGGGTCCTCCGGCAGCGGCTCGTCCGGCAGCGGATCCTCCGATTCCGGGTCCTCGAGCTCCGGCTCCGGCTCCCAATCGGTGGCCGCCGGCAGCTCCTCGGCGGCGCAGATCGCCGTGGACTTCGCGGTCGGCAAGGTCAACGAGTCGGGGACCCACTATGTACTGGGCGCCACAGGCCCGAAGGCCTGGGACTGCTCCTCGCTGATGCAGGCCGCCTTCGCCCAGGCGGGGGTCTCCCTGCCGCGCACCGCAGACCAGCAGTTCCAGGGTGGGCAGTCGGTCTCGTTGGACAACCTGCAGCCCGGTGACATCGTCTTCTGGGTCAACGGCGGCCGCGCCACCCACAACGCGATCTACATCGGCAACGGGCAGGTGGCCCACGCGCGCAACCCGCAGGCCGGGTTGAGCATCACCTCGGTCTACTACGCCTTCCAGGACCCGCACCCGGTGGCGAAGCGCTACTGGTGATCGCGCCCCGGCGTCTCACCGAGTGACGACGGCGGGCCCGGTCGGATTCCTCTCCGACCGGGCCCGCCGTCGTCGCGCTTCCCTGACTCCCCGGACCGCTGATCCCTCCCGGTATCACGCGCTGACCTGGGAGGATCGTCTAAGTACGCGGGTGAACCCGGAGGTGTGTGGCGTACAGCTCACGCATTGGGCATACTTGCCCTGATATTCGGGGACTCCCCCGCTGATCCTGTGCCCCGCGGACACCCCGCCGGCTCAGCGCAGGTCATCACTCCGCATCTGAGAGGAAGGGCTCTCGTGATCAACATTCTCTGGGGCATCATGGGCATGACCGTGGTCCTGGCCCTCGCCATCCTGTTCTCCGTGGACAGGCGCAAGATCAAGATCCGCACTGTCGCGATCGCCCTGGCCATCCAGGTGTTCTTCGCCGTCTTCGTGCTCTACCTCCCCTGGGGACAGACGGCCCTCGGGTGGGTCACCCAGGTCGTCCAGAGCGTCATCAACGTCTCCGACGAGGGCATCAGCTTCCTCTTCGGCGGCCTGGTGGAGGGCGACGCCGTCCCCTTCGCCCTCTCCGTCCTGCCGGTCATCATCTTCTTCGCCTCACTGACTGCGGTGCTCTACCACCTCAAGGTCCTGCAGTTCGTGGTCCGCGTGCTCGGCGGGGCGCTGCAGAAGCTGCTGGGAACCTCCCGCGCAGAATCCATGAACGCCGCCGCGAACATCTTCGTCGGCCAGACGGAGGCCCCGCTGGTCATCCGCCCCTACATCGCCGGCATGACCAAGTCTGAGCTCTTCGCCGTCATGGTCGGCGGCCTCTCCACGGTCGCCGGGTCAGTGCTGGTGGGCTACGCCGGCATGGGCGCGAATCTCGAGTATCTGATCGCCGCCAGCTTCATGGCGGCCCCCGGCGCGCTGTTGATGGCCAAGATCATCATCCCGGCCGGCTCCTTCGACGAGATCGACGCCGCCAAGGCCGAACGTCAGGCCGGCGACGAGGCGGCGCTGGGCGGCGGCCGCTATACCAAGGACCACCGGACCGCCGAGGCCGGCGCCACAGGCACCACCAGTACCGCCACCGCCACACTCACCGAAGAGCGCCGTACCGACGACGGCGCCACCACCGGTGCCGACGACGGCGCGGCTCCCGCAGACCAGGGCTCCGAACTCCGCCCCGGACAGTCGGTGGCCGAGGCGGCCGCCGCCGTCGAGGAGGAGGAGCGCCCTCGCAACGTCATCGACGCCGCCGCCCGCGGCGCCGGCGACGGCCTGCGGCTGGCGGCGAACGTCGGAGCCATGCTGCTCGCGTTCATCGCGCTGATCGCATTGATCAACCTGGGCATCGGGCAGGTCGGCGGGCTCTTCGGCGCCCCGGACCTGACGTTCGAGCAGATCATGGGCTACGTGTTCGCCCCGCTGATGTGGGCCGTGGGCGTGCCGTGGGAGGAGGCCGTGGCCGCGGGCTCGTTCCTGGGCCAGAAGCTCGTGCTCAACGAGTTCGTCGCCTTCGCCGACTTCGCCCCGCAGGCCGAGGGCTTCTCCGTGAAGTCCCAGGCGGTCATCACCTTCGCGCTGACCGGCTTCGCCAACTTCAGCTCGATGGCCATCCTGCTCGGCGGGCTGGGCGGCATCGCGAAGAACCGCCGCTCCGACATCGCCCAGCTGGGTCTGCGCGCCGTGCTCGCCGGCACGCTGGCCAACCTCATGAGCGCCTCCATCGTGGGCATGCTGCTCTTCTGAGCCGCCCACACGGTCGGCGCGGAGCGGGCCCTCCCCCGAGGGACGCGCCGTCTCGATGAGGAACGCCCCAGCCCACCGCCTGATCGGCCGGTGAGCTGGGGTGTTCCATCTCTCGTACCCTGCGATACCTTGGCTGTACCATGGGTTCACCCCACGCGGCACCCGACGTGGCTTGGAGGCCAGGATGAACGTTTCACCAGCTCAGAACCCCGGACCGGGCGCCTCAGGCCAGCGGCCCGGCGGCTCACGTCCGCACGGAGTCGTCGTCGGCGTCGACGGCTCGGAACAGTCCCTGCGCGCGGCGCACTGGGCCGCCGCGGAGGCCAACCGACGGAAGCTGCCGCTGACGGTGGTCACCGCCTATTCCCTACCTGCCTTCGCCGCCTCCTCCATGGACGGCGGCTATGCACTGATGGACGAGTCAGCGCTGCGCCAGGGGTCGGAGAAGGTCATCGATCAGGCCAAGGAGTTCCTGCGCGACTACCCCGGGGAGGTCGGCTACGCCATCGAGTCCGGCGACCCCGCCGGGGTGCTGCTGGACTACTCGCAGCACGCCGAGGTGCTGGTGGTCGGCAGCCGCGGCCGCGGAGGGTTCCTCGGCCGACTGCTCGGATCGGTGTCCGCGGCCCTGCCCGCACACGCCAAATGCCCCACGGTGGTGGTGCCGTTGAAGTTCTCCTCCCAGGAGTCCAACGCCGTCACCACGGCCACCGGAGCCATCCCGATCATCACCCCCGGCACGACGGCGGAGACTTCCTCCTCGGGGACCCGCAGCGAAGACCGGCGCTCCGTGGTGGCCGGCGTCGACGGCTCCGACTACGGCCGTGTGGCGGCCCTGGTGGCCGCCCGGGAGGCCAGCGAGCGGGGCGTCCCGCTGCGGATCGTCTGTGCGCTGCCCCCGCTGGGCGCCACCCTGGTGTGGATCCCCACCCATGTGGAGGACGGCCAGGCCGTGGAGGAGCTGAAGGAGAAGCTCGAGGCCGGGCGCCGCTGGCTGCACAGCCACTATCCCGACCTGCAGATCGACGCGGAGGTCATCGACGGCACCGCGGTGGACGTGCTCGTGGAGGAGACCCGCCATGCGCAGCTCACGGTGCTGGGCACCCGCGGCCGTGGTGGATTCGCCGGGATGCTGCTCGGCTCCACCTCCCAGGGAGTGCTGCACCACGCCGAAGGGCCTCTGATGGTGGTCCCGGAGAAGAAGGACCGGCGTCTGGCGGACCGGCCGGAGTTCGGGCCCATCCTCGGCGAGTAGTGGGGCAGCTGGGCCCCGTGTTCAGCCGCGCACCGGGGCAGGAGCCCCAGGTCTCGAGGAGTCAGACTCGCCCGGTACGGAGGGCACGGGCGACATCCTGGCGGTCATGCGACTCCGCGATCAGGGCGGCGGACTCCCAGTCATAGGCGACCAAGCGGAACTCGACCTCCCATCGCCCACTCGCGTCATCCAGGACTGCGTAACGCGCGTGGGGCGTCCCGGCCTCCATCACGTGCGGATGCGGTTCGTCGCCCGCATAGGCCGGCCACCCCACGCTCCCCGGGTTGACGATCAGAGGGCCCTGCGCCAGGCGCAGGGATCGAGGGATGTGGGTGTGTCCGCACAGCACCAGAGACCACTCCGTATGAGCACCGAGCCGCGCCCGCACCTCATCGTCGGTGGCCGGACGCACCCCAGTTCTTTCCACGGTCTCCAACAGGTAGGTGAGGTCGTCGTCGGGCGACCCGTGGCATGCGAGCACACCGTCGGTCACGACCAGTGTCGAGGGCAGACTCGCCAGCCAGTCGCGCTGTCGCGCGGTGACGTCCAACATGGCAAACCGGTCTGAGGCACCCATCTCTTCCGGTCTCAGGGTGAGCAGCTGGCGTTCGTGGTTGCCGGCTATCGTCTTCATCCCTGCGTCCATCAGCCGATCTGCTGTCAACCGGGGTGCCACTCCTCCCGAGAGCAGGTCCCCCAGGTTCACATGCTGATCCACGGACTGCTCGGCTGCATCGGCAAGGACCGCGTCCAAGGCCAGCAGGTTTCCATGGACGTCCGAGATCACGGCAATTCGCATCCACCCATGATAGACATGGCGCCGCTCAGGAGATCCGGGCTCTGTCCGCTCCGGAGGCCCGGCTCCTGCTCAGGCTGACGCGCACGGAATCGCGCACGGAATGTGGTTCGCCGGGACCCGTGGGTCGTCTACTCCCCCGAGGCGTCGAGCGCGGACTCGAGACGGGCGACCTTCCCGTCGAGCTCGCCGCTGTGTCCGGGGCGGATGTCGGCCTTGATGACCAGGGAGATGCGGCTGCCGAAGGGCGCCACCGCCTCGGTAGCGCGCTTGACGACCGCGAAGACCTCATCCCATTCGCCCTCGACCTCGGTGAACATCGAGCTGGTGCGATTCGGCAGGCCTGACTCGCGGACCACTCGGACGGCAGCCGCCACCGCATCATGGACGGAGCCGTCTTCGGTCTCGCCCGCATGGCCGGGCTGCGGAGTGCCGGAGGGTGCCACGGAGAATGCAACGATCATGACACCAGACTAGGGACGGACCCCGCCTCCTGGCCAGGGGCGCTCACCGCGGCGATGACACGCGCGGGGAAGTTCGTGGTCATCTCCTGGACCCCCAGCGCCAGCAGCAGCTCGACGTCGTCGAGTTCGTCCACCGTCCATACGCGCAGCCCCAGGCCGCGGGCCAGCCAGGCCTTCACATCGGCACGACGCTCGCGCACATAGTGCATCCCTGGACCGGCCAGGCCGACCTGGGAGTTCCACACCAGGGCCTCGGCGTCCCGGGCAGCTCCGCGCATGACCGCGGAGACCACCGGCCTCACGGCGAAGGAGAGCTTCAGATGCTGCAGACGGCGAGTCACCTGCTGGGCGGTGACCAGGTCGAACAGGGCGCACAGCTTCTCTGCCGGCACCATGTCGGCCAGATGCTGCAACGAACCCGGGTAGAAGCTCATGAACGAGACGTCCACCTGGGGGACGCGGCCGGGACGCCCCTCGGAGTTCCCCGGAGGCGTCGCGCGGCCCGGCATCAGCGAGGTCTCGGGGTCCCAGCCGGAGCGCAGCAGGGCCTGCAGGACCTTCTCCTCCAGCTGGTGCCCATAGGGTGAGGGGTGCTTGAGCTCGACGGCGAGCCCGACGTCCCGGCCGGCGTCGGCCAGCAGCTCCAGCAGCTCCTGGAAGGTCATCAGCTGCTCGGCGGGCCGGCCGTACTCACCGGGCAGCCGGGGGGTCTTCCAGGAGTGGACGTCCAGCCGGCGCATCTGCGCCAGGGTGAGGTCGGCGACGGCGCCGTGGCCGTCGGTGGTGCGACCCACCAGAGGGTCGTGGAAGCAGATGACCTCGCCGTCGCGGGTGAGATGCACGTCGATCTCTATCCCGTCGGCGCCCTCGTCCAGGGCACGCATATAGGCCGCCCGCGTGTGCTCCGGGAACAGCCCCGAGGAGCCCCGATGGGCATAGACCTTCGCCCGGCGCGGCCGACGCGCCCCAGACATCAGATCCAGATCTGCAGGAAGATGGTGCAGCGCGGGGTCCGGGATGCGCCCCACCGGCTGAGCCCGCGCCAGCCGAGGGGCCGGCCCCTGGGCTCCGGGGCCTTCGCGGGACAGGTTCTCGTCAGTGTTCTCACCACGCACGGTGTCAGGCTAGTCTCGGCAGGACAACAGGAGGCGACCCCCGGACGACGCCCCTGGGGCTGGTCGGGTGAACAGCTGGCGAAGCCTGCTTGCGCCGGAGGTGCTCACCCAGACTCCTCGGCCTGGGCCTTCTGCAGAGTCGTCTCGGCGCGTTCGATGCGTCGGCGGGCGCGCTCCAGCCTCAGCTCGCGGCGGCGCTCGGAACGATCTCCTCGGCGCTCCTTCTGGACCGTCCGGCGCTCGGCGCGCAGGCTCTTCTTCTTCCTCCGGCGCTCTCTGCGGTCGGCGCGGTGCTTCTCCCGCTCCAGTGCGTGGCGCATGTCCTCCACCAGCGACTGCGGAGTCTCCTCCGGCAGCTCGCCGAAGGTGCGGTGCGCGGTACGGATGATCTGCCTGGCCAGCATCTGGTTCGCCGCCCCACCCACCACGGCGCCGATGCCGAAGGGGATCGCGCGGGCCACCATCGTGGTGCCCTGCCGCAGGAAGAAGCGCCTCACGAACTGCCGCTTGATCTGGTTCACGACCAGCCCACCCATGCTGGAGGAACTGGCCAGCGTCCGCATCGGCACCAGTGTGGAGACTGGCCCTAGACCACGCCCGCCCACCTGCTCGGAGAGCTCGCCGAGCAGCTGGCGCCCCTCCTCACCCAGCATGATGCCCATGACCAGCAGCTGGGCGCGCTGTGGATCCTCAGTGGAGACACCGGAGAGCTCCGCCACCGACTGTGCGTAGAGTGCGCAGGTCTCCAGGAACCCGCCTGTCGCGACTGCGGAGAGGCCCAACGAGGCCACGGTGCCCACCGTGGGGATCGCCGCGGTCGCGCCGATGGCGGCCCCGGTGCCGGTCATCACCCGGGAAAATTCCTTGTCCAGCTGATGAGCCAGCTGGCGGTTGGTCAGTGTCGGGTGGTTCTTCCGAAGATGACGCAGATTCGCCATCACCAGGGGCCGCTGCACGGTGACGGCACGGGTCAGGAAGCTCTCCGCGCCCGGAGTGAGGCGACCGTCGTCATCGAAGGTCTGCTTGGAGGCGAGTGAGAGCGCCTGCTGGCCGAAGAACGCGGCCGCGGCGCCGCGCATCACAGAGGTGCGGCGGCTCCGATGCTGTGCCGGAGCGCGGCCAGGCCGCGAGCTGCGGGCGGGTGCGGGCGCGCTGGGGGACGGCTGCGAGCGGTCGACCTCGCCGCCACGGGGAATCAGGGAATCAGGAATCATGCTGCAGCTCCGGGGGTTCGGCAGCTCCAGACCGCCGGGGGTCCGACGGCGCAGGAGCGGGAAAGACGTCCTGTCAGGGAGACTAACGCATGGACCCGGATGAACGTGAGGCGTTCAGGAGATGCCCAGGTCCACCCACACCAGGCGATCCCGCAACGAAGCCCCGGCCTGCGGGTCCACCAGGTCGAAGCCGAACTCGCCCTCGCCGGGCCAGAAGACCCCGCTGTCAGTCACCTCAGCCTCGGCGTCAGGAAGCACCAGGGAGACACGACGGTCCTCCTCGCCCTCCACGGCGCGGGTGGCGTGCGGGTCGGTGCCGTCCTCGCTGCCGGGGCGCGCGCTCAGTTCCCGCTCGGTGACGGCCTCCGGAAGGGGATCCTGAACGGCAGGAGAGTCCAGCAGCGGGAGCTCGCGGTCCTCGCCCCGCTCCGCATCCAGCGCGGTGGGGTCGCCCTCCCCCGGGACGGAGCCGGGCTCGCCGGCGATCACGAAGGAGGAGCCGGGGGTCAGGCCGCCGGACTCTCCCGCATCATCCTGGATGTACCAGGAGTCCGCCGGATCGGCGGAGACGTAGTCAGCGATCATGCGTCGTTCATCGAGGGCCCGCTCGGCGTCGAAGCCCCGCGCGTTCTCTTCGGGGGCCTGCCCGTTGGCGATGACGTGCAGCGTCTCACCCTCCTCGCCGACCTCCACGGGGACGTCCCACAAGGAGGTCGAGGCCAGGCGGAGGACTGATTTGTCGAGGTCGCTGTAGTCGGCGTCCGGGAGGGAGTTGTCCGGGATGTCGCTCCAGAGGAGGTCCTGGAAGGTGCGCACCTCGTCCTCGACGATCGGGTGCGCGGAGAAGATCACGATGCCGTGCTGGCCGGGAAACTCCCCGTAGCCGAGGGCGTCGCCGGGACCGCCGATGCGACCGTCCCCGTCCAGGTCAGTGCCCGAGTCGATGCCGGAGTTCGTCGGCGCGGTGTAGACGTAGGGGAAGTCCAGGCCGGCCGGTGCCAGGTATCGGGCGTTGAGAGTCTCGGCGATCATGCCGTCGGCATCATGCGTGACACCGGTGAGGACCATGACATCAGGAGCGTTCAGATGCGCGGTGCGGGCCACGACGCGCGCCGCCGAGTTCATCCCACCCCGCAGCGCCTCCAGAACGGACTCCGGGGAGCCTCCGGTCAGCCCGGCATTCAGGGTGGCCACACGCAGGTCACCGTCAGCCTTCTCCACGGTGGTGTCGCCACCGTCGTCATCCGCCTCGTCAGGCTCCGGGACGGAGATCGGCTGACCTGGTGCCGGGTAGGACGGCATCGTCGGCGTGGAGGGATCCTCCCCGTCCGGCGTGTGCGTCGCCTGTGCTGGAACGGCCCCTCCGAGGAGGAGTCCTCCGGCCAGACCGACGGTGACGCCGAGTGACAGGGTGTGCCGGATCCCGGGCACACACGAGCGTGGTCCTGTGGGCATGCTGAACACCGTAGTCGCAGGGAATGCGCGATCCAACCCGGATCAGGTCAAATCTTGAACAGTTACTGAGGTGTGACCCAGGAGGGGTGTATCGATTCATTTCTGTGACCTCAGCGTGATGTGAATGCATCCTGCCGTGGGAGTGGCCTGCATCACTCCAGGTCGGAGGCCTCAGGACGCCGAAAGCCCGCCCCGGCGTGCCACACGCTGGGACGGGCCTTTTCGACGCCCCGGATCACGAGGCCTCATAGGGCGGGCTGCACCCGCCGCTCAGCTCACTCGGGGTCCGGGTTCTTGGACAGGTGCACGATCGCCGCCACCAGACCACCCCAGACGGTGATCAGCGCGACGAGCATCATCAGGATCGCTGCGGTGTCCATCACCGACCATCTCCTTCCACGTCGGACGACGCGGCGGCCGGGCCCGTGCGGCGTACGCCACCGGAGCCCACCAGCTCGTCGTAGTTGTCCTCATCGATGTCCGGGTCCTCCATGCTCATCGCCGAACGGCTGCTCCACGGAGCCAGCGTCAGCACCACCGAGAGCACGATCACCAGCGCCAGGGATCCCCAACCGAAGGTGGCGACCACCCAAGTGTCGAAGCCGCCGTAGCCCTCGGCGACCTTGTCACTGATGTCCATGTAGAGGAGCACGCCCAGGACGACCGGCATCACGATGCCGATCAGCGTCTTCCAGACCGGGCCCACCTTGAAGGAGCCGTAGGCGTTCAGGCCGGCGGCCAGCACGTCCAGCCGCCTGAACACCCAGGCCACGAGCAGCACTGCGACGAAGGCGCCGCCGACGATGCCGATGTTGTTGGAGAAGGCGTCCACCGTGTCCAGGATGGTCACACCCGAGACTCCGCCGACCAGCACGATCGAGACGATCGCGCTGGAGCCGCCGACGACGGCGACGGTCAGCCCCCGCGACCAGCCGGTCTTGTCCTTCACCGAGGAGATCACGACCTCCAGGATCGAGATCTGCGAGGTGAAGCCGGCGATGGTCAGCGAGCCGAAGAACAGCACGCCCACCAGGGCGGAGGCAGGAGCCTCGGAGATGATCGTCGGGAAGGCCACGAAGGCGAGGCCCAGGCCCGAGGAGACGACCTCGTCCACGGCGGTGTTGGCCGCCATCGCCAGGAAGCCCAGCGCGGCGAAGACGCCGATCGCTGCCAGCATCTCGAACGAGGAGTTCGCGAATCCGACGACCAGGCCGGATCCCGTGGAGTTCGACCGGCGCTTCAGATACGAGGCATAGGTGACCATGATGCCGAAGCCGACCGAGAGGCTGAAGAAGATCTGCCCGTAGGCCTGGATCCACACCGTGGCGTCGGTCAGCGCGCCCCAGTCCGGGGTGAACAGGGCGTTCAGACCGTCTGCGGCGCCCTCGAGGGTCAGTGAGTAGCCCACCAGGATCGCGAACATCACGAACAGCACCGGCATCCCGATCAGCGAGACGGTCGCGATCCCGCGCCGCACCCCGATGGCCAGGCAGACGAGCAGCAGCACCCAGACGGCGATCAGCGGCCACCCCACCTGGGCCACGAAGTCCACCGACAGGCCCGCGCCCTCGGCTCCGCCGCCGTCGTACTCGAGGTACTCGGCGAAGAAGAAGCCCTCAGCGTCATCGCCCCAGGCCTGGGAGAGCGAGAACCATGTGTAGCTGGCCGCCCAGGCGATGATCGCCGCGTAGTAGATGGAGATCAGGAAGCAGATCCCCACCTGGAACCAGCCGATGACCTCGGCACCCGGGTGCAGGCGCTTGAAGGCCATGGGCGGAGAGCCACGAAACTTGTGCCCCACGGCGTAGTCGAAGAGCAGGATCGGAATGCCCGCGGTCAGCAGGGCGATGAGGTAGGGGATCAGGAAGGCGCCGCCGCCGTTCTCATACGTGATGTACGGAAAGCGCCAGATGTTGCCCAGCCCGACTGCCGAACCGATGGCAGTGAGGATGAAGGCCTTGCGGCCGGCAAAGGATTCTCGGACCCTCACGCCGCCGGCCGCACTCGAGGAGCCGACAGAGGTGCTCATGGTCTCTCTCCTGACGGAAGAAGAAGAAATGATTGGATAATCCCTAATATTGACAGAAGTTCTGTGCCATAGTCACCAGTCAGGGCCGCACGGCTTGCCCTGGGCGGACGGCTTAAGGCCTAATGGAGGATGGAAGTCAGTCATTTGAGAATGAGCTGCGTCATGACTCCGACGGCGTCGACGTCTCTGCGACATGCTCACCTGGCCCGAATCGACACGGATGGGCCCGGCGGCACGCAGGGCAGCGCCGTCGTTTTCATGTGTGCGCCATGACCGAAGAGACCGGCCACAAGACCGGACGAGATACAGATTTCTAGGTATCCACAACCAAGGAGGAGTTCATGGCTTCGCCTACCGAAGCAGAAGTGAACCATTGGTCGGTGACGAGCACCTGGCGAAGCCTCAACAAGCCAGTGTTCATCCCGGCTGTACTCATCATCGCCGTCGCGCTGATCTTCGCCACCTGGTACGGCCGGGAGCATGGCGCCGAAGCGTTCGAGACGCTGAACAGCAACATCGTCAACGGAGTCGGCTGGTGGTACATCGCCATCGTGACCGGATTCGTGGTCTTCGCCATCTGGGCAGGGCTCTCCAAAGCCGGCAACATCCGCCTGGGCCGGGACGACGAGAAGCCGGAGTTCTCACTGGTCTCCTGGTTCACGATGCTGTTCTCCGCCGGCATGGGCATCGGCCTCGTCTTCTGGGGTGTGGCCGAGCCGCTCTGGCACCTCGTGGCACCGCCGGACATCAGTGGTGAGGTCGGCGTCGACGCTGCCGGGGAGACCCTCATGGCCACCCAGGCGGAGCTCTCCGGCACCGCCATCGGCCAGTCCCTCTTCCACTGGGGCCTGCACGCCTGGGCGATCTACGTCGTCGTCGGACTCGGCCTGGCCTACATGACATTCCGCCGGGGGCGCCCCCTGGCCATCCGCTGGCTGCTGGAGCCGGTGTTCGGCCGCAAGCTCATCGAGTCCTGGGTCGGCCACCTCATCGACATCGTCGCCATCGTCGGCACCGTCTTCGGCGTGGTGACCTCGCTGGGCCTCGGCGTCCAGCAGATCGCCGCGGGCCTGGAATTCATGGGCTGGGCGGAGTCCAACGTCGGGCTCCTGACCTGGCTCATCGTGGGCATCACCGCCATCGCCACCATCTCGGTGATCAGCGGCGTCCACAAGGGGCTGAAGTGGCTGTCGAACATCAACATGTCCATGGCCGCCGCACTGGCGCTCTTCGTGCTGTTCGCAGGCCCGACCCTGTTCCTGCTCCAGCAGCTGGTGGGCAATGCCGGCGAGTACGCCTGGGCGTTCCCGCAGCTGATGTTCGAGACCGGAGCCTCCTACGCCGGAGGCGACGGCGGCGGCGGCTGGTCAGCCGACTGGACCATCTACTACTGGGGCTGGTGGATGAGCTGGGCACCCTTCGTGGGCATGTTCATCGCCCGCATCTCGCGGGGACGCACCATCCGTCAGTTCGTCTTCGGCGTGCTGCTCGCCCCCACGATGATCGGCATCATCTGGTTCTCGATCTTCGGCTCCTCGGGCATCTACTACCAGCTGACCGAGGGCATCATGGTGGATGCGGAAGGAAACATCGGCACCGAGGCCGCGCTGTTCACCCTCCTGGAACAGCTGCCGCTCTCCTCCATCACCGCGGTGGTGGCGATCCTGGTGATCGCGTTCTTCTTCATCACCTCCTCCGACTCCGGCTCGCTCGTGGTGGACATCCTCTCCCACGGCGGTCGTCCCGACACCCCGCGCCTGACGCGAGTGTTCTGGGCACTGGTGGAAGGTGCGGCAGCGATCATCCTGATCGCTGCAGCCGGGGAAGCGGCCGGTGCCGCCCTGCGTGTGCTGCAGGTCAGCTCCATCGCGGCAGCCGCCCCGCTGTCCATCGTGCTGGTGCTGGCGGTGATCGGCATGATTCGGATGCTGTACTACGAGGGTGCGACGGCGCCCCGCTACGTGCGGATCCGTCCGCAGGCCTCCACCGCCTCGCTGGTGGACGCCGCACGCGAGGTGGCAGGAGCCGAGGAAGGGCCCGCGGTCGAACGGAACCTGCGGAGGATGCTCGCGGGTCAGGGTCGCGCCGTCTCCGGATTCTTCGGCGGCACCTCATCCACCTTGTCCGGGCTTCCCTCGGGGACCGGCCGCGGCACCGTGGACTCTGTCCCGACGACGACCGACGAGATGGTCTTCGCCCTCCACGATGTCCCGGCCCACGCCACGTCGGTGAACCCCGAGACCGGCACGCTCAACCTGGACGAAGAGGCGTACTACCACGATCCGATCGGCCATGAGCAGTTCAGCACTCCCGAGTTCGCGGAGTCTGCTGAAGGGTGGGAGCAGGAGTCCGAGCACATCTACGACGAGCTGGTCGGCAACGGCAACGGAGGCGCCACGAGCGACGACGCCCCGGCCGGTGAGGACGACTCGACGAAGACGTGATGCACTGAGCACCTCCTGGTGACGCAGCAGTGCCCCCGCCCAGTGATCCGGGCGGGGGCACTGCTGCGTCTGGGCCTGTCAGGCCGCGTCGCCTCAGGAGCCGGGGCTGAACTCTGCCGGGTTCGGACCCAAGCGGCCGTCCTTCTCCAGTCCGTCGATGGCGGCGAGCTCCTCCGCGGTGAGCTCGAAGCCGAAGACGTCGAAGTTGGAGGCGATCCGCTCGTCGGTGACCGACTTCGGGAACAGGATGCGTCCCTGCTGCAGGTGCCAGCGGATGACGACCTGAGCCGGGGAGACCCCATGGGCCTCAGCGGCGGCGACCACCGGGGCCTCGTCGAAGACCTGCCCCTGGGCCAACGGGCTCCAGGCCTGGGTGGCAATGCCGTGCTTCTCGTTGGCGGCAATGACCTCACGCTGCTGGAGGAACGGGTGGACCTCGATCTGGTTGATCACCGGCTGGCGACCGCCCAGCTCAGCGATCCGGTCCAGGTGCTCGCCCAGGTGGTTGGACACGCCGATGGAGGTCGAGAGCCCCTGCTCGGCGATGTCCTGCAGGCCCTGCCAGGCCTCCAAGTACTTGTCGGTGGCCGGGGCCGGCCAGTGGGTCAGGTACAGGTCCACGTGGTCCAGGCCCAGCTTCTGCAGGGAGGTCTCCATCGCGGCCTTGGCCTCGGCGCGGCCGAAGTCCGAGACCCACAGCTTGGTGGTCACATAGAGCTCCTCGCGCGGGATCCCGGAGGCGGCGATGGCGCGCCCGACGCCCTCTTCATTGCCGTAGATGGCGGCGGTGTCGATGTGCCGGTAGCCGACCTCGAGGGCCTTGGCGACCACACGCTCGGCATCATCTGCCGGGACCTGCCAGACGCCGAAGCCGAACTGCGGGATCTCCGTGCCGTCGTGGAGTGTGACAGTGGGTACTGCAGTCATCGATTCCTTCTCTCTCACGGGTTCACTGGCGAGCGAGAACGCTCACGGCAGGTGCGAACCACACCGGGCCCCGGTTCATTCCAGCAACCACCGAATTGATTCCATCGATGCAACAAAGAGTGTCCGCCCGACGACGGCAGAGCCGGCGACGTCGATCCCGGCGAGGATCAGTCGGTTGACCCGGCAGTCCCCGGCTGCCAGACTCCCCGCGACATCACACCGGTGACCTGAAGGTCATCGTCGAGCAGCACCAGATCAGCACGATTCCCCGGCGCGAGCGCCCCGACATCCTCGAGCCCGACCATCCGGGCGGGATTGGCCGTGGCCGCGATCAGCGCCTGCGCCAGCGGGATGTCGGCCGTCAGCACGCTGTGCCGCACCGCCGCCGAGACGGTCAGGGTGGAGCCCGCGATCGAGCCCAGCTCCCCGGAGGCCTCGACCACCCGCGCCTCGCCGCCGTCGACCCGGACCTCGAGGCTGCCCAGCCGATACCGGCCGTCGGCGGCGGCAGCGGCGGACATGGCGTCCGAGACCAGCACGCAGCGCTGCGCCTTCGTGGTGAAGGCGAGCCGCTGCACCGAAGGATGGACGTGGATCCCGTCAGCGATGAGCTCCACCCAGGCCTCCGGGTCCTCCAGCAGGGCGGCGATCGGCCCGGGCCTCCGGTGGTGCAGCGACGGCATCGCGTTGAACAGGTGCGTGCCCACGCTGGCTCCGCGCGCCAGCGCCTGCCGGGTCTGCTCATAGCTGGCCTCGGTGTGGCCGACGGCGGCGACGACGCCAGACTCGACGATCCTGCTCACCGCCTCCATGCCGCCGGCCAGCTCCGGAGCGAGGGTGACCATGCGGATCAGACCGGTGGCGAGGAACTCGTCGAGCACCTCGGCGTCAGGATCCCGCAGGTGCTCCTCGTGGTGAGCGCCCCGGCGCCGAGAGTTCAGCCACGGCCCTTCCAGGTGGACTCCGGCGATCTCACCCGAGTCCACCAGCGGGCGCAGCCCGGCCAGCGAAGTACGCATGGCCGGGTACGGGTCGGTGACCAGGGAGGCCAGCATGGTGGTGGTCCCGTGACGCAGGTGGGCGGCGCGCGCCGTCCGGGCGGCGTCCGGACCGTCGAGGAAGGAGGCTCCACCCCCGCCGTGGACGTGGACGTCCACGAAGCCCGGGGACAGCACGCCTTCGGCGATGGTCACCTCCGCAGGCTCAGGCGGCTCACCCGGCCCCGCTTCGACGATCACCTCCCCCCGGAGGCGAACCCACCAGGGGGAGATGTCGCCGTCGGGCGTGAGAGCGGCCGACGCGTGGACAAGGGTCATGCGCGCTCTTCCGAGGCCGGGGTGGACTCGGCGTCGTCGTCCTCACGGCCGGGGGTCTTCAGGTTCCACACTCGGATGACCACACGGAACAGGACGTAGTAGAGCGCACCATAGGCCAGGCCGATCGGAATCAGCAGCCAGGGGTCAGTACCGATGTTCCAGTTCAGCACGAAGTCGAACAGGCCGGCGGAGAAGCCGAAGCCCATCTTGATCTCCAGGAAGTTCACCAGCGCCATGGCCGTGCCGGTGAGGAAGGCATGCAGCACATAGAGCGGGAACGCGACGAACATGAAGCTGAACTCCAGCGGCTCGGTCACACCGGTCAAGAAGGCAGTGAGGGCGCCGGCGCCCATCAGACCGCCGACAATCTTCTTCTGCGACGGACGAGCCGCGTGGTAGATCGCCAGGGCAGCTGCCGGCAGGGCGAACATCATGATCGGGAAGAAGCCGGTCATGAAGGCTCCGGCCGTCGGGTCCCCGCTGAGGAACCGGGCGATGTCGCCGTGGACGACGGAGCCGTCGGCTGTCTCATAGGAGCCGAGGATGAACCACGGCGGGTTGTTCAGGATGTGGTGCAGACCCAGGGGGATGAGCAGGCGGTTCATCATGCCGTAGACGAACCCGCCGAGCACCGCATTGGCCGCGACCCACTCGCCCAGCGCGGTGATGCCGGAGTCGAACAGCGGGTAGATGAAGCTCATCAGCACCCCGATGATGATCGCCGCCAGGGCGGTGACGATCGGCACGAAGCGCCGTCCGCCGAAGAAGGCCAGGTACGGGGGCAGTTTGATCCGGTAGTAGCGCTGCCACAGGAACGCCGCGACCAGACCGATGATGATGCCGCCGAGCACATGGAAGTTGATCATCGCCTGCTCCTCACCCTCTGCGGGCGCACCGAGGATCAGCGGAGACATGGCCTCGGTGACGGCGTCGTAGACCAGGTAGCCGATCAGCGCGGCGAGCGCGGTGGAGCCGTCGGCCTTCTTCGCCATGCCGATGGCCACGCCGAGGGCGAAGAGCAGCGGCAGGTGGGCGAAGAGGGCGTCACCGGCGCTGCCGACGACGGAGGCGACCTGGTCCCAGCCCAGGCCGTCGGCCCCGAGGAGGTCCGGCTGACCGAGGCGCAGCAGCAGCGCCGCGGCCGGCAGCGAGGCGATCGGCAGCAGCAGGCTGCGGCCGAACTTCTGCACGGGGGCGAGATTGACCTTCGGCATCTTCGATCTCTTGGTGGTCTCTGTGCCGCCGTCGGCGGGTTCAGTTGAGCTCACGGGAGTGCTCCTTCCAGGGGCGAGTGCATCGGTGGTGTCTGGGCGGTTCTGTGTGAAGGTTCTGTGCGGAGTCGTGCAGTTCAGGAGGGGGACGTCTCGTCCCGGCTGAGGCTCATGTGGACCTGGTACCGGTCCCCCCGATACCGGGAGACCACGTGCTCCACGGGCTGGCCTCCGGAGTGGGAGACGCGCCGGAAGACCAGCAGCGGCGTGGCGATCTCACTCTCCAGCAGCTGAGCCAGGGAACGGTCCGCGGACTCGCCCCAGAGGGTCTGTTCGGCGGAGTCGATGGACACCCCGTAGTCGGAGGCGAAGATCTCATAGAGGGACCCGGTCAGGTTCCGCCGGTCCAGCTCGGGGAAGAGCGAGACCGGGTACCAGCCGTTCTCCAGCGCGATGGGCCGGTCATCGGCGCAGCGCACCCGGGTCAGGGCCCACACCTTCCCTCCTGAGCCGCCGCCCGTCATGCCCAGCGAGGCAGCTGCCTCGGGAGGGGGCTCGACCGCCTCGCAGCTGATCAGCCGGGTGGTGGGACGCAGTCCGCGGCGACGCATGTCCTGAGTGAAGGAGGCCAGGTGGAGCCGGCTCTCCAGCCGAGGCTCCACGACGAAGGTCCCCTTCCCCTGAACCCGGCGCAACAGCCCGTCGACGATGAGCGTGTCGACCGCCTTGCGGACCGTCGCCCGCGAGACCCCATAGGTGACCATCAGGGCGCGCTCCGAGGGGACCATCACCCCGGGGCCCAGCTCCTCGGAGGCCATCCGGGCGAGCACGGCGCTGAGCTGGATGTGCTTGGGTTCAGGGCCGCCTGTGATGACGGCCTGGTCCGAGTGAGCCCCTGCGTCGGCCACGTGATCCACCTCTCGACAACTCCTCGCCGGATTGATACGGTCTGGTACGTACCAGTTGACTATGGCGGTCATCACACATGTTGTCAAGACCGCCACCACCGCTCCGGCTCTCCACGTCGGACCGTTCCCGAAAGCAGGTGGAGATGACCACACAGATGGCGCGGGAGACCGCCGAGCAGCCAGAATCCCTCCAGCACACGATCGAGGCCCTCCTGGACACCCCGGAGACCCTGGACGCCCTGGGTGCCCTCTTCACCGGCCGACGTCGCGTGCTCTTCGCCGCCAGAGGAACCAGTGACAACGCCGCCGTCTACGGCCGCTACCTCCTGGAGACCCAGGCCGGGGTGCTCGGCGGACTCGCCTCCCCCAGCGTCGCCACGCACTACCGGGCCGATCTGGACCTCCGAGACACCGTGCTGGTGAGCGTCTCCCAGTCCGGCCGCACCGAGGAGATCGTGGAGACCCAGCGCTGGGGACGCGGCCGCGGCGCCGCCACTGTGGCGATCACCAACGGCGCCGACTCCCCGCTGGCCCAGGAGGCCGACGTCGCCCTGGTCACCCAGGCGGGCGATGAGCTCGCCGTGCCCGCCACGAAGTCCTACACCGCACAGCTGGTCGGAATGGTCCTGCTCAGCGTCGCCGCCCTCCGTCAGGACGGCGACGTCGCCGCCGCCGCGGCCCTGGAGGATCAGCTGCGACGAGCCCCCGCACAGGCCGCACGGATCCTGCAGGCCCGCGCCGGTGTGGACCCCGCCGTGGAGACGCTCGGCTCGCACGCCACCACCGTGGTCACCGGCCGCGGTCTGCTCATGGGCACCGCCCTGGAGACCGCGCTGAAGATCGAGGAGACCTGCCTGCGTCCGGTGCGAGGCTACTCCTACGCCGACCTGCGCCACGGCCCCATCGCCGCCGTCGGGGAAGGGGTCGCCGCCGTCGTCCACGCCGCCGCCGACGGCCCGCTGAGCACACCCATGGTGCAGCTGGCCCAGGACCTCGCCGACCGCGGGGCGACCGTCATCGGCGTCGGCGGCTCCGCGGAGTTCCAGCGAGCCGTCGGCGTCCATGTCCCTGGAGCGGAGCTGCCTGAGACACTGGCACCCCTGGTGAACATCATCCCGATGCAGCTCGTCGTCGAGCAGCTCTCCCGCTCCCTGGGACTCTCCCCCGATGCACCCCAGGGCCTGGCGAAGGTGACCCGCACCGACGCCTGACTCCACCTGCCCTCACCGTGTTCCATCACCGCACACCCGTAGAATCATTGAGAGAAGGAGCCCATCATGGCTGACCGTGCAGAGCAGATCCTCGCCGGACTCGGAGGATCGGACAACATCATCGAGATCGAACCCTGCATCACCCGACTGCGCACCGAGGTCGAGGACGCCTCCCAGGTGAACGAGGCCGCGCTGAAGGCCGCGGGCGCCCACGGCGTGATGATCAGCGGCAACGTCGTGCAGGTCGTCGTCGGACCCGAGGCGGACACCATCGCCGAGGACATCGAGGACCTGCGTTGACCCGGGTCGCCGCACCCTGCCCCGGCCGGGTCCTTCCGCTGACGGAGGTCCCGGACCCGGTGTTCTCCTCCGCGATGGTGGGCCCCGGCATCGCCCTGGACCCGGCGCCGGAGGAGACCACCGTGGGCGCACCCGTTACGGGGAAGGTCATCAAAGTCCACCCGCACGCCTTCGTCATCCAGGGCGAGGACGGGGTGGGCATCCTGGTCCACCTGGGGATCAACACCGTCCGGCTCGAGGGAGAGGGCTTCGAAGTCCTCGCCCAGCAGGGCGACCAGGTGACCCAGGGCGACCCCATGGTGCGATGGACCCCCGGGAACATCAGCGGAGAAGGCATCTCGACGATCATCCCGGTGGTGGCGCTGGACCAGCCCGCCGACTCCGTCACCCCGACGGACGCATCAGAGGTCTCCCCAGGGGACGCCCTCTTCGACGTCGCCGGTTGAGCGTCCCGCACCTCCGCGGTTCCACATCAGCACCCCTGGTCAGCGGGCCGCGACTGCCTTACCCTGACACTCAGGGACCGCGTCCGCGAGATGTCGGGCGCGGGGCACATGCCAGGCACTGAGCAGAGGAGCTGCGATGACCACCACCCCGGATGCGGCGGCGAAGCGGGCCGTCGCGGGACGAGCCCTGCTGATCCTGGCCGCCCTGGCCGCGGCCGCCGCCGCGGGGGCGAGCATCGCCCAGCTGGGCGATGCAGGCTCCGAGCATCTCCTGAACGAGGCCTGGCGCGGCTTCGGGCTGGTGGTCTTCGCCGGACTCTTCGCCCTGGTCGCCTGGCGCCCCACCGGCTACCCAGGGGTGCTCGAGCTGGCGTTCCTGCACAAACTCGGCCTGGCACTGTTGGCCTGGAGCCAGCTGGACACCGCCGACGGCGCCTGGGCCACCCTCATCATCGACGGCCTGCTCGCCCTGGCTCTGCTGGTGGCGTATGTCCTGCTCGGCTCGCATCGGGCCTGGCGGCGTGCCCGGCCCGCTGACGCGGCGGCCGACGTCCCCGCGACCAAGGGGTCGGGGGCCACGGGGTCTGACCGGAAGATCACGGGCAGGAAGAGCAGGGACTCCGGCCCGCGGGAGTCCCTCGAGGCCACCAAGCCGCTGCCCGCCGATACGGCGGACCCTGCCCGTGGGGCCGGTCGCCCCACCGGTGAAGGCACCGGTGAAGGGGACGGCGGCGACACTCACCCGCAGGGACCAGGCGGCGCGGGCCCGGGCGGCATCCCCCGCCCGCCACGCTCCTCCCGCTGAGCAGCGGCCCCGTCGGGGTCGTCACGGCGTCGCCACAACGATGTCGGATTCCTGCTGGCACCAGGGACCCGACTGGCGCATGCTGGTGCTGTGCCGATGACCCTGATGCTCGACCCCGACGCCTGCGTGAAGGCCGTGCGCGCCCGTGACGCCCGCTTCGACGGGCGGCTCTACGTGGGCGTGACGAGCACCGGAATCTACTGCCGACCCAGCTGCCCTGCGCCGCCCCCGAAACGTGAGCACCTGACCTTCCATCCGACCGCCGCCGCGGCTCAGCGAGCAGGCTTCCGCGCCTGCCGCCGCTGCCGCCCCGAGGCCTCCCCCGGCTCCCCGGACTGGAACATCCGGGAGGACACCGCCGCCCGAGCGATGCGGCTGATCGCCGACGGCGAGGTGGATCGCTCGGGGGTGGAGGGACTGTCCGCCGCCCTGGGCTACAGCTCCCGGCAGGTGGAGAGGGTGTTGCGCGAGGAACTCGGCGCCGGCCCGCTCGCCCTGGCCCGTGCCCAGCGCGCCTCCACCGCGCGGACCCTGATCGAGGGCACCGGGCTGAGCTTCTCCGAGATCGCGTTCGCCGCCGGGTTCGCCTCGGTGAGGTCCTTCAACGAGACGGTGCGCGCAGTGTTCGCCGCCTCCCCCACCGAGCTGCGCGGCGCGCGCCGCAACGGCCGCGCCTCCGCGATCCGCCCGACCCCCGCGGCCCCGCATCTGCTCACCCTGCGCCTGGCCTACCGGCCCCCGCTGCATGTGCCCAGCCTGTTCGGCCACCTCATCGCCACCGCCGTGCCCAGTGTGGACACCTGGCACCCTCAGGAGGCACCCGGACATCCCTCCGGCGGTGTTCTGCACCGGGCGATGCGCCTGCCCCACGGTGCCGGCGTCGTCTCCCTGCGTCCCGACGACGGGCACCGCGGGTGGATCGAGGCGCAGCTGCGGCTCACCGACCTGCGGGACCTGACCTCGGCGGTGCAGCGCTGCCGGCGGATGCTGGACCTGGACGCCGATCCGGTGGGGATCGACGACGCCCTGCGCACCGATGAGGACTTTGCGCCGCTGGTGGCGCGCCTCCCGGGCTGCCGGCTCCCCGGGAGCCCGGACCCGGAGGAGCAAGCCTTCCGCGTGGTGCTGGGTCAGCAGATCTCCACCCAGGCCGCCGGCACCATGGGCGCCCGACTGACCCGCGCGTTCGGCGAGCCGCTGCCCGAGGCACTGCTCCTGCCCGGAGGCCCCACTCACCTGTTCCCCACCGCTGCATCACTGACCACGGCCGAGGACGATGCGCGCTGGCCCGGGATGCCAGCCTCCCGCCGAGCCACCCTGCGTGGGCTGGCCGAGGCGCTCACCACCGGAAGGCTCCGGCTCGACGTCGGTGCCCCCTGGGCGGAGGTGCGCCGCGAGCTGACGGCGCTGCGCGGCATCGGCCCCTGGAGCGTGGAGATGATCGCGCTGCGCGGGCTCGGGGACCCCGACGCCTTCCCCGCCACCGACCTGGGTACGCGCCTGGCCGCCGAGGCCCTGGGGCTCCCCGGGGATCCGCGCCGACTGGCCGGGGCAGCCGACGCGTGGCGCCCCTGGCGCTCCTACACCACCGCGCTGCTGTGGGCGAGCAGCGACCACGCCGTCGCCCGCCTGCCACAGAACCCGTCCCTACAGAAGGAGACCCTCCGATGAGCTCCAGCCACACGACCACTCCGATCACCACGCTGTCCCACTCACTGTCCCACTCGCTGATCGACTCACCCGTGGGTCAGCTGGCCCTGGTGACCGACGGCCAGGCGCTGACCGGGGTGTACATGCAGGAGCACCGCCACACCACCGTGAAGAGCTGGGGCGAACGCGTAGGCCGTCGGGAGGCCGCCGACGTCGTGCAGTGCGCCGGGAAGCAGCTGGACGAGTACTTCACCGGCGAACGACAAGACTTCGACCTGCCGCTGGCCGCCGTCGGCACCGAGTTCCAGCGGGCCGTATGGGCCGGGCTGCGTGAGATTCCCTACGGAGAGACGTGGACCTACGGGCAGCTCGCCGCGCATCTGGGACGAGCGGGGGCCTCCCGGGCCGTGGGGCTGGCCAACGGCCGCAACCCGATCTCGATCATCGTGCCCTGCCACCGGGTGATCGGCGCCGACGGATCCATGACCGGCTACGGCGGCGGGGTCCCCCGCAAGGAGCAGCTGCTGGCCCTGGAGCGCGGTGGCCAGCTCCCCCTCGATCCGGGCGGGCAGAGCCAGACAGACGACCAACTCCCCATCGAGTGGGGGATTCACGACCACTCACAGCCGGAATCGGCGACTTAGCGGTAGGAGATTCCCCCACTCGATGAGGGGCGGGGAGTGAGGGGCGGGGAGTGAGGGGCGGGGAGTGAGGGGCGGGGAGTGAGGGGCGGGGAGTGAGGGGCGGGGCTCAGGTGGAGGGGCTCAGGGGAGGAGATCAGGCCCAGCGGAACTCGACGCCGCCCCCGAGCGCGCTCTGCCTGGCACTTCGCTCGGCCTCGGCTCGCTGGCGTGCGAGACGCATGGGCCGCTCCGCCGCCGCGCGCGGCCGTGGGCGGCGGCGTCGACTGGGGGATTCGTGAACGCTACGAGCCAGATTCAGCGGCTCAGCGGTGGCGGGCTCCCCACCCGACGTGTTTCTCGGGGTGGGGACATCCTCGCCTCCACCCTGGGGCCTATCCTCGGGTCCCCCTTCGGGCCCTCCCCCGGATCCGTCCCCATGCTCGTCCTCGTCGACCATCCGCTGGCTGACCCGCAGCATCGGGTAGAGCAGCGAGAGGCCCAGGAGCGCCGCCGCGGAGATGAACACCGCCGGCAGCCCCAGGTGCTCGCCGACCAGACCACCCAAGAGCGCCCCCAGCGGCATGAGCCCGAAGCCGACCGTGGTGACCGCGCCGATCACTCGCCCCAGCGTGGCACCGGGGACCAGCCGCTGCAGCAGCGTCATCGCCACCACGTTGCCGGTCATGTTGAAGAAGCCCATCACCGCCGCACCGATGAGCAGGGCATCGAACCGCGGCAGCAGCACCGGCAGCACCAGCAGCGGGACCTGGAGCATGAACGCCCCAAGCATCATCGGCACCTCAGGGATCACGATGCGTATGCGCTCCACCAGCAGGGAGCCGACGACGGCGCCCACCGCGCCCGCCACGGCCAGCAGCGGGTACTGGGCCTCCGTGAGGCCCACGGCAGACCCCTCCCCCACCACCCAGAGGATGTAGACGGCGAAGTAGGCTGTGGTCGCCAGATTGGCGGCGCAGGACATCACCACGATGGGACGCAGCACCCGGTGTCCCATGACCAGCCGCAGGCCCTCGAGGACCGGCCCCAGCCCGGCAGGCTGGTCGGGTGCAGGCCGATCGGGCGCAGGCTGGGCACCCTCGGCCCGGGAGACATCACCGTCACCCGGCCCAGCGTCGCCGGTCCGGCCGGCCCGGAAGTCACCCCGCAGGCCGAACATCAGCAGCAGCACGGCCGCCACACAGATCGCCGCCGGCACTCCGATCACCCAGCCGGCGCCGAGGATCACCAACAGTCCCGCCACCGGGCGTCCGATGAAGTCGTTGAAGATCTTCTCGGCGGCCATGGTGCGCCCGTTGGCCGCGGCCAGCCGCGAACGCGGCGCCACCTGCGGGACCATGGTGCGCCCGGCCAGGTCTGCGAAGACCTGGGTGAGTCCGTAGAGACCCATGAAGCCGATCAGCACGGCGATGCTCAGCGCCCCGGCCAGGGCGACCGCGACCAGGCCCACCATGATGACCACCCTCACGGAGAGAGCCAGGATCCGGACCCTGCGGCGGTCGGCACGGTCGATGACGGCCCCGGCCAGCAGCCCGAAGAACAGCCACGAGAGCCAGAACAGGGCCGAGAGCAGCGCGATCTCCTGCGGAGAGCGGGTCAGCGAGACGGCGATCAGTGGGATCCCGGTCATCAGGATCCCGTCGGAGAGGTTCGCCAGCGCCACGGTGGCCAGATGGGCGTTGAACGGGCGGCCGAGCGGCTCGCGCCGGAGAGGAGTGGCTGCCTCGGTGTCGCCGGCACTGCCGACCTCGGTCGCGACGGCGACGACGCCGCCGTCGTCGTGCTGCTCCGGTGTGGTGGTGTGCGCCATGGTGACCATCTCCGTAGACTGGTGCCGAGAAAGGTTTGCAGAGATTTCTCTGCAACGATGTCTATGCAAAGGTATCTCTGCATATGGATGAGCACAAGACCCCCCGGCCGAGAAGTTCTGCGCCCGACGATCTCGAGAAGCTGCCCGGCGAGGCAGATCTGCAGATGGATTCGAAGACCATGAAGGCCTTCGCCCACCCCCTGCGGATGGCCATGTATTCGTATCTGAGCGACAAGGGATCAGCCACGGCGACCCAACTGGCCAAACACCTCGACGAGAGCACCGGGCAGACCAGCTACCACCTGCGCCAGCTGGAGAAGCACGGCCTCGTGGAGGAGGACCCGGACCGCGGCACCGGCCGGGAACGCTGGTGGAAGCCGGCCGGGTTCAGCCTGCGGGCGGAGCTGCTCAAGGGCGATCCCTCCCAGATGCCGGTGGCGCAGGCCCTGTGGCAACATCAGATGCAGGAGCGCTTCCAGACGCTGCGCCGATGGATGACCAATGTCACCGAGGAGCCGCAGCACTGGATCGAGTCCTCCGTGGACTCCAACTCCACCTCGACCATGTCCGCCGAGGAGATGCGCGCCATGCGCGACGAGCTGATGGAGGTCATCGAGCGGCACACCGACGCCTCCGAGGCACGCGTCAAAGCCTCAGGACCCGGCGACGACGACCGCCGCGCCCGCGTCTACCTCAGCGTGCTGCCGCTGCCCTCGCCCGTCGATTCACGGGAGGACGCCGAGGGAGACTGAGCAGCTTCACACCCCGGCCGCCTCACACCCCGAGGCGACGCCGCAGCTCTGCCGCATGCCGCCGGGAGACCTCCACCCGACTGCGCTGGCGGTCGTTCATGACCAGCACCAGCGCGCCGCGGAAGTCCGGGACGAGCTCGCGCACATAGCGCAGGTTCACCAAATACGAGCGGTGGACACGGAAGAAGTGGCCCTGCAGGCGACGCTCGAGCTCATTCAGCGAGAAGGAGACCAGCACCCGCTCATCGCCGAGCTTCAGCGAGGAGTACCCCCGGGCGGCGGACGCGTAGACGATCGAATCCCCGTCCACCAGCATCGTCCGCCCATCCTTCTGCACCGGTATGCGCACCAGCGGCTCCGGCTCGGCCGCCCGCGCCCGGACCGCCTGTCGGGCAGCGTCGACAGAGGCAGGGGCGCCGTCGTCGTGCCGCACTCCCGGCTCGGCACGCTCCCCACGCCCCGCGACCGAGGAGAGCGCACGGTCCACGGCACGCCGGAGCCTCTCGGCGTCGAAGGGTTTGACCAGGTAGTCGGCGGCGGCCAGGTCGAAGGCCTCCACCGCGTGGTCCGGGTAGGCGGTGGTGAAGATGACCTGCGGCCGATGCGGCATCTCGCGCAGCTGCTCGGCGACCTCCAGCCCAGAGAGCCCCGGCATGCGGATGTCCAGGAAGACGAGGTCGTAGTCCAAAGAGTTCAGCAGCACCAACGCCTCTTCCCCGTTGGTGGCCTCACCGACCACCTGCACGCGCCCGACCTCCTCGAGCAGATACCGCAGCTCCTCGCGGGCTGGAGCCTCGTCATCCACGATCAGCGCGCGCGGCATCATCCGATCAGTATAGAGCTGGCATCCAGGGTTCCATGACGGGCGTCACAGCGCGGATCGCGCCCCGACCCGCACTCACCGATCCAGCCGACCGCCCGTCGCGCGATACACCCAGACCACGAGCACGGCATCCACGATCAGCCACGTCACCCACGAGACCGCCATGTACCCCCAGTAGCCACTGGTCGTCGCCGCCGAGAGCGGCTCCATGAAGTTGTACTGCACCATCTGGAACAGATTGTTGAACAGGGCATGGGCGAAGACTGCGGGCCAGACACTGCCGGAGAGATAGCGCAGAGCGCTGACGAGGACCGCCGCCAGCAGCAGGTCGATGGTCTTAGAGACGACGTCGCGCCCGTCGAGCTCCCCGACATGCGCGAGAGCCGCGAGGAGCGGCAGATGCCACAGCGCCCACAGCCCACCGATGAGCGCGGTGGTCGCAGCGAATCCGTGCCGGCTCAGCAACGAGGTGAGGTAGCCCCGCCATGCCAGCTCCTCTCCGGCGACGGGGACCATGAACACGACGGCCACCGGCAGCGTCAGGAACGCAGCCATCGCGGCGCCCTCGGCCCAGCGCAGATCGATCATCCCCGCCGCCCCCGAGGCGACGAGCGGGACGACAGCGGTGATCACCAGGGCGATGAGAGCGACGAGCGACATCACGATGATCGAGCTGCTCCTGCCGCGCAGCGTCACCCCGGAGGCGACCCAGAGCCTCCACGGGGCCTCCCGCGCCGCATCGCCCGGGGCCTGCGTGACTCGGGAGCGATGAACGGCATGAAGGACCACGATCGCCAGGAACGGCACCCATTGGAACACCGGAGTGAGCACTGTCAGATAGGCCGGATCCGCACCGGCGTAGACAGGCATGGTCGCCAGCGCCACTGCGGCCATGACGATGACGGCGAATGCGAGGACGAACGGCGTGGCGCTCGGACGCCCGGCCGACAATTTTGTACGCTGTACAGACTCCATGATGGTCACGATAGAGGTGCCGTGGTGACGCGAACAAGTGGGAGGGCCCGGAAACCTGGCCCGCGTGGTGACCTGTCGGTCCCGCGGGTGCTCGCCGCCGCGACCACGGTGCTCGAGCGAGACGGGATGGACACGTTCAGCCTCCGGGGCGTCGCCCGCGAGCTGGGTGTGGCGCCGAACGCCCTCTACACCTACGCACGGTCACGCGATGCACTCCTCGAAGAGGTCGCGGATGCGGCCCTGGAGCATCTTGATCTCACGCTCCTGTCCCCCGACGGTGCCAGCCCGAGCCCGGGCCCACCACAGGCCGATCCAGACGAGGACCAGGAGTCAGCACGACGGCGGGTGGTCGACTTCGCGGCCCATGTGCTGGCTGAGTTCCGTGCGCATCCGGCGATCGCGCGCGTCCTGTTCGACCGTCCGATCGGCGGTCCAGGGGCGTACCGGCTCAACGAGTCACTGATCGGCGCGATCCACGCGTGCGGACCGAGCGTTCCTGTGGCGGCGCGCATCTCCTACGCCCTGACGGCATTGGTCTTCGGCCACGCGATCATCGAGGTGACCGACGATGCCCGCACCGAATGGCCGCCCCCGCCGGACCCGGAGACGAGTCCGCTGACAGTCGCCGGGGCCGTGCCCGTCCCGGAGATCGAGGACGTATTCCGCTGGTCCGTGGAGAATCTGCTCGTCGGATCCGGCTGTTGAGTCGCCGGTCGTCGCGCTTCGGTCACGTCATCGGCACGCGCAGGTCCACCACGGTGCCGCCGCCGCGAGGGGTCGAGATGGAGAGGTCGTAGCGGTCCCCGAAGAGGGTCTCCAGCCGCTCGGTGATGTTGCGCAGCCCCACCCCGGCGTGCCCGGAGGAGCCCAGTCCGGACAGCGCCCCGTCCTCATCGTCGCCGCCCGCGCCCTCGTCCTGCCCGCGCATCAGCCGGGCGAGCACCGCCGGGTCCATGCCGACGCCGTCGTCGGAGACCCGGATGGAGGTGGTCCGGGTCAGCGGATCCACCCGGGCGCGCAACCGCACTGTGCCGCCCTCCTTCTTGTCCGCGATGCCGTGCTTGACCGCATTCTCCACCAGCGGCTGGATGGTCAGCACCGGCACCCGGGAGGTCAGCACCTGCGGATCGATGTCATAGCGGACCTGCAGCCGCTCCCCGAACCGCGCCTGCTCCAGGGAGAGGTAGGTCCGCACGAAGTAGTACTCCTGGGCGAACTCCGCGAAGTGCCCCTCCTGCCGGACCGCATACCGGAAGAACTCGGAGAGCCGCAGGAGCAGTTCGCGCGCCTCGTCTGGCCGGGTGCGGGCCTTGGAGGCGATGGTGTTGAGGATGTTGAACAGGAAGTGCGGGTTGATCTGGGCGCGCAGCGCATCCAGCCGAGCGTGGGTGGCCAGCCGCCGCTCACGGTCCATCTCGGCCAGCTCCAGATGCAGGGACAGCATGGTGGCCATGTCCTCCACCAGCTGCTTGGGCGGGATCTCCATGCGTGCCTGGAAGACCCCCAGGGAGCCCACCACTCGGGAGCCGATGGCCAGCGGAGCGATGACCGCGGACTGCAGCGCACAGTCGGGAACCTTGCAGCCCAGCCCGGCGCGATCCTGCACCACCACGGTGCGGCCCTTCTCGATGGCGCGCACCGCCGCCCGGGTCTGCATCTCACCTCCCACCCGGTGATGGTCCGCCCCGGGCCCCACGAAGGCGAGGATGTCCTGGCGGTCGGTGATGGCGATCGCGTCCCCGGAGAGCATCGGCTGCAGCAGTTCAGCCGTCCGGCGTGCGGCCTCAGGGGTGAGCCCGGAGCGCAGCGGCACCGAACGTCCGGCGGCGGCCAGATCCCGGACTCCGCGTGCGGCCTCCAGGCGGTCCCGCTCCTCCCGGCGCACCGCCCGGCCACCGACGCGTGCCCCGCCGCGTCCGCGCGGACCGCGCAGCGCCGACGGGTATCCCAGCACGACGGCGACGGTCAGCACCGTGCCCGCGCCGATGGTCGGCAGGATGGCCAGCGGCGGGTCCACCAGCACCTGAGTGACCAGGTACACCAGCGTCCAGATGGCCAGCACGGCCCCCGCCAAGATCACGCTACCGCGCATCGTCCCTCCTTGAGATCAGCCTGCGGTGCAGCATCCGACTCCGGCCGCCCTCCTCGCGACGTTCCTGCCGGCGGGAGGCGATGGTCAGCCGCGCCAGCCGCTCAGCCCGGCGGTCCGCCGCGGTGCCGTGCATGATCACCCACGACTGCTCCACGTCCTCGGGCGGGGAGCTGTTCACGGACACCACGACGGCGACCAGCCCGGCCACCGGAGCGGCCACCAGGGTGGGAGTGACCAGCAGCTCCCGCCACCACACCGGCTCCAGGAAGCTGCCGGCAGTGAACATCGCCACGGCGAGCGCCCCTCCGGTGAGCATCCCCGCCACCGCGCCGCGGGCGGTCAGCCGCCGCCACCAGATGGCCAACACGATCACCGGAGTCAGCGCGGAGCCGGCGACGGCGAAGGCCCAGGTGACCATGGTCGCTACCAGGGAGGGCATCGCCGGGGTGAACGCCTCGGGGCGCAGCGCGATGGCCAGCGCGGCGGCCGTGGCGGCGGCCACCAGAGTGGTCAGTCGCCCCGCCCAGACCGCCTGACGCTGGGTGGCGCGCGGATTGATGTGCCGCTCGTAGACGTCATGGCCCCACGTGGCCGCCGACGCCAGCAGCAGACCGGCCACCGTGGACATCGCGGCGATCAGCGCGGCGGCGGCCACCAGCCCCAGTCCGGAGTCCCCACCGTAGATCCTGCCCAGCACCGGCAGGGCGTGTTCGGGGATGCGCAGCACGCCCTCGACGGTGAGCTCCTGCAGCCAGGGGCGATCGCGGGCCGCGGAGGGGATGATGTCTCGGGCCGCGGTGCCGAGCATGACGGCCAGCGCGTAGAAGGCGCCGATGAGCATCAGCACCCAGACGGTGGTGGTGCGGGCCGCCTTGCCGGTGGGCGAGGTGAAGTAGCGGTTCATCACGTGGGGCAGCCCGGCCGTGCCGAGCCCGAGAGTGACCACCAGGGCCACCTGGCCGAGCTGTCCGTAGCGGGCGCCGGGCTCACCGAACACGGCGGCCTCGCCGTCGTCGATGTGGTTGACCTCCTGCTCCAGCCCCCAGCCTGCCGGGCCGTGGGCGGGATTGCTCAGCGGCTCCTGGCTGAGCTGCTCCACAGCTTGCCCATAGCGGAAGCCGTCCCCGGTGACCACCAGGGCCAGCCAGATCAGCGCGGCGAAGAGCAGCAGGAACTGCACCGCCTGATTCCAGGTGGTGCCGCGCATCCCGCCGAAGGCCACGACGACGGCGATCACCGCGGTGGAGAGCAGCACCCCGGTGGCGTAGGGGCTCAGACCCAGCACGCCGTGGCCGACCAGCAGCTCCCAGGTGATGCCCCCGCCCACCGACTGCGGGATCAGGTAGAAGAGGATGACCAGCTGCACCACGCCGACCGCGGAGAGCCGGACCGTGTCCGAGCGGAGCCGCCGGCCCAGGAAGTCGGCCAGGGAGAACTCGCCGAAGCGGCGCAGCGGAGCGGCGACCAGCAGCAGCACCGGCACGAACCCGGCGGCGAATCCCACCGCATACCAGGCGCCGTCGAGCCCGGAGACGTAGACCGCGGCGGCGACGCCCAGGAAGGAGGCCGCCGAGAGGTAGTCCCCGCAGATGGCCCAGGAGTTGGTGACCACCCCGACCCGCTGGCCGGCCAGGTAGAAGTCCACAGTGGAAGAGTGCCGGGGGCGGGTGATGAAGGAGACCCCGAGGACGATCACCAGCACGGCGATCAGGGTGATGATGGAGGCCGCGGTCATCGCTGCAGCTCCTCGGCGCCCGGGCCCTCGTCAGGGTGGACGTCGGGGTCCACGGCGGGGTCGAGGAAGGGCGAGTCGGGCGGCACATCGGCGTCGAGCAGGATGCGCCCGGCGCCGTCGTCGTGTTTCTCCCGGGCCTTCCCGTGGCCCGGAGAGTCCTCCACGACGTGCCCGGACCCCACTCCGGCATGGCCGAGCATGCGGGACTCCACCGCCGAGCTCAGCGTGGCCGCGGCGATGCCGATCACCGCGAAGACCACGTAGAGTCCGATCCCCGCGGTCAGGAACCCGGGGCTGAGATGCCCGACCAGGCGAGCCTCGGACCACCAGTCCAGAGCCCTGGTCAGCACCGGGAAGGCAGCCACCAGCAGCAGGAAGACCACGAAGTAGGTGCCGGCGATGCGCCGCAGGGTGCGAAAGACGGCGTCGACCTCGGCCGGGGTGTCCCGAACCTCCGGGGAATCGTCCCAGGGGTCCTCCCAGGATCCTTCCCAGGAGTCTCCCCGAGTCCCCCCACGGCCGGTCGGCCCCAGGCCATCGCGTCTCATGCGGCCAGTCTAGGCAGGCCCGCCGGACACGGGACGGGGCGGGGGATCATGCGGCGGGCCGCATCCTCCACATCCGGACGGCCACGCGGATCAGGATCACCGCACCGCCGGCGGCGAGGATGAGCCCCATCCCGGGCAGCAGGCCGCCCCAGGAGCCGGTCTGGGCGGAGAGCTGGATCAGCCGGAACGCCTGGGCGGCGACGATCAGGGCCACCAGGACGCCGGGGATCAGCGCGTGGGCGAGGGCCAGCCCCCGTTTCGGCACGAAGGCGCCGGCGAAGGCGAGGAACCCGACCGCCAGGGTGGCGACGCCCGGGCCGTCGGTGCCGCGCAGCGAGAAGGTCTCCCCCGCGATGGGGATGACGACCCAGGGCAGGAACGCGGAGATGATGAGCATCAGCCCACCGAGGATCATGGCCCTGCTGCCGGCGTGGAACACTCCCCATCCGGTGGAGCGGCCCGCACGGATGCGGGCGGTCAGACCGCCGAAGATCCCGCGGTCGGAGCTGCCGCTGCTGCCCGTCGCTGTGCCGTTCGCCGTGGTCGTCATGCTCTGATTCTACGAGTGGCGGGGGTCACACTGGCCACCCTCCTCCGCGAAAGATCGTCGAGCGGCACCCTGGACCCCGCGAGCGGCTGCTTTCACCCGGCGAGCGGCGGCTCTGCGGGGGTGCTGACCGCTCGCAGACCCATACCCGCCGCTGGCGAACACAGGGGCACCGTCTGCATGAGTTTTCTTGTGACCCGCCTCACAGTGAGGTTTCTTTGGTGTCAAGACGTGTGCGGCGGAAGTCACCGCGCACCCCGTCCTGGGCAGCACCGCCCAGGATCGACTCGCCTCAGAAGGGAAGGGAGACTCCCATGGCCGACGCGGCATATGAGAGCACCCCCGGCGGCGCCCCGCCAGACCAGGACAGCTCCTGGCGGCAGCGCTACTGGAAGAAGAATCTGCGCCTGATGATCGTCCTGCTGGCGATCTGGTTCACCGTCTCCTTCGGCTTCGGTGTGCTGCTGATCGAACCGATGAACTCCATCGAGATCCTCGGATTCCCGCTCGGGCTCTGGTTCGCCCAGCAGGGATCCATCTACACCTTCGTGCTCATCATCCTGGTCTACGCCCTGTGGATGGACCGGATCGACGACGAGTTCGGTGTCTCGGAACGCAACGGGGACGGTGAGCGCGCATGAGCGACATCCAGTTCTGGACCTTCTTCTTCATCATCCTGACCTTCGGGATCTACATCTTCATCGCCTGGCGCTCCCGGGTGAAGGACACCAAAGAGTTCTACGTCGCCTCTCAGGGCGTGCCCACCATCGCCAACGGTGCCGCCGTCGCGGCGGACTGGATGTCCGCGGCGTCGTTCATCGGGATGGCCGGGCTCATCGCCTTCCTCGGCTCCGACGGCTCCGTCTACCTGATGGGCTGGACCGGCGGCTACGTGCTGCTTGCTCTGCTGCTGGCCCCCTACCTGCGCAAATGGGGCAAGTTCACCGTCCCGGAGTTCGTGGGAGACCGTTACTCGGAGTCGGTGCGCATCGTGGCCGCCGTCGCCGCCATCGTGGTGTCCTTCACCTACGTGGTCGGCCAGATGAACGGTGGCGGCATCGTCTTCAGCCGCTTCCTCGGCCTGAACCTCACCTGGGGCGTCGTCGTCGCCGCCGCGATCATCTTCTTCTACGCGGTGCTCGGCGGCATGAAGGGCATCACCTACACCCAGGTGGCCCAGTACTCGGTGCTGATCACCGCCTATCTGATCCCTGCGGTGGCCGTGGCCCAGCAGACCACGGGCATCCCTGTCCCGCAGATCTCCTACGGACGGATCCTCGCCGAGCTGGACGCGCTCAGCGTGGAGTTCGGACTGCATGAGTTCACGGAGGCCTTCGCCGGCCGCGACGGCGGACAGATCGACGTGTTCCTGGTGACCGCTTCGCTGATGCTCGGCACCGCCGGCCTGCCGCACGTGATCATCCGGTTCTACACGACCAAGACCGTCCGCGGCGCCCGCTACTCGGCGTTCTGGGCGCTGTTCTTCATCTCTCTGCTGTACCTGACGGCTCCCGCCGTGGGCGCGTTCACCAAGCTGAACCTGCTGCAGGGCGTGCGGGGCGCCACCGTGGACCAGCTGCCCGCGTGGATCGAGACCTGGGGGGCCACGGGCCTCGTGACCGTCGCCGACGGCGTCAACACCATCCAGTCGGTCTCCAACGATGCCGCCTCCGGTGCCGACCTGATCGTCAACAACGACATCCTGGTGCTCGCCTCCCCGGAGATCGGCGGGCTGCCCGCACCGATCATCGGCCTCATGGCGGCCGGCGGTATGGCCGCGGCGATGTCCACTGCGGCAGGCCTGCTGCTGGTCATCTCCTCGGCGGCCTCCCATGACCTGTACTTCCGGGTCATCAAGAAGGAAGGTGCTTCCGAGGGGCAGCAGATGCTGGTGGGGCGCGTGGCCATGGCGGCGGCGATCGTCATCGCGATCTTCGCCGGCATCAACCCGCCGGCGTTCGTGGCCCAGGTGGTCGCGTTCGCCTTCGGACTCGCGGCCTCCACGTTCTTCCCGATCCTCCTCCTGGGGATCTTCTGGAAGCGCGCCAACGGCGTGGGTGCCACCGCGGGCATGCTGACCGGTCTGATCTTCACCTCCACCTACATGATCTACACCCTGGAGGTATTCGGCACCGGCTCCAACGACCACATCCTGGGCGTGAGCCCGGAGGGCATCGGCGCGATCGGCGCGCTGGTCAACTTCACCGTCACCATCGTGGTGTCGAAGCTGACCGCCCCGCCCTCGCACGAGGTGCAGGAGATGGTGGAGTCCATCCGCTACCCGCAGCAGCGGAAGGTGGGCGCCGACGTCTGAACCTCGCACCCGGCCGGCGACGGCCCCGCTCAAGTGAGTCCTCAGACTCCCGAGCGGGGCCGTCGTCGCGCGCTGCTTCCCCGCCCCTCCCGGTTGAGAGGGTGAGTTTCCGCCCGAACTGGCTGGAAACCCGGGCCATTCGGGCGGAAACTCACCCTCTCAACGCAAGGAGGGGGCCTCAGTCCAGGTGCTTGGCGGTGGTGTCCGGGGCCAGTCGCATCATCACGACGACGGCGGCCACCACACCGACCAGGCAGACAGTGAAAGCGCCGGCCAGCCCCAGTGCCGGCTGCAGCCAGCCGATGAACAGCAACGGTCCCACCCCTGCACCGATGCGTGAGACCGTCGACGCCCAACCGAAGCCGGAGCCGCGCAGCTCGGTGGGGTACAGCTCGGAGACATAGGTGTAGAGCACCGGGATGGCGATCTGGATGATCAGGCCGAAGCCGAGCACCATGACCAGCACCAGCGCCGGGACCTCCATGACCAGGGCGAGGCCCACCAGCAGGGCGGTCGCCGTCGGGGCGCTGATCGCCAGGAGCACCCGACGGCCTGTCAGCTCCACCAGAGCCGTGGAGATCAGCACGCCCACGAGCCCGACGCCAGCCATCCCCGCCGAGGTGATGAACGCCCGGGACTGCTCATAGCCGGCCTCGATGAGGAAGTGAGGCATCCACTGCAGGGCGATGTAGTAGACCGTCATCACCCCCAGGAACATCACCCAGGCGACCGTGGTGATGCGCCAGCCGTGGGCCCAGACCCGGCGCAGCTGCACTCCCAGGGAACTCAGTGTCAGCCGGGACGACTCCTCCCCCGGAGTGAGCACGTACTCGCGCGGTGTGGCACCGGTGCGGATCACCAGGCCGTCGATGATCCGCCGAGCCTCGTCCACTCTGCCTTGTTTGATGAGATACATGGGTGATTCGGGCACGAACAGGCGCACCGCGAAGACCAGCAGAGCGGGCAGGATCATGGCCAGCAGGGGAAGCCGCCAGTCACCCCATGTGCCCACCAGCCAGGCGGAGACGAACCCGGCCAGGGCGGCCCCGATGGGCCACCATCCGTCCATGGCGGTCAGCACACGACCGCGGTGCTTGGCGGGGGTGAACTCTCCGACCAGCGCATAGTCCACCGGCACGCAGCCGCCGAGTCCGATGCCGGCGAGGAAGCGGAACAGCACGAACCAGCTGAGGTCGTTGGTCATCGCGCCGGCGATGGTGAAGAGCGAGAAGATCAGCAACGTCCAGGCGAAGGCCTGCTTACGGCCGATGCGGTCCGCGATGGTCCCCCACATGACCGCGCCGACGGCCATGCCGATGAGGTTCGCGGTGCCGATCCAGGCCGCCTGGGAGGCGGTGAGGCCCCATTCCTCGCTGAGCAGGGGGATGAGGATGCCGTTGAGCGAGACGTCCCAGGCGTCGAACATGAAGCCCAGGCCGCCGATGAGGAAGATCCGCCCCTGGGCGTTCCAGCGCCACGGGAGGGATTGGACGACGGCCTCACCGGTGGGGCCGGCATCGCGAGCTGTGGTGGAGGTGTTGTGCTGCACGAGGAGAGTGTAGAGCAGACGACGGCGGCCCCGGGGCCCGCGCGACGATCCCCTTCGCGGGGCGTCATCGTCGCGTGGGCCATCCGGGGCCGCGGTCGTGCGGGGAGCCTGCAGGCTCCCAGCGATCAGGGATCAGGGATCACTCCCAGGTGATCTCCAGCTCCTCGGCCGTCATGTCGACCACGGGGTCACCGAGCCAGCGCGGGTCACCGGACCAGAGTTCGTACAGGTCGGTGCTGCCGCCGGCGCGAGCCTCATACTCGACCTCGACGGAGATGCTGGCGTAGTCCGTGCTCACCAGGTTCGGGTTCGACCAATCCAGTCGCGGTTCGAGCCCTTCGAGCGCCTGCTGGTCGGAGGACGGGAGACTGCGTTCGATCGAACCGTCGATGACCTCGGCGCCGGAGATCTCATCCGGCATGTCGAGGCCGCAGCCGGCGTCCTTCTCATTGGAGGCCACGCATTCCTCGACCTCCGAGATGATCAGCTGACGCCAGGTGTCCTCGGCCTCCTCGGTGAGGATCGGAGTGAGATCACTGGTGGAGATGTAGGTGTCGGTCGCGTAGACGACGCTGTCGTCACCCTCGAAGGTGAAGTTTTCGTGCGCGATGTCCAGCTCATAGGCCGCCCCGAAGAAGACGTAGGTGTCCGAGGTGGTGAACTCTACGCCGTTGACGGTCACGTCGAGCGCGCCCGCGGAGGGCTCGCTGAGCGTGATGGAGGCGTCCAGATACCAGGAGTCGCCCTCGTCATCGGTGGAGGTCCAGAAGCGATGGGTGACGTCCTCATCACCGACGGTGAAGGTGGCGGTCACCTCCTCGCTGAACGCGTACTCGCCGACCTCGACCTCGTTGACGGAGATCTCGGTGATGTCCGCGAGCTCCAGGGAGGCGTCGAGGACCTCCTGGGTCATATGGGTGGTGTCAGAAGGCGCGTCGATCAGTGACAGCGCTCCCTCGGCGTCGCCCTCGGCCAGCGCCGTCAGATACGCCTCCACGGCACCGTCCGGAGTCGAGTCCGCGCCCGGCTCGACAGCCGCTCCGCCGTTCTCCTCCCCGCCGTTTTCGCCACCGCCGTTCTCGCCGTCGTCCCCGCCCCCGCGTCCGAGCACCAAGAACAGGACCACCGCGATGATGACGAGCAGAAACACGACGCCGCCGATGATGCCGAAGATCAGCCCCTTGCCGGGACCCTTGCCACCGGCGCCGCCACCGGGACCGCCGGGGCCGCCCGGCATTCCGGGGCCTCCAGGCCCACTCGGCTGGCCGGGGCCTCCCGGGCCAGCTGGCCCCGCGGGGCCCCCTGCTCCATAGCCGCCCTGGCCGTACTGGTGGCCCCCGTAGCCCGGCTGGCCCTGCCCGTAGCCCGGCTGACCCTGCTGCCCGTAGCCGGGCTGGCCCTGCTGGGGATTCTGGCCCTGCTGCCATCCGCCCTGCTGGCCGTATGGGTTGTTCTCCGACATGAGTCGCCCCTCTGTCAGTCAGCTGCTGCTGACCCTCGTCATGATCAAAGTGCGGTGGACGTCCACGCGCGCGGGTCCGAACCATGCGGCCCCTCCCGCCGTACAGGCGCGAACGAACTCGGGCCGTACACGCCCGAGCTTCCTCGGGCGCAACCTTACCCTCATCTTCCTACTCGATCCGCATGATGACAGGGATCGCGAGGCAACGTTGTGAAGTCGTGACTTGGGGGGAGGCCCCGGGCTCAGTCCAGGACCCCTGCCCGGAAGGCCCGTGCCGAGGCCTCGAGCTCCTCCGCGGTGCGCACCAGCTGGTCAGCACGGGTGGTCATGCGGCGGGCGACGTCGTCCGATGTGCCCTCATGGCTGTCCGCCCAGTGCGCCTCACCCCGGGAGATCACCCGGCAGAAGGCTGCGGCGCGGTCGAAGGCGACGTCGATGTCACCGGTGTACATGCCTGCCAGGACCATGTCCGCCAGCTTGGTCATCTCGTCCGAGGTAGGCGGTTCGGGAACACCAGCGATCGCAGCAGTGGTCGTGTCACCACGGCCCGCGCTGTAGTACTCGGAGAGGCGACGAGGATTCTCCTGCACGGCGGCCCGGATGGCGTAGATCCGCCAGAGGCTGCCGGCCAGGGAGTGGGCCGGCGAGTCGGCCCAGAGCTCGGCGATGGCTTCGATGCCTTCGGTCTCGGCGAGCCTGATGAAACGTTCGGTGACCTCCGGATCGTCGGAGTCGCGGCCGTGGTAGACCAGGGCGTGGGCGGTGTCCTGCGCGGCCTGGGAGATCGTCGCCGGGTCGGCTCCGCCCTCCCGCTCGTCGAACACTGCAGGATCGGTCATCTTCGGTCGGCGATGGCGTGCTGTGCTGCTCATCACGTCTCCTTCCGGTGGGGGCAATTATGCCGCTAAACGTCGCTGGTCACCAGGGTGGCACCAACACGCAGCACGGAGGGGTGATTCCCGGGAGCCCGGCGGGTCCCGGAGATCATCCGACGGATGCCGGGCCGTTCGGTGGCGAGGTCACGACGTCGACCGCCGAGGCAGCGTGATGGTCTACCATAGAAGGCGCCTCGGGACGCCTGACGGGCGCCCCGAGAGTCGCATCGCGGGCCTTTAGCTCAGTTGGTAGAGCATCGGACTTTTAATCCGCTGGTCGCGGGTTCGAGCCCCGCAGGGCCCACCATTGAAACCCCTGGTCAGAGCGATTCTGGCCGGGGGTTCTCGTCTTTCTCCTGACCGCCAGTACGCAGTGAGTACGCAGCAGAGTTGATCCTCTCCCCCAGCCCGGTGAGGTCGTCCTCGTAGAGGTCCGCGTACGTGTCGAGAGTCAGCGTCGCTGACTCGTGGCCGAGAGCCCGCTGCAAGGCTTTGATGTTGGCTCCGGCCTGGACGGCGATGGACGCGAACGTTCCCCGCAGATCATGGACCCTCATGGCGTCGTCGCACCCGGCGGCGCGGAGAGCTGGACGGAGTGCCCTGGTGGTCCAGTTGCCGGAGCGCAGCACCCCACCACCGGGGGCAGTGAACACGTCAGCATCGTCCGGCTTGCCGTCGAGGAGGGGCCGCAGCTCGTCGGCCAGCGCCGGGGCCAGAGGCACCCATCGGGCTGCGTGCGACTTCGGCACGTCCTCCGTGATGCGCCCGCCGATATCCACGTAGGTCCGGCTGACCGTGATCCGCTGACGGTCGAACTCAACAGCTCCGACCCGCAGCGCCACAGCTTCACCCCACCGGAGGCCAGCCGTCGCCAGAGTGAGGAACAGAGCTCGATCCGTGGCCGTGGGCATCTGGTCGGCAACCTTGTGAAGCTCGTCAACGCCGAGCCGGGGGCCGGTGCGTTTCTTCCCTGCCCTGGGCAGCTTCACCCGGGCGGCAGGGTTCAGAGGGATCAGCCGGTCATCCACCGCCCTATCGAGCGCCTGACGGAGCAGGAGGCCAGCGTGACGGGCGCGGGCCGCTGAGACGGCTTCGGGGCCGCGCTGCATGTCTGCGAGCCACGCGGAGATATCGGAGGGGATCACCGCATCCAGGGGGACATCGGCCCATCGGGGCATGATGCGGGACCGGGCCACGGACTCATAGCTACTGACCGTCTTCGGCTTGCCGGTGAAGCCGTCGAGGTAGCGCCGGACGGCCGCGCCGACTGTGGACCGGCCCGCCGACGGGTCTACGTAGGTAGAGGTGGTGAGCGCCGTCGTCACACTGTCCACGTGGCGTTGAGCGTCCACCTTCCGCCCGAACGCCTTGGTCCGCTCCCGCCCGGAGGGGTCTACCCATCGGGCGCGCCACCGGAGCCCCTGGCCGTCACGCTTCGACGGTGACCCGTCAGACAGCCGCCAGAGGTCTTCGACCCCGGCCCGGCGGTTACGACGCTGCGGCATTATTCGCCAGACTCGCCGTCTACCGGCACCATCCCGTTGGAGCCTGTTAGCCGAGGATGTGTCTTGAAGAAGTAACCGACGTACTCACCCGCAGGCTCCTGCAGCGGCGCTGCACCTGGAATGAACGGGGCGATCTCGGGGTCCGCCCTGGCTCTGAGTCGATGCAACTGCTTCGTCACCTCATGGAGACTGCCCCAGTACTCCCACTGGCGTACTGCCACCTCCTCAAGATTCTCGGGCAGCACCTCCCCGATGTGGATGTGGATGGGATCAAGTCCTGCCGCCTTATAAGCGTCGAGGATGATGGCATGAGCCAACCCTGCCTCCCAGTAGCGTCGGACCGCGCTATATACGGCATTCCGGCGCTCTTCGAGCTCGTCTTCGGCGTCCATGAGGGCGTTATCCGTGACGTCCGCCAGCATGTCGTCGACGTTCACACCTAGGCATTTAGCTATCGCGCTAGCCTCGGTCAGCTTTACGGAACGCGTCCCAGATTCAATCTTCTGGACCGTCTGCTGATGGAGCGTCGGCCCTCCGGACGCTTCCAGTTCCTTTGCGAACTGCGCCTGACTCCAGCCCTTACGCTCCCGCTCCGACTTCATGTTCAGGCGGAAGTAGTCATCCGGCCCGAGGTTGCCGTGAGAGCCCTCTGTGTTGGTCATACAGGAAGGGTACCAAAACAGTGTTGCGTGACCCCGACGCGTTGTGTATCGTCTTCATTGTTGGCTAACAACATAACGGATAGGAGGCGTCATGAACGCTACCGCGCAGGACACCATCGCCAACCCGGAAGACCACGCCCCGCCACCGCTCTGGGGGTATGAGCAGACGTCTCGATACACCGGCATCCCTCTGGGAACGCTCCGGTATATGCGCAGCGTCGGGGAAGGTCCGCGCAGCTTCAAGATCGGGCGCGCAGTGAAGTACGACCCCCGCGACGTCATCGCCTATGTGGAGGCCCAGCGCGCTCAGGGCGTCGGCGGCGTCGAGACGGAGGGCGCGGCATGAGGCGCGTCGAGCACTGCGAGAGCTGCGGATACGCGCTCTATGCGTACCCCTCCGAGCGCGGCCCCTTCTACTGCGAGACGGTGCGCTGCGAGCAGGGCCAGGACGCACACGACGCGCTGACAGCCCGCATGAACGAAAAGAACGGGCCGGACTCCCGCCAAGAAGTCACCGGCCCGTTCCCCGAATCAGACACCTACCAGGAGGCATCTGTCATGTCCCAGTCTATCGCCACCACCGAGCACCCCGACCAGCACACCACCACACACGAACTGCCCGGCAGTCAAGCCCGATTCATCCTCCGCAGCCTCTCGCCGGAACAGCCCGGAGTCGTGCAGCTCGACGTAATCACCAGCGCCGGTGACGCGGTGACGATGCAACTGCGCCATGAGCAGGCCCAAGACCTCGCCGACGTGCTGTTCATCGCCGTCGACAGATTCGCCGCCGACGATGACGCGGCCATCGAAGCCGACCACGCCCGACTGCTGGCCGAGGGCGGCTCGACCCTGTGGACCCTCGGCGGTCTGCTGGCCGCCCACTACGACGACCTGGGCACCGTGCAGGTCGTCGAGCTCGCCGAGGCCCTGGAGGTCACCCCGACATTCCTGCTCGAAGCGATCATCGCGCCCCGGCCCTCCTGCCCGTGGGATGACCGGCCCGAGGGTGACCGGCTGCTGACCGTCGACGACGTGTTCAAGGCCGCGCAGGTGCTCGGCGTCGAGACGGCCGAGCTCGCCGAGGTCATCGCCAACGCCGAGGGGGCAGCGGCATGAGCGAAGCACACATTGACCTGGTAGCCCGCGAGAAGGTCGACGGCTTCGCCGTGGTCTCCACGGTGCGCAGTCACGACGACACCACCAGGTACCGGCGGCAGATTCACCTCAGCTTGAAGGCCGCACAGCGCGCCGTGGAGCGCGCACAGGCCAGAGGCTGCGAGGCGACGATCACTCTGTGCGAGTTGCGGCCCCTGGCCGGTGAGGACACCTGATGCGGCCCGAGGACACCAGCCCCGACGCCTACATGCTCCCGGCCCCGAGCAGTGAGCGCGAGGTCTCGATCTATCAGACCGGCTATCACTTCGGAGTCGCCGAGGGTGTGCGCCTCGGCCGCGCACAGCTCACCGACGAGCAACTGGCGTACCAGGCCGAGCAGGCCCACCTGAACCCCTTCCCCGCTGACGAGATGATCAAGCGTCGCCGAGCCCTGAGGGCACGGCAGGCCGGACGACAGGAGGCCGCATGAGCGAGGACAACACCAGCGTTCCCCGTTCCCCAGACACAGGGGGCGGGAACGGGAACAGGAGCCTCTACGGCGACGTGGGGGCGTTCCTGGCCGCAGGAATGCCCGACCCTCCGGCCCCGGAGATTCTGCCTCGCACCGACGGCACGGGACTGTTCTACCGAGGGCAGGTCAACGTCGTCTTCGGTGAGCCCGAGTCCGGCAAGACCACCATCGCGCTGCACGCGGCCCTGAGGACGATCAGGGGCGGCGGACGGGCCGCAGTGATCGACCTGGACCACAACTCCATGGCAGGCATCGTCTCCAAGCTGCTGGCTATCGGAGCCGAGCCCGACGAGCTGACCAGCCTGGACCGATTCAGGTACGCCGAACCTGACGACCGGGCCGAGCTGCAGTCCGTGGTGATGGACCTATCGCAGTGGGGCGCGGATGTGGTGGTGCTCGACAGCATCGGCGAGCTGTTGCCAGCGATGGCCCTGAACTCGAACAGCCCGGATGACTTCACGCTCGCCAACGCGGCCGTACTGAAACCCCTAGCGATGTCGGGGGCGTGTGTGATCGCCGTCGATCACGTCTCCAAGCACGGAGGCGACAAGGGACCGACCGGCACCGCCGCCAAGCGCCGCGCCGCCGGAGGCGTGATGCTGCAGGTCACCGTCAAGGAGCCATTCACTCCCGGTTCTGGCGGCTCCGCGTACGTGTCGATCTATAAGGACCGGCACGGCGGTCTGCGGGCCAACTCGCCGACCGGGGAGCGTGAACCGCTGGCAGGAACCTTCGTGATGCACCAGGACGGCACATGTATCGTCTACGCGGCCGAGGCCGGGGAGCGTAAACCCGCAGCAGTCCCCGCCGAGGATCTGGACGCCCTGGCGCGACTGGACCCGCCGCCGTCGAGCGTCCGCGATGTGAAGGAGCGGATGCACTGGCGCACAGACCGGGCCGCCGATGTGCTCCGGGTCTACCGATCCCAGATCGACACCGGAGCAGACGCCCGTTCCCGTTCCCCCAGCGTTCCCGGGGAACAGGAACACGGCACTGTTCCCGTTCCCCACCCCTATGTCCGGGGAACAGGGAACACCTCGCAGGGCGTCGCATGACGGCACTGTTCCCGTTCCCCACCCCTATGTCCGGGGAACAGGGAACACCTCGCAGGGCGTCGCATGACGGCACTGTTCCCGTTCCCCACCCCTATGTCCGGGGAACAGGGAACACCAGCACACAGCACCCCCGCACCGATCACAGGAGGCCCCGAGTGAACCCGAGCACCCCCGAGCACCTACCCGGCAACCCCTTCGACGACAACGTGAAGGCCCTCCGCAAGAACGTCGGCCTGATCGACCTCGACCTGGACCCGGTAGAGCTCCCCGCCCTGATGCAAGCCGAGGCCGCGATGGCCCTCGCCTATGAGCAGCGCACCGCGAACCTCATCGCCATATGGCAGCACCTCGACCCCGGCGCGACCGCCAATCGCCTGTACCGCGAGATTCAGCAGCGCAGCCGCACCGACGCCACACAGGAGGCCCCCTGATGACCGCCACGACCGTCTACACCACCAGCAGCGCCAGCGGTGACCCCGAGGAGCCCCTGCCCTCCGAGACCCCCAGGGACGACTTGGAGGCCGCCCAGCACGGCGGACGACGACGAGACGGGCGGAATACTGTTCCGGTCACCGACTCGCTGGACGAGGATGAGGTGAGTACTACTCACGTCACCGACTCGCTTGGACGAGAGCAGTCGACCTACATCATCAGCGAGTCCGGCCTCGTGCTCGACGCCGAGCAGAACGCCGCCGCCAAGGACTACGGCCGCGAGCTCACCCACCGACTCCACAAGGCCCAGACCACCATCTACGGGCTACGACGCGAGGCCCGCCGCTACCGACTCAAGGCACGCGCCGCCCAGGACGAGCTGCAGCAAGCCCGAGCAACCATCGCCCACCTTCGCGGCATTGCCGACGTGATCACAGAACACGAACCATCCTGACAAGGAGGACCAGACCATGACAGACGACGTTCTCGGAGACCAGGCCATCGACGGGCTGACCACAATGCAGACGCTGCGCCTCGGCGAGCTCGTCCTCGAGTCGATCAACGAACGACTCGACAACGGGGAACCGGTGGCCTCCATCGCCTATGCCCGACAGGGCGACCTCATCGAGGTCTACGCCCGCGACACCATCGAGGCCGAACTCGACGCCGGCGGGACACTGATGTGCGAAGCACGCGTCAATCTCAGCAACGCGAAGGATGCAAATACCTGATGAATCGTAGTATCATTGCAGATAGAGGACAGTGCCCCGCAAGCTCTGGCGACGTTCGCAGCGTCCCTCAGATGAAGGCCCCTCGCCGGGGCCATGACCGAGAGTCCGACCCCTCGCCGGGGTTGTCGACCTCCGTCACGTCGATCCAGCGCACTGAATCCGTGCGCTCATCAACCGTCTGAAGGAGACGCATCATCATGCCTACTGCAATTGAACTCCGCCAGCAGCGCGCCGCCATCCTCGAAGGACTGAAGGGCACCATGAAGACCGCCGAGCGCGCCAGCCGTGACCTCACCCCCTCCGAGGCCGCGCAGTACCAGGAGGACGCCAAGCGCTTCGACAAGCTCACTGAGCAGATCGAGCGCGCCGAAATCCTCGAAGCCCGAGACCTGGCGACCGCCAAGCCAATCCCCCACCCCGAAAGCCCCGACGGGATCACCTTCGGCGGCCCCGGCAGCGGGCAGCGCGACACCGACATGTGGCTGCCGACGCTGCGGGAATACCGACACATGCGGGCCACCTCCACCGCCTCCGCTGAGGCCCTGATCCCCGACCACCAGGCAGATACCTGGTACGACCGGATTCGAGCCCGCTCCGTGGTGCTGCAGTCCGGCCCCACCATCTTCCCGATGGAGGGCGCCACCCTCGACATCCCGAAGCTGACCGGCTCCGTCTCGGTCGCCACCGTGGCCGAGGGCGAATCCATCCCGACCTCGGACCCCAGCACCGAGAGCATCCGGCTTGAGCCCTCCAAGCTCGCAGCCCTGGCCTACGTCAACGCTGAGGCCCTGGACGACTCCGCTCCCGAGGTCCGCAGTGTGGTGCAGACCGACATGGAACGCACCTTCGTCGGGGAACTCGACCGCCAGTTGCTCGTCGGAGACGGCAGCGGCTCCAACATGACCGGCATCCGCAACTTCGCCGACGTCAACGAGCTCGACCCCTTCGGCGGCACAGACGGTGGCGCGCCCACCCTCGACGAGCTGGCTGACATGCTCGGCGAAGCAGAAACCGCCCTGGAGCTCGACACCGGCAACAGCGAGGAAATCGGCTCCCTGGTGTGGTTCATGCACCCCAGCATCTGGAACCAGATCCGGACGCTGAAGGATGGGGACCAGCGCTACCAGCTCTCGCCATCGCCGGGGATGGATGCCCGCAAGCAGCTCTTCGGAATCCGGGTCCGCACCTCCTCCCGGCTAGCAACCGACGAGACCACTGGCGGCAGCAGTGACACCTCTCCGGTGATCCTCTCCGACATGTCCCGCATCGCAGTCGGCGAGCGGAAGAAGCTCGAAGTGAAGTTCTCTGAGGACTACCTCTTCGACTCTGACCAGGTCGCCGCCCGAGTGATCGCCCGGTACGGCATCGAGCCCCTGGAGCCTAAGGCCGTCACCATCCGGCCCGGCGCACGCAGCGAGGCCTGATCACCCTGAGCGCGCACACGGGCCGGGCTCCAGCATCAAGCTGGGGTCCGGCCCGCAGTGTCTCTGGAACCTCCGCCGTTCGCATTAATCTGCCCAGAAATCTGGCCCGATCCCTGGAATCACGGGGCATCCGATGCGCTGACAGCATCACTCGGCGACCACGGAGACAGGGGCGGGTCATAACTCTGAGGACCAAGGGGGCGGCAACAGCGGGGGTTTAGCGGCCTCTCCCCTGAGCGACCCTAAGGGGGGTCGCGCATGCGTGCGCGTGATAGCCGATTCTCTCCCCCGGCGTCAAGACTTATTGAGAACGAAGTGAAGGCGCTGAGGCGACTCCAGAAAGCAGAGCCTCATCCGCCCCGGGCCATAGGCACTTTAGTACCGGTAGAAACTCTCCGCCCTAATATCGACGGGCTGTTCCTTCGGAGGGCCGGTCCACTCCACCGAGAAACCCTGACGACGAAGTTCCTCGGCAGCTTTCTGGGGATGATCAAGAACTGCCGCAGCCGTTTGTGTTTCCCTGAAGATCCCTCGCCCCTCTTCGATGCTGCCTCTCCAACCTGGCTTACACTCAACGTTGAAGTCCGTGATGAGCATCTGAAGAACATCCTCCAGAGTTGGCCTGAATCGATGGCCGCCCACTGGGATGTGAATCTTTCGCGTGGACTCCGGATCATCAGCCGCCCCGGCCGGATCGACCATTTCACGAACGACGGGGTGCTGTGACGAGACATTGTAGTGAGCGACTGGAACGCTCCGGCTGTGGGGACGACGAAGATAGTCCATGTGAAAGACCGGATGCCCGCCGTCGGGGCCACGTAGCTTGAATGTTGACTTGTGGATCCCAAGAAATGACTTGGAGCTGTTCCAGACGCAATGAAAGCTCACATCCAAGAGCGCAAACTGAGCATCGCTGAGACTCCTGCGCAGCCGAAACGCCTCGGTCCCAGTCGACACGACGACCAGCCGCTCGTGGTGTTCCTCGGCGCGAAACTGTGGGAGATCTCCAACAAGGACTCCTGCGACAAGGTAGTTCAGACGCTCTGCGAAAGAGTGCGCCTCCTCCCAGAGAGAGGCGGGCTCGCCACCTTCAGTCATCCAGCTCAAGAAGGAAGCGAATGTTCTCAAGACGGCTGAGGGCTTGCCACTGCTCCTCTGTCGCAAGCGTCCAGGCGTCACCTCGACGAATCAACTCTTCCTCCGACATGCCGATTCGCGCCAGTAGCTCAGTGCGTTCCGCGTGAAGCTGCTCGTCGGTCACGCGGTCAATGAGACCTGCAGACATAACTCCGGCTCCTCTCCTGAACCCGTTGAGAGAGTATCCCATGCGCCTGAGCCTCTCCCCCAGAGCCGACACTCTGTGACTTCATTTTTTTCGTCACGAGTGCGCGCCATGACCTCACGATATGAATCCGACGAGCTGACGCCTCTGGATGCAGTCACTATCCAGGGGCCTCGGTGGTCATCGTAGCGGCGAGGGGTGACAAGTCCGAGACGGCCTCTCAGTACGCAGTCAGTACGCAGGAAACTCGGCCGACGCTCGATTCAGCCGGATCCAGCCAACACCCTCAACAGGCCTGACCTGGGATGATACTCGAACGGGCACATCAGCCGCACAGGCTCATCGGACTTTTAATCCGCTGGTCGCGGGTTCGAGCCCCGCAGGGCCCACCATTGAAACCCCTGGTCAGATCGATTCTGGCCGGGGGTTTTCCTCGTTCGCCAGAGCCGCAGGTCGCACGGGCCAGCCCCCCCGGGCGGGCCAGACCTGATCTCACCTTTCCGTTCAGCAGACACGATGGTCTCAGAGTATGAGCAGGCCTTCAGCTGGTGGGCGATACACGAGAGGATCAGGCCATGAGCCAGTCGGGACGAAGGCCCTCACAGGATGTCGACTACTCCCCGTGGAAAGCCGGAGCCGAGCTGAGCTCCGGGCAGCGGGCCGCTCAGGAGGAGCACCTGCGCCTTCTCGAAGAGACCGGAGCGCGGTTCGGAGACTCATGTTTCGTCTCCGAGATGGCCTGCGTCGACGTGGACAGCCTGGACATGGGGGACCACAGCTACATTGCGGCCGGAGCCTACGTGACCGGTGACGTGACGTTCGGGCGGCACTGCTCGGTGAACGTGTACACCGTCGTCAGAGGAGACGTCCGCGCCGGCGACGGCGTCAGGATCGGCGCACACACCTCAATCTTGGGTTTCAACCACTCGATGAGCGACCCGGACATCGAGATCTTCCGTCAGCCGCTGACGAGCCAGGGCATCACCATCGGCGATGACGTATGGATCGGTTCCAACGCCGTCCTGCTCGACGGCATCACGGTAGGTTCCAAGTCTGTCATCGGCGCAGGATCTGTCGTGACGAAGGACGTCCCCTCCGGCGCCGTGGTCGGAGGCAATCCCGCCAGAGTGATCAGGTATCGAACCCGGCCCGGCCCCCTTGCCCATGGCACAAGCCTGGCTTCCCGGCTGGAGCGCTTCGCGGACGACGCGCGACGCAGCGCCCGGCCCCTCCTGGAGTCTCATTGGTCGCCTGAGCTCGGTCTCTTCACCAGCCACCCCTCTGGAGCTCCGACTACACGGGCTCAGGGAGATGCGATCGAGATCGCGGATCTACTCCTCGGGGACTCGCCCCCACAGCTGCCACGCGAGGAACTCGTCGAGCAGCTCCGATCATTGCAGGACTCCTCCACAGGCATGATCTGTGCCTTGTCTGCAGATGGCGCCCCCGTCGCACCACCTCATGAGGACGCCGACGCTCAGACGGCTTATCACGTACTCTCCACCGGCTACGCGCTGGACCTCCTCGGCAGTGCATTCGCTCACCCGATCACCATGGTGTCCAGGCAAGGTCCCGCAGACGTGGTGAACTCCTTGGAACGCCTGCCATGGACGTCGGAGGTATGGGGCGCTGGCGACAGGACAGACATCCTGGCCACTGCGATCCATTGGAACAGCGCACGCAGCCCTCACACGTCAGAAGGACAGATCGAGACAGTGATCGGCTGGCTGATGCGTCACGTCGATCCTGTGACAGGCATGTGGGGGTCTCCGCGGGCTGGCGACGGACTTCTCCAGATCGTCAACGGCTACTACCGCACGACCCGAGGAACTTTCGCGCAGTTCGGTGTCCCTGTCCCCCACCCTGAGCGAGTCATCGACACCGTCCTGCGCCATGCCGAGGATCCCCGGTGGTTCAGACCGGACCGGCGAACAGCATGCAACGTGCTCGACGTCGCCCACCCCCTGTGGCTGGCCTCCCAGTACACGGGCCATCGTGAGTCAGACATCACCGAGCTGGCGCAGGCCTGGTTGCCCGACACTCTCGGGCAGTGGATCGAAGGAGACGGCTCATCCCAGGCCTCGGGCGCTTCAGGGTTCAGTTTTCGTGCGCCCCACCCCCGAACGGTCGGCACACAAGACACGTCAGTCAGTCTCCAGGGCACAGAGATGTGGCTCGCCATCGTCTGGTTCTTGGCTGACCTGGCTGGAGTCTCAGCGAGCCTCGACTACCGACCTCGCGGGGTCCACCGTCCCGAGCCGGCGTCGCAGCCGCAGCCATCCCAGCAGGTCGGCTGAACCGTCACGTTCATGGGTCCCTGCAACATGCCTGTGACGTCCTGGCCTCTATCATCGAGGCACACACCCGTTGGCGGATGACCGACGCTTGGAAGGACACTCCCCTGATCATGATCAGCAATGGCGCTGACCACCCCGCACCCCAGAACTCTCAGGACTCCGGTCCTCACGCCACCTCCGGCACTGAGGCCCTCGCCCCGGCACCCTGGTCGGCTGCACTGGAACGCGATCCAGGGATGCCTGCGAGCACCTGGCGGCTGCGCAGCGACGCGTGGGAGTACCTCCGGTTCGCGGTCAAACGCCTGGCGCTGGGCAGCGACGCCGTGGAGGTCCTGGCGTCCGACAGTGAGATCCACCGCTCGCTGCGTGCGCTGGAGACCATCGAGATGTACTGGGCCGGCTTCGGGCAGCGCTACGTGCGAGACATCGGAGATCTGCTCGAGGCCGGCGACTACCGGACCGCCCTGGACCGCATCGGCCGGGTGGTCCACCGGCTGCGCGGCGACACCGTCCCCGATGAGCCGCGCGACGAGCACCTCGAGGAGCAGGAGCGCACGGAGCTCTCGGCCGACTCTGACCCACGTCCGCGGTTCGAGGTGCTGGTGATCGACGAGACCACCGCGGCCGACCGGGACACGATGCGGGCCGACGGTCTGCGCCTGCGCGCACCGGCCGACGCGTTCATCTACGAGTTCGTGGTCGTCCCCTCGGCAGACGACGCGGTCGCCGCAGTGCTCACGAACCCGAACATCCTCGCCTGTGTGGTGCGCCCGGGCTTCAGTGACCACACACACCAGCCGCTCAGCCGGGACCTGCGCGAGTCCATCCACCTCGCGCGCGCCCAGGTGGCGGAGGCGTCGGCGTCGGCGCGCAGCTCGCTCGCCTCAGTGCAGCGGGTGCTGGGGCTGGCCGACACGCTGGCCGCGATCCGCCCCGAGCTGGACCTCTACCTCATGGCCGGTGCCCACATCGAGGACCTCGCCGGCGCCCTCACCCGTCGATTCCGTCGCGTCTTCTGGCGTGAGGATCAGCTCGAGCTGCACCTCTCCCTGCTGCGCCGGGTCTCCCACCTCTATGACACACCGTTCTTCACGGCCATCCAGGGTCACGCGCGGCGCCCGGTGGGCGTGTTCCACGCACTGCCGGTAGCTCGCGGCGGATCAGTAGTGTCCTCGAAGTGGATCAGGGACCTCGTCGACTTCTACGGCCTCAACCTCCTGCTCGCCGAGACGAGCGCCACCTCGGGTGGCCTCGACTCGCTGCTCGCACCCACCGGGACCATCAAGAAGGCCCAGGACCTCGCGGCCCGCGCATTCGGCGCCAAGCACACGTTCTTCGTGACGAACGGCACCTCCACGGCGAACAAGATCGTGCACCAGGCTCTCGTCGCACCCGACGACGTCGTGATGGTCGACCGCAACTGCCACAAGTCGCACCACCACGCCGTCATGCTCACCGGCGCGCGGCCGGCCTACCTCGAGGCGTATCCGCTCAATGACTTCGCGTTCTACGGGGCCGTACCGCTGGACCGCATCAAACAGATGCTGCTCGACTACCGAGCCGCCGGCCGGCTCGACGAGGTGCGCATGGTGACCCTCACCAACTGCACCTTCGACGGCATCGTCTACGACCCGGAGCGGGTCATGGCCGAGTGCCTCGCGATCAAGCCCGACCTCGTGTTCCTCTGGGACGAGGCGTGGTTCGCCTTCGCCGCCTTCCACCCCGTGACGCGGCGCCGCACCGCGATGGCGGCCGCGAAGAACCTCGAGCAGCGATTGAAGACTCCCGCGCATGCCGCCGCACACCACGCCCAGCAGGAGCGGCTGCGCGACGCCGATGGAAACCCTGCCCCCGACGCGGTGTGGCTCGAGGAGCGGCTGATCCCGAGCCCCGACGCCCGCATCCGCGTCTACGCCACCCACTCCACCCACAAGACGCTCACCGCGCTGCGGCAGGGATCGATGATCCACGTCTACGATCAGGAGTGGAGGAGAGAGGCCGAGGAGCCCTTCCACGAGGCGTACATGACGCACACCTCCACCTCGCCCAACTACCAGATCCTGTCCTCCCTCGACATCGGACGCCGCCAGGTCGAGCTCGAAGGCTTCGAACTCGTGCAGCGCCAGCTCGACCTGGCGGCCAGCCTCGCCCAGGCCATCGCCCGCCACCCGCTGCTGCGCCGCACCTTCCGCGTGCTCACCGCACACGACCTCATCCCTGCTGATCACCGTGGCGTGGGGCGGCCGATGCCGCTGCGCCACGGCCTGGCCACCATGTGGAAGGCCTGGGCGCAGGACGAGTTCGTCGTGGACCCCAGCCGGATCACCATCGAGATCAGCCGCACCGGCGTGGACGGCGACACCTTCAAGCATGAACACCTCATGGACCGCTATGGCATCCAGGTGAACAAGACCAGCGGCAACACGGTGCTCTTCATGACCAACATCGGCACCTCCCGCAGCGCCATCGCCTACCTCATCGAGGTGCTGGTCAAGCTGGCCGAACGCTTCGAGGACGAGCAGTCGCAGCGCCATCCCGAGGACCGCCTCCCCCTCGAGGCGCCCATGCCTCCGCTGCCCGATTTCAGCGCCTTCTCGCCCGGCTATGCCACCGATGACGTGCTCCCCGACGGCGACATGCGCACCGCGTTCTTCCACGGTCAGCAGCGGAAGAACATCGAACATGTCCTCCCTGAGGAGCTCCGCGCGCGCGTCGCCGCCGGTGAGCAGCCCGTCTCCGCCGGCTTCGTCACCCCCTACCCGCCCGGCTTCCCCGTGCTGGTGCCCGGGCAGGTCATCACCTCAGGGGTGCTCGACTTCATGGCCGTGCTCAGCACCCGCGAGATCCACGGCTACGACCCTCGCCGGGGGTACAGGATCTTCACCGAGACCAGATCTTGACGAGGCTGGCAGAAGCGGTGCGTTCCGGCGCAGCGAGTCGGAAGCCCAATCACGGAAACTTCGGTGCACGGCCGGTGCTCTCACGCCAGATCAGCCGAGTCACCGGCACGTCGGCCTGCTCAGCTTCCTCACCGCGCAACAACGCGATCAGACGAAGCATCGCCGCTCTGCCCTGAGCCCGACGGTCCACGGCCACAGTGGACAGGCTGGGGCTCATGAACCGTCCCATCTCGCGGTCCTCCCACCCGACGATGCTGACGTCACCCGGCACACGGAGACCGCGCTCAGCAAGCGCTCGGACCGCACCGGTGGCCACTACATCATTGGCCGCGATGATCGCGGTGAAATCAATCTCCTGACGCTGAGCGACAGCGTCGTATCCTGACTGAGCGCTCCAGTCGCCGACGATCACGCCCGCACTCTCAAGTCCCTCGATGTCGGCCGCGTGTTCAGCGATGGTGGCGAGAAAGGTCTCGCGGCGGGCGCGAGCCGAGACGAAGTCCTGCGGCCCTGCGACATGGAGAAAGCGTCGATGGCCCATCTCGGCGAGGCCCGAGATCGCATCCGCGACTGGGGTCGCGTCAGCCAGCTGTCCGACCCCACGGAGCTTGTCGTCGAACTGGTCGAACACCACGAAGGCGCCGCTGCCGTACCCGGCAGGGACACCTCCGTCCGGAGAATCGCCGAGGAACAACACACCCTCGCTGCGACCGGACGCAAGCAGCTCGGCAGCGCGCTGGGCACGCACCGTGGATGGACCGGCGACCACGGCCACCTCCATGTGATATCCAGCCTCCCCTGCGACTTCGGCCGCGGCTGCAAGGGTGGACGTGGGAAATCCGGTGACGGAGCCCGGAAGGATCGCCGTGACGACACTGGACCGGCCCGTACGCAGAGTCTGGGCGGCGAAGTCCGGGCGATACCCGAGGGCATCGACGGCCTCACGAAGGCGCTCGATTGTTGCGGGCTTCATTCCGGGGTCGCCATGCAGAAATCGCGACACCGTCTGGTGCGAGACACCAGCGCGCTTGGCGACCTGGTGGAGCGTGGGGCGGCGCTGCGCACTGGTCGCACGGTACGTCTGTGGGTGGGGATCCTGCCGGGCCATGGCGCCTCCTGACTGCTCTCTTGCTGACCGTAGCGGATAGGAGACCTGTGTGGGACACCGATAGGAATCCGACCAAACTATTGACACAGCTCCATCCACGCTCGTAGTGTGCGTGTCATCACATTTCGTGAACGTTCACTTTCTCTTGGATCTCCACTTTAGGAAGTCTAAGCCACAAAAAGTGAACGTTCACGAATCGCCGTGACAGGTTCGAGCGGACAACGACGGCGTGGTCCCCACAGGCCGCCGACGGACGGAGCGACGACGGCCTTCATCGCTGGCCAGCGGAGCTCATGCGCAACGCACAGTCTGCCGTGGTGAGCGCCTCCGATACACCGTGGCGCACAGCTCGGACACCACTGCCTCTGTCCTCCGACCCTCATGATTCACCAGAAAAACCACGGCCCCATGGACCTCGCTGGCGGCAGCGGCACCCGACAACCACTCATCCACAGAGGAGAAACACGTGCTCAAAGTCGCGATCATCGGCTCCGGAAGCATCTCTGCACTGCACATTCAGGCGTATCAGGACTTCCCGGAGCGCTGCGAGATCATCGCCTTCGTCGATGTCTCGACGGACAACGCCCGAACTCGTCGAGATGAGTTCGGACTGTTCGATGCGAGGGTCTACACGACGGTCGAGGAGATGCTCGGGGCCGGCGAGTCGGTGGACGTCGCCAGCATCTGCACGCCGCCCTCGACGCATGAGCCGCTCTCAGTGGCCTGCCTGCAGGCCGGGGTGAATGTCCTGTGCGAGAAGCCCATGGCCCCTTCTCTGGATGCCTGCGATCGGATCCTCGCCGCGGAGCAGTCCAGCGACGCAGTCTTCGCCTCAGTGGCACAGAACCGCTATCGGGACGACGTCGCACAACTGCGCTCCGTCCTGGACTCCGGACTCCTCGGCGACGTGACCCGCGTCGTCGTGGACTCCTCCTGGTGGCGCGGCCTGCCCTACTACGACCTGTGGTGGCGCGGGACATGGGAGACGGAGGGCGGAGGTTGCACCCTCAACCACGCCGTGCACCACATCGACCTGCTCCTGTGGCTGCTCGGACGGCCCGAATCCGTCACCGCAGTCCTGGCCAACGTCGCTCACGAGAACGCGGAGATTGAGGACCTCTCCGTCGCGGTCTTCCAGTACCGGCGGGCCCTTGCGACGGTGACGAGCTCCGTCGTCGACCATGGTGAACGTGCTGGCATCACCGTCCAGGGTCGAGATGCCAGCTACAGCCTCTCCGGCGAAGCCATCGCCGAAGTCACCCAGCCCCATGGATTCGGCGAAGACGGCGGTGATCCCCACCGTGTCGCGGAGGTCGACGCCGTCCGCGATGCGGTGCCTCCGCTTGCCCACACCCTCCACCGAGGGCAGATCGACGACTTCCTCACGGCTGTCGAGACCGGCACTCGCCCAGCCGTCGACGGTCATGACGGCCGCCTCACGATCGAGGTGATCACCGCGATCTATGCCGCAGGCATCGAACGCCGCGCCATTGACCTCCCTCTCGCTGCGGAGGACCCCTTCGCGAAGGACGGCGCGCTCCTTGAACGAGCACCTCGCTTCTACACGAAGAGCGCCTCCATCCGTGCCTTCAACACCACTCCCCAGGCTGTGGCCGCGTCATGAGCCATACGACCGTCGAGCACACCCCGGAGGACAAACCGCAACCCGTAGTCGCCGAGGACGAATTCATCATCGCCGCCGTCGGGCTCGACCACGCGCACATCTACGGCATGTGCTCGGGCCTGATCGACGCCGGCGCAACCCTCAAATGGGTCTATGACACCGACGAGGGCCGCGCCGACGACTTCCGCCGGACGTTCCCGCAGGCCCAGGTGGCGCGCTCCGAAGACGAAGTGCTGAACGACCCGGCGGTGCACCTGGTGGCGAGCGCCGCAGTCACCTCGGAACGTTGCGCGATCGGCCTGCGCGCCATGGAGGCCGGCAAAGACTACTTTGCCGACAAGGCGCCCCTGACCACGCTGGACCAGCTCGGCCAGGCACGTGCCGCCGTCGAACGGACAGGACGCAAGTACGCGGTCTACTACTCGGAACGCATTCACGTGGAGGCTGCCGTCTTTGCGGAGCAGCTCGTCGAACGAGGGGCCATCGGCCGGGTCCTGCAGGTCACGTGCTTCGGCCCACACCGCCTCAACCCCGCCAACCGGCCCGACTGGTTCTGGGACAAGGAGAAGTACGGCGGAATTCTGACCGACATCGGAAGCCACAACGTGGACCAGGTCCTCCACTACACGAGGTCCACGGACGCCGACGTGGCACACAGCAGCATCGCCAACTACGCCAACCCGGAGCACCCGGGGCTGGACGACTTCGGAGAAGCGAACCTCGTCACGAACACCGGAGCCACCGGCTACATCCGCTGTGACTGGTTCACCCCCGGCGGACTCCAGTCCTGGGGAGACGGGCGCACGTTCATCCTCGGCACCGAGGGCTTCATCGAGCTGCGCAAGTACATGAATCTCGGCACGGACGAGGGCCCCGGGCACCTCTACCTGGCCAATGCAGGAGGCGAACGACATTTCCAGGTCACAGGGCAGGTCGGCTTCCCCTACTTCGCGCGTCTCATCCTCGACTGCCTCCAGCGCACCGAGAACGCCATGACGCAGCATCACGCCTTCAGATCCATCGAGCTCGCCATCACCGCGCAGGGCACCGCCGTGGATCTCACACCCCGTGAAGGAGGTGCCCCAGCCTGACACTCGCCTTGACCACACAGACTTCGGAACCGCCATCACGTCGCAGGAGGAACACCCATCATGAGCAACACACGCAGCTCCTCACAACCACCAGCAGCACTCGCCGCCGCCACAGTGCTGGCCCTGACCCTCACCGCATGTGGCGGCGACGCCTCACCTGAGGAAGGTGGGGACGTCGAGCTCCGGTTCGCCTTCTGGGGAACCGCCGATCGCGCAGACCGCTTCCAAGAGGCGATCGATATCTTCGAGGACGAGAACCCAGGCATCGACGTGAGACCTGAGGTCAACGACTGGGACGGTTATTGGGACCGCCTGGCGACGGTGGTGGCCGGTGGCGACATACCAGACATCATGATGCAGGAAGACCGATACATCGGCGAATATGCCAGTCGCGGCGTCCTCGCAGACCTGTCCGGGAGCGTCCCCACAGACGACGTCGACGCCCACCTACTGAGCAGCGGCGAGATCGACGGCGCACAGTACGGCTACCCCACCGGGTCCAATGTCTTCTCCGTGGTCGCGAACCCAGACATGTTCGAAGACGCGGGCGTCCCGATGCCGGATGATTCGACGTGGACCTGGGAGGAGTACGTAGACGTCTCCAACGCGCTCTCAGACGGCTTGGACGGCCAGGCCTTCGGCACCAGCGACTATTCGTTCGCCGAGGTCGGATTCCGCGTCTATGCCCGCCAGCACGGCCAGGCGCTGTTCACAGAAGACGGGACCCTAGGGTACGAGGACGAGCTCCTCGAGGAATGGTTCCAACGCTCTCTTGACCTGCAAGAGTCCGGTGGCCAGCCATCGGCAGATCAAGGCTTGGCATTGGACCTGCTCGACTCTCCGATCGCCACGGGGGAGGCCGCGATGTCGCTGACCTGGTCCGCGCAGCTGGAGGTGCTCTCCGAAGCGACCGGAACCCACCTGACCTTGTTGCGCATTCCGGGCGAATCCGAGTTCGACCAAGCAGGTATGTACTTCAAACCCGGCATGTATCTGGCGGCAGCTGAGACGAGCGACCACCAGGCCGAAGCCGCACAGTTCATCGACTTCATGATCAATGACACTCGCGTCGGCGAGATCTTCCTCTCAGAACTCGGGCTGCCCGGGAACGCGAACGTGCGAGAGGCGGTCGTCGCTGAGCTGGACACCGTTGACCAGGTGGCAGCCGACTTTGTGACGGACCTTTCTGATGAGATCGTCGATGCCGCAGCGGTCATGCCTCAGGGGGCCAGCGCAGCGGCGGAGATCATGCAACGTGTCAATTCAGAGGTGCTCTTCGAACAGATCACCCCTGAAGAGGGGGCTGCGAAGTTCCGATCCGAGCTGGAGGCCGCACTCTCCTGACCTTGTGCCGACTCTCTACCTGGTGCGAGCACACAGTGTTGTGGACTGCCCACACACTCCGGGCTGTCTCCGCCCCGGCCGCCCTGCGTCTCAGCCTCCTGTACGCGCCCCCACCCGCTGCACGATCGCAGCGGCGAGCGCCGTCGCCGCCTCGGGCACCCTGTGCAGGTTCAGCGCCGGTTCGAACAGCTCGGCCTCCAGCAGCACGATCCCCCATTCGGCGCTGGTGACCAGATCGATCCGGGCGTAGAGCGGGGGCTCGGCCCCGGAGGCGGCGTCGATGGCGGCCATGACGGACTCCGCAAAGGCGGCCTCCGCGGCGGTGGCGGTCACCGGCTGCGGGTCCTCGGAGTATTCGCCGCCGGCCAGTCCGCCGCCGCGGGCGAGGATCGCGCCCTTGGAGATGGTGTGGGTGTGCTGGCCGTCGATGAAGTACAGCGCCTTCTCCGCACCGGCGGAGAGTTCCGGCACCTCGGGCTGGACCATGATCATCCGGCCCTCGGCGAGGATCCGCCGCCCCAGATCCGTCGCTTCCTCGCTGGACGCCCGCAGCAGCCCGGTGTGCAGGGCGCCGGCGGAGACGGTGGGCTTGAGGACCACCCAGTCGTCCCCGTGGGTGTCCAACGCGGCTCGCAGCTGTTCCTCGGTGGTCGCCCACCGGGTCGGCACGGTGCTCACGCCGTGCGCCTCCAGGTCCCGCAGGTAGACCTTGTCGAGGTTCCAGTCCACCAGCGCCGGGGTGTTCAGCACCGGCACATGCCGGTGAGCCTCGGTGAGCCAGGCCCGAAACTCCGCCTCGCGCCACGGGTAGTCCCAAGGGCTGCGCAGCACCAGCAGGTCGTAGTCGCCGTCGCCGGGGGTGTGGGCATGCCACACGACCGGGGTGGCCTTCAGCCCTGCCGCGCGCATGGCCGGCAGCAGCACCGGGGTGTCCGGATCCTCAGCCCCGGGCAGGTATTCGTCGGTCACGACGACGCCGACATGTGCGGTCACGCTCCACCTCCGCTGATCCTCGGGAAGCCACGGCGGCGTGCGCCTGCCGGGCCCCTCGACGATACAACGGCAGCACGTCGGTTCCCCGGACCCCGGGGTCGCTCAGCCGTCCATCTCCGCCCGCCAGGCGTTCCAGCCCCAGCACAGGCAGAAGGGATGCCCGGCCGGATCGGCGTAGACCTGGAACCCGGTCTCCGCGTCGAGATCCTCGGCGGACTGCAGCAGCTCCGCTCCCAGGGCCATGACCCGCTCATGCTCGGCCCGGATGTCCTCTACGTAGAGGTCCAGGTGGATCTGCTGCGGCCGCCCGTCGGGCCATTGTGGGCGCACATGGTCCGGCGCATGCTGGACCGCGAGCGGGAACGTACCGTCGACCTCCACCTCGTACCAGTCGGGGTCAGGGCGCCGCACGGTCCCGCCGTGGACGCCTGCCCAGAAGGAGGCGACCGCCTCGACGTCGGCCGCATCCAGCACCACGATCTGCTGTATGAAACTCATGGGGGCATGATGCCACGTCCGCACGCACCGAGCCGTGGGCTCCCGGCCGGAGCGTGGTGCTCAGCGCTGATTGATGCGCAGCAGGTTGCCGGCCGGGTCCCGGAACGCGCAGTCGCGCACCCCATCGTCCTGGTCGATGGGCTCTTGGACGACGTCGGCTCCGGCGGTGGACATGGACTCGAAGGGCCCGTCGAGGTCATCGGTGGCCACGGTCAGCGCGGTGAAGCTGCCTTTGCTCATCAGCGAGAGGATGGCCTCCCGCTCCTCATCGGTGATGCCGGGGTCCACAGCGGGCGGGTGCAGCAGGCTTCTCGGTTCCTGACGGGTCGGCGACGTGGCCGGCTGATCTGCTTCGCCACACAGGCAGGCACTCCGCGCAGAGACTCGGCGGCCCGCCGTCGGTACTCGCTGGGCGGCATTCCCACCAGCTCGGTGAAGCGCGTGGAGAACGTTCCCAGGGAGGAGAACCCCACCTCGAAGCAGGCGTCAGTGACGCTGCGATCCCCACGGCGCAGCAGCGTCATGGCTCGCTCCACCCGGCGGGTCATCAGGTACGAGTACGGGGATTCCCCGTAGGCGAGGCGGAACTGCCGGCTCAGGTGCCCAGCCGAGAGGTGCACCCCACGGGCCAGGCTCTCGACGTCGAGGGGCTGGGCGTACTCGCGATCGGTCCTGTCCCGGACCTGGCGCATCAGCACCAAGGTGGCGCGGCGGCCGGTCACGAGGGGACCGGGGAGATCCGGGCGCGCAGCAGGCAGAACTCGTTGCCCTCCGGGTCCTGCAGGACGTGCCAGGGTTCCTCACCGGACTGGCCGACGTCGGCCGGGCGGGCTCCTATCGCCAGCAGCCGCTCCAGTTCGGCGGCCTGGTCCCGGTCGGTGGCGTTGAGGTCGATGTGCAGCCGCGGCCGGGCCTGCTCCGGCGCCGCATAGGGGCTCAGGATGAGAGTGGGCTGGGCGCCGCCGAATCCGTCGCGAGCACCGATCTCGATGCTGCCGTCACCCTCGCGGTCCAGGACCACGAAATCCAGCACCTCGCACCAGAACTGCGCGAGCGCCTCCGGGTCGCGGGACTGAAGCACCAGCTCTCCGATACGACATGCCACGGGCCGCACCTGCCTTCTCCTGTCAGGGCCCGGAGCTGCCGGGCCGATCTCCCAGCATCCTGCCACGCAGAACGTCCCCAGGGAACAGGCCGCCTCCCCTGCTGATCCGCGCCCGAACCCCGGTATTCTGACGCTGCGGGCCACGGTGCTGCAGACCACGGTGCCGCCCGCCCCTGACCCCTCACGGCACCCGCAGAAGGTGATCCCGGTGGCGCCCACCGTCGACGACGTCCGCAGCCTGGCCTCGACGCTCCCCGACGTCGTCGAGGGCACCTACCGCGGCCACCCCAAGTGGTCCGTGCTGAACGCGGCCTTCGCCTGGGAGCGGCCGTTCACCCAGGCCGACATCCGGCGGTTCGGCGACGAGACGCCGCCCTCGGGCCCCATTCTGGCCGTCCGCGTGGAGGACCTCGACGAGAAGGACGCCGTCCTCGCCTCGGGGGTTCCGGGCCTGTTCAGCACCCCGCATTTCGACGGCCACCCCTCCGTGCTGATCCAGCTGGAGACGATCGATCCTGACGACCTGCGTGTGGCGCTCGAGGATGCCTGGTTCGCCTGCGCGCCCGCGGACCTCGCCGAGGAGTTCCAGACCCGGCGTCGCGATCCCGGCTGACCATGGCCGACGGCGAGTTGGTCCGGCGGGAGATCAGAACAGCCCGATCGTCCGTCCCTCGGCGTCGATGTCGATGTTCTCCGCGGCCGGTGCCGACCCCAGTCCCGGCATGGTCTGCATCGCACCGCAGATCGGGTAGACGAACCCCGCACCCGCGGAGAGCCGCACCTCCCGCACCGGCAGCCGCCAGCCCGACGGCGCTCCCATCAGCTTCGGGTCCGCGGAGAGGGAGAGATGGGTCTTCGCCACGCAGACCGGCAGGTGACCGTAACCCGCCTCGGTGTAGGCCGCGAGGTCCTTCGCCGCCGTCGGGGAGAGGTCCACTCCGTCCGCCCCGTACACCTCGGTGGCGATGGCTTCGATCTTCTCGGTCAGCGGCGCCTCGTCCGGATAGAGGAATCGGAACTGGCCCGGCTCCTCGGCCGCCTCCACCACCGCCTCCGCCAACTCGGCGGCGCCTGCGCCGCCGTCGGCGAAATGCGTGGAGACCGCACACCGGGCGCCCTCCTCTGCGGCCACCCGCGCGATGGCCTCATGCTCGGAGGCAAAGTCGGTGGGGAACGCATTGATCGCCACCACCGGGGTGACCCCGTGCCGGCGGATGATCCGCAGCTGGGCGCGCAGGTTCTCCGCCCCGGTGCGGACCTCCTCGGGGTTCTCCTGGAGCATCGCCTCCGGCAGCGGCCGGCCCGCCACCACCCGGTGTCGCCCCGAATGGACCTTCAGCGCCCGGACCGTGGCCACCACGACGGCGGCGTCGGGCACCAGGCCGGAGATCCGGCACTTGATGTTGAAGAACCGCTCGGCTCCCATGTCCGCGGCGAAGCCGGCCTCGGTGATCAGATAGTCGGTGGCTCGCACCCCGATGAGGTCAGCCACCACTGAGGAGTTGCCGGTGGCGATGTTGCCGAAGGGCCCGCAGTGCACCAGCGCCGGGGTGTGCTCCACGGTCTGCAGCAGATTCGGCTGCAACGCCTCCCTGAGCAGCACCGTCATGGCGCCGGCGGCCTTGATGTCCTCTGCGGTGACCGGCTCACCCTCCGCCGTGGTGCCCACCACGATCCTTCCCAGCCGGGCACGCAGGTCCTCCAGCGAGCGCGCCAGCGAGAGGGTGGCCATCACTTCCGAGGCGGCGGTGATGTCGAAGCCGGACTGGCGGACCGGACCGTTCGACGTCGCCCCTCCCCCAGCAGGCCCCATCCCGGTGACGATCTGCCGCAGGGAACGGTCGTTGACATCCATGACGCGCCGCCAGGTCACCCGCTCGGGGTGCAGTCCGGAAAGGTTTCCGCGGTGGAGGTGATTGTCCACCATGGCGGCCAGCTGGTTGTGCGCGGCGGTGACGGCGTGCAGATCTCCGGTCAGGTGCAGGTTCAGCCGGTCCATGGGGACAACCTGGCTCCATCCGCCGCCGGTGCCTCCGCCCTTGATGCCTAGGGTGGGCCCCAGAGAGGGCTGGCGCACCGCGACGGCGGCCCGTCGGCCGGTCTGCTGCAGTCCCTGACCCAGCCCCACCGCCGTCGTCGTCTTGCCCTCCCCCAGCGGGGTCGGGGTGATCGCGGTGACCAGGATGTATTTCGCTCGGGGCCGGTCCGCCAGGCGCTCGATCGCGGCCAGATCCACCTTCCCCACGCCGCGCCCGTAGGGCTCGATCAGGTCCTCGTCGAGCCCCAGCTCCGTGCCGATCTCACTGATCGGGCGCAGCTGGGTCCGCGCGGAGATGCCCAGGCTGTCCTGGGCGGTCAATGGTGCGGCGGGCCGCTCCTCGGCGATCTGCTCGCCTCCGGTGTGGTGAGTGGTCGTCATGCGTGATCTCCCTCCTGGAGCCGGGCCAGCAGCCGCCGGCGCCATTGCTCAGTCTCTTCGAGCGCGTTGAAGGTGTAGAGATGGAGGCCTGACACTACGCCGCCGTCCTGAGCGGCGGCCAGGCCTGCCGCCAGCGGCGTGGGGTCATAGCGCCCCAGGGAGGCGAGCCGTCGCGCCACTCCGGCCCCGCCGGAGGCCAGGAAGCGCAGCGAGTCTCCGACGCCGATCCGCCCGGCGATGCGCATCAGCTGCGCCGAGCTCGCAGCCCCGGGGAGACCTGCGAACACGGGGAGCGTCATTCCGGCGGCCTGGAGCCCACCGGCCCAGCTGAGCACGGTCAGCGGGTCGAAGCAGAGTTGACCGACCACACAGGAGGCCTGCTCGACCTTGCGTCCGAGGGAGCCCTCGAGCGCCTCCGCCGGGATCGTCAGATGCCCCTCCGGATAGCCGGGCACCCCGACGCGCAGCTCCGGGCCCAGCCGACGCACCGCCTGCAGAAGCTGTTCGCCGTCGTCGAAGGTCTCCCCGCGCTGGGCCGTGCTGGCCCCGCGGCGATCGTCGCCGGGCGCGGCGTCCCCGCCGACGGCGAAGACCTCCTGGATCCCGGCCGTCTGCAGCCGCTCCAGCGTCACGGGCAGGGAATGCTCCCCGTGCTGCGTCGCCGCCAGGTGCGGCACCGCATGGAAGCCCTCCGCCGCCAGCGCCTCGGCGGTCTGCATCGTGGGCTCAGGGCCGCGGGCGGGCGAGGCGGTGACGGTGACGGTGGCACCGGCCGGCAGGTGGGCCACGGCGTCGTCGACGATCCCTGCCAGGGGGAGCACCTCATATCGGGGCCGAGCCAGCAGCTGGCTCAGGACCTCCCGCTGCGCAGGACCCCCCAGGGGGTCGGCGCGAACCTGTCGGACCACCGGCGGGTGCCCTCAGTTCTCCGTGTGAGTGTGGCCGTTGCCTCCGAGGAAGGCCTGCTTGGGAGTGTCCTTGGCGGGGTCGACGAACGGCTTGGGCACCACCACGGCGGACACGACGCCGGCCGGGGTCTCGATGTCCAGCTCGGTGCCGATCTCGCTGAGCCCGGTCGGCACCATCGCGAAGCCGATGTTGCGCTCCAGCCGCGGGGAGAAACAGGCCGAGGTGACCTCGCCGACCCGTTCCCCACCGTGCCACACCGGGAACGCCTCGATCATCGACCCGTCGTTGTAGGTCCCCAACGGGGGCCCGCCGATCTCCACTCCGGCGAGCCTGCGGCTCACGCCCTCCTGCTTGATACGAGTCAGCGCCTCTTTGCCGATGAAGTCTGACTCCTGCTCCAGGTCCACCATCCAGTCATATCCCATTCCGACCTCGAAGGGGTTGGTCCGGTAGGTGATGTCACAGCCGTGGGCAAGGATCCCTGCCTCGATCCTGCGCATGTGGCAGGGGCCGATGACCTTCATCCCGAAGGGCTCACCGGCGGCCCAGACCGTCTCCCAGAGCCGGACGCCGTCGCGCGAGGCGTTCTTCACGTAGATCTCGAAGCCCAGCTCCGCGGTGTATCCAGTGCGCGAGACGATGACCTCCATGCCGTCGAGCATGTACTCCCTGAGCCGGTAGTAGCCGATGTCGAAGATGTCCTCGCCGAAGAGGGCCGCCATGACCTGCCCGGCGAGCGGCCCCTGGACCTGCACGGGGCCGACGTCGGCCTCCTCGATGGTGACGTCCATGCCGGACCGGTAGGCGAGCCCGCGGGCCCAGAGCAGGATGTCGCTGTCCGCCAGAGAGAGCCAGAAGTGGTTCTCCCCCAGGCGCAGCAGGACGGGGTCATTGAGGATGCCGCCGTCCTCGGCGGTGATGAACACGTACTTGCACTGCCCCACCTCGCACTTGGTCAGGTCACGGGGCACGAGCATGTTGGTGAAGGCGAAGGCGTCGGGACCGGTGATCTCGATCTGCTTCTCGACGCCCACGTCCCACAGCGTCACCCCGTGGAGCAGGGCCCAGTACTCAGCGACCGGGTCGCCATAGTGACGCGGATGGTACGTGTGGTTGTAGACGCTGTACATCGCGACCCCATGGCGGCGCGACGCCCAGAAGAAGGGGGATTTGCGGAGCCTCGGATACAGCAGGATTCGGGGGTCCGGGACGACGGCGTCGACGTCGTCCGGGACGGCGAAAGTGCCTTCGTTGAGAGTCATGGGGGCCTCCCTGCTGCCACATCATTGGGACACTTCCAGCATGACACTGTGTCGCGCACCACACAATAGGTTGCGTCATGCGCGACGCCTAGTCTTGTGCTGGGTGCTGCGCGGAGGGCATCCTCGACAGTGATGGACACTGAATCTGCAGCAACCAGCACGAACGGAAAGGCCGAGTCCGGAGCGCCGGTCAGGTCGGTCGACCGCGCCCTCACCGTGCTGACCATCCTCGCCAGGGAGGGCGAAGCGAGCCTGAGCCAGATGGCACGGGAGCTCAGAGTGCACAAGTCCACCGTGGGACGCCTGACAGAGGTCCTGGTCCGCCACGACCTGGTCGAGCCGCCCGAAGGTGCCGGCGGCTACCGACTGGGCGTCGGCTGCCTCCGGCTGGCCGGGGCCACCACCGCACGCCTGGACCTGACCGTTGAGGCCCAGCCGGTGTGCGACGAGCTCTCCGCCGAGATCGGCGAGACCACCAACGTGGCCATCACCCGCGAAGGTGTGGCGATCAATGTGTGCCAGTCCGAGGCCGACACCGCCGTGGCGATGCGCAACTGGATCGGCCAGCACACCGCCCTTCACGCCACCTCCAACGGGAAGGTGCTGCTGGCCCACCTGCCGGAGAAGAGCCTCACGGCGGTGCTGGACGCCGGCCTGGAGCCCTTCACCGCGCATACCCTTACCCGTCCGGCCGAGCTGACCGAGGAGCTGCAACGGATCCGCAGCCGCGGCTGGGCCTACGCGGTGGAGGAGTTCGAGGAGGGCCTCAACGCCGTGGCGGCGCCCGTCTTCGACCACAGCGGCGCCGTCGTCGCTGGGATCAGCGTGGCCGGGCCCTCCTACCGGCTCCCGACCGACCGTCTCCCAGATGTCCGCGAACCGGTCATCCGGGCCGCCGACGCACTCTCCCGCCGGCTGGGGCACGTGGGCCGCGCACAGAGCTGAGGGGCGCCGCTGCCCGATCTGCACACGCTTTGTGAGATCGCACCCGCAACGTTGCCGGTGCGATCTCACAAAGCGTGTGCAGATCCGGCGGCCCGGGACCGACGAGAAGTCCCCAGCACCCCTTCACCCTCACCCCTTCACCCGGCGGTGCTCCGGATCGAAGGGCGCGGTCCGCCCCACCGCCAGCACCTCGGCCGGCAGCCGCGTCCCCAGATACTCCACTTGCAGCCGGACGCCCTCCACGGCGCGTTCCGGCGGCAGATAGGCCAGCATCACGTAGCGGCCCAACGACGGCGCCGGGCCCGCACTGGTGACATAGCTGCGCCGGCCGCGGGCATCCACCAGGGGCGAGCCGTCATCGTCGAGCACCGGCTCGCTGCCGGAGGGGAACCGTGGCTCGGCGGCTCCGTGCCCGACAAGTGCGAGAGTGCACAGCACAGCGGCGGGCTCCTGCACCCGCGCCGCCAGGTAGGCGTCCTTACCGAGGAAGTCCACCTCCTTGACCTTCGGCAACGCGAGTCCGGCCTCCACGGGATCACGGTCCGGGGTGAGCTCGGCCCCGAAGAGCCGGTGCGCCTTCTCCAACCGGCCGGTGGTGCCATAGACCCCGCCTCCTGCGGCGATCAGCCCCTGCGGTCGGCCGATCTCCCACAGTGCGTCCCATAGCCGCAGGCCGTGCTCCACCGGCAGGTGGATCTCCCAGCCGAGATCGCCCACATACGAGATCCGCACCATCAGCGTCGGAACCCCGGCGAGCGCCACCTGGCGGGCCGTGCCGAAGCCGAATCCCTCGTGGGAGAGGTCGTCATCGGTCAGCTCAGAGACGACGCCCCTCGCGCGCGGACCCCAGAGCCCGACGGCACAGGTCGCCGAGGTCAGGTCCTGGATCACCACGCGGCCGGCGTCGAGCTCAGCGGCCAGGTGCCGGCGGAACCAGGCGAGATCTCGGGCGCCGTCGGCGGCTCCGGTGATGACCCGGAAGTGCTGCGCGCCCAGCCGGACGATGGTCAGGTCGGCGCGGAATCCGCCGCGGGAGTCCAGCAGCGGGGTGTAGATGACCCGCCCCACCGCACGGTCCACGTTCGCCACCGCCACCCGCTGCACCCCGTCCAAGGCACCGGGGCCGGAGATGTCGATGATGCTGAAGGCCGTGAGATCGAACATCGCGACCCGCTCCCGCATGGCAAGATGCTCAGCCTCGATGATCGGCGACCACCAGCGAGCGTCCCACTCATGCACGCGGTGATCGATCCGGTCCGCGTACTCCTCCAGCAGGGGCGCATTGGCCGCGTACCACTGCGGACGCTCCCAGCCGGAGGCCTCGAAGTGCTCCCCGCCGAGGGCCCGAGTGCGCGGATGGAAGGGGCTGGTGCGCATCGGCCGGCTGCTGGCCCACTGCTCCCGAGGATGCGCGATCCCGTAGACCTTCGGGAAGCCCTCCGCCGCCCGGGCGCGTGCATGGCGCCGGGTCCGGCCGTGCGGCGGGATGCGCGTGATGTCCGCCCCGTGGACGTCCACCTCGGAAGCGCCCTCGGTCATCCACTCGGCCACCGCCCGCCCGACGCCGGGTCCCTCCTTGATCCACACGGCCGCGGCGGACCACAGCCCACGGACCTCGGCGGTCTCACCCAGCAGCGGAGAGCCGTCCGCAGTGAGCGAGAGCAGCCCGTTGATCGAATGGGTGACCTCCACGCCTTCGCGCCCGTGCTCGCCGAGCAGCTCGGGGTAGAGCTGCCGGGCGTGGGCCAGCTGCGGCGCGAAGTCCCGCTCCGTGAAGGGCATCTGGGTGGGTGAGGCCTGCCCCGGCGCACCCAGCGGCGGGATCTCGCCGGGCTCATGCAGAATGGGCCCGTGAGCGTAGGAGCCGAGCTCCAGGTCCGGGCCGCGCTGCCTGGCGTACATCCGGGCGTCCATGTCCCGGACCAGCGGCACCGAGATCCACTCCTCGGTGGCGGCCAACTCCGGGATGGGGCCGAGGTCCATCATCTGATGCACGGCGGGCACCAACGGGATGCTCGCTCCCGCCAGTGCGGCGATCTGTGGGCTCCACACCCCACAAGCGACGACGACGTGCTCAGCCTCCACCCGGCCCCTGCTGGTCTCCACGGCTCGGATGCGCCCGGGAGCGTCGGCGAGCGGACCGGCGTCGAGCTCGAGACCGATGACCTCGGCGCGGTCGGCGATCTGCAGGGCACCCCGCTCGAGAGCACGGCCGCGCATCAGCTGACCGGCACGGACGGCGTCTACGATGGCTCCGGTGGGGGTGTGGAAGCCCGCCAGCAGCAGGTCTTCCCGGATGAACGGCATGAGCTCACGGATCCGTGCCGGGCTGATCAGCTCGGCATCCACGCCCCAGGCTGTCGCCGAGGTCATCCGGCGGCGGAGCTCCTGGAGACGCTCGGGAGTGCGCGCGACCTCGATGCCCCCGCACCCGGTGAGCACCCCCAGAGCGGCGTACTGGCGCAGCGAATCGAGAGTGAGCTCGGTGATCTCCCGGGAGTGGTCCACCGGGAACACGAAGTTCGAGGCGTGGTCGGTGGAGCCGCCGGGCTCCGGCAGAGGGCCCTTGTCGAGCAGCAGGATGTCCCGCCAGCCGAGTTCGGCGAGATGCCGGACGATCGAGCTGCCGACGATCCCGGCTCCGATGACGACGACGTGGGCACGGTCAGGGACGTTCTCCATCGCTCTCACCACCATTGCTGCGCGATGCCTGTGACCCGATCGTACCGCCGCGTTCGGGCCACTGACCATGGCCCGGCCCACGGACGCGCTCATGCGAGGCGGCGGCGGGCATCGAGACGAGCACCGATGTGGGCACCGGCGGCATCAGTGCGCACAGCAGCGCGAGGCCTGCCGCGGCGAGGAAAGCCGTCTCCGCGTCGGCAGCCTCCATGAGCCGTCCCAGCACCGCCCCGCCGACGGACTGCCCCAGAGCGAGCACGAGGAACGCCAGCCCGACGCCGGCGGACGGGTGCCCCGAGTAGACGGCGACCCCGTTGATGAGCAGCAGACCGGTCATGGCGATGTAGGCGGCGCCGAAGGCGGAGGCCGCCACCACTACGGGCAGAAGCTCTCCCGGCACGACCCCGAACACAGCGGTGGAGGCCGCCAGGAGCCCTGTGATGAGGACCCAGGCTCCCCGTGGGCCCACCCGCCTCACGAGGTCGCCGACACCGGCGCCCAGCAGCCCTGCCGCACCCAGGAGACTCCAGGTCAGCGTGGCGGCGACGTCGCTGATTCCGCCCACCTGGGTCAGCACGTCCCGGCCGAAGACCCACACCGCCGTGGTGCTCATGCCGGCCAGGCCCGCGCTGAGCAGCAGTCTCATCGCCCCGGGCGGCAGCAGCGGCGCAGGCACCAGCCGGCCCGTGGACCCGCGCGCAGCGGCAGGCGAGCCCGGAGTTCTCTCCTCCGGCTCAGTCCGCGAGTCAGGCACCACGCAGGCCGCCCAGACAGTGGTCGCCGCAGCGATGACCGTGAAGACCAGCCACGCCCCGCGCCAGTGATCCAGCGTCAGCAGCGCCACCGGCCCGGAGAGCGCGACGCCGAGCCCTGTGCCGGCGTTGATGATCGCCTGGACCCTGTCCTGGCGTCGAGCCTCGACACGTTTCGCCACCGCGAAGGCGAGCGGCGGGGAGACCATTCCGGTGCTGGCACCGGCGAGGATCACCCCGATGCTGAGCATCGCGGGCCCCTGGGACGCCCCGACCAGACCGATGCCGAGGGTCGCCGCGACCCCGGCCATCACGGCGACGGCCCTCCCGCCCCATCGGGGGGCGAGCATCATGGCCGCGCAGATGGCCACACAGTAGGCCGCATAGCTCGCCGAACCGATGAGGCCCACCTGGGACCCGTCGAGGTCGAACTCCGTGCGGAACACCGGCACGAAGAGACCGTAGGCGAAGCGGGCCAGCCCGTAGCACACGGCGATCAGCGCGAGGCCGGCGGCCGCCAGCCGTACCGTGCGGAGAGGCGCCAGAGGGGTCGGCGGCGCGAGCCTCGTACTCACCGGGCGCCGCCGGTGGCGGAGTCCGGCCCCCGGCCCCCTTCGCGAGACTCGGGGAGGACCCCGGGCCGTGTGCGGCCGCGGCGATGCTGCAGCCGCACCGCGCGGTCGGAGAGGGGCAGGCCGTGACGGACGGCGTTCGCCGAGTCCACGGCGAGCGCCACCTCCTCGCAGAATCTGAGAAGTCTGGTGAGCCGGTTCATGCAAGCACCTCCGATACGGTAAGGGGTACACTGATCTGTGAAATTTCTGCACCAGACTATGTATACAGATCTGTGAAATCAAGGACCCTCGCCATGACCTCTGCCGCGCCCGACATCGATCAGCTCACCCCCGGCGCTCGCCTCATCCTCACCACCGCTGCCGCCCTGTTCTACGACCGCGGGATCCACTCCGTCGGCGTCGACACCATCGCGGAGGAGTCGGGGGTCACGAAGCGGACGCTCTACAACAACTTCGGCTCCAAGGACACCCTGGTGGCCACCTATCTCGAGGCCCGGCATCACACCTGGTGGGCACGGCTGGAGCGCCGGATCGAGGCCGCCGAACCTCCCCGGGCCCTGACGCTGTTCGACGTCTACGCCGAGGACACCCTCACCGCCACCCGAGGCTGCGCCTTCCTCAACGCCGCCGCCGAGCTGCCCGTCGACCACCCCGGCTACGCGATCATCCGGCACCACAAGCAGGCGATCGAGGACCTCCTGCGCCGGGTGATCTCAGCGGACGACCCCACCGCCTCCGCCGACCGACTGGCGCGCCACATGTTCCTGCTCCTCGAGGGAGCCTTCGCCCACCAGGGCATCCATGGGCCTGACCTGCTCTCCGAGGCTCGGGAGATCGCCCGCGACCTGCTCGAGCCGTGAACCGCCGGGGCCGGCCACGCCAGGATCGGCTCACCCGAGGTGCAGCTCCTCACGGACCCGACACCTGAGGTTCCGGTTGACCTCAGGAGCATCCAGGGGCACACTGGGAATGTGCCGGGCTGCAGGTAACCCCCGGGCTCCAACTTGTAGCCACTTCGAGTGGCCACGCGCCGTGAGGCGTTCCCAGCCCGGCACTCCAAACCTCATATCTGACGCGCCCCGAGCGGGCGACGTCGTCGGGTCTGAACCCGCCGCATGCTCCGTCATACGGCGGGTTCTCCTGTGTCCGGACCGGTCCGCGACCCGGCGTCCGCGACGATCGGTTCATCTTCCCGCTATACACTCTCCACGGACACCGCTGCAGGGGAGATCAGATGGGGAACACGGCATGATCGCACGACGAGGCCAGCGCCACTCGCAGGCGGTGGAGCTGCTCACCGACATCGGGCGAGAGGTGCGCACCGGCGTGAACCTGCTCTCCCAGCTGCTGGGCATGCCCGCCGCGGACCGTCGGCCGCTGCGTGATGAGCTGATCGGCCTGGAGGGCACCGCCATGGACCTCCACTTCAACCTGATGACGCATATCCGCAGCGTCTTCCTCACTCCCCTTCCGCGCGAGGACATCTACGCGCTCTCCCGGCTGCTCAACCGCACCCTGGAGCACGTCGTCGCCGCAGGAGACCTCATCATCGCCCGGGAGAGCCTCACCCTCCCGCGGCAGAGCTCCGACCAGCTGGAGACCCTCGGCCGTCAGGTGGACCTGACTGTGGACGCCCTCGCCCGGCTCGACGACTTCGACCACCTCGAGGAGTACTGGATCCAGATCCAGCGGCTGACCAAGCAGGCCAACCGGACCCACAGGGAATGGCTGACCTCCAGCGACAGCGCCTTCCAGCCGAACATCGCCCTCCAGCAGGCACAGATCGCCACCGCGATGCTGCAGGCCGTCGAATCGCTGCGGAAGGTCAGCACCACGGCCGGATCGATCATCGTGCGGGAGTCCTGAGGCCGTCCACGTGGAGATCCTGCTGCTCACCCTCATCGCCCTCGTCCTGCTGCCGAACCTCTTCGTCGCCGGCATGCACGACGTCCCCAACTCCATCGCCATCCCCACGCGCACCCGGGCGCTGACCCCGCGCATCGCGACCCGCCTGGCCGCCGGGGCGAACGCGCTCGGGGTGCTGATGACCATCCCGCTGGGGGTGCATCTGTTCTCCTGGTTCGAGTTCCCGCAGATGGACCCCCAGATGATCCTCGGAGTGGTGCTGTCCGCGCTGGTCTCCCTGCTGGGATGGAACCTCTACACCTACTTCCGCGGCATGCCGACGTCGACCACGCACGCCCTGCTGGCCGCGCTGATCGGCGGGGCGCTGGCCTCGATGATGCTCGACGGGACCGACTCCACCGCCGTACTGCACCTTCCGTGGGCCGCCCCGCTCGCCACGCTGCTGCTCTCCCCGCTGGTGGCCTTCGGCCTGGCCTACCTGCTGGTGTTCCTCGCGGTGAGGGTCGCCCGCGGGGCCGACCCGGACACGGTCAATGAGACCAGCCGCACCGTCCAGGCGGTGTGCGCAGGCCTGACCAGCCTAGGCACCGGCCTGCAGCAGGGGCAGCGGTTCTCCTTCGTCCTGCTGCTCTCGCTGCCGGCCGCCGGGGTCTCCGACGCCGCCTCCTGGATGCCGGCCGCGTATGTGGTCTTCGCACTGCTCATCGGGCTCGGCTGCCTGACCGGCGGCTGGCGAATCGGCCACATGCTGGGCCATCGTCTGGTCACCATGGACCCCATGCGCGGCATGGTGTCCACCACGACGACCTCGGCCCTGCTGTTCGCAGGCTCGCTGGCCATGGCGCTGCCGCTGTCGACGTCGCTGACGGCGGCCTCCTCAGTGATCGGCGCCGGATCCAACCAGCGCTTCGCCACGGTCAACTGGCCGCAGGCGGTGCGGCTCTTCGCCTACTGGGCGGTGACCCCGCTCGTGGTGGGCGGGGCCTCAGCGGTGCTGGTGCTGGCGATCTCCCCGCTGCTGGAGTTCTGAGCTTCGGGCACGCGGCCCGCGAGCCCGGGGTCCGGCCGGCTCTCGGTCAGCCGAAACGGCCCGAGACGTAGTCCTCGGTGGACTTCTCCTTCGGGTTGTTGAAGATCGTGGAGGTGTCGTCGTACTCGATGAGCTTCCCGGGCTTGCCCGTGCCCGCGATGTTGAAGAACGCCGTCCGCTCCGAGACACGGGCCGCCTGCTGCATGTTGTGCGTGACGATCACGACCGTGTACTCGGCCTTCAGCTCCGAGATCAGATCCTCCACCGCCAAGGTGGAGATCGGGTCCAGCGCCGAGCAGGGCTCGTCCATGAGGATCACATCCGGCTTCACCGCGATCGTCCTGGCGATGCACAGCCGCTGCTGCTGCCCCCCTGAGAGCCCGGATCCGGGCTTGTCCAGACGGTCCTTGACCTCGTTGAACAGGTTCGCTCCGCGCAGAGAACGCTCGACGACGTCGTCGGCCTCCGAACGGCTCATCCGTGCTCCGTTGAGCTTGTAGCCGGCCAGCACGTTGTCACGGATACTCATGGTGGGGAACGGGTTGGGCCGCTGGAAGACCATCCCCACCATGGTCCGCACCGTCACCGGGTCCACTCCGGGACCGTAGATGTCGTCGCCGTCGAGCAGCAGCTTGCCCTTGACCCTCGCACCCGGCAGCACTTCATGCATGCGGTTGAGGCTTCGGAGGAACGTGGTCTTCCCACAGCCCGAGGGGCCGATGAACGCGGTCACCGACCGAGACGCGATGCTGATGCTCACGCCCTCCACAGCGAGGAAGTCCCCGTAGTAGACGTTGAGGTCCCGCGCTTCGATGCTCTTGGACATGTCTGGCTCTCTCACTCTCTGCGACGCCGGAGCTCCGCCCGGCCTGATGAAGGTCTGTTCTGCCCCCGCCTCCGCGAGGGCGGCGGGTCAGCGGCCGGACGTCTTCGGGGCGAAGATCTTGGCGATGAGGCGCGCGATGAGGTTCAGCAGCATCACGATGATGATCAGCACCAGCGCGGCCGCCCAGGCCCGCTGATGGGACGGATCGGAGAAGTTCGGCGAGGTGGGGTTCTGGAACTGGCGATAGATATAGACCGGCAGCGCCGTCATCCACCCCGAGAACAGGTTCCAGTTCACGTTGACCACGAAGCCTGCGGTCACCAGGATCGGCGCAGTCTCGCCGATCACCCGGGCGATGGCCAGCGTGACGCCCGAGGCGATCCCGGAAATCGCCGTCGGGATGACCACCTTGAGGATGGTCCGCCACTTGCGCACGCCCAGTGCGTAGGAGGCCTCCCGCAGCTCATTGGGCACCACGCGCAGCATCTCCTCGGTGGTGCGCACCACCACCGGGATCATCAGCACCGACAGCGCGATGGCCGCCGTGATGCCCATCGTGGAGCGCATCCCGCCGAAAGCACCCGTGAGCGCGCCGGCCGTAGAGAGAAACCACGCCATCGCGGCACCCGCGAACAGTCCCGCCACGATGGAGGGGATGCCCGTCATGACGTCCACGAAGAACGTGATGGCCCGCGCCAACGGGCCCCCTCGGGAATACTCCACCAGATAGATGGAGGTCAGCAGACCGATGGGCACCGAGATCACCGTGGCGGCCACCGTGATCAGCAGCGAGCCGACGATCGCATGGCTGATGCCGCCCAGCACGGCGGCTCCCTGCTCCTGGGACGCCTGGTCGATGGTCCCGTCGATGCCCCGCATGTCCGAGGCGAAGAAACCGGGCTCGATCAGCCCGGGCAGGCCCACCGAGGTCACCGACCAGAGCACCGAGACCAACGGCAGCAGCGCGATGAGGAAGGCCAGGTGGACCAGGTTGGTCCACAGCCCGTCTGTGGCCTTGCGGCGATTCACGCGGGCCCGGGTGACCACGTAGCTGACCACTACATAAAGCACCGCGGTGACGATGAGCCACACGGCCAGCGAGAATCCCGTCAGCGCGGTGACCGCGGCCCCGGCGACCGCGGAGCCGCCCAGCACCGCGAGCGGCACCCATCGGGGCAGCGTGTTCTGGGTCAGCCGGCTGCGACGTCCCGCGATCCCGGCTGGCCCCTCGGGCAGCATCGGGGCGCCAGGGGTCTCCGCGGTCGCCGGCGTCGGCGTCGAGGCGTCCTCCGGGCGCGCCTTCTGTTGAGTGGGGTTTCTGGTCTCGGCCATCAGTTGGCTCCTGAGAATTCCTTGTGCCGGCTGACGATCCACCGGGCGACCATGTTCACGATCAGGGTGATCACGAACAGCACCAGCCCGATCGCGATCAGCTGCGCCTGTCGCTCCGAACCCGGAGGCGCCTCGGGGAAGCCCAGGGCGATCTCCGCGGGGATGGTGCTGTTGCCCGCTGAGATCAGCGAGGCCGACAACGGCCCGGCCGAGAGCACCAGGGCCACGGCCATGGTCTCGCCCAAGGCTCGTCCCAGCCCCAGCATGACTCCGGAGATGATGCCCGCCCGGGCGAAGGGGAACACCGACATCCTGATCATCTCCCAGCGCGTCGCGCCCAGGGCCAGGGCGGCCTCCTCGTGCAGCTTCGGAGTCTGCACGAAGATCTCCCGGGAGACCGAGGTGATGATCGGGAGGATCATCACCCCCAGCACCACACCGGCGGTGAAGATCGTGCGACCGGTCTGCGACGGCGCCTCCCCGAAGAGCGGGATGAAGCCCAGGTGCTCATGCAGCCACCTGTAGATCGGCACCAGCGCCGGACCGAGGAAGCTCATGCCCCATGCCCCGTAGACCACCGAGGGGATCGCCGCCAGCAGATCGATCACATAGCCGATCGACTTGGACAGCCGCGGCGGGGCGAAGTGCGAGATGTAGAGCGCGACGCCGACCGCCACCGGGGTGGCCAGGACCAGCGCGATCGCCGAGGCCACCACGGTGCCGATCACCAGCGGGTAGGCGTACTCGACGAACGCCCGGACGATGAACCCCTGCTCCTCCTGATAGACCGCCCCCGTGGAGTTGACCGTCAGGAACAGCGCCACGAAGGCCAGCACCACCAGGATCGCGATCCCGGCGGTCAGCGCCAGCCCGGAGAACAGCCGATCGCCGAAGACCCCGCCGGAGTCAGAGGTGGTCAGCGAGTTGTGGGCGTTCTCCCCGCGCGGGGCCGCTGCCACAGCGCCGCCGGGCGTCGTCGTGCTCGGCGGCGAGGTGGAGGTGCGTGACTCATCAGAGCCGGCCACAGGATCTCCCATCAGGGTGTCGGGAACGTTCCGGCGATGTCACTCGGCGACGCGGATCTGGTCGATCGCCTCGAGGGCCTCGTCGCGCAGCTCCTCAGACATCGGGGCGTTGCCGGCCGCCGACTCCGCGGTGCTCTGACCGTCCTCCGAGACGACGTACTCGCCGAAGGCCTGCACCAGATCGACGGTCTCCTGGTCCTGATACTCGTTGCAGAAGATGTTGTAGGCCACCAGGACGATCGGGTATGCACCCGACTCCTCGGTGTCGCGGTCCAACTCGTAGGACATGTTGTTCGGGGCCTGGCCCTCCACCGGGGTGGACGACGCCACGGCCTGCGCGGCGGCCTCGGGCGAGTACTCGACGTACTCCTCCCCCACCTCGACGGCCACGGAATCCAGATCCCCGATCTGCGAGGCGTCGGCGTAGGTGATCGCTCCGTCGGTCTGGGTGGTCAGGTCCACCACGCCGGACGTCTGCTGGGCAGACTCGGAGGAGACGTCTGCAGGCCAGGAACCGTCGGCCTCCCACTCCCAGACCTCCGGCGCTGCGGCCTCGAGGTACTCGGTGAAGTTCTCCGTGGTGCCGGAGTCGTCGGCGCGGTGCACCACGGTGATCGGCGTGTCCGGCAGATCCAGGTCCGGGTTGTGCTCCGCGACGGCCTCGTCGTCCCAGCTCGTGATCTCCCCGGCGAAGATGCCCGCGAGAGTCTCGGCATCGAGGTTGAGGGACCCGTCGATGCCCTCCACGTTGTACGCGGCGGCGATCGGCGAGATGTAGGAGGGGATGTGGAAGGCACCGTCGGGGCCGCAGATCTCCTGAGACTGCTCCCATTCGCCCTCGTCCATCGCGGCATCGGATCCGGCGAAGTCATACTCCCCGCCGAGGAAGCCTTCCCTTCCGGAGCCGGACCCCACCGAGGCGTAGTTGACCTGAGCGTCCGGGGCCACAGAGGTGAAGCCGTTGGCCCAGGCGGTCATCGCCGCCTCCTGGGCGGACGAGCCTCCGCCGGAGAGCGTGCCCTGGACCTCCGAGGTCTCAGCGCCGTTCTCACCACCAGTGCCGGCGTCTGCGTCGTCCCCGCCGGGGTTGTTCGACTCACCACAGGCGACCAGCGCCAGCGAAGCCACGGACAGGATGGCCGCCGCGCGACCGAAACGATGAAGCTTCACAGTGTCCTCTCTCAGATGTCGACTCCGGCGTGGAGCGTCTCTCCGCTCCAGCACCGGACCCCTCGCGGTGCCAGGGAGGCCCGGAAGGTGTCAGGGGTGTCAGCTCAGGTCCACGACGTCGCACCGGCACAGGTGAACGGCACAGTGCAGCCGCGGACCGAGTGTCAGGCTAGGGAGCCCAGATGACGAGAACCGCCGCAGCAGGTGACGAGGACGCGCGGATTCGATGAACGCTCGGTGAACCCGCCCGCGGCGAGCACCGGCATCGAGGGAGGTTCCGGGGCCGGCCGGACTTAGACTGGACCGATGAGCTCCAGCGACTCGTTCTGCATCCGCCCCGCCCGCACCGCGGACGTGAAGCGCATCATCGAACTCACCCATCCGCTGGTGGAACGACGCGTCCTGGTCCCGAAGGAGAGGGTGTCCTACTTCGAGTCCCTCCAGGAGTTCCAGATCGCCGAGTCCGACGACGGCGACCTCATCGGCTTCGGTGCCCTGCACGTGATGTGGGAAGACCTTGCCGAGGTGCGCACCCTGGCCACCCGGGACGAGTGGCGCGGCCACGGCGTCGGCTCGGCGCTGCTGCACCGGCTGCTCGACGACGCCCGCCAGCTCGGCGTCAGCCGCGTGTTCTGCCTGACCTTCGAGGAAGAGTTCTTCGTCCGGCACGGCTTCTCCGTCATGGAGAACCAGGACGCCGTGGACCCGGAGGTCTACTCCGAGCTGCTGCGCTCCCAGGACGAAGGCGTGGCCGAGTTCCTCGACCTCGCGCGGGTGAAACCCAACACCCTGGGCAACTCCCGGATGATCCTCCAGCTCTGAGCGGCTCGGGCCGCGCAGAGCACGCCGACGCAGGCCGGCGCAGGCCGGCACTGCTCAGCGAGGAGGCTTGGTGTCGGTGTCCTCACCCTCTGCGGACCGCGTCGTCTCCGTAGCCTCCTGCTGAGGTGCGGGGGCGCCGTCGTCGTCCTCCTCGAAGTGCTCGCGAGACCACTCCCCCTGCCGTTCGGCCCTCCGCTCCGCCCGCCCAGCTCGACGCTCGGCCTTCACGATCCGGATGCGCCCGGTCAGCGTGTCCCGGTGGCCCAGCGCGGGCAGCAGCTCCTCGGCCTCCTCATGGGTCAGACCCGCCGCCTCCATGACGTCGACGATCATGGTGCGCAGCATCAGCACCACCGACTCACCCTCGAGGGTGTGGATCTCCAGGCGCGTGGGATGCAGCCGTGTGGCCACGGCCGAGAGCCCGTGCTGGGCCACCTCCATCCGCTGCGCCGAGGCCGGTCCCGACTCCGACACCGCCCGGGAGAGCAGCTGGACGGCGTCCGCGAACTCCTCCAGCAGGGAGGAGAGACTCTCCGTGGCCTCATCGGTGAGCGAGGCGTTGTCCACCATGGAGACGGCCCGCCGGGTGATCACCCGCATGGAGCGGACCGCGAGGTCCATCTTCTCGGTCAGCCGGCCCATCCGCCGCACGTAGTGCCGGTGCCGCCGGTAGGCCGGCGAGTATCGGGTCAGCTCCTCCGCCGAGGCGACCGCCGCCACGGCGTCGTCGAGCTGGGACTGGATGCCCCGGCAGCGGATCAGCGCGTGCCACGCCTCCCGGGACTCTGAGGTGCGGATCGCCTTCGCCGTCTCACGCAGCGCCCGCGTGAGGTCATCGACCACTCGGCGCAGCTCACGGATCGGCTCCCGGCGCGGGTCCTTCGGGGTCAGCAGAGCGATCAGCATGGCCACCGTTCCTCCGAGGACCGCATCCGCGCTGCGCGAGAAGGGGCCCAGCAGGCCCCCTTCAGGGGCCGGGATCAGCACCACCAGCAACGCCTGCAGGCCCATCTGCATGGCCAGCAGGGACGAGTTGTCCAGCAGCCGGGCCAGCATGATCGAGACGAAGAGCACGAAGGACGCCGTCAGCAGACCCGCCCCGAAGAAATGCAGCACCAGGTCTCCGATGAAGATGCCCAGCGTGCAGCCCAGCGCGACCTCCACGACCTTGCGCAGCCGCGGCTCCTTGGTGAAGCCGAGGGCGATCAGCGCGGCGACGGCGGCGAAGAGCGGGCCGTCATGACCCAGGAGCGTCTCGGCGAGCGCGAAGGCGCCGACCCCGGCGACCGTCATCTGCAGGGCCGGGACCACCGAACGGCCAGCCCGCACCCCACCGGCGCGGACACGCGCCGTGGTGACGCGACGGGCGGTGCGCACGCCGTGCCGCAGGTAGGCGAGCAGGCCCGACCGGCGAGGTTCGGCGGGGTCCGGGGCGTCCGAAGCTGTGCTCACCCTCCGAGTCTAGGGGGTCGAGGGCAGGCGATCAGGGGGTATGTGGCCCGTGCCATGCCGGGCGGCGGGAGACGAGGAGGCGAACGCGGGCTGAGCCGCTCATCCCTGCGCCAGCGCCGCCATCAGCACCAACCCGGCGAACGCGAGGAACGGCAGGAACAGCACCGCATGGAGGAACAGGTGCCCGCGCATCACCGCGATGAACTCGCGCAGGAAGGCACTGGGCACGTAGTAGCGGGCTGTCTTGGAACCGGTGACCTCAGCACGCAGCCCGGCCTTCCTGGCCAGCAGCGCCGCGCGGAGCACATGGTAGTTGTTGGTGACCGCCAGCAGCGCACCGGAGCGACCGGCGTCGTCCTGGATCTGTTGGGCGAACCGCAGGTTCTGGGCCGTGCTGACCGCCTCGGTCTCGGCGATGACATCCTGAGCGGGCACACCCTGCTCACGCAGATATTCCGCCATGGCGGCTCCCTCGGCGCGGGACTCGTCCGGACCCTGTCCGCCGGAGGGGATGAGCAGCGGCTTCGGCTCGGTGTCCTGGTAGACCTCCAAGGCGCGGTCCAGGCGGGCGCGCAGCAGGGGCGGCACCTGGCCACCGATCAGCCGGGAGCCGAGCACGACGAGCGCCGCCGGATGCTCCCGGTGGGTCATGCGGCCATAGGCCAGCGCATAGCTGAGGAAGATCACGAAGGCCACGCTCACGTAGCCGGTGAGCAGGAAGAGCAGCACTGCCAGGGTCACCAGATACGGATTCGCGGTGCCGACCAGCAGCACCGCCACCACCGGCAGGATCGGGATCGCCAGGCCGGCCAGCAGGGAGAGCATGTTGCCCAGGCGGCGGCCTTCACGGCGCAGCATGGTGATGCCGTTGGCGATGAGGAACCAGCACAGCACCACCACACTGGCCGGAAGCAGCAGCACCAGTGCCAGCGACACCAGGCCGAATCCCGGCACCACGCGGGAGAAGATCTCCAGGATGCCGAGCAGCCCGCAGCCGAGCGCCCCGACGAGGAACACCCCGTTGCGCAGCATGCGCCGGTCGCGTCTGCGGAAGAACAGGTAGAGGGCGCCGAAGCCAGCCGCCAGGATCAGCATGAACACGGGGATCAGCCTAGCGGGAGGAGCGGAGCGGGCCTGGGGGACAACTGCACCACAGAATCACGTCTGCACAGCCAGATCTCGTGGTGCAGACGTGATCTTGGGAGGCAGGACGCACCGACCAGCGATCACCGGGCACGAGGCACTCCGGCCTGCAGCAGCTTCCGACGGAGCCGCTCAGGCCGCAGGATGTCATCCCAGATGATCCGGACGACGACCAGGCCCAACGCTCGAAGCCCGTCCTCGCGGTGTTTCTCCGCCTCGAGGGCATCCACCGGGCTCACCCCGCTGAGCTCCTGGGACCTCCGGTACTTGACCATCCCGTCGAACTCCGCGACGACGCCCTCCCAGGCGAAGTCCGCACGCACGCGCCGCCCGTCGGGCAGAACGAACTCACGCTGCAGCTCCGGGGCGTGGAAGCCCAGTTCCCGGATCAGGGCTCGTACCCCGGACTCCCCCGGGGACTCGGCGGCAGGGTCGGCGAACTCCACTGCCCGAGCCCACCGTGCCCGTCGGCGGTGCGTGCGCAGATACGGCTCCCACTCGACGAAGTCGTCCAGCGCGAGGGTCCGCTCGGAGGTGATCCGACCCGCCAGCACGGCGTCCAGGATCACCGCCGCCTCGGCCAGGGAGGACTCCGCTACGGTGTCCAGGACGGAGAAGGCAAGCGGTTCGACATCGACCCGTTCGGGAACTCCCCGCAACCACGGATGCACCACGAGGCCCAGGGAGTCCTGCGGCACCGCATACTCCCCTGCCCGGATCCTGAGCTGCAGATCCTCGCGACCGGCTCCTTCGGGCAGCGCGGCTCCGAGGCGACGGAGGGGGATGGGCTGCAGGTCACGGCCGCTGAGAGGTCTGCCCCGGGCAGCGGCCGGAGCCTGGTGGTCCGCCAACAGGCGAGCGACGACCGCGGCGTCGGCCGTCCCCGTGAGGGGACCCGTCCTGCGGCGCCCCACACGTCCACGACGAGCTTCCCGGATCGTGATCTCTCCCGGAGTGCGGAGCAGAGGGACACCCCACAGTGCGAGCGCCGAGCTGCGACAGAAAAGTGGTGAGGCTGCGGCTGCCATCGCGCCGAGAGCCATGAGATGCCGCTCCCACGGCGGGGCCCTGAGCCACGGCCCAGGCTCGATGTATACGCCATGGGCCAGGCGCAGCATTTCGCCACGACGCACAGCCGTCGACCACCTGTTGCTCCGATGGGCCCGCTCCTGATCGGGCTGATCCCCGACGCAGTGCAAGCGCACGGAATCGCGTGGCTCGGATCTGACAGCGTGCGTGACCATGCCTTCCACTCTGACCGATTCTGGGTGTCGGTGCGGCCGAGTCCGGGGACCCTGTGGAAAACGCCGTTCTGCACACCGACATCATGTCTGCACAGCCAGATCTCGTGGGGCAGACGTGATACCGGGGTGCAGAACGGACAGGGAGGCCGGGTCAACGAGGCGTGGCGCAGTGGCACAGGGCCGACCGCCGCCCTCAGTCCAGCGTGAACCGGTGGGGGTCCGAGGTGATGCCGCCGATGCTCACCGTCAGCTCATAGGTGCCCGACTCGAGCTCCGCAGGCTCCGTGCAGGTCTCCGACGAATCCGAACGGGGCCAGGTCAGCTGCGCCCGCTCCTGCTGACCAGGTTCCATCGTCAGCTCATAGGAGTCGCCGTCGTCGCCGCACTGCTCCGTGGTGAAGACCTGCCGGCCCGCATGGGAGATCTCGAACTCCTGCTCGGCAGTGCCGACGTCGAGGGTGCACTCCTGTGCACCGGTGTTCTCCACGGCAAGGATCAGCACCGGCGCCACCGTGGCACCATAGGTGTCCTCGTCGGTGGCGGCGGTGACGCGGACGTCCCCGGGCGCGCAGGACCCGTCCGAGTCCTCGCCCTCCGGCTCCTCGTCCCCCGTATCCTCCTCGTCCTCCGCGTCCTCTGAGCCGTCACCGTCAGGGTCATCGGTCTCGGAGGCCTCGCCCTGGGCCGACTCCCCCGCGGGGTCGGTCTCCTGCGCCGTGGGATCGTTGGGGTCCTCGTCGACGAACAGCGCGAAGATCGCCGCGCCGGCCCACCAGAGCCCCACCAGGACGATCACCGCGAAGGTGCCCACGACGAGTCGCCGCCTCCGGTACACCGCGGCGGATTGGCGCCGGGGCGTGCGTCGGGGACGGGGAGAAGCCATGCGCACCAGGGTATCGCCGGAGACTGGACATCAGTCGCCGACGTCGCCCACTCACCGATGTGATCTTCACCCGGCAGTGACCAGCGGGGAGACCGCCGGTTCTCAGCCGACGAGCCGCTCGGCCAGCTCCTTCACGCGGTGGTGGATGTCCTCGCGGACCAGCTCCATGCGCTCTCGGCCCTCGATGCCTCGCAGGCTGGGCTCGTCGGTCTCCCAGCGCTCCACCAGTACGCCTTCAGGGTGCGGCACCTGGGTCTCGGCACCGAGGATCACCACGTGTCCGGCTTCGCGCATCATGCCCTCGGTGAGCAGCTGCGGCGTCTCCGCGGTGATGTCGACGCCGACGTCCTGCAGCACCTCGGCGGACAGGGCGTTGACGGCCGAGCCGGGCTGCGTGCCGGCGGAGTCCACCCGCACCGCCGACGCCGCACCGACCGTTTCGAGCTCGCGACGCATGAGTCCGGCGGCCATCTGGGACTTGCCGCCGTTCTTCACACAGACGAAAAGCACCGCGGACGAGGTCTCAGGCTGGTTCACGGGGTCTCCTTTTCACGAGCGGGGACGGGAGCGGTCGCGGCGGGCGCTGCAGGGGGCACGATCCGGTGGCCGACGGCATGGGTGATCTCCTGCAGCCGCTCGGCCACCACGGCGTAGTAGGACCACACACCGCGCTTCTCCCGGGTGAGCAGACCCGCGTCGACGAGGATCTTCAGGTGGTGCGAGACAGTGGGCTGACCGAGGCCCAGCGGATCTGTGAGGTCACAGACGCAGGCCTCGCCGCGAGCGTCGGCGGCGATGAGGGAGAGCAGGGTCAGTCGGTTCGGATCGGCGAGGGCCTTCAGCTGGATGGCCAGCTCGACGGCGTCCTCGGGCGCCAACCCAGGGACGCCGGGCTGCGGCGCACAGCAGGCCGGTCCGTCCTCCGCGGCGACTTCGGTCGAGACGGCAGGATCACGGTGCGTGGTGGGTGAGAGGGTCATAACTGCTCCGGAGGCTGCTCAGGGCTTGGCTGAGCGTTCAGGTCGGGGACGACGACGGCGCCACGCCATCAGCGATCTCTGACATTGACATCTGTCGATGCCTCTGACGATACTCGGGGCATCGATGTTTGTCGATACCTTTCCGCACCCGCCTCCATCCGATCACAGGAGCATCGTGTCCCAGACCACCGCCCCCGGCAGCTCCTCCCCAGGAAACCCCGCACCCGCCCCGCCGGACGCGTCCGGCGTCGTCGCGAAGCTCTCGATGCTGGACCGATTCCTGCCGGTGTGGATCATCGCCGCGATGGCCGTCGGCCTGGCGCTGGGCGCCGTCGCCCCCGGCTTCGGGGAGGCGCTGGAGTCCTTCAAGGTCGCCGGAGTCTCACTGCCGATCGCCCTGGGTCTGCTGATCATGATGTACCCCGTGCTGGCGAAGGTCCGCTATGACGAGACGGCGAAGGTCATCGGGGACCGGAAGCTGATCATCACCTCGCTGCTCATCAATTGGCTGCTCGCCCCGGCGTTCATGTTCGTGCTGGCCTGGGTGTTCCTCCCGGACCTGCCCGAATACCGCACCGGGCTGATCATCGTCGGCCTGGCGCGCTGCATCGCCATGGTGCTGATCTGGAACGACCTCGCCTGCGGCGACCGTGAGGCCGCCGCCGTGCTGGTGGCCATCAATTCGGTGTTCCAGGTGGTCATGTTCGGGGTGCTCGGCTGGTTCTATCTGCAGCTGCTGCCCAGCTGGCTGGGCCTGCCCACCACCAGCGCGGAGTTCTCGATCGCGGCCATCACCGTCTCGGTGCTGGTGTTCCTCGGCATCCCGTTGGTCGCCGGCTACCTCACTCGCACACTCGGTGAACGGACCCGCGGCCGCAACTGGTACGAGGGGACGGTCCTCCCGCGACTCGGACCGTGGGCGCTCTACGGTCTGCTGTTCACCATCGTGGTGCTCTTCGCCCTGCAGGGCGAGCAGGTGCTGGCCCAGCCGATGGACGTCGTGCGGATCGCGCTGCCGCTGACCGTCTACTTCCTGGTGGTCTTCGCCGCCTCGATGCTGATCGGCTGGATCCTGCGGCTGGGCTACGAGCGTTCCACCACACTGTCCTTCACAGCGGCGGGCAACAACTTCGAGCTGGCCATCGCGGTGTCGATCGCCACCTTCGGGGCCACCAGCGGCCAGGCGCTGGCCGGCATCGTCGGCCCGCTGATCGAGGTTCCGATCCTGGTGGCGCTGGTCTACGTGGCGCTCTGGGCCCGTCGCTGGTTCACCACGTCGACGCCGAGCGCCCTCGTCGCCGCAGACGCCACTGCCACGACCACCGCCACCACCACTGCCACCATCACCCCCGCCACTGCAGAAGCATCCGAGAGGACCCGATGATGACCCGCGAGAACCACAAGCCCACCGTCTTGTTCGTCTGCGTCCACAACGCCGGCCGCTCCCAGATGGCCGCCGGATTCCTCCGGGAGATCGCTGGAGGCGACGTCGTCGTGCACTCCGGCGGCACGCAGCCGGCGGACCAGGTGAATCCGGTGGCCGTGGAGGCCATGGCCGAGGTGGGCATCGACATCTCCGCGCAGGTGCCCGACCAGCTCTCCCCGTACACCGTCCAGGAGTCAGACGTGGTGGTCACGATGGGCTGCGGCGACGACTGCCCGTTCTATCCGGGCAAGCGGTATGAGGACTGGCAGCTGGACGACCCGTCCGGCCAGGGCATCGAGACGGTGCGGGCGATCCGCGACGACATCCGCTCCCGGGTGGAGGAGCTGGTGGGATCATTGCGCCCCGCGCAGGCCTGAGACCGACCCCCGGCTGACGCGGGGCGGGCCGGCCCAGCCCGGCCCCGCATCCCCTCCGCAGCTTCCGTAGAATCGCAGGGATGCCTCAGCCCTTTACCGATGACGCCCTCGCCCCGCCCATCCCTCCAGCACCCGAGGACGTCCACAGCCGGGTGATCGACTGGTTCTCCGAGGCCGCCCGGGATCTGCCGTGGCGTCGCCCGGAGTGCACCCCCTGGGGCGTGCTGGTCAGCGAGATCATGCTCCAGCAGACTCCGGTGGTCCGCGTGCTGCCCCGCTGGGAGGACTGGATGCACCGCTGGCCGACCCCGGGCGCCTGCGCGGCGGCCCCGCAGTCGGAGATCCTCATCGTCTGGGACCGGCTGGGCTACCCGCGGCGGGCGCTGCGGCTGCAGGCCGCGGCGGAGGCGATCGTGGAGCGCCACGACGGTGCGGTCCCGGCGGACCCGCAGGCGCTGCGCGCCCTGCCCGGCATCGGGGAGTACACGGCGGCCGCGGTGGCCTGCTTCGCCTTCGGAATCCCGGAGGTGGTGGTGGACACCAACATCCGTCGGGCGCATGCCCGCATCTTCACCGGCGCTGCCCTGCCGGGGCAGACCTACACGGCCGCCCAGCGGCGGCTCGCTCGGGATCTGATGCCCGCCACGGACGACGACGGCGGACGCCGCGCCTGCGCCTGGAACGCCTCCTCCATGGAACTCGGGGCGCTGATCTGCACCGCCCGCTCCCCGCAGTGCGCCATCTGCCCGGTGGCCGATCTGTGCGCCTGGCGGGCGGCGGGTTCGCCTCCCCCGACGGAGGAGCAGAAGACCCGCGGCCAGGCCTGGGCCGGGACGGACCGGCAGGTGCGCGGGGCGATCATGGCGGTGCTGCGCGGTGGGGAGCCGGTGGACGCTGAGGCCCTGCTGGCCGGCCTGCCGCTTCCCGAGGCCGATGACGAGCAGCGCCGCCGGTGTCTGGAGACCCTGGTGGCCGACGGGCTCGCACAGCGCCGCGGCGACGTCGTCACACTGCCCGGGGTGCTGTGACATGAACGGATGCACCTCGTGAAGGAGGCCCTTCTGTGGCTAGTAGTCCACTTCCTCGCGCACTGCTGACACCATGAAGAGCTGGAGCAGCACCGAGGCGATGATCATCGTGAATGCGGGCACCAGCAGAACGTAGGGGTCCTTGAGGAGAACTGCAGCGCTCAGCCCAGGAACCGTCAGCGCGACGGTGGCCACGTAACGGTGAAACCTGCTTTGTATGTTCATCGCTCCTCCTCACTGACCTGCGGTCCTATACCATATCGGCCGAAGACACACAGTCAACCCCCTCCTGGAGCTGATCACGCTGCGGCGGCTGCTCCGGCACGACGCCCCGCGCCAGCTAGTTCTGTGACGCCTGCGCCGGGCCGCCGTCGAGCAGCAGCCCCATCGCCTCGGGCAGGGAGCCGATCTCGCGGACCCTCATCCCTTCGGGGATGTCGCTCTTCTCCGCGCCGCGGGGAACGATCGCGTGGGTGAACCCGAGTCGCTGGGCCTCCTGGAGCCGGCGCTGCAGCCCCGGCACCGGACGCACCTCACCAGCGAGGCCGACTTCGCCGAAGGCGACGAACCGGTTAGGCAGCGGCTTCTCGAGCGCCGCCGAGGCCACTGCCAACGCGATGGAGAGATCCGCCGCCGGTTCGGTGATCTTCACTCCGCCCACCGTGGCCACATAGGTCTCCGACTTGAACAGCGTGGCCAGCCGGGCGCGCCGCTGCAGCACCGCCAGCAGCATGGACACCCGCGGCGAATCCAACCCGGAGACCGCCCGGCGCGGCTGCGAGGCCGGGGACTCGGCCACCAGGGCCTGCACCTCGGCGGTCAGCGGGCGCCGTCCCTCCAGGGTGATGGTGATGCAGGTGCCGGGAACCCGATCCGTCAGCGCGGAGACGAAGAGCCCGGACGGGTCAGCCAAGGACGTCAGGCCCCCCTCGTTCAGGTCGAAGCAGCCGACGTCGTCCGTGGGACCGTAGCGGTTCTTCACCGCGCGGAGCAGCCGCAGGCGAGAGTGGCGGTCTCCCTCGAACTGGCAGACCACGTCCACCAGATGCTCGAGCATGCGCGGCCCGGCGATGTTGCCGTCCTTGGTGACGTGACCGACCAGGATGGTGGCCATGTTCCGACGCTTCGCCGCTTCGATCATCGAGGCGGTGACTTCCCGGATCTGGGTGACGCCGCCCGCGGCGCCGTCCACTTCGGCGGAGGAGAGCGTCTGCACTGAGTCCATGATCGTCAGCTGCGGGGAAATCTGCTCGATCTGCCCGAGGGCCTGGCCGAGATCGGACTCCGCAGCCAGGTAGAGGCTGTCGGACATCGCCTCGATACGTTCGGCGCGCTTCTTGACCTGCGCGGCCGACTCCTCCCCGGTCAGGTACAGCACCGGATGGTCCGTGTGCGCCTTCGCCACCGCCGAGGCCACCTGCAGCAGCAGGGTGGACTTCCCGACACCGGGCTCCCCCGCCAAGAGGATCACCGCACCCGGCACCAGCCCGCCGCCGAGCACGCGATCCAGCTCCCCGATGCCGGTGGCGCGGAACTCCGCGACCGAGGCGTCGACGTCGCCGATGGCCTGGGCTGGGGCGGCCAGGTTGGATGCGGCCGTGGTTCGGGCGGTGACCTGACCCTTCTCCTGCACCGTGCCCCAGGACTGGCACTCCGGACAGCGACCCACCCATTTCACGGTCTGCCACCCGCATTCGGAGCACTCGAAGGTGGGGGTGTTCTTCCCCTTGCTGCGACTGGTGGTGCGGGTGGCCATGAGGACCACGGTATCGCGGGCCGCTGACACTTCCGTGGCAGGCTGTGGAGAAGGTCACGCCGCCCGCGCCGACGACCTCTCACGATTCCCAGGTGGACCCCGTACCATACCGGCGGGTGACCGCGACCCAGCACCGGGGCCGCCGTCATCCTGCCCCGTTCATCCCAGACCCCCAGGAGAGGCGTGTTCCGCTCCCCCAAGATCTTCTTCCGCGTCCTGGCGATCGCCGAGGCGATCTCCTGGACCCTGCTCATCGGCGGCATGATCCTGCGCGCCACCCATGGCCTCGACGTCGCCGTGACCATCGGCGGCGGCATCCACGGCTTCGTGTTCCTCGCCTACGCCGCCACCGCGGTGATCGTGGCGAAGAACCAGCGCTGGAGTGCCGGCCCTGCCGCCACCGCCATCATCAGCGCGATCATCCCCTATGCCACCGTCCCGGTGGACATCTGGCTCAAGCGCAGCGGCCGTCTGGACGGCCCGTGGCGCACCCGCGCAGGCGAGGACCCGCGCGACCACAGCTGGCATGACCGGCTGCTGCGGGTGCTGCTGAACCGGCCGGCCCTGGTCGGCGGCGCGCTGGCGGTCGGCGTCGTCGTGGTGTTCGTGGGACTGCTGGTGGCAGGGCCGCCCGTGCCGAAGGGCTGACGCCCGACGCCGGCGACCCGGCCGGACACGACGCAGAGAGTCCGGCACTTCCGGCGCACAGACGAGAAGCGGGGGCCGAGTTCCATCCCAGGAACTCGGCCCCCACTGTCGTTCAGCAGGACGGCATCAGACCAGCCGGCTCAGCTCTCGATCGCCGCCGGCTCCTCGGTGCCTTCGATCTGCGGCGCCGGGGCGGTCCAGTCGAAGGTGAGCTCGCGGTCCTCGCCCTCGCCCTTCAGGCCGATGGTGATCGCCGCTCCGTGCGGGATCTCCCCGTAGAGGATCTGCTCGGAGAGCTGGTCCTCGATCATGGACTGGATCGCACGGCGCAGCGGCCGGGCGCCCATGGACGGGTCGTAGCCCTTGTCGGCGAGGAACTCGCGGGCAGGCTGGGAGACCTCGAGGGTCATGGCCTGCTCCGCCAGGCGCTCCCGCAGACGGTCGACGAACAGGTCCACGATGCGCACGATCTCGGACTGCTCCAGCTGCGGGAACACGATGGTGTCGTCCACGCGGTTGAGGAACTCCGGCCGGAAGTGCTGACGCAGCTCCTGGTTGACCTTGCCCTTCATGCGCTCATAGTTCGTGGCGGTGTCCGTCGAGGACTGGAAGCCGGTCATCACGCTCTTGGAGATCTCGCTGGTGCCGAGGTTCGTGGTCATGATGATCACGGTGTTCTTGAAGTCCACCACGCGGCCCTGCGAGTCGGTCAGACGGCCGTCCTCGAGGATCTGCAGCAGCGAGTTGAACAGGTCCGCGTGGGCCTTCTCCACCTCGTCGAACAGCACCACGGAGAACGGACGACGCCGGACCTTCTCGGTCAGCTGGCCGCCCTCCTCGTAGCCCACGTACCCGGGAGGGGCGCCGAAGAGCCGGGAGACGGTGTGCTTCTCCGAGAACTCGGACATGTCCAGAGTGATGAGCGCGTCCTCGTCGCCGAAGAGGAACTCGGCCAGCGTCTTGGCCAGCTCGGTCTTGCCGACGCCGGTGGGGCCGGCGAAGATGAACGAGCCGGAGGGACGGTTCGGGTCCTTCAGGCCGGCGCGGGTGCGGCGGATCGCCCGGGAGAGGGACCTGACGGCCTCGTCCTGGCCGATGACCCGCTTGTGCAGCTCCTCCTCCATGCGGCGGAGGCGGTCGGACTCCTGCTCGGTGAGCTTGAAGACGGGGATGCCGGTGGAGAACGCGAGGACCTCGGCGATCAGGTCGGCGTCGACCTCGGCGATCTCATCCATGGACCCGGACTTCCAGGCGCTCTCCTTCTCCTGACGCTCCTCCACGAGCTTCTGCTCGGTGTCGCGCAGGGAGGCGGCGCCCTCGAAGTCCTGGGCGTCGATGGCGGCCTCCTTCTCCCGCCGGACGTCCTCGATCCTGGCGTCGAACTCCTTGAGCTCTGGCGGCGCGGTCATCTTCTGGATGCGCAGTCGGGCGCCGGCCTCGTCGATCAGGTCGATCGCCTTGTCAGGCAGGAAACGGTCGTTGACGTACCGGTGAGCCAGTGACGCCGCCGCCTCGAGGGCCTCCTCGGTGATGGAGACCTTGTGGTGGGCCTCGTAGCGGTCCCGCAGGCCACGCAGGATCTGCACGGTGGTCTCCACCGAGGGCTCGTCCACCTGGATCGGCTGGAAGCGGCGCTCCAGGGCGGCGTCCTTCTCGATGTGCTTACGGTACTCGTCCAGAGTGGTGGCGCCGATGGTCTGCAGCTCACCGCGGGCCAGCAGCGGCTTGAGGATGTTGGCGGCATCGATCGCACCCTCAGCGGCGCCGGCGCCGACGAGCGTGTGGATCTCGTCGATGAACAGGATGATGTCCCCGCGGGTGCGGATCTCCTTGAGCACCTTCTTCAGGCGCTCCTCGAAGTCACCGCGGTAGCGGGAGCCGGCCACCAGGGAGCCGAGGTCCAGGGTGTAGAGCTGCTTGTCGCGGAGGAGCTCCGGCACGTCGTTGTTGACGATCGCCTGGGCCAGACCCTCGACGACGGCGGTCTTGCCGACGCCGGGCTCACCGATGAGCACCGGGTTGTTCTTGGTACGGCGGGAGAGCACCTGCATCACGCGCTGCCGCTCGTAGTCGCGGCCGACCACCGGGTCCAGCGCGGCTTCGCGGGCAGCGGCCGTGAGGTTGCGACCGAACTGGTCCAGCACCACCGAGCCGGAGGGCTGACCTTCCGTGGCCCCCTGCCCGACACCGGCACCGGCCTTCTCCTGGCCGCCGCCCTGGTAGCCGGAGAGCAGCTGGATGACCTGCTGGCGCACCTTGTTGAGGTCGGCGTTGAGCTCCACGAGCACCTGGGCGGCGACGCCCTCACCCTCGCGGATCAGCCCGAGCAGGATGTGCTCGGTGCCGATGTAGTTGTGGCCCAGCTGCAGGGCTTCGCGCAGCGAGAGCTCCAGGACCTTCTTGGCGCGCGGAGTGAAGGGGATGTGGCCGCTGGGCGCGTTCTGCCCCGGGCCGATCTTCTCCTGGACCTTCTCGCGGACTCCGCCCAGCGAGATGTCCAGAGACTCCAGGGCTTTGGCGGCGACGCCCTCACCCTCATGGATGAGGCCGAGCAGGATGTGCTCGGTTCCGATGTAGTTGTGGTTGAGCATGCGGGCCTCTTCCTGGGCCAGCACAACCACTCGCCGTGCGCGGTCGGTGAATCTCTCGAACATGGCCAATGACACTCCTCGCGTTGATGCTCACCTTCGATGCTACGGGGGTGAGCCCGCTTTGGGGCGCCTGTTCGCCACCGGGGAAAGTCCGGGGCCGACGGGCCGGATTCGGGACGCCCGACGACGACGCCACGCCCCGCCCCTGCCTCACACCCTCGCCCCGGCGGTGAGCGCTCCGCGCACCGAGGGCCAGGCGGCCAGACGCTCGCGCACCTCGTCGCGGGATTCTCCGGCGAGCGCCTGCCGCCAGGCGTTCTCGAGGATCTCGTCGACCCTCACACGCCCGCCGCGGGACGCGGACTCCACGGCGGCCTCGACCATGGCCAGGCTCATGATGTTCTCGTGCACCTCCCCCATGGGCGTGACGACGCCGGCACCCTCGCTCCGCCCCGGGGCGGCGCCGGCTCCCGCGGCCAGTGCGTCGAGGAACTCGGCCAGCGCCCCGGCAATGCCCTCGCCGGGCACGGTGCCGACCTCATCGAGGACCGCCTCATCCAGAGCCCCTTGCTCCGCGGCCCCTTGCTCCAGGGCTTCGACCACCGGCTCGTGGTCGCCGTCCCAGGTGGCGGTGCCGCGCTCTGCGGAGAGGCGCCAGCTCCCGTTCCAGGAGGTCTCCTGCCCGGGACTGCACCAGCTGCCGGTGTAGACGAACCGTGCGCCGCCGTCCATCTCGAAGATCGCTGTGGCCGCGGCGTCGCCGTCATACCAGGACCAGGGCGGGTTGAACTCCTCGCAGTACACGGACACCGGCTCTGCGCCGAGCAGGAATCGTGCGGTGTCAAAGGGATGGATGGCCATGTCCAGCAGCAGCGGATGCAGCATCCGCTCCCGGAACCCGCCGAATCGCGGGGCCTTGAAGAACTCGGTCACCAGTGCGCCCGCGACGCCCAACCCTTCGGCCTGCGCCCGCAGGCTGAACAGCTGGGGGTTATAGCGGCGCGACTGGCTGACCATGAACAGCTGCCCGGTCACCTCCGCCGCGGCGGCCAGTGACAGCGCCCGCGGGAGGGTGTCCGCCACGGGCTTCTCGCTGAGCACCGGCAGCCCGGCGAAGAGCGCCGCGGTGGTCACCGGGTGGTGCGCCCGCGGGATGGTCACGTTGACCACCGCCTGCGCCCCGGTCTCCTGTGCCAGTGCCACGGCGTCGGAACCGACCCGCACGTCCGTCCGCCCCGCCTCGACCAGAGCGGCGCGCGCGGCGTCGAGATCGAGGTCGACGACGCCGGCCAGCTCGGCACGCGGCTCAGCCTCGATGGTCTGCAGCCAGGCGCGGCCCATGCCGCCGGCGCCGACGAGGATCAGCGGGATGCTCATGCGTGCGCCTCCTCGGACGGCGCCGGGGATTGCGCCGGGGATTCGGCGTCGGACTCCATCGGCCCCTGGTACCCGTGGCCGGTGTAGAAGTCCTCGGTCTCGTAGCGCAGCAGGGTCGGCGTGGTGCGCTCCGGCCGGTGGGTGACGGCCCACTGCACCCCGTTGGAGATCACCCGGCGCACCCCTTCGTGGAAGTAGGTGGGGAAGTCCTGGTCGCCGGGGCGGAAGTAGAAGATCTTCCCGTAGCCGCGGCGGTAGGTCATCCCGGAGCGGAACACCTCCCCGCCGGAGAAGGTGGAGAGGAAGATCAGCTCGTCGGGGGCGGGGACGTCGAAGTGCTCGCCGTACATCTCGTCCTCGTCGATGATCATCGGGTGCGGGATGCCCTGGGCGATCGGGTGGGTGGGGTCCACCGTCCAGATCAGCTCACGGTCGTGCTCGGTGCGCCAGCGCAGCGTGCAGGTGGTGCCCATGAGCTTCATGAAGATCTTCGACCAGTGCCCGGAGTGCAGCACGATCAGCCCCATGCCCTCCAGCACGTGCCGGTGGACCCGCTCGACGACGTCGTCGGCCACCTCCCCGTGGGCGGCGTGGCCCCACCAGACCAGCACGTCCGTGGAGGCCAGCACCTCCTCTGTGAGGCCGTGCTCGGGATCGTCGAGAGTGACGGTGCGGACCGCGGAGGCCTCGCCGAGGTTGTTCCGGATGCCCTCGGCGATCGCACCGTGCATGCCCTCCGGGTACCGGGCCGCGACCTCCGGCTCGGCCTGTTCGTGACGGTTCTCGCCCCAGACCGTCACCTGGACGGGCCGGGCGAAGGTCAGGGCGGGGGCGGGCTGATCAACAGATGTCATGGGTCTATCCTTCATGATGTGGGGATTCTTCTCAGGTCTCGTGGCCAGACGACTCACTTCACGGCTCCTCCCGTGGCCCCGGCGGCGACGTACTTCTGCGCCACGACCAGCAGGACCAGCGCGGGGAGCGAGGCCAGCACCGCCGTCGCCATCACGGAGCTCCAGTCGTTCACATAGGCGCCCAGGTAGTTGTAGATACCGAGGGTGACGGGCCGGACCTCCTCCGTGGTGGTCAGTGTCAGGGCGAAGAGGAAGTCGCTCCAGGTGAACAGGAAGGTGAAGAGTCCGGAGGTGATGATCGCGTTGCGGCTCACCGGAACCACCACGGAGAGAAAGGCGCGCACCGGCCCGGCACCGTCCACATGGGCGGCCTCCACCAGCGCCGGCGGCAAGGAGCCCATCAGCGCCCGACAGATGAGGATCGCGAAGGGGATCCCTGAGGTGGAGTCGGCCAGGATGAGTCCTGGGATGGAGTTGAGCAGGCCGATCTCCGCATACACGTTGTACAGGGCGTTGGCGATCACGATCCCGGGGATCATCTGACTGATCAGCACGGCGAAGAGCAGGTAGTCGGCCCAGCGCAGGCGGAACTGGACCAGGGCATAGGCCGCCGGCACCGCGATGACCAGGGAGAGCACCACGCTCCCCAGCGCGACCATGAGGCTCGTCATCAAGTTGCCGCCCTGTTCGTCCAGGGCGGTCCGGTAGCCGGAGAGGTCGGGGTTCAACGGCAGCCAGGCGGTGTCCACGGTGGCCCCTCCCGGCTGCAGGGAGGCATTGACCATCCAGTAGATGGGGAACAGCAGGACGATGATGATCACCAGTCCCATGGCGGTATTGAGCTTGGGGTGTCTGACCGTGTTCATGAGCACCTCACTCGTCGACGGGACGCCGGTTCAGGCGCAGGTAGATGACCGCGAACAGCAGGGAGATGAGGATCAGGATGTTGCTGACCGCAGCCCCCTGCCCGAAGTCGAACGTGGCGAAGGACAGCTGATACGCCTGGGTGGCCAGGGTCTGGGTGGCGTTGGCGGGGCCTCCCCCGGTCAGCCCGAGGATGATGTCGAGGACCTTCAGCGTGTAGACGACCCCCAGGACCAGCACCACCGAGACGACCGGGCGCAGCATGGGCCAGGTGATGTGGCGGAAGGCCTGCCACCTGCTGGTGCCGTCGATGGACCCCGCCTCATAGAGCTCCTGCGGGATGGTCTGGAGGCCGCCGTGCAGGATGACAGCGTTGAACGGGATGCCGATCCAGATGTTCACCACGATCACGGTGAACAGGGCCAGATCGGTGCTGGAGAGCCAGGGGATCCCTGAGTCGATCAGCCCGGATCCCATCAGCACCCGGTTCAGCGCACCGGAGTCCGTGTCGAGCAACCACTTCCACACGGCACTGGCCACGATGAGCGGAATGAGCCAGGGCAGCAGGATCAACGACCTCAGCGCCCCGGAGAGCGGGAACCGGCGGCGGAAGAACAGCGCCAGGCCGAGGCCCAAGACGAACTGTCCCAGGATCGAGCCGACGGTGAAGATCACGGTGTTCGCCAGCGCCGTGCGGAACAGCGGGCTGCCGAGCACCTCGGTGTAGTTGGCCCATCCGGCCCACGGCGCCTCATCCGTGAAGAAGGTGGTGATGGTGTAGTGCTGGAACCCCATGATGAGGTTCTGGATGACTGGGTAGCCGAAGAACAGGACCATGTAGATCACCGCCGGACCGAGGAACAGCGTGGCGACCAGACGCTGCCGCCATGCCCTGCCCCGTGCGGAGATCCTTGGCGGGCGGACCGCCGTGACCTGCGCTCCGCCACCCGTGGCACGGTCTGCCGGCGGCGTCGTCGTCCTGTGCGCGTGGACGTCTGTGGTGCTCATACGTACTCCTCCGCCTGGTCGAGGGCCTCGGCCGGATCGGCCTGGCCGGAGAGGGCCAGCTGAAGCGCGGTGTACAGGGCGGTGGCCGTGGTGGGCCAGTTCTCGCCCAGCTGCGCGGTGCGCGCCCGCGCCTCGGGGATGAGGTCGACGAAGGTGTCCATGTCCGGACGGCGCTGGAGGTAGGCCTCCGTGAGAGCTGGTCGGCCGGGGACTGTGAATCGCTGCTCGGCCATGGAGAGGATGCTCTCGTCCGAGAGGAACTCGGTGAGCACGGCGGCCGCGAGCTCCTCCTTGGCGCTGTCGCCGGTGGCAGGCACGGTCCAGGCCTCGCCACCCAGGGGTGCGACCGGCGCCTGCGCGGAGTCACGGACGGGGAGCATGACGATCTCGTACTCGAGATCCTCGATGCCGGAGAGTTCAGGAAGCTGCCAGGGGCCGTTGACCATCATGGCGGCGCGTTCGGCGACGAATTGGTCCTTGACATCGGCCTGGCCCCAGTTCAGCACCGAGGACGACGCCGATCCGTCCTGGACGAAGCCGGACACCAGCCCCAGCGCCTCGGCGGCCTCTTCCGTGGCGATACTCCGCTCGTCGGCCCCGTTGGACCAGAAGAAGGGCAGGAACTGCCAGGTGCCCTCATAGGTGGCGTTGCCGCAGAAGGCGATGCCGAACCTGCCGTCCGCTGTGAGCTCGGCCGCGCAGCCCCGAAGCTCGTCCCAGGTGCGGGGGTAGTCCAGCCCGACCTCTTGGAACATCGCGGTGTTGCAGAACAGGGCGATGGTGTTGACGGTGGGGACGACGCCGTAGACGTCTCCCTCATACGTCCCGGCCTGGAGGACGCCGTCGTGGTATCCCTCGGTGGGGATGCCCAGCTCGTCGAAGGAGCGCAGCGCGGTGGTCGCCGCGATCTGCTGGAGGTCAGGGTTGTCCAGCATCAGAATGTCCGGAAGCGTGCCCGAGGACCCCTGCTGCAGAACCCGCTGGATCAGCGACTGGCCCGAGACGGCGACCCGCTGGAGCTTGACCCCCACCCGGTCCGCCGCGTCCTCCAGAGCCCCTCCGATGATGCCGTAGTCCGGGTCGTTGGAGTAGGAGTCCATGACGCGGAGAGTGTTCGCCGGGACACGGCCGGAGTCGCCGCAGGAGGTCAGCAGGGCGGCCGCAGGGGCCAGCAGCCCGGCGGCGAGCACACTCCGCCGGCTCAGGCCGCTCGTGCGAGAGTTCCCCGGCGAGGGCGCTCCGCGGTGGATGCCGCGCGGTGCGGCGGGAAGGTGTCGTGGCATGGGACATCACCTATCGATACGTATCGACAATGGGCGGACGGCGATCTGACGGATCATTCGGCTCCTTCTGCGACGAGATGTTCTGGTGTGGGGCGGCTGGACGCCCCAGCGGCTCTCAGCCCGCTCTGGTGGACGCGCGGCGGACCAGTTCCGCGGGGACGACGTCGACCCCCTCCTCCGCTCGCCGCCCCTGCTCGATCAGCGAGAAGAGGCGACCCGCCACCCTTCGGGACACATCACGCGGCTGCGTGGAGACCGCGGTCAGCGGCACGGACTGCTCTTCCGCCTCGGCCTCGGTGCAGAGCGCGACGACGTCCACGTCCCGGCCCGGGACCAGCCCGCGGGCCGCCAACGCGCGCATGCCTGCCGGCAGACCGCTGGTCATGATCACGCCGGTGCGGCCACCATCGGCGTGCAGCCCGGCGTCGATCGAGGAGGCGAAGCTGCCCTCCGCGGGAGTGGGATGCCACTCGACCGGGAGGCCGCGGGCCTGCGCGGCGTTCCGCACGCCTCGGGAAAACCGGACGATGTAGTTGTAGTCGCGCGCGACGGATTCGGCGCTCCAGCCGAGCACGCTGACCCGCGCGCTGCCCAGCCCGGCCAGCTCCTCCACGAGCAGCGAGCCGGCGGACTCGAAGTCGAAGTCTGCGCACGCCAGGCCGCTGGGATCCTCCGGGACGCCGATGAACATGACCGGGAAGTCCAGGTGGCGTGCGGCCTCTGCCCGTTCATCATGGGCCGTCACCTGCATCACGACCGCCGCATCGCACAGGGACCGACCGGTGATCCGCCGAAGACCTTCGATGCCTTCCTCGGCCGTGACCAGGAGGACGTCGCAGTCGTGGCGGCGCGCCGCGAGCACGAACTCCTCGACGAAGGCCATGAGCTGGCCCGCGTCGTAGGCCGAAGCGAAGGGCATCACGATCGCGATGGTGTTCGTCCGGCTGCCGGCCAGTGCCCGGGCGCCGGCGTGAGGCTGGTAGTTCAGCGTGGCCATCGCCTCCTCGACACGCCGCAGCGTCTCGGCGGAGATGGACCGCTTCCCCGACATCACATAGGAGACCGTGCTCTGCGAGACGCCCGCGAGCCGCGCGACGTCCTTGCTGGTCGGACCACGGCCCACGGCTCCACTCTCCCTTCCTGGCGGCTGACGGAGGGTCGATGCGTATCGACTCCCGTGACGACAGCAGTGACTCTAGTCACATGATTCGACGCTGGCAACCCCGGAAGGCATGCCCGGGCCGTCACACCCGGCTCAACCGGGCCCACAGCTCGGCGTCGAAGGCCTCGGGTGCGAGAGCCGACATGTGGCGCACCGCATTGTCGAGCTTGCCGCGCCAGATCCGCACTGCATCTTCCGCCCGGCCGGCGAGGAGCTCGGCCATGAGTCGTCGGTCGTCGTGGACGATCCTGTCCACCGCGGGCGTGTAGTCCAGCTGCAGCACCGAGATGAACATCCGCACCCGAAGGGTGAGCGCGTGGAAGCTGCGCGCGGACTGGTCCAATCCTGCCGCGTCGGCCAGCTCCTGCTGAAACTGCAGGTCAGCCTGGTCGACGTCCGCGCCGATTCCCTCCCGCGCAGCGGCCTCCACCGCGCCCAGCGCCAAGCGGGCCGACAGCAGCCGATGCCGGGGCTGCACCGCGCATCCGCGCAGCAGGACCATCCCCACGTGCAGGCGGGCCGCGTACAGGTCGATAACATCGGCCCCGGTGACCTGCGGGACGCTGAAGCCCCCCGCCCCGGAGGCGAGCAGTCCGTCATCCGCCAGCCGGCGCATCGCGGCACGGACGGTGCCGGCGCCGAGCCCCAGGCGCGAGGCCAGCGGCGCGGCGGTGATCCGGTCTCCCGGACGATATCCGGCGTTCATGATCTCCTTGCGCAGCGCGATCGCGATCTGCTCGGTCACCGAGAGCTGGGCATGGGGCAGCCACCGGCTCGCTCGCCCCGGGGCCGGGTATTCCGGCACGGCCAGTGATTCTGAGTCAGAATGGTGGCGACTTGCTGAGGGACCTCCTCGCCGCCAATCCACCCCGTGCAGACCACGGCCGGCCCGGGCGGCCAGCTGCTGCAGCAGGTCCCCGGGCACGGCATCGTCGCCAGACAGACACTGGTCCAGCAGAGATGCCACCTGCCCGGTGAAGTCCTCCCAGGTACCGCGCCCCGGCCTCCACACCGCGTCCAGCCCCGCAGGGCCACCCACATGCTCACCCACGACGTCGGCCGCCGAGCCAGCATCCTTCGGCGCACCTGCCTCATCCTCCCTCTGCGCGAGAGACCCATCCCCCGCGATCGGCCAGTCCCGCGCCCCGGAGACCTGCAGCGCCGCCATCAGCGCCGCGGCCCGGCGGCTGAAGGCCGTGGGCCGAGGCACGGCGCCGCGCAGCTCCTCCGCCACGGGCCTGAACTCCACCCGGATCATGGGAAAGCTGACCTGCACCCGCTGCACCTGGAGCGGCGTCGCCGACGCTCCCCCGGCAACACCGTCCCAGCCGCCGTCCACGCCGCCCGCCCGGATCCTGCGGAACGCCCGGGAGACCACCGCCTGGCTCAGCCCGGTCAGCTCGGCCACACGCCGGGTGGAGAACTCCGAGGTCCTGACCCGCGGACCGGCGGTGGCCAGCACGCTGGCCACGATCTCATCGGCGGTCTCCTGGATGCGGGGCCTGCCCCGTGATGAAGCCATGACACTATTCTGACTCATCCCGGGCCGTGAGGGGTCGATCACTCTTCCCTCCCAGGACCCTCCGTCCCACACTGGCAGGGAGAGACCTTCGAGCACCTGTCGGACGGCACCTCCTGCGGGCCCGACCCGGGCGTGACCTCACCCCTGAGGACAGGCCTCCAGCGGACTTCCGCCCGGCCATGGTCGGCCTCCGGAGGATCTCCGGACCACCGGGAGGCCGCGGGCTCGGCCGCCGGCGTTCGACACCCCCACCACGACCAGAGCGAGGCATCATGACGGCAGACCTGCAGGACACCCCCACCCCGGCCGCCGACGGCTTCGAGCCGATCCCCGAGGCGTCGGCGGAGCTCTCCGCCGTCGCCGACGCCGCTGTCGAGAAGGTCACCCGGTGGCTGGAGACCACCCAGACCTCCGGCGCCAAGCCACACGCCTCCGCGGAGAGGCTCTCTGCGGTGCTCTCGCACCCTCGCGGCCTGGACTTCACCGTCGGCTTCGTGGACCGCGTGATCCGCACCGAGGACACCAAAGCCGCCGCCCAGGCGCTGGCCGAGCTCGGCGAGATCGCCCCGGACACCCTCTCCGCCCTGGACCGCGCCCAGATCAGGGCCGGCTCCGCGCTGGGCCGTCTGCTGCCCGACGTCGTCGTCCCCGCCGCCCGCGCCCGGATGCGCTCGATGGTGGGCCACATGGTGGTCGACGCGCGGGACAAGCCGTTCGGCAAGGCCGTGCACACCATCACCAAGGACGGCCACCGGCTGAACATCAACCTTCTGGGCGAGGCTGTGCTCGGCGAGGCCGAGGCGGACAAGCACCTCGACGACACCCTGCGACTGCTGCGTCGCGACGACGTCGACTACGTCTCCATCAAGGTCTCCTCCATCGCCTCCCAGCTGTCCATGTGGGGCTTCGACGAGACGGTGGACTACGTCGTCGATCGCCTGGTGCCCATGTACCAGGAGGCCGCGAAGGCCCCGGCAGGCTCCACGTTCATCAACCTGGACATGGAGGAGTACCGCGATCTGCACCTGACCATCGCGGTGTTCAAGCGGCTCCTCTCCCTTCCGGAGACCAAGAACCTCGAGGCCGGCATCGTGCTGCAGGCCTATCTGCCCGATGCACTGGCCGCCATGCAGGATCTGGCCGGCTTCGCCGCCGAGCGTGTCGCCGACGGCGGCGCCGGCATCAAGGTGCGGCTGGTCAAGGGGGCGAACCTCGCCCTGGAGACCGTCCACGCCGAGGTCGCCGGCTGGCCGCGCGTCGTCTGCGAGTCCAAGGAGGCCTCGGACGCCAACTACAAGCTGGTGCTGCACTGGCTGCTCACCCAGGAGAACATGGCCGGGGTGCGCCTCGGCGTGGCCGGGCACAACCTCTTCGACATCGCCTTCGCCCACCTGCTGGGCGTCACGCGCGGCGTCAGCGAGCGTCTGGAGTTCGAGATGCTGCAGGGCATGGCCGCCGAGCAGGCGGAGGCGGTCAGCACCGACGTCGGTCAGCTGCTGCTCTATGTGCCCGCCGTCCGCCCGGCCGAGTTCGACGTCGCCATCTCCTACCTGGTGCGCCGACTGGAGGAGAACGCCTCCTCCGAGAACTTCATGTCCGGGATCTTCGACCTGGCGCCGGGCAGTGAGATCTTCCGCCGCGAGGAGGAGCGCTTCCGCGCCTCGCTGGGAACCCTCGGGAGCATCCTGGAGGCCCACGGCCACCTGCCGCCGGCGCCGCAGCACACCCAGGACCGCCGCGAGGAGGACCTGGACATCGCTGAGGCCGCTGCGGCGGCCCCGGACTACGCGGACGGCATCCCGGAGTTCACCAACGAGCCGGACACCGACCCCTCGCTGCCGGCCAACCAGGCCTGGGCCCGTGAGGCCATGGAGCGCGCCGCCCAGCCGGGGTGGCTGGAGGCCCAGCCGGTGCCGGAGCAGATCTCCGCCGACGACGTGGACGGGCTCATCGCCGGTGCCCGCGCCGCGGCCGCCGAGTGGGCCGCCCGGCCGGCCGCCGAGCGGGCTGCCGTCCTGTACCGCACCGCCGACATCCTGGCCTCCCGCCGTGGGCATCTGGTCTCCATCGCCGCCGCAGAGGTGGGCAAATCGGTGGCCCAGTCCGACCCTGAGGTCTCGGAAGCCATCGACTTCGCCCGTTACTACGCCCACCGGGCCCTAGAGCTGGAGCAGGTCGAGCACGCCGAGTTCACCCCGGATCGTCTGGTGCTGGTGACCCCGCCGTGGAACTTCCCGTTGGCGATCCCAGCCGGCTCCACGTTCGCGGCTCTGGCCGCCGGGGCCGCGGTGGTCCACAAGCCCTCGAAGCCGACCCCGCACTGCTCCATGGCGATCCTGGAGGCCCTGTGGGAGGCCGGTGTGCCCCGAGAGGTGCTGCACGGGGTGTACCCCGACGAGCGCCAGGCCGGGAAGAAGCTGGTCAGCCACCCCGACGTCGACCGGGTCATCCTCACCGGCGCCTCCGAGACGGCCGCGATGTTCCGCTCGTGGCGGCCGGAGATGCAGATCAACGCCGAGACCTCGGGGAAGAATGCGCTGGTCATCACCCCGTCCGCCGACCGCGACCTGGCCGTGGAGGACCTCGTGAACTCCGCGTTCGGGCACGCCGGGCAGAAGTGCTCGGCCGCCTCGCTGGGCATCCTGGTCGGCAGCGTCTACGACTCCGAGCGGTTCCGCCGGCAGCTGGTGGACGCCGCCTCCTCCCTGGTGATCGACTGGCCCACGAACCTCTCCGCCACGGTGGGTCCGCTGACCGAGCTGCCCAGCGACAAGCTGCAGCGGGCGCTGACCACGCTGGAGGAGGGCGAGTCCTGGCTGGTGGAGCCCCAGCCGCTGGACGACACGGGCAAGCTGTGGTGCCCCGGCATCAAGGAGGGTGTGAAACCCGGCTCGTTCTTCCACATGACTGAGGTCTTCGGACCGGTGCTGGGCCTGATGAAGGCCAAGGACCTGGACGAGGCCATCGAGCTGCAGAACGCGGTCGACTTCGGACTCACCGGAGGCATCCACTCTCTGGAGCCCAAGGAGGTCCGCACCTGGCTGGAGCGGGTCGAGGCCGGGAACGCCTACGTCAACAGGGGCATCACCGGCGCCATCGTCCAGCGCCAGTCCTTCGGCGGATGGAAGCAGTCCTCCGTGGGCCTGGGCTCGAAGGCCGGCGGCCCCAACTACGTGATGCTCTTCGGACAGTGGGCCGACGCGGCCGACGCCACGACGGCGACGCCGACGGCCGCCAACAGTGGGGTGGCCTCCGTGCTGGGCGCGGTGGAGGACAAGACGCTGCTCGATGACGGCGATCTGGGCTGGCTTCGCACCGCCGTGGCCGACGACGCCCGCTGGTGGGCGCGTGAGTTCGGAGTCGGTGTGGACCGCACGGGCCTGGAGGCGGAGGCCAATGTCTTCCGCTATGTGCCCGAGGCGGTGCTGCTGCGCGTGGGCGCCGACGCCCGGGCCCGCGAGGTGGCCCGCACTCTGGCCGCGGCCGCGGCCGCCGGCTCCGAGGTGGCGGTCTCCTATGACCCGAAGGTCGCCAAGGACGTGAAGAAGACCGTCAAGGCGCTGGCCTCCGAGCTGGGCCTCTCCACCCACAGGGAGGACGTGGACGCCTTCACCGCCGCCCTGGCCGACGGCTCCCATGACACCGGGGTCGGCGTGCGGGTCCGTGTGCTCGGCACCTTGGACCAGACCGTGCGGGAGGCCCTGGCGCCGCGGCCGGAGGTGGCGCTGCTCGACGACGCCGTCACCGGCTCCGGACGGGTGGAGCTGCGCAGCTGGGTCAAGGAGCAGGCGATCTCGATGACGCTGCACCGCTTCGGCAACCCGAGCCCGGCCTTCCACCAGCTGGCCGACGAACTGAAGGGCTGAGGCCGGGCCGTGCGCCGCGGCGCCGCCTCCCCTGCTAGGTGGTCGCTCCCCATCATAGAGAGGCGCCCGGCGCCGGTTCTGGGCGACAGGGAGCGACCACCCGTTGGGGGAGGCGCGCACAGGTGGGCAGGAGATGTCGCTCTATGCGTCCTCTGGGGCCTGGGAGCAACGGGCAGTGACCACCCTTCAGAGGAGAGCCGACACGGGTGGCCGTCAGACATCGCTCGGCTGGAACCCTGGTGACGCTCCGCGAGAGCGGCAGGCCCCTCCGCGGGCCCGGGCCCCGGCTCACGAGGTGATCAGTCGCAGCGCCGTTGCATCCTTCCAGTAGACGGCAACCTCCTGGCCCTCCTCCACCGCGGTGTCGTTGGGGGCCACCACGTTCAGCTCGACCTGCTCCCCGTCCTCGCCGGCCTCCGCGGGACCAGAGAGCCGCACGATGTATTTCAGGGAATCACCCAGGTAGATCTTGGTGGCCACCGTGCCCTGCAGCTGCCCATCCACGGCGGGCCCGGGGTCCATGAACAGCGCCTCGGGCCGCACGGAGAGCCGTACGGAGTCCCCCTCCGCCGGCACCAGCTCCGGTGCCTGCCTGTCCGCTGCGGCCAGCACCGTGATCGTTCGGCCCTGGACCGAACGCACGACGACGCCCTCGACCGTGCTGCCGGCGACCGTGGCCGGGATGAAGTTGTTCTCCCCGATGAAGTTAGCCACGAAGTGACTGTTAGGCGACTCATAGAGCCGCTCCGGGGTGTCGAACTGGACCAGGCGGGAGTTGTTGAGCACCGCGATCCGGTCCGACATCACCAGCGCCTCTTCCTGGTCGTGGGTGACGAAGATGATCGTCACCCCGGTGACCTCCTGGATGCGCTTGATCTCCAGCTGCACGTGGGCCCGCAAGTTCTTGTCAAGGGCGCCCAGCGGCTCGTCCATCAGGATCAGCTCGGGCTGGAAGACCAGCGCGCGGGCCAGGGCCACCCGCTGCTGCTGCCCGCCGCTGAGCTCGCTGGGCTTGCGCTGGGCGAAGTCCTGCAGCTGGACCAGGGCCATGGTCTCCTCCACGGCCTTGCGGATCTCCTTCCGGGACCGCTTACGGATCTTCAGCGGATAGGCGATGTTCTGGAACACCGTCATATGCGGGAACAGGGCATAGTCCTGGAAGACGAAACCCATGTTGCGCTTGCTCGGTGGCACCGAGGAGATGTCCCGGCCGTTCAGCTCGATGCTTCCCGCGGTGGGCAGGTGGAAACCGGCGATCATTTGCAGGATCGTCGTCTTCCCCGAGCCGCTGGGACCCAGCAGAGTGATGAACTCACCGGCCTCGATGGAGAGGTCCACGTCCTCCACGGCGGTGAAGTCGCCGTATTTCTTAGTGAGGCCCTTGAGCTGGAGAACCGTCATGACTGCTGTCCTCTCTTCTTCTCAGTCCGGCTGGTCAGGCTCTGCACGAGCACCAGCAGGAAGGCCATGACCACGATGATGATGGTCGAGACCGCTGAGATGGTCTGGTCGAAGTTGAAATTGAGCATTCCCCAGATCTGCGTGGGCAGGGTCACGATGCCCACCCCGCCCAGGAAGAGCGGGACGAGCAGCTCGTCGAAGGAGAGCAGGAAGCTGAACAGCGCCCCGCTGACCATGCCCGGCACCATCAGCGGGAAGACCACGCGGAAGAAGGTGGTCAGCCGGGAGGCTCCCAGGCTCATCGAGGCCCGCTCCAGGTTGGCGCTGACCCCCTGCAGGCTGCTGGAGATGGTCACCAGCACGATGGGGAAGGTGATCACCGTGTGTCCGAGGACCACGGTGAACAGGTTCCCGGTCACCCCCAGATCGGAGAAGTAGAAGTAGAACGCGATCGCCAACACCATGGTCGGTACCACCAGCGGGGTGATGAGCAGTACATAGGCGATGTCCTTGCCCTTGAAGGTCCCCCTGGTCAGCGCGTAGGCGGCCAGGGTGGCCAGCGCGGTGGTGAGCAGCGCGGTCAGCGAGCCGATCTGCAGGCTCGTGACCGTCGCCGTCATCCACTGGCTGGACTGGAAGTAGTTCGCGTACCAGTCCGTGGTGACCCCCTGCACCGGCAGGGTCAGCGAGCGCGCCTCGTTGAAGGACATCACCATGATGACCAGCATCGGGGCGCTGATGAACAGCAGCACCCCGGCGATAAACAGCCGGAACAGCAGCTTCAGCAGGCGGTTCTCGATCAGCATGGCGTCACCGTCCTCCCCACAGCAGCTTCAGCGGGACCACCCGGGAGGTCACCAGCAGGGCCACCACCGTCACGATGAGCAGCGCGGTGGCCAGCGCCGAGGCGAAGGGCCAGTTCAGCAGGTCGTTGACCTGGACCTCCATGAGCTGGGCGATCATCACCTCGTTCCGGCCTCCGATCAGCGCCGGGGTGATGTAGAAACCGATGGACTGGATGAAGACCAGCAGGGAGCCGGCCAGTACCCCCGGCAGCGTCAGCGGCGCGTAGACCTTGAAGAAGGTGTACCTGTTGCTCGCGCCGAGGCTCCTAGAGGCCTTCAGGACGTTGTCCGGGATGGAGCGCATCACCGCATACACCGGCAGGATCATGTACGGCATGAGGATGTGCACCATGCCGATCACCACCGCCTGCTCGTTGTACAGCCAGGTGGAGGTCTCCTGCCTCCCGAGCAGCCCCAAGATGTAGTTGACCAGCCCGCCGTCGCCGAGCACGCCCATCCAGCCGTAGCTGCGGATGATGATCCCCAGCCACATCGAGATGAGCACGACGCCGAAGAGCAGCAGCTTCACCTTCGAATAGACCGCGTAGTAGGCGAAGGGGTAGCCGATCAGCAGGCTAAACAGCGTCACCCATAGGGACACTTCGATGCTCCGGAGGAAGACCCGCAGGTACAGGTCGGTCTGGAAGAGCGTGGCGTAGTGGCTCAGCGTGAAGCCCTCCGGCCCCTCGAAGCTCAGCGAAAGCAGGCTGATGAGAGGGTAGAAGTAGAAGACGATCATGAAGAGGAACACCGGGAGAATGAGCCACAGCTCAGGGGATCTCCGCATCAGCCTCATCCTGATCACCTCCTTCCCGACTGGTCGTCATCACAGGTCACCGGTCTACTGCTCGAGCTTCCACTCGGCCCAGACCTCTTCCATCTCGTCGCGGTGCTCGCCCCACCAGTCACCGTGGTTGTACTGGACCATCTGCTCGAAATTCTCCGGGTAGGTGATCATGTACTGCTCCATCTCGCCGTCGACGTGCTCGAAGGAGTCCTCGTGCACCGGGCCGGCCCCGGTGACGTTGGCGTAGGCCGCCTGACGCTCCGGGGCGGAGATGAACTCGAGGAACTGGACGACCTCATCGCTCATCTGCCCGGAGGGCACGGTGAAGTAGTCCATGGCGTAGAGGCCGCCGTTCCAGGCGATGTCCAGGGGCACGCCCTCGGCGATCAGCGGGGCGGCCTGGGTGGCGAAGACCTGCCCGATGACGGCCTCGTTGTCGGCCAGCAGCTGGACGCCCTCGGCCCCGGAGTCCCAGTAGGTCGCGATCTCGCCGTCGAGCTCGCCGATGTGGTCCAGCGCGGAGTCGATGTCGATCGGGTAGAGGTCTTCGGGCGCGGTGCCGTGGGCCATCAGCGCGGCCTCGGAGCTGGCGCGCAGGTAGTCCGGCATGGTCCGGGAGCCGGGGAAGTTCTCGGTGTCCCAGAAGTCCTCCCAGTTCTGGGGAGCGTCGTCGAAGACATCGGTGCGGTAGACCTGGGTCCAGCCCCAGTAGTAGGCGGCCACGCCTTCCTCGCGCTGGGCCTCCTCGGGGATGCCCTCGAGCAGCTCCTGGTCGAAGTCCTCGTAGGGGAGCGGGTCGAGGTAGTCGCCGTCGGCGTTGAGCGCGTCGATCGCCGCGCCCTCCAGCAGGGCGAGGTCCCATTCGACGTTGCCGCTGTCCACCTGGGCCTTCAGCTGGGCGGAGGCCGGCGGGGTGACCTCGACAATCTCGATCCCGGTCTCCTCAGTGAAGGGCTCGTACCAGTGCTCGCGCTGGGCCTCGGTGCCGGAGCCGCCCCAGGAGGCGACGACCAGCTGGCCGTCCCCGCCGCCTTCGGCGGAGCCGTCGCCGCCGCAGCCTGCCAGCAGCAGGAGGGCGGAGAGCGCCGGGATGGAGTAGATCTTCCTGTTCACGGTGCGGGTGTTCATCGTTCTCCCTCTCCTCGGTTGAGTGATCTCAGTGGTGCGGGGTGCGTCACGCCCTACGCAGTGCGGAAGCTGCCGCGGGCCGCGCCATGCGGCGGGCGGGAGCCCACGGTGCAGCTGCGCACGTGTGCGGGGCTGTGCGGTCAGGCCAGCTGCAGCGCCCCGTCCCCGGCCAGCCGGGCGCGCAGTCGGGCGATCTGCTCCAGAACCCGTTCGGGCTTGGTGGATCCCCGGGAGTCCCGGGCGGCCAGCGCCCGGTCCAGGTCGGCCGCGGCGAGGATCTCATCGTCCAGCCGGGGATCGACGCCGGCCAGCTCCTCCGCGCTGAGCCCACCGAGGTCTCTGCCGGTTTCCTCGCAGAGCTGGACGAGGTCCCCGACGATCTCGTGGGCCTCCCGGAAGGGCACGTCGCGGGCGGCCAGGGCGTCGGCGACCTCGGTGGCCAGCGAGAACCCGGCCGCGGCCTGGGCGCGCATGGTCTCGGGGTGGACGATCATCGAGCGCACCGCCCCGGCCATGGCCGGCAGCACCAGGTTGACCAGGTCCACCGCCTGCAGCACAGCGGCCTTGTCCTCCGCCATGTCCCGGTTGTAGGCGGTGGGCAGGCTCTTCTGGACGGCCGTGAACCCGGTGGCGATTCCCAGCATCGTGCCGGCCTTGCCGCGGGCGAGCTCGGCGATGTCGGGGTTCTTCTTCTGCGGCATGATCGAGCTGCCCGTGGCGTAGCTGTCGTGCAGGGTGATCCAGCGGAACTGGGCAGAGGCCCACATGATCTGTTCCTCGGCAAGGCGGGAGACCGAGATCATCATCTGGGCGAGCACGGAGAGGAACTCCCCCACGTGGTCGCGGTTGGCCACAGCGTCGATGGAGTTCTCGTAGCTGGAGGAGTAGCCAAGGTCTTCGGCCATGAGTTCGGGGTGGGAGGTCACCCCGGAGCCGGCCAAAGCTGCCGCTCCCAGGGGGGAGACGGCGTGGCGGGCGTCCCAGTCGGTCAGCCGGTGCAGGTCCCGGGCCAGCACTTGAGCATGGGACATCAGCTGGTGACCGAAGACGATCGGCTGGGCGATCTGCAGGTGGGTCATCCCGGGGCAGACGGCGTGGGCGGTCTGCTCGGACTGCTCCAGCAGCGCCTCGACGAGGCCGCGGCACCCGGCGTGGATGCGCCGGGCCTCCTCGCGCAGGAAGAGCTTGAGGTCGTTGGCCGTCTGGTCGTTCCGGGAGCGGCCGGCGCGCAGCTTGCCCCCGGCGGGCCCGCAGCGGGCGATGAGCTCGTTCTCCAGAAAACCGTGGACGTCCTCGCTGGAGGGGTCCCGCTGGAGGCGTCCGGCCCGCCAGTCCTCCTCGATGCCATCCAGTGCGGCGAGGATCTCGCTCTCCTCGGCCGCGCTGATCAGGCCCACCCTGGCGAGCTCGCGGCAGTGGGCGCGGGACCCGGCCAGGTCCTGGGGAACCAGCCGGAAGTAGTGGTCCGGAGCGGCGGAGATGGCGGTCAGCGCGGGGGCCGGCGGAGTCTTGAACCGGCCTCCCCACAGTGTGCCCTCACGGGTCTTCTGCTCCTCAGCCGCCCGGGCTGTGGAATTCTCCGCCGCCGGCCTACCGCCCACTGATGCCACGGACCTGTCCCCCCTCGTCGTCCTTGGCCGTGGGATGCACGGCCTCGATCATGTTTAGGACGAGCTTAGAGGGGGTAATGTTTCAAAACGATGGAGTTATCTCATGAATGATAAATACCAGATCATCGCCGCCCTGAACGCCCGGGGTCCGCTCCACGACGGGCAGGCCCTGGCCGACGCCGTGCTGAGCGCCGTGCGGACCGGTGACATCCCCGAGGGATCGCGGATGCCGACCATCGTCGAGGTCGCCGAGGAGACGGCACTCTCGACGGCGACGGTGAGCCGGGCCTGGTCGAGTCTGGGGCAGCTGGGGGTGGTGCGCACCAGGCGCCGGGGAGGGACCGTCGTCGTCCGCCCCTCCCCTCCCACCGCATATCGGCACCGGGGGCAGGAGCAGACCAACATCACCCACTACCTCTCCGCGGGCTACCCGGACCCGGAGCTGTTGGTGGAACTTCCCCCGCTGCTGCAGAAGGTGGCCCATCGCACCGATTACGACGGATACGCGGCCAAGGACAGGATCAGCAGCACCCTGTTCGACCGGATCATGGACACCGCCGACCACAGGCCGGAGTCCGCGCTGATCTACACCGACGTCATGGCGGCGATGTACGACATCCTGCGGGTCCTGGTGCCCAAAGGACGGCCCATCATCGTGGGCGAGCCAGACTTCCCGCTCTACGCGCTGATCCTGAGGCAGCTGGGGCTGAAACTGTTACCCGTGCCGCTGGGCCCGCACGGCTACGACCTTGCCCGACTCGAGGAAGGGCTGCAGGCCGGGGCCAGCACCATGCTGCTGCAGACTCGGGTGCAGAACCCCACCGGGCTGATGATCCCGAATGAGAACGTCCAGGGGATCGCGGACCTGCTCCTGCGCCACGATGGCCTGGCCCTGGAGGTGGACCACCACCTGGGTCTGGCCCCGGAGGCATCCGTGCGCCTGGCCGCGCTGGCGCCGAGTAACACCCTGCTGATGATCTCCTACGGCAAGGTCCTGCACCCGGACATCCGAGTGGCCCCGCTGCTGGGGCCCGAGGACCTGCTCTACCGGATCAGCACCACGCGGATGGGTTCCTGGGTGAGCGCGCTGAACCGCAATCTCCTCGAGGCCGCGCTCACCGACCCTGAGGCCGACGCCACGATCGACCGGGCCCGGAAGGAGTACGCGCGGCGAAGGACGATCTTCACCGAGGCCTTCGCCCGTCGAGGGTTGGAGGTGGAGTCCAACGCGGGGGTCAACATGTGGCTTCCGGTGCGCAGCGAGGAGGCCGTCCTGGCGCGGCTGGCGGAGAAGGGCATCTCGGTCTCGGCCGGACGCGAGTATTCCCACGGCGGGTCGCCGGTCAGCCACATCTACCTCTCGCTGGGCCTGGCCGGGGCGGATCCGCGCTGGATCGCCGAGGCCTGCGCCGAGGCTGCCCTGGAGGGCGGGAACTGAGACTCCAGCCCCAGCGGGCAAGCTTCACCCGGGATGCTTCACCTGCACGGATAGGGACCGGCACCGAAAGGGACCGGCATGGTGAGACACCGGAATCATGGGAAGCCACCAGCAAGAAGTCCCGTGCTTCGCCAGAAAGGTGGTGTCCTCGCCCGTTGGGGCGATGAGAAAAGGCGGGTGGTGACGATCACGTCACGCACCCGCCTTCTCTGCTCGCAACAGTTGAGAGCCTCAGCGCTTCTTCGCGTTGCGGTAGGCCTCGACGATGTCACGGTGCAGACGTCCGCGGCTCGAGACCTGGTAGCCGTTCTTCACGGCCCACTCACGGATCTTCCGTGCCTCGTTCTGCGGTGACGGGGGCGCGATCGCCCGACCCTTGCGGATGTACTTCTTCAGCAGCTCGCGCAGTTCCTTGGCATGTTCGTCGCTCAAGTCGATCTCATAGAAGCGCGAATCCAGACCGAAAGTCACGGTCTCTTTCGCCTCGCTGCCATCGAGGTCATCCACCAAGACGACTTCCACTTTCTGAGCCATAAGCACCTCACTGATCAACTCGCCGTCGAACGCGAGATCACACTGCAAGGCCTCGCGAACCGACTGCTGGGATTCTCGGCGTACGTCCAGGTTTCACGCGACGCTCAGAGTTCATGAAGCGCGTGCTTCTCAGGGACGCCTCAGTGTGAGTGAAGCACTTTCCCCTGAATCCTTCCCCTGACATACACCCATGTCGCTTCAAGTGTTTCAAGAAAAAGCAATTATCGTCAACCGAGGATCATTCAGGGTTCTCCCAGGAAAGCAGAGAAAAGAATGCATCGCCCAACCCGCCGCTGGAGACAGCACAGGGCCCGACAGTCAGAGGCGACTGTCGGGCCCTGTGCGCGAGACGTTCAGGTGCGTGGTGAGCCAGCAGTGCCGGGCGAGACAGCCGAACCGGCCCGATCCCCGTCATGACGCGGCTCCTCGGCGTCGCCGAGGATCTCCTCACGCACGTCGGCCTCCATCGCGCGCTCCTTCCGGTCGGCCCGGAAGATGGCACGGATCGCCAGCCAGAAGATGAGACCGACCCCGATGGACGGGGTCAGCACCTCGAAGTAGGTCCAGAAAGTCTCCATGTCATTCCCTGCCTATGCTCAGGTTCGGTCCACGATTATGACACTGTGGGTCATCCCAGAATTCATCACCGCTCCGCGCCGACGTTCTCCGCGGCCGGTTCCACGGCGTCAGAACCAGCCTCGGAAGCCTCCGGCTTCAGCAGCGGGAACAGGATCGTCTCGCGAATTCCAGCCCCGGTGAACAGCATCACCAGACGATCGATACCCAGGCCGATGCCGCCCATGGGCGGGGCCCCGTATTCCAGCGCACGCAGGAAGTCCTCGTCGAACTGCATCGCCTCGTCATCGCCTCCGGCGGCCATGCGGGACTGCTCCATGAGTCGCTCGCGCTGGATCACCGGGTCGATCAGCTCTGAGAACGCGGTGCCGCGCTCCATCCCTCCGATGATCAGGTCCCAGGCCTCGATGACGCCGGGCTTCTCCCGGTGTGCGCGGGCCAGCGGCTGGGCGGCGGGCGGGTAGTCGCAGACGAAGGTCGGCTGGATCAGCGTCGGCTCGACGATCTCGCCGAAGAGCTCGATGACGAGCTTCTGCGCGTCCCAGGCGGCGTCGACCTTCACCTCGTGACGCTCCGCGATGCTCCGCAGAGTCTCGACGTCGGTCTCAGGGGTGACCTGGACCCCCACGGCCTCGGAAAGGCCCGGATACACTCCGACCCACCTCCACTCACCGTCGAGGTCGATGACGCCTTGCTCCGTCTCGATCTGGCGTCCCGCCCCCACGGCGTCTGCGGCGTTGAGGATCATCTCCTGCATCCGGTCGGCCATGGTGTACATGTCCGCCCAGGCCTCGTAGGACTCCAAGGTGGTGAACTCCGGGGAGTGCGTGGAGTCCACGCCCTCGTTGCGGAAGACCCGGCCGATCTCGAAGATCCGGTCGATCCCGCCGACCACCGCGCGCTTGAGGTACAGCTCCGTGGCGATCCGCAGGGTCATGCCCTGGTCGAAGGCGTTCAGATGGGTGGCGAAGGGCCGCGCCTGGGCCCCGCCGTGGATGAGCTGCAGCATCGGGGTCTCAGCCTCGACGTACCCGTGACCGTGCAGGGTCTCACGGATGGACCGGGTGATCGCCGCACGCTGATAGACCATCTCACGCGCCTCGTCACGCACGATCAGATCCGCGTAGCGCTGACGGACCCGGGTCTCCTCGTTCAGCTCGGCGTGCAGCACCGGCAGCGGCCGGATGGCCTTGGAGGCCACCTCGAAGCTGCTGGCCATCACGGAGAGTTCGCCGCGGCGGGAGGCGATCACCTCCCCGGTGACCTGCACGTGATCCCCCAAGTCCACCAATGACTTCCAGCGGGCCAGGGCGTCCTCGCCGACCTCGGCCAGGGAGAGCATGGCCTGCAGCCGGGTGCCGCGCCCCTCTGGGCCGCCCTCCTGCAGGGTGGCGAAGCACAGCTTGCCGGTGTTGCGGACGAACATCACGCGGCCGGTGACCGAGACGGTCTCCCCGGTGGAGGCGCCGGGCTCCAGGTCCGGGAAGCGCTCACGGACCTCCGCCAGGGACGCGGTCCGCTCCACCGCCACCGGGTAGGGCTGACCGCCGTCGGCAAGCAGCCGGGCGCGCTTGTCCATGCGCACGGCGCGCTGATCGTTGGTGTCGATGTCCTTCGTACCGGATGCGGCGGGGTTCTGAGCACTCACGGTGTGCCATTCTACGCGTCGCCGCAGCGGCACGCCTGTCCGCAGCGGAGGAGGGCCTCCGGTGCGGACAGGCGTGCCGCCCGGGGCCCGCTCACCAGATGGTGACGCGCTGCTCCGCAGGCAGGTGCATCCCGTCACCCTCCGTGGTGCCGAACGCTGTGTGGAAGGCGTCCAGATTCTTCACCACCTGGTTGGCGCGGATCTCCGCCGGGGAGTGCGGGTCGATGCTGATCAGCGTGATCGCCCGCTCCGGGCGCACGATCTGCCGCCAGGCCTGAGCCCAGGAGTAGAAGTACCGCTGGTCACCGGTGAGGCCCTCGACGACGTCGTCGGACTCCGTGATGCCCTGCTGGTCCAGCCAGATCCGGTAGGCCTGGTGCGCGATGCCCAGCCCGCCGAGGTCGCCGATGTTCTCCCCCAGGGTCAGCTCACCGTTGACATGGTGCTCCGGTGCCACCGATGGTGCCAGCGCGGAGTACTGCTCCACCAGCGCGGCGGTGCGCTCCTCGAAGGCGGTCCGGTCCGCCTCGGTCCACCAGTCGGTCAGCGAGCCGTCGGCGCCGTAGCGGGAACCTTGGTCGTCGAAGCCGTGGCCGATCTCGTGGCCGATCACCGCACCGATCGCACCGAAGTTGGTGGCCATGTCCCGCTCGGCGGAGAAGAACGGGGGCTGCAGGATCGCGGCGGGGAAGCAGATCACGTTCTCCAGCGGGTGGTAGTAGGCGTTGACCGTCTGCGGAGTCATGTGCCACTTCTCAGGATCCGGCCCCTCGTCGATCTCCCTGAGATCCCGGTTCCATTCGGCGACGGCGGCGCTGATGACGTTGGCCACGACGTCGCCGCGATCGACCTCGACGTCGCTGTAGTCCAGCCAGCGCGCCGGGTATCCGACCATCGGACGGAAGGCCTCGAGCTTCTCCAGGGCTTTGGCGCGCGTCTCCTCACCCATCCACTCGAGCGTGGAGATGGAACGCCGATACGCCTCGATCAGCGCCTCGATGAGCTCGTCCATCGTCGCCTTGGCCTGCGGCGGATAGTGACGCTGCACGTAGATGCGGGCCACGTCCTCACCGAGGCAGGAGTTGGTCAGCGCGACGCCGCGCTTCCAGCGGTCCTTGATCTGCTGGGCGCCGGAGAGCACCTGGGAGTAGAAGGAGAAGTGCTCCTCGACCAGCGCCGAGTGCAGCAGCGGCGCGGCCCAGCGGAGCAGCTGGGCACGCAGCCAGTGCTTCCAATGCTGAAGCGGCTGCTCGGTGAGCGCCGCCTGCATGGCGGGCAGCACATCGGGCTGGGTGAGGACGATCTCTGCGGCCTGGTCATCGGTCAGCGCCCATCCGTCGATGGCTTCGGCGATCAGCGGCATCTCGGCGACCACCTGTTCCCGGGTGCGCAGGTTGTAGCGCCTCTGGGCGTCGCGGGTGGCGACGCGGTCCCAGTGGTGGGAAGCGATGACGGTCTCCAGGGCGACGACGTCGGCGGCCGCCTGCTCGGCGTCCTCGACTCCGCCCAGGGCCAGGAAGCGGCCGAGGTGCTCCTGGTACTGGCCGAGGGTCTCGGCCAGCTTCTCCTCGCGGTAGTAGGACTCATCCGGCAGCCCGAGTCCGTCCTGCACGATGTGCCACAGGACCCGCTCAGGGTTCCCCGCGTCGCGGCCGGCGCCGGCGGCGAGTATCCCGTCCACGCCGTAGCGCTGCCAGGAGGCGGAGAGCCGGACCAGCTCTGCGGGAGTGGAGACGGCGTCAAGCTCGGCGAGCATCGGCTCGATCGGGGCGAGCGTGAGCTCTTCGGCACGCTCGGCGTCCATGAAGGCCGCGTAGAAGCCGCCGATGCGCGCGGCCACGGTGGCGTCCCCCAGGTCCTGGGAACCGGCGGCGGCGTCCTCCAGGATCGCGCGGACGTCGGCCTCGGACTTGTCGCGCAGCTCGATGAAGGAGCCGTAGGCATCGAGATCCGCGGGGATCTCCGCGGTCTTGAGCCATTCGCCGTTGACATGCTTCTGGAGGTCGTCCTGGGGGCGCTCGGAGGCGTCCAGGTAGGGGAAGGTCGGGGTCGCCGTGGTGGCGGGGGCGGTCTCACGGGCAGTGTCGGTCACGTCAGCCGGCTCCTTCGTCTCGGGTGGGGATGAGATGGATGACACTCACCCCGATCTACATGCATGAAGCAACTGTTTCACATCTGCTGCGACTAGTGTCACATTGCGTCGCCATGAGGGCGCAGCGTCATGGTATCGATAAGCCGGACCGGGCCCACCCGCGCGGCGACCAGCGCCAGCGCCTCATCGACGAGCACGCCGTCGGCGGGCAGCTCGACCGGGCGCAGCGTGGCCGGCTCGACGACGACCAGATAGTCCAGACCCACCCCCTCGGCCGCCTGCAGTCCGGCGACGACGCCTTCGAGGTCCAGCCTCTCCCCCGCCTCGGCCCGGCGGGCCAGGGCGGTCAGCGCGACCGAGAGCTGCAGGGCGTGCTCGCGGTCCTGCGCGCTGAGCCGCCGGTTGCGGCTGGAGAGGGCGAGGCCGTCGTCGTCGCGGACGATCGGCACCGAGCGGATGGTGACCTCGTGGTCCAGATCCGTGACCATCCGGCGGATGATCGCCAGCTGTTCAGCGTCCTTCTCCCCGAACCAGGCCTCGAAGCTCGCGCTGACATCTGCACAGATCGGCGGGGCCATGATGTGGAAGAGCTTGGTGACCACCGTGACCACCCCGTCGAAGTGTCCCGGCCGGGAGGCTCCCTCCCAGCGGCGACCGAGCTCCCCGGCGCTGACCCGCACCAGAGGCCCGTCCGGATGGCCTGGGTACATCTCCTCCAGAGCGGGGGCGAAGATCAGGTCCACCCCATGGGAGGCGAGGATATCGATGTCGGCGTCGAGGTCCCGCGGATAGTGCCGGTAGTCCTCGGCGTCGTCGAACTGCAGAGGGTTCACGAAGACCGAGGCGACCACGATGTCCGAGTGCTCGCGGGCGGCGTCGGCCAGCGCCGCGTGACCCGGATGCAGAGCACCCATGGTGGGCACCAGGCCCACGGTGGCGGCGACGACCCCGGCATCCCGGCGCACGGCGAGCAGCTCGGCCAGGGCGGCGCGGAAGCCCGGGACGGTGGTGAGGACCTGCGGTTCTGTCACCGGTCCATCGTAGTCCGGGCCTCGATGCCCCGCCGGGGTGCGTGACGCCGAGCCGGTGGGGCCGACTCATTCGGCGAGCGCGTCCAGGATCTCCGCGGCCTGGGCCTCGGTGATGATCCCGCGGTCCAGGGCGCGCTGGGCGGTGGCCCGCGCCATGTGCACGTAGGCGGTGCGGACGTCGGCGGGCAGCTGCGACTCGCTGAGCAGCTGCACGTGGTGAGCCACGGTGCCGACGTCACCGCGGGCGATGGGCCCGGTGAGCGCCCCCTCCCCGGAGGAGAGCGCATTGTCCAGGGACGCCTGCATGAGCGGGCCCAGCACCCGATCCGGAGCCTCCACACCGATGCGGCGCAGCATCTCCGAGGACTGCCCGGTGATGGTGTTCAGATGGTTCGAGGCGTGGGCGAGAGCGGCGTGATAGATGCCCCGATCGCGCTCAGCGACGGTCACCGGCTCCCCACCCATCTCGACCACCAGCGCCTGGGCGATGGGCAGCACCGGGGCCGGCGCGGTGACCGCGAAGGCGCAGGTGCTGAGCCGCTGCAGGTCCATGCTCAGCCCGGTGAACGTCATGGCCGGATGGATCGCCAGAGTGATCGCACCGGCCCGCTGGGCAGCGGCGAGCACCTCGGTGCCGTACCGGCCCGAGGTGTGGATGACCAGCTGCCCGGGCTGGAAGTGCCCGGCCTCGGCGGCGCCGGCGACGACCTCGCCCAGCACGTCGTCCGGCACCGCCAGCAGCACCAGCTCCGAGCGGCGCAGGATCTCCGGGATCTGCAGCACCGGAACACCGTCGAGCAGCGACTCGGCCCGGCTGCGGGAGTCCTCCGACACCGCGTGGACACCCACGACCTGGTGCCCCGCTCCACGCAGGGCGGCGCCCAGCACAACTCCCACCTTGCCGGCGGAGATGATTCCGACGCCCAGCCTCCCGTCCCGCTGGGACGGGTCGCTCCCGCTCGGGTACGGATCAGCCACGACGTTCATCCGGCTCCCCTCCAGGGCCACTTCCCACCTGACTGACCATGCGTTCGAACTCATGGAGCTCCTCAGGCAGCATCCAGTGGTTGCGATCACTCATCCGGCGGGCGAAGGCCGCGTGCCGGGACTCATGCTCGAACAGCCACTGGGCGGCGTCCAGGTCCTGGTTGGACAGCTGCATCTGGAACGGGCCGGCCGGAGTGTGGAGTTGGATGTCGGCCAGCCGCTTGGCCCGCTGCCAGGGCCCCTGCTGCAGCGCCAGCGACTGGATACGCTCATGGGCCATCAGGGTCAGCCTCCGGGAGAGCCGCCCGTCACGGAACATCAGCGCGCTGGGCGTGATGAAGAATCCGCGCCGACGGCGCACGATCGGGTCGAAGATCCGCGCCCGGCGCGGCACCTCGGTGAAGCCGAACTCCGTCCCCGAACCGAGCAGGCCCTCGGTGACGACCTGCTCCGGATGGGGGACCTTCAGGTCGGGGAACATCTCCGCAGTCACCGCCATGACCTCCTGCATCCGACCCACCGGCAGCAGCACGGATCGCTTCTCCCCGACCCCGTAGCCGGCGACGACGACGAGCACGCGGAACCAGCCGAAGGGACGCCAGAGCAGCGGCTGGTGGATCTGCAGCGCCTGGACCCTGCCCGGCGGGACGGTCTGGGTGGTGGTCTCCAGCAGGCCGTAGCGCATCTTCAGCCCGGCGCCGGTCATGGTGGCGGTGAACCGGAAGCCCCCGCTGAACTGCTGGTAGTACATGGTGATGACCACCAGGCCCACCGGGATGAGGCTGGGCAGGATCCCCGCACCGATCAGGCTGACTGCCGAGCCGACCTGCCCGAGCGGATCCTCCACACCGATGACCAGCGAGACGATGCCGCCGACGACCGCCCCGATCAGGCCGAAGCCGGCGATGATCGCCAGCAGGATCGTGCCCCAACCCATCAGCACCGACCCGACCAGCCGACCGGTGGGGACGCGGGTGACCTCCCGGTCGGGGACCTCCTGGAACAGCGGGGCGTGAGGGCCCTGCTCGGGGGCGGCTCCTCCCGGATCGACGCTGTAGCCAGCGCCCGGGACGCGCCCGCCAGCGTCCTCGACGCCGGGCGGAGGCACGGGCCGCGGGTCGCCGTCGTGCGCCGACCCGGCGGCGTGCGTTCCTGCGGCCTCCGCCTGCTGCTGACGCCACTGCGCCTTGCCGGACGCGCGGTCCATGATGTCGGCGCGCAGCTGCTCGGCCTGGGGCTTCTTCAGGAACGCGAGGGTCGCCGCGGTGCCGTCGCCCTCGGCCACCTCGAACTTCAGCTCTGCCAGCCCGGTGAACCGGGCCAGCAGCGGCTGCCGCAGGTCCACCGCCTGGACCCGATCGATCCGGGCCTGCCGGTGCTGGCGCACGAAGATCCCGGACTTCACCATCACGTGCTCATCGGTGATCTTGTACCGGGTGAACCACCAGGAGAGCACGAATCCGCCGAAGACCACGATCAGCAGCAGCAACATCCCCCCGCCTCCGGCCAGGAAGATCAGCGGGTGGCGGTCCACCTGGTCCCACAGCTCCCCGGAGCGGTACATGTGCCACAGGTCCGCCCAGATCTCCCAGTTGTAGCCGAAGATGATGCCGGGCACAGCGATCACCGTGAGCCAGCCGCGCACGAACGGGCTCAGCGGGTGCACTTTGGTCCAGGTCTCGTCGAACCACTTCTGACCGGGCTCGTCCGTCTCGGCCTGCGTCATCGCCGCCCCCTCACAGTCCGGCCAGGCGGGCCTGGCCACGTGCAGAGAGCTCCTCACGCAGCCGCGCGCCCTCATCCCGATGAGCACCGGGGATGACGGCGTCGGTCGCCGCGGAGGCAGTCTTCAGCTGGACCGTGCACAGCTGGAAGCGGCGCATCAGCGGACCGGCCTCGATGTCCACGTACTGCAGGCGCCCGTAGGGCACGGCCACGACCTTCTGGAAGAGCAGGCCCCGACGGATCAGCAGGTCGTCCGGGCGCTCGTGGTAGCCGATGGCTCGAATCCGGCGGGGAATGAGGAAGATGTCGACGGCGGCCCAGAGGAGCGCACCGATGGCGACCACCAGCTCGAGCCAGAGCGGCAGGCTGATGATTCCGATGATGTCCAGCACGATCGGCACGGCGATGATCGTCAGCGTCACCACCCAGCCGATCACACCGGTGATCATCCTGACGGTGATGTAGCGCTCGTCGACCCGGGTCCAGGTGACTCCCGCCGGGTCAATGGGTTCAGCCGGCATGTCCCTCCTCTTCTCGTCTGTGAGCGCGGACCGTGCCGCGCAGTGGATGTGTGTGGATGCCGTCGCCCGGCGCCTGGACGACCTGACGCGCGGCAGTGCCGCTGGCGGCACCGGGCTCCGGACCGAAGTCCCGATAGGTTCCTCCCCGGGTCTCCCTGCCGCCGTCGCCGCCCCTGTTCGGGGGGAGGCGGCAGAGATGCTCCACCACGAAGCCGATGATCACCCACGCCAGGCCGCCGATGATCATCAGCAGCGCGGCGGACGCGTTCGGGGCCGCCAGCCCGGCCGCGGGGGCAAGATCGATCAGCGCTCCGCCGTGCCAGCCGGCGATCACCGCCCCGGCGTAGCCGCAGGCCTGAGCGGCGACCACCACCCGGGCCGCCTCCAGCGGATGCAGGCGTCGCCCTGGGCGCGGTCCGCGACGCCGGGGCTGCCTGTCCGCCGCGGGGCGCTCCGTGGTGTCGGCGTCGCGTCGGGCCTGGTCGGCGTCGCTCTCGAGGCGTCGCTGGTCCACCCACACCACGATGCCCAGGCCGAGGACCACCAGCCCCACACCTCCGAGAGTGATCAGCGAGACCGGGGTCAGCACCGGCGAGCCGTAGCCGTTCGAGACCATCAGCACCGTGGCCAGGAATCCGACGAGGGCAGAGCCGGCGGCGATGATCAGCAGCCACATGGGCTGCAGGCGCGTCATGGGGCCACCTCGGGGCGGACGCCGTCGACGTCGGCGGCACCGGCGGCGAGCTCGCGGACAGGGACGCCGTCGAGCAGCGCGATGGGGTCCATCCAGGACCAGGGCAGCAGCACGAAGGCGCGCTGCGCAGCACGTGGATGCGGAACGGTCAGCCGCGGGGAGTCGATGTGCGATCCGGCGTAGGTGATGACGTCCACGTCCAGGGTGCGCGGACCCCAGCGGATCTCGCGGGTGCGGTGGTGCTCGGCCTCGATGCGCTGGACCAGGTCCAACAGCCCATGCGGCGAGAGCGAGGTCTCGACCTCCACCACCTGGTTGAGGAAGTCCGGCTGGTCTGGCGGGCCGCCCACAGGAGCGGTGAGCGCTCGTGGGGAGGTCCGTACGACGGCCACCTGCTCGTCCTCCTCCAGAGCGACGACGGCGGCGTCGAGGATCTGCGCAGAGTCTCCCAGGTTGGAGCCCAGGGCGAGCACCGCACGGACCGGGAACGTTGCGGGGAGGTCCGGATCGCGCAGCTGATCGGCGCGGGGCCTGCCTGTGGACCCGTCGGTGGGCTCTGCGCCCAAGGGCACGGTGTCGTAGCCGCCGATCGCGGCCGTGGGAGTAAGGATGCGGCCGGAGTCGTGTTCGTGTGCGGGGCTCTCCTGCTCCCGGCCGCGGGGCTCCCTCGATTCCTGCTCCAGCTCCCCCACGGTCTCCGCGCGCGTGCGGTGCACCGTCACGGAGACGTCGGCGAAGCTCTGCTCGAGCGGCGCCTGGGGCTTGTGGACCGTGACGGCGGCAGCGGTGACGCGGACGTCGGCGGCGAGGATGTCGGCGGCGATCCGCTGGGCCAGCGCCTCGATGAGGTCATACGGCTCACCGGTGATCGCGGCCTCGATCCGCTCGGCGATCTCCACGTAGGAGACCGTGTCCTCCACAGCATCAGATCGGCCGGGGACGCGCAGGTCGACGTCGAGCTCGGCGTCCACCCGGAACGGCTGGCCCTGCCGCCTCTCGAACTCGAAGACCCCATGGTGGCCCACGGCGGAGATGCCTGTCAGGCGGATCGTGTCACTGCGCATGCCTCTACCTTCTCCCATTCCGCGCCGATCCTGAACCCACATCGCGTCTCCAGACTCTCCGCGCCCACAGAAGAAGGGGGTGGAATCCGGGATTCCCCCGGGTTCCACCCCCTTGCGACTGTCAGGTCAGCTCGACACTGACAGAGGTGCCGCTGCGGTCAGTCGCAGCACAGCTCGACGCTGCCGCTGATCTCACCCTCGGCGTAGCCGGTGGTGCTCACCGTCAGCGTGGACTCGCCGGCCTGCAGCGCGGCGACCTGCTCCGAGGTCAGCTCGAAGCTGCCTCCGGCCGCACCGCTGGTGCCTCCGGTGGCGGTCAGCTCAAGGTCGCTGCCCGCGGTCTGCAGAGTCACCGAGGTCACCTCGGAGGTGGTGTCGGCGTACAGGCAGTTGACCGTCAGCGTGTTGTCGGTCAGCGTGCCCTGGCACTGGCCCAGGCCCGAGGACTCGGTTCCGGAGAGCAGCACCGTGTACTTGGTCTCGGTGGACACATCGCCGCTGTCGCCGCCGCCGCCGAGGAGGCCGCCGAGGCCGCCTCCGCCGAGCAGGCCGCCAGAGTCGCCTCCGCCGAGGAGACCGTCGAGGATGCCGTCGAGGCCACCCTCGTCGAGGAGACCCTCGAGCTCGAGCAGGCCGTCCAGGCCGCCCTCGTCGAGGATGCCGTCCAGGCCACCCTCGTCCAGGACGCCGTCCAGGCCGCCGCCGTCGAGGATGCCGTCCAGGCCGCCCTCATCGAGGACGCCCTCCAGCTCCAGGAGACCGTCCAGGCCGCCCTGGTCGAGGACGCCGCCCAGGCCGCTCTCGTCCAGAAGGCCGTCCAGCTCCAAGACGCTCTCCAGGTCGCCCGCGTCGAGCAGGCCGCCCAGGTCGTCCTCACCCAGCAGGTCGCCCAGAGCATCCTCACCGACGACGTCGGCCAGCGACTCCAGGGTGTTGATGTTCTCGGTGATCTGCAGGAGCTCAAGAGTTCCGGTGGGGTTGCCGCTGGTCACGTCATCGAGCGCGGTCTCCCAGAGCAGGCGCCAGGTGTCGAAGTGGTCCCCGGCGAAGCCGACGTACTCCTCCAGGTTGAGCAGCGTCTCAGGCGTGACGCGGTCCAGGATGGCGGAGGCGTCAGTCGTCTCCCACAGGTAGTCAGGATCCGTGATCATCTCCGGCGACGGCAGACCCGGCACGATCAGGTCCGAGAGGTCCGCCAGCTCATCGGCCGAGGGGACGTCCAGGGTCGTCAGGTCGTTGCTGTCCAGCGGAATGCCGATGCCTCCGCAGGAGGTGAGCAGCGTGACGTAGTCCGTGTTGTGGCCCTTCACGTGTGAGGGGTTGAAGACCGGAATCCATCCCAGGGGGCCGCCGTAGATGTCGATGATCGGCATCTCGGAGTTTCCGATGGCGCCGCTGGCCAGCGAGAGGACGAGGTTCTCGTAGTCCGGATCCGTGTGGTACTCGTTCACGTGGGCGAAGCTTCCGAGCAGCGGGATGCCGTCCTCGTTGGCCCACATGTGCTCCAGGAAGAACTCGCAGGCGTCGCCACCCTCGTGCCCGTCGTGACCTCCCCCGTGGCCGCCATCGTGGCCGCCGTCGTGCTGGCCGGAGGCGTCACCGCCGCCGTGGCCGTCGTGCTCGCCGGAGGCGTGGCCGACGGTCGCCGTCGCGATCCCTCCCCCGAGGACTAGTGCTGAGGCGGCTGCTGTCGTCGTGACAGCCTTCAGCCACCTGCGGGATTCCCCCGCGAACCTGCTAGTCATGTCATGACCCTTTCTTCTGCTTTTCAATGAACGACAAGTCGTTCTCGGCATGTCACCCCTCATGCACACACCACTGGAGGCCTCTTCCTCGAAAGCACGTGATGCATGAGCCGCAGAGAACCCCTGCGAGCAGGGACCTCCAAATAGTGACAGTATGCAACCATCGACAGATCAGTCAAGGGGTTTGAAGATGACCTACCAGTAAGGTCACGGGCTGACGACGAAGCTCAGCAGGCGGCGGGCCTCCGACGATGGAAGCGCCTGCACAGCCCACACGTGGGCGGGGTTCACTCCTGACAGGCAGATGCTCGGAGGATCGACGGAGCACTCCATGGCAGCGATCGACAACGTCAGGTGATCCCAGCGCTCACAGCGTCAATCACATGGGACGGCCTGCCCTCGACAGGCCCGCGGCGCGTCGTCGCGTGATGCCGGACGCCGCCTCAGCGGGACTGAATCTCTGCAACCGCTTTCATGGCGTCCAGGGTCGGACCGACGTCGTGCACCCGCACGGCCCACGCTCCGGCCTGTGCCGCCAGGGTGCTGAGCGCCAGCGTGGCGGCGTCGCGGCCCTCCGGCTCACGTGGCCCCTCAGAGGCGGCGAGCAGCTCCCCGAGGAATCCCTTGCGGGAGACCCCCAGCAGCACCGGATGCCCCAGGGAGACGACCCGGTCCAGGTGACGCAGCAGCTCCCAGTTCTGCTCGGCGGTCTTGGCGAAGCCGATGCCGGGATCGAGGATGATCCGCTCCGCCGGCACCCCGGCCTGCCGGTAGCGGTCGCGGATCTGCTCCAGCTCACCGATGACCTCGGCGACGACGTCGACGTAGTCGGTGCGGGACTGCATGGTCTGCGCGTCCCCGCGGTTGTGGGTGACGATCACCCTGACACCGCCTTCGGCCACGACCTGCGGCATGTGTTCGGCAGTCATCAGCCCGGAGACGTCGTTGATGAGCAGGTGCTCCGGCCCCGGGGCCCGTTCGATCGCGGCCGCCGCGGTGCCCGGGTGACGGGTGTCCACGGAGACCACTGCCCCGCCGGTGAACAGCGCCTCCAGCACCGGCAGGATGCGGCGCTGCTCCTCCTGCTCATCCACCGGCTGAGCTCCGGGTCGGGTGGACTCCCCACCGACGTCGATGATGTCAGCTCCCGCATAGTGCAGGGACAGCCCGGCATGGACCGCCGACTCGTGGTCCACTGCGGTGCCCGCACGCGCCAGGAATCGACCTCCGTCGGAGAAGGAGTCCGGGGTGACGTTGAGGACGCCCATGACCAGGGTGCGGTCGGTGGGCAGATCGCCCACCGTCTTCTTGCGAGGGATGCGTCGGACCACGCTCATCGGTCCGGTGTTGGGGCCTGTGCCCGGCGCTGCGCCCATGGTGTCCATCAGGGTCCTCCTTCAGGGTCGTACCGCCGGGCGGCCCGGGCGAGGGCCCTCCGCACCGCCGTCAGGCCGGCTCTGGCCGACGGCGTCAGGCGCGGCTCAGCGATGCAGGATGAGACTCATGGCCTCCGAACGGGTTGCGGCGTCACGGAGCTGTCCGCGCACTGCCGAGGTGATGGTTCTTGCACCGGGCTTGGAGACGCCCCGCATGGACATGCAGAGATGTTCGCATTCGATGACGACGATTGCGCCCTGCGGCTCCAGATTCGCCATGAGCGCCTCCACCACCTCCGTGGTGAGGTTCTCCTGGACCTGAGGGCGCTTGGCGAAGATGTCCACCAGGCGGGCCAGCTTGCTGAGCCCGGTGACCTTCCCATCCGCCGACGGGATATAGCCGATGTGCGCGTGCCCGAAGAACGGCACCAGGTGGTGCTCGCACATCGAGTAGAAAGGGATGTCACGCACCAGCACGAGCTCCTCGTGCCCGATGTCGAAGGTGGTCTCCAGCAGCTCGGAGGGGTCCTCATGGAGCCCTCGGAACGCCTCCTGGTAGGCACGCGCCACGCGGGCAGGGGTGTCCTTGAGCCCGTCGCGCTCGGGGTCCTCCCCCACGGCCACCAGGATCTCCCGGACTGCGGCTTCGATGCGCGGCAGGTCCACCGGGCCGTCCTGCGGGTGCTCAGGGCTCGTAGGGCTGCTCATCGACTCTCCCCCCGGGAGTCTCCGGCGGCTTCACCGGGCTCGGTGCCGATGAACTCGCCCTCAGCCGAGTCCGGGGAGTCCGGGGCGGTGCGGGTGGTGACGATGATCGGACGCTCCGGGGAGGACTCCCAGACCTCGCGGCGCGGCCGCTTGGTGACGTCGTGGAAGATGTCTGCGACCTCCTTGGCGTTCAGCGTCTCCACGCGCAGCAGCTCCTCGGCCAGACGGTCCAGCACATGGCGGTTCTCATGGAGGGCCCAGTAGGCCTCGTCATGGGCCTCATCGATGATGACGCGCACCTCGGCGTCGACGACCGCGGCGAGCTCCTCCGAATACTCCTTGCCGGTGGTCATCTCCTTGCCCAGGAAGGGGCTGGTGTCCCCGGAGCCGAGCTTCACGGAGCCGACCTTGGCGCTCATGCCGTAGTCGGTGACCATCTTCCGGGCGATGTCGGTGGCCTTCTGGATGTCGTTGGCCGCGCCGGTGGAGGGATCGTGGAAGACGATCTCCTCGGCGACCCGGCCACCCATGGCGTAGGCGATCTGATCCAGCAGCTCGTTGCGTGTGGTCGAGTACTTGTCATCCTCCGGGACGACCATGGTGTACCCCAGGGCGCGGCCGCGCGGCAGGATGGTGATCTTGGTGACCGGGGCGGAGTAGTTCAGCGCCGCGGCGACCAGCGCGTGGCCGCCCTCGTGGTAGGCGGTGACCCGCCGCTCGTGGTCCTTCATCAGCCGGGTGCGCTTCTGTGGGCCGGCCATGACACGGTCGATCGCCTCGTCCACGGCACGATCATCGATGAGATCGGCGTTGGAGCGGGCGGTCAGCAGCGCAGCCTCGTTGAGCACGTTGGCCAGGTCAGCACCGGTGTAGCCGGGGGTCTTGCGCGCGATGGAGCCCAGGTCCAGGTCCTCCACCAGGGGCTTGCCCTTCGAGTGGACCTCCAGGATGGCGCGGCGGCCGGCGAAGTCCGGGGCCTCCACCGGGATCTGCCGGTCGAAGCGGCCGGGACGCAGCAGGGCGGGGTCCAGCACGTCGGGGCGGTTGGTGGCGGCGATGACGATGATGTTCGCGTTGGCCTCGAAGCCGTCCATCTCCACCAGAAGCTGGTTCAGGGTCTGCTCGCGCTCGTCGTTGCCGCCGCCGACGCCGGCACCGCGCTGGCGGCCGACGGCGTCGATCTCGTCCACGAAGATGATGGCCGGGGAGTTCTCCTTGGCCTGCTTGAACAGGTCACGCACACGGGAGGCGCCGACGCCCACGAACATCTCCACGAAGTCGGAGCCTGAGATGGAGTAGAAGGCGCCGCCGGCCTCACCGGCGACCGCCTTGGCCAGCAGCGTCTTGCCTGTGCCCGGCGGTCCGTAGAGCAGCACACCCTTGGGGATCTTCGCACCCAGCCGCTGGAACTTCTCCGGCTCGGAGAGGAACTCCTTGATCTCGTGGAGCTCCTCCACAGCCTCCTCCGCGCCGGCGACGTCGTGGAACGTCACCTGCGGCATGTCCTTGTCGAACATCTTCGCCTTGGACTTGCCGAACTGCATGACTCGCGAGTTCCCGCCGGACATGCGGGTGATCAGCCAGATGAACAGCAGCGCGATCAGCAGGAAGGGGATCATGAAGCTGAGCAGCGAGAGCAGCCAGTTCGACTGCTCCGGCTCATCGGTGTACCCGTCCAGATCCGCGTCGGCGATCGCCTCGACCACCGTCTCCGCGCGAGCCTGCGAGTAATGGAAGTTCACGACGTCGCCGAGGTCCTCGCCGTCCTGCTCATAAGGCTCGGTGAGGTGCAGGTCCACCCGGTGGTCGCCGTCGTCGATCCGCGCCTCGGAGACCTGCCCGTCCTGGATCAGCTCCATGCCGATGTTGGTGTCCACCCGCGAGCCGGTCTGGCCCGAGGAGAACAGCATGGGCACCACGATGAGCAGCGCCGCCACCGCCAGCAGGATCCAGAACAGCGGACCGGTGAAGATCTTCTTCAAGTTCATGCAGCTCCGTCAGACACAGGGGACACACCTAGCGCACCAGAGTACTGGCAGTGCCTGACAACGGCACCTGCCACCGTGTCACGTTCGCGGCAGGTGGAATGAGGAACCGCCCCGGCCTTCTGCGGGAGGCGGCCGCGCAGCCCGGACGAACCACGGCGTCCTCATGAAAACGATTCCCATTTGATATACGGTGAGCACCGACCGCCCGGGTCGACGCGACCGGCGCCACATCGGACCGACTCTCCCCGTCCCGGCCCTTCCCACCTCAGTCCTCCCCGCCTCGGCAGGTGATCCTCATGATGATCGTCCCTGAGCTCGTCCACCTCTCCCGGGATCACCGCCACCGGTTCCGACGAGTGACGGGCGCGCTGGTCGGCGTCTCGCTCACCCATCTCGTCCAGGCGCTGGCCGTCGCCGGAGCCCTGACCGCAGTGGTGCAGGCGCGCCCGGGCCTCGGCGCCCTGTGGCTCGGCGTGCTGGCGATGGCCGCCGTCACGCGGCTGCTGCTGCGGCAGCATCAGCAGCGTCTCGCCTCGGACCTGGGCACGGCGATCCGCCGTCAGATGCGGGTACGGGTGCTGCGTCGCCTCCTGGTGCCAGAACGTCTGCATGATGTCGCCAGTCGCGCCGGGTCCGCCCGGCTGACCGCGGTGGACGCGGTCGACGGCGTCGACGCCTACCTCACCCGCTACCTGCCCCATGTGGCGCAGGTGGCCGCGCTCTGCCCTCTGCTGGTGCTGGCCATGGCGGCATTCTCCCCTGCGGCGGCCGGAGTCCTGGCGATCTTCGTGCTCCTCGCCGTGGTCGCACCGCGAGCCTTCAACCGGTGGATGACCACGCGCTCCCGAGAGCGCTGGGAGTCCTATGACGATCTCAGCGCCGACGTCCAGGAGAGCCTGCAGGGGATGCGGACTCTGCAGCTGCTCGGCGCGGTCCCGGCGCGGCGCCGGGCGCTGCGGCGGCGCTCGGCGCGGCTCCACCGAGAGACCGTGCGGACCATGCGGACGTCTCTGTGGGAGAGCGGGATCCTGGATCTGATGATCCAGGCCGGCACCGCGGTGGCGTCCGCACTGGCGATCCTCACCGCAGCCGGGGTCAGCGACGGCGGGCTGCTGGCCACCCCCTTCGCCGCCGTCGCAGAGGACCCCTTTCGGATCTTCGCGGTGCTTGTGCTGACCTCCGAGACGTTCCGCCCCATCCGGGACGTCTCGCAGCAGTGGCACGCCGGGTTCCTCGGCCTCTCCGCGGTGGGCACGCTGCGCGAGCATGGAGCCTTCGACGCCGACCCGCCCTCCCCGGCGCCACCGGAGAACCCCGGCCCTGACGACAGGCGCCGGCGGCGAGCATCCGGTTCGCTGCGTCTCGAGGGTGTGCACCATCAGTATCCGCGCACCGTCTCACCTGTTCTGCGCGGCGTCGAGGCCGAGTTCCTCCCTGACCGGATCTCGGTGATCTCCGGGCCCTCGGGAGCAGGGAAGTCCACCCTCTTCGACATCGTCCTGGGGCTGCTGGAGCCTGAGTCCGGGCAGGTCACCCTGGCCGACCGCCGCCCTCATCCCCAGGAGATCGCCGTGGCCTCTCAGACGCCGTCGCTGCTCTCCGGAACCCTGCGCGAGAACCTCTGCCTCGCGGCGCCCGACGACGTCGACACCCCCATGACCCTGGACGCCTGCGCCGATGCCGGCCTCGACGGGCTGCTGGCCGAGCTCCCCGAAGGCCTGGACACTCTGATCACCGAGGGCGGAGCCTCACTCTCCCGCGGGCAGGCCCAACGCGTGGCCATCGCGCGCGCCTATTTGGCCGACCGGCCGGTCCTACTGATGGACGAACCGACCAGCGCCCTGGACACGGACAGCGCCAGGCATGTGCTGTCGCGGCTCCGTGAGCGGGCCGAGGGCCGCATCGTGCTCGTCATCAGCCACCGCGACGACGTCACCGCCGTCGCCGACCAGCGATGGCATCTCGAGAGCGGCCTGCTCCGGCCGCTCGACGCCGCCTCGTCCGTCACAGCGGGCCCGCCGTCCACCCACCTGGAGGAGGACGCGTGACCGCCCTCGGAGGACACGTCCAGGCAGACAGTGCGGGCCCCCGCCCGATGCTCGTGCTGCTGCGGCTGCTGCGTCCCATGGCCGGCCCCATGCTCTGGACGGGGTTCGCCTCCTGGGCCGGCTGGTCCTCACTGATGGCGATCACGGTGATGGGAGCCTGGGGCGTGGGGCACGCCGTGGTGCTGAACACCCTGCCGCCAGCGGCATTCTGGTGGGCTCTGGGCCTCGCTGTGACTGGACGAGTGCTGCTGACCTGGCACGAGATGGATATCTCCCACGCCCTGGCGTACCGGGTCCTCGATCTGCTGCGGATGCGTCTGTTCGACTCCTACGCGGCCCAGGTAGTCGAGGGGCGGCAGGCCCATTCCGGGGAGGCCGCCGCCACCGCACTGACCGACCTGGAGAAGCTCGAGTTCTTCTATGCCCATACGATCGCGCAGATCGCCTCGGCGCTGCTGACGTTCGCGGTGGGCGCTGTCGCGCTGAGCCTGCTGGACCCGGCGATGGGGGCGGCCGTGGTGATGCTGGGGGCCCTGCTGATGGCCAGCGGCCTGTTCCTGCGAGGACGCCTGACCCAAGCCGGACAGGATCAGCAGGAGGAGACGAGCCGCCTCTCCACGTTCCTGACCGATGTCTTCGGCAACGCCCGCGACATCCTGAGCTTCTCGCTCACCGACCGGATCGTCGCCGAGGCGGAGCTGCGCACCGGGCGCATCAGCCGTCACGAGCGCCGGGCGGCTCTTCTCCAGAACCTCGCGGAGGGCGCCCGTGACCTTCTCACGGTGGGGGCGCTGCTCGCGGTCCTACTGCTGGGCCTCCGCGGTGCGGTGGCGCCGGAGCTGATGGCCGCGGCGGTGACCCTGGCGATGATGAGCCTGGCTCCGCTGATCGGGGCCGCCGACACCCTCGGGCGCCTGCACCCCCTGCAGGCCTCCGCCGCGCGGGTCGCCGCACAGCTCGAGGACGGCGCCCTCTCCCCGGCGTCACGAGAACGCACCGACGACGGTCCCGCGGATGCGCCCGGCCGAGCCGAGCCCAGTCGTCCCCCGGCGGCCGCCTGGGGCATACGGCTCCGGGGGCTGCGACACCGCCACCCGGGCCGGGGGGAGCTGCGCTACCCGGAGATCACCGTGCACCCCGGTGAGCATGTGGCCATCACCGGGCCCTCCGGCGTCGGAAAGACCACGCTGGTGAACCTGGTGTCGGGGCTGTGGCGGCCCAGCGCGGGCGAGGTGGAGCTGATCGTCCCTGACAGTGCTCTGCCGGGCCGGAGCCCGCAGGCGATACCGGAGGCGGAACTCCGCGCCCGGGTGGCGGTGGTGGACCAGGAGTCACGCCTGTTCCGCGGCACGGTGGCGCAGAATCTGCGGATGAGAGCACCGGACGGACTGCTTCCTGACGAGGAGCTCGAGATCGCTCTCCGCGCCGTGGGCGCCGATGGGTGGATCTCCTTGGAGGACGAGCTCGGCGAGACCGGGCTGCGGCTCTCCGGAGGTCAGCGCGCCCGACTCTGCCTGGCGCGGGCGCTGGTCCAGCGCCCTGCGCTGCTGATCCTCGACGAGGTCACCGCCAGTCTGGACGCGGAGACGGAGGCCGGCATCACCGGCCTGATCCGCTCCCTGGAATGCACCGTGCTGACGGTCTCGCACCGGGCCAGCACCGCCGCGACGGCGGACCGGGTCATCGCACTGTGAGAGCCCCATCCGCCGTCGCCGCTGCTGACGGGTCGGCGTGGCTCAGTCCCCGTACAGACCCTCGGCCACCAGCTCGACGGCATCCACGTTCTGCAGCGAGCCGGGGAACAGGTGATGGTTCGGCACCGGGATCAGCCGATCCTCCTGCACCGCCTGGATCTCCGCGTGGTTCTGCTCGAAGTACTCCCGAGTGGCCTCCTCGTGGGCGGCGTCCTCGACGCCGAAGGTGATCGCCTCGGGATCCCGGGCGGCCAGCTCCTCGGCACTGATCTGCGCGAACACGAAGGAGGAGAACTGCTCCTCATCCGGGGAGAAGACGTTGTCCCCACCGGCCTGGGCGATGATGTCGTACTCCACGCCACCTCCGACCACCGAGATCGAGTCGCCCTCCACGTACACCTGGGCGACCGTCAGCGGCTCGGCGTCCTCACTGAGCTGGGCTGCCTGGTCGAGACGCTCCCGGCCGTCGGCGATCAGCTCGGCGGCGGACTCCTCGGCGGCGAAGATCTCCCCCAGGTTCTCGATATCGACGAACAGGTCCTCGACGGTCCCCTCTGCGCGCCGCTCGAAGCAGCCGCCGGTGGCGATGTAGGGGGCCGCTCCCGCCTCGGCGAGCTGCTCGATGCTGGCGAAGCCCTGGTCGGCGCTGAACTCGTAACTGGTCGGCGCGTACACGAAGTCGGGCTCCACCTGCATCAGTATCTCCCGTGCGGGCGGCATGTCCTCACTGAGCTCCTCCACGCCGTCCAGCTGTGCGCCGACGTCCTCGGGAAGCTCTGACGAGGCGGTCTGGGCGAGGCCGACCATCCGGTCCGCCAGGCCGAGCCGCACCAGCAGCTCAGTCTGTGCCGGACTCATCCCCACGATGCGCTGGGGAGCGGCGTCGAACTGCAGCTCCTGGCCACAGTTCTCCAGGGAGACGTCGGCGCTCTCCGCGCCGTCCGTCCGGCCCTCCGCGGCGTCGGCATCGGCAGGGTCCTCGACCCCGGACCCGCAGGCGGTCAGCAGCAGGCCCGCGCCCGCAAGGGCCGCGATGGTCGGACGAGTGGTCTTCAGCATGGGTGGGTCCTCGTGGTGTCGGTGTACAGGTGGGTGGTGCCGGTCTGCCCGGCGGATGTGCCTCAGACCTCGAGGCGGTCGAAGGCCAGGCGGGTCTGCTGCCCTCCGGGGAGGGTCAGGGTGGTGGCGCGGACCCCGAAGGCCCCCCGCACCTGCGTCTCGGTGAGCACCCCTGCCACGGGCCCATGGTCCAGCAGTCGGCCCTCGGACAGGACCGCGGCGTGGTCGCAGTAGGTGAGCGCCAGGTTGAGGTCATGGACGGCGACCACTGCGGTGCGGCCGAGGTCCCGCACGATGTGCAGCAGCTCCATCTGGAAGGCGATGTCGAGGTGATTCGTGGGCTCGTCCAGCAGCAGCGTGCCGGTGCCCTGCGCGAGCGCCCGAGCCAGCAGCACCCGCTGCTTCTCCCCTCCGGAGAGTTCGGAGAAGGAGCGGGCCGCCAGGTGCCCGGCGCGTGCCGTCTCGAGGCTGCGGACCACCTCGGCGAGGTCGGCGTCGGTGTCGGGGCTGAAGCCGCGATGGTGGATGGAGCGGGCCATCAGCACGATGTCCAGCACTGACTGGCCCATACCGGCGCTGTCCACCACCGTCTGCGCCTCCTGGGCCATCACGGCGATCCGGCGGGCCACCTGACGGCGCGGCAGCTGCCACAGGTCCTCCCCGGCCAGACTCACCGTCCCGGCGTCGGGCCTCACGAGCCGATAGGCCGTCTTCAGCAGCGTGGACTTGCCGGATCCGTTGGGACCCACCAGTGCGGTGACCTGACCCGCCGGCGCGGTGAAGCTGACCTCCTCGACCAGCCGCCGGCCGGCGTGCTCCACGGTCACTCCGCAGAAGCGCAGCCCGGCCGAGGGCTCCTCCGCCTCGCTCATGCGCCCGCCTCCATCCGGCCGCGCAGGCTCCGGAGACGTCCGCCCCAGAAGCTCCGCGCACGCCGGGGGCGCAGCAGCCACAGGAAGAACGGCGCGCCGACGGCGGCGGTGAAGATCCCGATGGGCACTTCGGTCGGAGCGGCGGCGGTCCGTGCCGCGAGGTCCGCGGCGGCGAGGAACAGCGCGCCTCCCAGCACGGCGACCGGGAGCATCAGCCGGTGGTCCGACCCCACCAGCAGCCGTGCCGTGTGCGGGATGATCAGCCCCACGAAACCGATGCCGCCGCAGACCGCGACCACAGAGGCGGTCAGCAGAGCGGCCAGCACCAGGGAGCCGATGCGCAGGACGTTGACGTTCACGCCCAGTGCAGTGGCGGTCTCGTCCCCGGCCATCAGGGCATTGAGCCCACGGGCGTTGACTCCTGCGAAGACGAGCACCAGCCCCAGCACGACCGCAGGAAGCACCAGCTGGCCGAACGTGGCCGCCGAAAGGCTGCCGAGCAGGAAGAACATCACCGAGAACACCTGGTGGGCGTCCCCGGTGAGGGTGAGGAAGCTGGTGACCGCGCTCAGCAGCGAGCCCAGCGCGACACCTGCGAGGATCAGCCGGGTCGGGGCGACGACGCCGTCCTGCTGAGCACAGAGGAACACGGCCCCGGTGGCGGCCAGCGCGCCGACGAAGGCGGCCACGGAGATCGTGACCCCGCCCAGGGCCGCCGAGCCGAAGGAGATCACCGCGACGGCGCCGAGCCCGGCCCCGGAGGAGACCCCGAGCAGGTAGGGCTCGGCCAGCGGGTTCCGCACCACCGCCTGCATCAGTCCTCCGGCCAATGCCAGCCCGGCGCCCCCGATCAGGGCCAGGAGCACTCGTGGCAGACGGAACTGCCAGACCGCCTGGTCCTCCAGGCCGGTGTAGCTGCCGTCGGACATCCACGGCATCCCCGGGATCAGATGCCCGAGGATGAGCCGCCCCGCGTCGATCATGGTCAGACTGATCGGCCCGGTGGAGACCGAGAGGAGCACGATGCCGATGATCCCCAGCGCCAGGAGGAGCACGACGGCACGCTGGAAGCGCAGCACCCACCGTCGGGTCAGGGCTACCTGACGGGCGACGCCGGTGTCACCCAGGGCAGACGCAGGGCCTGACGGGGGGATCCCGTCTCCCACGGGCCCCGCGTCGTCGGCCGCCTGCTCCGCAGTCGGGCGAGACGACGGGGCCCGCGTGGTGGAGGACAGGGCGGGTGGAGACTGGGGCACCCTGTCATACTACGTTATTGCGAACATCTCGCAATAGATCGCTGGCGCGCCCTGCTCAGCCCAGGATCGGGATCAGCAGGGAGACGCTCAACAGCACCAACGCCCCACCGATGCGCGAGCTGACCTGGAGGAAGGGCATCAGCTCGAGCCGGTTCGCCGCGGAGACCACGGCGACGTCACCCGTGCCGCCCATGTCCGTCATGCCCATGCCGATGGCCACAGAGGTCTCGGCGAAGTACATCTTCACCAGCCAGCCCAGCGCACCGGACACCAGGATGGCGACGATGACGGCCAGCACCACCAGCACGGGGTAGCGCCAGTCGGAGAGCAGGGCACCGAGCTCGTCGAACTCGAAATAGGTGATGGAGATGCCGACCAGCAGGGCCGGCGTCAGCGTGCTCGAGACGAAGGCGAACCACGTCGAGACGGCGTCCTCGAACGCCTCCGGCACCAGACCGAAGATCTTGATCAGCGCCGCCAGCAGGATCGTCCAGGCGTAGGCGTGGATGCCCGGGACGAACTCGGCCACGAGGGTGCCCAGCAGGAACAGCGTGCAGGCCATGGTCAGACCGACCAGCAGCACGGAGAACGCTCCGGAGGTCGGCTTCGGCTTGGACTTGAACTGATCGGCGCCCCCCTCCACCCGGACGATCTGCCCGTTGCCGTTGAAGCCCAGGAAGAACTGCTGGCCCTTATAGGTGATGCCGTTGAAGATGCCGGCGCAGAAGATGGTCAGCACGTTGGCGATGATCACCGCGGGGATCAGCTGGGCCACGTAGGCGCCGGCGTCACCGCCCATCTGGTCCGCATAGATCCCGGACATCGGCACGATGCCTGCACCCACGCCACCACCGATGATCGGCGCCGCGATGAAGAGGACCGACTCGCGCAGCCCGAAGCCCAGGGCGGTGCCGATCAGGCCGATCACGAGGAAGACGGAGACGATGGTGCCCAGCAGCGGCACGGCGATGCGCGCGCCGGCCTTGAGCAGCAGGGCGCGCGGCATACCCAGGATGGAGCCGGCGATCAGGCTGGCGATGTAGAGGTCGATGAACCCGATCTGGCCGCCGTCGGTGAAGACGTCCATGGTCTCCGCCAGCGACGTCGGGAACAGGCCGAAGTGCAGCAGGACCGCTGGAGTGAGGATGCACAGCACCGTCGGGAGGCCGTAGTTGCGCAACCCCGGGACACGTCCGCCGATCCAGTTCAGCAGCCCGCCGATCAGGATCACCACGGCGAAGCCTGCCAACATCGATGTGGGCAGCACGCCGAGGGCGGCACAGACGGCCACGATGGCGAATAGCAGTGCGAACCAGCCGATGGGCAGCCCCATGATGCGAGTCCAGCTCTCCGGACGCGATATCTCCGCCGTGGCGTCGACGGCAGGCCGGTCCCCTCCCTGGTGTTCGGGCACATGCTGCCCTTCTGTTGTCGTACGCGATGTCCGTTCCATCAGTGTCTCCCCATCGTCTTCCGGTCCGTGCGGGCCGACCGGCCGAACTCCTCGGATGGTCCGCTCGCTGCTTGGCGGGTGTCATGTGGGTCACATCATTGTGACGGGGATGACATTAGCGGGGAGTTTATAAAATATCAACCCTGGTGATGTGAAGCACCTGGAGGCCATGATCACCGGCTGCTGCCGCAATCCGGAACTCGATGGGGACGCACCATGCCGGACTGACGCGCTCCAGCTCCGAGGAGGTGCCGGTCAGCGCGACACGCTGGGCAGACAGCTGCGACGACGACGGTGTCCAGCCCTGAGGGCTCGACCCTCGGCGCTCAGTCCTCGCGAAGGTTCCGCAGTGCCGCCTCACGACCGTGCTCGATGTGCACCCGCATGGCCTCGGCGGCGTCGTCGAGCCGCCCCTCGGCCATCGCATCGACGATGCGGTGGTGCTCCTCGGAGGACTGTCCCACCCGCGAGACTGATCCATAGAGACCCAGAGAGGGATACGGCATGCCGGCCCAGAGCTGGTCGATGAAGCCCGCCAGCAGGGCGTCGCCGCTGAGCCGATAGATCGCCAGATGGAGCTCCTCGTTGCTCTCCACGGTCTCCAGCGGAGTCCCCGCCTCGTCGCAGGCCACCACCAGCTCGTGGAGGCGAGCCAGGTCGTTCGAAGTGGCACGCTCACCGGCGAGCCGGACAGCCATCGGCTCCAACACGCAGCGCAGACGGTAGACCTGCTCGATGCGCTCGACGGTCAGTTCGGCGATGAAGGTGCCCCGATGGGGGTCATGCACCACGAAGCCCTCGGACTCCAGGCGGTTCAACGCCTCACGCACCGGGGTCAGGCTCATGCCCAGGTGCTCGGAGAGCCGTTTGAGGGTGACCCGCTCCCCCGGCTCGAGATCACCGACGCGGATGCTCTTCCGAAGCGTGGCATAGGCGGCCGCAGCCTTGGAGACCGGCCGCAGGGAACCCCCCAGGGCCGACCGTGCTCCCGACGATGCCACAGCTCACCTCATCCGATCGACAGCACGACGCAGGCCGCAGCGCAGCAGAGGCGAGCTCTGAGCGGTGTGACGCAGATGACAGTTTATAACATCACGGGTCGGCGGTCCGAGCCGCCCACCCGGGGGTCACTCGTAGACGTGCGGGGCGAGGATCCCCACGCAGTCGAGGTTTCGGTACTTCTCCGCGAAGTCCAGGCCGTAGCCGACCACGAACTTGTTCGGGATGTCCATGCCGACGTACTTGACGTCGATGTCCACCTTGACCGCATCCGGCTTCCGCAACAGGGTGCAGATCTCCACCGAGGCGGGGCCTCGAGACTCCAGGTTGGACTTCAACCAGGACAACGTCAGGCCGGAATCGATGATGTCCTCCACGATGAGCACGTGACGATTCATCAGATCGGCGTCGAGGTCCTTCAGGATGCGGACCACTCCGGAGGACTTCGTGCCGGAGCCGTAGGAGGACACCGCCATCCAGTCCATGGTCACGTGACTGCTCAACGCACGGGAGAGGTCAGCCATGACCATCACCGCGCCCTTGAGCACCCCCACCAGGAGCACATCCTTGTCGGCATAGTCACGGTCGATCTCCGCGGCGAGCTCCTTGATGCGTGCGTCGATCTCTTCCTTGGTGCAGAGGACCTCGGTCAGGTCTGCAGTGACGTCCTGGGCGTCCATGAGTGCTGATGCGCTCCTCAGTGTGGGCGGTGTCGGGCGGTGCGCCCCGTGCGGCAGATGATCGGTGGACCGGCCTCCTGGGCCGGATCCTCAGGGCCCCGGCGCGGCGGCGCCCCGAGGAACGAGCACAAGTTTTCCATAGTCGGGCGAATCGTGCGTGCCCCGATGTGCCGTGACGTGACCCTCCAGCTGGATCGGCCCCGCCGAACCCTGCCGTGCCAGCAGCGACTCCACCGCCCGCAGCCGCTCGAAGGAGGGCGCAGACCCGCCCACGGCCACCACCGCCAGGGCGATGATCCGACGCCGCAGCGCCGCCGGCTCGCTCTTCAGCCGATCCAGCGGAAGCCGGAGGCGGCCGGCGTCGTCGGGGTCCTCCAGCAGCACAGCGAAGATCTCCTTGGCCTGAGCGTCGAGGAGATCGGCGTCCTCCGCGGCGATCTGGGCGGTGCGGGCCAGCGCCTCGCGCACTGATGAGGAGAGGTGCTCCTCCAGGTGGGGCAGCACCTCGGTCCGCACCCGGGAACGCAGCAGCCGCGGGTCCTGGTTGGCCGGATCCTGCCAGGGGGTGAGCCCTGCCCACAGGCAGATCGCGTCGGTGTCCCGGCGGCTGAGCCCCAGCAGCGGACGGCGGAACGGGCCGCGCACCGCCGGCATGCCCGCGAGCGAGCGGGTCCCAGATCCGCGCGCCAGGCCCAGCAGCACCTGTTCGGCCTGGTCATCCCGGGTGTGGGCGAGCAGCACCCGGGATGCCCCCGTCTCGGCCATGGCACGGTGGAAGGCCCCGTAGCGGGCGCGTCGGGCGGCGGCCTCCGGCCCTTCCGCGGAGTCCTGATCGACCTCGACGGTGAGGATGCGCAGCGGATCCAGGCCCAAGACGTCAAGCTGCTCCCGGGCGACGGCTGTGACCTCCGCGCTCCTCGCGTGCAGCCGGTGGTCCACCACGACGGCGCCCACCACCGCCTCGCCCCGGCGGTGAAGGTGGGAGGCCGCAACGGCGAGCGCCAGGGAATCAGCGCCGCCGGAGCAGGCCACCAGGTTCGGCCGGTCCGGATCGAGCATCTCGGCCACGGCCCGGCGGGCAGCGCCCACCACCGGGGGCAGGGCCGCCATCTCAGTCCTCGGCGGGGGTCTCGGCGGCGGAGATCTCGGCGAAGCCCATCCGGGCGACCCACCGGTCAGGATCGTGCAGCTCCTCCTCGGTGGGCAGGTGCTCTGCACTCTCCCAGACCTGGTTGAACCGCTCCATGCCGACGGTCTCGACCACACGGCTGACGAATCGCTGGCCGTCGGTGTACTGGCGGGCCTTGACGTCGAGCTGGAGCAGCCTCCTGACCCAGCGCTCCAGGATGCTGCGGTGCTTGCCCCGGTCCTGGAAACGTCGGCGGATGGTCTTCACGGAGGGCACGATCGAGGAGTCGACGGCGTCCATCACGTGGTTGGCGTGGCCCTCCAGCAGGCTCATCACTGCGGTGATCTGCGAGTAGGCCTCGCGAGCCTCCTCGCTGCCGATCAGCTCGATGAGGCGGTTGCGCGGAGGCCCGCTCGCGCCGCCGTGGGCCTGCGCGTCACGGGAGCCGCCGTCAGAGGATTCGCCGTCAGAGGATTCGCCGTCAGAGGATTCGCCGTCGTCGTCCGCTCCTGACACGCCGTCCTGGTCCTCGCCGCGCTGCTGCAGCTCCTCCTTCAGGTGGCGCAGAGCCTCGGCGAGCCGATCCCCGAGCGAGTCGGCCGCTCCGAGGGTGGAGCTGGAGAGCGTGCCGATCAGCCCCAGCAGATGCTCGGGCAGCCAGGGGGCCGCGGCGAACTGGACCCGGTGGGTCTGCTCGTGGAGACACACCCAGAGCCGGAAGTCAGCGGGCTCGAGGTTGAGCTCCTGGCGCAGCATCACCACATTGGGGGCCACCAGCATGAGCCGGCCCCCCTCGGGGGCGAAGGGGTCGAACTGGCCGAGCACGTTCGCCGAGAGGAAGCCCAGGACCGCGCCGAGCTCCGTGCCGGCGACGGCCGAGCCGAACACCTGGGTGCTGCTGCCGGGCCTGACCATCTCCGGCTTGGCGGCGACAGCCTCCTCCAACGCAGGGGTGAGCAGACGGCGGAAGGATGCGGCGTTCGCCTTCGCCCAGGTGGCACGGTCGACGATGAAGGTGTCCGAGTTCCCGGCCTCCGAGCCGGCGCCGAGCCCGGCGGCGGCCTCCAGGCCGGTGATGCGGTGGACGTGGTCCACGCTGGCGTGGGCGGCGTCGCGCAGCGCGGAGACCTCCGCGGCCGCCTCGCGGGCGGACAGCCGCGGCCCGGGAGGGACGAGCCGGGCGGCGGACTGCTCGGCGACGTCCCAGGCGATGAGCAGGTCAGCGGGGGACTCTGCGGGGGTTCCGTCGGCGGGGTTTTCGGTCGACGGCTCTGCGACGGTGTGCTCCATGGATCCATCACACCACAGGTGGGCGGCACGGGGCAGGGCGGAACAGCCGAGCGTGCGGCCCCTCCCCCCGCTCCAGCTCAGCTGAGCCCGGGTCAGCTGCCGTACCGCTCGATGCTGCGCTGCAGCTCGGCCTCGGCGGCCTCGCGGCCCTCCCAGCCCTCGATCTTGACCCACTTGCCTGGCTCGAGGTCCTTGTACCGGGTGAAGAAGTGCTCGATCTCCCCCTTGAGGAACTCGCCGAGGTCCTCCAGCTCCTGGATGTGGTCGAAGCGCTTGTCATCCGGGACGCAGACCAGCTTGGCGTCACCGCCGCCGTCGTCGGTCATGTTCAGCACGCCGATCGGGCGTGCCTCGACGACCACGCCGGGGATCAGGTCGATCTCCGGGATGTAGACCAGCGCGTCCAGCGGGTCGCCGTCCTCGCCGAGGGTGTCGTCGAAGTAACCGTAATGGGTCGGGTACTGCATGGAGGTGAACAGCACACGGTCCAGACGCAGACGGTGGGTCTCGTGATCGATCTCGTACTTCACCCGGGATCCGGCGGGGATCTCGATGGTCACATCGCGGGTCAGCGCCACAGGGGCCTCCTTGGGAAGAGCGTGGAATTCTCGAAGCCAGCGTACACAGAACCTGACGGCGACGTGTGCACACAGCCGCGCCGTCGGTGGAGCTCGTGAGCCCTGCTCACTCCTCGTGGACGGTCTCGAAGGTCTCCCCGGCGTCGGTGCTGTGCAGCACGGCCCCTTCGACGGCCACCCACAGCTCATCCCCGTTCACAGCGTGCACCGCCTCAGGGTAGCCCTCCGGCAGCGTCGCGGAGCCCTGTGTCACCTCCCAGGTGGCGCCGTCATCGTCGCTGCGATGCAGACCACCGACCGGGTCCAGGCCGTAGAGCGTGCCGTCGGCCGCCCAGTCAACCGCCAGCAGCAACGGGGCGTCCTGCAGGGCAGCGAAACTCTGCCCGCCGTCTGTGCTGAGGACGGGCCCGTCCGGGGTGGTGCCGAGCACCGAGTCCGGGTCGCGGAGGTCGACGGCGACCCCGGCCATCGCCGGAGCCTCAGGAGACTGCCAGGTCTCGCCGCCGTCGTCACTGACCATCAGCTGGTCCCCGCCGGTGGCGTCCACGCCGTAGACCCGCTGCCCGGCAGCATCCAGCGCATGGAAGTCCGCCTCCCCGCCCAGGGAGACCTCCTGCCAGGTGGCACCGCCGTCAGAGGACTCGATGAGCCCGAGGTTCGACGGCGCGTCCTGCGCCTGGCCCGGGTGCCCGCTGGCGAGCAGCCGCCCCTCATCCACCACGGTGAACCCCATGAAATCCTGCACCTCGGAGAGGCGCTCCGGTGCGCCGTCGTCGAGCCGGAAGAGCCCGTAATGGCTGGCGATCAGCAGCGCTCCGTCGGAGGGATCCACCCCGAGGCCATGGATGTGCTCCATATGGGCCCCCGCATGGGCCTCACCGGCGGACTCGTCGCCCTGGGCCGGGGGCTGGTGAACGTCGTCATGGGTGCCCTCGTCGCCGTCGCCGAGCACGGAGAGCAGGATGACGGCGAGGATCAGTCCCAGCAGCACGGCCACTGCGACCCACCGCCAAGCCGACTTCCCCGGAACCCGACGGCTCCGACCCTCGCCGGATCGCTCCTGCAGGGGGCTGCGTGGCATGGACTTCCTCACTCTGATCTCTGGACAGCACAGCAGATTTCTACGCAGTGTAGTAGAAGGGAGTCCTACACTGGGGCCGTGACCACACAGGAACTGCCCACCCTGCTCACCTCCCGACTCCGGCTGCGCACTGTGGCCGAGGACGACGTCGCCCACGTGCGGGACCTGTACTCCCGGCCCGAGGTCACCGAGTTCATCGGCACCGCCGACTGGGTGGAGACCACCCGCGAGCAGGCCCTGAGCCGCATCGCCCGGTATCGTGCCGCGGCCGGCACGGCCACCGGCATCTGGCTGATCGAGACGCTGGAGGAGCACCAGCCGGCCGGGTTCGCGCTGCTCAAGCCCATCCCCTGGTCGAGGCACCTCACGGCACCGGACGACGGCACGGCTCCCGAGCCGCCTCAGGATCTGGAGATCGGGTGGCACCTGCACCCGGACACCTGGGGCCAGGGCTATGCCACGGAGTCCGCCCGCGCGCTGCTCGCCCATGCTCGGCGCCACCGCCTCGACCATCTGGTGGCGGTCACACACCGGGAGAACCTGGCCTCGCAGCGGGTGGCCACGCGGATCGGCATGACCCACCGCGGCACCACTGATCGGTACTACGACACCACGTGTGAGCTGTTCACCATCGAGCTGTGAGCGTACGGACCCGGCAGACCGCGTGGAAGGTCACCCCGGCATCTCCAGCGTGACGCCGAGCTGCCGCGCCAGGGTCCTGCCCGCTCCACGGACACGGGGCGCCAGCACTCGCCGGGGCACCCCGGCCTCCGGGAAGATCCCGTTGATGCGCAGCTGATCACCCACCCGTTGGATGTCCACCCGGCCGATCATCCGCCCGCCGGAGAGCACCCCCATCACGTAGTGCCCGTAGACGCGCTTCGCCCGCGGAACATAGGCCTCGAAGAGATAGTCGAAGTCGAAGACCCGGCGCGCCCGACGCCGGTCGCGCAGCAGCGGGTCGAAGGGACCGATCAGGCGGGCCTCCCGCGGCTCGCCCCAGGTCTCGCGCGCCCCCACGTCCGACGCTGACCCGGAGGAGGAGACGTCGACGGCGGGGTGGGCGGACGGCGCGGTCACCACCCCCTGGGCGGAGGGGTCCGGCAGCACGCCGTCGAGCAGCTCCGGAAGGCAGAAGGCCTGGTCCCGCCCGGCGGTGTCCGGCCAGCCCGGCACCTGCACCGGCGCCAGCCCCGCCTGCTCGATCCCGACGGCCGCATCCTCCGCGGAGAGGTGGTAGTGGTGGGCGAAGTCGGCGCGGGTCATCACCGCCAGGTTCGCGGCGGCCCGACGGGCCAGCGCGGCGAGCAGCTGCTCGTCCGGAAGGTCCTGCGCCTGACGCACCGCCTCCGGCAACGCCCGCTCGGGCAGGTCGAACAGCCGCGTGGTGCCGTCGCGGGCGGTGATCACCAGGTCCCCGGTGCGCACCATCAGTTCGGCGGTCTGCTTCACCTGCGTCCAGTTCCATCCCGTCGTCCGTTCCCCGGAGCCCACCTGGGACTCGATGGTGCCGATCTGCACCCCGCCGGGTGCGGCGGCCACCACCTGGCGAATCTGTTCGACCACCCCGGCCGGCAACTGGGGCCGGTGGCCGCTGGCGTGGCGTTCCCGCCGCAGCCGCAGCAGCGGCCAGTCCTCGAGGGGGAACACGCAGGCGACCTTCGTGAAGGACTCGAAGGAGGCCACCTTCCCGTCCGGCCAGAGGGAAGAGTCGACGTCGTCGGCGCGGGACGTGCGCGGCAGTCGGGTCAGGCTGGTGAGCCGCTGAGCAGTCGAGACGCGCATGAGCGGATCCAGTTGGATCAGGCCGATGTCGCGCAGGACGTCGGCGGCGTCGGAGGCGAAGGCGCTGTCGAGGCGTTCGCCGCCGGCCCTCGAACCGCCGTCGGGGGCACCCGCGGCGGGCGGGATGCGCTGCGCCGCTACCACGGCGCGCCGCACCCAGTCGCGGTGCACTGTCACGGGACGGGTTCCGGTAGAGGTTCGCGAGGAGGTCTGCACACCTCCATCCTGTCGCACCCGACGCCCCGGAAGGGATGGGTCCGCGGGGCGGGATCAGCCGGCGAGGAACTCCCGCAGCCGTTCCGAACCTTCCACCTGCACGGACCAGTCAGGGCGCACCAGATCCTCGGCGGCCAGCCGGTACTCCTCCTGCCATTCCGCCTGTTCCCCGTGCGCGTCCGGCACCAACCTCCGTCCGACCACCTGGTAACCCAGCCCGAGCGAGACCCGCCGCGAGCGCTCGTTCCACTCGTAGGCTCCTGAGGTGGCATACGCGGCGCCAAAGTGGTCCACGGCCCAGAGCAGCATGCCGGCGCGCATCTCACGGCCATAGCCGTGTCCCTGCTGATCGGCGCGCAGCCAGCTGCCGGAGGCCACAGTCCGCAGCACCGTCCAGTGCTGGGCCCCACAGTCCTGCATGCCGATCAGCCGCTCTCCGGAGCGCACGACGCCGGCTCCCGCAGACCCAGCCCCGTCCCGTCCGGACCAGCCTCGCCCAGCACTGTCCAGCCCGCCGTCGTCGTCGGGCTTGAGGAACACTCCGAGCATGAGCGACCAGGTTTCCGGACCGACCTTCGCCCGGTGGGACCACACCCACGGCAGGGAGGCACGAAGCAGCTCCTCAGGGGGCTTGTCATTCCAGGCGTGGGCGAAGGGATTCCGCTCGGTGTGAGTCACTCCGGAGGTCGCCGCGGCCACGTAGGCGGGGAAGTCGTCCTCGCGGAGCACGCGCAGGGCCAGCCGAGGAGTCTCGACGCGCAGCCCGAAGGGCGGCCAGATCTCCTCGAGCGACTGCGCAGGGTCGTCGGTGCGGATGCTGAAGCGTGCCATCACCCCATCCTGCCGCACCCGCACTGCAGAAATCGTCTCTCTGTTGCAGATCGTCTCTGGATTCGGCGACGATCTGCAACAGAGAGACGATCTCTGGGCCCGAACCGGGACGCCTCAGCGCTCAGTGAGCCGGAACTCCAGCGCATACGGGTCCAGCAGCGAGGGCAGCTCCTTCTCCCGCCCCAGGCTGTGCGAGAGCAGATCCACCTCATGGCCCTCCAGCACCCGGGCCAGCATGCTGCTGGTGATCAGCAGCACCAGCTGCCGTCCGGGGCAGATGCCCGTGCCCAAGCTGAACGGCATCAGCGGCCACTCCCCCTGGGCGGGCGAGTCCTCGCGCTGCCCGTCGCGCCGCACCTCATGCTGCGGCTCGTGCTGACCGCTCTGGGACATCCGCTCCTCCCAGATCTCCGGGGCGAAGCGGTGTGCGAAGTCCAGCCTGCGCTCATCGCGGTGGAAGAACGGGGCGAAGATCAGCACCGAGACTCCGGCGGGCATGATCCCGTGCTCGAACTCCACCTCCATGGTGGTCTCACGCAGAATCAGCGGGGTGGTGGGCCACAGTCGGAGCGCCTCCAGGACGGTGGCGCGCAGCAGCTCCAGCGTCGGGGCGTCCTCGCCGGACTCATCCTCCAGCTGGATCCGCGCAGTGCGCAGCCGGGCCGGATGGGAGGCCAGCAGCGCCAAGGCCCGGAAGGTGGCCATGCCGGCGGGGTCGAAGGCGAAGAGCCACTGCGGCACCTGATGAGCGGGCTTGCCGCCGTCGGCGTCGAACTCTCCCGGCGCACCCTGCGCGTGGACCTCGGACATGACGGCGGCCAGGCTCCCGGGCTCCGCGCGGTCCAGGGCGTCCTGGATGCGGGAGAGGAACTCCTCGCGGGCCTCCTCGTCCACCGGCCGCAAGAAGGCCAGGTTCCCGCGCTGCCGCAGGTCGTCCAGCAGCGCGGTGAAGTCCTCATCCTCACGGGCGGAGTCACCCATCACCAGTCGGCGCACGATCCGGAACCAGGTCCTGCTGAACCGCTCCCAGTCCAGGGCGCCCCCGTCGCCGTCGATCTCGGCGAGCATCTGATCGGTCTCCTCGTGGACCACCGGCAGGAACACCTCCGCCATCCGGTGCACGGGGTGGTCCGGATCCAGCACCATCTCATTGAGATGACGGCGCACCGCACGGTCCCCACCGTGGGAGATCAGTGAGACACCGGGCTGGAAGTGCTGCAGAGCACGCCGTTTCAGCGTCTCCGCAGCGGCAAAGGGCTCAGGCGTCTGGTCCAGGATCCGGTGGACATGGTCCGGATCCAGCACCAGCGCCAGCGGCCGTCCGGGCAGCGGCACCAGCAGCGGTCCCCGTCCGTACTTCTCAGAGAGCGCCTGCACCCGACGGACGGCACGGGCCTCCAGATCCAGGCGTTCGACGGCGGCCACGACGCCTGGCCGCCGGACGATCGGGCCCTTGGCCGCCATCGGGGCGAGCACGTCACGCAGGATCAGTGCGGTCTCGGCGCGCGTCGCCCTCGGCAGCGGATTCTGCACAGAGTTGGGCATGCTCGGAGCTGGGTGAGTGCGGGCGCGGGTCTGATGGCCGGGTGCGGGGGTCTGCTGGGTCATCTCGGGCACCTCTCTCGCGGGGTCGGTGTCACAGGTCGGTCTCCGAAAACCGGCGTCCTCCTCGCCGTCCAGCCTAGAGAGGAGGACGCCGTCGCTCCAGGCCCCGGGCCCGAGAACCTCCTGCTGCTGGGCTCCTGCGGCCACCAGCCCGCCACCCGGCGACCGGCCCTGCGGCGCCGCTCACGACCCGCCGCTGATCAGGACCGATGAGGCTGGGTGATGCGCGTCTCACCCGAGTACCATGACAGGCATCACTGGCATCACGTCCCGGGGGCTCAACGTGGAGTCCGCCCGAGAGAGAGGGAGATCATGGACGGACCCAACTCACTGCTCCTAGCCGTCATCGGAGTGACACTGATGCTGGCCGGGTACTTCCTGTACTCGAAGTTCCTCGCCAAGAAGGTCTACAAGGTCAACGCCGAGTTCAAGACCCCGGCGCACCAGTTCGACGACGGCGTGGACTTCGTCCCGACGAACCGGTACATCCTCTGGGGCCACCACTTCACCTCGGTGGCCGGGGCCGCCCCGATCGTGGGACCCGCGATCGCCGTCATCTGGGGCTGGCTGCCGGCCGTGCTGTGGGTGACCATCGGCACGGTGTTCATCGCCGGCATGCATGACTTCGGCGCCCTGTGGTCCTCCACCCGCAACAAGGGCCAGTCGATCGGCACGCTCTCCGGCCGCTACATCGGCCCACGCGGGCGCAACCTCTTCCTGGTGGTCGTCTTCCTGCTGCTGCTGATGGTGGTGGCGGCCTTCGCCGTCGTCATCTCCGGGCTGCTGGTGGCTCAGCCGGGCGCGGTGATTCCCACCTGGGGCGCGCTCATCGTCGCGGTGCTGGTGGGCCAGGCGATCTATCGGCTCCGCTGGAACCTGCTGGCGGTGACGCTGACCGGGGTGGCGGCGCTCTACGCCCTGATCATCCTGGGCGACAGGTTCCCGGTGGAGCTGCCGGAGCAGGTGCTGGGCATGACCCCGGAGGGCTTCTGGATCGTGGCGCTGTTCGTCTACGCGGGCATCGCCTCCCTGCTGCCGGTGTGGGTGCTGCTGCAGCCGCGGGACTTCATCAACGGGATCCAGCTGTTCATCGGCCTGATCATCGTCTACGGCGCGGTGCTGATCGCGACGCCGACCGTCGTCGCCCCCGCCTTCAACCAGAACGTCCCGGAGGGCACACCGTCCCTGGTCCCCCTGCTGTTCGTGACCATCGCCTGCGGCGCGATCTCCGGCTTCCACGGAACCGTGGCCACCGGCACCACCTCCAAGCAGCTCGACCGAGAGACCGACGCCCGCTTCGTCGGCTACTTCGGAGCCGTCGGCGAGGGCCTGCTGGCCCTGGGCGCGATCATCGCGACCACCGCGGGCTTCCAGACGCTGGCCCAGTGGGAAGAGGTCTACGAGTCCTTCGGCTCCGGCGGGGTGCCGGCCTTCGTCGAGGGCGGCGCGAACATCGTCAACACCGGCCTGGGCATCCCGGCAGGGCTCTCGGCCACCATCCTGGCCACCATGGCGGTGCTCTTCGCCGCGACCACCATGGACACCGGGGTGCGCCTGATGCGCTTCGTGGTCCAGGAGATCGGCGAGCTGGCGAAGGTCCGGATCAACATCATCGCCGCCACGGCGGTCGTGCTGGTCATCGGTGTCGCGCTGACCTTCTCGCAGGGCGCGGACGGATCCGGGGGCATGCTGATCTGGCCGCTGTTCGGCACCACCAACCAGCTGCTGGCCGCGCTGACCATGTCCATCATCGTGGTGATGCTCATCCGCAAGGGCCGGCCGTTCCTGCCGGTGCTGATCCCCATGGTGTTCGTGCTGGTCATGAGCATCTACGCCGCACTGGTGCAGCTGGTCAGCTTCTTCCGCGACGCGGAATGGCTGCTGCTCAGCATCGACGTGGTGATCATCGTCGCCGCCGTCTGGGTGCTGGTGGAGGCCGTCATCGCCATGGGTCAGGCTCATCGCGGGGCGAAGGAGCCGGAGGACGACGTCGCCCTCAGCGACGACGAGAAGCTGCCCCTGGACCGCTGAGCGCAGACCGGTGAGCCTCCTGGCACAGCTGCGAGCGCGGATCCGGCAGGTTGACGCCGGCCTGCGTGAGTTCTACGTGGCCCCCTATCGGCGCACGTTCGCACGCGCCCGGCGGGACGAGGAGGACCTGTTCATGATGCTGGTCCTCTCCGAGGCCCTCGGCGTGCCGAACCCCGCCGCCGGGGCCACTCTGGAGCTGCTGCCTGAGATGCTGGACCGCATGCACGAGTGGCATGTGCGGATGGGGATGGACCGGTCCCCGTTCGAGGAACACATGCGCTGCTGCTGAGCGGCGCCGCTCAGCGCCGTTCACACTGCGAGGAAGGGACCGCCCGATGCTGCTCGATCTCGCCCGGGACCGCCGTGTGCTCTTCGTCGGCGGCAAGGGCGGAGTGGGCAAGACCGCCGTCGCCTCCGCGGTCGGGCTGCACCAGGCTCAGCGGGGCGCCCGGGTCCTGGTGGTTTCCACCGACCCCGCGCACAATCTAGGCCATCTGTGGGCGCGCCCGGTGGGCGACCGGATCCTCACGCTGTGGCAGGACGGCTCCGGCCCGGCTGCGCCCCGACGAGCATGCCTGTCCGGGGTCGAGATCGACCCCGACGCCACCACCTCCGCCCACCTGGAAGAGGTGGGCGCGACGCTGCGCAGCATGATGCCGGACCATCTGCAGGGCGAGGTGGACAAACACCTGCAGCTCGCGGCCCGCTCCCCCGGCACCCACGAGGCGGCCGTCCTGGAACGGATCGCCACCCTGCTGCAGGAGCACGGCGGGGAAGACGACGACGCCTTCGACCTGATCGTCTTCGACACCGCCCCGTCCGGGCACACGGCCCGGCTGATGGCCCTGCCGGAGATCATGACGGCCTGGACCTCAGCGCTTCTGGACCGGCGCACCCGCGCGGAGCGGTTCGGCGCGGCGGTGCGCGCCCTGGATGCCGATGACGCCCCCGACGGCTCCTCGCAGGCGGCCCGCGACCGGCGCATCCGGCAGGTGCTCGCTCGCCGTCAGGCGCGATTCGAGGCCATGCGTGAGGTGCTCACCGACGCCGAGCGGTGCAGCTTCGTGATCGTGCTGACCGCCGAGCGGCTGCCGGTGCTGGAATCTGTGGAGCTGCACGCCCAGCTGGCCGACACCGGGGTCGACGTCGGCGGGTTCGTGGTCAACCGGCTCTCGCCGCGCGACGCCGGGGACTTCCTGGCTCAGCGTCGCGACCAGGAGGAGGGGCATCTGGCGGAGCTGTCACGACTGGTGCCGGGCGCACTCCTGGACACGCTGCCGATGCTGGGAGGGGACCTGGTGGGCGCCGAGGCGCTGCAGCGCCTCGGCGCCCAGCTGCGCTGACGCCGCCGCGCGTGACTCAGTCGGCGAGGATGCTGGTGAGCACGTCCACCAGACCGTCCTCGTCCACATGGCCGGTGACCTCGTCGGCCACGGCCTTGACCTCCTCGGGCGCCTGGCCCATCGCCACGCCGCGGCCGGCCCATGCGAGCATCTCGATGTCGTTGCGCCCGTCTCCGCAGGCCACGGTCACGTCGATCGGCGCGGCGATCTTCTCGCGCAGCGTCTCCAAGGAGGAGGCCTTGGTGACCCCGGCGGCGGCGATGTCCAGCCAGGCGGACCAGCCCACGGAGTAGGTGACGCCCTGCAGGCCGATGCTGGCCACCGCGGCGGTGAACTCCTCGGAGGTGGCGTCGTCGGAGTTGACCACCAGGCGCACCGCCTCAGCGTGCCGCATCTTGTGCAGACTGGTGCCCTCGGCCCACAGGCCGAAGGACATGTCCTGGAACCGTTCGGTGGAGAGGAAGGTGCCGGCAGAGGTCTCGATCGCGTACTTCGCGTTGGGCAGCCGGCGCTGCAGCGCGTCCAGGGCGGGGGCCGGGTCGAAGACGCGCCGATCGATGACCTCGTACCCTTCCTCCAGTTCGAGGTCGATCCGGACCGTGACCCCGCCGTTGCTGCACACCGCGTAACCGTGGGTGACGCCGAGCATCTCGATGATCGGCAGCGTCGCCGGCAGGGAACGTCCGGTGGAGACCACGACGGTGTGACCATCGGCGACCACGGCGCGTCCGGCCACACGAACGGCTTCGGACATGTGACCATCATGGTTGACCAATGTGCCGTCGACGTCGAGGCAGACCATCGCCTTGCCCTGCTGATGGGCGAAGGCTCCTCCCCGGCCCGCGGCCGGGAGGGAGAAGTCGGTGGTGTCGTCAGTCCGGATGCTTGAGTTCATATCGCTGCCTGTAATGTCTCGAGTGTGGTCCATCTCCTGATGTGGCATCTTTCCGCTCACGGGGGAATGGTCCATTATGCCGGATCGTGACAGTGCAGGCAGAATGAGGGATGAACGCATGAGGGACGTCGGGTGACGTCTCGCCGCGGAAGGTCGGTCCAGCACCGGCCGAGGACCACGGGAGGACATATGGACGAGTCACGAAGCAGCGTGACGATCACCGGCGGCGGCTATGTCGCGGAGATCGGCCTGCGGGGCGGGCAGCTGCTGAGCCTGCGCCATGAGCAGGACGAGCTGGTGGTGCCGGCTGCGCAGGCTGAGGGCTCCTACGCCGGGGCGGTGCTCGCCCCGTGGCCCAACCGCATCGCGGGGGCCACCTATGTCCACGACGAGACCCTCTACGAGCTTCCGGACCCCGAGGAGGGGACCGGCGCGGCGCTGCACGGCCTCCTGCGCCATGCGGACTTCGAGGTCGTCAGGCAGGAGGAGTCCGGAGTCGAGCTGACCACCCTCCTGGAGGCCTCCGAGGGCTACCCGTTCGCCCTCGAGTTCGTGCTCTTCTACCGGGTGTCCGCCGACATCGGCCTGGCCGCCACCCTGATGACGCGCCAGCCCGAGGAGACCCCTACGGAAGAGGGCGTGGACGCCTTCCAGGCGGCCAATGCCGCTCCGGCGCTCTACGGCGTGGGCTTCCACCCGTATCTGCGGGCCGGATCGGCCCCGCTGGACGAGTGCCGACTGAGACTGCCCGCACGCACTGTGGCGACCACAGAGGCCACCGGGAAGGTCACCGGACGGAAGAACGTCTCCGGGGATCTGGACCTCAGCAACGGCCCGCTGCTGGTGGGCCGCACGATCGACCACGCCTACACGGACCTCCCCGAGGAGGGGTGGACCGCGGAGCTGGTCCACGGACCCTCGGGCTTCGTGGTGCGGATGATCGCCGACACCCCCTGGGTCCAGGTCTACACCGGCGAGCAGCTGGATCGCGCCGGGGTCGCCGTGGAACCGATGACCTGCCCTCCGGACGCGTTCAACTCCGGAGAGGACGTCATCTACCTCATCCCGGGCCGGTGGCACCGGGTGGGGTACAGCATCGAGGTCCGACACCGCGACTGAGCCGCCACACCCTCGGCTGGCCCCAGGCTCAACCGGCCTCGGGCACCCAGCGCAGCGGGTCGTCCACCACTGCGCGCAGCGCGCGCAGCGCCCCACCTGTGGTGGCCGGGGCCACCCCGGTGGTGGTCTCCCGCACGCGGAAGCGGCTCCATCGGGCGGCCAGCACGCGTTGACGCAGCTCCTGCTCGATGCGGGGTCGCAGCAGGTCCGCCAGCGGTCCGAACTCTCCACCGAGGACGATGTCGTCGACGTCGAGCAGGTTCACCGCGCTGGAAAGCGCGACGCCGAGCGCCCACCCGGCACGGTCGATGGCCTGACGCGCCCGCTCACCGGGCTCGTCCTCCCATTCGGTGAGCGAGACGAGCTCCTCGGCGGAGGCGGCCGGCTCCAGGCCTGCCGCCTCGAGAAGGGCGCCCTTGCCGGCGAAGACCTCCAAGCAGCCGGAGGCGCCGCAGCGGCACTGCGGGCCGCCGGGCTCCACCGCGACATGGCCGATCTCTCCGGCCCAGCCGCGCGGGCCGGCGTCGACGATTCCGTCGATCACCACGGCGGCACCGATGCCCATCTGTGCGGAGACGTAGAAGAAGGTCTGCTCCCCTTCCTCGTGGGCACTGAACTCCTGGGCAGCCGCCAGTGCGGAGAGCTTGGCCTCATTGGCCACCACGAAGAAGTCGCCGAACTCGCCCAGCCTCGGGCTCCCCTCGGGCAGGTCCGCCAGCTGCTCCGGACCGCCGAGCGATCGGCACACCATCTGCGGGACGTCGACGTCACGCCAGCCCAGGTTGGGGGCCAGCATGAGGCGGTCCTCCTCGGCGGTGACCAGGCCGGGCAGGGCCATGACGGTGCCGACCACGCGGGCGCCGGCCTCGGCGGCCTGGCGGGCCACGCGCAGGGCCAGCAGGCCGATCTGCGGGAGCACCTCCGCCGGGTCGGAGGCGCTGAAGTCTCCTTCGATGATCTCCTCGGCGAGCACGCTGCCGGTGAGGTCGATGACCCGGGCGGCCATGAAGTCCACATTGATCTCCACCCCGAGGCCAGCCAGGGTGCAGCGGGCGGGGTGCAGCGGCACGGCGGGGCGCCCGCGGGTGCCGCCCACGATCGGTGAGCCCTCCCGCACGATGCCGGCGGCGAGCAGGTCGTCCACCAGGCGGGAGACGGTGGAGCGGGTCATCCCGGTGCGGATGGAGAGGTCGGCACGGGAGAGCGACTCCGCTGCGGAGAAGATCTCCTCGGTGATGAGCAGCAGATTGGACTCGCGCAGGGTCTCCTGGCGGGCGCCGGGACGCTGAGCCTGGTGGTGGGGCGGGCGTTCGCGGCGGCCGCCGCCGTCGGAGGTTCCCCGCTGGGGGCCGCCGTTGAGGCCGCGGCTGATGCCGCGCCGCCCCAGCCGCGCGATGGGCCCGGGGCCGATGCCTCCGAGTCGGCCGCCGAGCGCGATGCCGGGGCCGTAGGCAGTGCCTTCCGGCTGTGCTGGGCTGCGAGTCGGATCCGTCACGGACTTGATCTTAGCCTCCAAAGCATTTATGTTTCATCTAGATACAAAATCGACACGGGGCGGATCGTCCCACCCACCCTACGCGCACGCCCCTTTTCCTCAGGAGGACCTTATGGCCACGCCCCACGACACCAGATTCTCCTTCGGCCTCTGGACCGTCGGATGGACCGCCCAGGACCAGTTCGGCTCGGCCTCCCGCCCGGCCTTCGAACCGTGGGAGTACCTGCCCAAGCTCAAGGAGGCAGGTGCCGACGGTGTGACGTTCCACGACGACGACGTCGCCCCCTTCGGCACTGACGAGGCCGTGCGCGAGAAGTGGTTCACCCGCTTCAAAGAGGTCGCCGACGAGGTGGGCCTGACGGTGGAGATGCTCACCACCAACACCTTCGGCCACCCGGTGTTCAAGGACGGCGGCCTCACCTCCAACGACCGCTCGATCCGCCGATTCGGCTTGCGCAAGCTGCTGCGCAACGTGGACCGCGCCGCCGAGTTCGGCGCCGAAACCTTCGTGATGTGGGGCGGACGCGAGGGCTCGGAGTACGACAACGCCAAGGACCTCCACGCCGCCCACCAGCGCTATGCGGAGGGCGTCGACACGGTGGCCGCCTACATCAAGGAGAAGGGCTACGACCTGCGTATCGCCCTGGAGCCCAAGCCCAACGAGCCCCGCGGCGACATCTTCCTGCCCACCATCGGCCACGCGCTGGGATTCATCGCAGAGCTCGAGCACGGCGACATCGTCGGCCTCAACCCGGAGACGGGTCACGAGCAGATGGCCGGGCTGAACTTCACCCACGGCATCGCGCAGGCGCTGTGGGCCGGGAAGCTGTTCCACATCGACCTCAACGGCCAGCGCTCCATCAAGTACGACCAGGACCTGGTGTTCGGCCACGGGGATCTGATCAGCGCCTTCTTCACGATCGATCTGCTGACCAACGGCTTCCCGAACGGCGGCCCGCGCTACGACGGCTGGCTGCACTTCGACTACAAGCCCTCGCGCACCGACCACGTGGACGGCATCTGGGACTCCGCGCGGGCCAACATCGAGATGGTCACCATGCTCTCCGAGAAGGCCACGGCCTACCGCCAGGACCCCGAGGTGCAGGAGGCCTTCAGGACCTCAGGCATCTTCGAGCTGGGCGAGTCGACCCTGGCCGAGGGAGAGTCGATCAGCGACCTGCTCGCCGACCGGTCCGCCTACGAGGACTTCGACCCTGAGGCCGCCGCCGAGCGGAACTTCGGCTTCGTGCGACTCAACCAGTTGGCGCTGAAGCACCTGATCGGCTGACGCTGCGCTCTACACTGGCCGTGACACGTCACCCCTGATGAAGGAGACCTCGGTGCCCACCCTCGTGGCCGGAATCGATTCCTCGACCCAGTCCTGCAAGGTCATCATCCGCGACGCCGAGACCGGCGCCCAGGTGCGCAGCGGCTCGGCCAAGCACCCTGAGGGCTCCGAGGTGGCGCCCTCCGCCTGGTGGGACGCCCTGCTCACGGCACTGGAGCAGGCCGGCGGGCTCGACGACGTCGCCGCCGCCGCGGTGGGCGGCCAGCAGCACGGCATGGTGGTCCTCGACGCCGACGGGGAGGTCATCCGTGAGGCCCTCCTGTGGAACGACACCCGCAGCGCCGACGCCGCGGCGGCGCTGATCGAGGAGCTGGGCGGCGGCGTCGAGGGCGCCGCCGCCTGGACCTCGCTGACCGGCTCGGTGCCGGTGGCGTCACTGACAGTGACCAAGCTGCGCTGGCTCGCCGACGCCGAGCCGGAGAACGCCCGGCGGGTGGCCGCCGTCGCCCTGCCCCATGACTGGCTGACCTGGCGGCTCTCCGGATCCACGGAGCTGAGTGAGCTGACCACCGACCGCTCCGACGCCTCCGGCACCGGCTACTACGACCCGTCCGCCGGCGAGTACAGATACGACCTGCTCGCCCGGGCGCTGCGGATCACCGAGCAGCAGGCCCGACGGATCGTGCTTCCCCGAGTGGTGGCGCCCCACGCGCAGGCCGGCACCGGGGACGCCTCCCGCGGATGGGGCCAGCTGGTCCTCGGCCCCGGCGCCGGGGACAACGCCGCCGCCGCACTCGGTCTGGGCATGGGCCGCGGAGACGTGGCCATCAGCATCGGCACATCCGGGGTGGTCTCGGCGGTCTCCCGGCAGCCGATCCAGGATCCCACCGGTATGGTGACTGGCTTCGCCGACGCCACCGGCCAGTTCCTGCCGCTGGCGGTCACGCTCAACGGCTCGCGGGTGCTGGACGGGGCCGCGCAGATGCTCGGCGTCGACCACGACGGCCTGGCCGACCTCGCGCTGGCCGCGGGCCCGGGCGCCGATGGGCTGACCCTGGTGCCCTACCTGGAGGGCGAGCGCACCCCGAACCTGCCCCGGGCCACCGGCTCGTTCATCGGGCTCTCCCTGGCCTCCATGAACCCGCAGGACGTCGCCCGCGCCGCCGTCGAAGGCCTGCTGTGCGGACTCGCGGACGGCCTGGAGGCGATGACCGCCCGCGGCGTTCCGGTGGAATCGATCAAGCTGATCGGCGGGGCCGCGCGCTCGGCGGCCGTACAGCAGATCGCTCCTGCGGTGCTGGGCCGCGAAGTGCAGGTCCCGGAACCGGGCGAGTATGTGGCCGACGGCGCCGCGCGGCAGGCGGCGTGGGTGCTCTCCGGAAGCGAGCATCCGCCGTCGTGGACCACCTCCGAGGTCCGCACCTTCACCGCGGAGCCGACCCCGCAGGTGCGCGAGGCCTACGCGGCCCGGCGCGGTCTCATCGCCGAACGCGGCTGACGCCGCAGGGTCAGGACCCGGTGCGCTCCAGGTGGGAGCGGATGAACCACTGGAACAGCTCGAGCTCCTTGACCTGCCCGATCAGCATGTCCTCGGTGATGGGGTCCACCTGTCCGGCCTTGGCCAGGACTTCGCGGTGGTCCTCGATGACACCGGTGTAGACCTTGTCCAGCTCGGCCAGGTGCACCAGGGAGTCCGCCTTGCCGAGCGGGTAGTCCTCCCAGTGCCGCCGCGCGACCAGCTCGCCGGTGCGGCCGCTGGGAGATCCGCCGAGGGTGGCGATACGTTCGGCGGCCTCGTCCACGAACCCGCGCACCACCTCCACCTGGGGATCGAGCATCTCGTGGACGGCGATGAAGTGCGGCCCGGTCACGTTCCAGTGGACGTGCTTCAGAGCCAGCTGCAGGTCGTTCAACGCGTGGAGCCGGGTCTGGAGGAGCCCAGCGATCTCATGCCCGTTCTCCTGGGCCAGGCCCGGCACGGTGTAGTCGGAGTACTGCTCGTCAGACATGGGAGCTCCTTTCACGGCGGGCCGGCGGCCCGCTCATCGACTGCTCGTACCCGCATCCTATGCCCGGGGCCCCGAGGTCGGACAAGCTCAGACATCCGTCCCCGGCTCAGCTCACACGGGCGGGGGTGGTCAGCACCCGGGCTCCGGTGATGTCCCTGGTCTCACCGCTGAGCCTCACCGTGGCCTCCAGGGGCAGGTCCCCGGCGGAGGGGCCGGACCAGAGATCGATGCGCCCGGGCTCGACGATCCGTCGCAGCTCCACCCCGGTGAAGGAGAACCGGTCCGCGTGGACCTGGAAGCTGACCTCTCGTGTCTCCCCCGGCTGCAGGACCGCTCGGGCGTAGCCCAGCAGCTGCCGCACCGGGCGGGCCACCTGGGCCACCGGGTCGCCGAAGTAGAGCTGGACGACCTCGTCCACCGGACGGTCACCGGTGTTGGCCACGGTGACGGTGGCCTCCACGGTCCCGTCCACGGCGATCTCCTCGGCCGAGAGACGCAGCCCCCGGTACTCCACCCGGCTGTAGCTCAGCCCGTGGCCGAAGGGATACAGCGGGGTCGGGTCCAGGTTGGAGACGCCCTGGCTGTTCTGGCCGAGCGGTGCCGCGAGGTAGCCGGCCGGCTGGCCGCCCGGGTGCACCGGCACCCCGATCGGCAGACGGCCGACCGGCTCGATCTCCCCGCTCATCAGCGAGGCCAGCGCAGGGCCGCCCTCCTCTCCGGGGAAGAAGGCCTGGACGACGGCGGCACAGCGCTCGGCCAGCCCACCCAGCGCGTAGGGCCGGCCGGAGACCACCACGAGCACCACCGGCGTGCCGGAGCGCTCACCAGCCTCCAGCACGGCCTCCACGAGCTCCTGCTGAGCTCCGGGCAGGCGCAGGTCCTCGACGTCGCATCCCTCGCCCGAGGTGCCGGCGCCGAACATGCCGGCCAGGTCGCCCACGGTGACCACGGCCAGGTCCGCGGCGGCCGCCTGCTCCGCAGCATCGGCGATGCCGCTGATGTCATGCTCCACGATGGGGGCGCCCGGACTGTAGGTGATCTCGGCGCCGTCGTAGGTCTCGCGCAGGGCCGTCAGGATGCTAGGCATCGGCACGCCGATCCCCTGGTGGGGAAAGGTCCCGGCAGGGTACTTGGCCAGCACATGGTTGGGGAAGGAGTAGCAGCCCATCATGGTGCGCGGCTCGTCGGCGGAGGCACCGATGACGGCGACCCGCCTCCCGGCGAGCGCCTCGGCGGGTGCGGGCAGCACGCCGTCGTTCTTCAGCAGCACCAGCGAGCGCGCGGCAACCCTGCGTGCCAGGGCGCGGTTGGCCGCGGAGTCCAGGTCCACGGCCTCGTCGATCTGCGGCTCCCAGCTCTCCCCTTCGCCGGCGTCGAGCATCCCGAGCTGCACCTTCTGCCGCAGCACCCGGCGCACGGAGCGGTCGATGACGGCCTCCTCGAGGTGCCCGTCGCGGACCTGCTGGGCCAGGGTGCGGTAGCCGCCGGTGTGCGGCAGCTCGACGTCCAGCCCGGCGGTGACGGCCAGCCGGGCGGCCTCGGCCTGGTCCTCGGCCACGCGGTGCATCCGCTCCAAGAAGGCGACCGACCAGTAGTCGGCGACCACGGTGCCGGTGAAGCCCCACCGATCGCGGAGCACCTCGGTGAGCAGCCACGGGGAGGCGGCGGGCGCCTCCCCGTCGATGTCGGCGTAGGAGTTCATCACGGAGCCGACACGGCCCTCGCGGACAGCCATCTCGAAGGGGGCGAGGATCAGGTCCTCGAGCTCGCGGCGCCCGATGTGCACCGGGGCATGGTTGCGTGCCGCCCGGGATGCGGCATAGCCGGCGAAGTGCTTCAGCGTGGCGATGACCCCGCCGGACTGCAGCCCCTTCACGTAGGCGGTGCCCAGGGTCCCGACCACATAGGGGTCCTCACCGATGGTCTCCTCGACACGTCCCCAGCGGGCGTCGCGGACGACGTCGAGCACTGGGGAGAGCCCCTGCTGGACGCCGACGGCGGCCATGTCCCGGCCGATGGCGGCGGCCATCTCCTCGATCAGCTCCGGGTCGAAGGTCGCACCCCAGGCCAGAGACGTCGGGTAGACGGTGGCCTGGTAGGCGGTGAAGCCGGTCAGGCACTCCTCGTGGGCGAGCGCAGGGATGCCGAACCGATTCGCGGAGATGATCGCGGCCTGCCGCTCCCGCAGATCCTTCGCACCGTCGGCCACCGAGACCGCCACCGTGCCATAGGTGCGAGTCAGCTGCCCCTCGCCGTCGACGATCTCCTGGGCGAAGGGCAGCTTCCCTGCGGACATCGCGTCCTCCATGGGCGCCACCTCCCCCTGAGCTTCCGTGTCCTCGCGCATCTCCCAGTGCGATCCCAGCTGGGAGACCTTCTCCTCGAGGGTCATCTGCGCCAGCAGCGCCTCGACCCGCTCGGCGACCGGCAGCGAGACATCGTTCCAGGGGCCGGTGACCCGGTCCACGGCGGGGGCGTTCTGAGTGGTCACGTCGCTCATGGGAGCTCCTTCACGAAGGTCGTCGTCGAGATCGAGGGGGACGGGAGGATCAGGTCACTTGCCGAAGCCGGCGGTCAGACCGGCCACGATGTACCGGCGGCCCAGGATGTAGGCCACCAGCAGCGGCACTGCGGAGAGCACGACGGCGGCCAGTGTGGCGGGCACGTCGATGGCGAACTGGCCCTGGTACTCCCACAGGGACAGCGGCAGCACGCGCACGTCCCGGCTCTGAGTGAGGATCAGCGGGAACAGGAACCCGTTCCACACCTGCAGGGCCTGATAGATCCCCACCGTCATCAGCGCGGGGATGGACATCGGCACCACGAGGTTCCAGAGGATCTTCCACTCCCCGGCGCCGTCCACGCGCATCGACTCGAACAGCTCCTGGGGAATGTCCCGGACGAAGTTGACGATGATCAGCACGCTCAACGGGATCGCGAAGGCGATCTGCGGCAGGATCAGCGCCCACAGGGTGTCATAGAGACCCAGCTGCCGGATCAGGTAGTAGACGGGGATGATCGTGGCCTGCACCGGGATGGCGATGCCCAGCAGGATCACGCTGAACAGCCGCTGCCCGCCGGCGCTGATCGACCGCACGATGTAGTACGAGGCCATCAGCGAGACCGCCAGCACCACGGCCACGGTGGACAGGGTGACGATCACCGAGTTGAGGAAGAAGTGGAAGAAGTCGTTCTCGATGACCCGGACGAAATTGCCCAGGGTGGGCTCCGCCGAGGGCACCAGCGGGTTCGACTGCGCCAGGTCGGTCCGGTCACGGAACGCGGTGATGACGATGAAGTAGATCGGCAGGATGATCACGGCCAGCCAGAGCCAACCGGAGATGCCTGCCAGGACGTTGGGCCGCTCGGTGGGCTTGCGCGCCTTCCGACGGCGCGGGGCGCTCTCCCCGCGCGGGGTCACGGCCTTCTCGGCGGAGCGTTCGGGGGTCTTCCCCGGGTCTGTCTTCACAGTGTCGGTGCTCATCACATACCTGCCTTGTCGCTCTCCATGCGACTGGATCCAGAGATCTTGTTCAGCCCCAGGGAGAGGGTCAGTCCGACGGCGACCAGGATCACAGCGATCACCGAGGCGCCGCCCATGTCGAAGTTGCGGAATCCGGTGATGTACATGTCCAGCGGCAGGATGCGGGTGGCGCTGCCGGGTCCGCCCTGAGTCAGCACGAAGACCAGGTCGAAGTAGGTCAGCGAGCCGACCAGCATCAGCGTGGATGAAGTGATGGCGGTGTAGCGCAGCTGCGGCAGCGTGATGGAGAGGAACTGCCGCACCCGGCCGGCGCCGTCGATGGTGGCCGCCTCGTAGAGGGAGGCTGGGATCTGCCGCACACCGGCCTGGTAGAGCAGCGAGTGGAACGGCACGAAGCACCATCCGACCACGAAGATCACCACGTAGAGCGCGATGTCCGGGTTGCCGAGCCACTGGGCGGGCAGCCAGTCGAAGGGGAGGGCCGTGCTGATCCCATAGTTCGGGCTGAACAGCGCCTGGAAGGTCAGGCCGACCGCCACCGAGGAGAAGAGCAGCGGCAGGAAGAACAGCACCGACAGCAGGGCCCGGTACTTCTGCGCGCCGGCCATGAAGACGCCGAGCAGCAGGGCGACCGGCGCCTGGAAGACGAACGAGACGACCACGAAGACGAAGGTCAGCCACAGAGCGTTCTGCGTGTGGTCGCGCTCGAGGATCCGGAACCAGTTGTCCAATCCGGCGAAGCTGGGGGCGCCGAGGCCGTCCCAGCTCATGAAGGACAGGATCACCACGCCGGCGAGCGGGACGAGGGCGAAGATGCCGAAGAACAGGACCGCGGGCAGCGCCATCAGGAACGAAGGTCCCTTCTGGCGCCGCCCGGCTGTCCCGCCTCGGCGGACAGGGGAAACGGTCTGAGTCATGGTGCTCTCGGGCTCAGTCCTGGTAGGCGTTCATGTTCTCGGCGAACTCCTCGGGGGTGATGGTCCCCAGGAGGATGTTCTCCAGGTTCTCCATCAGCGGCTGGGCGACCTCAGGGGCCACCGCCTGGTCCCAGGAGAGCTGGAAGTGGTTCGCCCCGGCGACGAGCTCATCGGCGAACTGCAGGAAGTCGGCGTCCTCGGTCTCGGCGATGACGTCGTCGATGTCGTTCAGCGGGGGCAGGCCGCCGCCTTCGACCATGGTCTGCACAGTCTCCTCGTTGTAGAGGTGCTCGGTGATGTAGTCGAGGGCGACCTGCTGCTCCTCCTCGGAGGAGTCGGCGGAGACCGACCAGAAGTTGGCCGGGTTGCCCACGATGTTGCTGGGATCCCCGGCGCCGTCCTCCAGGACGGGGAACTCGGCGAAGCCGAAGTCGCCGGACTCCGCGAAGTCGGGGAAGTCCGAGTGCACGGTGGCGTAGACCCAGGAGCCCTGCAGCAGCATGGCGGCCTCGCCGTCGGCGAGCAGGCGGGCGTCCTCGTTCTGGCCGGCGTCCACACCGGTGAAGGTGTCGGCATCGAAGCCGCCCTCAGTGGCCAGCTCCTGGATGGTCTCCAGGGCGAACAGGATGGACTCGTCGCTCCAGGCTCCGGCCTCGCCGTCGACGACGGTCTGGAAGACCTCCTCACCGCCGTGGCGGTCGGTGAGGTACTGCAGCCACATCAGCGCCGGCCAGACAGAGCCGCCTGCCACGGAGAACGGGGTGATGTCATTCTCGTTGAAGACCTCGATGGCCTCTTCGACGTCGGACCAGTCCTGCGGTACCTCGAGGTCGACCTGGTCGAAGAGCTCCTGGTTGTAGTACATGACCACAGGCTGGACATCGTTCATCGGCACCGCGTACTGGGCGCCCTCGACCTCCCCGTTCTGCCAGACAGACTCGTGGATCCGGGACTCGAGCTCGCCGACCTCGTCGGTGAGGTCCACCACGCGGTCCTGGGCGACGTACTCGTTCAGCGCGCCGCCCGTCCACGACATGATCAGGGTGGGTGCCTCACCGGAGCCGACCACGGTGCGGATGCGCTCCTTGTAGGCGTCGTTCTCGAACTCCTCGACGGAGATCTGCTGGCCGTCCTCGGCCTGTTCGTTCCAGCGCTCGAGGTCCTCGTCGATGGTGGGCCAGCCGCCGCCGGTGAGGATCCAGGCGTCGGCATCGGCGGCGTCGTCGCCGCCTCCGCAGGCGGACAGGGCCAGCAGGGAGGTGACCGCGACGCCGGCGGTGGCGATGCGGATCGGAGGTCTGTGGGTCATGGGTGGTCCTTTCTCAACGGTGCGAGGTGGTGCAGGGCCGGGAGAGTGTCGCTGGTGCCTCGACGGACGCCGCAGAGGGCGCCTCCCGGGAGTGATCCCTATTTCGTCTTTCCGCAAGACTAAATAGCGCACAAGAGGGTGTCAAGCGCCACAGGTCACAGCAGGAGACGGGGCAGGAGATGGAGCAGGCGGCGACCGTCGGCGCGAAGGATCGCGCTCTCACAATGGGGCACGGAATCCGATGCTCTCGGAGGCAGAACCGGCACCCACCGCAGATCGTCTCTCTATTGCGGATCGTCTCTGGATTCAGCGACGATCCGCAATAGAGAGACGATCTTCAGAGGAGAGGGTCATTCAGCCGCCCCACCAGGGCTCGCCGCGCAGCACCTCGCACCCTCGCCGAGCGCGCCCGGCCCGGGCGTCGTCGAGGACCCGGCTGAGGTCTCGCGGAATCCCGAGCCCGCTGGCGCGGTGCCCCTCGGGCGTGGTCCAGGCGACCCAGCGGCGCCTACCCCGCCCGCCGCTGACGTGCAGCGCCCCGCCGACCACGGTGAGGATCTCCTGATCAAGCGCTTCGAGCAGATCCACAGAACCGGAGTCGCAGGCGTCGCAGCCGCAGTCCGGCACCCAGTCCAGCAGCACCGGCTCGGAGCCGCCGCGAGGATCACCCATCCCGACGGCGACGACGGTCCCCGCCACGCCCTCCAGGGCGCCGTCCACCAGGACCAGCGGCTGGGCATCCGCCCGCCGAGGCACGACGGCGCGCGCCCGCGGATGCTCCGGCTGGAAGGTCCACGACGTCGGCAGGGTGGCCGACTCTGTATGACCTAGGCCGAGACGCTCCAGGGCACGTTCCCAGGCACGGGCCCTCGCCCCCAGGATGCGGTACCGTGCGGGCTCGCTGACCCTCGAATAGGCGTCCTCGGGCGCTTCCGATCCGGGCAGCATCCGCTGCGGATACGGGTCGTCCCAGGCGATCTCACTCAGCGGGTCGGCTCGGTATTCGGCCTCGACGGTGGCGAGGACGTCGTCGCGCATGATGTCCTCACCGCTCACTCGGACGCCCCTCCGACGCCGACCTGCCGGTTGTGCTGCCAGGAGATCAGAAAGGCTGGTCCGGCCAGGAGCAGGAACAGCGCCGGGATGATGATCGGATGGAAGGAGAAACTGGCGTGGGTCGCTCCGCCTCCTATGAGTGCCCCGCCTGCCCCGGTCAGCACGACGACGCCTGTGGGCTTGTGTGTGGGATAGCCGATCCAGGGCAGTCGCTCGGCAGGATTGGCGCGCGCCAGGCGCAGGGTCTGGTGGATCACCAGGGCGCCGCCGCAGAGCGCGGCCAGGATTCCGAACAGCATGCGTTCAGCCGCGCCAGGCGGCGTCGCGGACTCTCACTCGCTGGTGATAGAGCCCACTCGTGGCCGCGATGTACAGGTCCATCCCGTCAGGACCGCCGAAGCACAGGTTCGCCACCACCTCGGGGACCGGCAGATGCCCCAGATGCTCGCCGTCGGGCGAGTACAGGTGCACTCCGTCCCCGGCGGAGCTCCAGATCCGGCCGGCCTCGTCCACGCGGATCCCGTCTGGGACGCCGTCGGCGATCTCGAAGAGCGTCCGCCCCTGCCCGCACCGCACCGCGCGGCCGGTCCGGGCCGCGCCGCCGTCGCGGATCACCGGGTAGGCGCGCACGTGATGCGGGTTCCCCTCCCCCGGCTTCCGGGCGGCCAGGGTGTCGCTGACGTAGAGCACGGACTCGTCCGGGGAGAACGCCAGCCCGTTGGGGTCACCCATGTCGGTGATCATCGGCTCGGCCTCCCCGGTGTCCGGGTCCACCCGGAACACATGGCAGCCGCCGTACTCCATCTCGCCGGGGTGGCCCTCCTCCGGGTTGACGATCCCGTACGGCGGGTCCGTGAACCAGACGGCCCCGTCGGAGGCGACGACGACGTCGTTGGGCGAGTTGAAGCGGCCCTCCGCCCAGCGCTCCACGACCGGGGTGACCACGGCACCCTCCTCCCCGGCGACTTCGACCTCCACCCGCCGGAGGCCGTGGGAGCACTGCACCACTGCGCCGTCGGGCCGCAGGGTGCGGCCGTTGGTGAACTCCACGCCGTCGCGATGGACGGTGGTCTCTCCGGTGCCCGGGTCATACTGCAGGATGCGGTCACCAGGGATGTCGGACCAGCGCACGACGCCGGCGTCGGGCACCCAGCAGGGCCCTTCGGACCAGGTGGCGCCGTCGCCGACCTGGCGCAGCGTGGAGTCGGGCTCGAGCAGGTCATCAAGTCTCAGCGTCGAGGTCATTGCCTCAGCCTGCCATGGGCGCCGCGAACATGGGAGGCCCCCGTCTCCAGCAGCTCCAGATACCCGTCCAGCCCCCAGGCCGCGCGGCCGACGAACAGTCCGTCCACCCCGGGGATCTCCAGCAGCTCAGCCGCATTGTCCTGGTTCACCGAGCCGCCGTAGAGCACCGCCTCCACCTGGGCGCCGTAGACCCGCTCCAGCGCGGCGAAGGGTTCGGCGAGCTCCTCCACTGTGGCGGGCCGACCCTGCTCGCCGATGGCCCAGATCGGCTCATAGGCCAGCAGCACCCGAGCCAGCTGGGCGGAGTCCAGGCCGGCGAGCGCACCGCGGGCCTGGGCGAGGATGAACTCCTCGGCCTCCCCGGCCTCACGGACCTCGCGGGGCTCGCCGACGCACAGCAGCGGCCGCAGCCCGTGGTCCAGCACGGTCCGGACCTTCAGCCGGGTGGTCTCCACAGTTTCGCCGAAGTGCTCGCGCCGCTCGGAGTGACCGATCTCGACCAGCCGGGCTCCGGCGTCGGCGGCCTGCGGCACGGAGATCTCACCGGTCCAGGCGCCGGACTCCTCCCAGTGGGCGTTCTGCGCGCCCAGGATCACCTGCGTCTCGACACCGCGTCGCTCCCCCACCCCGCGCAGCTCCTCGGCGACGACGGCGAGGGCAGTGTGCGGTGGGATGATGAAGGCCTGCACGGACCCGGCCAGCTCCGGCCGGTCGAGGATCGCCTCGGCCAGCCCTCCGGCGTAGTCGCGGGCCTCGGCGAGGGTCTTGGTCATCTTCCAGCTGGTGCCGATCCAGCATGACGACGTCGTCCCGATCCCCATCAGCGCGCACCCAGACGGGCGGCGACGTCGGCAGCGAGCATCCCGAAGGAGACCGCCCCCGGGTCCGGAGTGCCCCGGGACTTCTCTCCCAACACTCGGGAACGACCCAGGCGCGCGGTGAGATCGGCGGTGGCGGCGGCGGCCTGGTGTGCGGTCGAGGCGGCCTGCTGCGCGGCGGACCCGAGGTCGGCGTCGCGCGCGAACGTCTCGGCGAGGGCCTGCGCGTAGGGGGCGGCGGCGTCCATCATGGTCTTGTCGCCGGGCTGTGCTCCGCCCAACCGGGCCACGGCGGCGACCGCGGCGCCGAGGGCCTCCACGATCTCGGCGTCGCTCGGGGCGGCGTCGTCACGCAGCGCCCCTCCGGCGGCGGTCAGCGCGGCACCCCACAGGGCCCCCGAGGTGCCGCCGGCGGACTCGGCCCAAGCGGATCCAGCATGCACCAGCAGGGTGCGCACCCCGGCGCCGCCCTCGTGCGCCCGGCGGGCGGCGGTCACTGCACCGCCGGTGCCCAGCCGCATGCCCTGCCCGTGGTCACCGTCACCGGCGACGGCGTCCATGCGGCCCAGCTCCTCCTCATGGGCGGCGCAGGTGGCCTCGAAGCTCTCCAGCAGCCGCAGCGCCTCCCCGGCACAGGCCTGGGACTCGGCGGCGGCGGCCGGGATCTCCTCCGCCCCGGGTGCATAGAGGTCCGTGCGGGCGGGGGCCTCGGCACTGGGGCCGACGACGGCGCCACCGCGGCGGTACGCGGGGGTGTCCACCGGGGCGAGCCAGTGGCGTTCGAGCTCCTCGTCCAGCAGCACCAGGGTCAGCGAGAGCCCGGACATGTCCAAGCTGGTGACGAACTCGCCCACCTCGGGGCGGACCACGGTGAGTCCGGCGTCGTCCAGGCGCTCGGCGACCCGGCCGTGCACCACGAAAAGCTCTTCGTACTTCACCGTGCCCAGCCCGTTGAGGAGCATCGCCACGCGGCCGGTGTGCTGCTCGGGCAGCTCGGCGAGCAGCCCGTCGACCAGCAGGTCGGCGACCTCGTCGGCGGTGCCCAGCGGGCGGTCCTCCACCCCGGGTTCGCCGTGGATGCCCAGCCCCACGCCCATGGTTCCGGGCTCCACGTGGAACAGCGCCTCCTCGGCCCCGGGGAGGGTGCAGCCGTCGAAGGCCACGCCCAGGGAGCGGGTGGCGTCGTTGGCCTTGCGGGCGATGCGCTCGGCCTCGTCCAGATCAGCCCCGGCCTCGATGGCCGCGCCGGTGATCTTGAAGACCGGCAGGTCCCCGGCGATGCCGCGCCGGGTGAGCCGCTGGTCGACAGGCCCGGAGGCGACGTCGTCGGTGACTGCGACGATGCGCACGTCGACGCCCTCGGCGCGGAGCTTCTCCGCCGCGGCGCCGAAGTGGAGCACGTCCCCGGCGTAGTTCCCGAAGCCCAGGATCACACCTCCCCCGTTGTCCGCGTTGCGGGCCACCGCGTGCACCTGCGAGGCCGAGGGGGAGGCGAAGATGTTCCCACAGGGAGCCCCGTGACCCATGCCCGGGCCCACCCATCCGGCGAAGGCCGGGTAGTGGCCGGATCCGCCCCCGATCACCAGGGCGGGCTGGCCCTGCGGGGTCTGCCGGGCACGGACCGCCCCTCCATGGACCGGCATCACATGGTCGGGGTGGGCGGCGACGAAACCCGCCAGGGCCTCGGCCGCGAAGGCCGATGGAGCATTGATCAGGTGAGTCATCAGGTGTCCTCGTCTCAAGTTCTCTCGTGCAGGGTCCGGATCAGGTGACCAGCTCAGGTGACCAGCGCATAAGTCACCCAGCTGAGCAGGAAGGCCATGACGCCGATCGCGGTGCCGATGACCGACCAGGTCTTCAGCGTGGTCATCGTGTCGAAACCGCAGAACCGGCCGACCAGCCAGAAGCCGGAGTCGTTGAAGTGGGAGCAGGTGATCGAGCCGGCGACGATGGCGACCACGACGGTGGCCAGCGCGAAGCCGTCCAGGCCGAGGGACGCCACGCCGGGCGCCATGATCGAGCCGGCTGTGGTGGCGGCGACGGTGGCCGAGCCCTGGGCCACCCGGATGGCCACGGCCACCAGGAACCCGGCGAGGATGACCGGCAGGCCCATGGCGTCGAGGCCCCCGGCGATGGACTCGCCGATGCCTGTGGCCGTCAGCACGGCCCCGAAGGCGCCGCCGGCGCCGGTGATGAGGATGATCGAGCAGACCGGGGCCAAGGCGTTGTCGGTGAGGTCGGACAGCGCGGAGCCCACGGACTCGCCTCTCCCGCGACGCGGCCGGATGTAGAGCAGGTACATCGCCACCAGAGAGGAGATCAGCAGCGCCACCGGAGTCGGACCGATCAGCTGGGAGAGCGCGAAGACCGCGCTCTCGTCGCTGAGCGTGCCGTCGGCCTCCAAAGTGGTGGAGAGCGTGTTGAAGAAGATCAGCACCAGCGGCAGCACCAAGCAGAAGACCACGATGCCGAAGGCCGGCAGCTCGTCCTTCTCTTTGACCTCCGGCTCCCCGAAGAGGTTCGGCACCGGGTAGTCGGGGTAACGCTTGGCCAGGACCAGGCCCAGCCGGTAGCCGGCCAGATACCAGGTCGGCAGGCCCACGAGCAGTGCGACCACCAGGACGGTGCCGACGTCGGCACCCATCACGGTGGCCGCCGCCGTCGGGCCCGGATGGGGCGGGGTGAGCGCGTGCATCATCAGGAACGCCCCGATGGAGGGCAGCACATAGAGCATGAAGCTGCCGCCGAGTCGGCGGGCCACCGTGTAGATGATCGGCAGCATCACGATGAAGCCGGCGTCGAGGAAGATCGGGAACGCGTAGAACAGCGAGGCCACGGCGAGCGCCAGCGGGGCCTTCCGCTCCCCGAACGTCCGCAGCATCTTCTCGGCGAGGACCTGGGCGCCGCCGGAGGCCTCCACGAGCCGGCCCAGCACGGCGCCGAAGCCGATGAGCAGCGCCACGTTGCCCACGGTGGTGGAGAACCCGCCGACGACGACGTCGAGCACATCGCCGACCCCGATCCCGGCCACCAGGGCGGTGAGCAGGGAGACGATGATCAGCGCGAAGAAGGCGTGCAGCCTGACCTTGACGATCAGCAGCATCAGCACCGCGATCGAGGCCGCCGCGATGAGCAGCAGCGCCCAGGTGGGATGCTCCACGGCCAGTGTCATCTCATCCATGGGTGTTTCCTCAGGCCTGCTGGGCGGCGGGGTCGGCAGGCGCGGTGCCTCGCGGGGCCGGGCCGAGCTCGCGCAGCAGCTCCCCCATGCGGGCGTAGGCCTTGTTCCGGTAGGCGATCAGCTCGGCGGCGGTCTTCTCGTCGAAGTCGCCGGTCCAGCCCTTGCCGTTCTTGACCCCGTGGCGGCCGGCATCGACGGTTTCCTGCAGCATCTTGGGAGTGGCCAGACGCTCCCCGAAGGCCTCCTCGACGATACGGAAGCACTTCGCGTAGACGTCGAGCCCGGCCTGGTCCGCGATGGCGAAGGGACCGAAGAAGCCCAGCCGGAAGCCGAAGGTGGTGCGCACGATGGTGTCCACCGCCTCGGGGGTGGCCACGCCCTCCTCCACCACGGAGACGGCCTCCTTCAGCAAGGCGTACTGCAGCCGGTTGAGCACCATGCCGGGCACGTCGGCGACCTCGGCGCCCTCCTTGCCGATGCGCGGCAGCAGCTCCCGGACGGCGTCGACGGCCCACTGCTCGGTGGCCTCGCCGGAGACCAGCTCGACCCCGGGGATGAAGGGCGCGGGGTTGGAGAAGTGGACGGTGAGGAACCGCTCGGGATTCTTCACATGCGGGGCGAGCACGTGGACGGGGATCGTGGAGGTGTTGGTGCCGATGACGGCGTCCTCGCGGGCGTGCTGGGAGATCCTGCCGAGCACCTCCTGCTTGACCTCCGGAGCCTCGAAGACGGCCTCCTCGATGAAGTCGGCGCGGCCGACGGAGTCCTCGAAGCTGGTCCCGGCGCGCAGGTGGGCGCGGATCGTCTCGGTGGAGCCGGCGGGGTAGAGGCCCTGATCCTCGAACTCCTGGGCCTCGCGAAGCAGGCGCTCCAGGCCTCGGGCGGTGGTCTCGGGGTCGACGTCGACGATCTGCACGTCGAGTCCGGCCAGAGCCATGCACTGGGCGATGCCTCCGCCCATGTAGCCTGCGCCGACGACGGTGACGGTGGTGATCGTGGTCATGCGGGGTTCTCCTCTGAGATGGGTGAGGTGCGGGCCGGCGTCGCGGAACCCAGCACCTGGCGGATGTAGTCGCGGTTCTCGGCGCAGACGCCGATCGAGTCGGAGCCGTAGTGCTCGCAGCAGAAGGGTCCGGTGAAGCCGAGCTCCAGCGCCCGGCGGATGATGCGCCGGTAGTTGATGTAGCCGTGCTTGAGCGGCAGGGGCACGGTTGCGTAGGCCCCGGTGGCGGGGTCGAAGTCCCGGGAGTAGTTCTTGATGTGCCAGAAGTTGGTGTGCGGAAGGACCTTCTCGAACATCGCGTCGGGGTCCTCCACAGGACGGTGCAGGCGCACCAGGTTGCCCAGGTCGGGGTTCAGCCCGACGGCGGCGTGGTCGACGTCGCGGATGAAGGCGACCGCCTCGTCGGGGGTTCCGATGAAGGTGTCCTCGTACATCTCCAGGCTGAGCTGAATGCCGTTGGCCTGGGCATGGTCCCCGAGCTCGCGGATGCGTTCGACGGCCAGGGGGCGCAGTGCCGGGTCGTCCACGTGTCCCTCGGCGAGCCAGAACCAGAGGGCGTCGGCCTGGGCAGGGGTGAAGGCCTGCATGAAGCCGGTGTTGACGATGGTGGCACCGAACTCGGGGGCGATGTCGATCAGCCGGTGGGCGTCGGCGAGGTTCCGCTCCCCGTGCTGGGCGTCGACCACGGAGTTGCGGGTCATGGAGATCGAGGGGATCTGCAGGTCGTGGTCGGCGAGCACCTGCGTGAACTCCTCGAGCCGGGCGTCCGTGAGCCGGTGCAGCGGCAGCCAGGCGTCGGTGGGATCGATGTGGGAGAAGCCGAGGTCGCGCATCTGGGCCAGGCAGTCGGCCCAGTAGGACGTCGGCGCCTCCGACACCGGCTCTCCGTCCGGACCGGTGGGCCCGAAGGCGAGCATGTTGCCGGCGATGGGCCAGTTCTGCGCAGTGTGCGGGACGGAGGGCGGGGTGTCGGCGGGCATGGAGTCCTCTCTGCCGAGACGAAGGGTGGACCGAAGCGATGTGAGCTGGGTCCTATGGTCTGCGCCACATCGTGGCATATCCTATAGGAAATAGGAAGTGCCGCCAGGGGACGACGCCGACCCGCTAGGATCACCAGACGATGAGCAACTCCTCCAGCCTCCAGACCCCAGGGGCCTCGGCACCTGGCACCGACTCCCGACCGCCGGTGGCCCGGCGCGCCCTGCGCGACGAGGTCTACAGCGCCCTGTTCGATCGGATCCTGGACGGATCGGCCCCGGCGGGAAGCTCGATGAGCATCGATGCACTGGCCCGCGACCTGAACGTCTCCCCCACTCCGGTGCGTGAGGCCCTGGTGCAGCTGGAGCACACCGGCCTGGTGACCCGGGTCGCGCTGAAGGGGTATCGCGTGGCGCCGCAGCTGACCGGCGAGCAGCTCCGCGAGCTCTTCGAGATGCGGATGATCGTGGAGATGGCCGCCGTCGAGCGTGCAGCCAGCTCCTGGGAGGCCCTGCTGCCGCGGCTCCGCGCCGCCCACGCACGGCACGTGCGCACCGCAGACCGGGTGCGCGCCCTGCGCACCCGGCGCGACGACGCCGACGCGGCAGGCGCGGCGCCGGAGGACTTCGAGGACCTGCGGGAGTACATGGCCGCAGACCGCGACTTCCACCGCGTGATCCTTGAAGCGGCGGGGAACCGCTACCTGCTGCAGACCAGTGAATCGCTCAGCGCCCACGTGCAGCGACTGCGCCAGACTGTGGACCACGGAGAGCTGGACCTCGACGAGGCGCTGGCCGAGCATGCGGCCGTGCTGACCGCCTTCGAATCCGGAGACCCCGAGCAGATGCGCTATGCACTGCGCATCCACCTGGAGGCCGTGGCCGACCGCGTGCACGGCGACGACTGAGCGTCACGGATCCGCGAACTTCACTCCGGCTGGGTGGCGTCCATGTTCTCCGCGAATTCCTCCGGAGTGATCTGCCCGAGGAAGACCAGCTCGAGGTTCTCCAGCAGCACCTGCTCCTGACTGGGGTCCACCGCCTGGTCCCAGGAGAGCTGGAAGTTCGGCGCCTCGCGAACGGCGTCATAGGCGAAGCCGAGGAACTCCTCGTCGTCCGTCTCGGCGATCTTCTCGTCCAGGCCCTCGAGCGGCGGGATGTTGCCCGTCTCCAGCATGGCGTCCACGGAGGTGTCGTTGAACAGGTGCTCGCTGAGGTAGTCGATCCCGGCCTGCTGCTCCTCGTCCGAGGCGTCAGCGGAGACCGACCAGAAGTTCGCCGGATTGCCCACGATGTTCGCAGGGTCACCCTCGCCTCCGGAGATCTCCGGGAAGGTCGTGAACCTGAAGTCGTCGGAGGCGGCGAAGTCCGGGACGTCCTCGAGCATGCGTGAATAGACCCACGAACCCTGCAGCACCATCGCGGCTCGGCCGTCGGCGAGCATCTGTGCATCTTCGTTCTGATCCGCCACCACCGAGGCGAAGCCGGGGTCGAAGGCGTCCGCCTCGACCAGCTCCTGAACCTTCTCCATCGCCTCGATGATCGCCGGATGGGACCATGCGTCCGGCTCTCCGGCGACGACGGCGTCGAAGACCTCCGGGCCGCCGATCCGATCCGTGAGATACGAGGCCCACATCAGCATCGGCCAGCGGGAACCGCCGGCGAGGGCGAACGGGTGGACTCCGGCCTCGTTGAGACTCTCGACGGCGGTGAGCAGCTCGTCCCAGTCGGTGGGAACCTCGACGCCCGCCTCGTCGAAGACGGCCTGATTGACGTAGAGGACCACCGGCTGGACGTTGTTCATCGGCACCGCGTAGATGCTGCCGTCGACCTCTCCGTTGGCGACCACGGAGTCGATGAGCCGCTCGCGCAGCTGCTCGGTGGAGTCAGTGAGATCGACGACGTAGTCGTGCTCGACGTACTCCAGCAAGGTGCCGCCGGTCCAGCCGGCGATGAGCGTGGGCGCCTCCCCGGAGCCGACGGCGGTGCGGATGCGCTCCTTGTAGACGTCGTTCGCGAAGCTGTCCACAGTGATGGCCTGGTCGGGATTCTCGTCACTCCACGCCTCGAGGTCTTCCTCCACGACAGGCCAGACTCCGCCGTTGAGCACCCACGCATTGGGCTCAGAGCCTCCCCCTCCCCCGCCGCAGGCCGTCAGGCCGAGCAGCAGCGCCGTCGTCGCGCCGATGGTGGTGATCCGTGATGCCTGCATGATGAAGCCCTCTCTGACGTGATACGACTCACAGGCATTATTGCCTCTTCAGAGAACAAAAGAAAGGGTGGCCCTCAGCCGTCGGCGCTCGACTCCAGCAGAGCTCCGTCGCGCACGTCGGCGATCGCCGCCGAGATGGCGCCGCGCAGCACGACGTCAGCACCATGCTGGGAGGGGACAAGCTCGGCCCACCGCTGTGTCGGATTCCGGCTCAGGATCTCCCGGGTGCGCCGCAGCACCGGCTCCGCCGAGGAGGCGAAGGCCCCGGCGATGATGATCCGATCCAGGTCCAGGAGCCCGGAGAGCAGCTGGACCACCGGGGCCAGGCGCCCGGCGAGCGCGTCCACGACCTGCAGTGCGGTGGCATCACCCCGCTCCGCCGCGCTGAAGACCGCCTCCGCGCCGCGCTCGTCCTCCGGAAGCTCGGCCAGCTCACCGGTGAGCTCACCCTCCCGCGCCAGCCGTCGCAGCTCCCAGCGCGCACGGCGCGCCAGGCCGTGAGGAGCCTCGACCCCCATGACCATGTCCAGGACGCGCATCTCTCCGACACCGCCGCGCGTGCCGCGCAGCAGCCGGCCGTCCACCACGATGCCCGCACCGAACCGCTCGGCGGAGAGCAGGGTCGCGAAGGAGCGGACGCCGACACCCATGCCGTCGGAGGCCTCACAGAGCGCGCCAAGGTTCGCATCGTTGTCGAGCCGCACCGTCCAGCCGCGCTCCTCGAACAGGGTGGCCAGGCCCGGATTCATGGCGGGCCAATAATCCTCGGCGTCATCCGGAGGGGGCGACTCCCCCTCCGGATCCACCGGAGCGGGAACACCGATGACGACGGCGGCGATGCGCCCCGAGGCCACATCCGCCTCCTCCAGCGCCTCGTCCACGAGTCGCTCCAACGTCTGGCGTCGATCCAGGGCCCCCCGCATCGCACTGACATCCCGACTGACCCGCGTCAGCTCCACGCCGTGCAGGTCAGCCACCGCGACGGTGAACAGGTCCTCGTCGGCGTCACATGCCACGACCAGCGCGACGTCGGGTCGGAAGGCATGGCGCAGCGCAGGGCGCCCTTTGGCGTATCGGCCGGCGGCCCGGGCGTCTGCCACCTTCTGGAACCAGCCGGCCTCGACGAGCTCCCGGCAGACGGAGAGCACCGTGGCTCGGGTGAGGCCCGTCTTCTCCATGAACTCGGTGGCAGTCAGCGGCTCCCCGGTCCATGCGACGTCGAGCAGGCGCCGGGCATTGACCGTGCGCTGTGAGGCCTGACCCGCGATGGCTTGAAGTTCTGAGACGTCGTTCACGCCAGAATTATAGACGCGCCTATATTTACATGCTAAATTTACGCATTGCATGATGTGGTGCAGGTCACTGCACACCATGTCGACCGACCTCTTCACCGACCCACCCCCAGGAGGCCAGCATGGGCGCACCCCCAGCATCGGTGTCACGGCGGAGTCTCATCGCCGGAACCGCGGGGCTCGCCGCACTCTCCCTCGTCGGGTGCACCGGCGGCCGCGGTGAGGCCACCGAGCTCCGCTTCTACCAGACCAAACGCGAGGTCATCCCCTACGTCGGGGGCCTGCTGCAAGACTTCCGCGAGGAGTTCCCGGGCATCCGCCCGATCCACGACACCAGCGAGGGCACCCTCAACGGCATGTTCGTGCGCAGCTCACCGCCGGATCTCGCACTGCAGCTCTACAACTACGAGATGGCCCGATTCGTGGGGCGCGGCGAGCTGAGCGACCTCTCTGACCTGCCCGAGACGCAGGCGATCGCCGATCCTGTGATGGAACAGGTCGAGATCTACCCGCAGTACGAGGGGCGCACCTCGGTGCTGCCGTACTCGATGATGGCCGCCTCAGTCATCTACAACAAGGAGATCTTTGACGAGCACGGCGTGGAGGTGCCGACCACCTACAGCGAGTTCATCGACGCCTGCGAGACGTTCGAGGCGGCCGACGTCACACCCGTCTACGGCACCTATGGCGACGCCTGGACCGTCAAGCAGGGCCTGGTCGACTATGCGGTCGGCGGGATGGTCGACGTCATCGACTTCTTCGAGCAGCTGCGCGCCCAGGGCCCGGATGTCGGCCCCGACTCCCCGGTGTCCTTCAGCAAGGTCCTGCGCGAACCGCTGGAGAAGATGCTCGAGATCGCACAGTACACGCAGGGCGATGCCCGAGGACGCAACTACGGCGATGGAAACAACGCCTTCGCCAGCGGCGAGGCAGCGATGTACTTCCAAGGGCCCTGGGCCCTCATCGAGGTCGGGCAGATCAATCCTGATCTGGCAGTCGGCACCTTCCCGCTGCCCATGACGGAGGACCCCGCCGACAACAAGGTCCGCGTCAATCTGGACCTCGCACTCTGGATCCCCGAGGGCTCCAGAAACCAGGAGGAAGCCCGCGAGCTGCTCCAGTTTCTCGCCCGCCCAGAGATTCAGGACGCGTACAACGATCACGCGCTCGGTTTCGGAGTGCGCACAGACGCCCCGGACGTCACCGATGAACGCATCGCCGAGATGCAGCCCTATGTCGACCGCGGCGCCATCTACCAGGGAGTGTCCCAGGGCATCCCGCTCACCATCCCCTTCGAAAGCTACTGCCAGGATCTCGTCTTCGGGGCAGATCTCGAGAACATGCTCAGCACGCTCGACGCCGACTGGGCCCGCCTGGCCAAGCGCAGCTGACCGGCCGACTGATCAAGGAGCATCATGTCTCTCACCACCTCCGACGCCACGAAGTCCGCCGCCCCGGCCCGGCCCGCCCCGACCCGCAAGCGGGGACCCGACCGGACGCACTGGCTGTTCCTGCTGCCCACCCTGATCGTCTTCACCCTGTGCATCGCGCTGCCGGCAGTGATGGGCATCTTCTTCAGCTTCACCAACTCCGTCGGCTACGGAGACTGGGACTTCGTCGGGCTGGCCAACTACCAGCTGATGTTCACGGATCCTGCGATCATGTGGTCCTTCGGCTTCACCCTCGGGTTCTCCGCCGTGACGGTGGTGGTGACCAACGTCATCGCCTTCCTGCTCGCCGTCGGTCTGACCTCGCAGATCCGAGGCCGCGTGGTGCTGCGGACCATCTTCGTGATCCCGATGGTGGTCTCCCCGATCATCATCGCCTTCGTCTTCCAGTTCCTGTTCGCCCGCTCGCTGCCGGCGGCGGCCCAGGCCGTCGGATTCGGTCCGCTGGAGTCGAGCATCCTCGCCGACTCGGACCTCGCCTGGATCTCGATCGTCATCGTCACCGCCTGGCAGGCCATCCCCGGCACCATGCTGATCTACATCGCCGGCCTGGTGGCCATCCCCCACGACGTCTATGAGGCCTCCTCCATCGACGGGGCCGGGCCGTGGAAGCAGCTGCTGACGATCACCGTCCCGCTCATGACGGGCTACATCGTCATCAACGTGATCCTGACCTTCAAGAACTTCCTGAACGCCTACGACATCATCGTCGGCCTGACCGACGGCGGTCCGGGCACCTCCACGCGCACCGTGGCGATGACGATCTTCTCCGGGTTCACGGACGGCGACTACGCCTACCAGATGGCCACGGCCACCATCTTCTTCCTCATCACCCTGGCCATCGCCCTCGTCCAGCTGCGCCTGATGCGCCGAAAGGAGAAGTGATCATGTCCACTCCTGACCTCACCTCGACCTCCAGCACCGTCCCCACCAGACGCTCTCGGCCGCTCATCCGGCCTCGGAGAAAGTTCAACCTCCCCCTGACGATCCTGCTGGTCGTCTGCACACTGACCGTCCTGGTGCCGTTCTTCGTCACCGTGTCCATGGCCTTCAAGACCGGTTCCCAAGCGGTCCAGGGGCAGGCGTTCACCCTGCCCAGTCCGGTCAGCATCGAGGGCTTCGTCGAAGCATGGCGGCTGACCGACTTTCCGGTCAGCTTCGCCATCTCGGTGTTCGTCTCGGCGATCGCCGTCGCGGGCGCCGTGCTGATCAGCACCATGGCCGCCTATTCGATCTACGCCAACTGGGAGCGCAGGTTCTTCAGGTTCGCCTTCTTCTACATCCTGGCGGCGATGTTCCTGCCCTTCCCGGTGCTCGCACTCTCACAGATCAAGCTCAGCGGAATGGTGGGCCTGGACACGCCGCTCGGCGTCGGCATCCTGCACATCATGTTCCATCTGGGCTTCAACGTGCTGCTGCTGACCACCTTCTTGCGCAACATGCCCCCCGCCCTGGAGGAGGCGGCCCGCATCGACGGCGCCAGCACCTGGCAGACCTTCTGGAGGATCATCTTCCCGGTGCTCGCCCCGATGAGCGCGACCGTGGGCATCTTCGCCTTCCTGTTCTCTTGGAACGACTTCATGATGCCGTCGATGATCATCTCGGATCCCTCGCTGCAGACGCTGCCCGTGGTGAACCAGCTCTTCCAGAGCCAGTTCAGCAGCAACTACCACGTCTCCTTCGCCTCATATCTGATGGCGCTGGCGCCGTCGATCCTCGTCTTCGTCTTCACGCAGCGCTGGGTGCTCTCCGGGGTCACCCAGGGTGCGGTGAAGTAGCAGATCGCCGCATCCCCCCGAGGAGCCGGCAACAGTCCTGGGGCGAGCCGGCAGCAGTCCTGGGGGGGGTCACGTCAGTCAGCGGACCGGCTCGAGCACCTCGAGTCCGCCCAGGTACGGGCGAAGCGCCTCAGGTACCTGCACGGACCCGTCGGCCTGCTGGTGGTTCTCCAGGATCGCCACCAGCCAACGCGTGGTGGCCAGGGTCCCGTTGAGGGTCGCGACCGGGCGGGTGGGGCCCTTGGAGCCGTCCTCCTTGACCGTGCGCTCCCGGATGTTGAGCCGACGCGCCTGGAAGCTGCCGCAGTCCGAGGTCGAGGTCAGCTCCCGGTAGGTGCCCTGGGTGGGGACCCACGCTTCGCAGTCGAACTTCCGCGCCGCAGAGAGCCCGAGGTCCCCGGCGGCGATGTCCACCACCCGGTAGGGCAGTTCGAGGGCCTTCAGCATCTCCTCCTCCCAGCCGAGCAGACGACGGTGCTCCGCCTCGGCGTCCTCCAGGGCGCAGTAGATGAACATCTCCAACTTGTTGAACTGGTGCACCCGCAGGATCCCGCGGGTGTCCTTGCCGTGCGAGCCGGCCTCACGCCGGTAGCAGGAGGACCAGCCGGCGTAACGGACGGGCCCGTCGGTGAGGTCCATGATCTCGTCGGCGTGGTAGCCGGCGATCGCCACCTCCGAGGTGCCCACCAGGTAGAGGTCGTCCCGCTCGAGGCGGTAGATCTCCTCGTCGTGCTCGACGTCGAAGCCGGTGCCCTGCATGGTCTCGGGGCGCACCAGCGTGGGGGTGATCATCGGGGTGAAGCCCTCGCCGAGCGCCTTGTCCAGCCCCATCTGCATGATGGCCAGCTCCAGGCGGGCTCCGTACCCCTTGAGGAAGTAGAAGCGGGCACCCGAGACCTTCGCCCCACGTTCCATGTCCACGGCGTCCAGACCCTCTGCCAGCGCCAGATGATCCTGGGGCTCGAAGCCCTCGCCGGTGAAGTCTCGCGGGGAGCCCTCCTCGCGCAGCACGACGAAGTCGTCCTCGCCCCCGGAGGGGACGCCCTGATGGATCAGGTTGGGCACCCGACGCTGCAGCGAACGGAGCGCCTCGTCGGCCTCGCCGCTGGCTGCCTCGGCGGCCTTCACCTGCGTGGACAGGTCCTTGACCTCAGCCAGCAGCCGCTGCTTCTCCTCGCCCTGGGCCTGGGCGACCCTCTTGCCGAAGGCCTTCTGCTCGGCGCGCAGGGACTCGAACCGGGCGATCGCCTCGTTCCGGGACTGCTGTGCGGAGATCAGCTGGTCCACCACGGATTCGTCGGCCTGCCGCGCGCGCTGGCTGGCCCTGTAGACGTCGGGGTTGTCGATGAGGTCCTTGATGTCGATCACGGGTCTAGCCTAACGGCTGGTCGATTGCTGGCTAGACTGGCGTGGTGAGCCTCGAGCTGCTGTTTACCCTGCTGATCGTCTCCGCCCTGGTGCACGTCATCGCCCTGGTGGTGATCATCCGTGCCCTGGTCACCACTCGCCGCCTCCAGGAGGAGATCGCCGAGATCGGCCGCCTCCAGGACCGAGTCCAGCACGACGCCGACCACGGCCTCCCGACGCGCGCCGAGCGGCAGGTCGCCCTGGTGGTCAACCCGACCAAGGCCGAGGCCGACGAAGTCGTCCGTCTGGTGCACTCCGCCTGCTCCCGCGCGGGAATGCAGGCGCCGCTGCTGCTGGCCACCACCGCATCGGATCCCGGCCACCAGATGGCCGCCGACGCGGTGAGCAGGGGCGCCGACGTGGTCATCGCCGCCGGCGGAGACGGCACGGTCCGCGCCGTGGCGGCCGAACTGACCGGCACCGACGTCGCGCTGGGCATCATCCCGATGGGCACCGGCAATCTCTTCGCCCGCAACATCGGTCTGCCCTACCAGGATCTTCACGCCTGCGTGGACGAGTCGCTGCACGGCCTCTCCCACCGGGTGGACACCCTGGACCTCGCCCTGCACCGCGCCGACGGCACCACGGACAAGGAGAACTCGCTGGTCATCGCCGGCGGCGGGCTCGACGCCGAGGTCATGGGTGACACCCGCGAAGCACTCAAGCAGCGCGCCGGCTGGCTGGCCTACGGAGAGGCCGGCATGCGCCATGTGATGGGCCGCCGACGCAGCATCACCGTCGCCGTCGACGACGCCGAGCCGGAGACCCACCGGGTCCGCTCGGTGCTTCTGGCCAACTGCGGAATGCTCCAGGCCGGCATGATCCTGGTGCCTTCGGCACGGTTCGACGACGGCCGGCTCGACGCGGTGCTGTTCACCCCGCGCCATGCATGGGACTGGGCGAAGATCGTGGCCAAGACCGTCACCCGCTTCACCGCGGACATTCCGGTGATGACCGTGCGGCAGGCACGGGTCAGCACCCTGACCATGGCGGAGCCGCTGCCCTTCCAGATCGACGGCGACGCCGTCGGGGAGGTCGTCGCCGTCGAAGCCCGCGTCCGGCCCTCCTCGCTGATCGTCAACGGTGTGACCGGGGCCCCGTGGATCGAATCGGGACGTTTCGAGGTGGACCCGGCTGAGGACTGGGAGCGCCGGAGCGAGCTTCACGAGGCCGACGGCCCGAACCCCTGAACCGTCCGCAGGTGCGGCTCATCGGCGGCGCAGCGCCTCGATCCAGGTGCGCGCGGCGGAGAACGCGGCGTCGCTGACCTCCGAGGTGATCTGCTGGGGGCGCCGGTCGGCCCGCGGGTAGGAGCCCAGGAAGCGGATCTTCGGAGAGATCCGATGCACTCCGGCGAGCGCGTCGGCCACCCGGGCCTCATCGATATGGCCCTCCAGGTCGATGGAGAAGAAGTACTGTCCGAGCCCGTCTCCGGTGGGACGGGACTCGATGCGGCACAGGTTCACCCCTCGCGTGGAGAAGTGCTCCAGCAGCTCCATCAGCGCCCCGGCCCGATCCTCGGGCAGCGGAATCATGATGGCGGTCTTGTCCGCGCCGGTGGGCTCCGGGATCGGACCGGGCCTGGAGACCAGCACGAACCGGGTCACCGCTCCCGGGACGTCCTCCACGCCACGGGCGACCACATGCAGCCCCAGCTGCTCGGCGACCAGCGGGGCGCAGATCGAGGCATCGGCCGCAGGGTCATCCCTGAGCAGCGCCTGCGCCCCGGCCGCGGTGGAGGAGGCGGGGATGAACTCGGCGTGGGGGACGGAGACCTCGGCCCATCGGCGGACCTGGGCCCAGGCGTGGGTGTGGGTGGTCAGCGAGCGGATGCGGCTCAACGTGGTGGGCGCGCGGGAGGCCACCACGAAGGTGATGGGCACCAGCGCCTCAGCCACGATGTGCAGCTGGTGGGCCACCGAGACGGCGTCGAGGGTGGCGGTCACCCCACCCTCCACGGAGTTCTCGATGGGCACCATGGCGGCGTCGACAGTGCCCTCCTCCACCATGGTCAGCGCGGAGAGCACCGAGGAGGCAGGCACCTTCTCCGCGGTCTCGACGCCAGGCATCTGCAGCAGGGCAGCCTCGGTGAAGGTGCCGGCCGGCCCCAGGTAGGCGTAGCGGGTGAAAGGCAGGGGTGCGGGTGACTGGGTCACAGGATCCGGGGCTCCTCTCCACCGTCGGCCTCCAGCGTGCGACCGGCCTCGATCCAGCCGTCCATGCCGTCGGCGACGAAGACCGCCGAGTAGCCCTGTGCGGTGAGCCACTGGGTGATCTGCACCGATCGGCCGCCGGTACGGCAGATCACGTGATAGTCCTCGTCCGGGTCCAGCTCGCCCTCGAAGCGGGCGGGGACCTCATTCACGGGGATGTGCAGCGCCCCGGGGGCATGGCCGGCGGAGAACTCGTAGCCTTCACGGACGTCCAGCAGGTGGGCGCCCTCGGGCACGTCGGCGGCACGGATGGTCTCGAAGTCCGACATCGCTACCTCCCAGGAGACGGGGACGGGGTCCAGGTGCAGTCTGGCTGCTCCGGCTGAGACTACCGGCTCCTCGCCGGCGACGGTGGCCGACGACGGCGCAGGCCCACCATCCGAGACACGGCAGGACGGGTGAGCACCGGCCCGTGCGGCCATCGCCGGGATGCGCTTAGGGTGGCGTCATGACCCACCGCGCCGATCCTCCCGCCCCCGATCAGGCCCACACCACGGACACCTCGATGACGGATTTCCGGGCCGCGACCGCCGCCCAGTGGCGGACCGCGTTCCTCCTCGGCGACGTCTCTGCGGTGGAGCTGACGACCACCGCGCTGACGGCAGCGGCGGCGGGCACCTCGCTGGGCGCCTTCATCCATGTGGACCCCGACGCCGCCCTCGCCCGTGCCGCTGAGATCGACACGGTGCGCGGGCTGGTGCGTGGTGCCGGACACGGCCAGACCGCGCGGCTGAGCGAGCTCTCGGCCCATCACCCGCTGCTCGGCCTGCCGACCGCCTTCAAGGACCTGGTCGACGTCGCCGGAATGCCCACCACACGGGGCACCGCGGCACTTCCGCCGCAGACTCCCGGCCGGGACGATCCGCTGCCCCGGCGGCTGCACTTCGCAGGAGCCGTCAGCGTGGGCAAGACCCAGGTCCCAGAGTTCGGACTGCCCTGCTATTCGGAGAACTCCCTGGCCCGCCCCTCGCGGAATCCGCTGGATCCGCGGCGCATCTCGGGCGGCTCCACGGGCGGCGGGGCCGCCGCCGTGGCGGCAGGGATACTGCCGTTGGCTCCGGGCAGCGACGGGGGCGGCTCGGTGAGGATCCCGGCTGCGGCCTGCGGCTTGGTGGGGCTGAAGCCCGGACGCGGCCGGCTGCCCGATGACGTCGTCTCCGACCAGGTGAGCGACCTCGTGGTCTCCGGCCCGATCGCGGAGACGGCGGAGGACGCGGCGCTGCTCTTCGACGTCATGGCCGGGCACCGGTTCAGGGCCCCGGAAGGGCCGGGCGGCCGACGTGCGCGCCGACGCGCGGCGCAGGCAGGTCCGACTCTGGCTGAGGGCCCGGCGATGCGGATCGTGCGCGAGGCGCTGGACGACGGACTGGAGCCGCTGCGGGTGGGGGTCACCACGGAGTCGCCGTTCAGTCCGGAGCTGGACATCACGCTCGAGGAGGACGCGGTCCGGGCGCTGGAGGAGGCCATCAGCCGACTCGAGGCGCTCGGACACCAGGTGCAGGGGAGCAGGGAGGGCACCAGCCCTGACCGAATCTGGCCGACGGGGTATCACCGGCACTTCCAAGCACTGTGGACCTCCCGCCTGGGGCAGATCGGCTTCACCGAGGATCAGCTCTCGCTCCTGGCCCCGCTGACCCGGTACTTCGTGGAGCTCTCCTCCACTCGACCGCAGTCCGAGACGGAGCAGGCCCAGCGCACCCTCCAGGCCTTCGCTGAGGACGCCGAGAGCTGCCTGGACCCCTGGGATGTGCTGGTCACCCCGATGCTGGCCTTCCGCCCGCCGGAGGTCGGATGGTTCGCCTCCCTGGGCCCGGCCGAGGACTACGTGCAGCAATGTCGGTTCACCCCGTACTCCTCGGTGGTCAACGTGATGGGCCTGCCCGCCGTCAACGTGCCCGTGCTCACCGGTGACGACGGCCTGAGCTGGTCAGTGCAGATCATCGGCCGCCACGGTGCGGAGGAGCGGCTGCTCGCCCTGGCGGCGACGCTGCAGCGGGACTGAGCGGAGCGAGACCGGGCGGGGCACCACGCCGCCGGGCCGCCGCACAGAGGCGGATCGACCCGGCGGCGCGATCAGAACTGGCGCGGGCCGGTCAGCGCCCGCACGATCACCTCGTCCCTGCGGCGCTCGGCCTCCTGACGGACGAGGTGACGGCGGTGGAGCTCCTGCGGACTCAGCCGCGATGCCGGCCGCACCCGCTGGCGCTCACTCCGCTGAGCCCATTCCACCAGTGCGGCGCCGATCGAGTGGGCGGCCCGCCGCAGGAGGGATTGACTGAATGAATTGATATTGATGACAGACAAGAAGAATCTCCAGAAGATATCCGGGCACAGGGGTGCCCGGTAAAGATGAGTGAGAACAAAAACTGATACGGAGGACGCGATTCAGCGCGCGCCGACCATGGCGCAGAGCAGAGCTCGGCGCATCGGAGAATCAGTGAAGAAGAGTCCGCAGCAGTGCAGATCCGCGAAGTCGATACGACCACATCAGGGCTTCAGCCACCTCGTGGACGCCGTGGCGTCACCTCGTGGGGCCCACCTGCGGGGCGGCCTGACGTGCGTCGACTCAGCAGCCGCGCGTGAATCGCGCGGAGTACCCTCGATGGGCACCGCCGTCAAAGATCCCACGGGGGTACGCGATCACGAACCCGTGCACCGCAGTGCTGGTTGTGCCGGCCTGACCTGAAGTCATTGTGGTCACCATGAAGATCGCCCCCTCCTTTCGTGGAATCCTGAGGCACAGGAATTTCGTGCTCAACAATAACAGGGAATCACGACGTTGTGAACACCCTGGGGAAGATTTTCTTCTCGAACCACGACGCATTCCCTCTGGACACGACGACGCCGGGACCGCATCGCGATCCCGGCGTCGAACGGACCTCAGGGGCTCAGCCCCCGAGGAGAGGTCTCACTTCTTGAAGTTGTCAGTGACGCCTTTGGCCGCTTCCTTGGCGTCGGCGGCTGTGTCCTTGACGTTCTCGACGGTCTCCTTGACCTTGCCCTGGAGGCCCTGGGCCTTGCCCTCGGCCTCCGTGCGCTTGTCGTCGGTCGCCTTGCCGGCCGTCTCCTTGGCCTGCCCGGACACCTGGTCCTTCGCGGCGTCGAACTTGTCCTCGAGTCCCATCATGACTCCTCTCCGTCGATGTCTGCGGACACCACCCAGGTTACCGAGCGGAAGCTTCACCGTCACCAGCTCCCGGCGAACTCCCAGGAAACCAGCGGCCACCGCACTCGCGCCACAACGCCCTGCTCACGTCGGGGCTCGTGACCTGCCTCGGCCTGCGGCCCCGGCGGTACACTCAGGCCACCGTCAACCACCCTGGCCACAGAGGAAGCCCGAGGAGTCTGAGGAGACCCGACATGAGCATCCCCACCGACCCTGCCGCACGACACCGCAAGATCGCTGAGGACTTCACTCAGGTCAGCGTCACGGTCACCGACTGGGACGCCGCCACGCCGGTGCCGGAATGGCGCACCCGGGACATCCCCCGCCACCTGGTCGAATGGTCGGCGGAGTTCCTCCGCACCGGCGGCGTGATGCTCACTCAGGGAGCTTCCCCGCTGCACGACCCGCACGGGGCCTGGCTTCACCACCGGGACGAGGTGCAGCACCTCCTCGACGCCGAGGACGCCGGACGGGACTTCACCCACCCCGAGCTGGGCACCCTCCCGCTGCGCGAGGCGGTGGACCGCTTCTACACCTCCGACGTCCTCATGCACACCTGGGACCTGGCCACTGCACTCGGACGGCCGTCCGGCCTCGACGAGGAGGAGTGCCGGCGTCTGCTGGACGGGATGGCCCGTACGGAGGATGCACTGCGCGCCTCCGGGCACTTCGGCCACGCTGTCCCCGTGGGCCCCGAGGCCTCGGAGGAGGATCAGCTGATGGCGTTCATCGGCCGCGATCCGGCATGGAGGCCCTGAGCCGACGGTTCACGTCGGCCGTCCCATCGTCACCCGGGCCCACCGATGCAGACCGTGGGAGACCTCTTCCTGGACCCGCGTGGCGAGCTCGGGACCCCATCGGTCCTGCGGGAGCACCTCGAACCCGAGCCGGGCGTAGTACGGCGCGTTCCACGGCACCTCGGAGAACGTAGTGAGCGTCAGCATCGCCAGCCCCTGCCCCGCCGCCCAGTTTGCGGCGGCGTCGAGAAGGTCGGCTCCGATGCGCCGCCCGGCGAAGGCCGGATCCACGGAGACCTGTTCGACATGCCCGGCCTCATCGAGGCGCTCGGCCAGCAGGTAGCCGACCACTGTCCCACCCTGCCGGTGGATCCATGCCGCATCGTCGTCGACGAGGGCGCGGAACTGCTCGCAGGAGACCGCCTCGTCAGCGGCGATCTCCTGCATCGGGGCGCCCAGGAACATCTCACCGGCCCGCCGCTCCACACGCACGACGGCGGGGTGGTCCATCAGGGTCGCCGGCCGGGTGCCGTCGCGCATCTCTCCTCCTCAGCGGCTCTTCCGAGGAGCCTCGCGGTATGTCATGCTCACCTCATGATCACAGAGCAGGCGATCCTTCCGGTGCTCCCCGGCCGGGAGGCGGACTTCGAGGACGCCTTCCGTCAGGCGCGGCCGCTCATCAGCGGCATGGCCGGCTTCCTGGGCCTAGAGCTGCTCCGCTCGCGGGAGACCCCGCACGAGTATCTGCTGCTGGTGCGCTGGGAGACCGTGGAACACCATACGGAAGGTTTCCGCGGGTCGCCGGAGTATGCCCGGTGGAAGGCCCTGCTGCACGACTTCTATGCCCCGTTCCCCCGTGTCGAGCACTTCGTCGAGGTGACATCATGAGTGATCCCTTCCGCATCGTCGCACTGCTGTTCCCCCATGTGACCCAGCTGGACTTCACCGGCCCGGCCCAGGTGTTCTCCAAGATGCCCGGAGCCGAGCTGCATGTGGCCTGGCACCGCGAGGAGCCGGTGCCCACCGATGCCGGATTCAGCATCCTGCCGACCACCACGCTGGAGGCCGCCCCGCAGGCCGACGTGCTGTTCGTGCCCGGGGGCCGCGGTGCCTTCGAGCTGCTGGAGGATGAGGTCATGCTGGACTTCCTGCGTCGCCAGGCGGCGGAGGCCCGGTGGATCACCGGCGTGTGCACAGGCTCGTTCCTTCTCGGCGCCGCCGGGCTGCTGCGCGGACGGCGGGCCACCAGCCACTGGGGCTCCCTACATCTGCTCGAGCGCCTGGGGGCGACGCCGGTCGCCGAACGGGTGGTGCGCGACGACCATGTGATCACCGCGGCCGGCGTCTCCGCCGGCATCGACTTCGCGCTGCGGCTCACCGCCGAGATCTACGGCGATGACGTGGCCAAGCGTCTCCAGCTGCAGCTGGAATATGACCCGGAGCCGCCCTTCGATGCCGGTGCGCCCTCCCGTCCGGACGCCGATGACGAGCTCGCGAACGCACAGATCGCTTCGATGACTGAGCTGCGCGGCGACGTGGTGGACCGTGCCGCGGCTCGCCTCGACGCGGGCTGAGACGTCAGTTCAGCGCCTGCTCCTCGGCACCCTCTGCTTCCCGCTGCGCTCCGGGATCCGTGCCGCGCAGCCTCGCGATCAGGCTCATGCCGTGATGGATGGCCAGAGCGGCGAAGCTGCCCAGGGCGATGCCTTCGAAGACGATGTCTCCGAAGACCATGGTGAAGTTCGCGACGGCGATGATCAGCGGCACGCCGGCCACCGCGAGGTTGATGGGATTGGCGAAGTCGACCCGGTTCTGCACCCAGATGCGCACGCCCAGGATGCCGATCATGCCGTAGAGCACCGTGCCGGCGCCGCCGAGCACCCCGGCGGGGACCGTGGCGATGAGCGCGCCGACCTTGGGCAGCAGGCCGAGCGCGATGGCGAAGAGGCCGGCCACCCAGTATGCGGCGGTGGAATAGACGCGCGAGGAGGCCATGACGCCGATGTTCTCCGCATAGGTGGTGGTCCCGGAGCCGCCGCCTGAGCCGGCGAACATGGTGGCCACGCCGTCGGCCATCAGCGCTCGGCCGGTGACCGGGTCCAGGTCCCGATGGGTCATCAGCGCCACGGACTTCACATGGCCGACGTTCTCGGCGACCAGCACCAGCACCACCGGCAGGAACAGGCCGATCACTCCGATGTGGAACGTGGGGGCGGTGAAGTCGGGGAGCCCGAACCAGGAGGCCTCGCCCACGCCGGAGAAGTCCACCTCTCCGCGCAGCCAGGCCACCAGATAGCCGACGACGACGCCGACCAGGATGGACAGCCGGCCGAGCAGCCCCCGGAAGAGCACTCCGGCGAGCAGCATCGACACGATGGTCACGGTGGCCGTGACAGGTTCGACGTTGACGTTGTCCCAGGCCGCCGGAGCGAGGTTGAGACCGATGAGCGCCACGATCGCACCGGTGACCACCGGAGGCATGAGCACCTGGATCCATCGGGTGCCGGCCAGGTGGACGAGGAGCCCCACCAGGAACAGCCCGGCACCGGTCATCACGATGCCGCCCAGCGCCCCGGACATCCCGTACTGCCCCATGGAGGCTCCCACCGGGGCGAGGAACGCGAACGAGGAGCCCAGGTAGGAGGGGACGCGTCCGGCGGTGATGATCAGGAACAGGATGGTGCCCAAACCCGAGAAGAGCAGAGTGGTGGCCGGAGGGAAGCCGGTGATCAGCGGCACCAGGAAGGTGGCGCCGAACATGGCCACCACGTGCTGCATGCCGATGCCGGTGGTGCGGCCCCAGCTGAGCCGCTCGTCAGGGGCGACGACGTCACCGGGACGGATGGTGCGGCCGTCGCCGTACAGGGTCCACCCGAGGCCTGGGATGAGAGTCTTGGTCACAGAAGAGAACCTTACCGGGGCTCACTGACGGTGGAGGCACGACCATGAAGCTTGAGATCGCGGTGCAGGATGTGGAAGGGCTCGCCGTAGCGCGGCAGCAGGGTGCGGACCGGGCAGAGCTCTGCCAGGCGCTGGGCACAGGTGGGCTGACCCCGACCACCGGCATGGTCGCGCGCGCAGCAGAGCTGGGGCTGCCGGCCCGGGTGCTCATCCGGCCGCGCGGCGGAGGCTACCTCTACTCCGGGGCCGAGGTGGCGGCCATGGACCATGATGTCCGCGCGCTGCTCGACGCCGGCGCATCAGGGGTCATCATCGGCGCCCTGGACGATCGCGGGCTGGACCACCGGTCCCTGGACAGGCTCGTCCGGGCGGCCCAGGGCATGCCGGTGGTCGTGCATCGCTGCGTGGACGTGGTGCTCGCCGCCGGCCTCGCCGAGGCGGACTCCCTGGTGGCGCTGCTCGTGGAGCTCGGGGTCGACGGGCTGCTGACCTCCGGCGGGGCGCCCACCGCTGCCGAAGGCGCGGAGACCATCGCTGAACTGGTCGGGGCCTCGGCCGGACGACTCGAGGTGATCGCAGGAGGCGGGGTGCGGGCGCAGCACGTGCCGAGCCTGGCCGAGGCCGGCGCCGACGTCGTGCATCTGTCCGCCGGTGCGCCCACGTCCCACGGCTCTCCCGGGCCCGGCGGCGGGGAGGGAAGCTACATGACCACGAGTCCCGAGCTTGTGGCGGCGGCACGTGCGGCCGTCGACGCCCAGCCGGGGCGCTCGGCACGACCACGGCCCTGACCCCTGAGAAGCACAGATCCACACTCTCTTCATGACGTGGCTCACATGCACTGCTGATCCCTATCCTGAACAATGATCACAGCACTATCACAGTATTTGATTTGATCTGCCATTCTCCGCCCGTGTCGGCGGATCCCTCTCAGGGCAAGGATGCCGCCCTTCCTAGAAAGGCTCAGAGAATGGATCGACGGGGTCGATTTCACCCCGATTTCACACCGGGGAGGCTTGATCCCTCCGTGTGGCTCACTACTGTGGAACAGATGCCACATTCCGCAGACACCCCTGCCCAGACCGGGGAACGTGTCGAGATCCGCGCTCTCGAGGTCGCCGACGGCGCCGCCCTGTGGCGGCTGGCCGCCGGCACCGGAGTACTGGATGTCAACACCCCGTACGCCTACCTGCTGTGGGCCCGCGACTTCGCCGACACCTCAGTGATCGCGCTCGTCGACGGCCGACCGGCAGGCTTCATCTCCGGCTACCGACGGCCGGACGACCCGCAGACGCTGTTCATCTGGCAGGTCGCGGTGGACTCCGCCTTCCGCGGACGCCGCCTGGCCTCCCGGATGCTCACCGACGTCGTCGCCCGCTCCGGAGCCTCCCGTCTCGAGACCACGATCACCGCGGACAACGCGGCCTCGATCGCGCTGTTCACCGGCCTGGCCCGTGACCAGGACGCAGAGATCACCCGCTCCGACTTCTTCACCGAAGACCTGTTCCCGACGTCCTCGGAGAGCGGCGAGGCGCACGCCGCGGAGGACCTGTACACGGTCACTCCGCTGAACGCCCAGCAGGCCTGAGGGCCTGTCCCCGACGTCCACCTGACCCCCAGCGGCGGAGAGCCCGCCGCATCACCGAGGAGACCCGCCACATGGCCACCGACATCTTCGAAACCCGTGAATCCCAGGTCCGCAGCTACTGCAAGAACTGGCCCGCCGTCTTCGAGAAGGCATCCGGCGCCTACCAGTACTCCGAGGACGGCTCCCGCTACCTCGACTTCTTCTCCGGAGCCGGCGCGCTGAACTACGGCCACAACCACCCGGAGCTGCGCGACCTCGTGGTCGACTACGTCGCCAACGACGGCGTCACCCACTCCCTGGACATGAAGACCCCGGCCAAGCGCCGCTTCCTGGAGACCTTCGAGCGGATCATCCTCGAGCCGCGAAACCTGGACTACAAGGTCATGTTCCCGGGCCCGACAGGCACCAACACGGTGGAGGCCGCGCTGAAGCTGGCACGCAAGGTGACCGGCCGCCAGCACATCCTGTCCTTCACCAACGCCTTCCACGGAATGACGCTGGGTGCGCTCTCGGTGACGGGCAACTCGATGAAGCGCCGCGGTGCAGGCATCCCGCTGACGAACTCCTCGAAGATCCCCTACGACGACTACTTCGACGGCGACATCCCGGACTTCATCTGGCTGGAGAAGGTCCTCGAGGACTCCGGCTCCGGCGTGGACAAGCCCGCCGCAGTCATCGTGGAGACGGTCCAGGGCGAGGGCGGCCTCAACACCGCCCGCATGGAGTGGCTCAAGGGTCTCTATGACCTGCTGCGCCGCCACAACATCCTTCTCATCGTGGACGACGTCCAGGCCGGCTGCGGCCGCACCGGCACCTTCTTCTCCTTCGAGAAGGCCGGAATCCACCCGGACATCGTCTGCGTCTCGAAGTCGATCTCCGGCTACGGGCTGCCGATGGCGCTGACCCTGTTCCGGCCCGAGCTCGACGTCTGGGAGGGCGGCGAGCACAACGGCACCTTCCGCGGCAACAACCTCGCCTTCGTGACCGGTGCCCGAGCCCTCGAGCTGTTCTGGGCCGACGACTCCTTCGAGAAGGAGCTGGCGGCCAGGATCGACGAGCTCACGGAGGGGCTGGAGCAGATCGCCGAGCATGTCAGGGGCGCGACCCTGCGCGGGCGCGGCTTCCTCAGCGGCATCTGCTTCCCGGACCCGGACACTGCCGGCAAGGTGGCCGCCGAGTCCTATAAGCGGAACCTGCTGGTGGAGACCTCCGGTCCCGAGGACGAGGTCGTGAAGGTCATGCCGCCGCTGACCATCGAGTCCGAGGACCTGCAGAAGGGGATCAAGATCCTCGAGGACGCCGTGCTGGCGGCCACCGGCCAGATGGGCGAGCCGTCGCGGCTGCGCGCCCCGCACTGAGCTGATCCCCACTGGGTGGCTCCCCAGCGGGCCGATCCCCACTGGCGGCTCCGCCGCGCTAGAATCCGGGCCAGCACCCGTTTCCCCAGATCCTCCCCGCAGACAGGAGACCCTGCATGTACACCCTGCACATCGACGACCTCAACGGCACCGAGCGCGACATCACGCACGGCAACTGGCGCTCACGCCGCATGGTCCTCGGCCGCGAGAAGGTCGGCTTCTCCTTCCACGAGACCACCATCTACGCCGGCACCACGAGCGAGTTCTGGTACGCCAACCACATCGAGGCCGTCTACTGCGTGGGCGGCAAGGGCACGCTGACCAATCTGGAGACCGGCGAGAAGCATGACGTCACCGACGGCTTCCTCTACCTGCTCGACGGCCACGAGAAGCATCGCGTGGAGGTCGAGGAGGAGCTGCGCATGATCTGCGTCTTCAACCCGCCGGTGACCGGCAAGGAGGTGCACGACGAGAACGGCGTGTACCCGCTGGTCGTCGAAGAGGCCTGAGCTCCGCCTCTCGTCATCTCACGACGGCGCCCGCCCCGGTGATCACCGGGGCGGGCGCCGTCGTCATGTCCGGGGTCTGCCGACCAGGGCCGCACCCCACGACGCCGCCTGGGACCCCGGAGGCAGCATCTCCACGCGCTCGTCGAGACGCAGCGATCTGAGGAAGGGCGAGCTGTCCGCCTCGCGAATGAGCTCCCCGGTGACCCGATCCAGCAGACGGGGCCCCATCCCTGCGACCCCGCCGCCGAGCACCACGACGGGCACGTCCAGAGAGAGCACCATGAGCCGGACGGCGGCGGCGACGGCCCAAGCGAGCTCATCGCGCAGCCGCCGGGCGTGCGGGTCACCCGTCTCGGCCGCGTCGAACACCTCGTGGACCGCACCGGATCCTGCGCCCCGCCACCGGCGGGCCACCGCTCCTCCGCCGGCGAAGGCCTCGATGCACCCCCGCTGCCCACAGGCACATCGCGGCCCCCCAGGGTCGATGGACGCGTGCCCGATCTCTCCGGCGGCCCCGCTCGCACCCCGCCAGATCTCGCCGCGCAGCACCGCCGCGGCCGCCACACCCGTTCCCAGGTTCAGGTAGCCGAGCGTCTCAGACCCGGATCCTCGCAGGGCATAGGCGCCGAGAGCAGCGGCCTTCACGTCGTTCTCGATGCTCACCGGAACGCCGAGCTCCGCCTCCAGCACGCCGCGGAGGTTCAGATCCGACAGCCCCAGGTTCAACGCGTGGCGCACGGTCGATCCAGAGGGGTCCACCTGCCCTGGGATGCCGATCCCGATCGAGAGGAAACCCCGGGCGTCGGTGTGGCTCCGCAGGGCGGACAGCACCTCGCGCACAGTCTCCAGGACTCCCTCGACGCCCGGCTCCGTGCTGATCCGGACCTGGGCGATGACCTGCTGACGTTCATCCAGGACCACAGCATCAGTGTTGGTGCCTCCGATGTCCAGCCCGACCCGCAGCGTCGACGGCGGCGCGTCCTCCGCGGCCTGCACCAGGTTCATGAGATGCCGAGCTCCGACTCGAGGACCATCACCAGGCCACCACGGAGCACGATGTCATCGCTGTGTTCGGGAAGGCGGATCCGCACCTGGGTGTGGAACCGGCCCAGGATGTGGCTGCGCAGCGCCTCCTGGGCTGCGTCGAGGAATCGGCCCCCGAGGAGATCCGCCGGTCCGGCCAGCACCACGTCAGAGAGATTGAGGGCACCGACGATGGGGGCGAGCATGATGCCCAGGCGGGTGCCTGCCTCGCTGAGGACGTCCTCCGCACTCCCCCCGTCACGGTCGGCTTCGTGCAGAAGCCTGGTCAGGCTCGGCACGGAGATCCATGCCTCCAGGCATCCACGCTTCCCACAGGCGCAGGGGGGCCCGCCGCCCTCTCCGACCGGCACATGCCCGATCTCGCCCGCCGCGTTGTACCGCCCGACGACGAGCTCTCCACGGACCATCAGCGCACCGCCGACCCCTCGTCCGACTCGCACCAGGAACAGATCCGGGTCGGCGTCTCCGAGGGTGTGCTCCGCCAACGCCGCGGCATTGGCGTCGTTGCGGACCACCACGGGATCCTCCAGGTCTCGCTGCAGGAGGTCCCGCAGCGGAACCCCCTCCCACCCGATGTTGGGCGCCGCCAGCACGACCCCCTCGTCAGAGATCACGCCCGGAGAGCCCACCCCGACGCCGAGGACCCGACGGTCGGCCCGCCCTCGCAGGCGTCTCGCAAGCGCGAGCACGGCCTCCTGAGCCTGTCGGCTGCTCTCGCCGCTGCGGCGTGGCTCCTCCTCACGAGCCAGCACCTTGCCCGTGAGATCCATGAGGGCGCCCCGGTACGCGTCGACTCCCGAGAGGTCGAGGGAGATGACCTGGAGGCCCTCCCGATCCAAGTCCACCAGCACCCCGGGCTTGCCGGGCCCGGAGGGCGCACGCAGGCCCCTCTCCACCACCGTCCCGCGATCGACGAGCTCCCCCACGAGTGCCGACGTGGTCACCCGGGTCAGTCCAGTCGCCCGCGCGAGGTCGGCCCGGCTCATCGCCCCGGCATGGAAGAGCTCCCGCTGGACGAGCGCCAGATTGTGGATGCGGGCGTGTCCGGGAAGCACAGGACGTGCGTCCCGAGCACCGCGGGACAGGGCGCCGTGTGGGGAGGCCAGAGAGCTCATGTTTGTAAGTATGACTTACAAAGACGGGATTCGCCTAGCCCTCCACAGCAGTGCACACTCCCGTCAACCCTGCTTCTGGTGGCCAGTCGCGATGTGTGGGTCCTCACCTGAATTTCCGATGAGCCCTTCCATTTTGTTAGTAAAGGACCCATACTTTTTCTACGACGGCACCGACGAGTGGCTGGTTCGCTCTGCGGCGTCCTTCTCTCCGCACCACGAAAGGAACCCCATGCGACGGCTCCCGCACCTGGCAGTTGCCTCCACCCTGACCATCGCCCTGGCCGCCTGCGGCGCCGGCGGCGGGGAGGAGGAGGCCGACGCGACCGGCTCCGCCGACCTCACCCTCTGGCTCATGGAGGACTCTGTCCCCGACGCCGCCCAGGAGTGGCTGGTGGAGGAGTTCGAGTCCACCCACGAAGGCTCCACCCTCACCGTCCAGATGCAGCCATGGGCCGGAATCGTCGAACTGCTGCAGACCTCTCTGCCTGACTCCTCGCAGACTCCTGACCTCGTGGAGATCGGCAACACCCAGGCCTCCACCTTCACCTCTGTGGGCGCCTTCTCCCCGGTCGACGAGATCCTCGAGGACCTCGGAGGGGACTCGCTGATCGAGTCAGGGCTGGAGGCCGGCACCTGGGAGGGAACCACGTACGCGCCGCCCCTCTACGCCGGATCCCGCATCATCTTCTACCGCCAGGATCTTCTCGACGCGGCAGGGATCGAGGTGCCCACCACGCTCGACGAGCTCAATGAGGCGGCAGTCGAGCTCAACGAGGCCAACCCCGAGGACACCGACGACTTCTCCGGCATCTATCTGGCCTCCTCCGACCCGAAGACCCTGGAGGGCTGGCTGTTCACCTATGGCGGCGACTACGCGACCCAGCAGTCGGACGGCACATGGGAGGGCGCGCTCTCGACTCCGGAGTCCCTGGAGGGGCTCCGAGCAGCCCAGGAGCTCATGGAGGACGGCTCAGAATACGTCTCCGACCCCAACGAGGCGGTGCCGGTGGCCTACGAGCTCTTCAACTCCGGCAGGATTGGCTTCTACTCGGGGCTCGCCCTGAAGGAGTACGACATCGACGATGAGCTCTGGGAGAGCGGCCAGGCTCAGGTGATGGCCCTGCCGGGCCCCGATCCGGAGACCCCCGGGACCACCTTCGCAGGCGGGTCCAACGTGGCGATCTCCGCGGCCTCCGAGAACCAGGAGCTCTCAGAGGAGGTCCTCAAGCTCATCTACTCCCCGGACTTCCAGACCCTGCTCGCGGAGGAGGCCGGCTGGGTGCCCGGCAACCTCGACTACGCCGACGCCCTCTCCGGTCACAGCGCCGACCCCTTCCAGGACGCGGTGGCGCACTCCCAGCTCACTCCCAACACTCCGTCCTGGGGCGTGGCGGACAGCGCCCAGCTTCCGCTGGAGATCTGGACCCGCATCGCCGACGGCGAGGACGTCGAAGATGTCGCCGCCGACGTCGACGCTCAGCTCGAAGAGATCCTGAACGACTGATGACCGCACTCGCACCGCCACGAACCACCCGGGACGGCGCCTCGGCGCCGTCCCGGGCCAGACCCCCTGGCCGAGCTGCCGCCGCCCGCCGACGGCGCCAGAACCTCACCCCGTACCTGCTGCTCCTGTTGCCCGCCGGGCTGGTGGTCCTCGCCCTGGGCTATCCGATGGGCCGTCAGCTGGTGATGTCCTTCCAGGAGTTCGGCATTGCGCAGCAGTTCGGCCAGCCGCCGGAATGGGTGGGTCTGAGCAACTACACCACCATCGTCACCGACACGTACTTCTGGACGGTCACCCTCCGGACGCTGGCCTTCACCGCGGTGGCGGCAGGAGCGACGATGGTGGTCGGCGTCGGCCTCGCCGTGCTGATGCAGCGTGTGGCGGCCGGCCTGCGCATCGCGCTGCAGCTGGCGCTGCTCTTCGCCTGGGCGACACCGGTGATCGCCGCCGTCGCGATCTGGAAGCTCATGGCCGACCATCGACACGGTGTCGTGAACACGCTCCTGACCGGCGTCGGCCTCGGTGGATTCGACGGCTTCCACTGGCTCCAGGCGGGGACGATCCCGTTCCTCCTCGTCGCGGCGACCGTGGTGATCTGGGCCAGCACCCCGCTGGTGTCCCTGGCCACCTTCGCCGCCCTCAGCCAGGTCGACGAGGCGACGGTCGAGGCCGCTCAGATCGACGGCGCCAGCACGCCGCGCATCCTCTGGCACATCGTGCTGCCCATCATCCGTCCCGTGCTGGTGCTCCTGGCCATCCTGCAGGTGATCTGGGACCTCCGCGTCTTCGCGCAGATCTATTCGCTGCAGCAGAGCGCCGGCAACACCAGCGACACGAACCTCTTGGGGACCTACATCTATCAGACCGGCATCGCCGGCGGAGACTACGGCATGGCCTCAGCCCTGGCCATGATCATGCTGCTGATCCTCGTGCTGCTCACCTGGCGGTACGTCAGGATCCTCAGCCGACAAGGAGACCTGACATGAGCCCGACGACGACACCGATGCGTCCTCGTCGCGCCGGCGGCCGCCTCGCGCTGAACATCGTGGCGGGCGCGCTCGCCCTGGTGTGGATCTTCCCCATCTACTGGATGGTGAACGTCTCACTGCAGCCGAACGCCCAGATGAGGCTCGACGGGCCGACATGGCTCCCCTTCTCCTTCACCCCTGACGCGTATCTGGGAGTCCTGCAGGACAGCAGCTTCTGGACCGCTCTGCAGATGAGCCTCCAGGTGAGCCTCCTCGCGGTCGCGGTGGCACTGTGCTCAGCGACGCTGGCCGCCGTCGCCCTGAGCCGTTTCCGCTTCCGCAGCCGGACCGCCATCGTGGTGACCGTGCTGATCGTGCAGATGATCCCGGCCGAGGCGCTGTTCATCTCCCAGTTCAGGATGTTGTCCAACTGGGGCCTGGTCAACACTGCCCTGGGACTCTCACTCCTCTATGTGGGCACCGTCATGCCGTTCATCGTCTGGATGCTGAAGGGATTCGTGGACGGCGTGCCCGTGGACCTGGAGGAGGCTGCCATGATCGACGGCTGCACGAAGGTGGGGGCTTTCTTCCGGGTGACCTTCCCCCTGCTGGGGCCGGGCCTGGTCGCCACGGGAGTCTTCGGCTTCCTGGTGTCCTGGAACGAGTTCACCCTGGCCCTGGTGATCCTCTCCTCCGGGGGGAGAGTGACGCTGCCTGTCTGGCTCCAGGGCTTCCAGGAAGGGATGACCGGCACCGACTGGGCCGGGGTCATGGCAGGCTCCGCGCTCATCGCGGTCCCTGTGCTGATCCTGTTCTGCCTCGTCCAGCGACGCATGGCCTCGGGCATGGTCGCCGGTGCCGTCAAGGGCTGAGCCCCACCCCCGAACGCACGTCTCCACACCACGGCTGCCCCTGCAGCGACCGACAAGCGAGGAACTGACAGATGTCTCTGAAGCTCTACCCCATGCCGCGCCGCATCGACGTCCAGGACGGGCCCGCCCCGCGTCCGCAGGCCGAGGTCGTCGTCGCTCATGACCCGGACCTTCCGCCCCAGGGATACCGGCTGGACTACGGTCCGACCACCCGGCTGACCTACGCCGACGAAGCCGGACTGCGCTACGCGCAGCAGACCCTCGACCAACTGCGCGGCACCCCGATGACCGAGCAGCAGGCGGTGCACATCGAGGACTGGCCCGATTTCGCCCGGCGTGGCTTCATGCTGGACATCAGCCGGGACCGTGTCCCCACCCGAGCGGGCCTTCGCCGCCTGGTGGAGGTGCTCGCCCAGGCACGGTACAACCATCTCGAGCTCTACACCGAGCACAGCTTCGCCTACCCGGGGCACGAAGAGGTCTGGCAGGACGCCTCCCCGCTCACCGGGGAGGACCTGCGCTGGCTGGACGATCTCTGTGCTGCCCGCGGGATCGAACTGGTGCCGAACCAGAACACCTTCGGCCACTGGGAACGATGGCTCGCCCATGACAGCTACAGGTTCCGAGCGGAGAACCCGGAGCCCCAGGAGTTCGCCGGCACCCTGCGGCCGCCCTCCACGCTGGCGCCCACCGAGGAGAACGCCCGGTTCATCACCGGCCTGCTGGAGGACCTGGTGCCCCACTTCCGCTCTGACCGCCTCAACATCGGCGCCGATGAGACCTGGGAGCTCGGCACCGGGGAGAGTCGGGCACGTGCCGAGCAGGAAGGCCTGGGCACGGTGTTCCTGGACTATGTCGAACGCGTCGCGCGGCCCTGGACCTCGCGAGGGCACCGCGTGGAGTTCTGGTCCGACATCCTGGGAAGCCACCCGGAGCTCATGGCTAGGCTTCCGGAGGGGACGGTGCCGGTGGTCTGGCTCTATGACTCCCCCGAGCACATCGCGACGGTCATCGACCGGATGAGCGAGAAGGAGCTGGCCTTCTCCCAAGCCCATGGGGTGGATCCTGAGGAGCTGCGCAGCTTCGCGACGCGGGCTCAGGCGCTCATCGACGCGGACGTCCCCTTCTGGGTGGCTCCCGGGACGGGGACCTGGCTGTCCTTCGTCGGGCGGCTGGACAACGCTCTGGGAAACATCACCGACGCCGCCCTGACCGGGGCCGAACACGGCTCCGAGGGGTTCCTCCTCACCAGCTGGGGAGACTGCGGTCACTACGATCCGCTGGTGATCTCCTATGCGCCCATCCTCTTCGGCGGAGCGGCCAGCTGGTCTCTTGAGAGCAACCGCGAGCTCACCCATCACCTCGACGGGCTGCTCGATCGCCTCATCTTCATGGATGAGGCCTGCGTGCTCGGCTCGGCGCTCGTCCAGATCGGACGAGTCGCAGACGCCCTCGATGCCAAGACGGCGAACTCGAGTCCGCTGTTCCGCGCCGTGCAGCAGCCAGGCACCCTGGAGCCGCACCATGTGCCCTCGGAGGACAGCCTGGAAGCGGCCCGCAGGACTCTCGACACTGCTCTCGAGGCGCTGCAGGATGCCCGACCGGCCGCCCCGGAGGGCCCTGTCGCCGTCGCCGAGACGGCTCAGGCCATCCGGTGGGCGAGATTCGGCGTGGACCTGCTGCGCTCGGGGTTGGTCCCCGGCGCCGAGCAGAACCACGGCTCGTCGCGCGCCGCACGCCGCCTGCTCAGCCGCTTCGACCAGCTGGTCGCCGAGCAGCGACGGACGTGGCTGCTGTCGTCCCGCCCGGGCGGCCTGGACACCAGCATCGACCGATTCCAGCCGGTACGGCGCTTCCTGGTGGCCGCCTCCAGCGAGAGGTCCTGATCCGGGTCCACGCTCATCAACGCGTGCTGATCGTCCATCGCCGTCACCTGCCCCGATGCGCTCCGGTGACGATGCCCACAGAGCAGTGGACAAGACCCACATACTATGATGTGATTCACATGGTTGTGTTGCAGATCACGCGACACGGCCTACAACTGAGCAGATTCGGAGAGCGCTGTCCGTCGTGGACGGCACTCACCGCACAAGCTCCCATTCACCACGGATCGTCGGGCACGTACCTGCCCGTGAAAGGGAAATACACCATGGCCTCTGTGACCTATGACGCCGCGAGCCGGATCTACACCCCCGGTGCCCGCCCCGCCATCAATCAGCTCCAGCTGGAGATCGCCGATGGCGAGTTCCTGGTCCTCGTCGGACCCTCTGGCTGCGGAAAGTCCACCGCACTGCGCATGCTCGCCGGCCTCGAAGAGGTCAACGAGGGCCGCATCCTCATCGGTGGCGAGGACGTCTCCCACGTATCGCCCAAGGACCGCGACATCGCGATGGTCTTCCAGAACTACGCGCTGTACCCGCACATGTCGGTCTCGGAGAACATGGGCTTCGCCCTGAAGATCGCCGGCGTCCCGAAGGACGAGCGAGCCAGGCGCGTCAGGGACGCCGCCAAGCTCCTCGACCTCGAGCCCTACCTCGACCGCAAGCCGAAGGCCCTCTCCGGTGGTCAGCGTCAGCGTGTGGCCATGGGCCGTGCGATCGTCCGCTCCCCCAAGGTCTTCCTCATGGACGAGCCGCTGTCCAACCTCGACGCCAAGCTGCGCGTGCAGACTCGCACCCAGATCGCCGCACTGACCCGCAAGCTCGCGGTCACCACCGTCTACGTCACGCACGACCAGGTCGAGGCGATGACCATGGGCGACCGCGTCTGCGTGCTCAAGGACGGCGTGCTGCAGCAGGTCGACTCCCCCCGCAACCTCTATGACACCCCGGCCAACGTCTTCGTGGCCGGCTTCATCGGCTCCCCGGCCATGAACCTCTTCCAGGTCCAGCACGACGGCGACAGCCTCATCCTCGGCGGTGAGCGGTACCCCATCTCCGACGGCTCCCTGAAGAAGGCCAACGGCAACACGGTCACCCTGGGCGTCCGCCCCGAAGACATCCACATCGACGAGGTCCACGGCATCGAGATGATCGTGGACCTCACCGAGGAGCTCGGCGCTGACGCACACATCTTCGGCTCGCCGGAGGGCCTCGAGTCCTTCCAGCCGCTGGTGGTCCGCGTCGACGGCCGCCGCCCCCCGCTGAAGGGCGACCGCGTGAAGGTCGTCCCGCAGATGGACCACATCCACCTGTTCGACTCCGAGACCGGCCTGCGCCTCAACGGCGACATCCCGGACCACACTCCGCACGCCCAGCTCGCCGACGTCGAGGCCCTGCAGGACGAGGAGGAGTGAACGAGCGAAGCGAGTTCACTCCGACGAGCAAGTGAGCGTCAGGGACCCCATGCGGCGGCGACGCCGCTTGGGGCCAGGCGCGAACGGGAGTGAACGAGCGGCACTCCCGCCTGAGCTGACCAACCGCTGAGGGCGGGTCCCGGAGATCATCCGGGGCCCGCCCTCAGCGTCGTTCGGGCTCATCGCCTAGGCTGACTTCATGAAACAGCTGCTGTCTGTCATCCTGACCATCATCCTGGTCATCGTGGCGATCCGCGTGGTCCTCTGGATCCTCGGCGCCGCGATGAGCCTGGTCGCCAACCTGATCTTCATCGCACTGATCGCCGCCGCGGTCATCTGGCTGATCCAGGCGGTGAGGTCGAATCGCTGAGCGGCCCGCTCAGGACGAGCAGGCCTGAGGACCTCGTACACTGATCACCCACAAGTGATCCAGACCACATTCACACGGGGTCCAGGGGCTGCATCCAGCGAACACCCAGGCCCACCCTCTGTGCTGGAAGATCTGGCGGGTACACGCCAGCTGCCATCGAGACACCAGAGAGGGTGACATCTATGCGCGGCATCTACATCCCCATCGGTCTGGGCACACTGATCCTGATCGTGGTCGTGATCATCCTGCTGACATGACGTGAACCCTCAACCCACCGACCTCTCCAGCAGAGCCCTGGCCCCCTGCTCCCGCAGGGTGGTCAGGGCTTCTGCGTAGGGGCGGGTGAAGGCCTGGTGCTCCACCAGGTCCCCGAAGAGCTCCTCATCGCGCAGAAAGATCAGGATGTCGTCGTCATGCTGAGCGGCGGCGGCCATCACCCGCTCGCGCAGCCGGTCCACCACCGGCCATTCCTCACCGTTCTCCCCGACGCCTTCGGCGTAGCGCGCCCAGGACGCGACGACGGCAGCGCAGGCGCTGACGTCCCGCCCGGCGGCCAGATTCTCGCGGATCACCGGCACCATCCAGGTGGGGATGCGGTCCGAGGACTCGGCGGCCAGCCGGGCCAGGGTGTCACGGACGTGCTCATTGCCGAAGCGAGCGATCAGCTGGTCCTTGTAGGCCTCCAGGTCGATCCCCGGCACCTCGGGCACCGTGGGGGTTCCCTCGCGGTCCATGTAGAGCTCGCGCGTGAATCGGACCAGGACCTCATCCTGACACGCCTCATGGGCATAGGTGTGGCCCAGCAGCAGGCCGAAGTAGGCGATCACCTGATGGCTGCAGTTGAGCAGCCGCAGCTTCATCAGCTCATAGGGCTCCACGTCGTGGACCATCTGCACCCCGACCTCCTCGAAGGCGGGACGTCCGGCGGGGAAGCGGTCTTCGAGCACCCACTGCAGGAAATCCTCGCTGACCACCGGCCAGGCGTCGTCGACGCCGCATTCCTCCGCGACCATCGCACGATCCGCCTCGGTGGTGACCGGCGTGATGCGGTCCACCATGCAGTTCGGGAAGGCGACGTCCTGCCGGATCCAGGCCGCCAGCTCGGCGTCGCGGTGCTGGGCGAAGGCGAGGATCATGCGCTGCGCCAGGTCGCCGTTGCCGCGGATGTTGTCACAGCTGAGCACCGTGAACGGCTTCGTCCCCGCGGCCCGCCGGCGGCGCAGCGCCTCCACGATGAAGCCGAAGAACGTCTCCGGGTGCTCGCCCTCGCCCCGGGCGAGATCCCGAGCCGCCGCTGGGGTCTCCGTCAGGAACTCGCCGGTGGTGGGGCTGTAGTTGTAGCCCCCCTCGGTCACGGTCAGCGAGACGATCTTCACGCCCTCGTCCGTCATCCGCGCCAGAACGGCCTCAGGATCTTCGGGCGCATAGAGATACTCGGCGATCGAGCCGATCACCCGGGCGTCACGGGTGCCGTCCGGGCCGGTGGAGACCAGCGTGTAGAGGCCGTCCTGAGGTACCAGCGCATCCCGCATGCGCACATCCCCGGGCAGCAGGCCCACTCCGCAGACCGCCCAGTCCGCGCGCCCCGCGCCGGAGAAGAGACGATCCAGGTATAGGGCCTGGTGTGCCCGGTGGAATCCGCCCACGCCGAAATGGACGATGCCCACGCGCCGGCCCTCCAACGGGTAGTCAGGGGTGCGGAGGGCGACACCGGAGGGGGTGTCAGGGCCCAGCTCGGTGACGGTGCGTGCGGAGAGCGGAGTGGCGGCGGTCATGACGATCCTTCCACGACGGGTGGTCGATGTGATCGCCACCATATCAAATGAGTGTCACTCGGTGCTCATTTGAGCATGAGGAGGTCGCCGCCGTCAGTCCCAGGTGATGATCCACCAGATGCTCCGGCACGGGCAGGTGGGACATCAGGATCACGCTCCGTCCGCGGCCGACATTTCGCTCCGGCGTGCGCGAGGCAGCCCCGAGCAGATCCCGGATCAGCTGATCGCCCAGCTCCGGGTCCACATGCGCGGTGGGCTCGTCCAGCACCAGCATGTCGGCCCGGGAGAGGAGCCCGCGGGCGACGGCGATGCGCTGCGCCTGCCCTCCGGAGACCAGGGCGCCCTCGCGGCCCACCCTCGTGTCCAGGCCGTCCCGGGATCGAGCCCACTCCCCCAGCCCGACAGCCTCCAGAACCTCCCAGAGCTGATCATCGCCGGCCGCCTCGGGTCCCTGAGGGTGGGCGAAGCTCAGATTCGCGCGCAATGTGGAGTCGAACAGATGCGCCCGCTGCTCGATCAGGCACACGCGCCGCCGCACCGCAGCCGCAGACATCTCGCGGATCTCGACGCCGTCCAGCCGGCACGAGCCCTCATGCTCCAGCAGACGCACCAGCGCCTGGGCCAGCGCCGTCTTCCCCGCCCCGCTGGGACCGGTGACCAGCGCCCGCTCCCCCGGGCCGAGACGCAGATCCACCGGCGCCGCCGTCGCGACACTCTGACCCGGCCAGCGCACAGTCATCTGCTCGAGCTCCAGCAGCACACCGCCGTCCGGATGATCCGCCGGGGTGTCGGCGCCGTCGGCAGCTGAGTCCTCGCCGTCGTCGGCCGGGATCTCCTCCGGCCGGGGCCGCTCGGTCAGCTCTGCGATCCGCTCCGCGGCGGCGAGCACGCGGCGTCGGGCAGACCAGGCCGCGGGCACGGCGGCGGCGACCTCGAAGACCGCCAGCGGCACCAGGGCCAGCACCGCCAGCACCGGGCCGTCCACCACCCCCGGGCTGAGCAGGAACTCCGGACCCAGCGGCGCGCTGGGCCGCAGAGCCGGGATGCCGAGCAGCAGCATCGCCAGCACGGCCGCCCCGGTGAGCCCGGTCAGCAGCGCCGAGACCACGCCGGCCCCGACCGCGCTGCGCAGCTCCGCAGCCCGCAGCCGCGCATCGGCCCGCTCCACGCGGCGGACCTGCTCCTCCGCCGCGCCGTAGGCCAGCAGAACGTCCACGTCGACCACCAGGTCGGTGACCTCATCGGCGAGCGCCCCGCGCAGCATGGCGGTCCGGCGCTCAGCGGACCCGCTGATCCTCGCGTTCAGCCAGGTACCGGCCAGGAGAGCAAGCCCCAGCAGCACGGCGAGCGCGGCCGCCGCTGCCGGGGAGAACCAGGCCAGCCCGGCCAGGGTGCTCACCACGACGACGCCGGAGCTCACCAGGGGCTGAATCACCCGTGTGGGCAGGTCGAGCAGCTGCTCCACATCCCGGACCAGCCGGGAGAGCAGGTCACCCCGCCCGCGGTCGACCAGTCCCGCCGGGGCCAGCGGCATGAGCCGCTCGACCAGCCCCACGCGCAGGGTGCTCAGCGTGCGGAACGCGGCGTCGTGGGAGCTCAGCCTCTCCAGGTAGCGGAAGAACCCCCGGGAGAGCGCGAAGGCCCGCACCCCGACCACCAGCAGGCCCAGGTAGAGGATGGGCGGCTGCTCTGCGGCACGCGTGATCAGGTATGCCGAGAGCCCCAGCAGCAGGACCGCGCTCAGCCCGGAGAGCACCCCGAAAGCCAGCGCCGGGAGCATGGTCCGGACTCCGGGGCGGGCCAGGCGGAGCAGATCACGAGCAGGTGCGGGGCTCATCGGACTCCCTCCAGCGAGTGGACGACGTCGGCGGACTCCAGCACCCCAGGCCGGTGGCTGATCACCAGGACCGTCCGGCCGGCGTCGGCCTCGGCCCGCAGGAGCCCGATCAGCGCCTGCTCGGTGGTCTCGTCCAGCGCGGCGGAGGGCTCGTCGAGCAGCAGAACGGGAGCATTCCGGGCCCGAGCCCGATGCACGGCCCGGGCGACGGCGATCCGATGGGCCTGCCCACCCGAGAGCCCGGCGCCACGGACGCCCAGAGGGTGATCGAGCGGCAGTTCCGGCAGGTCCAGAGCGTCGAGGATGCTGCGCGCCTCACCGGAGTGCAGCTGCGGCTCGCCGAGCGCGATGTTCTCCCCCACCGTGCCGGAGCGCAGCCCATGGCGCTGCCCGGCCCAGGCGACGTCGTCACGGGTGATCGGCCTCGAGCCCTCCTCGCCGCTCAGCGTGATCTCCCCCGTGTGCGCGACCAGCCCCACGACGGCGGCGGCCAGCGTGGACTTCCCTGACCCGGAAGGGCCGGCGAGCGCGGTGATCCGCCCTGGGGAAGCGGTGAGGTCGACGTCGTCGACGATGGCGGACCCTCCCCGGGCGACACCGACCCCTCGCAGCCGCAGCTCGGAACGCCGCAGCAGCGTGGCCTGCCCCGGTCCGGTCGGCACTGTCCGCGGCTCGCTCTCCAGCAGCGCGAACACCTCCTCGGACGCCGCGATCCCATCCGCCGCGGCATGATACTGGGCGCCCACCTGCCGCAGCGGAGCGTAGGCCTCCGGAACGATGAGCAGCACGAAGAGCCCCACGAAAAGCCCCAGCTCGCCGTCGATCAGCCGGACCCCCACCGAGACCGCCACCAGCGCCACGGAGAGGCTGGCGGCCAGCTCCAGGACGAATCCGGAGAGGAAGCTGACCCGCAGCACCTTCATGGTGGCGGACCGGTGCTGCTCGGTGAGCCGGTGCAGGTTCTGCCGCTGCCGGTTCTGCCGGTTGAAGATCTTCAGCGTGGAGAGGCCCTCCACGAGGTCCAGATAGGCGGTGCCCAACCGGTCCAGACGCCGGCGCTGCCGCAGCTGGGCAGACTGGGTGGACCAACCCACCAGCACCATGAAGACCGGCACCAGCGGCATGGTGACCACCACGATCACCGCCGTCGTCAGGTCCTGGGTGGCGAGCACGCCCAGCAGGATCGGCACCGCCAGGGCGGTGAGCACCAGCTGGGGCAGATACCGGGAGAAATAGGCGTCCAGGGCGTCCAGGCCGGAACCGAGGACGCTGACCGCATGGGCAGGGCCGGCGCCGTCGTCGTCATCGTGGAGACCGCGGTGCACCAGGGCCTCGGCGGCCTGGCGCCGCAGCTGGGACTTCACCCGCGCCGCCGCCCGCGCCGCGACCCACTCCATCACCCAGGAGACCCCCGCACGGGCCGCCGCCACCGCCGCCAGTCCGCCCAGCAGCGGAGCGACCAGACCCAGCAGCTCCACCCCGGAGGCCGGCTCCTGGACGACCAGCTCCTCGCTCACCCAGTCCCCCGGAAGCACCCCGACGGCGGCGATCACCGTCGCCAGCACCCCGGCCAGCAGGGCGCTGAACGCCAGCACCAGCAGCACCTGCACGAGCCCCAGCGCCACGGACAGGGCGAGGAACCCGCGGGCGGCACGGGCATGGTGGAGCAGGCGGGGGTCCAGCGGCTTCATGGCTGTCCTGTCCTCACGGGCGGGCTCAGTGCGCCGCGGTGGGGATGTGATCGCGGGTGAGGCGACGGCGGAAGACCCAGTAGGTCCAGATCTGATAGCCGATCACCAGCGGAGTGACCACCAGCGCCACCCAGAGCATCACCGTCAGCGTGTAGTCGGTGGAGCTCGCGTTCGCGATGGTCAGCCCGCCCACCCCGGTGGTGGAGGGCAGCACATGGGGGAACAGCGAGAGGAACAGGGTCACCACGGCCAGCCCGATGGTCGCCGCCATCGCACCGAAGGCCAGACCCTCCCGCCCCAGCGCGTTGGCGAACAGCGCCGCCACCAGGGCCAGCGCGGCCCCGACGGCCGCGGCCAGCGCCGGACCAGGCTGCCCGGAGAAGGACTCCAGACGCAGAGTCCAGACCAGGAAGATGACGGCGATCAGCGCCGTCGGCAGCCCGGCGAGTCCGGCGAGCCGGCGGGCCCGCCCGCGGATCTCGCCGTCGGTCTTCAGCGCGATGAACACCGCCCCATGGACCAGACACAGCAGGGTCAGGGTGAGACCGCCCAGCAGGGCGTAGGGGTTGAACACGTCCCCCAGGCTCGCCACGACGTTGTGCCCCTCATCCATGGGCAGGCCGCGGACCACGTTGGCGAAGATCAGGCCCCACAGGAAGGCCGGGAGCAGCGAGCCGAAGATGATCATCCGGTCGAAGGTCCGGGTCCACTGCGGATGTTTGCGCTGATGCCGGTACTCGAAGCTCACCCCGCGGGCGATCAGCGCCAGCAGGATCAGCAGCAGCGGGAGGTAGAACCCGGAGAACAGCGAGGCGTACCACTCCGGGAAGGCCGCGAAGAGCACCGCCCCGGCCACGATCACCCACGTCTCATTGAGGTCCCAGACCGGACCGATGGTGTTGATCATGACCCGCCGGTCGGTGTCATCGCGGCCCAACAGCGGCAGCGACATGCCCACGCCGAAGTCGAAGCCGTCAAGCACGAAGTAGCCGACGAAGAAGAACGCGACGAGCACGAACCAGATCGTCGGGAGGTCGACCTGTGAGAGGCTCAGCAGTGCGAAGTCCATGGATGGCTCCTGATCAGTACACGACAGCGAGGTCGTCGGAGTCGGCGTCGACGTCCTCATCCAGCTCAGGCGGCCCCTCCTGGGCGGCCTTGAGGATGAGCTTGAACTCGACGACGGCGAGGATCCCGTAGATGAGCGTGAAGGCGGCCAGCGAGATCGCGACGTCGAGTCCGGAGACGTTCGGGGAGACCGCGGCTTCTGTCTTCATCAGCCCGAAGACGATCCACGGCTGACGGCCCATCTCGGTGAAGATCCAGCCCACCAGGGAGGCGAGCAGCGGAAGCGGGGCGGCCCAAATGAAGATCCGCCACATCAGCTGCTCCTGGCGGGCCGGCAGCTGCCGCGCGTTCTTCCGGGTCAGCCACAGTCCCACCAGGGAGATCAGGGCGGAGACCGCCCCAAGCCCGATCATCCACCGGAAGGACCAGTAGGTGACCCAGATCAGCGGGGTGTAGTCCCCGGGGCCGAACTGGGTCACGTACTGGGCCTGCAGATCGTTGATGCCCTCGACCTCGCCATCGAGCGTATGCGTGGACAGCAGCGAGAGCAGGTATGGAATCCGGATGGAGAACAGCTCGGAGGCGCCGTCGGGGGTGCCGAGGGTGAAGATCGAGAAGCTCGCCGCGTTCGTGGTCTCGTAGAGCCCTTCGGCGGCGGCCATCTTCATCGGCTGGGCGTCCACCATGGCCAGGGAGAGCTGGTCGCCGGAGACGCCCACACCCAGGAAGGCCAGCACGTTGGCCCACAGGCCGGTCTTCAGCGCCGGGCGCATCGTCTCGGTGTGCTGGCCGCGGCGCAGGTGCCAGGCGGCGACGGCGATCATCACCGTGGCGGCGAACATGATCGCCGCGAAGATGGTGTGCGGGAACGCCGCGAGCACCACGGGGTTGGAGAGCACCTCCCACAGGCTGGTCAGCTCGGCGCGCCCGCGCTCGTGGTTGAAGCTGTAGCCGACGGGGTTCTGCATGAAGGCGTTGGCGGCCAGGATGAAGTACGCCGAGAGCGTGCTGGCGACGAACACGGTCCAGATGCAGGCCAGGTGGGCCAGCCGCGGGATGCGGCCCCAGCCGAAGATCCACAGGCCGATGAAGGTGGCCTCGAAGAAGAACGCGGCCAGTCCCTCGATGGCCAGCGGGGCGCCGAAGACGTCCCCGACGAAGCGGGAGTACTCGGACCAGTTCATCCCGAACTGGAACTCCTGGACGATGCCGGTGACCACGCCCATGGCGAAGTTGATCAGGAAGATCTTGCCGAACAGCTTGGTCAGCTTCAGGTACTTGACGTCGTCGGTGCGGTGCCAGGCGGTCTGCATGATGGCGGCCATCAGCGCCATCCCGATGGTCAGCGGGACGAAGAGGAAGTGGTAGAGCGTGGTCAGTCCGAACTGCCAGCGCGCCAGGGACAGAGGGTCGAAGAGTTCTTCCACGGGCTCACCTGAGTCTTCGCAGGGCCGCGTCACGGGGTCGTGGCGTGGAGGCGGCCGTCCTCGCGGCCTCGCCTCCCTCTGAATTCTACAGCTTGTAGAAGACTTTTCTACAAGTTGTAGAAGTGTGACCTCCGGGGCCCCTGGGCGATCAGCCCAGGGCGTCGAGCCGCTCGGCGGCCAGCAGGTCCATCAGCTGATCCGCCAGATCCGCCGAGATCACCAGATCGTCGACGAAGCCGCCCCGGGCCGCGGCCAGCACCGCCTCCGGGTAGCCGACGGCGGGGGCCACCGCGAGCACCCGGGTGCGTCGCAGCTGCTCCGGAGTCACCCCGATGACCCGCTTCTCCATGCCGGTCCTCGCCACGCGACCCTGCGCATCGAGCAGAATGCCGGAGCACTCCGCGATCGCTCCGGCGTCGCGCGCCAGCTGCTTCTCCTCGTCGCTCACCCTCGCCCAGACGGTCGAGATCCCCGCGTCCCAGGCGCCGATGGCGATCACGGCGACGTCGAGCTCATCGGCGGCATCCAGAGCTGAGCGCACCTCGGTGGAGGAACGCAGCGCGGCGGCGACCTCCGGGGAGTCCACGATCAGCGGCGTCGGCAGCGGCCAGATCTGCCCGCCCGCCCGTGACGCCAGGCGATGGACGAGGGTCGAGGACTCCCCCGTGGTGGACCCCGGGGCGCTGACCGGCCCGACGAGCTGGACGACGTCCACCTTGGGCAGCTCCCCCAGGTGCTCGGGCAGGTGCATCAGCGTACGCGACCACGCCACCCCGAGGCGCGCGCCGTCATGCAGGCGACGAGGGAGGAGGTCCGCGACCTGGCGGGCCAGCGCCGAGCGCAGCGTCTCATCTGAGCGCTGGGCGACCACGGTCACCGAAGAGATGCCGAGCCTCTCGGCGAGGCCGTCATGCTCGGTCCCTCCGTCGGAGGGGTTGACGATGGTGATCCGGACGATGCCCTCATCCCGGGCCTGATCCAGAAGTCGCGCGACCTGAAAGCGCGAGAGCCCATGACGACGAGCCATCTCGACCTTCGAGAGCCCCCCGAGATAGTACTCCGTCGCCAGTTCGGCCAGCAGCGTCAGATCACGCCGCTCATCCTGCGGGTCGGACGTCATGATGCCTCCAATGCTTGCTCATTCGAGCATATATGACTACGATCACGTATCAAATGAGCGATAGATCACTCTCATATGAGCATGGACATCGTGCCTCCGCGAAGAACGGACTCCCCATGACACCGCACCCTCCCTCCAGCAGGTCCTCCGGCTCGGCCCTGAGCAGACGCACTCTCCTCGGCGCCGGCTTCGGCGCGGGGCTCGGCGCTGCGACCCTCGGCCTGAACGGCTGCGCCACAGGGACGGCCGCCGGCACCCGAGAGACCATCGTCGTCGCCATCGTCTCCAACCCCCAGATGCAGGACGCGATGGGGCTGATCGACCACTTCCGCGCGGCCCACCCCGACGTCGACGTCCGCTTCGTCTCGCTGCCCGAGAACGAGGCCCGGGCCAAGATCACCGCATCCGTCGCCTCCGGCGGCGGCGAGTTCGACGTGGTGATGATCTCCAACTACGAGACACCCATGTGGTCGGCGAACGGATGGCTCACCGACCTCGAGCCCTACATCGCAGAGACCCGAGGCTATGACGCGGAGGACTTCATCCCGACCATCCGTGAGGCCCTCTCTCACGAGGGGCGGCAGCATTCGGTCCCGTTCTACGGCGAGAGTTCGTTCCTGGCCTATCGTCGGGACCTCTTCGAGGCGGCAGGCCTCGAGATGCCCCGCCAGCCGACCTGGGATCAGGTCCGCGAGTTCGCCGCCGAGCTGCATGCCCCCGAAGACGGCGTCTCCGGCGTCGCGCTGCGGGGCCTCGCCGGCTGGGGCGAAGTCCTCGCCCCGCTCAACACGGTGGTCAACACCTTCGGCGGCCGATGGTTCGACATGGACTGGCGTCCCATGCTCGACTCCCCTGAAGTCCACGAGGCCGTGTCCACCTACGTCGACACGGTCCGCACGTGGGGTCAGCCGGGAGCCGCGACCTCCGGGTTCGGAGACTGCCTCACCCGCGTCAGCCAGGGCAACGCCGCCATGTGGTACGACGCCTCCTCCATGGTCTCCGGGATCGAGAACCCCGCCTCGTCCACCGTGGTGGGCGACGTCGGCTACGCGCTCGCCCCCGTCATGGAGAGCAACCATGCGGGCTGGCTCTATGCCTGGAGCCTCGCGATCCCAGAGACCAGCCAGCACAAGCAGGCGGCCTGGGACTTCATCTCCTGGATGACTCACCCGGACTACTTCCGGCTCGTCGGAGAGGAGCTCAGCTGGGAGGTGCTCCCCCCGGGTTCACGCCAGTCCACCTATGAGATCCCCGAGTATGCCGCGCTGGCCGAGAACTACGCGGAGCCCACTCTGTACTCGATGGATCACGCGACTCAGGAGAACTGCATGCTCCACGAAGTCCCCTACCCCGGACTGCAGTTCGTCGGCATCCCCGAGTTCCAGGACGTGGGCACCCGCGTGGCCCAGCAGATCTCTGCCGCGGTGGCGGGCCGGCAGAGCGTGGACGAGGCGCTGAGCCAGTCACAGACCTTCGCCGAGTCCGTCGCCCGCACCTATGGATGGGAGGGATGAGCCATGGCCACCCCTGCTGACACCCGCATCGCTCCGCACAGCGGAGGCGACAAGGTCCGCCCACGGACCTCCGCCCTCGATGATCGCCTGCGTGCCCACCGCGCCGCGGAGAAGGCCGAGGCGCGACGTCGTCGTCTGCCGCTGCTGCCGGCGCTGCTGTTCGTGATCGTCTGCACGCAGGTCCCCTTCCTGCTGACCATCTGGTACTCGCTGCGGTCCCGGAACCTGCTCCGCCCCGAAGGCGATCAGTTCGTGGGACTGCGCAACTTCGCCGACCTCTTCGTGGACTCCACCTTCCGCACCGCGGCGATGAACTCGGTGCTGATCACTCTCGGCTGTGTCTTCGTCTCCGTGCTGCTGGGACTCGGACTCGCCCTGCTGCTGGACCGGAGGTTCGTCGGACGTGGCCTCGTCCGGACCCTGCTGATCACCCCATTCCTCATCATGCCGGTGGCCGGCGCGATGCTGTGGAGCATCTCGATGTTCAACCCCAGCTACGGGCTGGTGAACTGGCTGATCGGACTGGTGGGGATCTCCCCTGTGGACTGGACCTCCCAGTTCCCGGTCTTCTCGATCATCGTGGCCCTGGTCTGGCAGTGGACCCCCTTCATGATGCTTCTGCTCCTGGCGGGGCTGCAGTCCCAGTCCAAGGACGTCCTCGAAGCCGCCTCCATCGACGGCGCCGGCGCGTGGAAGACCTTCCTGTTCGTGACCCTGCCCCACCTGCGGTTCTACCTGGAGCTCTCGGTGCTGCTGGGGGCGATCTACGTGGTCAACACCTTCGACCACATCTACCTGATGACCGCCGGAGGGCCCGGCACCGCCAGCGCGAACCTGCCCTTCTACATCTACCAGCGGGCCTTCCTCGGGTTCGACATCGGCCAGTCCGCCGCCATGGGCGTGGTCACCGTCATCGCCACCATCGTCATCGCCATGTTCGCCCTGCGGCTGATCTTCCGCAGCATCAACTCCAAGGAGCAGTCATGACCGCCGCCGTCGAGACGCCCGTCGCACCCCGGAGCCGCTCGGCCACGGGACCGCAAGGGAACGCCCGGCCCCGCGCCGTCGGGAACCTGCTCACCGGCCTGGCCTGGGCGGCAGCGTTCGTCTTCTTCGCCCCGGTGCTGTGGATGGTGCTCACCAGCTTCAAGCAGGAGTCCGACGCCGCCTCCTCGCCCCCGACCTTCCTGTTCAGTCCGACCCTGGACCAGTACCGAGCGATCTTCACCTCAGAGGCCGGCGGCTACTTCCTGAACTCACTGGTGGCCACCGCCGTCTCCACGCTGCTGGTCATCGCCATGGCCGTGCCGGCGGCCTATGCGCTGAGCATCCGCCCGGTGAAGCGCACTCAGGACGTGCTCTTCTTCTTCATCTCCACCAAGATGCTGCCTATCGTGGCAGTGATCATGCCGATCTACGTGATCGCCGGACAGCTCCGCATGCTGGACAACATCATCACGCTGATCATCCTCTACACCGCGATGAACCTGCCGATCGCGGTATGGATGATGCGTTCCTTCTTCCTGGAGGTGCCCGGCGAGGTGCTCGAGGCCGCCTCCATGGACGGAGCCTCGCTGATGCTGACCATGCGGCGGGTGCTGATCCCCATGGTCACCCCGGGAATCGCGGCCACCGCGCTGATCTGCGTGATATTCGCCTGGAACGAGTTCTTCTTCGCGTTGAACCTCACCGCGGCCAATGCCGCCACCGTGCCGGTCTACCTGATGAGCACCATGACCTCGGAGGGCCAGTTCCTCGCTCAGCTCTCCGCCGCCTCGGTGCTGGCCTCCCTGCCGGTGGTCCTGGCCGGCTGGTTCGCTCAGAAGCAGCTCGTCCGGGGCCTGTCCATGGGAGCCGTGAAATGAGCCGCATGCGCGCCGCAGCCCCGACGTCAACCCCCTCCCCTCATGCAGAGAGGCCCCGACGATGACCCCCACCATGCGTGCCGCCGTGCTGCAGGCCCCCGGAGAGATCACCGTGGAGGAGCGGCCCGTCCCGCTCCCGGACCCCGGGGACGTGCTGGTGCGGGTCACCGCAGTGGGCATCTGCGGCTCCGACGTCCACTACTACCGGGAGGGGAGGATCGGACCCTTCGTGGTGGAGGAGCCGCTGGTGCTCGGCCATGAGAGCGCCGGCGTCGTGGCCGCCGTCGGGGACGGCGTGGACGCCTCCCGGATCGGCGAGCGGGTCTCGGTGGAGCCGCAGCGCATCGACTGGTCCTCCGCCCAGGCCCGCGCCGGGCGGTACAACCTGGACCCGCAGGTGCAGTTCTTCGCCACCCCGCCCGTGGACGGTGCGTTCGCCGAGTACGTGACGATCCCGGCGATGTTCGCCCACCGGCTGCCGGAGGGGATCTCCGACGAGGCCGGCGCCCTGCTGGAGCCGCTGTCGGTGGCGGTGGCCGCCGCGCGGAAGTCCCGCCTAGGCGTCGGAGATCACGTGCTGGTCACCGGGGCCGGTCCCATCGGGCTGATCCTCACCCAGGTGGCCCGCGCGCTGGGGGCCTCCGAGGTGGTGGTCACCGATGTCTCCGAGGACCGGCTGCGGCTGGCGGAGACGTTCGGCGCCACACGCGCCGTCGTCGCCGACACCGACCTCTCGGAGCTGCGCGCCGATGTCCTCCTGGAGGCCTCCGGCGCACCTCCAGCCATCCACGCCGGACTGCGCGCACTGGGCCCGGCCGGGCGCGCGGTGCTGATCGGCATGGGCGCCGATGACGTGACCATCCCGCTGTCCGCAGTGCAGAACCGTGAGCTCGAGGTCACCGGAGTCTTCCGATATGCCAACACGTGGCCGACCGCCATCGAGCTGGTCCGGTCCGGACGTGTGGACCTGGACCGGCTGGTCACCGGCCGATTCAGCCTGGAACAGACCGCCCAGGCCCTCGAGGCCGCAGAGGATCCGCGGTCGCTGAAGGCGATCGTACACCCGTCCTAATGCGTTGCCTCCGGAGCCGTTGTCGCTAAACATCGCTTAAGTGCGCGTATTCCGACAACGGTTCCGGAGGCAACGGGCGATGGCCTCCTCCACAGCGTTCGCAACACGCCCGGGAGCTCCACAGCCGGGGCCTTGCCCCTCCTCACGTGCGACATTCACCCGGAGACTCCAGGGCATGCGTCGACCGTCGTCCCTCCCCACAGAACTCCTCGAGGGAGTCTTCTCTCGACGACGCGCCCTGGAGCTCGGGGTCTCGCCGCGGCGCCTCCGCGCAGGCGACATCACCCGCGTCGGCCATGGCCTGTACCGATGCACAGCCCAGCCAGTCTTCTCCCCATCGACCCAGCATGCGCGGTTCATGAGCACGCTGCGAGCCCTGCACCACGAGTACCCCGGATCCTGGTTCAGCCACGCGACCGCCGCGGCCCTCTACGGCCTGGACCTGCCGTCCTGGCTGGACGGTTCATCCCCGATCCACCTGAGCCGGGCCGAGTCCTCGACGACGACCCATCGCCTCCCAGGCCTCCGATCGCACGCGGTGGTCGTGGAGGACGGCGAGGTCACGGAGCACCTGGGGCTGCCGGTGAGTCGGCCGGCGCGGGTGTACTTCGATCTCATGCGGGACTTGCCCCTGAAGGAGCTCGTCGCCCTAGGGGATCAGCTGGTCCGACATCCCCGGCCGGCCCTCGAGGGACGCGACGATCCCTGGGAGACGCCGTCATCGTTGGCCGAGCTGGTCGGGGCGCACCGCAAGACCAAGGGCATCGTCAAGGGGCGCGCCGCACTCGAGCTGATTCGGATCGGTGCGGATTCCCGTCCCGAGAGCTTCCTTCGGCTCGCCCTGCTCGATTCCGGGCTCCCGGAACCGGAGCTCCAGGTCCGACCGCGGCCCGGGAGCCCCTGGTCGGGCGACCTCGGATACTCGGAGCTGAAGATCGTGATCCAGTACGACGGCAGCGGGCACTTCTCTGCGGCCGAGCAGGCGAAGGACCAACGTCGCGACCGTGCCTTCGAACAGGACGGCTGGCGGATCATCCACGCCAACGCGGAGGATCTCCGCGACGGGTTCCGCCGCATCGTCGCTCGCGTGGCCCACGCCCTGACGTTGCCTCCGGAGCCATTGTCGGAATACTCGCACTTACGCGAGCTTTAGTGACATTGGCTCCGGAGGCAACGCAGGCGCAGCAGGGGAGCGCTACTCCCGCGAGAGGCCGGCCGCAGGCTCGGTGCGGCCCAGCGCGCGGGCCGGGATCGCTGAGGCGACGACGGCGGCGAGCAGCGTCGCCCCGGCGATCAGCCCCAGCCGGCCCCAGGGGACCGCGAGCGCCACTCCCATCACGTCCTCGGCCACCAGAGAGGACACTCCGGCCCAGCCGAAGAACACGCCCAGCCCACCGCCGAGCAGCAGCGCCACGACCGCCATCAGCACCGCCTCAATGGACACCAGACGACGCACTCCGCCGCGGGTGAGACCCAGCGCCCGCAGCAGGGCGGCCTCGCGCCGGCGTTCGAAGACCGACAGCGCCAGGGTGTTGGACACCCCGATCACCGCCACCACCACGGAGGCGGCCAGCAGCACCAGCACCACCAGCAGCACGGTGTCGATCACCTCCGAGAAGGAGGCCCGCGACAGCGCCGCCTCCACCGTCGAGGGGGTCTGCTCCCCCACGACATCGGTGAGCGTGGAACCCACGCGCATCACGTCATCGGCGGAGGCCGCATCACTGATCCGCAGCCAGGTCTGTCCGGCGGCCTCCTCCAGGTCCCATCCGGATCCGGAGGCCACCAGCACGGTTCCGGCGGGCAGCCACCCGGCCGGCTCGGCCTCCACCTGCAGCGGCTCCTCCCCCGGGGTGCTCAGCGTCACCCGAGCGGTCTCGCCCCAGGCGGCCACCGGCTGCTCACCCTCGTAGAAGGAGGACGCCATCAGCGCCTTCCCCGACTCAGGGAGCACCCCTGCTCGGCGAGCCACGGTCTCCACGTCCTCCGCGGAGCCGGACACCACCTGCACCGGGGCGGTCTCCCCGTCCTCCGTGGCCAGCTCGGCCTGCTCCCCGGCGAGGGTCACGCTGCCGGTCACGGCGTCATCTGCGGACAGGGCGGCGTCGGACTCGGTGGAGGCCACGGCGGCGTCGACCGGATACCGTTCCGCGAGATCCTTGTCCAGCGATCGCTGGGCGGTCGCCGCGCCGACCGTCATGGTCACCACCAGCGTCACCCCGATCAGCAGTGCCGAGGTCGTGGTGGCGAGCCGGCCGGGGGTCTGCCGGGCGTTCTGCGCCACCAGCCGGGGCACCTCTCCGCCGGTGATCCGCGCCAGCAGCAGCCCGAGTCCGCGCACCGCGGCGGGGACGATCGCCCGGGCGGCCAGCAGCACACCGAGGAACCCCGTCATCGCCCCGGCGACACCGAGCAGCGAGCTGTGCAGCAGTGCGGCGGCCACCACCGTGCCCAGCCCCAGCACGGCCAGCACGGCACCGATCGTGGTCCGCACCCGCGGCACCCCGCCCTCGGCGGGAGCGACGTCGACCGGGCGCAGCGCCTGCATCGGCGAGGTGCGCCCGGCACGCAGCGCGGGGAACAGGCTGGCCGCACTCGTCACCAGTGTGCCCAGCGCCAACCCGACGACGACGGCGGCCCCCGTGAGCTGCACGGCCGCGAACTCCTCCAGCCAGAAGCCACGGGCCGCAGCACCCAGGCCGTAGGCGGCGCCGAGGCCCAGCAGCACACCCACCGCGGAGCCTGCCAACCCCAGCAGCGCGCCTTCGGCGATCGTCGCCTGCTTGATCTGGCGGGCGGTGGCTCCGATGGCGCGCAGCAGCGCCAGTGTCGACATCCGGGAGGCCACCAGCACCCCGAAGGTGTTGGTGATGACCAGCCCGGCCACGAAGACGGCGATCGCTCCGAAGCCCAGCCCGATGCTCATGAGAATGTCACCACTGCCGGAGAGGTCCTCCAGCCAGGCTTCGACGATCTGTTCGTGGGTGAGCACCTCGAGCTCAGGGGCGAGCTGCTGGATCTGCTCCTGAGCGATCCGCTGCGCGGCCGGGTCCCCATGCAGATCCCCGGCAAGCACCACGCGGACGGAATCCGCATATGCATCCTCCGGGAAGGCGTCCATCCCCTCGGCGGTGACGAAGGCCGCACCGGCGCCCTGGACGCCGCTGATCAGCCCCACCACGGTATAGGGCACCCCCGTCGTGTCCCCGTCGAAGTCCGAAGAGGTCACCGTGTCCCCGACGCTGAGGGCGTAGGCGCTTGCGAACTGCTCGGAGAGGACGATCTCACCGGCGGCCCGCGGCGCGTGCCCTGCGGAGTACTCCGTCGGGAGATGCTCGGGCAGCTCGGAGACGGACAGGTACCCGTCGCGCCCTCCCAGGTCGGCGGGAGCGAAGCCGGTGCGGATCAGCTGGGCGGAGGCCACCCCGTCGAGCTCCCCCACCTCACCGGCCAGCTCCTCGGCTTCGTCGGGATCCTCGATCACTCCACCGACGCTGACCATCAGGTCGGCACCGGCGGCTTCGGCCTCCGCCTGAGACTCCATGGTGCGGCTGAAGGCGTCGACCATCAGCAGGGAGGTCACCACGAAGGCGACCGCCACCGCGATGGCGGCACCCGCCGCGAACAGCCGGGTGCCGCCTGAGCGCAGGTTCGTGCGCAGGATCGTGTTCATCGGCCGGCCTCGATCATCGCGGCCGCCAGCTGCTCGGCGGTGGGCGCCTCGAGGGTGTCCACCACTTGACCGTCGGCCAGCAGCACCGTCCTGTCAGCCCGGGCGGCGGCCGCGGCGTCGTGGGTGACCATGATGACGGTCTGCCCGAACTCGTCGACGGCGGCACGGAGCAGCTCCAGCACCTCGGCGCCGGCCGCCTGGTCCAGGTTGCCGGTGGGTTCGTCGGCGAAGATCACCTCAGGCCGGGAGACCAGTGCGCGGGCGACGGCGACGCGCTGCTGCTGCCCGCCGGAGAGCTCGAAGGGCCGGTGATGCAGCCGTCCGGTCAGTCCGAGCCGCTCCACCACGAGGTCCACGAACTGTCGGTCCACGGGGGTGCGTCCCAACCGGGAGGGCAGCAGGATGTTCTCCTCGGCGGTCATCGCCGGCACCAGGTTGTAGGCCTGGAAGATGAACCCGAGGCGTTCCCGGCGCACCCGGGTCAGCCGCTTGTCCTCCAGCCCGGTGAGCTCCACGTCCCCGACGACGACGCTGCCGCCGTCGGCGACGTCGAGGCCGGCGAGCACGTGCATCAGGGTGGACTTGCCGGAACCGGAGGGCCCCATCACAGCGGTGAACCGGGCAGCCGGGATCTCCAGGCTGAGGCGCTTCAGCGGCCGGACGGCGGTGTCGCCGGAGCCGTAGATCTTGGTGAGGTCGGTCGCACGGACGGCGACGGCAGGTGCGTGTGTCATACCTCCACGCTATGGTCCGCCCAGGTCAGCCCACATCGGAACAGAGGATGGTTCCCCTCTCATCCTGCAGGATGAGAGATCAGTCCCCCACCAGCCCGGAGTCGTAGGCGAACACCACTGCCTGCACCCTGTCCCGGACCTCCAGCTTGGTGAGCACATGCCCCACATGGGTCTTCACGGTGGCCTCGGAGAGGAACAGCCGACGGGCGATCTCTCCGTTGGAGTCCCCGGTGGCCATCTCCTGCAGGATCTCGGCCTCCCTCGCGGTGAGTGAGTCCAGCTTCGCCCGCTGTGCGGCGGTGGGCAGCCGGCGTCCGGCACCGGACAGCAGCGTGGAGTCGAGAAGACGCCGGGTGGTGGTGGGCGCGATCACCGCCCCGCCGGTGGTGACCGTGCGGATGGAGTCCAGCAGGATCTCCGGCTGGACGTCCTTGAGCAGGAAGCCGGAGGCTCCTGCCCGCAGCGCCTCCACCGCGTACTCATCGGTGTCGAAGGTGGTCAGCACGATGATCTTCGGCGCAGCCCGCCCCGCCGCCCCGGAGGTGAGTCGGCGGGTGGCCTCCAATCCGTCGAGCACCGGCATGCGGATGTCCATGAGCACCACGTCAGGGGCGTGCGTCGCCACCGCCTCGAGGGCCTGCTGCCCGTCACCGGCCTGGGCCAGGACCTGCATGTCGGGCTGGGAATCGATGACCATCGCGAATCCAGCGCGCAGCAGCGCCTGGTCGTCGGCCAGCAACACACCGGTGGTGGTCATCGGATCTCCTCGTCACTCGTCATGGTCTGTCAGCGGGAGCCGAGCGACGACGTCGAACCCTCGGGTGTGCGCCGTCGCCTCCACGGTGCCTCCATGGAGCCGGGCTCGCTCTGCCATGCCCAGCAGCCCGGAGCCGGCTCCGTCCGTCTCAGCCCGAGAGCCGCGGCCGGTGTCCCGCACCGCGACGATCAGCCAGCCGTCCTCGGCCTGGAGGGCCACCGTGGCCGAGGCCTCCGGGCCGCCGTGCTTCAGCGTGTTCGTCAGGGCCTCCTGCACGATGCGGTGCACCGCCAGCCCGGCGCCCTCGGGCAGAGCGGGCGGCCTGCCGAGAGTCTCGGCCACCCGGTCGTTCAGCTCCACGGGCAGGCCGGCGGCACGCACGTCGGCGATCATCCGGCCCAGGTCCTCCAGACCCGGAGAAGGCCGAAGCAGCAGGGACTCACGCTCCTCACGCAGGACCCCGAGCATGCTGCGCATCTCGGTGAGCGCCTCCCGACCGGTCCGTCCGATGGTCTCGAAGGCCTCCCCCGCGCGCTGCGGGTCCTGGGCGACCACGTACCGGCCGCCATCGGCCTGGGCGATCATCACCGACATGGAATGGCTGATCACATCGTGCATCTCCCGGGCGATGCGCATCCGCTCGGCGTCGGCGGCCAGCCGCGTCTCATGCTCACGCTCCAGCTCGAGCAGCTCGTTGCGCTCGGTGATGGCGGCGATCTCCCGACGGCGACGCCCCCCGAGATCGCCCAGCAGCCAGGCGACCAGGACCACCGCCGCCGAGAATCCGGTGAGCAGCAGGACCAGGACGAACGTCATGGGGTCGACCGGCGGACCGCCGAGGAAGATCATCTGCTGGACGAACACCTGCCCGCCCAGCAGGACGGCGCCGATCAGCGCCACGATCAGGTACAGCCGGGAGGCCCGCCGAGTGCCGAACTTCGCCACCGAGTAGAGCACGATCGGGACGGTGAGCGCGGTGTACCCGGGCCCGGTGAGGGTGAGCACCTGCCCGAGCGCGCCGAGGGCGATGAGCCCGGCGGCCCACGCCGGTCGGGAGCGACGGGCTGCCAGCGGCAGGGTGGTCATCAGGTCCAGGGACAGCACGAGCAGCCAGGGCCCCTGCCCGCCGAACAGCGTGCGTCCCTCCGCGCCCACGGCGGTCAGCACGGCGAACAGCGCCAGCGGGAGGGCGATCAGCCCCCCGTCGAGGATCCATGGGCGCCGGCCCAGCGTCTGCCAGAGCCGCACGTGGAGAGGCTGCATCGTCGTCATCGCTGGGGCCACACGGAGCGGGCGCGCATCACCTCGGCGAGCGCCTCGGCGTCGTCGGTCATCAGTCCGTCCACACCCAGGTCGATGAGCCGGTGCATCTCCTGCGCGTCGTCCACCACCCAGACGTGGACCTGCAGTCCGGCCCGGTGGCAGCGGCGCAGGAATCCTGGGGTGATGATCCGGATCGGGCCCTGCCGCACCGGCACCTGGAGACAGTCGACGGCGGCGATCCGGCCGGACATCGCGCGCATCAGCCCCAACGGGCCGAGCAGGACGAAGGCGGCGGTGGAGGCCAGCCCGGCCGAGGTGAGCATGCGGCGGGTCAGCCGCCGGGTGACTCGCCGGCGTCGGGCGTCGTTGAAGCTGGCGACCAGGACACGGTCATGGGCCTGATGCTCCTCGACGATGCGGACGAACTCCTCCACCGCCTGGGCATCCTTGAGGTCCACGTTGAAGTGGACATCGTCCCAGGTGGTGAGCAGGTCCTCGAAGCGGACCAGCCGGGCGTCGTCGTCACCGGCGCGGCCCTTGACGCCGACGCGCAGCCGGGAGAGCTGCTCCCACGTCTTCTCCCGCAGCTTGCCGGTGCCGTCGGTGACGCGGTCGAGGATCTCGTCGTGGAAGACCACCAGGGTGCCGCAGGCGGCGGTTCGGACGTCGATCTCCAGGTAGCGGAAGCCCAGCTCGACGGCCCGGCGGAAGGCACCCATGGTGTTCTCCCGCTCAGGGTCCGCGCCTCGGTGGGCGAAGGCCAGCACCTGACCCTCCAGGGGCCCGGGCACCGTGTTCAGGAGGTACGCCACAGGACACCGTCCCCGCCGTCGAGCAGGTCCTCCAGCACCAGCGCGACGCCGTCGGCGTCGCAGTCCGCGGTGAGATGCCGCGCGGCCGAGCGGGCCATCGGGTGGGCCGAGCCCACGGCCCAGGAGGTGCCGGCCCATTGGAGCATCTCGATGTCGTTGGGCATGTCCCCGAAGGCGATGACCTGGTCCCTGGTGATCCCCTCGGCGGCGGCGAACCGCCTCAGTGCGGCCGCCTTGTCCACACCCTTGGCGGAGATCTCCAGGAGGCTGACCCCGGGGGCGGAGTGGGTCACGGTGACCAGCTGACCGACCCGGGACCGGACCGCCTCCAGGAACGCGTCGGCGTCCATGGCGGTCGTCTTGGCCAGCAGCTTCACCACACCGGGGCGGGAGCGGCTGTCATGGCGGCCGAGGGTGTCGTCGAGCCGCCCCAGGCGCAACATGTCGTCGGTGACACCAGCAGCGCGGCGGCGGTCCTCCTCGAAGAACAGCGAGTCCACCAGGAAGGGCGGCTCAGCGTGCAGGTTCTGAAGGGTCTCGGCGGCGAAGCTGGCCTGCGCATCGATCTCGAGGATGTGATCCTTCACGGCGAAGAGGGTGGCCTCCTCCATGGGGTCCTCGCGCAGCAGCCGCTGCTCAGCGAGGTCGTAGACCACCGCCCCATTGGAGCAGATGACCGGACCGATCCCGCCCAGCGCGTCGGCCACCGGCTTGAGCCAGCGCACCGGGCGGCCGGTCACCAGCACGATGCGCACACCGGCGTCGCGGGCTGCGCGGAAGGCGGCCACGGTGCGGTCGGTGACGATCCCGGTCTCGGCCGAGGCGTAGCTGAGGATGGTGCCGTCGATGTCGCTGGCGATCAGCCGGGTCCTCTCCAGCGTGGTCACCGGTGCGCTACGCAGGCTCTGCACCCTCTTCGAGCGCGGCCCCGAGCTCCGCGGCGGTGGGCGGCTGGGCGCCGAAGCGTGAGGAGGTGATGGCGGCCGCGCGGGCGGCGGTGCTGAGCACATCGGTGAGCTGGGAGGCGGTGATGTCCTGCAGGGCCTCGCGACGGGCCGCCCCGAGGAGCCCCAGGCCGCGCAGCGTGGACAGGGTGGCCGCCATGAACGAGTCTCCGGCGCCGACGGTGTCGGCCACCTCGATGGAGAACGCCGGCTGGTCCACGAAGCCGGAACGGGCCAGGCCCATGGCTCCGGAGGAGCCACGGGTGATGATGACGACGCCGGGGCCCAGCTCCAGCCAGGCCCGCATGGTGTCCTCGTGGGTGCGCTCCGGGTAGAGCAGGTCGATGTCGTCGGTGGAGGCCTGCACGACGTCGGCCAGGGAGATGAACTCCTCGGCCTGGTCCCGGGCCTCCTCCCGGTTGGGGATGATGGAGGGCCGGTAGTTGGGGTCATAGCTGATGGTCGCGACGTCGCGCGCACGGTGCAGCAGACCCTTCACGGTCTCCGCCCCGGGCTGCATCATGGCCCCGATGGAGCCGGTGTGCAGCAGGTCAAGTGCGGGAGACTCCTCAGCCCGGGTCTCCTGCACCAGGGCGCAGAAAGACTTCTCCAGGGCGGCGGCCGGGGGCAGCGTCCAGTCCAGGGTGAACTCGTAGCTGGCCTGACCCGCCGGATCGAGCACGGCTTTGGCCACAGAGGTGGGGCTCGCGTCGGCGTCGAGCAGAGCAGTGATGCCCTGGGCGCGCAGACTGCGGGCGATCATCCGCCCATACTCGTCCTCACCGTGCCGACCGGCGAACACGACGTCATGCTCGAGCCTGGCCAGCCCGACGGCCACATTGAAAGGGCTGCCTCCGACGTGGGCTTTCGGGGCGGAGGTCTCCGAATGGACGACATCCACCAGGCACTCGCCGATGACCGCCAGGTATGCACTCATGCCCCCTAAACTACCGCAGTTGTGCGGACTTGCGGAGGTCGCCGACGGGCGGCGGGTGCTGACGGTAGGTGCGGAACGCCTTGCCCTGCATGGCACGGTGGTAGAGGGTCCGCCGCAGGTCACCGTCGGCGTCGTAGAAGAAGGGATTGACGATGCGACCCTGCTCGGCGAGCGCGGTGATGCGTCGGAGCTGATCCGCGCTGGCATGCTTCTTCACCAGCGGCAGCGGCAGCGTGGTGTGCAGGGCGGGCTGCTTGGCCACCTGGTGGTCCGGTCCGCCGAGACCGCCGCGCAGGTGCTCCTCCACGTAGAGCCGAGCCGGGTTCACTCCGGAAGCGGTGAGGTAGTGGTGGTTGCGCCCCAGCCGCGGGTTGAGCTCGAAGAACTTCGCAACGCCGTCGCGCGGGTCCACCTTGATGTCGAACATCGCGAAGCCCCGCCAGCCGATGGCGCGCAGCAGCGCCGCGCCCTGCTTCTCCACGGCCTCGTCCCGGGAGGTGAGCACCGCCGGGGAGTTGCCCTCCAGTCCGGGGGCGTGGTCCTCGACGATGACTTCCCCGAAGGCGGTGAGCCGCACCCGTCCGGTCTGGTCGGAGAAATAGGTGGCCAGGCGCAGCTGCGAGTCCGGGCCGGGGATGTGCTCCTGGGCGATGAGCACGCCGGTGTAGCCGGCGCCTGCAGCCTTGCCCAGCAGCCCGGTGAGCTCCTCGGCGTCGTCGACGTAGTGGACCTTGCGCCGTCCCTCGAAGCTGATGTCCGCCCAGGCTCCGCCGTCGCCGGCCTTGAGCACCAGGGGGAAGGAGACCCCCGCCTCGGCGAGCTCTTCGGCGGCAAAGGACTGTGCGCGCTGCTCGGTGTGCGCGGCGCAGTCGTAGGCGGCGGTCTTCGGGTAGGGGACCCCGAGCTCTTCGCAGAGCACGTAGAAGTTCTCCTTCAGCGCGACCCTGTCGAGCAGCTGGGCCGAGGGGTAGGGGATCGTGTAGCCGACCGCCTCCAGCTCGGCACGGTGGTCCACGGCGAAGCGGACGAGGTGGTCGTAGTTGGCCAGCAGGAGCAGCGGGCGCGGCCGAGCGCCGTCGTCGGTGAGGAGGGCGGCGACCTCCTTGAGCTTGGCGATGACCGGTTCGGCGGTGGTCATCGACCCGGCCGGGAAGGCCTCCAGGATGCGGGAGTGCTTCAGGTTGCGGTTGACCGTGGTCGGGATGATCGCCGAGATCGCCCCGAAGGCCTCATGGAACTCGCGCGCCAGGGAGTAGGTGCCCACGTCTCCACCGGTGATGACCGGGACGAAGGCCTGCTCCTGAGGTATCCGCATGCCCACGACGCTAGCAAAGAACGGTGGACGATTCCTGGATACGTCGCTGTTAGGGTCGGCCCATGGAGGACACCCCGCGAGAGACCCTTCCCGAGGATGCCCGAGACGCCCTGGTGCGGGCCCACCGGTCCTATGCGGAGGCGCCGATCCGATCGGCCGCACAGAAGGAGCGCGGGGCGGTGCTGGCCGAGCTGGCGGTGGCCGGGCGCGCCGCCGGATGGCCGATGCGCCTGCTGGCCGAGCCCTGCGGGGTCAGCGCGGAGCGGCTGCGTCAGCTGGCCTCCCGGCACAGCGGGGAGGTCGCCGACGCCGCCGCGGCCCTCTTCCCGCCCTATGAGCGCCCCGCGCCGGCCCGCCGCCGACCGGCACAGCACCCGCATCTGAGCCCGGCCGAGGCCGAGGAGCTGCGGGATCTGGCCGCACTGGCCACCCGGCGCACCGGCTCGCACGCCGCTGACGCGCCGGAGGCCCTCGCCAGTGAGCGGTTCACCGCCATAGTCCGTGAGCACCACGCACGCGGAGTGATCTGGGCGGAGCTCTCGGATGCGACGAAGCCGTGGTCGAGCTGGCCGCTGAGCGAGACGGAGCGGCAGCTGGAACCGGTGGTGCGCGTCAGCGGGCTGCGCCAGCGGGTCAGCCGCGCAGCAGCCGCGAGACCATGACATGCAGAGTGTCGAAGAAGGGAGCCCTCTTCTGTGAAGACATCGCTGACCTGTCTCCTGGTCGTCCTCGCCGGGTTCACTGTCGGCATGGCGCGCGAGGCCGCCGTCGCCTTCCTCCAGGCGGAGCCGCTCACCGGGATCGTCTCCGTGCTCGCCCTCGCAGCCGCAGGGTCGGCCGCACTGTACGGCGCGCTTCGACGTGGCAGGCCGGACGCGGGCCTGGAACGCATCCTGGCACGCCCTCTCGTCACGGCTGTGACGGCAACGACGGCGGTGCTGGCCTTCTACCTGCCGAGGATGGTCTTCCGCGGTGAGGCGATCCTGGACCTGCTGGTGGCTGTCGCGGTGGCCACGACGATCGTCGTCCTGGCCGGCGTCACCATGAGCGCCTTCTACCGACGGATCGTCCCGGAGGACCCGGAGGGTCTCGACTGATCGTCGTCAGGCCCCGCGGACCGAGACGATCTCCCCGGTCTCCACGTCCATGGTCACGATGGTGGGGGCACCGGAGTTGAGCAGCTCTCGCTCGGAGGCGCTGAGCAGTCCTGGAGCGCCGGGGACCTCCGGCACGGCCACGTCGGTGATCTGGCTGGAGGCCACGTCCACGGTGACCAGCAGGTCCTCGTCAGTGTCCAGCAGCGACTGCTTCTCCGGGCTCAGCGAGGCCGTCACGGCCTCGGGGCCCTCCTGCGGGGAGACGACGGCGGCCGACCCGCCGAACACGGCGGTCAGGCCCAGGGCGGCGGCGATCGCGGCGAAGCGGCGCGGCATCACGTGTTCAGCGTCAGTGCTCATCAGTTCCCCCTTCGAACTGACTGTACCCGATCACATCGGGGTCACATAGGCTCCCGCGATGCCGCCGTCCACCAGGAATTCGCTGGCGGTGATGAAGGAGGCGTCGTCGGAGGCCAGGAAGGCCACCGCGGCAGCGATTTCCTCCGGCTCGGCGAAGCGGCCCATGGGGGCGTGCACCAGGCGGCGGGCCGCCCGCTCCGGATCCTTCGCGAAGAGCTCCTGCAGCAGGGGCGTGTTCACCGGGCCGGGGCACAGGGCGTTGACCCGAATCCCCTGCCGGGCGAACTCCACGCCCAGCTCCCGGCTCATCGAGAGCACCCCGCCCTTGGAGGCGGAGTAGCTGATCTGGCTGGTCGCCGCGCCCATCACCGCCACGAAGGAGGCGGTGTTGATGATCGAGCCCCGTCCCTGGGCCTGCATGTACGGGATCACCTGCTTGCAGCAGTGGAAGACGCTGGTGAGGTTCACCTCCTGGACACGCCGCCAGGCGTCGAGCCCGGTCTCCAGGATGGATGCGTCGTCGGGCGGGGAGATCCCGACGTTGTTGAAGGCCACGTCCACAGCGCCGAGGCGCTCCTGTGTGGTCGCGAACAGCTCGATGACCTGGGACTCGTCGGTGACGTCGGTGCGCAGGAACAGCCCGCCCACCTCCTCCGCGAGACGGTCTCCCTGGTCCTCGTCACAGACGTCGGCGATCACCACGGTCGCTCCCTCGTGCGCGAGGCGACGGACCGTGGCCAGGCCGATGCCGGAGGCCCCGCCGGTCACGGTGGCGACCCGGCCGGCGAGGCGGTTGGTGACCAGCCCACCGAAGGGGGACTGGGATGCGGTGTCAGTCATGGGTGCTCCTCACAGTGAAGCGGACAGGGTCAGCTGGTGGAGATGAAGACGTTCTTCACCTCGGTGAAGGCCTCCAGGGCGTCGGGGCCGAGCTCACGGCCGATCCCGGACATCTTGAAGCCGCCGAAGGGTGTGGAATGGCGCACTGAGGCATGGGAGTTCACCGAGAGGTTCCCGGCCTCCACGGCCCGGGAGACCCGCAGCGCCCGGCCGACGTCGCGCGTCCAGATCGAGCCGGAGAGGCCGTAGTCGGAGTCGTTGGCGATCCGCACGGCGTCGGCCTCGTCCTCGAAGGGCACGACGGCGACCACCGGCCCGAAGACCTCCTCGGTGAGGAGCCGATCCTCCGGGCCCTGCGGCATGACCACCGTGGGAGGGAACCAGAAGCCCTCGCCGGAGGGAGCCTCCCCCTGGAAGGCGATGTCGGCCCGCGGGGTGCCGTCGGGAGCCTGGACATAACCGGCCACCCGGTCCCGGTGCCGCGCGGAGATCAGCGGGCCCATCACGGTGTCCTCACGGCGGGGGTCCCCCACCCGGACATCCCGGACGGCGGGCTCCAGCAGCTCCATGAACCGGTCGAAGACGCTGCGCTGCACCAGGATCCGGGAGCGTGCGCAGCAGTCCTGGCCCGCGTTGTCGAAGACCCCGCCGGGCGCCTGGGCGGCGGCCTCCTCCAGGTCGGAGTCGGCGAAGACGATGTTCGCGCTCTTGCCGCCGAGCTCCAGAGTGACCCGGGTCAGCTGCTCGGCGCAGCCGGCCATGATCCGCTTGCCCACGGCGGTGGAGCCGGTGAACACGACCTTCCTCACCTGCGGGTGGGTGACGAAGCGTTCCCCGACGACGGCGCCCCGGCCCGGCAGCACAGTCAGCACTCCCTCCGGGATCCCCGCCTGCAGCGCCAGCTCTCCGAGCCGGATCGCCGTCAGCGGGGTCAGCTCCGCCGGCTTGATCACCACGGTGTTGCCGGCGGCCAGGGCGGGGGCGAACCCCCAGCCGGCGATGGGCATAGGGAAGTTCCAGGGGACGATGATCCCCACCACGCCCAGCGGCTCGTGGAAGGTCACGTCCACTCCGCCCGAGACGGGGATCTGGTGTCCGAGGTTCCGCTCCGGGGCGGCGGCGTAGTACTCGAGCACGTCCCGGACGTTGCCGGCCTCCCAGCGGGCGTTGGTGATGGTGTGCCCGCTCCCTGCGACCTCCAGCTGAGCGAGGTGCTCGATGTCCTCGTCCACCAGGCGCGCGAACCGGCGCAGCAGCCGGGCACGGTCCTGCGGGGCCACGTCGCGCCAGGCGGGGAAGGCGGCCGCCGCACGGGCGATGGCCGCGTCGGCCTGCTCCAGGTCCGCCAGCGGGATCTCACGGACGGCTTCTCCCGTGGCGGGGTTGATGACAGTGTGCGTGCTCATGCTGCGACCTCCTGACGTGCGGCCTCGATGAATCCCTCGAAGAGGCGGATGTCGTGTGGGTTCTCCTCCGGGTGGAACTGGACTCCGAGGACCCAGCCGGGCGCCTCAGGCATCTCCACGATCTCCACGGTGCCGTCGGCCGCCCGTCCGGTGACCTGCAGGCCCGGGGCGAGCCGGTCGAGGCTCTGATGGTGGTAGCAGGGGGAGCTCGCCGCCTCACCGAGCAGTCCGGCGGCCAGAGAGCCGGGCTGCACCGTGAACTGGACGGCTCCGTACTGCCCGGGCGCGGGCTGGTACTGCGGCCCGGCTTCGGGGACCAGGTCCGGCAGGTGCTGATGCAGGGTCCCGCCGCAGGCGACGTTGAGGACCTGCAGGCCGCGGCAGATTGCGAAAAGCGGCAGGCCTCGCTCCAGGGCGGCGAGGGTCAGCCGCGCGTCGTGCTCATCCCGGTCGTGCTGGGCCACCGTGGTGGGATGGGGCGGGTGACCATACCGGGCAGGATCGACGTCGGTGCCGCCGATGACGACCAGCCCGTCCAGGACGTCCAGGACAGCGGGATCGGTGCCCACCGGAGGAAGCAGCATCGGCACTCCGCCGGCCTCCACCACCCGGCGGACGTAGTTTCCGGGCACGATGGCGGCGGTGTCCTCCCACACGCCCCAGCGTCCCTGCTGCCAATACGTGGTGAGCCCGATGCGCGGGCGCGGGGTCGGTGTCCTCTCCTCAGTGTCGCTCGAACCCACGCGTCACCTCCCAGTCGGTGACGGCCGCGTGGAACTGCTCCAGCTCGACGTCGGCATAGTGCGTGTAGTGGGCGACGACCTCTTCGCCGAAGAGCTCCCGGACCGTCTCCGAGCCGGCGAACAGGTCGCGAGCCTCGGCCATGGTGGAGGGGACCTGGTCGGCGTCGACGTCGTAGGCGTTGCCCTCGATGGCCTCCGGCAGCTCGAGCTCCTGCTCCACACCGTGGAGACCACCGGCGAGCATGGCCGCCATGGCCAGGTACGGGTTGGCGTCCGCCCCGGGCACCCGGTTCTCCATCCGCGCGGAGGGGCCCTCCCCGACCAGCCGCACCGCACAGGTGCGGTTGTCGAGTCCCCAGCCGATCGTCGTCGGGGCGAAGGAGCCCTTGGCGAAGCGCTTGTAGGAGTTGATGTTGGGGGCGTAGAAGAGCGTCATCTCCCGCATCGTGGCCAGCACCCCGGCGATGAAGTGGTCGTAGAGCCTGGTCCGGCGGCCGTGCTCCGCGTCCCAGAAGGCCAGCGCGCCGTCGAGCCCGCGCAGGGACATGTGGATGTGGCAGCTGGATCCCTCTCTGGCATTCGGCTTGGCCATGAAGGTGATGGACTGCCCACGCTGGGAGGCCATGTGCTTGGCGGAGAGCTTGTAGAAGGTGTGGTTGTCGGCGGTGGTGATGACGTCGTCGTACTTGAAGGCGATCTCATGCTGGCCGAGGTTGCACTCCCCCTTCGCCGACTCCACCGTCATTCCGGCCTGGTACATGGCGTTGCGGATGTCCCGCAGCAGCGGCTCCACGCGCAGGGACCCCAGGATCGAATAGTCCACGTTGTAGCGGTTCGCCGGAGTGAGGTCGAGGTAGTGCCGCTGCGAGGCCTCCTCATAGGAGTCCTCGTACATGACGAACTCCAGCTCGGTGCCGGCGAGCGCGGTCAGTCCCCGCGCGGCCGCCTTGTCCTGCTGGACCTTGAGCAGCGAGCGCGGAGAGACCGGCACCGGGCGGCCATCGGTGGCGGCGAGATCCACCTGCATGATCGCCGTGCGGTCCATGTAGGGGACTCGGCGGATGGTGCTGTGGTCGAGGATGAACTCCATGTCCCCGTAGCCGGTCTCCCAGCTGGTCAGCGAGTAGCCGTCCACGGTGTTCATGTCCGTGTCGACGGCGAGCAGGTAGTTGCAGGCTTCGGTGCCGTGCGCGAGCACGGAGTCCAGGAAGAACCTGCCGTGGATGACCTTGCCCTGGAGGCGGCCCTGCATGTCGGTGAAGGCGAGGATCACCGAGTCGATCTCTCCGGAGGTGATGTCGGCGGCGAGCTGGGCGGCGCTGAGCATGCGGCCGTTGCGGGGTGCGGGCAGCTGGTCGAGGTCGAGGGGGTTCATGGTGCTCCTTGGGCCGTCTGTCGGCGGATGAGGGAGGGCAGGTCTGGGCTCGCTGGCCGGTCAGTGCAGCTGACTCTCCTCCTTCTCCAGCAGCGCGAACTCCTCCTCCGGGGCGTCGGCCACGAGCCGGTGCCGGCTGTAGAACCAGAAGTAGGCCAGCGCCAGGCAGAAGACCCCGGCGGTGATGCCCGCGGCGCGCACGTCGACCACGAAGGTCGCCACGAGCGCGACGAGGGCCAGCACCAGGGCGATGGAGGTGGTGACCACTCCGCCGGGGGTCCGGTATCCGCGCTCCAGATGCGGCTCCCGGATGCGCAGCACGATGTGGCTCAGGTTGAGCAGCACATAGGACACGGCGGCGCCGAAGACCGCGATGTTGATCAGCAGCCCGCCGTCCCCGATCACGGCGGCCAGGATGAAACCGACGGTGCCCGGCACGATGAGCGCCACCCACGGGGTGCGGCGGGAGGAGGTCAGCGAGAGGAAGCGCGGCAGGTACCCGGCCCGGGAGAGCGCGAAGAGCTGCCGGGAGTAGGCGTAGACGATGGAGAAGAAGCTGGCCACCAGCCCTGCCAGACCGGCATAGTTCACGAAGGCCGCTAGCCAGGACCCTTCGCCGTACACGGCGCGGAGCGCCTCGGGCAGCGGGGACTCCGAGGAGCTCATGGCCTCGGCGCCGGCGGCACCGGGGACGAGGACCAGCATCAGGGCGCCGAAGACCAGCAGCACCATCATGGCGACGATGATGCCGCGCGGCAGGTCCCGCTTGGGGTCGGCGGTCTCTTCGGCGGCCAGCGGCACGCCCTCGATGGCCAGGAAGAACCAGATGCCGAAGACCAGGGCCCCCAGCACACCGGTGATGCCGAAGGGCAGGAAGACGCTGGAACCTGCTGAGCCGTCGGCGGCGATGTCGAAGAGGTTGCTGACCTCCACGTGGGGCAGCAGTCCGAAGACGGTGGCCGCGAGCGCGACGACGGCGATCAGCGTGATCCCGAGCATCACCTTCAGCGCCTCCCCCACGCCCCAGAGGTGGATGCCGATGAACAGCAGATACGCGGCCAGGTAGATGGGCCAGGAGTTGGTCAGTCCGAACAGCCCCAGGGCCTCCACGTAGCCGCCGATGAAGGTGGCGATGGCCGCGGGGGCGACGGCGTACTCGATGAGCACCGCCATGCCGGTGGCGAACCCGCCCAGTGGGCCGAAGGCTCGGCGGGCGAATCCGTAGCCGGCACCGGCGGTGGGTATGGCGGAGGACATCTCTGCCAGCCCGAAGACCATGCAGGTGTACATCAGGCCCATGAGGACGAAGGCGATGAGCAGCCCGCCCCAGCCGCCGACGGAGAGTCCGATGTTCCAGCCGGAGAAGTCTCCGGAGATCACGTAGGCCACGCCGAGGCCGGCGAGCAGGATCCATCCGGCCGCCCCTCGTCGCAGCTGACGGTGCTTCATGTAGCTCTCGCCGACTCGCGTGTACTCCACATGTGCTGTGGAACCTGGTGTTCGTGACATGACACCCTCCCCAATGGACTGTTTTCAGTCCTTTGAACAGCACTACTGTGAGAGATGTCTCCCAGAGATGTCAAGAGTTCCGCCCGAAAATCGGTGAGGAGATCCTTCTGAAATACCATTGCGAGGAGCCTCTATGGCATGCTGATTCCATGTCTGAGTCGCCGTCGCTCCCCGCGCCTGCCGCGTCGCTGAGCCATGTGCTGGGCCAGACCCGGCGGGGGAACGTGCTGGAGGAGACCATCGCCCGGCTGCTGCGCGGCATCCGGCTGGGCAGCTTTCCCCCGGGGGACAAGCTGCCTCCGGAACGTGAGCTGGCCGAGTCCCTCGGGGTCTCCCGGAGTACTCTGCGCGACGCCCTGGCCGCACTGCAGCACACGGGCCATCTCTCGGTGCGCCGCGGGCGGTACGGAGGAACCTTCGTGACGGAGGAGCCGCCGGGGCCTGCCACGACGCTGCACGCCGGCGACGCCGCCGACGTCGAGGACGTGCTGACCTTCCGCGGTGTGGTCGAACCGGCGGCGGCCTCGCTGGCGGCCGCGGCGACGCTGAGCACAGAGCAGCGCTCAGCGCTGGTGCAGGCGCTGCAGGCCGTGGATAACGCGGAGCCGGCGCAGTACCGGCCCTTGGACGCCCGGCTGCACTGTCTGATCGCGGAGCTCTCCGGCTCGGCGATGCTCACGGCGTCGGTGGTGGAGGCCCGGGCGGCGGCCAGCGCCCTGCTGGACCGCATCCCGTTCCTGGACACGAACATCGCCCACTCCCAGGAGCAGCATCAGGCGATCGTCTCAGCTATCCTGCAGGGCGAGCCGACGCGGGCGGGCGAGCTGATGCAGGAGCACCTGGAGGGCACCGCCTCGCTGCTGCGCGGATTCCTCGCGGATGAGGGACCGGCTAGCGGCCCGCAGCCTTGACCTGCTCGTATCCGCCCACCAGGTTCCGCAGTCCGGCCTCGGGATTCCGGTGGCGCAGCACCGCGAGCGCCTGCCGCGAGCGGACCCCGATCTTGCAGTAGAGCACCACGGGCCGCTGTTCGCTGGCCTCGTCGATCCCCGGCACCGGGGAGCCGTGCCAGAGTTCGCCCAGCGGCACGTTGACCGCACCCTCGACGTGCCCGGCCGCGTACTCCCAGGGCTCACGGACGTCCACGACGCCGGCGATCCGCCCGGACTCGACGGCGGCCTGCAGCTCGCGGATGCCGATGTCCTCCGGGCCATACGGATGCCCGGTGTAGGGGTCAGTCTCCCCCATCACCGGGTGCAGGGCCGGGTCCTCCTCCACCGCACAGGCATCCCCGCCGGCGGACGGTCCGCCGCCCAGCCCGGCGACGTCAGCCCCGATGCTGGTGACCGGCTCCCGGTCCGGGTCCGGCAGCAGCCGCACCTCCCGGAAGGAGGCGGTGAGCGCGTCATAGGTCATCACCCGGCCGAGCAGGGTGTCACCCACTCCGGCCAGGAACTTGATGGTCTCAGTGGCCATCAGCGTGCCGATCACACCGGGCAGCACACCGAGCACCCCGGCCTCAGCGCAGGTGGGCACCTCCCCGGCGTCGGGGGCCTCGGGGTAGAGGTCCCGATAGGTGGGGCCGCGCTCCCCCGAGGGAAGCCGCGACCAGAACAGGCTCACCTGCCCGGCGAAGCGCAGGATGGAGCCGTAGACCAGCGGCTTGCCGGCGATCTCGCAGGCGTCGGAGACCACGTAGCGGGTCGCGAAGTTGTCCGAGCCGTCCACCACGATGTCCACCGGCTCCACCAGCGCCAGCGCGTTCTCGCCGGTGATCGGCTCCCGGTGCTCGTGCACGGTGATCTCCGGGTGCAGCCCGCGCATCACCGCTGCGGCGGACTCCGTCTTCGGCCGGCCGATGCCGGCCTCCGAGTGCAGGACCTGCCGGTGCAGGTTGGAGCGGTCCACGACGTCATGGTCGACGACGTCGATGGTCCCCACCCCGGCGGCGGCCAGGTAGGTGAGGATCGGGGCGCCGAGACCGCCGGCGCCGATGACCAGCACTCGGGCGTCGAGCAGCCGCAGCTGCGCATCGGGTCCGAAGCCGGTCAGCGAGAAGTGCCGCTGGAACCGTTCCAGCTGGGTCTGCGAGAGATCTTTCAGCTCAGTCAACGGGGTCGATCCTTCCTTCCATCGCGGAGGAGGCCAGGGCATGACGGCGGCGGGGGATCCGCCCCGCCCCGGCACAGAGCCAGCCGGAGGAGACGGCCAGGCGCATGGCGTGGGCCATGTCGGAGGGCCGCTGGGCGCGGGTGACTGCGGAGGCGACCAGCACGGCGTCGCAGCCGAGCTCCATGGCCAGCGCGGCCTCGGAGGCGGCGCCGATGCCGGCGTCGAGCACCACCGGCACGTTCGCCCGGGAGGCGATGAGCTCGATGTTGTGCGGGTTCAGGATGCCCAGACCGGTACCGATGGGCGCCCCCAGGGGCATGACGGCGGCGGCTCCGGCCTGCTCGAGGCGCACGGCCGCGGCCGGATCATCGGTGGTGTAGACCATGGGGATGAAGCCCCGGTCGGCGAGCTGCTCGGTGGCCTCGAGAGTTTCGATGACGTCCGGGAGCAGAGTGTGCTCATCGGCGATGACCTCGATCTTGATGAGGTTCGTCTCGAGCGCCTCGCGGGCGAGCTCGGCGGTGAGCACCGTGTCCTTGACGGTGTAGCAGCCGGCGGTGTTGGGCAGCACGTCGATGCCGAGCCGCTCGAGCATGGCGAACACGCTGGTCTTGGTCTCCGGGCTGTAGCGGCGCATGGCCACAGTGGTCAGCGTGGTGCCGGAGGCGAGCAGCGCCTGCTCCAGGGCGTCCAGGTCGGTGATCCCGCCGGTGCCCATGATGAGGCGGTTCTGCAAGGTGTAGTCGCCCACCTGCAGGGAGGGAGGAGTGGTGGCTGTGGTCATGGTGCTCTCTTCGGGTCAGGGGGCGGCTCAGCCGCCCTGCACGGCGGTGACGATCTCAATCTCCTCGCCGTGGCTCAGCACGGTGGCGGCCCAGGCGCTGCGCGGGACGACGGCGGCGTTGATCGCCACCGCCACACCCAGGCGGCCGCCGTCGGCGGGGGTGCCGTCGGGGCTCAGCTCGCGCCCGGTGGTCTGCGCGACGGCGTCGACGACTGTCGCCCCCTCGGGCAGCTTCACGTCTTCTTCGTTGATGGTCACGGTGAGCATGGGTCTCACAATCCTGTGGGGGTCATCTCTGGTGCGGTCAGCGACCGTGTCGGGCTCATATAGGCGAGCATCTGCCGGTCCGCCGCGCTCAGTGCGGCCTCGCCGTCGTCGCTGAGCAACGCGGCGGCCAACCGTGCGGCCAGCGGTGCCAGCAGGATCCCGTGTCGAGAGTATCCGGTGGAGATGACGACGTCGGGCGCCCCTTCCAGCCGGCCCAGGTAGGGGATGTCGTCAGGGGTGCCGGGGCGGGCCCGGGTGGTGATCTCCTCCAGCTCCATCTCCTTGACGGCGGGCAGCACGGCGACGGCGTCGTCGAGCAGCTCCTGCACGGAGCCCGCGTGGGTGCCGGGCATGCCATCCTCTCGCGAGGAGGCGCCGATGACCAGCCCGCCGTCGGCCCGTGGCACCAGGTAGACGTTGCGGCCGGCGACCTTGGCCCGGACGGTGGCGCCGAGGACGTGGTCCTCCCCGGGGAGCAGCTGGCCGGGACGCACCCGCAGGCGCAGCACGTCTCCGTGGACGGGCCGCAGATCCAGCGGGGCGCGGGCGGGCAGGCCGGCGATGTCGGCGCAGCCGAGCCCGGGCACCAGGAGGACCTTCTGCGCGGTGCGCTGCGTGCCGTCGTCGAGGGTGAGCGTGTGGGAGCCCTCCGCGTCGGGGCCGCCGATTGAGGTGACCCGCGCCTCCACGCGTCGGGCGGGCGGGCCGGCGTCGGGGAATCGAGCAGGATCCAGCGGACCCTCGAGGGCGGCGAGCGCACAGCTGGCCAGCATCCGGGGGTCCACCTGGTGGTCGCTGGGCACGTCCCAGCCCTTGGAGATGCCGGGGGCGAGTGCCGGCTCGCGGCGGCGCAGCTGGCCGGAGGTCAGCGGTTCCACGGCCATGCCGTGGGCCTGCTGGACGGCGACGAGGTCGGCGACGGCGTCGCGGTCGGAGCGGTCCGCGGCCAGCAGGATGGTGCCGTTCTCCCGCCACCCCGTGGGGGCGTCGACGGCGGCGTCCAGCGTGGCCAGGAAGGCCGGGTACTCGGCCCGGGCGGCGGTCATCAGCGGGTAGAGCCTGTCCTGCCCATACTGGACTTCGCTGATCGGGGCCAGCATCCCGGCGGCGGCGTAGCTGGCGTCCCGGGCGATCTCGGGGGCGATCATCGTGACCGCGTGCCCTTCGCGCCTCAGCTGCCAGGCTGACAGCAGCCCGACGACGCCCGCTCCCACGACAGTGACGCCCACAGCTCCTCCTCACGGCGGCATGATCCGCATCGAGTCCGAGTGGTCGGCGGGTTCGCCCTCTCAGCCCGGCCGGCCCGGGCTCCCACGGAATGCAGGTTCCATTCTAGTGGGTCAGCCCTTCACTCCGCCCGCTGCGATGAAGCCGGTCCCCAGGCTGCGGCCCACGAAGAGGTAGAGCACGATCACCGGCAGGGAGTAGAAGAGCGAGAACGCCGCCAACTGGCCGTAGGCGACTTGGCCATACTGTGAGGAGAACGTATAGAGGGTGACGGCCGCCGGCAAGTTGTCCGGACTGAGCAGCAGCATGAAGGGGACGAAGAAGTTCCCCCACATCATGACGAAGGTGAACATCGTGGCCACTCCGAGCCCTGACCGCATCAGCGGCATCACCACGGCCCACAGCGTCCGATAGACTCCGGCACCCTCGGTCCAGGCGCTCTCCTCGATCTCCATGGGCACGGCATCCATGAACCCCTTGGTGAGGAATATGGCGTACGGCAGCGAGGAGGCGCCGAGGAAAAGGATCGCGCCGAACATGGAGTCGATGAGGTTGACCTGCACGAAGAGCGAGTACACGGGGATCATGATCGCCGTGATGGGCAGGCCGGTGGAGAAGATGATGGTCAGCAGCAGGGACCGCTTGCCACGGAACCGATACCGCGAGATCGGGTACGCACACAGCACCGCCGCGGTCATGGTCACCAGAGTGGCGCCGCCGCACAGGATCAGCGAGTTGGCGATCGGCCGGAAGGTCGTCTCGGCGTTCCAGATGGCGCTGAAGTTGCCGAGGCTCCATCGCTCCGGCCATGAGACGGCGAGGGACGCGTCCGTATCGAAGGCGGCGAGCCCCACCCAGAGCAGAGGAATCAGGAACATGGCCCCGATGAACGCCATGACGAGTGTCGAGGCCGTCTCCGTAGTCCGTGCCCTGCGGCCCTTGCCGCCCCTGGCCGGCGCGGTCCGACGTGCTGAGGTGGTGGTCATCGTTTGTCCTCCTCGGGAAGCAGCCGCAGATAGGCGATCGAGGCGACCGCGCCGATCAGCAGGAGCAGCAGGGCCACGGCGGTTCCGTAGCCGAGCTGCCCGTAGGAGAAGGCCTGCTCATACATATAGAGCGGCAGGGTCTGGCTCTGCTGCGCGGGCCCTCCCCCGGTCATGATGAAGATGAGCCCGAAGACGGACAGTGTCTGCAGGGTGATGAGCATCAGGTTGGTGGCGACGGCGGGGCGCAGCAGCGGCAGGGTCACAGACCAGAACCTGCGCAGAGGGCCGGCCCCGTCCACTGACGCCGATTCCTGGATCTCCGCGGAGATGCTGCCCAGCGCCGCCGAGTAGACCAGCATGGAGAACGCCGTGCCCCGCCAGATGTTCGCGAAGGCGACTGCGAGGATCGGAAGGCTGAAGAGCAGGTCCTGCTGCGGAAGCCCGATGGACTCCAGGATCACATTGAGGCTGCCCTCGTCGGCGAAGAAGGTGTAGAGCAGGTATCCGGCCACGACTTCGGGCAGGATCCACGCCGCGATGACGATGGCGGTGATGACGAACGTCACGGCCCGGTGGGCCTTCTCCATCAGCAGTGCGAGGAACAGCCCGAGAAGGTTCTGGCCGATCACCGCAGACACCACGGTGAAGACGAGCGTCAGCCCGACCGAGTTCCAGAACTGAGAGTCGGTGAAGGCGTCGGTGAAGTTCTCGAACCCGACGAAGGAGGTCTCCGCCGCCCCCTCGCCGCGGATCGCGGAGTCGGTGAAGGCCAGCCAGAGCGAGTACAGGATGGGGCCTGCCATGAACAGCACGAGCAGCGACAGCGCGGGAACCATGGGGACGGCCCGGCCGAACGTGAGGCGGTCCCCGATGGTGCGATTCTGCCGTGGAGGCCCTCCTTCGCCGCTGGCGTCGGGCCGATGGATCTGGGACTGCGTGGCGGTCGGCGCGCTCATGACGACTCGTCCTGCACGTTCTCAGGGCCGACGATGTCGGTGACGGCGGCGTCGTAGGCGGCAGCCGCCTGTTCAGGGGTCTGGGATCGGGTCATCACGGCCTCCATAGCCTCCTGGATGGCGTTGGACACCTCGGGATAGGCCGGCAGCGCAGGCCGGTAATGGGCGCCCTCGAGCAGCGAGGTGAAGAACTCTGCGGTGGGCGAGTAGCTCTGGTATCGCTCGTCGGCGGCGACGTCCTCTCGGACGGTGATGTAGTTGTTGGCGATGGTGAAGTCGACCATCACGTCCTTCTCGCAGAGCGCTTCGATGAAGGAGAAGGCGATCTCCGGGTCCGAGGAGTACTCCGGCAGGGTCAGGCACCACCCGCCGCTGAGGGTGACGAAGCCGGGGTCCTGGCCGTGCTGGGTGGGCATCCGGGCCAGACCCATGGTCTCGGTCCATTCCGGCCAGGGGCTGGTGCCTCCTTCCACCCAGTTCTGGGAGACCCAGGAGCCGTCGATGACCATTCCCAGCTGAGCCTCCGGCAGCAGCCGGGAATAGATGGTCTCGCTGATGTTGGGGTCGAGGTTCTGAGCGAGGCTGAGGGTCAGCTCCTCCTCGAAGACGGTCTCCAGCAGCTGGAGCGACTCCAGGAACCCGGCGGAACCGATCACCCACCGGCTGGTGTCCTCGTCATAGAGGGTGGAGGCGGTGCCGTAGAGCAGCATCTCGAATCCCTGCATGGAGGCCTTCTCCCCCTGGGGCTTTCCGGAGTAGATGACCATCGGCGCGACGTCGGGCAGCTCGGCCTTGATGGTCCGGGCCGCCTCGAGGATCTCCGCCCAGTCCTGCGGCGCCCACTCCTCGGGGAGGCCGGCCTGGGCGAAGACCTCCTTGTTGAACCAGATGGCTCGCGTGTCGGTATGGGTGGGGACGGCGTAGGTGAGGCCGTCCTCCGCCTTGACCGCATCGCGTGAGGCCTGGGCGATCTCCTGCCAGTCGCCCCACTGTTCGACGAACTCGTCGACGGGCTGCAGATAGCCCGCCCCGACGTCGGAGAGCAGGATGAAGGTGTCCGCGTAGGCGACGTCCGGCGAGGTCCGCGGCGAGGACATCAGCAGCTCGTTCTTCGTGTAGTAGTCGTTCTCGGCCGCGACGATCGGCACCAGTTCGACGATCCGATCAGGATGCTGGCTCGTGTAGCGCTCTGCCGCGGCGTTGATCCAGTCCTCCCACAGCGTGCCGGAGCCGAACTGCTGGTAGGCGATGCGTATGACGTGACCCTCTGCGGTCGCGGAACCGCCGCAGCCGGTCAGCGCCGCCAGCGGGAGGACCGCCCCGACTCCGCCGGCGAACCGCAGGAACGTGCGGCGATCGACCCCGGAACTCGGATCTCTGCTCACCTGACTCGTGCCGTACCCGCTCACACGCTCATCTCCTCCACCATCGATTCCGCCGCCTGACGAGGGGACAGCCGCTCGAAGAAGACCTCCAGCTCATAACGCTGCACGATCTGACCGAAGTCGGCTCCCCCAGAGGGCGGCAGGGGCGGCGGATCCCCCACCTCCCCTTCCATGCCCCGCAGGAACTCCGCGATGTCGGCGTCGAGACCAGTGAGGCCCGGGAGCACCGCGTCCAAGACGTCGGCGTTCGGCGGCACGCCCCGCTCTGTCCGCAGGATCTCTCCCGCCGCAGTCGAGTTCGCGAAGAAGTCGATGAAGTGCTGGACCTCCTCCGGATGCTCCGTCCCGGCGGAACCGGAGAGATACATGCTGGACTTGTAGTACGTGTCAGGACGGCTCGGACTCTCGCTCTGCCTGGGCAGTCGAAGAGGGGTGAACTCATCTCCTGTGGCGGTCGCGATCGCCAGCAGCTCATTGGAGGACCAGGTGCTCAGGGCCGCGCGCCCCTGCCCGGCCAGGGACTGCTCATGACCGGCCGACTGGTTCTCGGAGATCACGTCAGCGCCGGGATAGGCCCCCTGCTGCATCAGCTCGAGCTGAAGCTCGAAGTAGCGTGCGGCATCCTCCACGGTGAAGCCGACATCGTCACCGTCAGGACTGCGGATCTCCTTGCCCTGCTGGCGCAGCCACATCTCCAGGGTCGCGATGCCGAAGGGTCCTTCGGCTCCGTGCGAGTCAGGCAGCGCATCGTCCAGCTCGCTGCTGACCTCGGCATAGTCCTCCCATGTCCACGTCGTGTCATCGGGAAGGTCCACGTCGGCCTCGTCGAACAGGGTGACGTTGGCCGCCATCACCGTGGCGTTGATGCCGATGGTCACCGCGAACAGCTCGTCGTCGATCATCCCGTTCCTGACGACGCTCTCGTCATGGCGCGAGGTGTCGACCGTCTCCAGCTCCAGAAGACTGCCCTGATCTGCGTATGTCCTCAGATAGCCGCTGTCCATCTGGACGATGTCCGGGAGGTCCCCGCCGGCGGCCTGAGTGGCCAGTGCGTCCCAGTACCCGCCCCACTCCCGAAAACTCGGCTCGATGCTGACGTGGGGGTTCTCCTCCTCGTAGAGGTCGATGACCTCCTGGGTGAGCTCGTGCCGTGCGTCAGGCCCCCACCAGGTGAAGCTCAGGCTGACGTCACCGTCGTCGGCCCCACCTTCTCCGCAGCTGACGAGAGCCAGCGACAGCACCGTCCCCACCCCGAGGCTCCGAACAACCCGGCTGCGGCACTGACGCTCCTCCGCCCTGACGTTCATCCGAGCTGGCCCTCCAGCTCCGCCACGAGATCCTCCGCCGCCTGCTCCGGGCTCAGCCGGTCGAAGAAGACCTCCATCAGGTACCGGTCCACCGTCGGCTGGAAGTCGGAGCTGCCGACTGGGGCGAGGGGCTCAGGCTCCGCCTCCTCCGCCTCCAGCTGCTCGATGAAGTCGACCGTCTCGGCGTCCAGGTCATCGAGGTCGTCCACCACCAGCTCGCGGACTGCCATATTGGGAGGCACTCCCCGTTCGACCTGGGCGATCCGCGCCGCGTCCTCGGAGTTCACGAAGAAATCGATGAACTGCTGCGCCTCCTGGGGGTGGTCCGTGGTCGCAGGCACGGAGAGATACATCGACGACTTCAGCCACAGGGGGTCGTCGTCCGAGTCACTCCTCCCGGGATACCGGAGCAGCTCCAGTGACGCCCCGCTCGCCTGTGCCGAGCCGACAGCCTGGTTCGTCCATCGTGTCGCCAGCGCTTCTCGTCCCGTGCCGCTCAGCGTCTGCTCCTCGGGAGCGGCGCGGTCCTCCTGGATCACGGCCGCCGGCGGAAGCACCTCGGCGTCGAGGAGGTCCTTGAAGTACTCGAAGTACGCCTGCGCCTCGGCAACGGCGAACCCGAGCTCACCCTCATCGGTCGCCAGATGAGCTCCAGACTGGCGGAGCCAGACCTGGAACGGCGCGATCCCCAGCGGCCCGGCGCTGCCCCAGACGTCGTCCGAGCCCTCGCTGATCTCTGCCGCGACGTCGGCGAAGTCCTCCCAGGTCCACGTGTCGTCGTCGGGAACGTCGACGCCAGCAGACTGGAAGACATCCACGTTGGCCAGCACTGTGGGCGCATTCAGCCCGAGGGTGACGGCCAGGAGCTCATCCTCCACACGGCCGTTCGCCACCGCCGTCTCGGAGAACTCTGAGACGTCGACCTCGTCCAGACTGTGGAGGGCTCCCCGGTCGGCGTACTCCCGCAGGTACTGCTCGTCCATCTGGATCACATCCGGGGCATCCCCACCGGCGACCTGCGTGGCCAGCCGATCCCAGTGATCCTCGAAGGACCCGCCGTACTCGGTCTCGATCGAGACGTGCGGGTTCTCCTGCTCGTAGATGTCGATGATCTCTTGGGTGATCTCGTGGCGATGCTCGTTTCCCCACCAGGCGAACCGCAGGGTCACCCCCTCATCGTCTGCCGCGTCTCCACAGCCGACCACAAGCAGACATACCGCAGCCCCACCGGCGACCACCTTGTTCAGCGCTCGTGCCTCACCCATGACTCTCACTCCCCCAACCTCTCGAACTGTGTCGAGGATCACAGGACAGCGCTGTCATGTCAAGAGGTGCTCCCACGGTGATGCCACCGGCGGCTACGGTCTCAACGGCCGGTGAAGCGGCGTGCGGTCACCGGCATCGTGACATGACGTGGGGCGGGATCCTCGGCCGCAGCCCGCTCCAGCAGCAGCTGAGCGGCAGTGCGGCCGACCCCGGACTTGTCATAGGCCAGCACCTTCACCGGCACGTCGAAGTAGCGCGCCTCGGGCAGGTCGTCGAAGCCGACGACGGCGACCTCCCTCCCGCGCTCATGGAGCTCCTCCAGTACCCCGAGGGTCAGCAGATTGTTGGAGCCGAAGATCGCGGTGGGCGGGTTCGGAGAGTCGAGCATCCCGGAGACGACGGAGCGGGACTCCTCCGTGGTGCGGACCCCGAAGCGCAGCAGGTCCTCCTGCGTGGCCGCACCGAACTCCCGGTGCGCCTGACGGAAGCCAGCGATGCGCTGACGGATGTTGTAGATGTAATCGAGGTCGCCGATGAAGGCGATCCGCTCGTGCCCCTCACGCAGCAGCCCCTTGACCGCGGCACGGGTCGCACCCCAGTCATCAGGGGCCACGGAGTCCGCGTCCAGCCCTGCGATGATGCGGTGGGCCAGGACCATGGACATGCTTCCCGCGGCTGCGAAGAGGTGGCGGTGATCCTCCCCGGAGGGGACGATCACCAGACTGTCCACCCCTCTGTCCTGAAAGTCCTCGAGGAGCTGCCTCTCCTGCTGAGCATCCTCATCAGTAGAGGCGATGATCAGCGAATGTCCCGCGGCGCGCAGCACACGCTCCACCCCATGGGCGAGCGCGACCACATGGGGATTCTCCAGGGTGGTGACCAGCAGACCCGCCATCGGCAGCCTGCGCCCGCGAGCCAGGCTGCGGGCCGCCTGGTGGGGCCGGAAACCCAGCTGCCTGACCGCGGCCCTGACGCGCTCCGCCGTCGTCTCGGCGACATAGCGCTCTCCGTTGACCACGCGCGAGGCTGTCTTGAGGCTGACTCCCGCGGTCGACGCGACATCCTGAAGGGTGACCCTGCGCCCCACCACACACCCCCTCCGTCACGCGAATGTGACGTTGACAACACTGAACTCCTTTGATTGTATCGACCGGACAGCGCTGTCATAAATCTGTCTTCCACCCCATCAGGATGGTGCCCCATGCACGATGACGCCACACTCACCGTCGGACGGGCCTCCCGGGCACTGAAGGAGCGCATCCTGCCCGCGGTCCACGCCGCCTCGATCCCCTTCGACGTGGCCGCGCACGAGCTCCCCGGCGAGCCGATCCCGCCGACGAACGGCCTCCAACTGGAGTTCGAGGCCTACGAGGTGGGCACCCCGTGGGGCCCGCCCTGGGGCACGACCTGGTTCCGGCTGCGTGGCACAGTGCCGCAGCACTGGGCCGGGCGGCAGATCGAACTCGTCGTGGACCTGGGCTTCGACGTCTCACGGACGGGCTTCCAGTGTGAGGCGCTGATCTATCGACCGGACGGCACGCCGCTGAAGGCGGTGAACCCGCAGAACCAGCACGCCGTGCTGCTGGAGGAGGCGGCCGGGGGCGAGGAGATCGAGCTGTTCCTCGAAGCGGCGGCCAATCCTGAGATCCATGGGAGCCGGGGCTTCATCCCCACCTATGAGGGCGACGTCCTCACCGCTCACCGTGAACCCCTCTACGTGACCCGCAGGATGGACCTCGCGCTCTTCGAGGAGGACACCCACGAACTCGCCCTGGACATCGAGGTGCTGCTGGACCTGGCCCAGCAGCTGCCGGACGGGCGACGTCGTCACCGGATCCTGCAGGCTCTCGATGATGCGCTGGACGTGCTCGATCTGCAGGACATCCCCGGCACGGCAGCCGCCGCCCGGGCCGAGCTGACCGAGGTCCTGGCCTCACCCTCGGAGGCCAGCGCGCACACGATCTCCGCCGTGGGCCACGCCCACATCGACTCCGCATGGCTGTGGCCCGTCCGCGAGACCATCCGCAAAGTGGCCCGGACGACGACGTCGATGGCCGAGCTGATCGACCGCACCGAGGACTTCGTCTACGGAATGTCCTCGGCCCAGCAGTACGCCTGGATCAAGGAGCACCGCCCCGAGGTGTGGGAGCGCATCCGTGAGGCGGTCGCCGCTGGGCGCTTCCTGCCGCTGGGCGGCATGTGGGTGGAGTCCGACGTCGTCATGCCCACCGGGGAGGCGATCGTGCGGCAGTTCTCCCAAGGGCAGCGCTTCTTCGAACGCGAGTTCGGGGTGCGGTGTCGAGGAGTATGGCTGCCGGACTCCTTCGGCTACTCCCCCGCCCTCCCGCAACTGATGGTCCGCGCCGGATTCGACTGGTTCTTCACGCAGAAGATCTCCTGGAACCAGGTCAACGTGTTCCCGCATCACACCTTCGAATGGGAGGGGATCGACGGCTCCCGCATCCTCAGCCACTTCCCGCCCATGGACACGTACAACTCTGAGCTCTCCGGCGAGGAGCTGGCCAAGGCCACCGCGAAGTTCCGGGAGTCCCGACGTGCCAGCGGTTCCATCGCCCCGGTGGGATACGGCGACGGCGGCGGCGGCACCACCCGGGAGATGGTGGGCCGCGCTCAGCGCCTCGCCGACCTGGAGGGCAGCCCCACCGTCCGCTGGGAGCACCCGGACGAGTTCTACGATCGGGCGCGCGAGGAGGTCCCGGAGCCGCCCGTATGGGTCGGTGAGCTGTACCTGGAGATCCACCGAGCGACTTTGACCTCCCAGCACAAGACGAAGCAGGGCAACCGACGCAGCGAGCATCTGCTGATGGAGGCCGAGCTCTGGGCTTCCACTGCTGCGGTGGGCGCTGGAGCCGAGTACCCCTATGACGAACTCGATGAGCTGTGGCAGATGACCCTGCTGCATCAGTTCCACGACATCCTGCCCGGCACCTCGATCGCCTGGGTGCATCGCGAGGCCCAGGAGACCTACGAGCACATCCGGGCGCGCACCGAGCGGATCATCCATGACGCGCTCACCGCCTTGGTGGGCACAGGGGACGTCCCGGTGGAGGCGAACCCGACACCGTTCAGCGCTGACGGCCTCCCCGCGCACGGGGCCTCCCCGGTGCCGGAGGCCGGCTCCGATGCCGTGCTGCTGACCGAGACGAAGGACGGCGGGTTCGAGCTCCGCAACGCCCTGGTCTCCGTGACGATCACTCCAGAGGGTCACGTGTCCTCGGCCGTGGACCTCGCCTCCGGTCGGGAGTGCGTGGCCCCGGGCCAGGAGGCAGGGGTGCTGCAGCTGCACCAGGACTTCCCGAACAAATGGGACGCCTGGGACGTGGATCGCTTCTACCGCAACCGGGTGACGGAGCTTCGCGAGGCGTCGTCGTTGTCCGCCGAGGTCACCGACACCGGCGGCGCCGTCGTCACGGTGGACCGAAGCTTCTCCGCCTCGACCCTGCAGCAGCGTCTCATCCTGGAACCGGACAGCCGGGTGCTGCGGTTCGAGCAGAGCACAGACTGGCAGGAGACAGAGAAGTTCCTCAAGGCCTCGTTCCCGCTGGATGTGCGGGCCGAACACACCGCCGCCGAGACTCAGTTCGGATTCCACCGTCGGGTCACCCATTCCAACACCAGCTGGGAGGCGGCGAAGTTCGAGACGTCCATGCATCGGTTCGTCCTGGCGGAGGAGCCCGGCTTCGGCGTCGCGCTGGTGAACGATTCGATCTACGGCTATGACGTCACCCGGGACGTCGTGGACGCCGACGTGACGACCACCGTGCGCCTCTCGCTTCTGCGGGCGCCACGATTTCCGGACCCGGAGACGGACCAGGGTGTCCAGACCCATGTCTACGGGATGGTCATCGGCGCCGGGGTGGCTGAGGCCACCCGCGCGGGCATCGAGATGAACATGCCACGGCGTCGGCTGAACGGTTCACAGGGCTTCGCCCCGCTTGTCCGATGCGAGGGCGAGGGGCTCGTGATCTCCGCGGTGAAGCTCGCTGACGACCGCTCAGGAGACCTGGTGGTCCGTGTCTACGAATCGCTGGGCCGCCGTGCGGAGGGCACCATCACGGTCAACGCCCCGGTGGCCGGAGTCCGTGAGGTCAGCCTGATCGAGGACAACCTCACCGACGTCGGGACCTCGGCACCTGTGCGCCTGCGGCCCTTCGAGGTGCGCACCCTGCGCTTCTCGCTCGGCTGAGGGTCAGCCGGTCGCCTCAGGGTTGAGCAGCGCGGCCGCGGCGATCCGGTGCTGCGGCTCTCCGGTCGTGAGTGCGAACATGCCGTAGGCCACCGGAGAGGCCGCCCACAGCTCGTGGCAGTGTTCGGCGAGCTTCGGCCAGACGGTCCCCCCGGCCTCTTCATAGGCCGCGACAGTGAGGTCGAAGGCCTCCTGCCCGCCGATGGAGAACTGGTAGGTGAAGTCCCGTCCGGGGTCGTCGACGCGGGCGGTGGTCCAGTCGAGGACCCCGGTGATCTCCCCGGTGTCGCCGAGGAGGATATGGGCGGGGTAGAGCTCTCCATGTGTCATCACGGTGCGGTCCGGCCACAGCTCGTCGGCATCGAGCCAAGTGCGCCACCGGGTGAGCAGCTCTCCGGCGACGTCGAACTCGCCGGAGACCTGGTCCACCTCCTCCTGCCAGCGCTGGCGGGTCTGCTCCGGGGTCCGGATCTCGACGCCCGCGTCGCGCGCCTGATCGACGTCGATGCTGTGCAGCTCCGCCAGCAGCCGACCCAGCGCGGTGGCGAACTCGTGGGATTCCGGGTCCATGTGCCATTGCGGCTCTCCGCCGCGCAGGGTCAGCCCGGGGTGGCCGGGGAGCGCCCGGTAGGCGAGCAGCTCCTCGGAGCGGATGGTCCAGTCCGGCACCGCGACGCTGAGATGAGGGCGGACCAGGTCCAGGATGCGGGCCTCGTCGTCCATGCGTTCGACGACGTCAGGACGCCGCGGGATGCGCAGGACCCACCGTTCGCCGGCGGCGTCGTCGGCCAGGGCCACCTGGAAGTCGAGACCGGTGTCGACGAGCTCCACAGTGTCTTTGTTGAGGGCGAGACCGCGCCAGACGGCCCGCTGGATGACGTCGTCGAGCGTTGAGGAATCCATTCATTCACGCTACTGGCGCGCGTAGACGGTGGCAATGAGCGGACGGGCCAAAACGTGATCAGGGGTGATGCGCTGTGCGCATCACCCCTGAGAAGTGGAGCGGATGACGGGAATCGAACCCGCGTCGTCGGCTTGGGAAGCCGAAGCTTTACCATTAAGCTACATCCGCGAAGCGGCCGGATCCGAGGATCCGAAAAACTCCTGGGTAGAGATTATCACTCCCTAGGAGGGTGATTTCCAATCGGAAGGCTGAGTGCCCCGTATGACGAGCGCCGCACACACCGACGACGCCGACTGGGACGCCTACTATCGGCGGACCGCAGGCCGGGAGCCGAGGCCCCTGCTCCTTGACGCGATGGCGCACGTCCCAGCAAAGGATCTCCGGCCCGCGTCCGCAATAGACCTGGGATGCGGCGACGGAACCGAGTCGCTGCACCTCCTGCGTGCAGGATTCCACGTGACGGCGGTGGACCGGGAGAGTGCCGCCGTGGAGCTGGTCGCAACCCGCGCCCGCAGGGACGGACTGGACTCCGGGCTGACCGCAGCGGTGGAGGATCTCGAGGCCGTGGAGCCGCCGCGTGCGGATCTGCTGCTGTCCTGCATGAGCCTCCCGTTCCTGGGGCCGACCGCGCTGGCGACCCTGTGGGAGCGGATCCTCGCCGCGCTGCACCCGGGCGGCGTGCTGGCGGTGAACCTGCTCGGCGACCGCGACTCCTGGGCGCACGGAGACACGGCCGTGGCGGGCATGACGTTCCACCGCCGGAATGAGGTGGAGGCGATGATGTCCGGGCTCGGCATCCTGCAGCTCGAGGAGCACGAGTTCGACGGGCCCAGCGGCCGGGGCCCGAAGCACTGGCACCGGTATGACGTGATCGCCCGTCGGTGAGGCTCAGCCGCCCCGTTTCCGGGCGGCGAGCCGACGACGACAAGCAACTTTGCGCTGCAGCGAAGGACCCAACTCGAGCATGCGGCAGTGATCAGATCCGGATGCGGGCGGTGCAGTGGAGCAGGTCCACTGGTCCGCTGAGAAGGTGACCCCCACGGGGCGAGGCTGAGTCGCGCGATCGGGACGCACGGTGAGCTGGGGAGTATCGCAAGGCACGTTCGAGTGCAGAGTGATGCCGGTGATTCTGGGGGCGCTGACGCTGAAGCGGCGGAGCCGGTTTTGGCGGGGCAGGTATTGGTTGGGCTGGTTCTGGTGGGGCTGGTTCTGGGGCCGGGCGTGCGGGTATCTCGAGGTGGCCATGGGATTTGAGCCGGTGATGTCGTCGGCACAGTGCCTGGAGGTTTCCCCCGGTGGTGGGTCCTGTCGGGTAGGGGAGTCGATGATCCAGATCGCAGCGGGGGACTTCGATGGCGCAGCCGGGGGCTTGGCAGGTGCCATCGCGGAAGGTGATCGCATCGCGTAATCGGGCCGGTGCGTAGCGGCCCTGGTAGGTGACCGAGAGGATGTCGGCCTCATCTGCGGTGGGTCCCAGACCATCATCCCCAGCAGCAGCTGATCGGCCGACGGGGTCCGGGGTGGGGCGGTAGTAGGCCTGATACCAGTGGTGGAGACCCCGATCCTGGCCGGTGTTCTGGCTGGTGTTCTGGGTGAGGGTTTGGGCGGCGAGGTGGCGGGCGTCGGCGGCGGGGATGACCCATGTACGGTCTGCGCTGATCCCGGGGGCTTGGGAGTCACCGTTCAGGGTGGCCTCGGGGATCATGATCGCGATCTTCGCCTCGATCGAGGCTCCCTCGACCCGACCATCGAGCAGCCAGGCGCAGAACAGATCCGCTTCCCGCTGAGACAACGTCCGAGTATCCCCAGCCTCTCTGACAGCATCAACATCAGTACCGGCATCAGTACCGGTGTGGTTGTGGGTGGCTGCTGCTGAGTCGTGCGCCTGGTGGGGGAGGCATTCCGGGCCGTCCTGGACCTGGATCGGTGGCTCCTCGATGGTGGTGCGTTCCAGCCCGTTGTGTTCCTGGACAGGGAAGGGCAGCGGTGCCTGACCGGTGGTGGCCGGTGCCTGTACCCCTGACGGTGGGGCACCAGCACCAGTACCAGTACCAGCACCAGTACCAGCCCCGGCGGGGGTGGGGATGGGGGTGTTCTGTGCGCGGGCGACTGCCCGCAGCCGGTTGGCGATCGCTGCCGCGGCCACAGTAGGCAGTCGGGCTTCCAGGTAGCTCATCGCGTGATCATCGTGATGGATGCGTACCCAGCGATCAGCCCGGGAGGCGGCACAGTCTGCGGCGTATTGGGCGGGATCGAGTCGGGCGATGTATCGACGCAGCCAGGCCCGCAGCTGCCCGGTGGTGAGCCGCTGGGCCGCAGCAGAGGCCGCCGTATCGAGGTGTTCGAGGTGGTGCAGGTGTGTGAGACGGATCAGGGTCATCGCGGCTCGGGCGATGGTGCGCATCCTGGGGGTGTCGATCTCCCCGGTGGTGTAGGCGGTCCAGGTGGTGGGCAGGCTGGTCCGGGTGGTGCGGGCAGCGGTGAGGATCCCAGAGGTCACTGCTTCGGTGGCGCCCAGGATCAGGGCGGCATCGCGCAGGGCGGCATCGCGGGCGGCGCGGCGTTGATGGAAGGCCAGCCCGGCGGCTAGGGCTTCACGCTCGCGCCGGTCCTGGTAGGTGAGCAGGGTGGTGATCAGTGTTGCTTCGGCCCTCCGGGAGGCCAGCAGCAGTTCCCAGGACGTGGTGAGTTCGGGTTCAGCGTCCAGATGCGCGATCCGTGCAGGCAACACGCCAGCGACGACGTCCTCGCCGGCTCCTTCTCCCCTGCTGCTCCGGTGCTGGTGCTCCATGTCCTCCACGCTATCCACCCCCTATGACACGACTCCCGGGCCGGCCCTGCATAGTCTGGATCCGCGGAATCACCCCGATCCAAGGCCCCGAGCAGGAGTGCTCCTTCTGTGCCTTCCAGGTTGCCAGGAGCTACTGACGGAGATGATGGACCGCGCTGGGGCCGGGGCGTGCCGCACCGACTGACCAATCTGCGTGGATGGGGCAGTGAGATCAGGTATCAGCGTGGTGCTGGCCACTCCGTTTGGCGTTCACCACGAAGCCCGTTGCTACGAACAGAACGGCTCCCAGCACCTGCAACGACCCGGAGAGAACAGCACCGTCTAGGAAGCTCAGGATCGCGGCAAGACTGAACAGACCCGCGACAACCCAGCAGATGACGAATAGTGCAGTGTAGTTGTTCATCGATGGCCTCCTTTCAGTGAGCGCTCTCGGCGCATCCCATAAGGGTCGCCGCTGCGCTGACTGCGTATCCAGTTGCGGCGACTGTCGCCCCGGCCGGGCCGGTGAATGCGGCAGCGAGTGCCCCTCCGGCACCGATCACCAAGCCGGCCTGCCCCACATTGCATGAAGGAGCGTAGTTGGTCATGACTGGTGATACAGCGTGAACGATTGGCTGCGGAGTGGAGGTGGCTGAGGCTGCCGGGGCAGAGAGCGCCACCAGAAGGGCTCCGACTGCACTTGCTCCGGCCAACGCGCGACTGGGCTGCACAACACATACCTCTCTGTGCGGTAGGTACTTTCCCCCTTCACCCCACAACATCTCTGCCCAGGGCGGCAACACTCGCTCGAAAAAGCCCCACATCGGAACCTTGCTGTGGCGCACACTCATGCGCGCTCCCCCTTGAACAGGACCTGCCGCTCGGGTAGGCGACGTTGACCGCCAGGCCGGACTGTACACGTGAGTCGATCAAGTTCACGGCGATCTTGTGCAGGGCCAATGCAGGATGAAGCGACAGATGAAACTCCTGGCCAGTTCCTCACAGCAGGCGGACCACGAAGCCGGCAGAAGCTCTATGGGCCACCGATCATCAGTCGATCCATCACACGTGACTCCCCTCACATACGCCTCCTCGGCGGAAGAACCTCCCCCCACCCCCGCGTTGTTGAATGTTGAACGACCACCCGAGGGCCCCGCCCCATGAGCCCCAGACCACGAGGAGCACGCATGACGTCGACCACCACCGAGGCAGCCGTCCTGGACCGGGAGACCGTGGACCACCTGTTCGAAGGCACCCGCACCACCCACCACTTCACGGACGAGCCCGTCGACCTCGAGGTCATCAGCCGCGTCTACGAGGACCTGCGCTGGGCGCCCACCGCCTTCAACAACCAGCCTCTGCGGCTGACCGTGGTCACCGGCGAGGAGACCCGCCGCGCCGTCGTCGAGCACCTGATGTCCGGCAACAAGGAGAAGACCCTGGCCGCACCGCTGACCCTGGTGGCAGCATTCGACCCCCAGTGGCACGAGCACATGCCTTTCCTCACACCGGGCATGCCGGGGCTGCGCGAGAACTTCGCCGACAAGACCGAGGCTCGGCACGGCATGGGACGCGACAACGCCCTCATCCAGCTGGGCTACCTGCTGGTCGCCCTCCGCGCCCACGGCCTCGCCTCCGGGCCCATGACAGGCCTGGATGCCGCTGGTGTCGACACCGCCGTCCACTCGGAGAACGGGTGGAAGACCATCGCGGTGGTGAACGTCGGCCATGCTCCCGATCCCGCTCACGACCCCGCCCTGACCGCCCGTGGAGGCCGCTTCGAGTTCGCCCAGGCCAGCCAGATCCTCTGAGCAACCTCGTGTAGGGTGGTGCGAATTCTCGCCGCACCACCCTCCCGGACCGCCCGTCACTCGGCACCCCGCTGACCGGCCGGCAGCAGGTCCGGACCACCTCTGCGTGCTCCTGCGCTGACGCGGCGATCCTCTCCCCCGACGAACGGACCGCTCCATGCCGCAGGACACCCCTGCTGAGCCGCGCCCTGCGGGTCAGACCACTTTTCTCCCCGAGGAAGCAGAACGCTTCCCGGAGTCCCCGCAGAGCCCGGGCAGCTCGCTCAACGCGGTGTTCTGGTCCTCCGTCACCCTGATCGTCGCGTTCATCGCCGTGGCCGGCTTCTGGCCCGAGCGGATGAACACCGCCGCAAGCGCCGCCATGAACTGGGTGACGGCCACCAGCGGCTGGTCGCTGCTGATCATCCCCCTGGCTCTGATCGGCCTGCTGCTGGTGCTCGCGTTCACCCGCTTCGGCAGGATCCGGCTCGGCCCGGACGATTCCCGCCCGGAGTATCCCACCTACGCGTGGATCGCGATGCTGCTGGGCGCAGTGATGGGCATCGGACTGATCACCTACGGCGTGGCCGAGCCGGTGTCCCACCTGTTCGACCCGCCCCACGGTCTCACCGAGGCGGGCAGCCAGGAGGCCGTCATCGACGCCCTGCGCTTCACCTTCCTGGACTGGGGCATCCACGCCTGGGCCGTCTTCGCGATCTTCGGCCTCGCCATCGGCTACTCCACCCACCGCCTCGGCAACAAGGGCCTGGTCTCCCCCATCCTGCGCCCGCTGATCGGCCGCCACGCCGACGGCGCGGTCGGCAAGACCGTGGACGTGATGGTGATCGTCTCCACGCTCTTCGGCACGACGACATCGCTGGGCCTGGGCGCTGCGCAGATCAGCCAGGGGCTGAGCCAGATCACCGGCCTGGAGCTCACCACCTCCGGGGTGCAGATCAGCATCATCGCGCTGATCACCCTGATCTTCACCGCCTCTGCCATGAGCGGGGTCGGGCGCGGCATCCGCTACCTGAGCCAGACCACGATGGTGCTGGCCGCCGCGCTGCTGATCTTCGTGCTGCTCGCCGGGCCGACCAGCTGGCTGATCAACATCTTCTTCCGGTCCCTGGGCTCCTACGCCGGGGGCTTCGTGGAGATCAGCCTGATGCTCCCCACCGAGGCGGACGACCTGCAGTGGATGCAGTGGTGGACCTACTTCATGATGGCCTGGTGGATCTCCTGGGGCGCGTTCGTCGGCGTCTTCCTGGCCCGCATCTCCCGGGGCCGCACCATCCGCCAGTTCGTGCTCGTGGTGCTCGGCGTGCCGTCCCTGGTGTTCTCCCTCTGGTTCAGCGTCTTCGGCGGCTCGGCCATGTGGATGGACCTGGAGCGGGGCACCGGCATCGGAGAGGCCGCCGTCGAGGACGTGAACACCGCATTCTTCGGCCTGCTCGATCAACTGCCGCTGACGGCGCTGACCTCTGTGGTCGCCGTCGTGCTGGTGGTCCTGTACTTCGTCACCGGCGCCGACTCCAACACCTATGTGCTCTCGGTGATCTCCTCCGACGGCCGGATGAATCCGCAACGTTCAGTGATGGGCGTCTGGGGCGTGCTCACCGGTGCCACGGCGGCGGTGCTGCTCTACGCGGGCGGGCTGCAGGCGCTGCAGACCGTCGTGATGCTCTCCGCCGCACCGTTCATCTTCGTGATCCTGGCGCTGGCGGTGTCCCTGGTGATGATGCTGCGCCGGGACCCGCTGGTCCTGAAGAGCTGAGGTCAGGATCCGGGACGACGCCGGCCCCACACCGAGGCCAGCAGTCCGCCGGAGATGTTGTGCCAGACCGAGAAGATCGCCCCGGGCAGTGCGGCCTCCGGGGTGAAGTGCTGGGCGCCCAGCCCTGCCGCGAGCCCTGAGTTCTGCATGCCGACCTCGACGGCGATCGCTCGCCGTGTGGGCACGGAGCCGCGGGTGAGCTTCCCGGCGAGGTAGCCGATCCCGTAGCCGCAGCAGTTGTGCAGCATCACTCCGAGGATCAGCAGCAGCCCGGCGGAGACGAGCTCAGCACGGGAGCCGGCGACGACGGCGAGCACCACATAGGTGATGCCCAGCACCGAGACCCAGGGCAGCGCCGGCTGGATCCGGACGACGAGCCGCGGCAGCAGCAGCCGCAGCACGATGCCGCCCACCACCGGGATCAGCACGATCTGCACGATGCTGGCGGCCATGTCGCCTGCGGCCACCGGGAGGTACTGGCCGGCCAGCCACAGGGTCAGCAGCGGAGTGAGCAGCGGCGAGAGCAGGGTGGAGATCGAGGTCATCGTCACTGACAGGGCGACGTCGCCGCGCGCCAGATAGGTGACCACGTTCGACGACGTCCCGCCGGGCACGCATCCCACCAGGATCAGGCCAGCCGCGAGCGCCGGGGGCAGCTGGAGCAGCACCGCGATCCCCAGGGCAAGCAGCGGCATGATGCTGTACTGGAACAGCACCCCCAGCAGCACCGGGGCCGGCCGCTTCAGCACCAGGGCGAAGTCCGGGAGGGTCAGGGTCAGTCCCATGCCGAACATGATGATCATCAGGGCATAGGTGACCCCGGCGCCCAGCGGCGCGAAGGTGGCCGGCATCAGCAGCGCGACGGCGGCGCCGCCGAGGATCAGCAGCGGGAAGACGGTGACGGCGAGCTTGGCGCTGCGCGGACTCTGGTCCGCGGCCGGCCGCGCCTGTCGCGTGGAGGGCGAGGGAGACATGGTTCACAGGGTGCGCCGCGCACCGGGCCCTGTCAACGACGCCGAGCAGGCCGTCCAGCATGTGGGCACCGCCCATGCTCGGTAGGCTGGGTCCATGAACACTCCGGCGCATGACTACGAGCCCTCGGCCCATGAGCAGCACTACGTGGGCCAGCTGCGACGTCAGCGGCTGATCTCCTCACGCCTCTACGTCTGCACGGACCTGCAGCGGTTCATCTCCGACCCGCAGGCGGGCCCGGTCGACGAGCTCGACTTCGACGCCCTGCGAGAGTTCTTCGTGGAGGCCTTCACCGGCGGGGTCGACATCATCCAGGTCCGGGACAAGCAGGTCACCGTCCAGACCGAGATCGCTGCCCTGACCCTGCTGCGGCAGGTCGCCGACGAGTACGCAGGCCTCTCCGCGGCCAATGACCGTGCCGACGTCGCCCGCATCACCGGAGTCGACGTCTTCCACATCGGCCAGGAGGACCTCAGCACGGAGGAGGCCCGGCTGATCCTCGGTGACGACGTCATCATCGGACGGTCCTGCCACACCGAGGACCAGGTGTGGGAAGCCTCCAACGACCCCGGCATCGACTACTGGTGCACCGGGCCGGTCTGGGAGACCCCCACCAAACCCGGACGGGCCGCCGTCGGACTGGACCTTCCCCGCTACGCCGCCCAGCTGGAGACGCCGAAGCCGTTCTTCGCCATCGGAGGCATCGACTCCGAGAACATCCGGCACGTCACCGAGGCCGGGGCCTACCGGGTCGTCGTGGTGCGTGCCGTCACCGAGGCCGAGGACGTCGCCGCGGCCGCCAGGGAACTGCGCGAGCACCTGCCCGCCTGAGCCTCAGCACCGCCCGAACCTCAGCCCCGTCGGCGTCTTCCCGACCCTCCGCGGCGCGGCCCGCGGGCGGGCGAGTTCTTCCGCTGTGTGCCCGGTCTGCTCCCCGACGTCCTCTTCCCGGCGGCCTGCCGCTTCGCGGCGGGCTTCTTCCCTGCCGCCTTCCCCACCGGCTTCTTCTGCGCGTCCTGCTCCTCCAGCCCGGACCGCCCCGAGCCGGAGCGTCGGCCCCGGGCGACGCCGATGAACTCCTGGATGACCTCGTCGTCCTGGTCCCGACGCCAGCACAGGCCGACGTCGTAGCCCGCCAGCCCCTCGACCTGGCGGATCACCACGTCCTTGCGGGAGAGCATCCGCGCCACCGAGTTCGGCAGCACCAGCAGGCCTGACCCGGAAGCGACCACCTCCAGGGCGATGCGCTCGGCGGCGGCGACCTCCTGGGCGTCGGTCACGCCCGTGCGCATGTCCGCCGCATCCAGGAGCGGCTCCTGGGCGATCTCCTCCCACTCGACGGACTGCTCAGCGGCGGCCACCCAATGATCGCGGGAGGCGCACACCACCGGCACCTCGCGGTACAGCACCACCCGGTGGAACAGCTCCGGGTCGACGAGACCCTCCTCGGCGCCCTCGCGCAGGCGCACATAGCCGACGTCGACCGTGCCCGAGCGCACCCGCTCGAGCAGGCCCACGTCGTCGAAGTACTCCACCTGCAGGGGAACCCCTGGGAAGCGCTCACGCCAGCGGCTCGCCCACTTGCCCGGTGTGGCGCCGGGGATCGCGCCGATCCTCAGCCTGCTCCGCCGATGCCCCTCAGCCACGGCGGAGACGCATCGCAGACTGGGTGTGCCTGCCGGTGAAGCCGAGCCGCTCGTAGAGGCGGGTCGCGCCGGTGGGGCTCTCGGAGTCGACGTCGAGCTCGATGACGTCGTACTCTCCGCTGCGGGCCGCGGCGCGGATCGTGTGGAGCAGGACCGCGCTTCCCAGCCCTCGCCCTCGACCGGCCGGGACGGTGCCCAGCAGGTTCACGTACAGCTCACGATCCACCCACTGTCCGCAGAGGCAGTAGGCGAGCACTGTGCCCTCCGCGTCCACGGCGAGGCTCGAGGCCTGGTGTCGGTTGCTGCTCTGCCCCCAGCCTGCCGCCCAGAGTCCCCGCTCCGGCGGCGCCGAGCCCCAGTGGTCCGCGAAGGCGAGGCGATGGGCCGTGAAGGTGCGTTCCTCGTCCTCGGCGCTCGGGGCGCGCAGCGTGACACCCTCCGGAAGGCTCACCGCGGCGAGCGCCCGGTCGGCCTCGGCCACGGTGCCGGTGGGTCGGCCCATCAGATTGAACCAGCGGACCACCGCGTAGCCGCGGGAGGCGTGGAAGGCTTCGGTGACCGAGCCTGCCAGCGCCCCGCCCACGCCGAAGTACGACGGCGCCCCGGGGTGCAGCTGCTCGAGGCGCTCCGCGGCCCTGGTCTCGAGCTTCTCCATCAGCGCCGTGCCGAGGCCGCGTCCGCGGTGCTCGGCGTGCACGCCCCCCGAGAGGTTCGATCCGGCCTGGCCCTCACGATCCAGCGTGAGCTTCACCCAGGATCTGCCCGCCGCGACCATGGTCTCACCGTCCCAGACGGCGACGGTGTCACGCGCGGGGTCCGTGTAACCGTCGGTCAGCTCCTCGGTGAGGTCCTGGGCGGAGAAGAACTCCTCGGTGCCGTCGACCTCGGCGAGATGGTTGGTCAGCTGGGCCCAGGCGTCGACGTCGTCGGTGCCGATCGTCGACCACCGGTAGGCCGGGGCCACGGCTCAGACCACCTTCGCCGTCAGGAAGTCCACCGCGCGGCCCCAGGCGAGCCGGGCCTTCTCGGCGTCGTAGGTGCCGATGAGGTTCTCGTCGTTGTGGAACGCGTGGCCGGCCTCGTAGTAGTGGAACTCCACCTCAGCACCGGACTCGGAGCGGATCTGCTCCTCCTGCGCCCGGGCCTGCTCCACCGGGTACATGGCGTCCCGCTCGGCGTAGTGGCCCTGCACCGCGGCCTTCACCCCGGTGTAGCTCTCCGGAACGGCCTGACCGACCCCGTAGAACGGGACGGCGGCAGAGACCTCGGCGCCCTGCTGGGCAGCGAGTGCGAGCACGAAGCCTCCGCCCATGCAGAAGCCGATCGCGCCGACGGTCTGGGAGGTGACGGCCTCATGGGCGAGCAGGAAATCCGTGGCGCCGGCCAGCTGCCGGGCACCCTCCTCGGCGGGAAGCTTCGCCATCATCTCCCCGGCCTCGTCGCCGTCGTGGGTGATCCAGCCTCCGTAGAGGTCCGGAGCCAGCGCCACGAAGTCCGCAGCCGCGAGTCGGTCGGCGACGTCCTTGATGTGATCGGTCAGTCCCCACCACTCCTGGATGACGAGCACGGCAGCGCCCGATCCGGAGGGCGGCAGCGCCAGATAGCCGTGGGCGGTGCCGCCCTCCACATCGAAGGTGGTGTTCTGGTGGGGGGTCTTCTCAGCCATGGGTGGGAACCTCCTGTGCGTGACGAACGTCCGATCCCCACCCTAGTCAACCTTCAGCTGCGGGTCAGTCCTCCACCTCACTGGCGAGGTCGCGGTCGTAGAGCTCCTGCAGTTCCTCCTCCAGGGACTCCAGCTCGTCGGTGACCTCGACGTCCTGGGTCAGTACCCGCTGCAGGGTCTGGGCCAGGGCCAGGTCGCCGCCGGGCACGAACACGCGGGCATAGTCCTGGACGCGGGCCCGCTCGAGCTGCTCCACCGCGGTCTCGAACTGCGGCGTCTCCTCATAGACCTCTGACATGTCCGCGTCCTTCTGGACGGGAACGTAGCCGGTGGCGGCGGAGAAGTCGACGGTGGACTCCGGGCTGGTCATGTGGCCCACGAACATCGCGGCGGCCAGCTGACGCTCCGGCTCGGAGTCGGAGGCGATCATCAGGCCCGCACCACCGGTGGGGGTCTCACCCTCGGCCGCGGGGCCGCCCGGCAGGAACGCGGTGCCGACCTCGAAGTCGGCGGTGTCCAGGATGCCGACCAGTGAACCGGTGGACTGGATGACCTGGCTGGCCACTCCGGAGGCGAAGTCGTCCCCCTGGTCCCCAGAGGCCACCGAGGCCCAGTCGTCAGCGGCTTCCTGGGCGAACTCGATCGCCTCGACCGTCTCCGGGGAGGACACCGAGGAGAAGTCCCACTCCTCGGACCAGGACCCGCCGTAGCCCCAGACCAGGTTGGCCATGGTCCAGGCCGGGTACTCGTCCTGCGGCGGGAAGGCGAAGGCGGAGGACGCGACCTCGGCCTCCATCAGCTGCTCGGAGACCTCGGCGACCTCGTCCCACGTCTCGGGCGGACTCTCGATGCCGGCCTCCTCGTAGTGGTCCACGTTGTAGTAGAACAGCGGGGTGGAGCGTGCGTAGGGCACACCATAGTGGCTGTCCTCATAGTGGTAGTCCTCGTAGAGGGCGTCCACGTAGCCCGAGGTGTCGACCTCGGCGGCCTCCAGCAGCGAGTCCAGCGGCACCAGGGCGTCGTTGAGATGGTTGGGGAACCAGGTGGCGTCGGAGAGGACGACGACGTCGCCGACGTCGCCCGTCCCCTGGGCGGTCTGGAAGCGCTGGGAGGTCTCCTCGTAGTTCGCTCCGGAGGTGACGACGTTGACCTCGATGCCGGTCTCCTCGGTGAAACCGGCGATGATTTCCTCCTCGACGTCGGCGGAGCCGCCCGGGTGGTTGGTCCAGAAGGTGATCTCCTCGGCCGGTTCGACCTCGGACCAGTCGACGCTCTCCGCCTCGGAGGCGGTGTCATCACCGGTGGTGTCGGGCCCGCAGGCGGTCAGTGCCAGAGCGGCGACCCCCAGGACGGCGGTGCCGCGGACGGCATGGGGTGCAGTGATCCTCATGATGTTCTCCTCGTGGGTGCTGACGTGAGTGCGGACGTGGGTGCTGGGGCGGGCGCCGTCATTTCACGGCCCCCTGGGTGAGGCCGGCGACGATGTAGCGCTGCAGGGCGGCGAAGACGATGAGCATCGGCACGATCACCAGGACGGCCCCGGCCATGAGGATCCCGTAACTGCCGGTCTGGGCCTCGATGGACTGCAGCAGGTTCAGCCCGACCGGCAGGGTCATCTTCTCCGGGGAGTCGATGATGATCAGCGGCCACAGGAAGCTGTTCCACTCATTGACCACGGTCACCAGCGCGACCGTGGCGATCGCCGGCAGCGAGACCGGCACCGCGATCTGGAAGAGCTTGCGGAAGTGACCGGCGCCGTCGAGCTCCGCAGCCTCGAAGAGCTCCTTGGGAAGCGCTTTGAAGTGCTGGCGCAGCAGGAAGGTGCCGAAGGCCGTCCCGAGTCCGGGAAGGATGATCCCCCACAGGGTGTCCCGTCCCCCCAGTGCGGAGATCGTCAGGAAGTTGGGCAGCATCGAGACCTCCGGCGGCACCATCAGCGCCACCAGGATGCCCAGGAAGATCAGGTTCGCCCCGGGGACGCGGATGTAGACCAGGGCGTAGGCGGTGGTGATGGCCAGCAGCACCTTCACGGTGGAGCCGATGAGCGTCACGTAGATGCTGTTGCCCAACACCGTCAGCAGCGGGACGCGGCGGGCGACGTCCCCGTAGTTGGACAACGTGGGGTCCTGCGGCAGCAGCGTCGGGTTCAGCGTGACGATCTCGCTGGGGGGCTTGAAGCTGGAGAGGATCATCCAGGCCAGCGGCAGCACGATGACCAGCAGCGCCACCAGGATGGGCAGGTACCCGGTGAGCAGGGTGCTCAGGATGTTCTGGCGGCTGAAGGCGTCCGTCCAGGAGCCGCGGCGGCGCTGGCGGCGCTGCTCCCTGGTCAGCTGCTGCCGGGAGATCAGCTCAGGCATAGTGGACCTTCCTCTCGACGAAGCGCAGCTGGACCGCGGTGATGAGGAACAGGGTGAAGAAGAGCACCACGGCGATCGACGCGGAGTAGCCGGCACGCTGGTAGGCACCGAAGGACTGCAGGTAGATCTCGAAGATGATGGTGTTGGTGCCGTGCCCGGTGGGGGTCATGGTGCGCAGGATGTCGAAGGCGTTCGTCATCGAGAAGATGATGTTGGTGACGAACAGGAAGAACACCGTGGGGGTGAGCAGCGGAAGCACGATGGAGAAGAACCGACGCGCGGGCCCGGCCCGGTCGATGGTGGCCGACTCCAGGAGGTCCTTGGGGATGGACTGCAGTCCGGCGAGGAAGACGACGGCGCAGTAGCCGAGGTTCTTCCACACGTAGACGATGATGACCATGAACAGCGCCCAGTCCTCGTCCAGGTACCACTGGGGGGAGCTCATCCCGAAGGCTGCCAGGACGTGGGAGAGTGCCCCTCGATGGGGGTCGAAGATGAAGTTCCACACCAGGGCGACGCCGACTCCGGAGAGCACATAGGGCGAGAAGACCGCCGTGCGGGCGGCGGTGCGGCCCGGGATCTTCTTGTTGATGACCAGGGCGATCAGCAGACCCAGGATCATCGATCCGAGCACCGCACCGGCGGTGAAGATGCCGGTGACCCGCCAGACCTCGACGCCGGAGGAGGAGGTGAAGAAGTCCACGTAGTTCTGCAGCCCCACCGAGGTCGCCGTGGCTGAGCCCAGCCGCCAGTCCAACGTGGAGTAGTACATGTTGGACAGCAGCGGGTAGTAGATGAAGGCGAGGATCAGCAGGATGTTGGGCCCTGCGAACAGCAGGAACAGGGTCCAGTTGCGTGACTTCGCGCGGCGCCGCGCCTTCCGCCGATTCGCCTCGAGCTCCTGCTCGGTGGGCCCGGGATTCTGCTGATCAGCGGCTCCGTCGTCATCGGCGGAGGATGTGGTGCTCCTCACAGTGCCGGAAGACGTGGATCCTGATCCGCCTGATGCGGTCATCGGTGATCCCCTTCTGCCTCGGTGCGAACAGGCTCACGCACCGACCAGGTTCCCTCCACGTCGATGCGCAAACCTGACTCATCCTAACCACACAGAAGACGGAAAACCCTCCCTGTGATGAACCCGGGATGAATCTCCGACGACGGATCAGGATCTCAGCGGATCATGCGGATCTCCCGGAGGTCGTCGGCGTCATGGTCGATCAGCTCCGCCCCGTCGGCTCGAAAGCCTTCCCGCGCGTAGAAGCGCACCGCGCGGGGGTTCTCTGCGGCGACCCACAACTGGGCGGGGCGATCGCCGAGCACGGCCTGGAGCAGGGCAGGCCCGGCGCCAGTGCCATGCCAGGCGGCCAGCACGTAGAGGATGAACAGCTGCTCCTCCCGCACGGCATCCTCACCCAGGGCAGGACCGGCGAGCGCGACGCCGACCGGCGCCCCCGCCGCCTCAGCCACCCGGATCGTCAGCCGGTCGTCGCCCAGGGAGTGTTCCCACATGCGCACTCGTGCGGCGAGCGCCTCGTCGTCGTAGAACCGCTCGCTCAGCAGCGAGGAGTAGGTCTGACGCCAGCTGGTGTTCTGGACCACGGCGAGCGCGGCCGCCTCGTCGAGGGCCGCGGTGCGCACGCGGATCGGGTGGGGACACATGGGCACAGGTTACCGAGGAGTCCCTCGACGGCGGCGTGTTGAGTAGTGTGGATCCGAGCCTGAACCGACAAGGACGAGGAGGGCGCCGTGGAGGACCTTCTCCTGACGGTCGTGTTCATCGTCCTGCTGCTCAACCTGGTGGTCGCGGTGATCACTGCACTGCGCGCACGCCGTCGGGGCAGCTGGCTGCTGGTGATCCTGCTCAGCGGCACCACCGGAGCGGCTCTGACCGCCGTGCTGGCGCTGACCGCTGAGCCGCCGGAGCCCCGGATGCTGGACGTCGGGCTGATCCTCACCGGCCTGGCGGCCCTGACCGCGGCCGTGCGTGCCGCCCGGCTGCGTCGGGAGGAGGGGAAGCCCCATGCCCCCGACCAGTGAGACCCTGATCCACGGCGCAGGCCTGCTGCTGCTGATCAGCGGGACCGTGTTCTTCACCGCCGGCACCGTCGGGCTGATCCGCTTTCCGGACGTGCGCAGCAGGCTCCATGCTCTGGCCAAGGCCGACACACTGGGCCTCGGTCTGGTGCTCCTGGGAGCCGGACTGCTGCTCGGCAGCTGGAGCGCAGCAGTCGTGCTCCTGCTGACCTGGCTGCTGGCTCTCGGAGCGGCCTCCACCAGCGCCCACGTGCTGGCGCGCCTGGAGGCGGAGAAGAGCGACGGGACGGAGCCCCGATGAGCGCGATCGACGTGGCGCTCGGGCTGGCGGTGCTGATGACGACGGCGGCCGCGCTGCTGCCGCGGCGACGCTCGGCGCAGGCCATGGGCTTTCTGGGCCTGGGCGTGATGATGGTGCTGCTGTGGCTCCACCTGGGCAGCGTGGACGTGGCCCTGGCGGAGGCCGCACTCGGCACCGGTCTGCTGAGCGCCCTGCTCGTCCTGCTCGCTCGAGGCGAGGCGGATCCCGCCCGGCAGCACGCCGACCGGCCCTCATCGAGACGCCGCCGCCTGGGCCGCTGGATCGGCACCGTGGGTGCCTGGCTGCTGGTCACCGCAGTGATGTCCCAGGTGTGGCTCGGCGTCGAGCAGCGGCTTCCCGCCTGGCGCGATCCGCTTCCGGCCTCAATGGGGACCACCGGTGTGGACCACGAGATCACCGGGGTGCTGCTGACGTTCCGCTCCTATGACACCCTGCTGGAGTCCGCGGTGCTGATGCTGGCCGGTGCCGCCGTGCTGGCCCTCTCCGGTGCGGAGATACGGGCCGCCACCTGGTCCCCGGGCGAGACCATGACATGGTGGGCGCGGCTCAGCGCCCCGGTGCTCCTGCTGCTGGGACTGTGGCTGCTCTTCGCCGGAAGCTCCGACTCCGGCGGGGCGTTCCAGGCGGGAGCCGTGCTGGCGGGGATGCTCATGCTCGCGGATGCCGCCGGAGTGGGACGTCTGCCGGTGGCCGGCCGGCTGCTCGCACCCCTGCTGACCGTCGGGGTGGTGGTGTTCCTCGCCGCCGCCGCGCTGGGCCCTCTCGGAGGACGAGTCTGGCTGGATTGGAGCCGGGAGGGTGCGTTCGCTGTGGTGCTCACCGTGGAGATCACCCTGACCCTGGGCATCGCCGCCGCCCTCCATCTTCTCTATCTGGGCCTGCGTCCGACTCAGGAGGTGCTCCGATGACCTCGATCACGCCTGATCAGTGGTACGGCCTGCTGGGCATCGCAGTGACGGTCGCCGGGCTGGTGCGGCTCGTCACCGTGGCGGACCTGGTCGCGCGTCTGGTGGCGCTCAACGTGATGGGGATCGGCTCCCTGCTGGTGCTGATGGCTCTGGCGGCGCGCGGCCCACAGGTGGACCCCGTGCTCTCCGCACTGGTCATCACCGGTCTGGTCATCACCGTGGCGTTCACCGGCGTCGGGGCCGTGCTGATCCGTCGGATCGAACAGTCTCCTCCCGAGCGGCGGGAGGAGGACCCATGACCCTGTCCCAGACCGCACTGGGCGCCGTCGTGCTCCTTCCCCTGGTCGCCTCCGCGCTGAGCCTGGTGCTGCCTCCGGCAGCTCGACGGTGGGTCGGGGTGACGACGGCAGTGCTGATCCTGCTCGGCACCACGATCATCGTGGCGGCGGTGGCCCAGGGGTCCGTGCAGGAGCTGGCGCTCTCCGGGCATGCCCCGCCGCTGGGGATCGCGATGCGCGCCGACGGACTCGGTGCCCTGTTCCTCGCCACCACCGCCGCCGTGGGGTCGCTCACCACGCTCTACGCTGCCGCGCTGCCCTCCTCGACAGGCGTGCGGCTCGACGGGGACGTCCCGGCGGCGGGCCATCCCGGCTTCTGGCCGCTGTGGCTGGGCTGCTGGGCCGGGCTGAACGCCGTCTTCATCTCCGGGGACCTCTTCAACACCTACGTGGGGCTGGAGCTGGTCGGGCTCACCGCGGTCGGGCTGGTGGCGCTGGGCGGGCGCGACTCCCTCACCGCCGCCCTGCGCTATCTCTTCGTGGCTGTGGCCGGATCGCTGCTGCTGCTCCTGGGCGTCGGCCTGCTGCTGGCCGTCACCGGGCACCTCGACGTGCTGCGCGTGGCTCAGACCACCTCCGGGCTGGAGGACTCCGGCCCGGTGCTGCTGGCTGTGGGTCTGATCACTCTGGGCCTCGCTCTCAAGACCGCCCTGGTGCCGCTGCACCGCTGGCTGGTCCCCGCCCATGCCGGTGCGCCGGGTGCGGTCTCTCCGCTGCTGTCCGGGCTGGTGATCAAGGCCGCGCTGTTCGTGCTGCTGCGCTGTTGGCTGTGGATCCTGCCGGAGACCGGGGACGGACAGATCTCCGGCGCGCAGGTCCTCTCCTGGACTCTGGCGGCCATGGGGACCGCCGCGCTGATGATCGGCGGGGCCACGGCCCTGCGGCAGGATCGTCTGAAGCCGCTGGTCGCCTGCTCCACTGTGGCGCAGGTGGGCTACTGGGTGCTGCTACTGCCGATCGTCACCGATCCGCGGGCCGAGGGCGCAGTCCTGCAGGGCGCCCTCGGCGGCACCGTAGCGCTGGCCCTGTGCCATGCCGTGGCGAAGGCCGGGCTGTTCCTGGCGGTGGGGACGTTCAAGGAGATCTACGGCACCGATGAGATCTCTGCCCTGCGCGGGGTGGGCCGTGACCATCCGGTCCTGGTGCTCTCGATGGGCCTTGCCGCGCTGGGACTCATCGGGCTGCCGATCTCGTGGGGCTTCCTGGGCAAATGGCAGCTGGCCACCTCCGGTGTCGCCGCGGGTCACTTCTGGATCGTCGCGGTGCTGGTGGCCGGGACGCTCCTCTCCGCGGCCTATCTGCTGCGCGCCGTGGGCCCGCTGCTGGTGGAACCTGAGGCCGACGACGCCGCGAGGCGGTCCCCGCACCGGAGGCTCCGCCAGGTGCCGCGTGCCGCATTGTCCGCTCCGCTGCTGCTGGGCCTGCTGACGGTGGGCACCGGTCTGCTGGGCTCCTGGATGGACCAGGTGCTCACCGTGGGGGTGCCGTGGTGATGCACGAGATGACCCTCGACGACCTGCTCGGAGCAGTGATCTCCTGGCTGCCGCTGGTGATGGTCCTGCTGTCCCTGGCAGCGGCCGCGCTGATCTTCCCCCTGCCGGAGCACCGGGGAAGGCTGCGCGCGACGGTGAACCTCACCGCCGCGGTGCTGAAGGTGCTGCTCATCGTGGCCCTGGTGCCCCCGGTGGTCGCCGACGGGGCTCGTCCGGAGGTCTCGATGCCGTTCCTGCCGGGGATCGACCTGGTGCTGCGCGCGGACCCGCTGGCCCTGTTCTTCGCGGGGCTCTCGGCCGTCCTGTGGCTGCTCACCACCGTGTACGCGATCGGCTACCTGAAGGACAGTCCGCATCGCAGCCGCTTCTTCGGGTTCTTCAGCCTCTGTGTGACTGCCACCGTGGGCATCTCCTTCTCCGGCAACCTGATCACCTTCCTGGTCTTCTACGAGCTGCTGACCGTGGCCACGTATCCGCTGGTGGCCCACCGGGGGACACCTCAGGCACTGCACGCGGCACGGCTCTATCTGCGGTACACGTTGAGCGGCGGACTGGCCGTGCTCATCGGCGTGGTCTGGCTGACCATGTACGCCGGGCCGGCGGACTTCGCCGAGGGCGGGGCCGAGTCGGTCACCGAGCTCGCTGCGGCCTCACCCGGGACGGCCACGCTGATCTTCGTGCTCCTGGTCGGCGGGCTGGGCGTCAAAGCTGCGCTGTTCCCGCTGCACGGCTGGCTGCCCCAGGCGATGGTGGCCCCCGCCCCGGTCTCGGCCCTGCTCCATGCCGTGGCGGTGGTCAAGGCCGGCGTGTTCGGCATCGTGCGGGTGGTCGACGACGTCTACGGCATCGAGGTGACCGCCGCCCTAGGCGTGCTCACCCCGCTGCTGCTGGTGGCCAGCTTCACCATCCTCTACGGCTCCTACCAGGCGCTGCGGCAGACCGACCTGAAACGGCGCCTGGCGTACTCGACCGTCTCGCAGGTCAGCTATGTGACCCTGGGCATCACCATGATGGAGATGACCGCCACCGCCGGCGGGGTGGTGCACCTGGTCCATCAGGGGATCATGAAGATCACCCTGTTCTTCTGCGCCGGTCTCTTCGCCGAGGTGCTGGGCGTCCATCGCATCGAGGACACCCGAGGCCTGGGGCGGCGCATGCCGCTGACCTCCGCCGCCTTCACAGTCGGCGCCTTCGGGATGATCGGCCTGCCGCCCACGGCCGGGTTCATCTCGAAGTGGCAGCTCGGCGAGGGCGCCCTGGCCTCCCCGCATCCCTGGGTGCTGGGCGTGCTGGTGCTGTCCTCGCTGCTGAACGCCGCCTACTTCCTTCCGATCGTGCTGAGGCTCTGGGCGCCCGAGCCCGTCCAGGCGGAGGGTCGGGACCGCGGGCGGGTCCACGAACCCGCCCCGCTGGTGGTGCCGGCGATGATCACCGCAGGGTTCACCCTGCTGGTGGGCCTGGCTGCCTCGGTGCCCTTCGCTCCACTGCGCGTGGCCGAATACATCGCCGAGGGGGTGTTCCGCTGATGCTGCTGCTCTCCTGGGTGACGCCGCTGCTGCTCGGCGGACTCCTGCTCGCCGGTCAGGCGCTGCCGCCCGGAGCCCGTGGGTCGGTCACGACGGCGGCGATGCGTCTCGCCCCCGCCGCGGCGCTTCCGGCGCTGCTGCTTCCGCTGAGCTCTGAGACGCCGACGCTGGAGCTGCCCGGCCTGCTGCTGGGCACCACGCTGACCATGGACGACCCGGCCCGCCCCCTGGTGGCCCTGGCCGCGCTGGTCCATGCCGCCGCGCTGGTGACCGTCGCCTGGGCGGCGCCGCCTGCGCGCTCCGGGTCCGAGCGCGATGCGCGTGACCGCTCCCTGCCGCCCGGGGTGCTGAGCGCCTTCCTGCTGCTGTGCCTCTGTGGCACTCTCGGCGTGTGCCTGGCCGCCGACGTCGTGACCTTCTACGTGATGTTCGCGCTGATGAGCTTCTCCGCGGCCGGGCTGGTGGTCCACCATCTGGACGGCGCAGCGGTGCGCGCCACCCGGGTCTATCTGGTGATGTCGGTGGTCAGCGAGACCGCGCTGCTCGCTGCGCTGCTGCTGGTCTTCGCCGCCGGCGGGCGCACGATGGCGGAGGCTCCCGACGCCGTGGTGGATTCTGAGCACACCGGACTGGTGCTGGTGCTTCTCGGGGTGGGGCTGGGGATCAAGGTCGGCGTGGTGCCGCTGCATCTGTGGCTGCCGCTGGCGCACCCGGCCGCTCCCCCGGCGGCCTCCGCCGTGCTGTCCGGGGTGCTGGTGGCCGCCGGGCTGCTGGGCATCCTCCGGCTGACACCGGATCAGGCGCAGCCCGCGGCAGGGGCCGTGCTGCTCGTGGTCGCCCTGCTCGGCGGTCTGCTGGCGGCCGCCGCAGGTGCGGTCCAGGAGGACCCCAAGGTGGTGCTGGCATATTCGACGATCTCGCAGATGGGCCTGCTCGTGGCCGTGGCGGCGGTGGCGCTGCTCCAGCCGCAGACCGCCCCTGCGGTGACCGCGGCGGCGGTGCTCTACGTGGTCCACCACGGGCTGGTGAAGGGTGCCCTGTTCCTGGGGGTGCCGCTGCTGCGCGGTGGAGGAGGCCGCGCAGTGCGTGCGCTGGTGGTGGGCGGATCCGTGCTCTGCGGACTCTCGCTGGCCGGGGCTCCGCTGACCACCGGGTGGGTCGCCAAGTACGCCGCCAAGGAGGCCGTGCAGGAGGCCTCCCCCACCCTGGAGCAGCTCCTTCCGCTGGTCGCGGTCGGCTCCACGGTGCTGATGGTCCGGCTGGCCTGGACCCTGCGCGAGGGCGGCTCCGGCGGCCCCCCGGCCCCGGCGGCGCTCGGTGCCTGGCTTGGGCTGGTGCTCCTGGGCGCCGGGCTGCCCTGGTGGATCACCGGGGGCTGGCTGGACGTCGCCGTGCCCGGCGCCGAGGCCGCCGTCGTCTGGGACGGCCTGTGGCCGCTGCTGGTCGGCGCAGCCCTGTGCGGGCTGGCCGTCCCGGCGGCCCGGGCAGTGGGCCGTCCGCGCATCCCCGCAGGGGACCTGGTGGTCGCCTCCGAGTCCGGGGCACGGGTGCTGTCACGCGCGCTGCGGGCGGGGACGGGGGCCGCCCACCGGTTCACCGGGCAGTCCGCCGCACGGTGGCGGGAGCTCTGGTCCGGCGCCGCAGAGAGGGGCAGGAGCCTGGGCTCCCAGGCCGACGCCGGTCTCCAGGACTGGGGGCGCTCCGGCGCGACCCTGCTGGTGCTGCTGGTCCTGGTGAGCCTGATCGTCCTCGTCGCAGGAGGAGGGTGACCCATGGATGAGACACGAGGCGCACGCATCCGCCGCTGGACGACGGCGGCGCTGATCCGCGGCGCGGCCGCCGCAGTTCTCTGGGCGGGCCTCACTCACGGCGACCCGGACAAGGCCGTCTACGGGCTGGTCTCCGTCCTGGCCGCCGTCGCGCTCAGCCTGTGGCTGCTGCCGCCGCGCCGCCGGCCGGGCGACGTGGGGCGATGGCGCCAGGTGGCCGCCGCCGCCAGCCTGATCCTCTGGTTCCTCCGGAAGATCGTGGTCGGCGGGGTCGACGTCTCATTCCGGGCGCTGCACCCTCGGACGCGGATCTCCCCGGAGGTGGTCAGGGCGCCGCTGCGGCTGGCGCCGGGTCCGGCCCGTGAGATCGCCCTGCTGATGATGAACCTGATGCCCGGCTCCATGGTCCAGCGGGTCCTGCCGGGCGAGCCGGAGAGCGTGGAGATCCACGCGCTGGCCGCCGAGCTGCGGCCCCGGGAGATCTGGGAGGAGCTCCAGAGCCGCACCGCGGCGCTGGAGGGGCGCCGCCGGACGGCAGAGTGAGCGGGCCTCGGCATCCGGCCGACCTGACCGGTAGAGTCCGCCGGGCAGGACTCTGACAGCCCTGACAGCCCGGACAGCTCAGGAAGGAGCCGCACGTGAGCCCTCATCACACACACATCAGCCAGGTCCATGAGCAGATCATCGCCAGGAATCCCGGTGAACGGGAGTTCCACCAGGCTGTCGAGGAGGTCTTCGAGTCGCTCCACCTGGTGCTGGAGAAGCACCCCGAGTACATGGACGGCTCCGTGCTGGAGCGCATGTGTGAGCCGGAGCGACAGATCATCTTCCGGGTGCCGTGGACCGACGACGGCGGCACGGTCCACATCAATCGCGGCTTCCGGGTCCAGTTCAACTCGGCCCTGGGGCCCTATAAGGGAGGCCTGCGGTTCCACCCCGACGTGCTGCTGGGCACGGTCAAGTTCCTCAGCTTCGAGCAGGTCTTCAAGAACAGCCTCACGGGCCTGCCGATCGGTGGCGGCAAGGGCGGCAGCGACTTCGACCCCAAGGGCCGCAGCGAGGGGGAGATCATGCGGTTCTGCCAGTCGTTCATGACTGAGGCGTATCGGCACATAGGCGACAAGGTCGACGTCCCTGCCGGAGACATCGGGGTGGGCCGGCGGGAGATCGGTTACCTGTTCGGCCAGCACAAGCGCATCACGAACCGCTACGAGGCCGGGGCGATCACCGGCAAGGGCACCACCTGGGGCGGTTCGCTCCTCCGCCCGGAGGCCACCGGCTACGGCACCGTCTACTTCACCGAACACATGCTGCGCGCCGCCGGGGAGGGCATGGACGGGCGCCGTGTGGCGGTCTCCGGCTCGGGCAACGTGGCCCTCCACGCGATCGAGAAGGTCCAGGAGCTGGGCGGCACGGTCATCGCGGCCTCGGACTCCGCCGGCCACGTCCATGATCCCGAGGGCATCGACCTGGAGCTGCTGCGCGAGGTCAAGGAGGTCCGCCGGGAGCGCATCTCGGCCTATGCGGAGGCCCGGCCGCACGCGCGGCACCACTCCGGGGCGGTCTGGACACGCGGGGACCTCGAGGACGTCGAGGTCGCCCTGCCCTGCGCCACGCAGAACGAGATCGACGCCGATGCGGCCCGGCGTCTGGTCAGCAACGGCGTGCGGGTGGTCGCGGAGGGCGCCAACATGCCGTGCACCCCGCAGGCGGTGCAGATCTTCCGCGAGAACAGGCTGCTCTTCGCCCCGGGCAAGGCGGCCAATGCGGGCGGCGTCGCGGTCTCGGCGCTGGAGATGCAGCAGAACGCGAGCCGCGACTCCTGGACCGCCGAGTACACCGATGAGCGGCTCGCCGGGACGATGGAGCATATCCACACCCTCTGCGCGGAGACCGCCAAGGAGTATGGGGTCCCTGGGGACTACGTGGCCGGGGCGAACATCGCCGGATTCCTGCGGGTGGCTGATGCCATGATCGCCCAGGGCGTCATCTGAGCTGATCCGGGGGGTCACGCCTCAGCCGCCCAGCACCTGCCACGTCCCGCGGATCAGCGCCCCGAGGGCGCCGAGGCCGGCGAGGGCCATCGCCAGGGTGCGCGCATGGGCCGGGGAGACGACCTTCGCCAGTTGGCCGCCGAGCAGGATGCCGAGCAGCACGATGGCCACGATGGCACCGAAGAGCAGGCCCAGATGCAGGTCACCGGTCTGGCCGACCTCGTCCACTGAGCCGAGGAGCAGCTTGGTGACCACCGACGCGGCGCCCATGGTCATGAACAGCGGCTGCATGGTCGCCGCGAAGCTCTGCTGGTCCCAGCGGGAGAGCCGCGCACAGATGACCATCACGGGGGCCGCCACCCCGGAGGTCGTGTTGAAGAAGCCGCCGAGGACACCGCTGACGACGTCCACGCGCCGGCCCTCCCAGTGCGGCAGGCGGGGCAGGCTGACGGTGATGAGCAGTGCGCTCAGCACGATGGCGCCCAGGATGATGGACAGCCAACCGGCGGAGAGCTGGCCGACCAGCCAGGCGCCCGGGATCGCCCCGATGACGGTCACGGGGCCCAGGGTCCGGAAGCGTCGCCAGTCGATCCGCGACCAGACGGCGAGCATGATCAGGAAGCCGGAGACCATCGTGGCCATGTTGGTGATCAGCACCCCGAGGGCGGGTCCCAGCAGGATGGACAGCACCGGCGCGACGACGAGCCCCACCCCGCTTCCGGAGACGCGCTGCAGCACGGTGCCGATCAGGACAGCGCCGGCGATGATCAGCAGGGGGCCGAGGACCGTCATGGACACGGATGCCACTGTACTCCGGACATGACGAGGCCCCCACGCCGTGGGGTGCGGGGGCCTCGTGTCTGCTGAGCTCAGCTCACAGGGCGCTCAGCTCACTCGCCCTGTTCGAGGACGAAGGCGGCCTCCAGGTCGATGGTGACCTTGTCCCCGACCAGCACGCCGCCGGCCTCCAGGGTGGCGTTCCAGGTGAGCCCGAAGTCCTTCCGTGAGATGACCGCGCTGGCGGAGAATCCGGCGCGGGTGGCGCCGAAGGGGTCCACCGCCTGACCGCCGAACTCGACGTCGAAGGTCACCGGACGGCTCTCGCCGCGGATGGTCAGGTCGCCAGTGACCTCGAACTCCTCGCCGGCCGGCGTGAAGTCACGGGCCACGAAGGTCAGCTCGGGATGGGTCTCGACGTCGAGGAAGTCCTCGCCGCGGACGTGCGCGTCGCGGTCGGCGTTCTTGGAGTCGAAGGACCCCACCTTCACGGCGGCCTCGACGGCGGAGGCGCCGCCCTCGGCCACGGTCAGCGTCGCATCGGCGTCGGTGAAGACGGCGCGGACCTTCGAGATGCCGGCGTGACGGACGGTCATGCCGATCTCGGAATGGGCCACGTCCAGCGTCCAGGTGCCGGGGGTCAGAGATGCCATGTTCAGTGCGCTCCTTCAGTTGATCGTGCGCTGGGTTGATCGTTCGCTGCCGGTCGGCGTGTGGTCGACCAGGGAGGGGTCGGCGGTGCCGACTCGTCAGGGGTCAACCAAGGCAGGCACCAATTTATTTCAAAACTGAAAAGTCTGTCGAGGCGCGGCGGACCAGCTGCGTGTCGAGGACGACGGACTTCGCCTCCTCACCCTGCATGAGTCGCAGGAGCATGTCCACAGCGGTCGTGGCCAGCGAGTCCACCGGATTGCGCACCGTGGTCAGCGACGGACGGCTCAGCGAGGCGGCCTGCGAGTCGTCGAATCCGACGACGGCGATCTGCTCCGGCACCTGCAGTCCGGCCGCCTGGATCTCATGGATCGCGGCGACCGCCATCAGGTCCGAGGCGACGAAGACCGCGTCGAGCCCCTTCTCCCGCCGCAGCAGGCGCCGCATCCGCTCCCCTCCGGACTCCGCGGAGAAGTCAGCGATCTCCACCAGGTCATCGGCCAGCCCGGCGGCGCGCATCGCCCGTCGCCAGCCGGACAGCCGGTCCGCGCCCGGAGCCATGTCCTGCGGGCCTGCGATGGTGCCGATGCGGCGACGGCCTCGGGAGATGAGGTGCTCCGCGGCGAGCGCCCCGCCCGCCTCGTTGTCCATGTCAACATAGGGCAGACCCGCGCCGCCGGCCTGGGGGCGGCCCACATGGACCGCCGGCAGCCGAGTCTCCCGCAGGGCGCGCCAGATCTCCTCGTCCTGGTGGTGGGAGACCACGATGGCGCCGTCTGTGCCGCCGCCGCGCAGGTACTTTTCGATCTTGCGGCACCCGTCACCGGGGCGGCCCATCGCCAGCAGCACCTGCACCGTGGAATCGGCGAGGGCCTGGGTGATGGAGACCAGCAGCGACGCGAAGAACGGATCGCGGAAGACCCGGTCCTCAGCCTCGGGGACGACCACGGCGATGGAACCGGCCTCACGGGTCACCAGCGAGCGTGCCGCACGGTTAGGCCGATAGCCCAGCTCCGCGACGGCGTCCAGCACGGCTTCGCGGGCGGCCGGACGCACCCTCAGGTCCTCATTGACGACTCGGGAAGCCGTGGCCCGCGAGACCCCGGCTCGTGCGGCGACGTCCTCCAACGTGGGTGCTCGGCGGCCACCTGTCTCTCTGCTCACATCTCCACGGTAGCCCGTCGGCCTCCGGCCGGCGGGGCCGCACGGCGCAGAGGGCACGTTTGAAGCGCCCATCACCAGGTGAGACAGTAGACTCTTTGAGAGACTGCCCCGAGCAGGGACAGTCATGAAGACGGAGAAGGAGGTGCCGATGGGCCTGCTGGACAACGTCGAGCGTGGCATCGAGAAAGCCGTCCGCGGCGCCTTCTCTGGACGCGGAGGGAGCCTCGGCCCCGTGGAGATCGCCACCGCCGTACGTCGGCACATGGACCGTGAGTCCTTCACCATGTCCCAGGGACGCAGCTTCGTCCCCAATGTCTACAGGATCCGCCTCTCGGAGGAGGATTTCGCAGCCGCCAGGAAGTATGGCGTCGCCCTGGCCGAAGAGCTGTGCGAGGAGATCATCCGCCACGCGGACTCGCAGGGGTACACGCTGCTCGGCCCGGTGAAGGCCACCTTCGTGAAGAACACCGACCTGAAGCGCGGCCAGCTGGGCATCGAGTCGCTCACCGAGAAGGACGCCGCCGGCGCCGAGCCGGCGCCGAGCGTCCACCAGCCCGCCCCTGAGGCCGAGGAGATCGCGCCCACCATCGCGCAGCCAGCCGTGCCGACCCCCTCGGTGGTCGCAGTCCTGGACCACGAGGGCCGGCAGCACCCCGTGCGCGCCGAAGGCACCGTGATCGGCCGCTCCACCTCCGCTGACCTGACCATCCCGGACACCGGCGTCTCCCGTCGCCACCTGGAGGTCTTCCGCGACGGCCGGCGCTGGATCGCCCGGGACCTCGGCTCGACCAACGGCTCCTACGTCGACGGCGAGCAGCTCATCGGCTCCCATGACCAGGTCGAGCTCTTCGACGGAGCGCTGATCTCGCTGGGCAATGCCCGGCTGCGCTTCCGTCTGGCGACCGGGGAGGTGTGATGAGCGAACTCGCCGTCACGGCCCTGCAGTTCGGGCTCCTCCTGCTGCTGTGGATCCTGATCCTCTCGATCATCGCGGCACAGGGACGCGACCTGATGGTCTCCAAGAAGTCCCGCACCCGCGCTCACACCTCGGCGGCGCGCAAGAACGACGGCGGCTCAGCAGCTCGGACGCCATCGGGCTCCTCGGCGCCCACCACCGGTCAGACCCAGCGGCCCAAGCCCCGGAAGCTCGTGGTCACCGAGGGCCCCCTGACGGGCACCCAGCTGGACCTGGGATCGGCCCCGATCATGCTCGGCCGCGCCCAGGAGTGCACGCTGGTGCTGGAGGACGACTACTCCTCCGGCAAGCACGCCCGGCTCTTCCCCCAGGGTTCGCGATGGTTCCTGGAGGACCTGGGGTCCACCAACGGCACCTGGCTCGGCGAGGAGCAGCTCACCCGCGCCTCCACCGTGGAGCCCGGGGAGCGCATCCGCATCGGCAAGACCGTCCTGGAGCTGAGGACCTAGCCCGTGGCCCTGGTCTTCCGCTTCGCCGCCCGCTCCGAGACCGGAGTCGTCCGTTCCAAGAACGACGACTCCGGCTATGCGGGGCGCTATTTCGCGGTGGTCGCCGACGGCATGGGAGGCCATGCAGGCGGCGACGTCGCCAGCGCCTCCACCGTGCTGGACCTCGCCCACCTGGACACCCTCGGCTTCGCCGAACCAGACACCGTGCTGCCCGATGAGATCCAGACGGCCAACGCGTTCCTGAACAAGCTGGTCAAGGCCAATCCGAAGCTCTCCGGGATGGGCACCACCATCACCTCTCTGCTGATCACCGGGGACCGACTGCAGTTCGCCCACATCGGGGACTCGCGGGCCTACCGGCTGAAGAAGGGCCGCTTCCGGCAGGTCAGCAAGGACCACACCTTCGTGCAGCGGCTCGTCGACGAAGGGCGTCTGGATCCGGACGAGGCTGAGTTCCATCCGCACAAGAACGTGCTGATGCGCGTGCTCGGCGACGTCGACGCCTCCCCGGAGCTGGACATCACCTCCTTCCCGCTGGAGGCCGGTGAGCGCTGGCTGCTGTGCTCCGACGGCCTCAACGCGGTGGTCTCTGATCGGCTCGTGGAGCAGAAGCTGCGCTCCTCGCGATCATTGGAGTCGATCGTCGAGGAGCTGGTCGACCTCACCCTCGAAGGCGGGGCCCCGGACAACGTGACGGTGCTCTGCCTGGAGGTCGTGGAGGCCGATGAGCAAGACCTGACCCCCAGCCGGCGTCTGCCGCTGACCCAGGCCGCCGTGGACGCCGCCGCCGAGGGCTATCAGCCCCCGACGGGGCAGTCAACCGGCGGTGAGCACCCCGGCGACGCCGAAGAGACCATGGAGCTGGTGCCCGTGGTCAACGTAGACGCGCTCTCCGAGCACCCGCCGGAGGAGGACGACGAACTCTCCCCGCTGACCGCCTCGATGCTCGGCCAAGGACTGGAGACCCGCCCGCATCTGCTGGTGGGCGCCGCCGACAAGGCCACCGAGACCGGCATGATCCCGGTGGTGGCCCGCAATGTGGACGAGCATCCGATGGCGGTGCTGCTCACCGGCCAGCCGCTGATCCCGGTGCGCCACACCTACTCTGAGATGCTGGGCGACCACCGTGAGCACCCGGCCGAGGAGACTCCGCGCTCCGAGCAGGCTCCGGAGGTCGCGGAGACGGCCGAGAGCCCCGAGGAGCAGCCGGCGGAAACGTCGGGAGCGACGCCGGCAGTGACGTCTGCGGGAGCATCCGCGGAGACGTCGGAAGAGGCTCCACTGGGGGAGGACGAGGACCCCGACCTCTCCGACCCGGCGCTGACCGAGGCCGATATGGCGAGCTCGGAGATCGACGTCGAGGACGTGGCGATCGCGAGCCGCGCCTCCCGTCGTCGTCGCTGGTTCCTGCCGACCTTCGTGACCCTGCTCGCGCTGCTGCTGGGCGTGGTGACGTTCCTGGGATACATCTGGACCCAGACCCAGTATTACGTGGGCCAGGACGACGGTGAGGTGGCCATCTACAACGGCGTCTCGCAGTCGCTGGGCCCGATCCCGCTCTCCGGGGTCGACGAGCACGCCGGCTTCGACGTCGAGGAGCTCTCCCCCTACCACCGTGAGCGGGTGCTGCGCGGCATCCCCGCCGACGACCGCAGCCATGCGGACACGATCGTGGAGCAGCTGCGGGCGACCACGGCCTCCGCGCGGGAGGCCGAAGCCGAGGAGGCGGACGCAGAAGACGCAGGCACAGAGGAAACAGACGAGCCGACCGAGGACGGGGGTGAAGAGCAGTGACCCAGGTGGAGACCGCACCCAGGCCGCGTCGCAACGTGGAACTGGTGCTGCTGCTGCTCGCGCTGACCATCGGCATCGGTGCGAAGTTCCTCGTCGCCGTCGCGATGGACGAGCCCTACGACCAGACCTACTACACCGAGGCGGCGCTGTTCGTCGCCATGTCCCTCGCCTTCCACATCGTGCTGCGGCTGCGGGCCAAGTACGCCGACCCGTTCATCCTGCCGATCGTGGTGACGCTCAACGGGCTGGGCATGGCGATGATCCACCGTCTGGACCTGGTCACCGGAGGGCCGCCCGCGGAGGACCGCCAGCTGATGTGGACCCTGGTCTCGATGGCCGCAGCGATGGCGCTGCTGTGGTTCCTCCAGGATCACCGGCGGCTGCGCCAGCTGACCTACATCTCCCTGGTGGTCAGCGTGGTGCTGCTGTTCCTGCCGCTGATCCCTGGGCTGGGCATGACGATCAACGGCGCCCGGATCTGGGTGAACCTGGGCTTCGCCTCCTTCCAGCCTGCGGAGATCGCCAAGATCACCCTGGCGATCTTCTTCGCCGGGTTCCTGGCCAACAACAGGGACCTGATCCTGCTGGCAGGTCGGCGCATCGGCCCGCTGCAGCTGCCCCGCGCCCGGGACCTGGGGCCGATGTTCATCGCCTGGATCGTGGCCATCGGTGTGCTGGTCGTGCAGAACGACCTGGGCACCTCCATCATGTTCTTCGGCCTCTTCATGGGCATGATCTACGTGGCGACCTCGCGGCTGTCCTGGATCATCATCGGCGTGGGCCTGGTCGCCGCCGGCGGCCTCCTGGCCAACCAGTTCGTCCCGCATGTGAATCAGCGGGTGGAGATCTGGCTCAACGCCTTCGACGAGGAGATCTATTCGCGGCCCTTCGGCGGCTCGGACCAGATCGTCCAGGGCCTGTTCGGACTCACCAACGGCGGCCTGACCGGCACCGGCTTCGGCTCCGGCCTGCCCCAGCGGGTGCCGCTGTCGAACTCTGACATGATCATCGCGGCCTTCGGCGAGGAGCTCGGGTTCATCGGGCTCTCCGCGATGCTGATGCTCTACCTGCTGCTGTTCAGCCGGTTCATGCGCGCCGGCCTGGGCACCCGCGACGCCTTCGGCAAGCTGCTCTCTGTGGGCTTCGCCGTGGTGCTGGTGCTGCAGATCTTCGTGGTGGTCGGCGGCATCACACGGGTGATCCCCATGACCGGTCTGACCACCCCGTTCCTCGCCGCCGGCGGATCCTCGCTGCTGGCCAACTGGCTCATCCTGGCACTGGTGCTGATGATCTCGCATGCGGCGCGGCGACCCATCGTCGTCGGCCCGATGGTCAACGTCACCGGCGCCGACGCCGCCGGCACCGAGAACCCCACCCATCACGAGGGCCCTGGAGCCGCCGAGCCCAAGCGCCCGGTGGCCAAGCCGCTCACGGCGGCGGAGCGCACCCAGCGCCACGCCCCCGCCCACGGGCACCCCCTCGAAGAGCCCGACCCCACCCACGAGACCTCAGGGGGCGACCGGTGAACAACGCGATCCGTCATACCTGGCTCGTCAGCGTCGGCCTCTTCGTCGTGCTCTTCGCCGCGCTCAGCCTCATCCAGGTGGCGCTGACCGAGGAGCTGAACTCCCACCCGAACAACGTGCGCCAGGTCTATCAGGACCGCGGCGCTCCGCGGGGGGCGATCACCGTGGACGGCACCGCCATCGCCGAATCCGTGCCCTCGGAGGGCACCAACTTCGACTACCAGAGGGTCTACCATGACCCCTTCCTGTACTCCGGCATCACCGGGTTCTACTCGATCGCCGCTGAGTCCACCGGGCTGGAGAACTCGATGAACGACTACCTCACCGGGCAGTCGGACAGTCAGTTCTTCGACCGGATCACCTCCCTGTTCACCGGGGAGACGTTGGAGGGCGCGCAGGTCGAGCTCACCCTGGATCCGGAGCTGCAGCAGCTGGCCTATGACACGATTCCGGACGGCACCCGCGGATCGATCATCGTCTCCGAGGTGGGCACCGGAGAGATCAAGGCGATGGCGTCGAAGCCGAGCTACGACACGAATCTGCTCGCAGTGCACTCCACCACCCAGTTCCAGGAGAACATCGATGCGCTCAGCGAGGAGGACGGCCTGAGCGCGTACCGGTTCAGACCGGTGTATGACACCATCGCCCCCGGCTCGACGTTCAAGCTGATCGATCTGGTGGCCATGCTGGACTCCGGGGACTTCGACGCCGACACGGTGATGGACAATCCGTCCGAGATCGAGCTCCCGCAGTCCAACCGCACGCTGAGCAACTTCTTCGGCGGCATCTGCGACCAGCAGTCCGAGGCCGATCTGCACTTCATCACCGCCCAGTCCTGCAACACTCCCTTCGCGGAGACCGCCATGGACATGGGGCAGGAGCCTATTCGCGAGGCCGCCGAGGCGTTCGGCTGGAACCAGAGCATCGACTTCCCGCTGACGGTCTCCCCCTCGCAGTTCCCGGAGGTCGGCTCCGACGCCGAGCTGGCCTACGCCTCGATCGGCCAGGCGAGCGTGACCTCGACCCCGCTGCAGATGAACATGGTCGCCATGGCCATCGCCAACGGCGGCACGCTCATGCAGCCGACGCTCATCGAGTCAGTGCGCGCGGCGGACCTGCAGGTGATCGAACGCTCGGAGCCGGAGGTCTTCGGCGAGCCGATCTCCGAGGACGTCGCCGAGGAGCTCACCGAGCTGATGCAGGGCCCCGTGGAGTCCGGCACCGCGTGGCGGGGCCAGAGCGACCGATTCGACATCGCCGCGAAGACCGGCACCGCCCAGATCGGTGACGACAGCAACCTGGTGCACTCCTGGATCACCGGTTTCGCCCCCGCCGACGATCCCCAGTATGCGGTGACCGTGGTCTACGAACGCATCGACTACGACTACGGCTCCTCGCTGACCGCGCCGAACATGCGCACGATGCTCGAGGCGGTGATCGAGGAATGAGACCTGCTGTGGGCATCCTCATGGGCGATCGCTACAAGCTCACCGAGCGGATCGCCATCGGCGGCATGGGTGAGGTGTGGAAGGCCTCCGACGAGATCCTGGGCCGCACGGTGGCGATCAAGATCCTCAAGGAGGAGTACACCGGCGACGAAGCCTTCCTCCGCCGCTTCCGCGCCGAGGCGAGGCACACCGCGCTGCTCAACCACCCCGGCATCGCCGACATCTACGACTACGGCGAGCAGGCCGGCTCCGGCTACCTGGTCATGGAGCTCGTGCCGGGACGTCCCCTCTCCGTGCTGCTGGAGAAAGACCGGACGCTGCCCTGGGAGAAGACGCTCTCGATCATCGCCCAGACCGCGCGCGCCCTGCAGGTCGCCCACGACCAGGGACTCGTCCACCGAGACGTGAAGCCGGGGAACCTGCTGATCACCCCCACCCGCCGGGTGAAGATCACCGACTTCGGCATCGCCCGACTGGCCGACCAGGTGCCGCTGACCGCCACCGGCCAGGTGATGGGGACCGTGCAGTACCTCTCCCCGGAGCAGGCGACCGGCCAGCACGCCACCGGGTCCTCGGACATCTACGCCCTGGGGATCATCGGCTATGAGGCCATGGTCGGGCACCGTCCGTTCACCGGAGAGTCGCAGATCGCGATCGCCCTCAAGCAGGTCAACGATCCGCCCCCGCCGCTGCCGGACACCATCCCGGAGCCGGTGCGGGCACTGATCATGTCCATGCTGGCCAAGGACGCCGGCGACCGGCCGATGAACGCAACGAAGCTCGCCGAGGCCTCCGACGCGCTCCTGCGGCACGACCTCGACGCTGCGCTGAAGGCCGTGCCGACGCTGCTGGACCACATGAGCCACCCCGAGGCCGGGGACGACACCACCCAGGTGATCCCTGCGGCCACGAAACCGACTGCGGTGGTCCCCGCGGCAGGCGCCGCAGCCGGGGCGGCCGGAGCGTCCGTGCCGACTCCGGCACTGTCTGCTCGGACTCCGGAACAGCCGCCGGAGGCCTCAGAGCCCGCCGGGGCGGCAGCGGCGGCCGGCACGTCGAAGAGGGGGTCGAAAGGCTCCAAGGATTCCAAAGACTCCAAGAACTCCAAGGACTCCTCAGGGGGCCTGACTCGCTGGCGGTGGCCGCTGGTGGCGCTCGTCGCCCTGGTGCTGCTGGCGCTGTTCGGCTCCTGGATGCTGCCCCGGCTGACCAGCTCAGAACCGGAGCCCCAGCCCACGGTGACCGAGACCTTCACGGCCGAGGCCGAGATCGTGACGATCGACGAGGCCGACTTCCTGGGCATGACCCTGGAGGTGGCCACCGAGCAGCTCACCGAGATGGGCCTGGTGGTGGAGGCTGAAGAGGTCGAGTCCCCCCAGCCGGCCGGCACCGTGGTGGCCGTCGCACCCACCGGACAGGTGCCGGCGGGCTCCACCGTCAGACTCTCCTACTCCGTAGGCCTCGAGTCTCTGCCCTCCCCGACCGACCAGGCTGATCCTGACCCCGGCTCTGAGGAACAAGGGGGAAGCGCGGACGACCCCGCCCAGGATGAGGGTCAGACCGGCGGCGGAGACGGCAGCGGTGGAAACGGCAACGGCGGCGGGAACGGGAACCAGGAGGACACCGGCGAGGCAGAGACCGACTCGCCCTCCCCGACACCGACCTCCCCCGCACCGAGCCCCACCGACGGCGAGGACGACGATCCCGACGAGACCACCCCGGCTCCGCCCGAAGAGGACGGGGAGCCCGAGGAGACCGAGGAAGGCGCCGACGCGGCACCGGAGCCGACCACCGGCCAGGACGCCGACGAGACGGAGCCCCGCGAGGGCGATGCGGAGGAGCCGCAGTCCGGGGAGTCCGACGACACGACACGAAGTGGACAGGCATGATGACTGAGAACGGACACCGCGTCCTCAACGGCCGGTACCGCATCGAGGCCCTCATCGGGCGTGGCGGGATGGCCGACGTGTACCTCGGGCACGACCTCTCCCTGAACCGCCGGGTGGCGGTGAAGATGCTGCGCCCGGACCTGGCCCGCGACCCGCAGTTCCAGGGCCGGTTCCGGCGCGAGGCCCAGTCGTCGGCCTCCCTGAACCACCACAACATCGTCGGCGTCTATGACACCGGTCGAGCCGACGTCGAGGACTCCCACCATGCGGAGATCAAGACCCCGTACATCGTCATGGAGTACGTGGACGGCGTCACCCTGCGGCACATCATGCACGGCACTCCCACCCACGAGGGCACCGGCGACGTCGACGCTGACGACGAGGCGACACAGCTGCAGTCCTCCGCGGAGGACCGCACGGTCGCCGACGGCGCCCCCGCCGAGGACGGCTCGGGCCCTGACGTCCTCGCCCTGGGGGACACCGGGCGCACCGACGTCGAGGAGCACGGTCCGGCCGCCGAGGTGGGTGAACCGCTGCGCCAGAGGATCGACGAAGCGCTGGGCAGACCGATGCCGGAGCCGAAGGCCGCCGAGTACCTCGACGGCATCCTGGGCGCCCTGAGCTACAGCCACGAGAAGGGGATCGTTCACCGGGACATCAAGCCCTCCAACGTGATGGTGGCGCAGAACGGTGCCGTGAAGGTGATGGACTTCGGCATCGCCCGCGCGCTGGCGGACTCGGCCTCGACGATGACCCAGACCTCCGCGGTGGTCGGCACCGCCCAGTACCTGTCCCCGGAGCAGGCCCGCGGCGAGGTCGTCGACCACCGCAGCGACCTCTACTCCGCCGGCTGCGTGCTGTTCGAGCTGCTGACCAACCGGCCGCCCTTCCAGGGGGAGTCCCCGGTCTCAGTGGCCTACCAGCATGTGCGGGAGGACCCGCCGCAGGTCTCGGACCTGAACCCGCACGTCTCCCCGGCCATGGAGTCCGTGGTGGCCAAGGCCCTGACCAAGGACCCGGCCGCCCGCTTCCAGAACGCCGACGAGTTCGCCTCCGCGATCAAGGACGCCCTGCACGGGGTGCCCGTGGAGGACGCCACCGCCGCCATGCCCGCCGTCGACCCCGGCGACGACTTCGATCAGCTGGTCAGCGCCGGCGCGGCCGGGCTCGGCACTCCGCTGTCCGCACGCACTCCGGAGGATCCGGACCTCTACCAGGAGCCCGAGGAGGAGGTGGAGGAGCCACGACGTCGTCGTGGGTTCGCCTGGCTGTGGGTGGTCCTGCTGATCGCTCTGGTCGCCGGAGGGACCTGGGCGCTGATCCGCATGCTCGACACCGATTCCGCCCAGGTGCCGGAGGTCGAGGGCATGACACAGGCCGAGGCCGTCGCAGAGCTGGCCGAGGCGAACATCGAGCCGGCGGACATCGAGACGGTCCCGGACCCTGCGATCGAGGCTGACCATGCCATCGGCACCGATCCGGAAGCCGGGGAGCGGCTGGGCGAGGATGAGGAGCTGATCCTCTACATCTCCGCGGGCCAGGACCAGGTGACCATCCCGGACGGCCTGCAGGGTGAGACCCAGGAGACGGTCCGCGCAGAGCTCGAGGCGGTGGGGCTGGAGGTGGGTGAGCTCATCGAGGAGGACCATCCGACCGTGGGCGCCGACGAGCTCATCGCCACCGACCCGGAAGGCGGGAGCACAGTGGAGCTCGGCTCCGAGGTGGACCTGGTCCTGGGCACCGGCCTCTACCCGGTCCCTGACGTGGCGCTGCTCTCGGCATCGGAGGCCCGTGCGCAGCTCGAGGAGGCCGGATTCACCGTGACCGACTCCACGGTGGACTGGACCACGGACGCCTACGACGCCGGCACCGTCGGCGGGACCTTCTACGGCGGCGATCTCATCGATCCGGGCACGCCCATCCCCCAGGGCGCCACCGTGTCGATCTCCCTGGCTGTGGCTCCGGAGCCGGAAGAGTCCCCGGAGCCTGAGGAGACCCGCTCCCCTGACGACGAGGACGAGGACGACGGGGACGACGATGAGGACACCGACGAAGACGCCGATGACGAGGAGTCACCCACCGACGAGCCGGAGGACGAGGAGTCACCCACTGACGAGGCGACCGGCGATGACGAGGACACCGACGACGAGGACACCGACGACGAGGACACCGACGACGAGCCGACCGGGAACGGCGAGGGCAACGGCAACGGCGGGAACAACGGAAACGGCGGAGGCAACGGGAACGACTCCGACGACGACTGAGCCGGACCGCGGCTCAGCGGATCGGGTTGAGGTCCGCGGCCTTCGCCGCCGCGCCCTCCTGCCCCAGTGACTCCAGCCAGTTTCCCAACATCCGGTAGCCGCCCTCGGTGAGCACCGACTCCGGGTGGTACTGCATGCCCCACAGCGGGGCGGAGCGGTGCGCCAGGCCCATGATGACGCCGTCGGCGGTGGTGGCGGTGACCTCCAGGACGTCCGGCACGGACTCCGGGGCGACCACCAGGGAGTGATACCGGGTGGCCACGAACGTCTTCGGCAGCCCGTCGAAGGACCCATGACCGGTGTGGGTGACGTCGCTGGTCTTGCCGTGCATGAGCTGCTCGGCGTGGACGACCGTGCCGCCGAAGGCCTCCCCGAGGCCCTGGTGTCCCAGGCAGACGCCCAGCATGGGGGTTGTCGCCTCCGCGCACCAGCGGGTCAGCTCGATGGACACCCCGGCCTCATGCGGGGCCCCCGGACCCGGAGAGATCAGCACACCGTCGTGCTCGGCGGCCAGAGCGATCGCCTCCTGGACGGGGAGATCGTCATTGCGGATCACCGTGGTCTCCGCCTCGAGTTCACGCAGGTAGCCCACCAACGTGTAGACGAAGCTGTCGTAGTTGTCGACCACCAGGATCTTCGCCCGGAAAGGCGGCCGTTCCTCTGTGTTCTCAGTCATCGCGCACCATGCTAGCCGTCCTGGATGGTCGAATCGTTCAGCGGGCTGTACTGGTCCACCCAGGGGAAGACGACCTCCATGAGCAGGAGCACGGCGGCGGCCAGCAGCGCCAGGGTGAGGATGATCCTCATCCACAGCGGTCCGGGCAGGTGTCGGAAGATCCAGGCGTACATCTCAGCGTCCCTCCTGCGAGCTGAGGTCCCCGAAGGGGCCCTCAGCCTGCATGCGCCGCTCCACGGTGTCAGCGATCGCCGTCGGCGGTCCGTCGGAGAGCGGGGCGTAGTCGACCAGTTCGGCGTGAGTGATCATCCGCTCCAGGGTGGTGTAGGGCGGGTGGCAGGTGGTCAGGGTGAGGATCGAAGTGTCTCCGGGCTCCTCATCGAGTGCTCCGGGCACCGGGGCCAGCACCTCGGACTGGTGGGGCGCCACGATGTAGGTCTCGGTGACGGAATAGATGTACCAACCGTCGGGGGACTGCACGTAGACCAGGTCCCCGACGGCGAACTTGTCCTGGTTCCACAGGATGTTGCCGTAGGTCTGGCGGTGGCCGGCCAGTGCGAAGTTGCCAGGCTCCCCGGGAAGCTGGGTGGAGCTGTAGTGCCCCAGCCCTGCCCGGTTCAGAGACTCCGGCCCGACGCCGGGCACCACCGGCGCGCCCCAGTCCGACCCCATGCGCGGGGCATAGACCATGGCCATCACCTGGCCCTGGTCGGCGAACTCTGCGGTGTTGTCGGGACTGGGGACCACCAGATCCTCCAGCTCGACGCCGCTGCCTCCCTCGTCGTCCCCCTGGCCGGCCCCCTCCAGGGCCTCGATGCTGGAGAACAGCTCCTGGCTGGACTCATCCCGCTCTCGATCGGCCTCCAGACCTGTCCACCAGAGCTCCCAGACGAGGAAGAGGATGCCCAGCACCCCGAGGGTGATGAGCAGCTCCCCGATCCCGCCGAGGATCCGCGAGCCCGCTGATCGACGGACCGGGAGAGCGGCTCTCCGACGTCGCGCATGGCGCGGCCGTATGGCCGGAGATCGCTCAGCTGGCATGGACGCCCTGTCCTCTCGTGGTGTGCAGAGAATGGTCGGCCCGCCGCGACGACGACGGACCCGATAGAATGACACGCAGACCATGTGTCCCCACGTCGTGGAGGACAGAGTCAGGATACCGAAGTCGACCAGGGTCTCGCGGCCCCGCTGCCGTGATCACGCCCCGGAAGGATCAGCTCACCGTGCCAGAGTCGAAGAACCGCAAGAAGAGCGACAAGCGCAGTCGGAAGAACCGCGGGAGGCTCACCACCGAGGATGCAGGCGCCTCGAAGTCCCCGCTGAACGATGCAGACCCCTTCGCCGAGGATCTCGACGACCTCGAGGATCAGGGCCTGCCCCTCTGGTATCGGGTCACGATGATCGGTCTGATGATCCTGGGGCTGCTGTGGCTCATCGTCTGGTACATCAGCCAGGGCCTCGCCCCGATCGCCGCTGCAGGTGGATGGAACGTCATCATCGGCTTCGGCATCGCGATGATCGGATTCTTCATGACGATGCGCTGGCGCTGACCGCCGACCCCGCAGACCGTGAGGGCCCCGTCGATCGAAGGATCGACGGGGCCCTCACGGTCTGCCTCCGGCCGAGGCGGAATCTGGATCAGGTGGCCGGCTTCGGCTGGGGGATGCCCCCATCCTTGGTGACGCTGTCAGCCGGCTGGGCCGGCTTGTCGCCGGACGCCGCAGCCTGGTCCGGCTCAGGCTTGGCCGAGGGGGCCGCACGCTGAGGCGAATCGGCCGACGTCGAAGCCTGCGGCTTCGCGCTGGCGTTGGTCTCCGCCTGCGCCGCCGGCTTCGAGGAGGAGGCCGGAGTGCTGCTGGAGATCGGCTCCGGCTTCTTCCACGGGTCCTCCACAGGCTGCGAGGCACGCCAGGCCGCCACTCCGGCGGTGACGCCGGCGGCCACCAGGCCGAAGATCAGCAGCCCCTTGCGGCGGCTCTTGGTCCTCTGCTGCTTCTTCAGCGCCTTCGCGGTCTGCTTGGCGTACTTCTCGGAGGTCTTGCGCAGCTTCTTGACCACCTTCTTGTCGCCCGTGGCCTTCACCAGGGCCTGCTCGACGCGCGGGTCGATCTCAGCCTTGTGGATCAGCTTGGCCGTGCGGTCCGCGTATCCGCCGAGCTTGGCGGAGGCGGCCGGCACATAGTCCTTCGCCAGCTGGCGCTTCGCGTCGGAGTACTTCGCGTAGATCTTGTCCACCTCGGCCTTGGCCTGCGGCGGGAGCCTGTCGTACTGGGACTCGAGACCCACCGAGGCTTTGGACGCCAGACCTCGAGCGCGGTCTGCGGCACCAGCGGCATTGGATTCGACCGTCCGCAGAGCGCGCGCCGAGGCATCCTGAACCTTCGGGGCGTTCTTGCGGTAGGTGGTCTCAGCCCAGTCCGCGGCGACCCCCAGCTTCGGGGCGGTCCAGTCACGGGCCGTCTCGACGCCGGCGAGCACCCTGTGCTCCCAGGTGTGGCTCGGTTTCTTCTTCTTACCGAACATGCATGTCCTCCGAATCAGGATCGGTGTGCTGTGCTCAGCTTACGACCTTCAGCCCCTCTCCTGCTATGAGAAGCGGCGATGCGTCGTCTCCGGTTCGTTCAGACCTGTCTCGGGACGTCGTCACCAGGCTTGTCAGGATCTGGTGAGAGAATATCGGCCATGAGCGCTATCGCAACCCACAAGGCAACCATCCGGACCACAGCCGGCGAGATCCACGTGGACCTCTACGGCCACCACGCCCCGAAGACCGTGAAGAACTTCGTCGGCCTGGCCACCGGGGAGATCACCTGGAAGCACCCCGAGACCGGGGAGGAGAAGGTCGGCGCCCCGCTGTACGACGGCACCGTCTTCCACCGCATCATCGCCGACTTCATGATCCAGGGCGGGGATCCGCTCGGCATGGGCGTCGGCGGCCCCGGTTACCAGTTCGAGGACGAGATCCACCCTGAGCTGGACTTCAGCGCCCCCTACAAGCTGGCGATGGCCAACGCCGGCCCGGGCACCAACGGCTCCCAGTTCTTCATCACCTCGGTGCCCACCACCTGGCTGCAGGGCAAGCACACCATCTTCGGCGAGGTCGCCGACGAAGACTCCAGGAACGTCGTCGACGCGCTGAACAAGGTCGCCACCGACATGCGTGACCGCCCTCAGGAGGACGTGGTCGTCGAGACCATCGCGATCGAGAAGGTCTGACGACATCTCGTGACCGCTGAGCACCCCCACACCGGGGCGGGCCATCCCGCCCCGGTGTGCCCGCGCCACCCTGACCGTTCGACGCATCTGCGCTGCCAGCGCTGCGAACGGCCTGCCTGCCCACAGTGCCTCCATCAGGCCCCGGTCGGGTTCCACTGCGCGGACTGCGTGGCCCGCGCCCGGGCCACCATGCCGGTGCCGCGGACCCGCTTCGGGGCCGTCGCGCGCCCGGACCGCGCCCCGAAGGTCACCTATTCGGTGATCGGGATCTGCGTGGTGATGTACCTGCTGCAGTGGCTGACCGGCGGCGTGGTCACCGAGCGGCTCTGGTACGCTCCGCTGCACACATCCAGCTGGGCCTTCGAACCCTGGCGGATGCTCACCTCCGCCCTGCTGCACTCGCCCTCCAGCGCGATGCACATCTTCTTCAACATGGTGGCCCTGTGGTTGTTCGGGCGGGTCGTCGAGCCGGCCGTGGGCGCCTGGCGCTACGGACTGCTTCTGCTGCTCTCAGCCTTCGGCGGATCCGTGGCCGTGCTGTTCCTGACCCCGGCCACCACTCCCACCGTCGGCGCCTCCGGAGCCGTCTTCGGTCTCTTCGGCGCCATGTTCATCCTGCTGCGGTCCTCCGGCGCCCAGACCGGCGGCCTGCTGGTGCTGATCGCCATCAACGTCGCCGTCAGCCTGCTGGTCCCCAACATCTCCTGGCAGGGGCATCTCGGCGGGCTCCTGACCGGTCTGCTGTGCGCCCTGGTGATCGCCAGAGTGCCCCGAGGCCCTCACCGCAGCCTCTGGCAGGGGCTCGGACTGGCGGCCGTCGCTGCGGCGCTGGTGGTGCTCACCGGATTCGGAGTTCCCCTGGTCAGCCCGCTCTGAGCTGACCCACCGATCAACACCCTGTGGAGAATCCTCTCCACAATGGCTGCGGATTCTCCAAAGACGGGGCTTATCCACAGGTGTTATCCACAGTGTGGAGAAGTTACATCTCTGTATTTCCCCAGTTCAGCGCTTTCTCCACAGGCACCTGTGGACGAAGTGCCCTTCTGTGGAGTGATCTGTGCACTGACGCGCTGCGCCTGGGCGTCAGACCCTCTCGAGCAGTGACGGCTACAGTAAGACCATGAGTCGAGAATTCCGCCAGATCGACGTGTTCACCACGGGCCCGTTCACCGGGAATCCGCTCGCTGTGGTCGCCGACGCCGAGGGCCTCGACGAAGACACCATGCGACGGTTCTCTGCCTGGACGAACCTCTCCGAGTGCACCTTCCTGCTGCCGCCCACGGTGCCGGAGGCTGACTACCGGGTACGGATATTCAGCCTGGACACGGAGCTCCCCTTCGCGGGGCATCCCACTCTGGGCACAGCCCGCGCCTGGCTGGACCTGGGCGGACGCCCGGCCCGGGACGACCTGCTGATCCAGGAGTGCCCCGCCGGCCTGATCCGGGTCCGGCGCGACGGCGACACTCTCGCCTTCGCCGCCCCGCCGAGGCTGCGCACCGGCCCGGTGGACCCACAGCTGCGTGAGGCGATCCGCAGGGTGCTGGGCGTCTCCGAGCAGCAGCTGGTGGACGCCTCCTGGGCCGACAACGGACCAGGGTGGATCGCTGTGCTTCTGGACAGCGCGGAGACGGTGCTCAGTCTGCGCCCCGAACTGACCCGGGGCGGGCTGGATGACCTGAAGGTCGGCGTGGTGGCCCCCGCCGCGGACGGGGATGCCGACGTCGAGGTCCGGGCCTTCTTCTCCGCGGGTCGGGCCTTGCCGGAGGACCCCGTGACCGGCAGTCTCAACGCCTCGGTCGCCCAGTGGCTCACCGAGACGGGCAGGCTCACCGCCCCTTATGTGGCGGCTCAGGGCACGGCGATGGGCCGGCGCGGTCGGGTCCATGTGGACGCCGACTCGGACGGCACCCTGTGGATCGGCGGAGAGGCGAAAGTCGCGGTGCGCGGGTCCCTCGAGATCTGAGCGGGGTCAGTCGTCCTGAGGTTCTTCCAGGTCGTCCAGCTCGTCGAGGTCGATGTCGCTGCCGTCGTGGTCGTCGTCGAGGTGCCGGGTGAACTCGGAGTCCTCCGGCATGCCGTCGATGCCTTCCCGCTCCTCAGGGACGTCCGCGCGGGTGGAGGTGAAGTCCCTCGGCCCCATGGTGAAGCTCTGCCAGTGCATCTCCATGGGCGACTGGTCTTCGTCCCGGGGCACGTGGTGATACCCGATCGCCACCCAGGAGACGATGTCCTCCAATGTGCCGGTGTCGTCCTCGTCGATGTAGTCCAGCACGGTGCGGCCGCAGCCTCCCCTGTTCCGCGTGGCGAAGACCTGGCATTCGTCGTGGTTGGTGAAGGCGATGTCGTATCCGGCGTCCTCGCCGTGATGGTGACCCTCTTCCACGAAGGTGAAGCTGTCGGTGACGCCGAGGTTGATCTCGTAGGAGATGGGGTGCCCGTTGTCGTTGAGGAGGTCCGGAGCCATGACCCGCCACCATCGCCGGTCGTCACCGTGATGGGCGGAGGGCTCGCTGATCCGTGTCAGCGATCCGTCGACGACGGGTGACTGCGATCCTGCGTCGCCCGTGGGCTCGGCGTCGTACTGCTCGACCGCCATCTCTTCATCCTCGCCGAGGTCCCAGTGGACCTTCCACACCACGTTGTGCGAGTGGCTGGCGGCGTAATCGGCGTCGCCGTCGCCGACAGGCCATCCGTGGTCCTCGTCCGTGTAGTCCACCGGGGAGAGGTCGCCGGTGGCACCCAGCGCCGGGCGGATGGAGCCGTCCGAGCCGAAGGTGTATTCGCTGATGTATTCGTACCAGCCCACCTTGGAGATCGTGGAAAGTCGCCACTCGTCCCCGCGAGCGACGGTCAGCATCCCGTCTGCATGGGAGCGGTAGGCCAGACCAGAGTCCTGCGTCTCCGAGCAGAGGACCTCGCGTTCAGGGGAGTCGCCGTGCTGGGTGCCGTCTCCGATGTTCGGGATCTCCAGGGCGAGGCGGTCTCCGAGGCACTCCGTCTCGGTCAGGCTGTGCATGCGGGTGCCCCCGAAGCCGGCCTCCGTGATGTCCGAGGTCAGGCGTTCGCCGTCGTCGTAGGGGACCTCCATCTGCGCCAGGGAGAGCTCATGGATCAGCTGGACGGGTTCTCGGTCGGCGGCGGCGAAGTGGATGTCGGAGAGCACCATGCCGCGTTTCGGGTCCACTGAGAAACACATCGACCAGCTCGAGCCGGAAGCCATGGTCTGCTCCAGCGGCAGACCATGTCCGCAGTCCAGATGGGAGACGTCCGGCTCGGTCTCCGCAGCGGTCTCCGTCTCAGCATCGGCGCAGCCGACCAGCAGCAGTGAGATGACGGCTCCAGCGGAGAGCAGAGCGGCTGAAATACGAGGAAGGTTGAGGCGAGGCATGGTTCTCTCAGCGGAGGGGAGGTGCAGGTCGGTCTCTGGGCGGCACCGACTTTCTCGGTGCACACATGAGCGGATGGCTGCACCACCCCGCGAGGGGCGATGCAGCCATCCGCATCAGGTTCTCAGCTGATCACTCAGCCGAGGAGCGGTGACTCCGCTTCGCGAAGACCACAGCTGCGCTGCCCAGCAGGAGCGCGAGTGCAGCCAGTGCCGCGAGGAGGCCCCCGTCGACACCGGTGCGGGCAAGATCCGAATCGGGCTTGGCGCCCGGGCCGGTCTTCTTGCCGTCGTCACCAGCCGGGTCGGCAGTGCCGGTGCCCGAGCCGTCCTCGGCGCCGTCTTCATCGGCACCTGCGGCGGCGTCGTCGATCACCAGGAAGGCCACTCCCTGGTCCGGGTAGTCCTCAGCAGTGACCGAGAAGGTGTGAGCACCCACGTCGGCCCCTTCCGGGATCTCCCAGGTGAAGGTGACGTTGCCGTCCTCGTCAGCGACCTCGGTCCCGAGCTCGAGGTGCAGGTTCGAGTTCATGAACCCTTCCACCTCGGTGCCGGGCTCGTAGCCGGAGGCGTAACCGATCTGAGTGTCCCCGTGGGTGAGCACAGGGTGCTCGACGGAGATGCTCAGCATGATCTGGTCAGCCTCGTCATTGACCTTGAAGACGCTCGACGCGCTGACATCCGGGTCGTTGTCATCCGTGGCGGTGACGACCTTGATGCAGGGGACGGTGTCCTCGGGGACGGTCCAGTCCACGGTGAACGTTCCGTCGTCGCCGACCTCGACACCCTCGATGACGCCGATGACATTGCCGTCGGCGTCCGTGATCTCGATCGTGACAGTGGTGCCAGGGGTGAAGCCCTCGCCGCTGACGGTCACGTCCTCACCGGGGTTCACCGCCTGCGGCTCGATCGAGATCGAGGGGTCCTCGACATCGGCGGCCTCATCGGTGACGGCCACGGCAGTCACGTCCCAGATGGTCGGGTCGGACTCGTCAGTGCCGGTGATGACCAGCGCACCGGGGGCGACGCTGTCCGACACCGTCCAGGTGATGGTGAACGTGCCGTCCTGATCCACGGAGACGCCCTCCACGGAGTCGTAGACGTTGCCGTCCACGTCCGAGAAGTCCACGACCACGGTGGAACCGGGGACGTAGCCCTCACCGGTGACGGTGAGGTCCTCGCCGATGTTCACCACGGCGGGCTCAGCGGTGATCGTCGGGTCGACGATCACGCCGTCCTCGTCAGTGACGGTCACGGTGCCGGATGCGTTGACCTCGGGGTCCTCGTCATCCGTGGCCGTGATCGTCAGCTCACCAGGATCGGTGCCCTCAGGCACGGTCCAGTCCACGGTGAAGTTGCCCTCACCATCGACCTCGACACCCTCGATGGTTCCGATCTCGTTGCCATCGGCATCGGTGATGACCACGGTGACCGTGGAGTCAGGCACGAAGCCCTGTCCGTCCACCGTGACGTCCTCGCCCGGGGCGACTTCATCCGGGTGGATGATCAGGCCCGGCTGAACGACGCCGTCCTCATCCGTGACGGTGAGGTGCTCCGTGGCCGTAACCTCGGGGTCCTCGTCATCGGTGGCCGTGATCGGCAGGATGCCCGGCTGGGTGTCCTCAGGGACGGTCCAGTTGATGGTGAAGTTGCCTTCATCGTCAGTGGGCACGTCCTCGATCGTGGCGACAGGGTTGCCGTCCTGGTCAGTGACCTCCACGGTGACCGTGGATCCAGGCACGAAGCCCTCACCAGTGACCGTGGTGGTCTCACCCGGGGCGACAGTGTCGGGGTCCAGGCCGATGGACGGGTCGAACTCGACGCCGTCGTCGGTGCCGTCTTCAACGCCGTCCTCAACGCCGTCCTCAACGCCGTCCTCAACGCCGTCCTCGACACCGTCCTCGACACCGTCCTCAACGCCGTCCTCAACGCCGTCCTCAACGCCGTCCTCGACACCGTCCTCGACACCGTCCTCGACACCGTCCTCAACGCCGTCCTCGACACCGTCCTCGACACCGTCCTCGACACCGTCCTCAACGCCGTCCTCAACGCCGTCCTCAACGCCGTCCTCAACGCCGTCCTCAACGCCGTCCTCGACACCGTCCTCGACACCGTCCTCAACGCCGTCCTCAACGCCGTCCTCAACGCCGTCCTCAACGCCGTCCTCGACACCGTCCTCGACACCGTCCTCAACGCCGTCCTCAACGCCGTCCTCAACGCCGTCCTCGACACCGTCCTCGACACCGTCCTCGACACCGTCCTCAACGCCGTCCTCGACACCGTCCTCAACGCCGTCCTCAACGCCGTCCTCAACGCCGTCCTCGACACCGTCCTCGACACCGTCCTCAACGCCGTCCTCAACGCCGTCCTCGGTGCCGTCGTCGGGCTCAGTGATCACCAGCGGTGCCGAAGCATCCTCACCAGTGGTGTCATCAGTACCAACCACGGTGTAATCGCCCGGCTCAGCGTCCGCAGGAGTCGGCAGCTCAGTGACGAACTCACCGTTCTCATCCGTCGGCACCTCGATCGGGTCACCCACCGGGTTGCCCTCATCGTCGGTGAGCTGCACGGTCGCCGTGGAATCCGGAGTGTAGCCCTCACCAGTCACGGTGGTGGGCTCACCAGCAGGGACCTCCGAGGGGTCCACTGCCACCGACGGGTCGATCTCCACACCGTCGTCGGGCTCAGTGATCACCAGCGACTCGGAGATCTCCTCTCCCGTGGTGTCGTCAGTGGCGACCACGGTGTAGTCACCCGGCTCAGCGTCCGCAGGAGTCGGCAGCTCAGTGACGAACTCACCGTTCTCATCTGTCGGCACCTCGATCGGGTCACCCACCGGGTTGCCCTCATCGTCGGTGAGCTGCACGGTCGCCGTGGAGTCGGGAGTGAACCCGTCACCGGTCACCGTGGTGGAGTCACCAGCAGGAACTTCAGACGGGTCGACGATCAGACCCAGCTCCAGCTCGTCGGAGGCTCCACATGCGTCGATGCGGGCACCGGCGTTGCCGAAGTTCAGACGGGCACCGTCACCCTCGAAGAGCCCGATGCTCAGCGCCGAGACCTCCAGAGACTCCGTCAGCGTGGAGCCGTCCGGAGCCTCGCAGACCTCTTCGACCTGGTGGTTGAGCTGCACGGACACCACAGTGGCCAGCGTCTCGATGAAGGGCTCGAGCGCCTCACGGATCGGCACCGTGATGGCGCCGGTCTTGATGTCTCGGACGAGCAGATCGAAGAGCTCCTGGCCCGCATCTCCGACCAGGAAGTCCCGCACCGGGATCAGCGCGGTCTCGACAAGCGGCTCCACCACCGTGTTGAACGTGGTGGTCAGCGTGGTGCACAGAGCGGCACCACCCACACCGGTGGACTCGCACGTGAACGGCTCCAGCTCGTCACCCATCAGGTTGACGCTCCAGCTGCCGGTCGCAGTGCCCGTAGGCCCACCATCGAGGGTGATCTCGAAGTCCAGCGTGATGCTGCCCAGCGCGCCTTCGACGGCGCCCAGGGTGATGTTGGTGACCTCCTCCATCAGATCGTGGACGGTCTCCGCGATCATCGGATAGATCTCATCATCGATCAGCTCGGTGTTCGGGTTCTGGTTGTTCATCCCGGTGGGCTGATCCGGACGCATCTCGCCAGAGAGCAGCTGGTCCAGGTGCAGTTCGGCGGTCCCGGTGGAGAAGTCCACCGTGAGCACCTCGTTGTTCGTGGTGATCGGTTCAGCCAAGATGGCGGCGAAGATCTCTTCCTGCATCTCCGACGTCACCGTCACGTCCAGGGAGGTGTCTCCCGGCAACGCGTCGATGATGTCCGCCAGGTCCAGGACATCGTTGACCGTCTCTTCTGCGAGGTCATCCATCTCGCCGATGGTGTCGTAGATCATCCCCGCGGCCTCTTCGATGGCCGGGGAGGCGAACAGCACGCTCGCCTCGCCCACACGGTACTGACCCAGACCACCGACGCCGTCCTGGTCGAGGAACTCGCCGTCTTCGGCGATGACCTCGGCGCCACCGGCACCGAACAGCAGGGTCGCCTCGGAGACGATGTCCTCAGTGATGTCGTCCACGCCTGCAGCGCTGAACAGCGAGAGCAGATCGATCTCCGCGGCACCGAAGCCGGCATCGTCACCGTCCAGGGTGACCGATCCGTCACCGGCGGCGATCCCGGAGATCGCCCGGGCATCCAGCGGGCTGGTCGCCTCGGACTCCGAGAGCAGCGCGCCGGCCTGGCCGAAGTCGAGAATCTCGTCCAGCGGCACTTCGATGTTGCCGATCCCGATGAGTTCGTTGCCCAGCAGATCGACGTTCAGCGCCTCATTATTGGGGCCCGGGTCCTCGTCCCAGGCGGCGGTCGTGCGACCGCCACCGGCAAGGCCCTCCCCGAGGAGCGTCGAGTCGACGAGGCTCGCCTCCGACTCCGCGGGGGCCTCAGGATAGTTGTCGACAGCCGCAGCCGCCGGAAGCGCATACGCGCCGACAGAGATCGTCGAAGCCGCGCCTACCGCGAGGGTGCGTTTCAGCACCCCTTTCCAGGGGGAACGCGGCTTCCCCCCACTTGCATGATGCATGGATTCCCCTTGCATGCCGTCCTCTCCGTTCAGGTGGTTGGCGTGAGACCCGCAGGCCGGAGCACAGTCCGGCCAGGTCCCCGTATCAGCCAAGCCAACTGTCAGGGTCATGTCAAGCTGTTCTCCAGGCTCTTAAGAGCACCAAGAAGGCGTGTTTCCTCCAGGGATGAATCCCCAGAATGTGATTCGCCCAAGGTGGTTGCAGACCTGAACGATCGGCGCCTATAGTTGTGTGCGTGTGTGCCTGCCGAGGCAGCCTCGAGGGCCGTCGAACGCATCGATGAAGGCCAGTCACCCGTGATGACGCCGTCCATGCACATCCCCGAGCAGCGACGAAAGAAGCCCGGGATGCCCGGCCACAATCTGAACGATCTCTTTCATGACAATCCGTCGACATCATTCTGAGACCTTCACAGATTCTGTGACCAGCCTGTGAATCTTCAGTGATCGGCCATGTGAAGCGCCTGCAGGAGCCAGGCCGGAGAGGTGTCGAAACCCCACGCGTCCCGCTCCGGAAGATGCAGAAAGCCCCTGGGCCGAAGATCCGACCCAGGGGCTTCCCTGAACGTGGAGGCAAGGGGACTCGAACCCCTAACCCTCTGCTTGCAAAGCAGATGCGCTACCAATTGCGCCATGCCCCCGCGGGAGTGTGAAGTTATGGATGTTGCTTCGTCCTGCCGGACACCTCAGACCGAGTCAGTGGCACCGCGCCATACGCGCCGACCATCCTCAGCCTGTCTCCAGCGCCGGTACCCCAGGATACCGGCGACGAGCAGAGCGGTGACTGCGAGACGTCGCATGAGCTGCTCCTCCCGACTGACCAGCAGTCGTGGATTCGATCGGTGATCCAGGATCAGGAGTGGGCGTACGAGGACTTGAACCTCGGACCTCATCGTTATCAGCGATGCGCTCTAACCGCCTGAGCTATACGCCCTGGAACGCCGTCACCGAGGGATTCAGCCCTTGCGGACCTGTCCTCCTCAGGACGACCACTCCACATTACACCAGCTTCAGAACTGCCTACAAATCGAGAGGTCAGTCATCAGTCAGGGTCACGCCGATGCCGCCGACCAGCGATGCTGAGAGGTTGTACAGGATCGCACCGAGCATGGCCAGCACGGTCAGCAGCACCACGTTGATCACCGCGATGATGGTCGCGAAGGACGCCACCTGCCCCAGAGTCACCATCTGCTCGACCGCGAAGCCCTCACCCTCGGTGCCCAGCACCTGGGCCAGCAGATCGTTCACCCGATCGAAGATGCCTGTCAGGTCCATCACCGACCACAGCATCACCGCGCAGACCACCGTCATGATGCCCAGCGCCACAGAGAGCAGGAAGCTCATCTTCAGCACCGACCATGGATCGACCTTCGAGATCAGGAGCCGAGCCTTGCGCACCTTGGCCTTCGGCGTCGGCCGCACCAGCCCGGCCTGCCTGGCGCCTCCCCGAGGAGCCTGTGGACGGGCCGCACCGCCGGAAGCAGGCCGCGGAGCGGACTGCGGGCGCGCGGGCCCAGACTTCGGGCGCGCGGGCCCAGACTTCGGGCGCGCCGGCGCACTGCCGGACCCCGAGGTCGACCGAGTCGCGGTGATGGTGCCGCTGTCCTCCGCCGACGCGGAGCTCTGGGCACGGGGACGCGGCGCAGGGAAGCGATTCGTCTGACGTGCCGAGGAGGAGCCCGACTGGCTCTCAGGGGTGTTCGCGCTCACTGATGACCTCCATCGCTGTCAGAGTCCAACGCTACTGCATCGATCGGGGCAGAGCCCTCCACCGACTCGACATCGGCCGCTGGTGTCGCGTCCTCGGAGGCCTGGTCCTCCCCGGTGGCAGCCAGGGCCTCCCCCGAGCTGCGGGCCACCTTGATGATCCTGTCCTTGCCACGCGGCTTGGCGAAGATCACACCCATGGTGTCCCTGCCCTTCGAGGGCACGCCCTCCACCGCGGAACGGACGACGTTGCCGGACTGCATAACCACCAGGACCTCATCGTCGTCCTCCACGACCATCGCACCGACCAGATCCCCGCGGTCCTCGACAAGCTTGCCGACCTTGATGCCCAGCCCGCCGCGGCCCTGCACACGGTACTCGTCCACATGTGAGCGCTTCGCGTAGCCGGCCTCAGTGACGACGAAGACATAGGAGTCCTCGGTGACCACGTCGGCGGTGAGCAGCTCGTCATCCCCGCGGAACTTCATGCCGGTCACCCCCGAGGTCGCCCGGCCCATCGGCCGCAGCGCCTCATCAGTGGCGGTGAAGCGCAGAGACTGTCCTCGCCGGGACACCAACATCAGGTCGTCCTCGGAGGAGATCAGCTTCGCCGACACGAGCTCATCATCGTCGCGCAGATTGATCGCGATCACGCCGGCCTGCCGGGGAGAGTCATAGTCCGTCAGTGGCGTCTTCTTGACCAGACCATTGCGGGTGGCCAGCACGAGGTGAGGAGCATCCTCATAGCTGCGCAGCGGCAGCACCCCGGCGATGGTCTCGTCCGGCTGGAAGGCCACGATGTTCGCCACATGCTGGCCCTTGGAGTCGCGGCCCGACTCCATCAGGTCATAGCACTTGGTGCGATACACCCGCCCGAGGTTGGTGAAGAACAGGATCCAATGATGCGTGGTGGTCACGAAGAAGTGCTCGACGATGTCGTCCGCGCGCAGCTGCGCCCCCCGCACGCCCTTGCCCCCGCGGTTCTGCGCCCGGTAGTTGTCGATCCGGGTCCGCTTGACGTAGCCGTCGCGGGTGATGGAGACGACCACGTCCTCCTCGGGGATGAGGTCCTCCATCGACATGTCCCCGTCATAGCCGCGCACGATGTGGGTGCGTCGATCATCACCGTGCTTGTCCACGATCCCGTCGAGCTCGTCGGAGATGATCTGGCGCTGCCGCACCTCATCACCGAGGATCTCCTTGAACTCGGCGATCCGCAGCATCAGTTCGTCGTACTCCTGCTGGAGACGCTGGCGCTCCAGCGCAGCCAGCTTGCGCAGCTGCATGTCCAGGATCGCCTGTGCCTGATCGTCATCGATGTCCAGCAGCGCCTTCAGGTTCTGGCGCGCAGCCTCCACCGTGGAGGACTCGCGGATCGTCGAGATCACCCGATCCAGATCATCGAGAGCCTTCAGCAGACCCACCTTGATGTGCGCCTCGGCCTCGGCCTTCGCCAGCCGGAACTGGGTCCGCCGGACGATGACGTCGATCTGATGCGTCACCCAGTGATGGACGAAGGCGTCCAGGCTCAGCGTGCGCGGGACGCCGTCGACCAGCGCCAGCATGTTCGCCGAGAAGTTCTCCTGCAGCTGGGTGTGCTTGTACAGGTTGTTGAGCACGACCTTCGCCACGGCATCTCGCTTCAGCACCACCACCAGACGCTGACCGGTGCGACCCGAAGACTCATCCCGCAGGTCCGCGATGCCGCCGACCTTGCCGTCCTTGACCAGTTGGGCGATCTTGATCGCCAGATTGTCCGGATTGGCGTGGTACGGCAGCTCGGTGACCACCAGGCAGGTGCGGCCCTGCAGCTCCTCGACGCTGACCACCGCGCGCATGGTGATCGAGCCACGGCCCGTGCGATAGGCGTCCTCGATGCCCCGGGTGCCCAGGATCTGCGCCCCGGTGGGGAAGTCAGGGCCCTTGATCCGCTCCAGCAGCGCCTCCAGCAGCTGCTCCCGGGAGGCCTCCGGATGCTGCAGGTACCACTTGACCCCGTCCGCGACTTCGCGGAGGTTGTGCGGCGGAATATTGGTGGCCATGCCGACGGCGATGCCGGAGGAGCCATTGACCAGCAGATTCGGGAACCGGGACGGCAGGACGACCGGCTCCTGCTGCTTGCCGTCGTAGTTGTCCTGGAAGTCGACCGTGTTCTCATTGATGTCCCGGACCATCTCCATGGCCAGCTGGGCCATCTTGGTCTCGGTGTATCGGGGAGCCGCCGGGCCGTCGTTGCCAGGGTTGCCGAAGTTCCCCTGGCCGGTGGCCAGCGGGTAGCGCATCACCCAGTCCTGGATCAGGCGCGCCAGGGCGTCGTAGATCGCCGAGTCGCCGTGCGGGTGATAGTTGCCCATCACATCGCCGACCACGCGGGCGCACTTGTTGAAGGAGCGCTCCGGGCGGTAGCCGCCGTCGTACATCGCATAGAGGACACGGCGGTGGACCGGCTTCAGACCGTCTCGGACGTCCGGCAGCGCGCGGCCCACGATCACGGCCATCGCATAGTCCAGGTAGGACCGCTTCATCTCCGTCTGCAGGTCCACGGGCCGGATCCGGTCGGTCAGCACGGCTCCTTCGACGCCCTCCTCAGGCTGCGGCTGCTCAGGGTTCTCGGTGTTGTCGCTCACGTGTGGTGCTCTCCCTTGGGAAGGTGACGATCAGACGATCAGATGTCGAGGAAGCGGACGTCCTTGGCGTTCTGCTGGATGAATCCGCGTCGGGACTCGACGTCCTCTCCCATCAGGATGGAGAAGATCTCGTCGGCGGCGGCGGCGTCGTCCATGGACACCTGCAGCAGGGTGCGGTGCTGCGGGTCCATGGTGGTGTCCCAGAGCTCCCCGTAGTCCATCTCGCCCAGACCCTTGTACCGCTGGATGCCCAGGTCCTTGGGCAGCCTCCGGCCGGCTGAGAGGCCGTCCTTCAGCGCCTGGTCCCGCTCAGCGTCGGTGAAGACATAGTCATGCGGAGCGTTGGACCACTTCAGCCTGTACAGCGGAGGCTGCGCCAGGTAGACGTAGCCGTGCTCGATGAGAGGCCGCATGTAGCGGAACAGCAGGGTCAGCATCAGTGTGGAGATGTGCTGACCATCGACGTCGGCATCGGCCATCAGCACGATCTTGTGGTACCGGAGCTTCGCGATGTCGAAGTCCTCGCCGATGCCCGTGCCGAAGGCGGTGATCATCGACTGGATCTCCTGATTGCCCAACGCCTTGTCCAGGCGGGCACGCTCCACGTTGAGGATCTTGCCGCGCAGCGGCAGGATCGCCTGCGTCTCCGGGTCCCGGCCGCGCTTGGCCGAACCGCCGGCGGAGTCACCCTCGACCAGGTAGACCTCGCAGCGCGAAGGGTCCTTCGAGGAGCAGTCGGCCAGCTTGCCGGGCATGCCCAGCGTCTCCAGAGGCGACTTGCGCCGGGCGTTCTCCCGAGCCTTCCGGGCCGCCATACGAGCCTGCGCCGCCGACTGGGCCTTGCGCACGATGTCTCGGGCCGAGCTGGGGTTGCGCTCCAGCCAGTCGCCGAGATGCTCGTTGACGACCTTGTGCACGAAGGCCCGAGCCTCCGTGTTGCCCAGCTTGGTCTTGGTCTGTCCCTCGAACTGCGGCTCCGAGAGCTTCACCGAGATCACCGCGGTGAGTCCCTCCCGGATGTCCTCACCGGTGAGGTTGTCGTCCTTCTCACGCAGGATCTGCTTCTCCCGCGCATAGCGGTTGATCAGACCGGTCATCGCCGCGCGGAAGCCCTCCTCGTGGGTGCCGCCCTCATGGGTGTTGATCGTGTTCGCATAGGTGTGCACCGACTCCGAGTACGTCGTGGTCCACTGCATGGCCAGCTCGGCGGTGATGCCACGCTCGTCATCGTCGGACTCGAAGGCGATCACGTCCTCGTGGACGTTCTCGGCCTTCTTCGCGGAGTTCAGATGATTCACGTAGTCCAGCAGCCCGTGGTCGTACTGATAGACGACGACACGGCCTGCGTGGGTCTCAGCCACGGCTTCGGCGCCCTCGCCCGGCTCCGCGGGGACGGCCTCGCCGTCGGCGAGCTCCGCCTCGGCGTCATCGCCCTCGACGATCTCGTCCGAGACGACCTGGTTCCGCTCGATGCTGCGCTCATCGGCCAACGTGATGCGCAGTCCCTTGTTCAGGAAGGCCATCTGCTGGAAGCGCGCCCGCAGAGTCTCGAAGTCGAACTCGATGCTCTCGAAGATGGTCGGGTCCGGGTAGAAGACCTGCGTGGTCCCGGTCTCCTCAGTGGGCTCGCCGCGCGTGAGCTCCGTGATGGGCTTGCCGCCGTGAGCGAAGGAGATCGACCACTCATGGCCCTGGCGTCTCACCGTGGTGTCCACCCGGGCCGAGAGCGCGTTGACCACCGAGATGCCGACCCCGTGCAGACCGCCGGAGACCGCATAGCCTCCGCCGCCGAACTTGCCGCCGGCGTGGAGGATCGTCATCACGACCTCCACCGTCGGCCTGCCTTCGGAGGGGTGCATGTCCACCGGAATGCCGCGGCCGTCATCGGTGACGCGCACGCCGCCGTCATCCTGCAGAGTGATCTCGATGTGGGAGCAGTGGCCGGCCAGGGCTTCATCCACCGAGTTGTCCACGACCTCGTAGACCAGGTGGTGCAGCCCCCGCTCGCCGGTGGAGCCGATGTACATCCCCGGACGTTTGCGGACAGCCTCGAGGCCTTCCAGGACGGTGATGTCCGAGGCGCCATATCCTCCGGACTGCGCCGGGATGGCTGGTGATCCCGACTGCGCGGGGGCCGGCTGTTCAGGCTTCTCAGCGGCGGACGGGAGGGTGTTGTCTTCCGAGGTCACGGGCTCTGCCGTCTCCTTTATCACCAGGGGTGCGGCCGCGTGTGCGGCCGGGTCATGACACGAACTGACCCGAGAACCACGTGCGCTCGGGTCAAGGCTCCATTCTACCGCTTCATCGGCTGAAATCCCGATTCTCCCGATGAGCCGCGTCCTGCGAAATCGCCGCATAAGGGCACCGAGGGCCAGTGGGACGCCCTGGCGGGTCCTCGGATGAGGCCCCGTTCCACCCACAGCCCCTGGACGCGGCAGGAGCGCATCTAGGACCTCCGGAGTCGCCGGATCAGCCGTAGGTGTCCCGGGGACCCGGCCCACGGACCGACCATCGGCCTTTCTTCCAGCTCGGCGCCTGCGGCCCACGGATGCGCAGACCGGTCACGATTCCCCGCCCGAGCTCCCGGGTGAACATCTCCATCAGCTGCGGCTGCATGAGCTTGAGATTGGTGGCCCATGCGGTGGAGTCACAGGCGACGTCGACCACTCCGTTCTCGAAACGCTCCGGCCGGCAGTGAGCGGCCACCTGCTCCCCCACCAGCTGGTCCCAGCGGGCGATGACGGATCCGACCGCCACCGGGGAGGACCAGCCGCGGGTGCTGATCAGCCCACCGACCACCGAACCCAGCAGACTGGGATCACGGCGATCGACGGAGCTCTTCCCGGACGCCTTCTGCCTGGGTGCGGCAGGCTTCCGAGGATCCCCGGCCAAGGAGGAGCCGCGCGGCACGCCTCGCATCCGATGCTCACCGCGTGCTTCGGCGGCCCGGCGCATACGTGCCAGCACCAGTGAGGCGGCGTCCTCGGCCTCATGGACCGGAACGCCGTCGGGACTGGGCTCGACCTCCGGCTGATCCTGGTCTCCCGTGCCCGCACGCGCAGCACTCATGATCCGTCCTCGGGGGTCTCGAGCATGCTGACCCGGCTCAGCTGGTCCTCGGACTCCACACGCAGGGCATGCTGCAGCAGCGACTCAGGGACGTCGTCGTCGACGGCGGCCGTGATGATCAGCTGCTCGGCCTCTCCGGCCAGCTCGGCCAGGCGCCGACGTCGGCGCGCGTCCAGCTCGGCGAAGACGTCGTCGAGGATCAGTATCGGACGGGCCCCGTCCGCCGAGTCGTCCTCGACCATGGTGCGGTAGGCCGCCAGCCGCAGCGCCAGCGCGAAGGACCAGGTCTCCCCATGGGAGGCGAAGCCCTTCACCGGAACCTCGTCGAGGCTGAAGCCGATGTCATCACGATGGGGACCCACCAGGGTCTGGGCACGATCACGCTCCTCACGGCGCGCCCCCTCGAGGCCCTGCCGCAGCAGCTCCGCGAGCTGCCCGCGATCAGCAGACTCCAGGGGGCAGAGATCATCCGCGGCGGTGCCAGGGTCACCCGAGGCACCCGGTCCCTGGCCCTCAAGCCCGGTCTCATAGCGCAGCCGGGCCGTGCGCACACTGCCGGAGAGCTGCTGATAGGCCTCCGCCACGTGGGGCCGCAGCGCGCCGAGGACCTCCAGGCGTGCCTGGAGCAGCCGGGAGCCCGCGTCGGCGAGCTGATGGTCCCAGACTGCCAGGGTGGACTCGTGAGTGGTAGTGAAGCCCTCATGCCGGATGGACTTCAGCAGGGCGTTGCGCTGGCGCAGCACCTTGTCATAGTCGAGTCGGACGCGCCCGAGGGCTGGACGCAGCTGCACGGCCAGGTCGTCGAAGAGCCGGCGCCGCACCCCGGGAGCCCCCTTGATCAGCTCCAGGTCCTCCGGAGCGAAGAGCACCGTGCGCAAGATGCCGAGGATCTCGGTGGACCGTACGGCACCTCCCCGATTGATCCGAGCCCGATTGCTGCGGCCGGGGTTGATCTCCAGCTCGAGCATCGCCTCCTGGGAACCACGGTGGGCCTGTGCGCGGATGATCGCCTGTGACCGTCCATGGCGCACCAGCGGCGCATCATGGGTCACCCGATGCGATCCGAGCGTGGACAGGTAGCCGATAGCCTCAGCGATGTTGGTCTTCCCGACCCCGTTGAACCCCAGGAGGACATTGGGGCCGGGGTGGAGGGTCAGCTCGACGTCGGCGTAGCTGCGGAAATCGTTCAGGGTGAGGGTGGAGAGCCGCATGGCTGCTCGCGGGCTACTGGTTGATGAGCCGGACCGGCATCAACAGGTAGCGGAAATCGGTGGAGTTCTCCCCGTCAGGAGTCTCCTGGCCGGTGATCATCGCGGGCTTGGGTGCCGAGACGAAGGAGAACCGCAGGTACTCGGTGTCGATGACGTTCAGGCCCTCATTGAGGTAGCTGGGGTTGAACCCGACAGTGATGGGCTCCCCGGTCAGCTCAGCGGAGATGACCTCGGAAGCCGCTGCCGCGTCGTCCGCACCGGCGTCGAGGATGACCTCCCCGGCTTCGGTGAACTGCAGCCGGACATGTGAGTTGCGTTCCGCGACCAGCGACACGCGGCGGGAGGCTTCGATGAGCTCCGCAGTGCGTACGACCGCATGGATCGGCGTCTCCTCGGGGAAAAGCTGACGGATCTTGGGGTAGTCGCCGTCGACGAGCACGCTGGTGGAGCGTCGTCCGCCGGAGGTGAACCCGACGAGCTCGGTGTTCTCACCCAGCGCGATGGAGAGTTCACCGGATCCGGCCAGGGACTTCGCGACGTCGCTGAGCGTCTTGGCCTTGATGAGCGCAGAGGTGGAAATGTCAGGGTGGGCAGGAGCCCAGGTGATCTCCCGCATGGCCAGCCGGTATCGGTCGGTGGCCAGGAAGGTCACGGTGTCGCCCTCGAACTCCACCTTCACCCCGGTGAGGATCGGCAGCGTGTCGTCCTTGGAGGCCGCGGTGATGACCTGGGACACCGCGCGGGCGAAAGCGGCGCCGTCGACAGTCCCGGCCAGCTCAGGCAGCGCAGGGAGCTCCGGGTACTCGTCCACGGGCATGGTGGCGAGGGTGAAGCGGGAGGACCGGCAGGTCACCACGGCCTTGGCGTCCACCAGTTCGATGGTGACAGGAGCGTCCGGGAGGGCTTTGACGATGTCATTGAGCATCCGCCCGGAGACGAGGACGGTGCCCTGCTCCTCCACATCGGCTTCGACGTGCAGTTGTGCGGAGATCTCGTGATCGAAGCTGGAGATCGACACGGTCTGGTCCTCAGTGCTGATCAGCAGGCCCGAGAGGACGGGTGCAGGAGGTCGAGGGGAGAGGGAACGAGCAGTCCAGGAGACAGCTTCGGTGAGGACGTCACGCTCCGCAGTGAACTTCACTGATCTCCGCCTTTCGGTGCTGCTGGGGATGACCAGCCGTGGGAGGTCGGTCCTCTCAGGACGCTTGGAGCGTTCATCGAGTGGATGTCAAGCATCACGGCTGCTGTGTCGAAAGTCGAGCTTACCTGCTGGTCCGGTCTTCATGCCACCGGGCTGACCACGATATGTGCCGATCAGGACGACGTTCGGACCCATATCTTGTGCACGGCGTGTTCTGGGACCTTCACGAAGCGGGTGGTTCTGCTGGTCCTGCGGCACAGGGCTGTGATGTGAGTGCTGATGTGGTGGCTGATCTCGGAGCCCTCGGGGTCGGCGTCGTCCGGCACACGGTGCGGCGCATCGCCCTGTAGAGGTTCTTTGTTTTCCTAGTGGTGGAGTGGAGCAGTGTTAACAACAGTTGTGGATTCTGTGGATAAGTCACTGCTTGGGCCTCGCCGGGCGGATCTCGCTGTGCAGTCTCCCGTGCAGTGTCACCGCTTGTGCTGTGGGCGGGTGGTGGAGATCAAGAGGGTGCCTGATCACGATCTCCGCAGGACAGGGCGGTCTGTCCCCAGGGTGGAGGCAGTTCTGCACCGATCTCTCCACTGGGTTATCCACAGGTGTGGGCAGGGTGGTGGAGAAACTCCACCGGTGCCTGTGGATATGTGGGAAAAACTGTGGAGGACGAGATCTGCTCCGGCGATGCATCCCGCTGATCCAGGGGAACTACACGCGTGTGAGATGTGCATGAACTCGTTCTCCACACCCGTGGACCACGGGCTTGACAGCGAGGTCTCAGCGGGTCAGCGCTGCTGCTTGATCTTGTTGGTCAGCTCAGTGACCTGGTTGAAGACCGCACGACGCTCCGCCATCAGCTCACGGATCTTGCGCTCCGCGTAGATCACGGTGGTGTGGTCCCGGCCGCCCAGGGCCTGGCCGATCTTCGGCAGCGACATCTCGGTCAGCTCGCGCAGCAGGTACATGGCGATCTGCCGGGCCGTCACCAGCGTGCGGTTGCGTGACTTGGACATCAGGTCCTCCACGGTGAAGCTGTAGTACTCCGCAGTGGCATTGATGATCTGTTCGGCGGTGATCTCCTGGACGTGGTCATCAGAGATCAGATCCCGCATCACCTGCTCGGCCAGAGGAAGGTCCACGGGCTGCTTGTTCAGCGAGGCATAGGCGGTGACGCGGATCAGCGCACCCTCGAGCTCACGGATGTTGGTGGAGATCTTCGAGGCGATGTACTCCAGCACGTCGTCCGGGCAGGAGAAGTTCTCCGCCGTGGCCTTCTTCCGCAGGATCGCGATCCGCGTCTCGAGGTCCGGCGGCTGGATGTCGGTGATCAGGCCCCATTCGAAGCGGGAGCGGAGCCGCTCCTCGAATCCGGAGAGCCGCTTGGGCGGCAGGTCGGAGGTGATCACGACCTGCTTGTTGTTGTTGTAGAGGGTGTTGAACGTGTGGAAGAACTCCTCCACCGTGCGTTCCTTGTCCGCGAGGAACTGGATGTCGTCCAGAAGCAGGACGTCCACGTTGCGGTAGAGGTGCTTGAAGCTGGCGCCCTCGTCGTCACGGATCGAGTTGATGAAGTCATTGGTGAACTCCTCGGAGTTCACGTACCGGACCCGGATCCCGCTGTAGAGCCGCTGGGCGTAGTGTCCGATCGCATGGAGCAGGTGGGTCTTGCCCAGACCGGAGTCCCCGTAGATGAACAGCGGGTTGTAGGCCTTCGCCGGGGCCTCGGCGACCGCATTCGCCGCGGCATGGGCGAACCTGTTGGAGGACCCGATGACGAAGGTGTCGAAGGTGTAGCGCGGATTCAGCCGGGAGGTCTCGAAGATCTCACTGGCCCGCACCCCGGAGGGGGCGGGAGGGATGGTGCCGTTGTCGGCCAGGCCCGAGGGCGGCACAGGCATCTCGGCGGCGGGGGCACGCGGCGGTCCTGCCGCACCGCGTCCCGGCAGGTCCTGGCCCGCGTGGACCCGCGGCGCTCCGAAGGCCTGGCCGGGCCCAGGGTAGACGTCGTCGACGGCGGTGGAGGAGGCTGAGGCGGCTGAGGGGGCGGACGTCTGCTCCGTCGGGGGCGAGGTCTCGGAGGACTCGGCCTTCTGTCGAGCGGCCAGGCCGGGGTCGATCACATAGGCGCAGAGGATGTCACGGCCGAAGACGGTTCGCAGCGCTTCGCTGAGCTGGTGCTGCAGGGTGGACTGCATCAGTTCGCGCACCCGCTCATGGGGCACCGCGAGCAGCAGGGTGTCGCCGATGAGCTGGTCCCCCTGGGGGACGGCACGGCCGACGTCGGTCAGCTTCAGTCCGGTGATGCCGTGGTGCTCGCGGAGCTCCGTGAGCACCTGCTGCCATTTGACCGGCACGTTGACTTCCGAGTCGGCAGACACGCTGCTCCTCCCTGCGACGATGATCAGTGGTGCCGGGACGTCGTCGCAGACGCCGTCCCTGTGCCCCTCGACTGTATCGCGCACACTTGTGGATTTCTCCGTCCGCCATATGGAGAGGCTGTGCAGTCGGTGTGCACACCACCGGGGAGTGACACGTCGGCATCCCGGCCGGGGCTGGCGTCGATCCGCGTGCGCGGCTGCTCCTGCCGTCGGTCGGCAGCGGCGGCAGATTCCGCGGGATGACAGGGGACGACGGCGTCTCCTACCAAGTCATGCCGGGCTGAGGGGGTGGCGCTTGCCGAGCACCGCACCTGAGCATCCACAGGATGCGGATCCGGACTCCCTCCTGTGGAGCGTCGGATCCACGTCCTGTGGACAGTGCTGTGGATATGTGGAGAACGGTGGCCGCTCAGACGCGGTTGATCTCACGACTGCGCCAGCCGGCCATTCCCACCACGATCCCGGTCACCCCGATGCCGGTGAGCCAGAGGATCGGAGCCAGCGTCGGGTCCTCGACCGGATAGGCGGCCAGGTGCCCGAAGGGGTTCAGGTTCAGCACCGCCTGAGGCAGGTCCAGGAGCGGGCCGAAGTTCGTGGCGATGCCGGCGAAGGCGATGAGCACCCAGCCCACGGTCCCGCCGGCTCGAGGCAACCACCCGAAGAGCGCGACGACGAGGCCCACCACGGCGAGCACCGCCGGAAGCTGGTGGAGACTCCCCAGGAGCAGCACCCCGAAGTGACCGGCGTCGCCCAGCGCGGCGGAGGCCGAGATGGCCGTGCCCAGCCCGACCAGCAGCAGCATCGCGACCAGTCCGCTCAGCAGGACCGCCAGGTGGGATCCGAGCCAGCGCGACCGGCTCAACGGCAGGGAGAGCGCGAACTCTGCGCGGCCCTGGACCTCTTCACTTCGCAGAAGCTGCACTCCGCTGACCCCTGCGGCGGCGACGAACAGAGCCAGGAACAGTGACATGTAGGCCAGATAGCCCAGCACCATGTCGTCTCCGCTCATGATCATCGCGATCTCCTCAGGGAGGCCGTCGGCGGCGTCGACCATCGACTGGGCGTAGCCGCCGAACATCAGGGCGGCCAGGACCAGCGCGATCGTCCAGCCGCGCAGCACGCCCTGGAGGCCGCGGCCGGCCATCCCCGCGGCCGTCCCCAGGGAGGGACGTGCGGCTGCCCGCCCCATGCGAGAGGGGACCAGGCTGGCGCCGACGTCTCGCCGGGTGCTCAGCCAGAAGCCCAGCGTCACCAGGGAAGCGGCGAAGCTCAGCGGGAGCAGCAGCGGCCACCACCGGTCCTCCACGTAGGGAGCGGTCTGCTGGGCCCAGCCCAGCGGGGAGAACCAGGACAACGTGCTGCCCCCCTGTTCGGCCATGTCCCCGCCCATGCGGATCAGGTAGGCCAGTCCCAGCACCGCCCCGGCCATCGCTGAGGCGCCTCGGGACGATTCGCTGAGCTGGGCGGTCGTCGCGGCCACCCCCATGAACAGCAGCCCGACGCAGAACCCTCCGGCGGCGACGAGCGCAGATCCGCCCGATGCGTAGCCGGCGATCGGGCCGGAGGCCACCCAGACGAGCACCGCGACGACGAGGTTCGCCCCCGTCGTGAGGAGCAGAGCGGCGGTCAGCGTCGCATGACGGCCCACCACGTTGGCGCGCATCAGTTCGGCCCGGCCCGTCTGCTCCTCCAGCCTGGTGTGCCGGATCATGAGGAAGAAGCTCATCAGTGCGATGAGGATGTAGAGGAACAGCACGTACCCGGCGGAGAAGAACCGCTCGAACGTCGGCTCCTCCATGCCGTAGGCCGGACCGGTCATCAGCCGACCCACCGGATCGTTGAACAGCACGACCAGGTGGGCGAGCTCGGTCTCATCCTCGGCGATGAGCTGGATGGCGTTGGCGAAGTACATCGCCAGAAGTCCGCAGGCGAGCACCCATATGCTCAGCCGGATCCTGTCCCGGCGCAGCATGAACCGCAGCATGGCCCCGGTTCGGGCCAGTGGAGCGACCTCGGCTGCACCCCCTGAGGGGGCGGTGGGGGAGAGCGTCTCAGCAGTCATCGCGGCTCACTCCTTCCCTGCGCCGTCGGCCATGCCTCGCACCGCGAGCTCATCGCCGTAGTGGCGCATCAGCAGCTGCTCGAGCGTGGGCGGGTGGGCGACCAGAGACCGGACGCCCAGCGGGGTCAGCTGGTGCATGAGGTCTTCGACGCGTTCTCCGTCGACCTCGAAGATCACCCTCTCCCCCTCGTGGCGGAAGTCATGCACCCCTGCCAACCCGGCCAGCTCGGCGGCGGGGTGGAAGGTCTCCACCTCGATGGTGGTGCGGGTCATATGGCGCAGCTCCGAGAGGGTCCCGGACTCGACGACGGACCCTGCCCGAATGATCGAGATCCGATCCGAGAGGGCCTCCACCTGGGCGAGGATGTGGCTGGAGAGCAGCACGGAGCGTCCGTTCCGGGTGACCTCCTTGATGGTCTCCTGGAAGACGACCTCCATGAGCGGATCCAGGCCGGCGGTGGGTTCGTCGAGCAGCAGGAGGTCCACGTCGGAGGCCAGCGCCGAGATCAGCGCCACCTTCTGCCGGTTCCCCTTGGAATACGTGCGGGTCTTCTTCCGCGGGTCCAGGTCGAACCGTTCGATCAGCTGATCCCTGCGCGTCTTCGACCAGCTGCCGCGCAGTCGCAGGAACATGTCGATGACCTCGCCTCCGGTGAGATTCGGCCACAGCTCGACGTCGCCCGGCACGTAGGCCAGATGCCGGTGCAGCTGGACGGCGTGTCTCCAGGGATCGCGGCCGAACACCTCGACCGACCCGGAGTCGATGCGCAGGAGCCCCAGCAGCACGCGCATGGTGGTGGACTTCCCGGCGCCGTTCGGGCCGAGGAACCCGTGGACCTCTCCCGGAGCGATGGTGAGGTCGAGCTCGTCCAGAGCGCACACGGAGCCGAATCGTTTGACGAGCTTGTCGGTGCGGATGACCGGTCGGGTCTCATTCATGAGGGTGGTCCTTTCCTTCCGGCCCTGCGGGTCACGCGGGGCGGGGATCAGGGGGCCGGCGGGTGGGGCCGGCGTCATCGTCGGGGGTGGGATCGTCGGGGGTGGGATCGACGTCGTCGTCGGACTCCTGGGGTAGGAGCCCGGCGATCAGCTCGTCGTAGACGTCGGTGTCCATGAGCGGCTGGGTATGGAGCTCCAGCACGGCTGCCATGTAGGCGCCGAGCTTCTCCGGGGGGTCCTCCAGAGGGCTGGCACCGAGCAGACGCTTCATCTGCCGGTGCAGCATCAGCGCACCGAATCCCTGCAGCAGGAGCACGACCGCCCGGTGACGGCGGTTGGCACTGGGAGTCACCAGGCCGATCCGCTCGGCGTCGGCCATGTAGTCCAGGGTGTCCTCCACCAGTCGGTCGAAGAGCGCGTCGGTGTGCTCCCCTCCGGTGAGGAAGGCCTGCAGGAGATACCGGACCAGCGGGCGGGACGTCTGGACGGCCTCCAGGACGTAGTTCCGGGGGAGCGGACTGGCGGACCGCGCCACCGCATCCGACTTATAGGCGTGATAGAGGTCCGCCACCCGCGCGTCGCAGGCTGTACGCAGACCGTCCTTCGATCCGAAGTGATGGATCACCAGCGGGGCGGAGACCTCCGCGCGGACGGCGATCTGCTTCAGGCTGGTGGACTCGAACCCCTGCTGTCCGAAGAGGTCGATGGCCGCGTCGAGGATGCGCTCTGCGCCGGATGCCGGATCTTCGGGCGGCGAGGTGTTGCCGGCGCCGGTGATGTTGTGGGTGGAGGCCGCGGCCCGAGGGTCGTGCCCTGTGCCTCTCCCGTTCGCCTGTGCTGGTCCGGCCATGGTCTCTCTCGCTTTCCAGGCTGCCTCTGATGACGAAGCTGAACGCTCATTCAGCCGTTGTGGAGCAGGCTAACTTAACGTTCATTCAGCGCACAAGGGGCCGAGTCCGGAGGGCGGCTGTGGAGAAGTCTGGGAGGGCGCCCGGGTTCTGCACAGGTTTATTCACAGCAGTGGATAAGTGGTGTAGAGTACGGCCCCGGCTGCCGAGCGATGGAGGCGGCGACTTGACGACGCGCCGAGTCGGCATCTAGTGTTGACAGGTCGCTCTCCGGGCGCATGCCCTCTGGCGTGCCCTGACGAGCGAGAGACTGACTCAGGTGAACGGGGATGATGCCATCGCCCCGCCGCACACGGAGCCGACCAGACGGTTCGGACTCCACCCCGACTTCGAACCATCCAGTGGGAGTACACAGTGAGCAAGCGGACTTTCCAGCCGAGCAACCGCCGTCGCAGCCGCAAGCACGGCTTCCGTTCTCGTATGCGGACCCGCGCCGGTCGTTCCATCATCTCGACCCGTCGCAGCCGAGGCCGCAAGGAACTCTCGGCCTGAACCACGCCAGCCGAGCCGGATGACGGTTCGGGGCAGTGCACTGGAGACAGGCGCTGCCGCACCCACGGCCCGTCCCGATCGAGGGTACGGGCCGTTCGTGCATCTGCGGCTCCCGCGGGGGCGCGTGGGGCACCTCGAGCCTGGCCATCAGCGTCAGCCCGAACGACCGGAGGACTTCGCGAGCATGCTTCCCCGCCGGCACCGTGTCACCGCGCCGACGGACTTCCGAGCCGTCACGCGCTCCGGGTCCCGGGCCGGTGGCTCTGCCGTGGTCATCTCGGTGAGGCTCGTCGCCGACGCCGGGGCGGCTGACGCGGATCAGGTGCCCTGGCGGTGTGGCTTCATCGTCTCCAAGGCCGTGGGCAACGCGGTGGTGCGCCATCGGACCCAGCGTCGGCTGCGGCACATCCTCTGGGACGTCATGCGGGAAGACTCCATGACGATTCCGGAGGGGGTCCGGCTCGACGTCGTCGTCCGCGCCCTGCCCGCAGCCCCTGAGGCTGCCCACGACGAGCTCGTGGCTCAGCTGCGCTCCACCCTGGTCCGCGCCGCGCGGAAGGAACTGCGACGGCGGGACGGGGGGCCGCGTGCGCAGTGACCAGCGTGGGCTCTGGGTCAGGCATGCGGACTTCTATGTCCCCGACGGGGAGACGCCCGGCATCCCAGGCCGCCAGCCCGATGTCGAGGAACTCCGCCGCCAGCACTGGGGGCCGCTGCGACGGTCCCCCTCAGCGATCCTCACCGCCCTGCTGAAGGCTTACCGCAAGGTGATCTCCCCGCTGTACGGGCAGGTCTGCAGCTACTATCCCAGCTGCTCGGCCTACGGGCTGGAGGCGGTGACCGTCCACGGGGCGGTCCGTGGCTCCGTGTTCACGGCCTGGCGGATCCTGCGCTGCAACCCCTTCACCGGCGGCGGAGTCGACCATGTGCCCGTGGGGCGCAGGATTTGGCCAGGAGGGTCAGCACCGTCGATCATAGAGACAAACCATCCGCCGATACCCCTGGACCACGACTGCGCCCATGACGTCGGGCGCTCACCGAGCGATGCAGAGGCGCCCGCAGCGCACGGTGACAGTGCGCGTCCAGCAGACCCCGAGCAGCGCTGACCATGCTCGGCACGACGACTTGAGAGACATATGGGCTTCTTCGACACACTGATGACCCCGTTCACCTGGGCGGTCTCATTCATCCTGAGCATGTTCCACACGGGGCTCACCTTCCTGGGGCTCGATCCGCAGTCCGGCTGGAACTGGACGATCTCGATCATCCTGCTGGTGATCGTCATCCGTGTGATCCTGATCCCGCTGTTCGTGCGGCAGATCAAGTCCCAGCGTGGGATGCAGATCATCCAGCCTGAGGTGCAGAAGCTCCAGGCCAAGTACAAGGGCAAGAAGGATCCTGTCTCCCGGCAGGCCATGGCTCAGGAGCAGCAGGCGCTGTTCAAGAAGCACAAGGTCAACCCCTTCATGACCTGCCTGCCGCTGCTGGCGCAGATGCCGATCTTCTTCGCGCTGTTCTGGATGCTGAACCGCATGCGGCAGGAGCAGTATCAGCAGGAGGGCTACGGCGCGCTGAGCGCCGGTGAGGTCCAGAGCTTCGACGGGTCCGAGCTGCTCGGCGTCGGGATGTCGGACATCTTCCTCCCCTCCTTCCAGTCGGACCCCACGCAGTGGAACGTCGTGATCATGACCTCGATCATGATCGTGGCGATGGTGCTCACGCAGTTCTTCACCCAGAAGCAGCTGATGAGCAAGAACATGTCTGAGGCCGCCCTGCAGGGGCAGTTTGCCCAGACCCAGAAGATGATGCTGTACATGCTGCCGCTCGTGTTCGTCATCGGCGGTGTGAACTTCCCCGTGGGTGTGCTGATCTACTGGACCGCCACGAACTTCTGGACGATGGGCCAGCAGTGGTGGGTCATCCGCAACAACCCGACGCCCGGCTCGCTGGCTGAGAAGGAGCTCAACCTCCGCCGCGCCGCGAAGGGTCTGCCGCCCGTCAACGAGAAGCCCCAGTCCACGACGGAGGACAAGCCCAAGCCGACCGGCGAGCACCGCGGTCAGCAGGCGCAGCCCTCCAAGAAGAAGAAGAGGAAGAAGAAACGATGAGCCAGACGCAGACCGAGCACCCCATGGAATCTGAGGGCCCCGAGCCCGAGGAGTCCCAGGAGGGCGCCCCGGCCGTTCCGGAGACCGCTGACTCCGGGGACACCGTGCAGGAGGCGGAGGTGCAGGACGACGCCGCCGAGGACGACGACGCGCCGAGTGCGGACACCGACGAGGGCGACATCGCGGCCGACTACCTCGAGGAGCTTCTGGACATCGTCGACCTCGACGGCGACATCGACATCGAGATCCGGGGGGAACGCACCTTCATCTCGATCGTCGCCGAAGAGGGCGGTGACGAGCTGCAGGACCTGGTCGGCCCCAAGGGCGAGGTCCTCGACGCCCTGCAGGAGCTGTCGCGGCTCGCGGTGCTGACGGCTACGGGTGACCGGACACGACTCGTGCTGGACATCGCCGGGCACCGGGAGCTTCGCCAGACCGAGCTCAAGCAGCAGGCCGATGACGCCATCGCCCAGGTGCGCGACCACGGCGAAGAGGTCCATCTCGAGCCGATGAGCGCCTATGAGCGCAAGATCGTGCATGACTTCGTGGCCGAGGCGGGTCTCGTCAGTGAGTCCGAAGGCGAGGGCAAGCGTCGCCATGTGGTGATCGCCGCCTCCTGAACGAATCCGGGGAGACGTGTGATCATCCAGCCAGCCGGCCGAGACCAGAGGACAGATCATGAGCGGACAGCAGGACGAGGACCAGCACGACGAGCACGGCAAGGATCTGCTGGGCGAGCACGAGGAGGCGCAGGAGCCCCTGGAGGCACCTGAGCTGACGGCCGCGGAGCGCCGTGCGGCCGAGATCCTCTTCGGGGACAGGCTGCCCCTGGCGGAACGCTTTGTGGAGCATCTGTGCAGCACAGGCGTGGAGCACGGGCTGCTGGGCCCCCGGGAGATTCCGCGCATGTGGTCGCGGCACGTGCTGAACTGTGCGGTGCTGGGTCCCGAGCTGCCTGCCGGAGGGACTGTGGCCGACGTCGGATCCGGGGCAGGACTGCCCGGGATCGCACTGGCTCTGGCGCGCCCTGATGTGGAGTTCCAGCTCATCGAGCCGATGGAACGACGCATCCATTGGATGGACATGGTCGTGAAGGACCTGGGGCTGCAGAACGTGGAGCTGATCAGAGCCCGTGCGGAGGAGGTCACCGATGAGGTGATGGCCGACGTCGTCACCGCACGAGCCGTGTCAGCACTGAAGAAGCTTCTTCCCCTGACAGCTCCCCTGCTGGCCGATGACGGCGAGCTGCTCCTGCTGAAGGGCCGCAGCGTGGACCAGGAGATCACTGCGGCCCGCAAGGCCTTCTCGACGCATCGCCTGGGCCGGCCACAGGTCCTCCACCTCGGCGAAGGTCTGCTTGAAGAGACCACGACGGTCATGCGCTGCCCGCGCCGCTGACCTTCCGCGGCTGGCCGGACAGAGACCGCACCCGCTTCTCAGCGTCCTTGTCCTCGACCTCACGTCGAAGTTGCGAATGCTCGGAGTCAGGGCCGTGTCCTAGACTGCTGGGGGTGCCTTCGGCAGAGGCTGGGGGCCGACGAGCAACGGATCCTTTGGAGGGATGACCTGTGGCGAGCCACGAGAACACACGCGGCCGGGGCGCATCCACCGGCGAGGCTGCCCAACAGGCTGCCGAGACCGCGCGGGGTTCGTCGATCCTCGACGGCATGGACGCCTCGTCCCCGTTGGCTGCAGAGCTCGCCGATGAACGTCGTCGTCGCCAGGTGCTCTCCGAGAAGGAGCTGGAGCGCCCGGCCACGACACGAACGATCACGGTGTCGAACCAGAAGGGCGGGGTGGGCAAGACGACCACCACTGTGAACCTCGCCGCTGCCTTGGCCAGTCAGGGGTTCCACGTCCTGGTCATCGACATCGACCCGCAGGGCAATGCGTCGACAGCCCTGGGCGTGCAGCATTCTGCCGACACGGACTCCATCTACGACGTGCTGATCGATGACCTCAGCTTTGCGGATGTCGTGGCTGACTGCCCGGACATCGAGAGGCTGCAGGTGATCCCTGCCACTATTCATCTGGCGGGTGCCGAGATCGAGCTGGTGTCCCTGGTGGCTCGGGAGCAGCGTCTGCAGCGGGCGGTCGAGGAGTACCACCGGTACCGGGAGGAGCACGGCCTGGAACGACTGGACTATGTGTTCGTCGACTGTCCGCCGAGTTTGGGCCTGCTGACCGTCAATGCCTTTGTCGCCGCTCGAGAAGTGTTGATCCCCATCCAGTGCGAGTACTACGCGCTGGAGGGGCTGAGTCAGTTGTTGAACAATATCCAGATGATCCAGAAGCACCTGAATCCGCCGTTGACGGTTTCCACCATCCTGCTGACGATGTATGACGGGCGGACCCGGCTGGCTGCTCAGGTGGCCGAGGAAGTCCGAGAGCATTTCCCAGAGGCTGTCCTGGATGCGCTGATCCCCCGCAACGTCCGGATCTCGGAGGCGCCGTCGTATCAGCAGAGCGTGATCTCCTATGACCGCTCCTCTACTGGTGCTCTCGCCTATCTCGAGGCGGCGGCGGAGATTGTCACGCGGGGCGGCCCGACTGACGTCTGAGGCCGGTGCCGGTTTGTGACCACGAAGGGCATCAGGGGGATCGATCCGATGGGATCGGTCCCCCTTCGTCATGGGTGCTGGAATCGACGCGCTTGGGAGCTCGTGAATGGTGTTTCACGTGGAACTGCGCTGCGAGCTTCGCGTGCCCTCGGGTTTATCGTAGACGGCCTCCCGCATCCGATGGATGAGCGTATGCAACTAAGGCGGATCTCCCGTTGGCAGATGGCTCCCCTGCTCGGAAGTCTCTGCGGAGTGCGGTGTTCCACGTGAAACCTCCGGACTGTCGCAGGTCCCGATGCTGACAGGTGCGGTACTCCTCGACCGAGGGATGCTGAAGGAGGGCACACAGGGCCTCCTGGTTCCACGTGAAACGCTCATGATTCTGCTCATCTGCGACCGTGCGCCGAATGCAACTGCGGTCTGGGAGCCGACGATCCCGTGTGTCCAGCGTTTCATGTGAAACACGGAACCTGGTGCGATTCACTCGGCTCCGTCATCCGGGCCGTCGTTCCACGTGAAACGCAGGGTCGCCAGTGAAGGAGGTGAATTTCCCGTTGAACCGTAGAATGGACACCGGTTCAGACGCCGGTACGGTCTCGGCGGTTCAAGGAAGGTGACCTGATATGGCAGAACGTAGGCGACGTGGTCTGGGACGTGGGCTTGGGGCCCTCATCAACAGCGATGCCCAAGGAGACGAAGCATCCGGCGCGACCGCTCATGCCGTCGCCGACGATGTTTCACGTGAAGCGGAGGCTGATGTCGCCGCCCAGGAGGCAGATGGCACCGAACGTCATGGCTCGGTCACGCATGAACAGGAGAATGACGGCCTGGCGGAGGAGCCGGTTCCGGAGATTTCGACAGAGGATGTCGGACCAGGTCCAGCGTCGAATGGCCACGGCACAGCAGATCAGGGACTGAACTCCCCAGATGAGCTGGATCCCGAGCCAGTGCCCCATGAGGACTCGCTAGAGCCTGACTCCCCGACCGACGCCGTCGAGGAACCCACTGAGGAGATCGGCAGGGACAGCACGCACCAGCGTGATCCTGAGAATGGGATCGAGAGGGCTGAGCGACCGATCGACGTGTTCTTCTCCGCGAAGTCCCATCTCGGGACTCAGCGTGTTTCACGTGGAACTCGGCAGAGCGCGAGAACGACGACGAGTCGGCGCAGCGCGGGCGGCCGGGCTCAGATGCCGGATCTGCTGAGTGAGCGTCCATCGGTGCGAAGCGCTGGATCTGCGTCCTCCCCGCTCGACAGTGCTGAAGGGGCAGCGCAGGACACGTCCGCCCCCGCAGCAACGGAACCCGAGGCGCCTCTTTCTGAGCCGGAGACATCAGATCCGCAGGCCTGGACTGACGTGGTCTCGGGCGGTGGCAACACTTCCAGTGTGGAGGGTGCAGAGTTCCGGTCGATCCCGGTGGATGCGATCCAGCCCAATCCGCGGCAGCCGCGCACGGAGTTCGACGAAGACGACATGGCTGAGCTGATCCACTCGGTCCGTGAGATCGGCGTGCTGCAGCCTGTCGTGGTCCGGGAAGTGGACGAGGGACAGTACGAGCTCGTGATGGGTGAACGGCGCTGGCGTGCCACCAAGGCCTCCCGCCGCCGCGAGATTCCGGCCATCGTGCGCTTCACCGCGGATGACAACCTCCTGAGGGACGCACTGCTGGAGAACATTCATCGCTCCCAGCTCAACCCGCTGGAGGAAGCCGCCGCCTATCGGCAGCTCCTGGATGACTTCAACTGCACGCAGGATGAGCTCGCCTCGCGGATCGGTCGATCCAGGCCGCAGATCAGCAACACCCTGCGGCTCATGAAGCTGCCCCCGGCAGTCCAACGACGCGTGGCTGCAGGAGTTCTGAGCTCCGGCCATGCCCGTGCCCTTCTGGGTCTGTCCACTCCTGAGGAGATGGAAGAGCTCGCCAAGCGCATCGTGGCCGAGGGGCTGTCCGTCCGAGCGACCGAGGAAGCCGTGACCCTGGCCCACCAAGGCGCCAGCAATGGCGTTTCACGTGGAACGAATCGGCTCCCCTCGACGGCCAGGTATCAGCAGCTGGACGAATACGCCGAAGCGCTGACGGATCGTCTGGACACCCAGGTGAAGATCACCCTGGGCGCGAAGAAGGGCCGCATCGCCATCGATTTCGGATCGATCGAGGACCTCCACCGATTGATGGAGATCATCGGGGAGCAGCAGCGCGTCAGCTGATCCAGAGGGATCCTCCCACCGAAGCGCGCACACACAGAAGGGCCCTGACAACCTTGAGAGGTTGTCAGGGCCCTTCTGTGTCAGGTTGGCAGCGCCCGCCGACGTGCGGCGGTTGCGGCAGGTTCAGGCCAGGAAGTCGGAGAACTCTGACTCCAAGGCCTGCTTGGGCTTCGCCCCGATCGAGGAGATGACGTGCTCGCCGCCCTTGAAGCCGTAGATGGCCGGAATGGACGTGATGCCGAACTTCGCCGCGATGGCAGGGTTCTCATCGACGTTCACCTTCACGACCTCGATCTTGTCCTCGTTCTCCGAGGCGAGCTCCTCGAGAACCGGGCTGACCATGCGGCAGGGGCCACACCATTCTGCCCAGAAGTCGACGATCACGGGCTTGTCGGCCTGCAGGACGTCCTGGTCGAAGCTCGCATCGGTGACACTCTTCAGATCTGCCATGGTGTCTGTCCTTTCCTTCGGTGGTTGAGGGGTCTGGGAGTCAGGAGGCGGAGTGGGCCGCAGCACCGACCAGACCAGCCGCACCGGCAGTGCCGGCGTCTGCCTCGTCGGCGAGCCAGTGCTCCACGTCCAAGGCCGCGACGCAGCCCGAGCCCGCGGCGGTGACGGCCTGCCGGTAGGTGGGGTCGAGCACATCGCCGGCGGCGAAGACTCCGGGAAGAGTGGTTCGCGAGCTGCGGGCGTCGACCTGCACGGTTCCGTCCGCGGTGAGCTGCAGCTGGTCCTTGAACAGCTCGACGCGAGGGTCATGACCAATGGCCACGAACAGACCTGTCACATCCATGGAGGACTCCGAGCCGTCCACGGTGTTGCGCAGCGAGATACCGGTCAGCTTGCCGTCGCCGAGGACCTCCGTGACCTCCGTGTTCCAGAGGAAGTCGATCTTCTCGTTGGCCTCGGCCCGATCAGCCATGATCTTCGAGGCACGCAGTGAGTCCCGGCGGTGGACCACGGTGACCTTGGAGGCGAACTTCGTGAGGAACAGGGCCTCCTCCATCGCGGAGTCGCCGCCGCCGACCACGGCGATGTGCTGCTCACGGAAGAAGAAGCCGTCACAGGTGGCGCACCAGGAGACGCCGTGTCCGGAGAGCGCCTTCTCGCCGGGCACGCCCAGCTCGCGATAGGCGGAGCCGGTGGCGAGGATGACGGCGCGGGCGTGCAGCACCTCACCGGAGCCGATGGTGATCTCCTTGATCGGCTGGTCCAGAGCGAGCTCGGTGGCGTCCTCGCGGCGGATGTCGGCACCGAAGCGCGCGGCCTGCTCCTCCATCTTCATCATCAGCTCTGGGCCCATGATGCCCTCGGGGAACCCGGGGAAGTTCTCGACGTCGGTGGTGTTCATCAGCTCGCCACCAGTGGTGACTGAGCCGGCCAGCATCACCGGATTCAGGTTGGCTCGGGCGGTGTAGACCGCGGCGGTGAAGCCGGCCGGGCCGGAGCCCACGATAACCACATCATGGACCTGGTCGGGAGTCTGTTCAGTCACGTCTGCTGTGTCCTTCTCGTCGAGAGGCCTCCGGCGCGTGGTGCCGGAGGCTGGCATCGGTTCCAAGGTGTGAAACCACCCGGGGGGCATGAAAATTCCGCACGACGGCGGTAGGCAGATGCTCCGGCGGCGTCTCAGAGCGCTCAGCGCCTCAGGACAAGGTGCTCACTCCAGGGTGATCTGGGCGAGCTGCAGGCCATAGGGGAGATCAGGGTTGTCCGGCTCCAGGCGTTCAGGGAGAGCGGTCGTGTTGATGATGAGGTACTGGCCCTCCGCCTGCTCGTCGAGCTCCACGGTGGTCTCGTTCCAGTTCCAGGTCCCCGAACCGACCTCTTCAGCCCCCTCGAGCTCCGGAGAGTCGTTGACCAGCACCTGGAAGGACCCACCCTCCACCTCGCCTTCCTGGGTGAGCGTCACCGCAGACACCGAGGATGACTCCTCGAGCTCCACCACCAAGGCGAACTCGGAGGCGAGGCCGCCGAACTCGGCGGAGCCGAACAGGAAGGAGCTCCACGTCGTCGTGGTGTCGCCGTCGAAGGTGTTGGGCAGCTGGCCGTCGGTGTCCTCGTTCAGGCCCGGGCTGTCCGGCACGAGCCGGGAGACCGAGCTGATCTCCGGGGTCACCTCGTCCGGGGTCTCGTCAGCATCCTCGGGATCCTCCGGAGCCTCTGCGTCCTCCCCGGTGTCGTCCCCCTCTGCCTCAGTGGTCTCCTCCGGCTCGGTGGTCTCCTCATCCTCTGCCACGGGCGGGGAGTCATCGCCGCCGCGCAGGGCGACGAAGGCGAACACCGCAGCCACCAGCACCACCGCGGCCAGCACGGCCACACCGATCCAGCGGCCCGCGCCCGAGCGCTCCTGCGCGGGAGCGGGATCTGCTGCCGGAGCCGCTGCCGGAGTCTCGGCCGGAACGTGCTCAGCCGCATCGGGTGCGTCGCCCTCCTGGCCGGCCACCGGCCCCGGGAAGGCGCTGCGACGATCGGAGGAGACCGCGGAGATCAGGCCAGTGAAGCTGGGATTCTCCGTCGGGGACGGCTGCCCTGCGGCGGCCGCGCCGGAAGCCAGTTCAGAGTCCGTCGAGCCGGACCCCGCGGCGGAGGTGGTCCCGTAGCCCGCGATCGGCTCGTCCGGCGGGTCGTCGACGACCTCTTCGCCGTCGTCGTGACTGTGGTCCTGGTCAGCGGGCTGCCCCATCGGCGCGGCGGCGGGGCCCACCGTGATGCCGACCGGCTGCAGCCGGCCGGTGGTGTCGGCGGCGACGCCGAACTCCTCCTCGGCATCAGCCTCCGGACGCGGGTCCACGAGCTCCATGTCGGCCTGCAGGGTGAGAGTCTCGCCCTGGCCGGGCTCCGCCGCATCGGCGAGCGAGTCGTCGGTGGCCCTGGGCAGGCTCGGGGAACCGGCGCTGTGTGCGGCCGCCGCACCCGAGTACACAGCGCCCGAGGCGCTGGCGGAGCCGAAGGAGGCCACGTCGTCCGAGGGCTCTGCGGCAGGAGCCCCGGACGGTCCTTGCGGCAGCCGGTCCGCATCACGGTGGGTGCCCAGGCGGCGGTTCAGCGTCTCGGAGACCTTGCCCAGGAAGGCCGGACGACGTCGGCGGGCCTGTGGTCCGGTCTCCTCAGACTCCTGGTCCTCCGCACCGGGCGCGACGCCTTGAAGGCCGGCGTAGTACTCCGCGTCGTCGTGGAACGTCTCGGGCTCCATCACCCGGGACTGCCCGAAGAGCTCCGAACCCAGGGAATCCGTGAAGAACGGTTCCACGTAGGGGGCAGAGTCCGGGACCACGAGGTCCAGCAGATCATTGGGGTGGGTCTGCGTGGAGATCAGGTAGGTGCGGTCCTCCGCCAGCCCCAGATCCAGGACCTGCACCTCGGAGCTGCGCTCTCCGGTGGCCAGCTCCTTCGCAGAGGTCGCCACCTGCTTGGCGTTCTGCGTGGAGGCCAGCAGGATGCTCACCTCGCGGTTCAGCACCTGGTCGATGCCCTGGAAGACGATGTCCTGATCCGCAGAGGTCACCACATGGTGCGTGATGCGGTAGCGACCTCCCACCACATCGCCGATGCCGAAAGGCTGGGCCACGTATCCTCCTGCTGACTGATGCTCGGGGCGAGCTGTCCACTGGGACGCCGGTGTCCGGGACGGGTGTCGCCAGGGGCGCACCGACGTCCGGACGATGGCGTCCGTTCGGGGTCAGCCTACCGGCTCAGACGAGCCAGGGCCGGGATTCTGCGGGCCAGCGGGGCCATGACGTCGTCGAACTCACGGACGCGCATCACCTTGAGCATCATCACGAACACCACGCCCATGACGGCGCCCACCACGGTGCAGGTGATCAGCGCGGTCAGGATCGACTGCCAGGCGAAGCCCCAGGAGTACCCGCCCAGGAGCCACAGCACGGACGCGCCGGTCAGTCCGGCGACGACGGCGGCCCAGCCCGAGCGGGCGTAGGCGGCCACGACGGAGGCGAAACCGAAGCTGCCCCAGCGGCGGACCACCCACACGTGGCACAGCACGTACTGCACGACGTGGAAGAGGGAGAAGAGCCCGATCACCAGGAACGGCAGCGTCTCGTTGGGCAGCACCAGGGCGCCGCCGTAGGCGCAGGCCAGGCACAGGGCGGCGATGATGGTGTGCACCAGCATCGGGGTGCGCGCATCCTCCGCCGAGTAGAAGACGCGCATCAGATAGAAGTTCGCAGAGCGGAACGGCATGCCCAGGGCCAGCAGGATCAGCAGCTGGCCGATCGCGGCCCCGGAGAGGTGCGCCGTCTCCGCCGAGCCGCCGAAGAGCCTCCCGAGCGGTCCCGCCAGCACGATGACCGCGACCATGGAGAACATCACCGGGATCGCGAACATCCGCAGACCCTCGTTGATGATCTCCCTGGCACGTCCGAGCCGGCCCAGGTCCATGGAGCGCGCCAGCTGGTTGAACAGCACCGTGGCCAGCGAGAGCACGAAGACCGAATGCGGGAGCACGGTGATCAGCTGGGCCGTGTTGGCTGCGTATTCGCCGGGGATGGAGGCGCCGCCGTCGGCCATCTGCTCACGACTTGCGGTGGCACCGGAGATCAGCCGCATGTAGAGCAGATTGGCGATGTTGCTGATCAGCATGGTCGCCAGCGTCCAGGCCGCGATCTGCCCGGTGGAGCGCAGCCCCATTCCCTTCCAGCCGAACTTCGGGCGGATCGGGAATCCGATCTTCATCAGCGGCCAGATCAGAATCGCCGCCTGGGCGATGATGCCTACGGTGTGGCCGCCCGCCAGCCAGAGGGTCTGTTGGGTGGTCCACTCCGCGGCCTGATCGGTGCCGGAGGTGAAGCGGCCGAACATCACCAGGTAGCTGCCGATCACACCGATGGCGATGACGTTGTTCAGCACCGGGGCCCACATGTACCAGCCGAACTTCGCGTTGGCGTTGAGGATCTGCCCGATGACCGCGTAGAGCCCGTAGAAGAACACCTGCGGCAGCGTCCACAGGGCGAAGGCGGTGCCCAGCGCGAGCATCGGTTCGGTCCAGTCCTTGGTGAGGGCCACCATCAGCGGGTATGCCGCCAGGGTCAGCAGGATGGTGAACGCGCCGAGCACCAGCACGCAGAGCGTCAGAAGCCGTGAGGTGTAGTCGGAGCCCCTGTCCGGGCGTTTGGCGGCCTTGATGAGCTGCGGCACCAACACCACGTTGAACATGCCGCCGGCCAGCAGCATGTAGATCACGTTCGGGATGGTGTTGGCCTTCTCGAAGACGTCGGCCACCAGGGCCGTGGAGCCGATCGCCACGGCCAGCAGAGCAGTCCGGATGAAGCCGAGCATGCGCGAGACCATGGTCCCGGAGGCCATCAAGGCGCTGGCCCGCGCCATCCCGCCTTGTGGGATATGGGTGTCGGGGGGCTTGTCGCCGTCGTGCTGACGGCTGTCCTGGTCAGGGGAAGTATGCGACATCGGCGCTGACTATAACGTGTCCGCGATGACCTGCTTGGCAGCGGAGACGATGCGTCGCTCATTCGGGAAGGACAGCGTCCGCTCCAGATCGTCCATGTTGACCCAGGCGACGTCGACAGCCTCGTGGTCCGGATCGTTCTCGGTGGTGAGCTCCCCGCCCACGGCCTCGAGCAGGAAATGGTGCACCGTCTTGTGCACCCGGTGGGTGGGGACGGTGAACCAGTACTCGATGCTTCCCAGAGAGGTCAGGATGGCCCCGGCGATGCCGGTCTCCTCCTCCACCTCACGGATCGCGGCCTGCTCGTGGTCCTCGTCGTTCTCCGGGTGGCCCTTGGGCAGGCACCACTCGAGCCGTCCGCCCCGGTTGTATCGGGCGATGATGGCCACCTCGAAGCCCTGGGCGGCGGGCCTGATGACCACTCCGCCCGCGCTGACCTCCTCCACGGTGGGAAGGTGGCCGCCGCCGCGAGGCGGCTTGGGAACCGGCACGCGGCGTGATCCCATCGACACCGTCAACGGGGTCTGGGGTTCATCACCGGTCTCCGATCCGTTCATGATCACTACTCTAGCGTCGGTGGCAGGCTCCTCCTGTCGATCGTCCGGATGGGTGATCCGGGGGTGTCGGAGAGATCGCGCGTCGAGGACTGGTGCGAGTCTCAGGGACGACCGCGATCGTGGTGGCTCAGGAGTCCTCGCCATCCGGTCCGGCGGCCTTCCTCCCTGACACGTCTCCAGGTGTCGTGGACTGCTCGGCGGAACCACGCCGAGCCTGCTGCACGATGGCGATCTCGTGGGTCGACGTCGACATGGCCTCCATGAGCGGATCCCTCCGCAGCTGCATGACAGTGGCCACGGCGAGCGCCAGGATCACAAAGATGAAGGGAGCGGCGCTGAGGATGACTGTCGTCTGCAAGGCTTGGAGGCCTCCTGCGTAGAGGAGGACCGCGGCCACAGCTCCTGTGAGCACGCCCCATACCAGCAGCACTCTCCGGCGCGGCTGCATCGTCCCGTCTGAGGAGATCACCGAGAGCACATAGGTGTTCGAATCGGCGCCGGTCACGAAGTACAGCACCACCAGCACCACTGCGACGACCGAGGTGATGTGGGTCAGGGGGAGCTGATCGAGCAGGGTTAAGAACGCCAGGTTGACGTCCTTCGCGGCCGCTTCCCCGATGGCGGTCCCCTCATTGATGTCCATGTACATGGCGCTGCCGCCGAAGACCGTGAACCAGCCGGCGAACACCAACGCGGGGACCCCGAGCACCACGAAGACGAACTGCCTGATGGTCCGCCCCCGGGAGATGCGGGCCAGAAAGATCCCGACGAACGCGCCCCAGCTGATCCACCAGGCCATCATGAAGTAGGTCCACCACTGCATCCACTCCAGATCTGTCTCCGTCGCCGGCATCATCATGCTCAGCGCGGTGAAGTCGCTGATGTAGCTGCCGATCGAGCGCAGGAACATATGGATCAGGTAGGTGCCGGGGCCGGCGATGAACACGAAGATGAGGAGGGCCCCGGCCAGCACCATGGTGATCTCACTCAGGTGCCGGATCCCGCGGCTGATGCCTGAGACCGCCGACGCGGTGAACACGACCGTGACGATCGCGATGATGACGATCTGCGATGTCGTGGAGGTGATGTCGACGCCGGTGATCAGAGTCAGACCCTGGCTGATCTGGGCAGCTCCCAGTCCGAGCGACGTCGTGGTCCCGAAGAGGGTCGCGATGATCACCAGGACGTCGATGGCCTTGCCTGCTGCCCCGTCGACATGGCGTCCGAGCAGGGGTCTGAGGGCGGCGGAGACGAGACCTTTGTTGCCCAGCCGATAGGTCGAATAGCCGATGGCCAGCCCGAACAGGGCGAAGACCGCCCAGGCGTGGACTCCCCAGTCGAGGAATGTGAACCGCAGGGCGTCGACGACGGCGGCCTGCGTGCCCGGCTCGGACAGTCCATGCGGTGGCGTGAAGAGGTGCGAGATCGGCTGAGCAACCCCATAGGTGACCAGACCGATGCCCATCACGGCGCCCAGCAGCATCGCGATCCAGGCATACGTCGGATAATCGGGACGGGATCCGTCAGGCCCGAGCCGGATGCGCCCGAACCGCGTCACGGCCAGCACGAACAGCAGGACGATCAATGCCAGCGGAATCAGCAGCATCGACCACCCCGTGGTCTCGGTGACGAATGCGAGCGCCAGGCTCGAGGCCTCCCCGAGCTGGTCAGGCAGGAACGCCCCGACCAGGATGAACACCAGGATGAGGGTGACGGCGACGAAGAAGACGGCCCTCGAGGGTCGTCCCGGGGGCGGGGCGGGACTGCGCTGCTCCGGGGTGGAGGTGCTGGTGTCACGGGCCATGGTGCTCTCCGATTCTCTGGCTGTACGGGGTCTCGGCCGGCGGCTGCGGAGCGGAGATCAGATCTGGGTCAGGCCGTCGCTGTCGTAGAAGCGGCCGGCCTTGTAGAGCATGGGGTCGGCGTCGGTCACCTCGGCATGTCCGACTCGGCAGATGAACACGGTGTGCGTCTTCGCCTGGAAGCGGTCCCGGATCTCCGCCTCCAGCGAGGCCGGGGATCCATCGATGAGAGGGCTGCCTCCTGGAGCCGGATGCCAGGCGACCGAGGCGAACTTGTCCGGAGCCTTGGAGGCGAACGTCGCGATCGTCTCCCGCTGCTGCGTGCCGAGGATGTTGATCCCCAGGTGGGTTGCGGAGAACAGGGCAGGATACGTCGAGGAGCTCTTCTGGATGCAGACCAGGACCAGAGGCGGTTCCAGCGACACGGAGGCGTAGGCATTGACCGCCAGACCTCGTGGGCGTCCTTCGTCGTCCTGAGTGGTGACGACGGTGACACCCGTGACGAACTGCCGGTTGAAGGTCTTGAGCATCTCCGGGTCGGGGTCACCGCTGAGGTCATCGGTGCGGACGGGCTGGGCCGAGGAACCTGCGTCGCTGAGGTGGCGGATGCCGAGGGAATGCAGCATCTCCGTGCCGTCCCAGGTGACTTCTTCATGGATGATCTGGCCGCCGCGGAGGGTGATGAGGTTGGTTCCGTAGGTCTTCACGGTCCGTCCCGTGGCAGGCACGCCCAGGAAGGTCTCCGTGTGAGTTCCCACGGTGGACCAGAAGACGACGAACCGCTCCTCCTCGGCGACGATCGAGTCGATCGTCGTCTCGATGTCGGGGAAGCCTCGGCGGATGGTGAGGATCTCCTCCCCGAGTTCCTCCGCTGTGAGGCAGGTGCCCGAGGCGCGGCTGAGGCGCGTGTATCCCGGCGCCATGAGATCTGTGAGGGCCGAGACGTCCCCGTGCGTCCAGGCGAGCTTCCATGCGTGTTCAAGGTCATGTGTGGTCATCTGATGCATGCAACAGACAGTAAGTCAGGTCACATCGACCCGTCAATGAGTTCCGGCGGATCGGTAGATTTTCCGGGGATCCGCCAGAATTCGCCCTCAATTGAGGCTTGACCACTCAGCACCTCTCGAGCTATGTTGCATACATGACGGACCTCACATCACCTGGATCACCTGAGCTGGCGGACTCGACGTTGCTGGAGAAGGTGCGCGGACTCGTGGTCAGCGGAGTGCTTCCTCCGGGAGCCTCCGTATCCGAGATCTCACTCGCGAAGAGATTCGACGTGAGCAGGACTCCCATCCGCGAGACCCTCAAGCAGCTTCAGCTGGAAGGTCTCGTCGAGATTCGTTCCAAGGTCGGGACGTTCGTCCGGGAACCTACTCGCCGCGAGATCGTGGAGCTGTTCCAGCTCAAGGAGAGTCTGGAAGGGCTTGCGGCAGGACTCATGGCACGGCGGGGGCCAGTGCCTGAGCTCGACATCCTCGACAGGAACGTCGAGGAGTCGGATCGCGCCGGCGAGGCCCAGGACCCCGGGAGATACGCGGAGCTGGTGGATGAGTTCCACCGGACGATCATCTGCGGGGCAGACAGCCGCAAACTCCTTGAGCACTACGACCTGCTGATGAATCAGCTGGCCTTCCACCGGATGGTGCTCAGAACAGCAGAGCATCCGGGTCGAATCCGCGCCTCCACCGCCGAGCACCGTGCCGTGCTGGAGATGATCCGGGCCAAGGATCACTTCGCCGCGGAGTCTGCGATGCGCAATCACGTCTACGCCTCGGTCCGTGAGGTCCTCACCGACCCTCGCACCGCCACACAGGAGAACTGAGCTGCGCGTTCCGCCCAGCTGATCGCTCCTCCAGACTTCGCCGGTGCCGCCCGGCAGAAAGGACCCACGATGCGATTCTCCGTCTTCCACGGACAGGGAGCCCCCGGTGACTTGGGGAACTACCAGAAGCACATGCAGGACGCACGAGAGTACGCCTTGGCCGCCGAAGCCGCGGGGTTCTGGTCAGCCTGGTACACCGAACACCACTTCGGGCATGAAGGCCAGGAGCTGATGCCGAACCCGATCCTGATGGGCGTGGACATCGCCGCCCGCACCAGCACCCTGAGGATCGGCCAGGCCGCCTCCATCGTCACCTTCTGGCATCCGTTGCGCCTCGCCGAGGACCTGGCGCTGCTGGACCAGCTCTCAGGAGGGCGCCTCGAGGTCGGAGTCGGTCGCGGCATCTATGGGAGGGAGGCCGTCAACCTCAACCCCGCCGCCGACCCGCGAGACCAGCAGAAGAACCGCGCCCTCTTCGAGGAGACCATGGAGGTCCTGAAGAAAGCCTGGAGCAACGAATTCTTCAGCCACAAGGGCGAGTTCTTCGAGTTCCCCGTCCCGGGGGTGCAGTGGAACCATCCGCTGTCCCCGGCCACGCCGGAATTCACCCAGGACGGAGAGATCACCAAGCTCTCCCTGGTGCCGCGCCCCCTGCAGCAGCCCGGTCCGCCCCTCTGGCAGGTCATCGACTCTCCGCGGTCCATCATCAACGCCGCCTCCGAGGGCACCCAGGCGATCTTCTGGATGCCGCCGGTGTCCGAGCTCAAGGGGCGGTTCGAGCTCTACCGGGAGAAGGCGTCCGAAGCTCAGGGACGCGAGGTCCCGTTGGGCGAAGGGATTGCGCTGGTGAGGGACGTCTACGTCGCCGACACGATGGAGCAGGCCCGCCGTGACTTCGAAGAGGCGGTCATGAACACCTACCACTGGGTAACGCACTGGCGGGGTCTGGGCAACCTCATGGAGCAGGACGAGGAGCTCACCGATGCGCACACCCTCGACTTCGACATGCTCATGGAGCGCAACATGCTCGTCGGCACGCCCGAATACGTCCGCGAGAAGATCGAGGAGCTCCAGCATGAGGTCGGACTCGAGCACATGATGCTCTGGACCACCCATCCGGGGCTGAAGCACGAGAATGCGATGCGCAGCCTGGAGCTCTTCTCCACCGAGGTGATGCCGCACTTCGCCCAGGATGCCGGCGCGGCAGGAGACTCTCGATGAGCGGCATCCACGTGCCCGACGCCGCCGACCTGGGACTCCGCAAGATCGTCTGTCACCGTCAGGAGACGCTCTCGGAGGCGGGCAAAGTGCCCGGGCGTCCGATTCTGCAGGCCACGGCGGCTGCAGTCCTCCGAAACCCGTGGATCGGCACGGGGGCCGACGAGGACCTGGCCCCGGAGTCCCGGCGGGTGGCTCCCCGGCTCGCTCAGCTGCTCACAGACCGGCTCACCGCCGCCCTCGGCGGAAGCGACCGCATCGAAGCGTTCGGCAAAGCGGCCGTCGTCGGGCTTTCTGGGGAGCTGGAGCACGCAGGCGCGCTCATCCACACTCCATACTTCGGCAACCTGGTCCGTGAGTATCTCGAGGGAACGTCGGTGCTGTGCTTCGCCGATGACCGTGCTGAAGCCGGTCAGCCGCTCATGGTGCCAATGTGGCACAAGACCCACGCGACCAGTCGCAGTCATTACCAGACCACCAGCGTCAGGGTCGGCGACGCTCCGGCGCCGGACGAGATCGTCCTCGTCACCGCCGCCTCCACAGGGCCCCGACCCCATCCACGTCTCGGTGACCGCACCACAGATCCAGTCGTCACATCGGAAGTCCTCAGAGGAGTCAAGGCATGACCATCAGGAAGATCACCACCATCATCGAAGACATCCATCAGGAAGGAGGGCGACACGTCGATCCTGCGGCACGGGTGGCAGTGGTCGCGGCCGTCATCGAGAACCCCTGGCGAGGGCAGGGCTTCGTCGAAGACCTCCAGCCGGGGATCGAGACCACGGCCTCCGAAATCGGTGCCCTGCTGGCCCCTCGAGTCGTCGAAGCCCTCGGGGCGCCGGTCGAGGCCTACGGAAAGGCTGCGATCGTCGGACTCGACGGTGAGGTGGAGCACGGTTCTGCACTGATCCACACCTTGAAGTTCGGTGACCATTTCCGGCAGGCGACCCAGGCGACCACTCTGCTGCCGGCCGTCGAGAAACGCGGACCGGCCGGCGTGCTCTTCGACATCCCGCTCAAGCACATCACCGATGCGACGATCCGCTCCCATCACCAGACGGTCGAAGTGCGGCTGTCGGATGCACCCCATGCCGGAGAGATCGTCATCGCGCTTGCGGCGGCGGCTCAGGGACGTCCGCAGCAGCGACTTGCGGACCTCTCCACAGAGCAGTGATGGTCGATGACGAGGCGGTCCCCATCGTCCTGCTCCACGGCGTCGGGCTGGACAGCTCGATCTGGCGTGACCTGGAGGAGGCGATCACCGCCGGGAGCTGCCGGACGGTGACGGCGATCGACCTGCCGGGTCATGGTTCGCAGCCGCCGTTGGGCGGATCTGTGACGTTGGACGATCTCGTCGACGACGTGGCGGCTCGGGTGCCGGACCGGATGCATATGGTCGGCTTCTCCGTCGGGGCGCTCATCGCTGCTCGCCTCGTGCGGCGTGATCCGGGGCGGGCGGCGACTCTGACCTGCGTGAGCTCGGTCTACGACCGGAGCCCCGAGCAGGTCAGTGCAGTGGGCGAGCGACTCCATCATGCAGCCCGGGACTTCCCCGGAAGCGTCGAGGCCTCGCTGCAACGCTGGTTCCCGACGGGCACTCCCGTCTCATCCGATCGGGTCGAGGACGTCCGACGCGTCCTGCTGGCCAACGATGTCTCCTCGTATCTGCGCGTCTACGAGGTGTTCGCCACCGCCGACAAGCAGATCATCCAGGATGTTCCTCAGCTCGAGGTCCCCGTGCTGGCAGTGACCGGATCGGAGGACTCCGGGTCCACCCCTGAGATGAGCAGGCGCCTCGCAGACGCCGCCGAGGACGGACGAGCGGTCGTCGTCGAGGGCATCCGCCACATGCTGCCCCTCGAGCATCCCGAGCACCTGGCCGAGACACTGATCACCTTCCTCGATGACAGGACAGGAGCATGCCATGACTGAGCGTCACGGACACTTCATCGGCGGCGAACAGGTCGCCCCGAGCGATGGAGAGCACTTCGAGAGCCGGAACCCTGCGACTCTGGAGGTCCTCTATGAGGCGGCCCGCGGGACTGCACCCGATGTCGACCGGGCCGTGCAGGCCGCCCATGCCGCATATTCCGACCCGCGATGGCGGGATCTCTCGCAGACGAGACGTGGGCACCTCCTGCGACGGCTCGGCGATCTCGTCGCCGAGAACGCCGAAGAGCTGGCTCGCTGCGAATCTCTGGACAACGGCAAGCTGCTGCGTGAGATGCGGGGGCAGCTGACGGCCCTGCCGGAGTACCTGCACTACTACGCGGGCCTGGCCGACAAGATCCAGGGCGACCAGATTCCGACGAGTTCGCCGCTGATGCTGAACTACACGATGCGTGAGCCGCTGGGCGTGGTCGGTGCGATCACCCCGTGGAACTCACCGCTGACTCTCACCACCTCGAAGCTGGCTCCCGCGCTGGCGGCGGGGAACACGCTGGTCATCAAGCCCTCCGAGCACACGACCCGGTCGATCCTGCGACTGGCGGAGCTGGCCCTGGAGGCAGGGTTCCCCCCGGGAGCGGTCAACGTCGTCTCCGGGTACGGGACCGAGGCCGGGCAGCCGCTGGTGGACCATCCGCGGATCGCGAAGGTCTCGTTCACCGGATCCACCACGACGGGCTCGGCGATCGCGGCCTCCGCGGGGTCCCGGTTCATCGGCTGCACCTTGGAGCTGGGCGGGAAGAGCCCCAATATCGTCTTCGAGGACGCAGACGTCTCCAACGCGGCCATGGGAGTGGTGGCCGGCATCTTCGCCGCCGCCGGCCAGACCTGCATCGCCGGCAGCCGGGTCTTCGCGCACCGGAGCGTCTACGACGAGCTCCTGGAGAAGGTGTCCGAGCGAGCACAGAGCATCGTCATCGGCGATCCGCTGCAGGACGAGACCGAACTCGGACCTCTCGCGTTCGAGGCTCAGCGGGATAAGGTCGCCTCCTATGTGAAGACAGGCGTGACGGAAGGCGCACGCGTGCACACCGGCGGATGCCGACCCGACACCGAGCTGCCAGGCTACTTCTACGCCCCCACGGTGCTCACCGATGTCACCAACGACATGCGAGTCGTCCGGGAGGAGATCTTCGGCCCCGTCGCAGCCGTCATGCCGTTCGATACGGAGGCAGAGGCCCTCCGGTTGGCCAATGACACTGAGTTCGGGCTCGCCGCGGGCGTGTGGACCCGTGATCTCGCCCGCGCCCACCGGATGTCTCGGGGGCTCGACGCCGGCACCGTGTGGGTCAACACCTATCGAGCGATGTCCCCGATGTCTCCACGGCAGGGTTTCAAAGCCAGCGGCGCCGGCGTCGAGCACGGCATGGAATCCATCCGCGAGTACACCAGGCTGAAGAGCGTCTGGATCAACACCGACGAAGGCCCCGTGGCGGATCCCTTCGTCATGCGCGGCTGAAAGGAGCTCACATGCCGCTGATCGACGTGTCCATCGCTGTCGGCCGATCGCCGGAACAGCTGAGGGGCCTGATCTCCGCCCTGCATCGCTGTGCCGAGCAGGAGGTGGGGGCCACCCCGGAGAACACCACGGTGATCCTGCGGGAGGTCCCTGCGGCGCACTGGTCGAAGGCGGACAGGACCATCGAGGAACGGAGGGCCGGACCGACGACCGGTCCATGAGCTTGCCACCGGCCTATGAGCTCGATCGGCCTGTGGGAAACTGTCTCTGTCATGCCATATCTCCCTGCTGGATTCCCCGACGGCGCCTGGCTGCCCGACGTCGTCGTCGACCTCGGTGAACAGTTCGCCTCCCACAGCCATGAGCTCTCGCTGGTCGGCGGGCCGGTCCGTGACCTGTTCCTCGGACGGACCTCGCCGGACCTCGACTTCACCACCGATGCCACCCCGGATCAGATCATCGCCGCCGTGTCCGGCTGGGCGGATGCGCACTGGGACATCGGCCGGGACTTCGGCACCATCGGCATCCGCAAAGGCGATGCCACCATCGAGGTGACCACCTACCGCGCCGAGGCCTACGACCCGGCCTCCCGGAAACCTCAGGTGCAGTTCGGCGACAGCCTCGCTGAAGACCTCGTCCGCCGGGACTTCACGGTCAACGCCATGGCGCTGCGGTTGCCCTCCTTCGAGCTGGTCGATCCGCACGGCGGGGTGAAGGACCTCGTCGCCCAGCGGCTGCGCACCCCCTCCACCCCCGAGGAGTCCTTCTCGGACGACCCGCTGCGCATGATGCGTGCCGCCCGCTTCGCCTCCCAGCTGGGACTCGACGTGGACGAGGGCGTCCGCGACGCGATGACGGCGATGGCCTCCCGTCTGGAGATCGTCTCCGCAGAACGGGTCCGCGAAGAGCTGGTCAAGCTGATCTGCGGGGCGCACCCGCGTGCGGGAGTGGACCTCATGGTGGACACCGGGCTGGCTGACGTCGTGCTGCCCGAGGTGCCGGCCCTGAAGCGCACCGATGACGAGCACCGTCGGCACAAGGACGTCTACCAGCATTCGCTGCAGGTGATGGAACAGGCTGCGGAGCTGGAGACCGACGACGACGGCCCGGTCCCCGGCCCGGACTTCGTCCTGCGCTTCGCGGCACTGATGCACGACGTCGGCAAGCCGAGGACCCGCCGCTTCGAACCCGGTGGCGGGGTCAGCTTCCGGCACCATGACGTGGTCGGGGCCAAGTTGACCCGCAAACGCATGCAGGAGCTGCGCTTCGACAAGGACTCCATCAAGGCGGTCACTCGGCTGGTGGAGCTGCACATGCGGTTCTACGGCTACGGCGACGCCGGCTGGAGCGATTCGGCGGTGCGGCGCTATGTCACCGACGCCGGCGATCAGCTGGAGCGGCTGCACCGGCTCACCCGCTCCGACGTCACCACCCGCAACCGGAAGAAGGCCGACCGGCTGGCCCACGCCTACGACGATCTCGAGGACCGGATCTCCGTGCTCGCCGAGCAGGAGGAGCTGGCCAGGATCCGCCCCCACCTCAACGGCGAGCAGATCATGGAGATTCTGGGCATCCCCCCGGGGCCGGAGGTCGGCCAGGCCTACCGGTTCCTGCTGGAGCACCGCATGGAGCACGGGCCGGTGGAGCCTGCGACGGCCGAGAAGGTGCTGCGCGACTGGTGGTCCGCGCAGGAGTGAGGCGGACGCTCAGCGTCGAGCCAGCACCGGCGGGTGCCTCACCACGTCGCACTCCGGCCGGTACATGTCCCGCACCACCACCGCCATGATCCACGCGGTGGCGGCCATGTGCCCCAGCACCGCCAGCAGGTAGACGCCGTCGGCCATGGTGTGCTGCGGTCCTGCGTCTCCGACGACGCCGGCCAGGTACATCCACACCGCCCAGAAGTGCAGCACCTGCGCCGCCTGCCAGATCAGCACGTCCCGCCAGCGCGGGGCGGCCAGCGCGATCAGCGGAATCAGCCAGATCATGAACTGCGGCGAGTACACCTTGTTGACCAGGGCGAAGGCAGCCACGATCAGCAGCAGCAACTGCACCGTGCGTGGTGGGACCGGGGCCCTGAGGCCCAGCAGGAGCACGCCCGTGCAGCAGGCCAGGAACAGTGCCAGGCTCAGGGTGGAGACCAGCTCGGGCCCCGGCCCGGCGCTTCCCTGCGCTTCGGCCAGCACCTGCCAGACGTGCCAGATCGAGGAGTAGCCGCTGCCGCGCTCGGCCGAGAACGACCAGAACTGGGACCAGTTCTCCCAGCTGAGCAGCATCGCCGGCACGTTCAGCAGCGCCCAGGAGACCGCTGAGGCCGCCACTGTGCGCCCGAGGGCCGACCAGGGCAGACCGTCCCGGCGCAGTGCCAGCACGAACAGCGCTCCGAGCAGGAACAGCGGGAAGAGCTTGAAGGAGACTCCGACGCCGATCAGCGCCCCGGCGGTCAGGTGCTGGCCGCGCAGATGCGCCAACACTGCCAGGAGCAGCGCCGCAGTGGCCCACAGGTCCCAGTTGATGCCTGCCCCGAAGATGATCGCCGGAGAGGTCGCCACGATGGCCGCGTCCCAGGGCCGCCGCCCGGCGGCGCGCATCACGGTGAGCACCAGGAGGAACCAGGCCAGCACCGCGCCCAGGAACGTCACGTCCCAGTAGAGCAGGGAGAGCCGGCCCTCCCAGTAGGCCAGCGAGGGCACCGTCGAGCTCACGACGCCGTCCACTCCGCGGGTCACCAGCGCCGCCAGCGAGGCCAGCAGCGAGGTCAGCACCGGATACTCGAACCATTGACCGTCGACGAAGGGGGCCCAGGGGTCGGCGTCGAGCCCGCGCTGCACATATAGGGCGGAGACGTCCGAATAGCAGCCGTGGTGGTAGAGCGAGACCCCGATCCAGCCTTCTGCTCGGCAGTGCTGCATCGACAGCAGCGAGACCAGCGCGGCCACCGCCGTCATCGCCATCAGGACCCGGGGAATCGTCCAGAAGCGTCGATCCGCGGTCAGCCGCGTCCCGCTGGGGCCGCCGACTCGGTCGGAGAGCAGGCGCAGCAGGGGATCCGCGCGCGTCGGTGCCACGACCTCGCGCCGATTCCGGGGTTCTGGTGTCATCGGCACCACTCTAAGACCCGCGACTGACTGCGTGAGCCTCACCGGGATGCGGGCCTGATGAGGAATAATGACAGGCTGGTGAACGTCGGCTGAAGGGATCGGCCGACGGTGACACCGTCGGCCCCGCTGTGCGATCCGCACGCGTCCCAGAGACCCGAGAACCAAGGAGTGACCACGTGGCCACGAACCCCATCCGCGTCGCCGTCGTCGGCGTCGGCAACTGCGCCGCCTCGCTGATCCAAGGCGTGGAGTACTACAAGGACGCCCCGGCCGATCAGCAGGTGCCCGGGCTGATGCACGTCGAGTTCGGTGATTATCACGTCTCCGACGTGCAGTTCGTGGCGGCCTTCGACGTCGACGAGGCCAAGGTGGGCCTGGACCTCTCGAAGGCCATCGACGCCAGTGAGAACAACACGATCACCATCGCCGACGTCCCGCCCACCGGAGTGACCGTCCAGCGCGGGCCCACCCTGGACGGACTGGGCCGCTACTACCGGGAGACCATCACCGAGTCCTCTGCCGAGCCGGTCGACGTGGTCGCGACGCTGCAGGCGGCCGAGGTCGACGTCGTGGTCTGCTACCTGCCGGTGGGCTCCGAGGAGGCGGCCTGCTACTACGCACAGGCCGCCATCGACGCCGGTGCCGCCTTCGTCAACGCGCTGCCGGTGTTCATCGCCGGGACGGAGGAGTGGGCGCAGAAGTTCACCGAGGCGGGGGTGCCGATCGTCGGAGACGACATCAAGTCGCAGATCGGGGCGACCATCACCCACCGTGAGATGGCGGCGCTCTTCGAGTCCCGCGGGGTGATCCTGGACCGCACCTATCAGCTTAACGTGGGTGGCAACATGGACTTCAAGAACATGCTGGAGCGGGACCGGCTGGAGTCGAAGAAGGTCTCCAAGACCCAGGCGGTCACCTCCAACACCAGCGCAGACCTGCAGGCGGAGGACGTGCACATCGGCCCCTCCGACTACGTGCAGTGGCTGGACGACCGCAAATGGGCCTATGTGCGTCTGGAGGGCCGCAACTTCGGCGACGCCCCGGTGGCGCTGGAGTACAAGCTCGAGGTCTGGGACTCGCCGAACTCCGCCGGGGTCATCATCGACGCCGTGCGTGCCGCGAAGATCGGCCTGGACCGCGGCATCGGGGGCCCGCTGGTCTCGGCGTCGAGCTACTTCATGAAGTCCCCGCCCGAGCAGCTGCACGACAGCGTCGCCCGGGACCGTGTGGAGGCGTTCATCCGGGGGGACGTCGAGCGCTGAGGCGCTGAGGGGCGGGATCATCCTTCGGGGGGATGAGCCGCGGCTGCGACGTCCCTACGCTGAGTCCCATGAGCGGACATCAGCCGGAAGGCACCCTCGGCAGGGAGCGGCACATCGACGACGACGGCGGCTCCAGCCTGCCTATGCCGAGCGGGACCCAGCCCGCTCGGCCGCCGCGGCTCATCGCCGTCGACGCCCTGCGGGCGGTGGCGCTGCTGGGCATCCTCTCGGTCAACATCTGGTTCTTCGCCGAGCCGGGGCAGCTGAGCACCGGGGAGTTCCACCGCGAGATCCAGAGCGCCGGCGACCAGCTGACGGCCTTCACCGCGACTCTGCTCTTCGAGGCGAAGTCCTATGTGGTCTTCTCCTTCCTCTTCGGGCTCTCCTTCGTGATGCAGTGGGCCTCGGCACATCGGGCCGGAGTCTCGGAGGTGGGCCGATCGGTGCGCCGCTTCATCACCCTGGCGGTGCTGGGCGTGCTGCACGGGAGCTTGCTCTTCGTGGGCGACATCCTGTTGGCCTATGCGCTGCTGGGCTTCGCGCTGCTGGGCATGCGCCGCATCCGCACCCGCACTGCGCTGATCCTCGCCGGGCTTCTCTACGGGGTGGTCGCCCTGTTCATGTTCGGGATCAGCGGCATCATGCTGCTGGCCGAAGGCACCCCCGGCTTCGACGACGCCATGATGGCCGGCGGTGACGCCGATGCCGCCGTCGCCGCCTATACCGGGACCATCGGCTCCTATCTGGGCTTCCAGCTGCAGACCTATGCGTTCATGGGCCCCATGATCCTGTTCGGGCAGGGGATCATGGTCCTCGCTGCGTTCCTGATCGGACTGGTGGTCGGGCGTTCGCAGCTGCTGGAGCGGATCGTCGCTCGTGAGGTGCCCACCGGCCGCCTGGTGGCCATCATGGTGCCGGCCCTGACGGTGGGTCTGCTGATCTCCGGGACCGCCGCCTGGCTGGACTGGGGCGCCCCCGGGTCGGTGGCCGGCGGGGAGCCCAGCATGGTCCAGCTCCTGCTGGCGCAGGCCCTGACCCTCACCGGAGGCCCAGTCCAGTCCCTGGGCTACGTGATCCTTGCCCTGCTGGTGTTCCGCAGCCCGGCATTCGGCTGGCTCACCGCCGCCCTCGCCCCGGCCGGGCGCATGTCGCTGACCAACTACCTGGGACAGTCACTGGTGCTGGCGCTGATCTTCTCCGCCCTGGGTCTCGGCTTGGCCGGCCAGCTGACCGCACTGCAGGTCGGCGGGATCGTCCTCGCCCTCTGGCTGGTCCAGCTGCTGGCCTCTCGTCTCTGGATGGCCGGTTTCCGCACCGGCCCCCTGGAGGCGCCGGTGCGGGCGATCACCTACGGCCGCGCTCCACGCTGGCGGTGAGGTCAGCGGCGATGCCGGGCGGAGGCGCCGGACATCATGATGGAGCGGGCGTCCACCCTTAACAGGAGCTGAACGCAACCTTTCGAGTTCCTCAAAATACGCGCATTAGTCTTGGCGGGAACTGAACGCGTCTGTAGCGTCATTCGTGATCGACGGGCCGTTCGGTGGCCTCTCGATTATGTCAAGTCTGCTGAATAAGATTGGGGAGAGTTATGTCAGAAAACATCGCCGCATTCATGAACGAGCAGGAACTGGGATCACTCACCGAAGGCTTCCGTCGGGAGGGGACGCCGGTCATGGCGACACCCGCCGCGGTGGTGGCGGCCCTCGCCGGGAAGAAGGTCGTGGGAGCCGCGGCTGCGGGAGTCACCGGTGTGGGCGTCGCCTACACCGTGGGCCGCACGGTCAACTGACCTGGTCGTGACCGACCGTCGACACAGTGCCGGACATGTGTCCGAGGCCCTGCTGACGGGCTGGTCGCCAGGCTCATCAACCGGATCACGATGATTTCAGAGAGGACGACATGATCGCCCGCATTGAGGAGAAGCTGGAGAGCGAGACCGAGTCCGCATTGACCGAGGACAGTCGCATGTCCGGTGCCAAGCTGGGGCCGGTCATGGCGACGCCCGCAGCCTTCGCCGGCGCTGCCGGGTACGCGTGGATCACACTTCAGGCCTATGACCTGGGACGTGAGCACGCCGGCGCCAACGGCTGACTCACCGGACGCATTCGGTCCCACGCTGGGTTGTGCATGAGCCGGCCCGTCCTGAGGTCTCCGGGATGCAGAGCTTCTGTGTCCCGGAGGCCTCTTCTCCATCGAACCCCTTTACCGCAAGGACCACCCCGTGAATCTGGCCCGGAAACTGGTCTCCGCTGTCTTCAGCCCGATCCCCGTATCTCGTGATCGTGCGCTCGGCATCTCCGAACGCCTGGTCGCCGCGACGACTCTGACGTCGTCCCTGGAGTACCTCAGCCAGCGTCGCCACCTTGAGAAGGGTGGGCTGAATGACTGGGAGATCATGAGGGAGGAGGAAGCAGTCGACAATCCGATGTTCCGGTGTGTGTTGGATCTGGTCGGAGACCGTCGGGTCACCGTGGGACTCCACGTGACCCGGGCGGCCGTGAGCATCGCGATGATGCTGCCCGGGAACAGTCGATGGCGCGGCGCAGGCAACCTGGCGCTCAGCGGCATCACCGCCATCCTCTATCCCCGACACCGATTCGGCACCGACGGGTCCGACCAGGTCTCTCTTCTGGTGCAGTCAGCCACGGGTGCGGCTCGTCTGAGCTCGTCCCCCCAGACTCAGGATGCGCTGCTCTGGTATGTGGCGATCCAGGCCAACCTCTCCTACGCCGCGTCGGGCTGGGTGAAGCTGCTGGGTGACAAGTGGCGCAGCGGCGAAGCCCTGCCTGGAGTCATGCGGACCAAGACCTATGGCTTCGAGAAGGTCTACAGATTCTCCAAGCAGCATCCGCGGGCCTCCACGATGATCCAGCACGGGGTTCTCGCCATGGAGTGTCTGTTTCCCCTCGTCTACGTGGCAGGTGGACGGTTTGCGCGACCGTTCTTGGCCTCTGCGGCATCCTTCCACGTCGCCAACGGCTTCGTCATGGGACTGGGACGGTTCATGACGGCATTCCCCTCGATGCATCCCTTCGTCGCCTATACCTCGACTCCCAGGTCCCATCCCGTCATCGCTGGCAGGGACGACCGCATGGTCCCCGCAGCCCTGGTGGCCCTAGGGGTCTCCGCGGCTGTCGCCGGGACAGTGGCCGTGCAGAAGCGGCTCAAGACGCTTCAGGGATGGGGGACATCCCGCAGGATCACCACGCGCCACGGCAACGAGCTCCAGTTCGAGTCTGGAGGCACGCCTGATGGAGAGTCCCCCATCGTGATCTTCGTCGCGGGTCTTGCCGCGACCGCCGAACACTTCGCCTGGATCAGCGAGAAGATCGTCACAGAGACGGACTGCGGTCTGATCGTCTATGCGCGAGCCGGGTATGCAGGCAGTCGGCGGAGATCCCGTGCCGACTACACGCTTCAGGAGTCAGTGGACGACCTCCTCGACCTCTGCCATGCGGTGACGGCCCCAAGCGGTCGGAAGGTCGCCCTGGTGGGGCATTCGTTGGGTGGTGAGATCATCCGGCGCGCTGCCTCCGAGATGGATCCCGAGACTCTCGAGGCTCTGGTGTACCTGGACCCGTCCCATCCTGCTGAGCTCCAACGCTCAGAAGCACAGGACCTGGGCGCGCGGAACCTCCACGGTGCGCTCACGACGGCGACCTGGGCGCTGCGCCTGGGAACGGGGATCCTGATGAGCCGACCCCGGTGGCTGGACAGTCTCCCGCCGGCGTATCGTGACAAGGTCTTCGCCCAATACTCCGATGCTCGGTTGTGGAGTGCGGCATCCCGAGAGTGGCGTGCGGTGGAGAAGGACTTCCGCAGTCACTCCGCCGACGTCGACCCCATCGCTGCGTGCGGTGTCGTCGTCGCAGCCCAGAATACGGTCGATCAGGATGCCGAGCAGCTGGCGATGTACGAGGAGTTGGTGAGGACCCATGATGATCCGTCCAGTGAGCTGCGCGTCATCCCCGGAACGGACCACGACAGCATGTTGACCAATGCGCGGCACGCGCACCTTGTCGCAGACGTCATCATCGCCCATCTCCAGCGCTCCCGACACGTTGATCTCATGGAGCCGTCGGCAGATTCGGATGTGGATCTCGCACGGACCGATGGCCATGACACGAGGAAGGTCGAGGTGCTCGGATGAACGTCGCAGCTCAGTGCAGGGCGCTGTTCACAGGGCGTGGTGCGGCAGCGCGGATCGCGGGTTCCGCCCTTCTCGTCGCCACCGTCGCGACCCAGCATCCCAATCCCGTCTTCAATCGGCTCCAGCTCCGAGACCACTTCTCCGTGCTGCCCAACTGGAAGTTCTTCGCACCCAACCCGGCGACCCACGACTATCACTACCTCTTCCGGACGCTGGACGTCGACGGTGAGACGTCGAGGTGGCAGAGCATCGAGCTCATCGCTGATCGACGGATGCACCAGGCGTTCTGGTTCGCCACGCGCAGGGGCGAGAAGGCGGTGTTCGACGTGTGCAGCGAGATCCTCCAGAGGATGGACAAGGGTTTCGAGGTCATCAAGGTCACCGCGTCCTACCGCCTGCTGGTGAACTTCATCCGCCGAGAGATCGCCGAGAGGTCCGATGACCTCGGCCGCATCAAGGGATTCCAGATATCCATGGTGCGGGCGAGCGGCCATGACCCTGACGAGGAGCCTGAGATCCTCTTCGTCTCGCCCTATGTGGGAATGGACGGCGCTGATGAACGCAGACTCGTCCCCGTCGCCTGAGGACGCCCCACCATGCCCGATCAATACGACGGAGAAAGGACGAGACTCGATGACTGTGCAGGACACAGGCTACGCCGAACAGTTCGAGGGCTGGTACGACCGGGTCTTCCGCAAGGACGAGTCGGCGGAGGTGCTGGCGGAGTTCCTCGCGGGCCAGCACCCAGATCCTGCCAGTGGAACGCTTGAGCTCGGTGTCGGCACCGGGCGCATCGCGGTCCCTCTGGCCAGACGGGTCGGGCAGGTCGTGGGCGTTGACAGCTCCAGCCTGATGCTCGACGCCCTGCAAGAGGAGTGCGGGGAGGATCTCGTGGTCCCCCGCTACGGGGACATGCGCACCTACACCGACCATCGGCGATTCGGTCTCATCTACATCGTGTGCTCGGCACTGTCCCTGGTGCTGTCTCGGGAAGAGCAGCAGCAGGCGGTCCAGCGCGCCGCCGACCTGCTGATTCCTGGTGGCCGTCTCGTCCTCGAAGCACACAACCGTCCGGGATGTGTGGGCCTGCATGAAGGAAAGACGAGGACGACGCTCTTCTTCCCCTACCCGGAGCGCAACACAGGTCTCCAGACTCACGCGACCCTGCTGCCCGATGATCTCTGGCACTGTTCGCAGATCTGGTTCGAAGCGGATGGAACGCATAGGATCGGCACCGAGGTCCTCCGGCTGATCACGCCCGAGGACACCGACGCCTATGCGCACCTCGCTGGCCTGGAGCCGGACGGTTCGTGGTCTGACCCACTTCGCAGTCCCTATGCGGAGCAATCCCTGATGTTCATCGCGACGTACCGCAAGCCGTCATGAACCTTGTGCGGATCATCTCCGGACACCGGGCCCTCCTCCTCGCAGGCATCGCCGCCGGACTCGTGGGTGCGGCCGCCTCCCTCGCCCAGCCGCTGTTCGTCGGCATCCTCATCAGGGCCGTTGCGGAGGGGGACTCCATCTCCGGGCCCATCCTCTGGATCGTCGGCCTGTTCATCCTCGATGCCGCCATGTCGGCGGCGAACGCTTACCTCATCGGACGCGCCGGCGAAAACATCGTGTTCGATGTGCGGAACCTTCTGGCGGGGCGTCTGCTGCGCAGCAGGGTCGCCGCCTTCCAACGGATGGAGTCCGGAGACATCTTCACCCGCATGGTCGGTGACACCACCTTGGCGTGCATGGTGATCACCCAAGCACTCGCCCAGCTGGTGAGTTCCCTCTTCATGGTGGTGGGCGGTGTCATCTTCATGGCGTGGATCGACTGGCAGCTGCTGGTGGCGACCCTCATCTGCCTCGGAGCAGCCAGCCTCGTCTCGTTGGTGATCGCTCGTCAGGTGAGGGTCGCGTCCCTGGTCAACCGAACGGACACCAGTGCCTTCGGGTCGGGCCTGCAGCGCGTGCTCGGGGCCATCACCACGGTGAAGGCATCCCGGGCCGAGGCGCGTGAGACAGAGCGCCTCGAAGGTCTGGCGGACTCAGCTCGTCAGAGCGGGATCCGCGTGACCGCTCTCGGAGCGCTGCTGCAGCCCGCGATGAACGTAGGCACCCAGCTCTCGCTGGCGGTCGTCATCGCGTGGGGGATGGCCCGTGTGACGACCGGTGAGCTGCACGCAGCCGATCTGACCGCATTCGTCATGTACCTCTTCTACCTGGTGTCCCCGCTGGTGATGCTCTTCCTGGCGCTGGGGCAGATCCAACAGGGCCGGGCCGCAGTCCAGCGCATCACGGAGCTGGCCGAGCTGCCGCAGGAGGAAGAACCGCAGGCAGCCGGAGCAGCTGAGGACAGCACCCGTGTCGAGATGGTGGACGCAGCGGTCGCGTTCGAGAGTGTGTGGTTCTCCTACGAGGACGGGTCGCCAGCACTTCGCGATGTGACCTTCTCCGTGCCTCGCACAGGGCTCACCGCCATCGTCGGACCGTCCGGCGCCGGGAAGACGAGTCTCTTCCAGCTAGTCGAACGATTCCATCGCGCTGACCGGGGCGCGGTGAGCGTGAGCGGCGTCGATGTCGCCGACATGTCCTTGGATCAGCTCAGGACCAAGGTCGGCTATGTGGAGCAGGACGCTCCTCTGCTGCGCGGGACCATCCGAGAGAACCTGGTCTATGCTCGTCCGGAAGCGGAAGACCGGCAGATCGAGGAGGTCCTGCGGCTGTCCAGCCTCAAGGACTTCGTCGAGTCTCTGCCGCAAGGGCTCGATACGGAGCTGGGGGAACGAGGCCTCGGCCTCTCCGGCGGGCAGCGGCAGCGTCTGGCCATCGCCCGCACCCTCCTGCAGCAGCCTGAGGTGGTGCTCCTCGATGAGGTGACTGCCCACCTCGACAGTGACACCGAGGCGGCGCTCCGTGACGCGGTCATCGATGCGGCCCAGCAACGTGCGGTCGTCACCATCGCCCACAGGATCTCCACAGTGCTCCGGGCCGATCGGATCATCGTGCTCGACCGAGGAGCTGTGCGCGCGATCGGGACTCACGCAGAGCTGATGGAGTCGGATGAGGTCTATCGCCGGCTGGCAGAGCAGCAGCTGCAAGCCAGCGGCGTCCAGTGAGTGACAGCCCGCGGCATCGGTCGCATCGGAGACCGGTAGGGAGGAGACCGACGATGGAGGAGACGAGCATGCAGTCCGCGAAGCCCCCGATCCTGAGGCAGGATCCCGCCGGATTCGTGCGTTGGTTCATCGACAGGAGCTTCGACGGATCGGAGCCGGTCGAGGATATCTGGGACAGCTGTCACACACCGGATGCTGTGCATGTCATGAATCAGAAGCCGATCGCGCGCGCCCGGCGAGTCAAGCAGCTGCGTCAATGGCGACTTCGAGAGTCTCCGTACGTCCTGCAGATCCGTGATGCGGTGGTCGAAGGAGACCGGCTGGCCGTCCGATACGCGATTCTCTCCGGGGTCCTCTGGGAGTTGCGCATGGAGACCGAGCACATCGAGTTTCATCGGCTCGGAGATGACGGTCGCATCTCCGGTTCGGCATCTGTCTCACGCAGCGGCTACATCTGGGGTGAGCCGCGGGATCCTATGGTGGAGGTGGAGGGTGCGGTGGCTGATGCTCCGCTGAACGCCCTGCCGGGCACACCCGGGGACGACATCGCCACGTATCTGCACGAGTACAACCGGCTCGTCTCGGACGAATCGGTCGCTGCCGACGACGTCTTCGAGACGTTCCACACGCCCGGTGCCGACGTCAGGATCAACAGGACCCTCAAACACCGCTCTGACATGGTGGCGGCGATCAGACGGGCCCGCAAGAAGGGGCTCAGTCATTCCGTGGAGGTCCACGACGTCCTGCGTCAGGGTCGGCGTTTCGCCGCACGCTACACGATGACTCCGGAGCGGAGGCGGGGAGGCGGGCCGACGCTCGCTGTCTTCGATGTCGGACGTCTCGCGTCAGACGGCAGGGTGTGCAGCCTGCACACGATGATGCAGAGCTCCTCAGGCGCCTGGCCCTCCTGACCAGGAACTCGGCCATGCGGGGAGTCGAGGAGCAGGCATCCGCGCTGTGCGGCCTGTGATGCTGGGGAAGAGACCATGGGAGGGTGGCAGTGCTGAGGATCGTGGCCCGCTTGCGGGCACTGTGGCGAGTGATGATGTGTCTGGGTGTCCTGGTGATCGCTGCGGATCTGACAGGGATCATCACGCCACCCAGCGGGCTGTGGTGGGTTCTCGGTGTCATCGCCTGGATCCTGCTGGCCTATCTGCTGTACAGGGTGGCGCCCGCCACCGAGTCCCAGGAGCCGTTGATCGTCGACGCTCCGGTCCGGGGCAGATGGATGGTCCACAACAGCCCCGGGCAGAAGGTCCCGAGCCACGGGACGACGACCCGGGGGCAGCGCTACGCGGTGGACCTCTCCCATCCCACAGTGGGACCGGACATGGTCACACCGCAGAACCCAGTGTCGCCCCGACGGGCTCTGCGAGGGAGCCGTCCGGAAGACTTCACGTGCTTCGGGGAGCCGGTCCACGCTGTGGCGCAGGGAGTCGTGGTCCAGACGTCGGACGGGCAGCGGGACCAGCGTGCCCGCAACACCTGGCAGGCCATGCTGTGGATGATCCTCCTGGGTGGGTTCCTCCGTGAGCTGGTCGGTGGATACCGTGCCGTGATCGGAAATCGCATCGTGATCAGTCACCATGACGGCACCTTCGCCGCCTACGCCCACCTGAAGCGTGGCTCGTCACGTGTCCAGGTGGGAGAGGAAGTCGTGGCGGGCCAGGTCATCGCCGCGGTCGGGAACACGGGCAACTCCACCGAGCCGCATCTGCACGTGCACCTCATGGACCGGGCCTCCTTCGACGCTGCTGCCGGGCTGCCCATGACGTGGCAGGGATGTCAGGTGGAGGGCCTGGACCCGTCCTGGAGGAAGCACGCTCAGGAGCCTGGGAGCACGGCGCTCGACGGCATGCCTCGCGACGGGGCCATCGTCAGGATGGCAGAGGAGCGGGCCGCGTCTCCTTCTGAAGGATGACGTGACGGGTCTGGTCGACGATCTGGTCGACACAAGATACCCCCACAGGCTGAAGCGTCGCGCGGTTGCGGCTCCGTAGAGTGAGGGGCATCGCGACCACCGATCGGAGAGTCATGATCACCGCCGAGGACCTGAGCAAGACCTACGGCGCCGGCACCTCCCGGCCCCGGACCGCCGTAGACGGCATCAGCTTCACTGCTGCGCCCGGGAAGGTCACCGGATTTCTCGGCCCCAACGGGGCCGGGAAGTCCACCACCATGCGCCTGGCCATGGGCCTGGACCGCCCCACCTCCGGGACGATCACCGTCAACGGTCTCCCTTTCTCCCAGCATGATGCGCCGCTGCGTCAGGCCGGGGCTGTGCTCGACGCCGGCGCCACCCATCCCGGACGCACGGGGCGGCAGCACCTGCGCCTCCTCGCCAGCACCCACGGCATCGGCCGACAGCGTGTGGACGAGGTGATCGAGATGACCGGGCTGGGCTCAGTTGACGGCCGCCGCGTCAAGAGCTACTCGCTGGGTATGAATCAGCGGCTCGGCATCGCCGCCGCGCTGCTCGGCGATCCCGCCACACTGATCCTCGACGAACCGGTCAACGGCCTAGACCCTGAGGGCGTCCGTTGGGTGCGGCAGCTGACCCGTCAGCTCGCCGCCGAGGGCCGCACCGTGCTGCTCTCCTCCCACCTGATGTCTGAGATGGCCCAGACCGCCGACCACCTGATCGTGCTCGGCCGCGGCCGGATCCTGGCCGATATGCCCCTGCAGGACTTCATCGACGCCGCAGGGGAGTCCCGCGTACTGGTGCGCACCGAAGACGCCGCTGATCTGATGAACTCCCTCTCGGCTGCCGAGGTCACGGTCACCGGGCACGATGCCGAGACGTTCGAGGTCACCGGGCTCGACGCCCGCAGCATCGGTCGCCGCGCCCGTGACATCGGAGCGGTGCTGCACGAGCTCACGCCGCTGCGGAGCTCGCTGGAGGATTCCTACCTGCGACTCACACATGACGCCGTCGAGCACCGCAGCGGCGGGCTCGAGAGCTCCGGCACGGTCTCCCTCGCCCCTGACGAGGCGCCGAACGGACCCGACCATGAAGAAGGGCGCTGACATGACTCCTGAGACTGGATCCTCGAGCGTCGGCCATCCCCAGGGTGCGCCGGGGCTACGCCTCAACACCTGCACCGCCACGGAGCCGCAGCGCCGGTTCGAGGTCGACCCTGCCTTGAGCGGACTGAGCTTCCTTCGTGTGCTGCGCTCCGAACTGCAGAAGCTCGTCTGGCTGCGCGCCACCTGGTGGCTCGGCGCCAGCGCTCTGGTGCTGGTGCTGCTCTTCGCCTGGATGTCCGGGGCCAGCCTGAACAGCATGATCAGCTGGCAGCAGGAGGACCCCGGGGCGGGACTGCCCGAGGCGGCGTTGCGGGACATGGCCCTCGAGACCCCGCTGACCGGCCTCTACTTCGCCGTCATCCTCCTCGGCTGCATCGGGGTCATCGCTATCACCTCCGAGCACGCCAGCGGATCAGTCCGCTCGTCGCTCTCTGCGGTGCCCCGCCGGGTGGTGCTCTACACCGCCAAGGTGCTGGCCACCGCCGTGGTGCTGGGGGTACTGGCCGCACTGATGATCGTCGGGATCCTCGCGGTCGCGCTGCCCTTTGCGGCCACGCACGGTCTCACCCCGGACTTCACAGCTACCGAGACCTGGCACCGGCTCATCACCCATTGGGCGGGAGTGGTTCTGGCCGGTCTGGTCGGCTTCGGACTCGGTGCCATCCTGCGCAGCACTGCCGGAGGGATCGTCACGTTGGCGATCCTGCTGTTCGTGCTGCCTATGGCCATGGAGATCCTGGTGTCAGTCACCGAGGAGTCCGAGCTGGTCATGACGCTCTACCGGTGGCAGTTCGCGAACCTGATGAGCAGTTTCACCGTCCCGGGCCCGGCCCCCAGGGATGGGATCGGCTCTTTCGCCGCCGGTGTGGGGATGGGTGCCTGGACGGCGGTCATGACTGTGACGGGTGGGCTCCTTTTCCGCCGCAGGGACGCCTGAACTCGGGGCGGTCAGAATGACCGGGCAGGCCAGTAGGCTCGTGGCATGAGTACGACGGCGCCATCGACGGGGACACCGGCCGGAGGACAGCAGCCACCGGGTTGGCAGGATCTGGGCATCGTCCGGCGCCGGGGGATGCGCGGCTGGCTTCGCCGGCACCCACGGACGATGAACCTCATCGTCTCGGCCATCTACGTGTTCCTCTCGGCCTGGAGCCTGCCCGGCGCCTTCATCGACATGGGAGCTGACGCCTGGTGGCTGGGTGCAGTCCAGGCCGTGATCGCAGCGGCGCTGCTGTTTCGACATCGCTGGCCCGTGGGGATCGCCGCCGCGGTGGTCCTCGGTGAGACGGCCGGGATCTTCGTCTACCCGTGGCAGGGGGCGCAGATGGTGGGCCTGTGTTTTGCCATCTACTGCGTGGGCCTGCATCGCGGTCTGGTCAGAGGGCTGGTGGTCGGGGTCGCAGGCACCGTGGTGGCGTATCTGCCGCTGCTGCGCGCCGACGCCTGGTTGGAGAGATACGACTTCGCCTACCTGGAGGAGATCTTCAACAATGGATCCAGTCCCCATGAGCTGCTGATCCCCATGGTGATCATCATGGCTCTCTCGGTAGGTATCTCCGGCGGCATCGGAGCTGCGGTGCGCCGTGGTCGCAGCCACGAGCGGGAGGTCCTCGAATGGGCCAGCCGCAGCCATGAGCTCGCGCAGGTGGCCGAGCGGAACCGGATCGCCCGGGAGATGCACGATGTGGTGGCGCATTCGCTGTCGGTGATGATCTCACTGGCCGACGGCGCCAGGGTCGTGGTCCGGCGGGATCCGGAGCGGGCGGCTGAGGTGCTCGGCGAAGTGTCCAGCACCGGTCGGACCGCGTTGGCGGACATGCGGCGCGTGATCGGGGTGCTTCGGCAGGGGGACGGCGTCGACCGCGCCCTCCGGCCGGCACGCGAGTCGCTGGAGGAGCTCTACGAGGGGTTCCGCCGGGCGGGGATGCCGCTGACTGTGACCACCCAGGGGCCGCCGCTGCCCGACGACGTCGCCTTCGGACTGACCGTGCACCGGATCATCCAGGAGTCGCTGACCAACGTGCTGCGCTACGGGAGACAGGTCACCGCGGTCCAGGTGCGGATCGAGCATCGGCCGGGCAGCTCCGAGGAGGAGGCCGAGGCACTGCGGGCCGAAGGCCTTGAGGAGGACCATCAGGCGGCACTGGGCATCACCCGAGCGGGACAGGTGATCATCACGGTCACCGATGACGGTCTCTCGCAGGCGGTGGGGAGCCGGGTGGAGTCCGTGGGCTCGGGGCAGGGCATCCGTGGGATGAATGAACGCGCCGCGTTCTTCAGCGGCTCCGTCTACGCTGGACCGGGACGGCACCGCGGCTGGACGGTGCGGGCTGTGCTGGAGCCCCCGCAGCCGACGTCGGCGGGGCGAGGCACCGGCTGAGGGCTCTGGACCCTGACGCCGCAGTCATGCGGGAATGGCGTGGGACGACGGGGGAGCACGTGCCGCGATGAGGGAGACGACGGAGATGAGGGAGACGATGGACGAGGACGCCGCGCGACGCACTGACGCGCTCGAGCACCGAGGGGAACGGACCGAGGAACGGGCTGAGGTGCGCACCGGGCCGATCCGGGTGATGCTGGTGGACGATCAGCACCTGCTGCGCATGGGATTCCGGCTGATCCTCGAAGGCGAGCCGGACGTGGAGGTCGTCGCGGAGGCCGCTGACGGCGTCGAGGCCCTGGAGCTGATGAACAGCCTGCCGCAGGAGCAGCTGCCCGAGGTGGTGCTGATGGACGTGCGCATGCCCCGCATGGACGGCATCGAGGCCACCGGCCGGATCGTCGCGGACCACCCCTGTGCGCGCGTCATCATCCTGACCACCTTCGACCTGGACGAGTACGCGTTCTCCGGCCTGCAGGCTGGAGCGAGCGCGTTCCTGCTCAAGGACGTGGCACCGGAGGACCTGGTCCACGCGGTGCGTGTGGTCGCCGAGGGGGACGCCGTCGTCGCGCCGCGCATCACCCAGCGGCTGCTGGAGACCTATGTGCACCGGCCCCAGGAGCAGACGGATCCGGCCACCCGGACTCGCTCCGGAGAGCTTCCCGCCGCACCGCCTGCCCGCCGCACCGCAGCGGCGGCACCCGGGCCGGCGGAGACGGCGGCCCTGCCCAGCGGAGAACGCATCGCCGCGGCGCTTCAGGACGGAGTGGTGCGCGAGCCTCTCACCCATCGCGAGACCGAGGTGCTCTTCGCCGTCGCCGAGGGCCTGTCCAATGCGGAGATCGCCGGCCGCTTCTTCCTCTCGGAGGCCACGGTCAAGACCCATGTGCGGCGCATCCTCACCAAGCTGCAGCTGCGCGACCGCGTCCAGGCGGTGGTCTACGTGTACCAGGCGGGACTGGTCGGCTGACCCGGGCGGCGCCCCGAGCCTGAGGGCGAGGTCAGGGCAGCGAGGAGCTCACGACTCGGCCTGCCTGCACCACCGTCCGCAGGTGCCGGGACGGATCAGCCAGGACCGCGGCATCCTCCAGCGGGTCTCCGTCCACCACCAGCAGGTCCGCCGCAGCTCCGGGCGCGATCACCCCGATCTGGCCCTCCATCCCGAGCAGCCGGGCGGCGGTGACGGTCGCCGAGAGCAGGACGTCGCGGGCGGGCATGACCTCCGCACGGATGCGGAACTCTGCGCTCTGGTGCGGATGCATGGCACCCAGCAGGTCCGTGCCGAAGACGATGTTCACCCCGCCGCGCCAGGCTCGCTCCAGCGCACGCAGGCCGGCCTCGAGGACGACGTCGACCTTCTCCTGGCTCGCGCGGGGGAGCCCCGCGGCGGCCCCCTCGGCTTTCAGCCGGTCATAGGTGACCAAGGTCGGCACCAGATAGGCGTCGTGCGCACGGAACAGCTCCACGGACTCGTCGTCGATGAGGTTGCCGTGCTCGATGCTGCGCACGCCCAGCCGCAGCCCGCGATTCACCGCACGGGCCGTGTAGGCGTGGCCGGCCACATAGCGGTTCGCCGCCTGCGCCTCATCCACCACGGCACTGATCTCGGCGTCGCTGAACTGCACGGAGTCGACGCGGTCCGTCGGGGAGGCCACCCCTCCGGAGAGCATGACCTTGACATGATGAGCGCCGGTGCGCAGCTGATGGCGCGCCGCGCGCCGCACCTCCGGCTCACCGTCGCAGACCAGGCCGATGTCGCAGCAGGTGTCATCGGTGGCGAAGCGGCTGGGCGCACGTCCGTCACCATGGCCCCCGGTGGGCGAGAGTGCCCGGCCGCCGAAGACCACGCGGGGCCCCTCCCAGAGCCCCTCGGCCACGGCCCGGCTCACTCCGTGGTCGGCGCCGCCGACGTCGCGAACCGTGGTGAAGCCCCGCGCGAGCATGGAGCGCATGACCTGTGAGCCTTGGGCTCCCACATAGAACGGGGACTCCTCGGCCTGCCGGAAGAGGTCCGCGGTCCCGGCGAGGACGTGCACATGGGCGTCGACGAGCCCGGGGATCACCACGCGTCCCCCGGCCGAGATCTCCCGAGCCGCGGAGGGCACGGCGGGAGAGGCTCCGACCTCCTGGATCACCCCGTCGGCGATCACCAGGGTCTGAGACTCCGTGAGGGTCCCGGTGGCGACGTCGGCCACCGTCGCCTCGCGGATGACCAGCGGTTCGTCGCCGGTGCGGGCTCCGGGTATCTCCGGCATGGGTCAGCGCTCCTTCTGCGGGTCGATCTCCGGGTCGGGTTCGGCGAGTTCATCCGGCAGAGCCTCCGCACGCGGGGTGGTCAGCAGGCTCACCACCAGCAGGGCGATGACCGCCACCGGCAGGGAGACGATCACGGCGTTGAGCTCACTGTCCGCCAGCTGCTCCCAGAGGATGGTGACGATCACGCCGAGGATCATGGAGCTCAGCACCCCGGCGGTGGTGGCGCGCCGCCAGAAGAAGGCGGCCATCAGCGGCGGAACCAGTGCGACCCCGTAGACGGTGTAGGAGTACATCTGCAGCTCCAGCACCGTGGGGAAGAACGTGCCCAGCACGTACGCCAGGGCGGCGATCACCAGGATGGTGATCCGGTGGATGAGGAGCCTGCTCCGGTCGGAGAGCCCACCGCGGGTGAAGCGTGCGAATCCGTCATAGACGATGTTGCTGCCCACCGAGAGCAGGAAGCTGGAGCCGGTGGTGATGATGAAGGCCAGCGCACTGGCGAGGATCAGTCCGCCGAGCACCGTCGGCATGAGGCCGGCCGAGGCGAGGCCCAGGACCGCGTCGCCGGGCTCCGCATCGGGCATCAGGGTGATCGCCGCGGTGGCCAGCACGATCACCGGGAAGTAGATCAGGAAGGAGGCGAAGAACATGCCCGCCATCGCCCGCCGGGCCGAGGCCGGGTCACGCGAGGCGCCGAGCCGCTGGTACATGTTCTGATCGGCGATGATCAGCAGGAAGGTCGGCAGGAAGTAGCCCAGCAGGGCCAGGGCGCTGAGCCCGCCGGAGAGGGTGGTGGCCTCCGTCGGCAGGTCCTCCCACCATCCGGTGAATCCATCGGTGCGACCCAGCACGATCGGTACGGCGATGAGCAGCCCGGTGACGATGATCGCCGCAGAGAAGAAGTCTGACCAGGCCACTGACTTCAGGCCGCCGCCCAGGGCGAGGAAGGTGATGATCAGCGTGGCGATGATCGCTCCTTGGCCCGGAGTCAGCCCGGTGACCAGGGAGATGATGCTGCCGCCGCCGGTGAACTGGTAGGCCACGATCCCGACGTAGGCGAGGATCGTGATGGCCGCGGCCAGCATCCGCACCGAGATGCCGAACCGCATCTCCAGGATCTGCGGGACCGTGTAGGAGCCTGACACACGGATCCTGCGAGCGAGGGCATAGAGGACCAGGATGCCCAGCGGGGTCCCGGCGAAGAAGATGAGGGAGGCCAGGGGGCCGTAGCTGTAGACGAAGCTCGCGCCGCCGATGATGGTTCCGGAGCCGACCCAAGTGGCCACCAGCGTGCCCACCATGACGATCGTGGGCAGCTGCCGCCCGGCGAAGATGAAGTCATCGCCGGTCGAGATCTTCTTCGTGCGGCTGAACCAGAGGCCGGTGGCGACGAGGCCCACCAGATACAGGATCAGGATCGTCACGTGCACCGTGTTCATGGCTGCTCCTCGGTCGTGTCGACGGCGGTGTCGAGTGTCACCTGACGACTTTACGCCGGGGTCGCCCGTGCCGCACTGAGCCGCCCCCGCGTGGTGTCAGCTGACCGATCAGTAGGATGAAGCCATGCCTGAGACCTCCGACACCCTCACCAGTTCCCCGCTCACCGGAGACGAGCTCATCGAGGACCTCGCCTCCTATGTGAGCGCCTCGCCGTCGTCGTACCATGCGGCGTCCGTGGCGGCCCAGCGTCTCGTGGAGGCCGGGTTCACCCAGCTCGGCGAGCACCAGGACTGGCCCGTGACGCCCGGACGTCACGTCGTGGTCCGGGACGGGGCCGTGCTGGCCTGGATCATCCCGCAGGGCGCGACGGCGGCCACCCCGCTTCGGATCCTGGGCGCTCACACGGATTCCCCCGGATTCAAGCTGAAGCCGAAGTCCACGGTCATCAGCCACGGTTGGGTGCAGGCCGGTGTGGAGGTGTACGGGGGCCCGCTCCTGAATTCCTGGCTGGACCGGGAGCTGCGGCTGGCGGGCCGGCTGGTCACCCGCGACGGCGCCACCCACCTGGCCGCGACCGGCCCGGTGGCGCGCATCCCGCAGCTGGCCATCCACCTGGACCGGAAGGTCAACGACGGGCTCACACTCGGCAAGCAGACCCACACCGCACCCATTCTGGGGCTGGCCGGGTCCCCGGAGGCCGCCGCGGAGACGGATGTGCTCGCTGTGGTCGCCGAGGTGGCCGGAGTGGATCCGGAGCAGGTGGACGGATACGACCTCGTGGTCGCCGATGCCCAGGCTCCGGCCCGTTTCGGGGCAGGGCGCCGGGGCGCCGGGGAGTTCCTCGCTTCCGGTCGGCTGGACAACCTCTCCTCGGTGCAGGCCGGTCTCGCCGCTCTGGAGCAGATCGCCGCCGAGGCCGCCGAGGCCGCCGATGGTGCAGTCATCCCTATGCTGGCCGCGTTCGACCATGAGGAGCTCGGCTCGGCTTCCCGCTCCGGGGCCGCAGGGCCGTTCCTGGAGGAGGTGCTGGACCGCATCTACGAGGGGCTGGGGGCGACGGCGGGGCAGCGCGCGCAGGCCTTTGCCGCCTCCTGGCACCTCTCCTCCGACGCTGGCCACGCAGTGCACCCCAACTATGCGGAGCGTCACGACCCGGCCAACCGTCCGCTGCCCAACGCAGGGCCGCTGCTGAAGATCAACGCCAACCAGCGCTACACCACTGACGCCCCGGGGGCGGCCATGTGGGCGCAGGTCTGCCGGGCCGCGGACATCCCCAGTCAGGAGTTCGTCTCCCACAACGATGTCCCCTGCGGGTCGACGATCGGCCCCATCACCGCCACCCGGCTGGGGATCCGCACCGTCGACGTCGGGATCCCGCTGCTGTCCATGCATTCGGCCCGCGAGATGTGCGGGGTCGACGACGTCGCCCACCTGCGTGACGCGGCGGCGGCCTTCTTCACCGCCGAGCTGACGGTGTGAGCCCGGAGTGAGCGAGGCCAGGGCCGCAGCCGGGGGCGCGACACAGGCTCTTCCACCTGTCATCGGAGCCGGTTAGTCTCGGAGGCGCGGAACCGGTAACATGGTGCAGGTTGTCTGACGCTCGTTCAGTGTGCCCGCCTGCGGGTGGAGGCCGGGATCCCCGCCCTCCGAGCTGACCTGCGCAGACACGCACGCAATGAACCTCCTGTTACGGAAAGCCCGTGACCGCAAGACCGAAGGAGGTGGGTTCACATATGCGTCACTACGAACTGATGGTGCTCGTCGACCCCGAGGTGGATGAGCGCACTGTGGAGCCGACTCTCGGCAAGTACATGGAGATCGTCAAGAAGGACGGCGGCTCCGTCGAGGAGATCGACGTCTGGGGACGTCGTCGCCTGTCTTACGAGATCAAGAAGAAGAACGAGGCGATCTACGCCGTCGTGAACTTCCACTCCACCCCGGACTCGGCTGCCGAGCTCGACCGACTGCTGCGCCTGAACGAGACGATCATGCGCACCAAGATCATCCGTCCTGAGGACCAGCGCATCAGCTGATCCTCTGGTGGACGGGCCGCGAGGCCCGAACCCTGTCAGGCATGAACCATAGGAGCTGTATATGGCCGGCGAGACCATCATCACCGTTGTCGGGAACCTGACTGCTGACCCGGAGCTGCGCTTCACCCCCTCGGGTGCAGCCGTGGCGAACTTCAGCATCGCCTCCACGCCGCGATTCTTCGACCGTCAGGCGAATGAGTGGAAGGACGGCGAGACGCTCTTCGTCCGGTGCTCCCTCTGGCGGGAGGCTGCGGAGAACGCCGCAGAGTCGCTGACCAAGGGGATGCGTGTGGTCGCCCAGGGCCGTTTGAAGGCCCGCTCCTTCGAGACCAAGGAGGGCGAGCGTCGCACCTCCTGGGAGCTCGACGTCGACGAGATCGGCCCCTCGCTGCGCTTCGCCACGGCGAGCGTGCAGCGTCAGAGCCGCGGCGGCGGAGGCGGCGGCGGCTTCTCCAGCGGTGGTGGCGGTGCAGGCTTCGGCGGTGGCGCTGCTGCCGGTGGCGGCTTCGGCGGAGGGGGAGACTCCTTCGGCGGCGGTGGCGGCCAGCAGCCCTCCGGCGGCTCCTCTGACCCGTGGGGCGGACAGCCCTCCGGTGGCGGCTGGGACACTCCTGACAGCAACGAGCCTCCTTTCTGAGGCAGGCTCACCACTTAATCCTGTTCACCATCCCGCAGGAAGCACCTGCGGGCTCCGATCTGAAGAAGGAGCACCACGATGGCAAAGGCTGAACTCAAGAAGCCGAAGCCCAAGGCGAACCCGCTGAAGGCTGCTGACATCAAGGTCATTGACTACAAGGACACCGCCCTGCTGCGGAAGTTCATCTCCGACCGAGGCAAGATCCGTGCTCGCCGGGTGACCGGCGTGTCCGTCCAGGAGCAGCGCAAGATCGCCCAGGCGATCAAGAATGCTCGTGAGATGGCCCTGCTGCCGTACTCCGGCGCGGGTCGCGGCTGATCCAGGCTGTCTGGGAAGGAAAGGAACTCATCTATGGCAAAGCTCATCCTGACTCAGGAAGTGTCCGGTCTGGGTGCTGCGGGCGACATCGTCGACGTCAAGGACGGCTACGCGCGCAACTACCTGCTTCCGCGCGGCTACGCCCTGGCGTGGACCAAGGGTGGCGAGAAGGACGTGGAGCGCATCCGCGCAGCACGGAAGTCTCGTGAGATCGCCACTGTCGAGGAGGCGCAGGCCGTCGCCGAGAAGCTGCAGTCGCAGCCGGTGAAGGTCAGCGTGAAGACCGGCGAGTCCGGTCGCCTGTTCGGCACCGTCGGCGCCGCACAGATCGCAGAGGCCGTCGAGGCCGCCGGTCTGGGCTCCATCGACAAGCGCACCGTCGAGATCCCCGAGCGGATCAAGGCCGTCGGCAGCTACGCTGCCACGGTGAAGCTGCACTCTGACGTCACCGCCTCGATCGACCTGCAGGTCGTCGCAGGAAAGTGACTCGCGCATCGGCGCAGCCGGGCCTCATCCACTGAGCTGCCCTGCCGACGTCGATCGCCGACGGGCCCAGCTCTTCGGCACAAGACAGTGAGAGGGCCCCGGGAGAGAGATCTCCCGGGGCCCTCTTGCATGTCCGAGGTCTGGGGAAAGCTCTCGCTGAGGGGAGGGCGCGTGGTGGCCGGCAGCGGCCCTGGTGTGCCGTGCACGGCGAGCCCCATGCTGAGTGACGGGGCACCGAGATCTGCAGGGGGTTCCGGGCCTCGGGGGCGAGACATGGCCGAGCCGAGCGGCGACGTGCTGATCGGATCGCCGGGGAACGGCAGAATCACGACGACGACAAGACCGGTCCCCAGCGCCGTCCGGCCCCGCGAGGCGGGCCGTCCAGCAGGTCTCCCGGCCTCAGTGCCGTGATTCCCTTCCCTGCGCCGGTCTCCCGGCGATCCGATGCAGTTCTCGCCCGATCCCCGGACGGACGCATCGAGACGTCGGCGGGGATCCGCCGTCGTCGTCGAGCTGCATGCCGCAGGTCGCCCGCAGGCGACCGCCGTCACTCACTCGCCTGATGACGATGCTGCCGTCATCTCCGGATCCGCGTGTGAGGCGGACCCGATGCTGATTGTCCGGGCTGTGGTGAACCCGAGCCGACCGCGAAGCTCCTCCCGGCCCGATGCTCGAATCCGATCAGTTCGGCCCATCAGCAGGTGGACGGATGTGCGCAGGCGATGCCAGCCAATACCCGCCCGGCGAGTGGGGGACGCCTCACACCATATGGTGACTTCCGGCGAGTAGCAATACCCCCGACCGCTCGGGCTGTGGATAACATGTGGAGTGCGCGGCGTGTCCTGTGCACAATCTGGGGGAAACCCTGTGGATAGTTATCCACAACCCTCAGCAAAAGCGCTTGGACCTGGAGCGATGTAGCGACACACCTGTGGATTCAACTTTTTTCGAGAGCGATCTCTTGGGCTGATCCAAGGCTTGCCGCGGGTCTGCTCCAGGGTGTATAGCGGGTGTCGCCCACAGTTATCCACAGGATCTCCACAGCAGGATCGACGCCGCGAGAGGGCTGCTCCATGTCGCCGCAGGTCAGGGACGTCTGCCGATCATCTCCTCACAGATGAGCGGGTCGCCGGCCCTGCCGACGGCTCGGCTGGTCAGGCCAGGGTGCCCCGCCCCGGGCAGTGTGGAATAGCGTGGAGGCTCGAGCAGTTGCACTCGGCGCAAGTGATTCAATTTTGAAATGATGGGTGACGTTCTCTCCCCATCTTCCGCGGCAGCAGTGCCTCAGACTCCAAGGAGCGGACATGCAGTTCGGCATATTCAGCATCGGTGACGTCACGCCCGACCCCACCACCGGCCGCACCCCCACCGAGCACGAGCGCATCAGAGCCACAGTGGAGATCGCCAGAAAGGCTGAAGAGGTGGGCCTCGACGTCTTCGCCATCGGACAGCACCACAACCCGCCGTTCGTCGCCCCCGCGAATCCGCCCATCCTCATGGGGCACCTCGCCGCGCAGACCGATCACATCCTGCTCTCCACCGCCACCACCCTGATCACCACCACGGACCCGGTGCGTCTGGCCGAGGACTACGCCTATGTGCAGCACCTCGCCGAAGGTCGGGTGGATCTCACCCTGGGACGCGGGAACACCGGCCCCGTCTACCCGTGGTTCGGCAAGGACATCCGCTCCGGGATCCCGCTGGCCGTGGAGAACTACGCGCTGCTGCACCAGCTCTGGCGCGAGACCGAGGTCGACTGGCAGGGCCGCTACCGCACCCCGCTGCAGAACTTCACCTCCACGCCGCGGCCGCTCGACGACGTCGCCCCGTTCGTCTGGCACGGGTCCATCCGCAGCCCGGAGATCGCCGAGCAGGCGGCCTACTACGGTGACGGCTTCTTCCACAACAACATCTTCTGGAACAAGGAGCACACCGGCCGCATGGTGGACCTCTACCGGGAGCGCTACGAGCACTACGGCCACGGCACCGCCGAGCAGGCCATCGTGGGTCTGGGCGGGCAGGTCTTCATGCGCAGGAACTCCCAGGACGCCGTGCGTGAGTTCCGCCCCTACTTCGACCACGCGCCGGTCTACGGCGGGGGTCCGTCTCTGGAGGAGTTCACCGAGATGACGCCGTTGACTGTGGGCAGCCCGGAGCAGGTCATCGAGAAGACCCTCAGCTTCCGCGAGTACGCCGGTGACTATCAGCGCCAGCTGTTCCTCATCGACCACGCCGGCCTGCCGCTGGAGACCGTGCTGGAGCAGGTCGAGCTGCTCGGCGAGGAGGTCGTGCCGGTGCTGCGCCAGGAGGTCGCCGCTCGGGCCCCGGAGGGGACCCCGGAGCCGCCCACGCATGGGTCGCTGGTCCGCCGCCGGGCTGCGGGCGGCGACCCGATCCCCGGTGGGAGGAAGAAGAGCGCGGAGGCCGCGGAGAGCTGAGCCGCCTCAGCGCGCTATCAGCGGTCCTCGAGCAGGCCGCCGGGGTCCTCCAGCGGCACCGTGTGCCCGTCGAGCTCCAGGCGCCGGATGAGCTCGCGCAGCATGCGCACGGCGGTGGAGGAGAGCCCCTGCACCTGGGTCAGGTCCAGCACCACGGTCTCGGCCAGTCCGTGATCGGCATCGACGGCGACGACTTCGCGCAGCACGCGCTCCGCCCCGGTGAAGCGCAGCGCTCCCTGCAGGGCGACCCTGGTGGTCGCAGCTCCGGCGGGACCCTCCTCGCGCGTGATGCCGCGCACCGCCGCCGCGGCAGGCTGCTCGGCGCTCATCAGGTGCAGGCCCATGTCCTGGGAGAGCCGCTCGAACATCTCCACGCCTTGGACGCTGTTGCCCTCGCTGTCCAGGCGAGGTGCGAAGCTGGCGATCCCCACCTGTCCGGGAAGCACCCCGATGATCGCACCGGAGACCCCGGACTTCGCGGGGATGCCGATTCGAGCCAGCCAGCGGCCGGACCCGTCGTACATCCCACAGGTGGCCATCACCGAGAGCGTCTGCCGTGCGGCGGCGGCTGAGACCACCTGAGTCCCGGTCACCGGGTGCACGCCGCCGCCGGCCAGGGTCGCGGCCATCAGGGCCAGGTCCCGGACGGTCACCAGCACCGCGCACTGGTCGATGTAGCCGCGCACCGCTTCGGTGGGCTCGCCGCCGATGATGTCGTGGGTGCGCAGCATGTTTGCGATCGCCCGGTTGCGGTAGCTCTCCTCGAACTCCGACTCCGCGACCGAGTAGTCGATGTGCAGCTCCCGGCCGGCGAAGGCCGAGAGCCCGGCGAGCACCCGCCCGGTGCGGGCACGCACCGACTCTGTGCGGGCGAGGCGCTCCGGAGCGCCGTCGTCGAGCGGCTCACAGCCCTCGGTGCTCACCAGCTGGTGGGTGGCGATCGCTCCGGCGTTGATCATCGGGTTCAGCGGACGCCCGGTGCCGCCCTCCAGGGAGAGCTCGTTGAACGCCTCTCCCGAGGGTTCGACGCCGACACGTGCGCGGACCGCCTCCAGGCCGATGTCGTCGATGGCCAGAGCATAGACGAAGGGCTTGGAGACCGACTGGATGGTGAACTGCGCCTCCGCGTCCCCGGCGGAGTAGGAGACGCCGTCGGTGGTGCCCAGCGCGAGGGCATGCCGGTCCGCGTCGGCGGAGGCCAGTTCCGGGATGTAGTCGGCCAGTTCCCCGGAGCGGTCCTGGGCGCAGGACTCCAGCACCTCGAGCAGGTAGTCCGGAATGGGGGAGTGCATCAGGTGGTCTCCGTGGGGTCGTCGTGGACGGGTCTGCGCAGTCTCTCGACGACGGCGTCGAGCCAGTGCGCCATCGTGATGCGGGCCTCGGGGGTGTCAGGGTAGCGGCAGCGCAGATGCAGCCCGGTCTCGTTGATCACGAACCAGATCATCACGCCGTCGGTGCGGATGACCGCGCTGACATGCTGTGGGCGCAGGGCGTCGTCGACGGCGATGGGCAGCCTGCGATGGTCCAGCCAAGACATCGCGAACATCCCGGGCTCTGCGGGCATCCCGCCGTAGGGGCGCATGATCGGGGCCAACGGCTGGCTGCCCAGCCTGATCGCCTCCTTGACCGCCCGGTGGCTGGCCTCCAGGGAGGGGTCGTCGTTCTCCAGCACCGCGTTGGTGATGAACCATCCCACCGAGTCGAACCAGCGCGGCTCCTCCCGGGAGTGGACGGGGAAGACGGTGCGCAGGGGTTGCCCGCCGAGCTCGGCGAAGAGTGCGGTCATCACCGAGACCGCCACCGAGATCAGCCGCACCCCGTGGGCGGTGGCGTGGGCCTCCACGGCTGCCAGCTCGGCGGGGTCGAGCACATCGCGGACCTCCACCACCTCCGGCCTGGGCACAGAGAGGTCCCCCAGCGGCAGTGGGAACTGCGGCATCACGCCCCCGCCGGCGGCGAGGATCTGCTGCCAGCGGTCCACCAGCGATGCGGGCGGGGCGGGCCGGTCCTCCAGCACCTCGGTGTGTGCGGAGAAGGGCTCAGCGGTGGGCAGCTCCCGTCCTGGCGGTCTTCCTGTCTGCAGGTCGGCGAGGCAGGTGGTGAGGTCGCGGATGATCACCAGCAGCGACCAGGCGTCCACATGGGCGTGGTCGACACCGATGATCACCTGCGGGGGCGAGCCTCCCGCGGGCTCCACGACGCAGAGGCGGTGCGAGGGTGCGGCGAGAGGGTCGCAGACGGAGTCGAAATGGGCGCGCAGCGCGGTGCGGACCTCCTCAGCGGTCAACACCGGGGAACCGACCTCGACCGGCAGGCCGGGGGAGGCCGGCGGGGCGGGGTAGGCCGGCGGGGACTCCGGGTGGGCACGCAGACTGATCCCCGACTCGAGGGGGACGCTGACCGGGCTCAGCACCTCCCATGCCCCGGGGCTGATGTGCACCGGGTCCAGGTTCAGGTCCGTCTCCGGTCCTCCGCCCCGGCCCTCCTTCACGGGAGGGCGGCGCCGGCTGCTGCCGAGGTCCGACGCGGCGTCGGCCCCAGGCTTCCAGCTGAACACGGTGCGTAATGTGCCGTGCCTGGCGATGACCGCATGCCAGGCTTCGGCGACCTCCTCCCGGGCCGCAGGATGGTCCAGGAAGAAGGCGGCAGCCATCCATGACCCCGGTCGCGACCCGAGGCTGACATGGCGGTTCTGGTCGAAGGAGATCGGCAGGGGGTCACCCTCGGCGGGCGAGACCGTCACCGAGTAGCTGGAGAGTCTGCCCGTCAGGGTGTCCATCCGGGAGACGTTGGTCAGCCGCATAGGCGTAGTCTAGGGGGATACCTTCCCGTCCGGGACCCCGGCGGGGATCCAGGATGACAGCGAGGTGACACCGGAGCAGTGGACATATTCCGGACCGACGGAGCGGCGATCTCCTATGAGCTCAGCGCCGCAGACTCCTCACCGGCGGGAACCTTCGTCCAGCTGCACGGTCTGACCTCCTGCGGCTCCCGTGAGCACCGCGTCGGCTTGGACATGACCGGCCGCCTCGAGTCGATGCGCGTGCTGCGCTATGACGCCCGCGGGCACGGCGGTTCCACCGGCCGCAAGGTCGCCGAGGACTACCGGTGGCCTCGCCTGGCTGGAGATCTGCTGGCCCTGCTCGATGCCCTCGCACCCGGGGAACAGGTTCATGCTGCCGGCCCGTCCATGGGTGCGGCCACGCTGCTGCACGCGGCGCTCTCCGCGCCCCGTCGCTTCGCCACGCTGACCCTGCTGGTCCCGCCGACCGCCTGGGAGACCCGGGCGGCCCAGGCCGGGAACTACCGCCGCTCCGCGCAGCTGGTGGAGGACTCCGGCATCGGGGCCTTCGTGCGCATCGGCGCCCAGGTGCTGCCCCCTCCCGCGCTGGCGGACCGGTCCCGGGAACGAGTGCCCGCGGTCAGCCAGGAGCTGCTGCCCTCGATCTTCCGGGGCGCGGCGCTGACCGATCTGCCCGCACCCGAGGAGATCTCCCGCCTGCAGGTGCCCACACAGATTCTCGCCTGGGTGGACGACCCCTCTCATCCCGTGGCCACCGCTGAGGCGCTGCACCGGCTGATCCCCGACTCCACGCTGAGCATCGCCGCCACGCCGCAGGAGCTGGCCACCTGGCCCGTGCGGACCGCCGCGCATGTGGCGGCGCACCCGGCGGCCGGGGTGGAGCCGGATTCAGGGCCCGGCTCGACGGCGCGGGCTGGGCTGTCAGCTGAGGGTGAGAAGATGGTCTCTGCCGACCCCCGCTGAGGCTGCACCCGCTCAGCTGCTGCACGTATGGGTCTCCACGCAGGCCCGACACCCTGTCCTCAGAACGATCACCCCCTTGGAGGATCCCCGGTGAGCTTGGAAGCCTATGACGCCCCGCCGGCGGCTGAGTCGCGCACGCCGCCGCAGGACCTGGTGGCCGAGCAGTCGGTGCTGGGCGGGATGATGCTCTCGAAGGACGCGATCGCCGACGTCGTCGAGGTGCTGCGGGGTCAAGACTTCTACCGTCCTGCCCACGAGCTGATCTACGACGCGATCGTGGACCTCTACGGGCGGGGTGAGCCCGCCGACGTCGTCACCATCTCCGACCATCTGACCAAACGGCAGGAGCTGCAGCGGGTGGGCGGCCCCGCCTATCTGCACAATCTGGCCCAGTCGGTCCCGACGGCGGCCAACGCCTCGTTCTATGCGGAGATCGTCCACGAGCGTGCCATCCTGCGCCGTCTGGTGGAGGCCGGCACCAAGATCGCGCAGATGGGCCACACCGCCGACGGTGAGGTCGAGGCGATCGTCAACCAGGCGCAGTCGGAGATCTACAGCGTCGCGGAGAACCGGCAGAGCGAGGACTATGTGGCGCTCTCCGAGGTGCTGGTCCCCACCATCGACGAGATCGAGACCAACGCCAGCCACGACGGCGGGCTGACCGGCATCCCGACCGGCTTCCGGGATCTGGACGACCTCACCCACGGGTTCCACGGCGGGCAGATGATCATCGTCGCCGCGCGTCCCGCGATGGGAAAGTCGACCCTGGCGCTGGACTTCGCCCGTGCCGCCTCCGTGGGGCACGGGATGACGTCTGCGTTCTTCTCCCTGGAGATGGGGCGCAACGAGATCGCCATGCGTCTGCTCTCCGCCGAGGCCAAGATTCAGTTCCAGGATCTGCGCAAGGGCGACATCCGCGATGACGACTGGGACAAGATGTCCCTGGCGGTGGACAAGCTCAACGAGGTGCCGCTGTTCATCGACGACTCCCCCAACATGTCGCTGATGGAGATCCGGGCGAAGGCTCGCCGGCTCAAGCAGCGGCACAACTTGAAGCTCATCGTGCTGGACTACCTGCAGCTGCTCAGCTCCGGCAAGCGTGTGGAGTCCCGTCAGCAGGAGGTCAGCGAGTTCTCCCGAACCCTGAAGCTGCTGGCCAAGGAGCTCGACGTCCCGATCGTCGCCCTGTCCCAGCTGAACCGTGGCTCCGAACAGCGCACCGACAAGCGCCCCCAGGTCTCTGACCTGCGTGAGTCCGGCTCCATCGAGCAGGACGCCGACATGGTGCTGCTGCTGCACCGTGAAGAGGTCTATGACAAGGAGTCCCCGCGCGCCGGGGAGGCTGACATCATCGTCGCGAAGAACCGTAACGGCCCCACCCGGGACATCGTGGTCGCCTTCCAGGGCCACTACGCCCGCTTCCAGGACATGGCCCAGGACATCTAGCAGCATCCCTGAGCGACGGTCGGGCCGGTGCCGAGTCAGGGGGTCGGTGGACGTGCGCCCCGCGCGAACCGGCCCGCCCACAGCTTCCACTGCTCCAGCGTCAGCGCCATGTAGAAGCCGGTGCCGACGACGGCGGGGATCCGTCTATGGTGATAGCTGGCGACCATGGCACCTGCGAGCGAGGCGCTCGCGATGCCGCCCAGCGCGAGGGCCCGCAGGTCAGAGGTGGGGTCCCGGGTCCAGGCCTCCTCGCCCAGGATCGCCCGTGTGGCGAAGGACGTCGAGTCGTCAGCCGGTGGGCTCATCACGGGGTTCACGGCGAACCACGCCCCGATGGGCAGATACAGCCACCACCGCCGAGTCCACAGGGGCACCATCAGTAAGGGCGTGCTGATCAGCCGGGACCAGGCGCTGACGGGATGGGCGTGCCGACGAAACACGCGCGCGTAGAGTTCATCCGGGGACGTCACAGCACCAGCGTGGCACAGGGGGTTCCCTGGGCCCTATGGTGCCCGGCTCACTCCGTGGGAGGCCGGTTCCTGTGCTCCAGCAACGGGGCGACCAGCTGAGCGACGGTGATGCCTCGATGCTGGGCCTCGGCCTGCAGGGCGGCGGCCGTCTGCGGGTCGACGCCGGTCGGCCGTGCAGGGGCCTGCGGCGCCGTCGTCGAGGGCTCAGACGCCCCTGGTGCGGCCCGGCGGCGCAGCGCCGAGAGCAGAGGTGTGACCACGCCGGTCAGCACCGCCAGGATCAGCACGATTCCGTAGAACCGTCCGAAGGTCTCGCTCTCCCAGGTCTCCCACCAGATCAGCACCACGGTCAGGACGGAGGCCAGGGTGATGAGCCCGGCGGCCGCCCCGAGCATCCAGCGGATCACGGCGTCTCGATATGAGGCCATCGTCAGCATGAGGCACAGGAAGCTGGCAGCGATGGTCAGCGTGATGCCGGTGAGCAGCACCTCGTAGGCGTCCCAGATCCAGCTGCTCTCCGACCAGACCATCACCAGGGACCACAACATGCTGAGCGCCGCCACCGCGACGCCGATGATGCCCACCAGACGCTCGGGACGCCCGAACACTGCCGCGCAGCAGAGCATGGCCAGACTGTAGAGACCCACCACCACCGTGGTCAGCAGCACCTGACCACCGGTGTCGTCGAGGCTGAGTCCGAGCAGCGCCAGGATGCCGGCACCTGCGGCGAGCGTGAATGACGCGATCATCGACCAGAGGAAGACCCTTCGGGCGACCTGGCCGGGATTCTTCGATGTCCTCATGGCGGGCCTCTCTTCTCCACGTGGTCCTGCGCTCTTCTCCGGAGCATATCCGGGCTGACGCAAGGGCGCCGGGTTTCCGCGTGCTCCGTGTTCAGGCATCCTGGGCACCGGGGAGGCGACGGCTCTACGCTTGACTGATCATGGAGCACTCAGTGTGGATCCTCTCGCTGACCGCCGATGTCGCCTCGGGTGGTGCCGCGGCCCCGTGGTGGTTGCGGTGGGGTCTGCTGGTGGCCGGGGCGCTGGCACTCGCCGCCCTCATGGTGCTGGTCCAGACCCGGCACCGCCCGCCGCGAGGTGCCCTGTGGGCTCTGGTCATTCTGGGCGTGCCGATCCTCGGACCTACGACGTACTTCATCGTGGAGACCGTGCGTCACAGGAGGGAATACCCGTCATCCTCCGGTGAGCCGCCCCGTCGCTGAGCGCGTAAGGGGATGGTGCTGGATGCGCGGGTGCCGTCGGGGCGGGTCGGTCAATCCAGGGCTCTCCGTGCCTGTGAACGACGGTCGTGCTCTCCCGAGTGGTCTGTCATGAGAGTCATGGTCACATCGACCACAGGCATCTATCGATCATGCTGCCGGATTCTGTATCAGCCTCGGATGCCTTGCAACCGACGAGGCAGGTTCAGCCATCACCACGTCTCCCGTGACGGTGCTGATCAGTCCTGGTGCCGCAGCAGGCGCTCGCGCCGGGCCGTCAGCAACGGCTCGATCTCGGTGACGGCCCGAAGTTCCCTGGCGACAGGCATCTGGATCGCACCCCCGACGACGACGGCAGTGCCATCGGTCAGGTCGACGGCGAGCCACCATGAGTCCGCGTCGGCCCAGTGCTGCGCCTCGAAGTACTGCCCGTCCACGCTGAGGGTGGTGGCGCGGGATGCCTCTGGGATTCCGACTCGGGTCTCTTGGTAGGGAACATCGCCGCGCTGCATGAGTGACCGTGCGTGCATCCGCTTTAGGACACGTGTGCTGTCCTGGTGGTGGGCGGTTCGCACGGAGATCACGACAGCCTCAGACTCAGACAGGTGATCGACCTGAGCCACGGACGGGTCGGATGACCATTCCGCCAGGGTCGATAAGCCTGGCCAAGAGGCCACTTCCCAGAATGGCGTGATGGTGACACGCTCGCGCACGAGAGCGTCGGCCGCGTCGATCTCCTCCGGGGGAATGGGCATATCGCCTCCGTTCTGCCTGGCAGGGGCGTGCGGCTGATCGGGGTGGTCTGTGTTCCAGCCTATACAGGACACACGTGGTGATGGCTCACCCTCAGCGGTAGTCGTCGACGTCGATCTCCTCCACGGGGGTGTCCTCCATCGCGGTGATGAAGCTCCAGGAGTCAGGCCGGGAGCCGTCCACGTCGGTGAGTGCGTAGTGGGTGGCCAGTTCGAAGGAGCTGGTTGAGCGGGTGTTCCAGACCGCCCGGTTCGGATCCGCGGCCAGCGCGGCGATGCCTCGGGCGAGCATCTCCGGAGTCTCGGAGATCACGAACTCGTAGGGCGGGACGGTGTCGGTCCTCCCGCGGTTGGCCTCGGCGGCCTGTCGCCAGTCCTGCTCGGTGACGCCGAAATGGTCCAGCATCATCTCCGAGCGCAGCCACCCCGGTGAGACCGAGACGGCGGTGCCTCCGTGCGCGGCGAGCTCGTGGCCCTCGGCGAAGGCCAGCCGGTCCACCCCCGTCTTCGCCAGGTCCAGGAACACCGTCTCCCGGTAGTGGGAGGCGTTGTAGGCGCGGGTCCCGTCGGTCACCTCCACCACCAGTCCGCCGGGATTCCTGGTCAGCAGGCCCAGGGCGCTGTGACTGGTGTTCAGGTGCGTCAGCAGCGCCGTGTCGAACAGACGCCGTCCGGCGTCGAGGTCGTACTCCCACAGCCGGGTCTCGAACTGGACATAGGCTTCTCCACCGATGTCGTTGACCAGGATGTCCAACCTGCCCTGCTCGCTGTCGATGCGCGCCACCAGGGCCCGCACCGCCTCGACGTCGAGATGGTCCACGACGACGGCATGCGCAGTGCCGCCCGTACCAGTGATGAGCTCCGCGGTCTCCTCGATGGTCTCCGGACGCCCGTAGTCGGAGGGCGTCTGCGCGGTGGAGCGTCCCGTGCAGTAGACGACGGCGCCGGCTCGTCCCAGCTGGCGGGCGATGGCGCGGCCTGCCCCGCGGGTCGCCCCCGCGACCAGGGCGACCCTCCCTTCCAAGGATCGGGTGCCGGTGGGATCGGGTGTGGAATCGGGCTTGGCGTGGTCGTGCCTGGTGCTGTCGGTCATCGTGTCCTCCTGGTGGTGGGGCTGTCTCCACCGAGCGTGCCACTCATTGGCGACACTGGATGTCGCCAATGAGCACGATCACCATCTAGGATCTGCCCATGCGCACCTCGCGGCTGGTGGCCCTGCTGCTGGAGCTGACCAGGGTGCGGCGGAGCACCGTCGCTGACCTGGCCGCACCCCTCGGGGTTTCAGCCCGCACCATCCAGCGGGACCTGGTCGCCCTGCAGGACATGGGGGTGCCGGTGTGGACCCGCACGGGACCGGCCGGCGGAGTGGGGCTGGTGGAGGGCTGGCGTTCCCCGCTGACCGGGATGATGGCCGCCGAGGTCCAGGCGCTGCTGCTGGGCCAGGCCGGTTCCCGCGAGCTGGGGATGCACACGGAGTTCGAGACCGCCCGGGCGAAGATGGTCTCCAGCCCGGGGGCGCCGCAGGCGATGGGCGAGTCGGCGGTGGAACGCTTCCACATCGACCACCACCGATGGTTCGCAGAACCGGAGCGGCCGCCTGCGCTGCCTACGGTGGCCGATGCGGTGTGGACGGGGCGTCGGCTGAGCATCCGCTATGAGCGTCCCGGCCGACCCGGTGAACCGGTGAGCCGACGTCTGGATCCCCTGGGCCTGGTGCTGAAGACCGACCGCTGGTACCTGATCGCCGCCCACCGACGATCGGTGCGCACTTACCGGGTCTCCCGCATGACGGACGCGACCGTCCACGAGGAACAGGCCTGGCGTCCGGCGGATTTCTCCTTGGCTGATCACTGGCAGCGCTCGCAGACACGGTTCGAGCGCTCCGTGAACAGCCTCCCGGTGTGTGTGTCCATCCCGCAGTCTTCCGCGCAGACCCTGCGAGCGGCCCTTCCCGGGACACAGATCGACGCCGCGCTGGAGGAGGCCCGGCGGACCGCAGGGACGAGCGCCGACCCCGGCGGTGGGACACGGTTGGAGGTCAGCCTGATGACCGAGGCGCTGGAGATCGTCGGAGCCCAGCTGCTCGGAGTGCCCGGAGTGGAGGTGCATGAGCCAGCCGAGCTGCGCGGGTTCCTGCACGAGCGCGGCCAGGACCTGGCGGCCAGGAACACTCCTCGCTGATCTGGCCCACCCGGCTGCAGACGGACGAGGGCAGGAGGGTCTCCGATAGGATCACGGCTGTGACGACCGACGAGCGCCCCGCCCCCTCCAACCCCGCCCCCTTCAGTACTGTCCTGTCGGACACCGCCCTGCCCCGGCTGGTGGCCTTCGACATCGATGGGACCCTGTTCGACTCCACCAAGCGGCCCCAGCCCGGCACGCTGCGGGCGTTCGCCGGCCTGCGTGCCGCAGGCACTCGAATCATGCTCGCCTCCGGGCGGCCCATCCCCGGGCTGCGGGGACTCGCCGAGCGCTGCGGACTCGGGACTGATCTGATCTTCGCCGGCCTCAACGGTTCGGTGGTCGTGGACCAGGCCACCGGCCGCACGCTCGCCCGCCACCCCGTCCCTGAGAATGTCGCCCGGCCGCTGATCGCCACCGGGGTGCGTCACGGAGCGCTGATGATGCTTCCCCACGACGACGAGCTGGTCGTCGCCGACGACGGCGACCCGCAGGCCGTCCACGAGGCCGGCGGCAATGGGCTGACCCTCCGGGTAGTCGAGGACATCACGGCACCGGGCATTGAGCCCACCAAGGTCCTCTACTGCGCGCCGCGCCCGCAGCTGGAGATCCTGGAGGTCGAGCTGCGGGAACGCTTCGCTGACCGGATCGAGCTGAGCTACTCCTCGCCGATCTACCTGGAGGCCACCGGCGCCGGCGTCGACAAGTCCACCGCACTGCTGGACTTCTGCCGGACCCAGGGGATCGAACCGGCGGAGACGATGGCCTTCGGTGACAACGGCAACGACGTGACGATGCTGCGCGCGGCGGGCATCGGGGTGGCCATGGGCAACGCCATCCCTGAGGCGCAGGAGGCCGCTGACATCGTGACAGCCAGCCATGACGACGAAGGCATCGCCCGCGTGCTGAGCCGCTGGGTCGACGTCGGAGAGCTCACCCCGGCCGTCGGCTGAGCCGCACCGGACCCAGGCCGGCGAACTGTTGTCACCCGGGGGCGGAGCCCCCATGGTGAGGAGTGGCATGTGATCCACACCACCTACCTTGTGTCATCAGGAGCCCCACCATGAGTTCGAACAGAGTCGTCGTCTACAAGTCCCCCGGAGAGGTGGCGGTCGAGTCCGTCGACTACCCCTCCCTGGAAGTCCCCCAGGAGGTGGCGGACCACTTCGGAATCACGAAGAAGGCGCCCCACGCCGCCATCCTGAAGATCGTCACCACCAACATCTGTGGATCGGACCAGCACATGGTCCGCGGCCGCACCACCGCGCCCCAGGGGCAGACCCTCGGGCATGAGATCACCGGCGAGGTCGTCGAAGCCGGGGAGGATGTGCTCTTCGTCAACGAAGGAGACATCTGTTCTGTGCCCTTCAACATCGCCTGCGGCCGCTGCCGCATGTGCGACGAGGGCAAGACCGGCATCTGCCTCAACGTGAACCCGGCCCGCGCCGGCGCCGCCTACGGCTACGTCGACATGGGTGGCTGGATCGGTGGTCAGGCGGAGTACGTGATGATCCCCTATGCGGACTTCAACCTGCTGAAGTTCCCGGACCGGGACCAGGCGCTGGAGAAGATCCTGGACCTCACGATGCTCTCCGACATCTTCCCGACCGGCTATCACGGCGCCTACACGGCCGGAGTCACCACCGGGTCCACCGTCTACGTGGCCGGCGCCGGGCCGGTGGGTCTCGCCGCCGCCCACGCCGCCCAGCTGCTGGGCGCCGCGGTGGTCATGGTCGGAGACATGGTTCCCGGTCGGCTCACCCAGGCCGAGAGCTTCGGCTGCGTCGGCATCGATCTGAGCACCGAGGGTGAACTGACCGACAAGATCGCCGAGGTCGTCGGAGAGCCAGAGGTCGACGCCGCTGTCGACGCCGTCGGCTTCGAGGCCCGCGGCCACGGCTCCGGGGCCGGAGAGGCGCCGGCCACCGTGCTCAACGACTGCATGACCGTGGCCCGTGCCGGTGCGGGGATCGGCATCCCCGGGCTCTACGTCACCGGGGATCCCGGTGCGGTCGACGACGCGGCCAAGGAAGGCACTCTGGGCGTCCGACTGGGACTGGGCTGGGCGAAGTCGCACTCGTTCATGACAGGACAGTGCCCGGTGAAGCAGTACAACCGGAAGCTGATGAACCTGATCCTCCATGACCGCGCGCAGATCGCGAAGGCCGTCAACGCCACCGCCATCGGCCTCGACGATGCCCCGCGCGGGTATCAGGAGTTCGACGACGGCGCGGCCCGGAAGTTCGTCATCGACCCGCATGGCATGGTGGCCGCCTGAGTCGGCGGCCCACCTGCCTGAGGGAGGGGCCAGAGGGGCCATCTGCGCCGCCAGACGGGCGGTGCAGGTGGCCTCTCTGCGTCACGCCGACAGGGCGCAGGATCACAGTGCGCCGAGGATGCGGTCCAGAAGGAAGAATCCGAGCAGGCCGTAGACCAGCCCGATCCACAGGGCATGGGTGAGACTGCGCCAGAACTGACCGGTGGCGATCAGCAGCCCGAAGGCGGCCGGTACGCAGGCCAGCGCGTAGCCTCCGACGAGGAACCACAGGCCGGTGAACTCGCGCAGGGCGAGCATGTAGAACCCGACCCCGATGGTCCACAGCATGGTGAACTCGAAGAGCAGCGCGGCGATCACTACGGAGGTGACCAGGGCCCACAGGTACCGGCCCCAGGTTCCTCCCGTCCGACGTCGAGACTTCGCCGCCGTCCCATGGTCCCTGGCGGAACGGCCGGATGAGCGGGGCGCCGAGCGGTTCGAAGGTCGCTTCTGAGCCCGGTCCCTCGTCCGTGTCGACGTCCGTCCCGGGGGTGCGGCGCTGCGGGACTTTCTGCGGGTGGTCACGGCAGACAAGCCTATCGCGCGCCAGTGTGGGTAGGCCGTCGAGTCTGGGTCACTGCACGTCCGCGTCGGGAGGGCTGATCCGGTGCTCCTGCTCGCGGTCCACCGACACCACTCCGTCGACGGCGGCGAGGGTCTCCCATTGGTCCTCGCGGGCACGGCCGTTGATCATTCCCAGCGAGGTGAGCACACGGTTGACCCGCAGGCCGGCGGCCTGGAGCTCCACGACGACGTCATCCAGGTGTGTCGCGCTCTTCTCATCGACCGTGATGATCCAGCCGATGCTCTCTTCACGGTGGGACTGCATGCCGCCAGGGTAGTCCTCCGACCCGGAATGCAGACAGGCCTGCTCCCCGGTCTGTCCCGGGTCAGCCGGCATCGTCTGCCGGCGGCGCCACGGAGAGCCCTGATCCGACGTCGACGGAGGGCTGCTCCAGCCGCACCGCCTCCTGGACGATCTCGGCCCACAGTTCACGCGACCGGAAGCCGGTGGCCTCGGCGAGGAGCGCGGCGACACCTGCGACATGAGGCGTGGCCATGGAGGTCCCGCTGATGGTCCGGTGCTGCTCGTCCCCGATCCAGGAGGAGAGCACATCCACCCCCGGGGCGGCGACGTCGACCTGTCCGCCCCGTCCCGGCAGCGTGCGGGCCGAGAAGTCCGCGACCCCCAGCTCCGAGTCCAGGGCACCCACAGCCATGACGAAGGGGCTGTTCGCCGGCGCTCCGACGAACCCGTCCTCCCCGGCGCTGCGCCGTGCGTTGTTGCCCGCTGCGGCGATGATCAGCGCGCCCTGTTCCAGGGCACGCCGCCCGGCGGCCACGTAGGGCGGGTGCACCTCCGGGATGTCAGCGCCCAGGGACATCGAGATCAGGTCGCAGTCATGGCGCAGGGCCCAGTCGATCCCGGCCAGGATGGAGGTGTCGGAGCCTGAGCCGTCGTCGCCGAGCACCTTCCCGGAGAAGATCTCCGCCTCCGGCGCCACACCGTAGCCCGGGCCGGCCTCGCGGCTGCGCGGACCGCCCACGGTGCCGATGCAGTGGGTGCCGTGCCCGTGGCCGTCCTGGGCGGTCTCACCCTCGATGAAGGACTCGGCGGTCACGCCGCGATCGGTGAAGTCGGGGTGCTCGAGGTCGAAGCCGGTGTCCAACACCGCCACCCGGACCCCGGCCCCGGTGTGCCCCGACTCGACGGCGCGCACCGCCTGCAGGCCCCAGGTCAGGTCCGCGGTGTCGGTGAAAGAGCCTGAATGCTCGGCAGGCCGGGCCGGCGTCGCGGGACCCAGCACGTGGTAGATCCGTTCGGGCAGCACCCGGACGGGACGGCGGCGATCCCGGCAGCGGCTCCGGAAGGCCTCCAGGCGTTCGTCCTCCCCGTCGACCACGGCGATGCCCAGTCGGGAGAAGTAGGTGTCGGTGGAGAGACCCTCTGCGCGGAGCAGACCCGGGGCTTCCTGATCCCGGACGTGGAGGTCGGCGGTGTCGAAGACGACGACGAAGCGACCCTCGCGGGTGCTGGTGCTCAGAGTGTGCTCGGGAGTGTGCATCGGGGCCTCCTGCTGGTCCGTATCGGGTCATGAGGACGTGGTCCCACAGTAGGCTCCGGCGGTGACATCCCCCAGGGGTGGCGTCTCCGCCCGGCTCAGTGCAGAGTCCCGCCGGGGGTCGCCACGTCGGCGCCGCCGTGCAGCGCCTCCTCCAGCAGGATCTCCACGGCCTCCACCGCCCCCTCCAGGCGCACCGGAGCCAGCGGGTCCCGCAGGTCAGGGACATGGACGAACCCTCCAGGGATCTCCAGGCCGCGCACCCGCAGACCGTGCAGGAGGGAGTAGAGGACGTCGTTGCAGACGAAGCTTCCGGCGCTCAGCGAGAGCTGCACCGGGATGTTCGCCGCGCTGATCCGTGTGTGGGCGGCCTTGAGCCGCAGAGTGGAGAACAGCGCGCCGTCGCCGCCCTCGACCACGGGCTCATCGGCCGGCTGGGCGCCGGCGTTGTCGGGGATCCGCGCATCGCGCAGATTCACCCCCACCCGTTCCAGCCGCACCACGTCGGTTCCGGCAGCCAGACCCAGGGCGAGGACGGCGGCCGGGGGCCTGCCCTCGACGACGGCGGCCTCCACCGCCTCGTCGAGCAGCCGAGGCGCCTGACCAAAGGCCACCGGCAGGCACAGCGGGCGGACCTCGGGCGCTCCCGGGAGGGAGGACTGACCTGCTGCGGCGCGTGCGGCTACTGCGGTGACCACGTCCCAGGAGGGATTGTGGTCCATCCCGCCGAAGGGTTCGAAACCGGTGAGGAGCACCAGCGGTGCCCCGCTCGCGGGCCGGTTGTCCAGAGGTCCGGCACTCATGGGTTCAGGGCTTCAGGCGGACTCGCGCACGATGACCTCGGCCTTGCCGATCATCACCACATCGTCGCCGGAGGCGATCTGCTCGGCGGCGGGGCGCTGTGGGGCGTCGTCGACGGCCGCGATGACGGCGTCGGCGATCAGCGAGGCGATCACCGACTCGTCCCAGTGGACCGTGGTCAGTCGCGGACGGGACCACTCGGCCAACGAGACGTCGTCATAGCCGACGATGGCGATGTCCTCGGGGCAGGCGATGCCTTCGTCCTGCAGCGTGGCCATCAGCATGATCGCGATGTTGTCGCTGAAGGCGCAGAGCGCCGTCACACCAGCCTCGCGGGCCTTGCGGACCGCCTCGACCGCGTCGGAGCCGTCGACGGCGACGGAGGTCACCACCGGAATCTGCAGCCCGAGTCCCTCGGCGATGCGTTCGGCCGTGGCGGCACGCCATGCGGAGATCTCGCCGGCGACCGGGCTGGCCGTACCCACATAGCCGATACGGGAGTGGCCGGCCCGCGCCAGGTGCTCCACCTGGGCGGCGGCGCCGGCGTCGCGAGTGTTCGCAGGCAGCTGGGTGGCCGCCATCAGCGTGGTGCCGTCGGCGGCCTCCTCATCGATCCACCCCGGCAAGGCTCCGAAGAGCGGAAAGATCATCTGCGGGGCGAGGTCCTGGACCAGTGCGGTGAGCGCGCCGTGGTCCGAGGACTCGAAGTGCACCGCCATGGAGTAGCCGCGTCGACTCAGCTCGGCGGTGAGCATGCCGATCAGTGCGGTGGCCGGCTCGCCCAGCTGTGTGCGCGGCACCACGCACACCAGATTCGTGGACTTTCCCGAGGCCAGAGACTTGGCATTCCGGTTGGGGTGGTAGCCGAGCTCCTCCGCGGCGTTGAGCACGCCGCGCCGGGTCTCCTCGGAGATGGTCTGGCCGGGGGTGTTGTTCAGCACGAAGCTGACGGTGGCGCGGGAGACGTTGGCGCGCGCGGCGACGTCGGCGCCGGTCGGACGGCGTCGACGGACAGGGGCGTCAGCCGCGGCGCGGGCACCATCGATGCCCTGCGGCGGCTGGGTGTCTGAGGCAGGCATTGTGATCAACGTAGCAGAGCCGGACATCGATCTGGCGAAGACCTGACGTGCTGAGAAACATGCATTCTTTCGGGTGGGCCTGGGGCGGGGGTGGCGGTCAGCCGATCACCAGGATGAGTCCTCCCACCGCCAGCACAGAGATCGTCGCGCCGGTCCAGAGCCCGTGCAGAAGACCACGACGCAGACTGCCGGTGCCCACCGTCACCGCGGAGGTGGCCGGCAGGCAGGCCAGCAGGAACGCGCCCAGGAGCCAGCCGCCCCACGGGCGGCCCATCCCGTAGCTGACCAGCGCCAGGAAGTGCATGTGGAACACCGGATAGCCCACCAGCAGAGAGAGCACCACGCCGACTCCGACCCCCGACCTCCGGCGACGCCGGGCCATCCTGGCCGCATCGCCGTCGAGCTCGGCGGCGGAGAGCCGTCGCCGGCCGCTGTCAGGTGAGATCGTCATGGATCGAAGAGTAGACGGGAGGGCTCGAGGTGACCAGGTCGGTCGGCCGCGCACATGCGTCGCCGGACAGGGGGCGCCCCTGTCAGAGATGTGCGCTGGACGTCCACTGGATGGACCGACGCTCACGTGCCGACGCCGGCGTGCCGTACCCTGGCCTGCACGGTCTAAAGAAAGTACTGACCACTGCGACGGTGCAGATGCCGATGACCTCGGCGCGCACTGCAGCGAACGGCCGGAGCGCACGGTCCACCCGACGACGTGTGGACGCTCCCGCGGGATCCGCGATGCGCCGTGCCGACCTGATCAGACGCTTTCCAGGAGTCACCACTGATGTCCACCACCGACACGACCGCGCCCATCACCGACGACGAGGTCTTCACCTCCCACGAGGGCGGCAAGCTCACCGTCGAGACCACCATGCTGCTGGATTCGAAGCGGGCGCTGTCCATCGCGTACACCCCCGGGGTCGCCAAGGTCTCCCGGGCGATCCACGAGGACCCCGCCGCACACGCCACCCACACCTGGGCCTCCCGGCTCGTCGTGGTGCTCTCCGACGGCACCGCCGTGCTGGGGCTGGGGAACATCGGGGCCGCCGCCTCGCTGCCGGTCATGGAGGGCAAGTCCGCGCTCTTCCGGGAGTTCGGCGGGCTGAACTCGATTCCGCTGGTCATCGACACCACCGACGTGGACGAGATCGTGGAGACCATGGTCCGGCTGCGGCCCAGCTTCGGGGCCGTCAACCTCGAGGATGTGGTCGCTCCGCGCTGCTTCGAGCTGGAGCAGAAGCTCATCGAGGCCCTCGACTGCCCGGTGATGCATGATGACCAGCACGGCACCGCCGTGGTGGTGCTCGCCGCGCTGACCAACGCCGCTCGGCTCACCGGGCGCAGCTTCGCCGACACGCGGGTGGTCATCGCCGGAGCCGGAGCGGCCGGCATCGCGGTGGCCGACATCCTGCACGAGGCAGGGATCGGCGACATCATCCTCACCGACTCGCAGGGGACCGTCCACCGGGATCGCGACGACCTCAACGCCGTGAAGGCCCGGGTGGCCGGTTTCACGAACCGGGAGAGCGTCATCGGGGGGATCTCGGAGGCGCTCGACGGGGCCGACGTGTTCGTCGGGGTGTCCTCGTCGAAGGTCCCGGAGGAGGCGGTGGCGCGGATGGCGCCGGACTCCATCGTCTTCGCCCTGTCCAACCCCGACCCGGAGATCATGCCCGAGGTCGCCGCCCGGCATGCCGCCGTCGTCGCCACTGGGCGTTCCGACTTCCCGAACCAGATCAACAATGTGCTGGCCTTTCCCGGGATCTTCCGCGGGGCGCTCGACGCTGGTGCCCGACGGATCACCTCGGCGATGAAGGTCGCCGCGGCCACCGCGATCGCCGACACCGTGGGGGAGGACCTCAGCCCCGACTACATCGTGCCCTCGCCGCTTGACGAGCGTGTGGCAGCGGACGTGGCGGCCGCTGTGATCGAGGCTGCCCGGCAGGACGGGGTGACCGGCGAAGTGGGGTGACCGGGCCTGGTGCCCGGGCCTAGTCGCGCACGGGGCGCCCCGTGCTGCGTTCCCAGACGGCGACTGAGCGTCCTGCCTCCTCCGCGGCACGCCGCAGGGGAGGCAGGACGCGGTCGCGCGTCTGCTCAGGCGTCTCCAGCCCCGCGGAGACTGACACGTTGATCGCCGCGACCACGCCTCGTTCCGGATGGATCACCGGGGCGGAGACCGAGCGCAGCCCGGTCTCGAGCTCCTGGTCGACGAGAGTCCATCCTGCCCGCTGGGCCGTGCTGATGATCTCCAGAAGCTCGTCGACCTCGGTGCGGGTGACGGGGGTGAGCTGGGGCCGTTCCGCGTGGTCGAGGAGTCGGCGTCGTGCGTCCTCGTCCATGCCTCCGAGGAGCACGCGACCCATGGAGGTGGCGAAGGCCGGCAGGCGCGTGCCGACGTCGAGGTCCATGCGCATGATGCGGCGGGTGTGCGCCCGCGCGATGTAGACGATCTCCTCACCCACCAGCACCGAGGCTGAGCATGATTCGTTCAGCTCGGAGGCCAGGGTGCGCAGCAGCGGCTGCAGCACGTCGTGCAGCCCGTTGCCGGACCAGAAGCCGACGCCGAGACTGAGCACCTTCGGTGTGAGCACGAAGAGCCGGCCGTCGGTGCTGGCGTAGTCCAGATGGACCAACGTCTTGAGCATGCGCCGGGCGGCAGCCCGGGAGAGCCCGGTGCGCCGGGCGACGTCGGAGAGCGTCATCGGGTCCTCGGCCTCGGCGAAGGACTCGAGCACTTTGAGCCCGTTGGCCAGCGACCTGACGAACTCCTCCTTGTCAGGGGATTCCGAGGAGGTCGGGGACATTGCGCGGTCGTCTTCCATGATTCTGAGCGTATCGAGAATCTCGCTGTCCATTTTCCGCTCAGGGCTGGTCCAGTGCGTGTGCCGCCGCTATGCTAGCAACGTATAGCGAACACAAGTACGCATAGCGAACATTCGAAGATGGGTGGACGCGGGCAGGAGCTCTCATGGAGGACGTCATGAAGGATGTCTTCGTCTACGACGGCGTGCGGACGCCCTTCGGCAAGGTCGGCGGAGCCCTGGCCGGGCAGCGTCCCGATGACCTCGCGCAGTTGGTCATCAGTGCTCTGGTAGGCCGGGCTCCGAAGCTCGATCCTGCCGCGGCCGGAGATGTCGTGGGCGAGGTGATCCTGGGAAACGCCAACGGCGCGGGGGAGGAGAACCGCAACGTCGCCCGCATGGCGTGGCTGTTGGCGGGTCTCCCTGTGGAGGTGCCGGCCAGCACCGTCAATCGGCTGTGCGGCTCCTCGCTGGACGCGGCGATCTCCGGTGCGCGGCAGATCGCGCTGGGGGAGACTGACGTCGTGCTCACCGGTGGCGTGGAGTCCATGTCCCGGGCGCCGTGGGTGCTGCCCAAGACGGACCGGCCCTTTCCGCTGAAGAACCTCGAAGCCGTCAACACCACTCTGGGCTGGCGGCTGGTGAACGACCGGATGCCCGCCGAGTGGACCGTCTCCCTGGGGGAGGCCACCGAGCAGCTGCGCGAGCGCCACGGCATCAGCCGTGAACGGCAGGACGCCTTCGCCGCCGAATCCCACGCCCGTGCGGGCCAGGCCTGGTCTGAGGGTCGCTATGCCGAGATGGTCGTCGAGGTCCCCGGAGTGGGCCTTCCCCGGGACGAGACCATCCGCGACGGCGTGACTCCCGAGTCGCTGGCCGGGCTGAAGACGGTCTTTCGGCGTGACGACGGTACAGTGACCGCCGGCAACGCCTCACCCATGAGCGACGGCGCCTCGGCCGCCTGGCTGGGCTCCGCCCGCGGCGGCGAACTGCTGGGTCTGGCCCCGCAGGCGCGCATGGCGGGCTGGGGCACCGCCGCGAATGAACCGCAGTTCTTCGGCTATGCCCCGGTGGAGGCGGCAGGCCGCGCGCTGGCGCGGGCCGGGATCGGCTGGGCCGACGTCGGCGCCGTGGAGCTCAACGAGGCCTTCGCCGCCCAGTCCCTGGCCTGCCTGGACGCTTGGGGCTTCGGGACGGAGCATGACCCGGCGATCGTCAACGCCTGGGGCGGCGCCATCTCCATCGGGCATCCGCTGGGCGCTTCCGGCACTCGGGTGCTGGCCACGCTGGCTCGCCGTATGCAGGCCGAGGGCGTCCGGTGGGGCGTGGCGGCGCTGTGCATCGGCGTCGGGCAGGGGATCGCTGTCGTGCTGGAGCGCGCTGACTGAGCTGTGCTGGAGCGCGCTGACTGAGCTGTGCTGGAGAACGCTGATGGAGGAGGACGAGGATGATCACGATCGCGGAGGATGCCGCCGAGGCGGTGGGCCAGGTGCTGGACGGATCCACGGTGCTGCTGGGAGGGTTCGGCAACCCGGGGCAGCCGATGGAGCTGATCGACGCGCTGCTGGATTCCGGCGCACGCGACTTGACCGTGGTGAACAACAACGCCGGTCAGGCCGACGCCGGGCTCGCACTGCTGATCAAGGAGCGCCGCGTGGCCAAGATGATCTGTTCCTTCCCCCGGCAGTCAGACTCCTGGCACTTCGATGAGGCATACCGGGCGGGGGAGATCGAGCTGGAGCTCGTGCCGCAGGGGAACCTGGCCGAGCGATTGCGTGCCGCCGGCGCCGGCATCGGGGGATTCTTCACCCCCACCGGGTACGGCACCGTTCTGGCTGAGGGCAAGGAGACCCGCGTCATCGACGGACGCGGCTATGTGCTGGAGCAGCCGCTGCCCGGGGACATCGCGCTCATCAAGGCGCTGCGCGCCGACGAGGCCGGCAACCTGGTCTACCGGAAGACAGCCCGGAACTTCGGGCCGGTCATGGCCGCAGCCGCGGCCCGCACCGTCGTCCAGGTGGATGAGCTCGTCCCTGTGGGCGGCATCGATCCCGAGCATGTGATCACCCCGGGCATCCACGTGAACACCGTCACCGTCATCCCGACCGCCTCCGGCGAGGCCGCCCTGAAGGAGATCGCATGACCGCGCAGCAGACCACCGGCACGCAGTCCTCGGCCCGCCTGGGCCGGGACGACCTCGCCCGGCTCATCGCCTCCGACATCGCCCCGGGATCCTATGTGAATCTCGGCATCGGGCAGCCCACCCTGGTCGCGGACCACCTGACTCCGGAGAGGGGCGTAGTCCTGCACACCGAGAACGGCATGCTCGGCATGGGGGCGCAGGCTCACGGCGAGGATGTGGACCATGATCTCATCAACGCCGGGAAGATTCCTGTCACCGAACTGCCTGGGGCCAGCTACTTCCACCACGCCGACTCCTTCGCCATGATGCGTGGCGGGCACCTGGACGTCTGTGTGCTGGGCGCCTTCCAGGTCTCCGCCGCCGGCGACCTGGCCAACTGGTCCACCGGGGCCCCGGAGGCGATCCCCGCCGTCGGTGGCGCCATGGACCTGGCCGCGGGCGCGAAGCAGGTCTTCGTGATGATGACGCTCTTCGCCAAGGACGGCTCCCCGAAGCTGGTGCCGGAGTGCACCTATCCGGTGACGGGGCTGGGCTGCGTGACCCGAGTGTACACGGACCACGGGGTGTTCCTGCTGGACCGCCGCGCGGACGGGAGCGTCCGGCTGGTGCTGCGCGAGGCCCACGGGATCACCGTGGAGGAGCTGCGGCGGCGGCTGGGCGTGCCGTTCGAGGTCGCCTCAGGCGTGTGAGGTCTCCTCTCCTCGGCCGGAAGGGAGTCGATAAGTTCCAGGCCGCGCCGTGCTCAGGCGATCTCGGCCTCCCCCGGGCGATGAGCTCCTCATAGGCGAAGGTCTTGTAGGCCACGATCCGGTCGTGGCTCTCCGGCGGAAACCTCTCCAGCCGGGCTGCGACGGTGCGCTCTTCGTGGGCCCGAGGGATCGGCTCCGCGGCCCAGCTTGCATCGACTGGTCGATTCGACTGGATTCCAGGGGTCTCGGGACCTCAAGATCCAGTCGAATCGACCTTTCGATGCATCAGGTCGGGGGTGTGTCGCCGAGCTCCTCGGCGATGACCCGCTGGCCGATGCCGAAGGCGACGTTGGCCGCAGGCACGGAGCAGTAGATCGCCGCCTGCAGGAAGACCTCTTTGATCTCGGATGCGGTCATGCCGTTGCGCAGGGCGGCGCGGATGTGCATCTCCAGCTCCTCCCAGTAGCCGCCGGCGATCATGGCGGTCAGCGTGATGGCCGAGCGTGTGGTGCGCGGCAGGCCCGGGCGGGTCCAGATGCCGCCCCAGGCGTAACGGGTGATCAGCTCCTGGAAGTCTTCGGTGAAGGCGTCCTTCTTCGCCTCGGCGCGGTCCACATGTGCATCGGAGAGCACCTCGCGGCGCACCTCCATGCCGGCGGCATAAGGGTCTTCAGCGGGAGTGGGGCGGGGGTCAGCCATCGAGCAGCTCCTCCAGAAGTCGGGCCGTGGCCTCGGGGGCCTCGGCGGGGGCCAGGTGTGCGACGCCGGGAAGTGTCACCGCCCGCACCGGTACGGAGCCTGCCGCCGCGCCGTCGGCGATCGCCGCGGCATCCGCCGGCGGACACACGGTGTCCTCGGCGCCGTTGACCACCAGCAGAGGACGGGCGAACCGGCCCAGCCGGCCGGTGAGGTCATGGGTGCCCAGGGCGTGGCAGGCGTGGGCGTAACTGTGGCGGTCGGCGTGCTGCAGGGACTGCAGCAGGTTGGTGGCCACCCGGGGGTGCTCGGCCATGAACCCGGGGGCGAACCATCGCTGGGCCGAGCCCTCTACGATCGTGGGGGTGCCCGCCTGGGCCACGAGCTCGGCCCGCTCGGTCCAGCTCTGCGGGGTGCCGATGCGGGCCGCCGTGCAGATCGCGGCCAGCCGGTCGATGCGGGTCTCCGGCCGCTGGGCCAGCGTCAGCGAGGTGGCCCCGCCGATGGACACCCCGGCGGCCAGCACCGGGGTCGACGTCGGCAGCCCGTGCTCAGCGACCACTCCCGCCAGGGCCTCCTCCACGCCGTCGGCCAGATCCTCCAAGGTGAAAGGTCCGGCGGAGGGCTGCCCCGCGCCGTGGCCCGGCAGGTCCCAGCCGATGACGACGAACCGCTCGTCCAACCACGGCAGGGCAGGGCCCCAGAGGGCCGAGACACTCGTGCCCAGGGAGGGTCCCACCAGCAGCAGCGGGCGCCTGCCGGAGGAGAGGTCCTCGGTGCGGCCGGCGAGCAGGGTGAGGGTGAGGGTGAGGGCGCTGCGCGGATGCGTCATCGGAACTCCCAGTGGTGGCCGGTTGGTCTGTGGTGTGTGGCGGGTGGTGCGACGCCGAGGCATCGGGGCAGTGGCGTCAGGGGGCGAGCCCTGCCCGCAGCTCGCCGAACCGGGCCTGTGCGGCGTCGATGAGCTGGGCCGAGCGGCCCACGTATCGGTGGGGGTCCAGCGTCTCGGTCAGCTCGTCGTCGCTGATCGTCTCGGCCGGGAGCTCCTGCCGCAGCCGGGCGGTCAGGTCGATATCGCCGTGTCCTGCCTCCGCCAGCAGCGCCTTCAGCCCAGCCGGTCCGCCCGGGTGGGCTTCGCCCAGTCGGGCCAGGAGGCGTTCGCCGAGCACTCCCGGGCCCGCGGTGTCCAGATTCTGACGCATCGCCGCGGGGAAGACCTGAAGGCCCTCGCACAGCTCCGCGGCCCGGGCTGCGGCACCCCCGGTGAGGCGCAGCAGCTCGGTCAGGGCTGGCCATTCGGCGTGCCAGGCGCCGTCGGGCCGTTCGTCCACTGCGGCGCCGGCGGCCTGGTGGAGTGTGGCCAGGTGTCCGGGCCCGGCCAGCGCGGCGGAGCGGATCAGCACCGAGAGCACCGGATTCTGCTTCTGGGGCATCGCCGAGGAACCTCCCCGCCCCGGGGCGGTGGGCTCACGCAGCTCTCCGATCTCTGGGCGCTGCAGGGTGAGCACGTCGGAGGCCAGCGTGCCCAGCGCGGCCAGGGCCTCGGCGGCGGCGGTGGCCGCCTGCAGCACCGGGCGACGTCGGGTGTGCCAGGGCATCGCCGGGAGCGCCAGGCCCAGGGTCTCGGCCAGCCGGGCGGTCAGCACCTCGGCCCGGGCGGGAGAGCCGGCGAGCTCCACGAGCGCGGCCTGGGTCCCGACGGCCCCGCCCCACTGCAGGGGTGCGGCGCCGGCGGCGGCGTGCAGGCTCTCGGCGGCGTCGGTGAGCGCCTCCAGCCATTGGGCGGCGCGCAGTCCGAAGACGGTGGGCATAGCGGGCTGGGTCAGCGACCGGGCGACGGCGAGCGTCTCCCGGTGGGCGTCCGCCAATCGGCTCAGCGCCTCCCCGGTACGCAGCAGATCCGTCACGACCTGGTCGATCACCCGGCGCACCACCAGCATCAGGGCGGTGTCGAGCACGTCCTGGCTCGTGGCCCCGCGATGCAGCGCGGCATCCGAGATCCCGCGCTCGGCCAGCAGTCGGCGCAGCTCGGCCAGCAGCGGGATCACCGGATTGCCGCCGCCGGTGGCGGCCTCGGCCAGCACGGCCGGGTCCGGATGTGCTGCCTCGTCCCGGCTCAGCTCCCGCAGTGCGTCCGCGCTCTGCGCAGGAGCGAGTTCCGCCTCGGCCAGCACCTCGCCCCAGGCGGCTTCCACCTCTAACAGCGCGGCGACGACGGCGGCATCGGAGGTCATCGACGCCGCGGCGGTCCCGGCCCAGGCTGGGTTCAGCAGGCCGTGCTGCCCGGTCGGCGCCGCAGGAAGGTGCTTGGGAGGGGAGGTCATGGACACCATCGTCTCAGTCTGCGTCTCGGCTCAGTCCACCGGGCCGGTGACCTGCGGGGTGTTCGGGTAGCTCAGGAAGACCGTCTCGTCCTGGCCCTGGAACCGGATGTCGAAGCGCAGGCCGCCGTCGTCGTCGCGGGCGGCGATCAGGGTGTGGCGTCGGTTCTCCGGCACGGAGGCCAGCAGGGGGTCGGCGGCCAGGGCGTCGGTGTGCTCCGGCAGGTACGTGCGGGTGAAGAGTCGGTCCATCAGTCCGCGGGCGAAGACCGTGACCAGGACGAACGGTGCCGCACCGGCCGACGTCGCGCCCGGCTCCACGGTGGTGAAGCTGTAGTGACCCACTGCGTCCACGGCGGCCCGGCCCCACCCGGTGAAGGTGTGGCCGTCACGGTGCAGGGAGCCCGGTTCAGCGGGGATACGTCCCTCGCCGTCGGGCTGCCAGATCTCGATCAGCGCGTCCGGGACGGGGATGCCGTCGCCGTCGTAGACGGTGCCGTGCAGCCGTACCGCCTGCCGGTGGGAGCGGTCCACCAAGTCCGGCCCGCCCTCGTAGGGCAGCGCGAAGCCGAAGAAGGGGCCCACCGTCTGGGCGGGGATGGGGGTGAGGTCGCCGGGGGTGCGGGCCATGGTCAGTGCTCCTCCTGCTCGGACCAGGTGCGGTTGCTGCCGGAGAGGACGATGTCCCAGCGGTAGCCGGTGTTCCACTCGTGCTGAGACACCGAGTGGTCGTACTCGGCCACCAGACGGTCGCGCGCCTTGGGGTCGGTGATGGACTGGTAGATGGGGTCCAGGTCGAAGATCGGGTCCCCGGGGAAGTACATCTGCGTGACGATCCGCTGGGTGAAGTCGGTGCCGAACATCGAGAAGTGCAGATGCGCCGAGCGCCAGGCGTTGTGGTGGTTCTTCCACGGGTAGGGCGCGGGCTTGATGGTGGTGAACGTGTACTCGCCGTTCGGGCCGGTCAGCGCACGTCCGACTCCTGTGAAGTTGGGGTCCAGCGGGGCGGGGTGCTGGTCCCTCTTGTGCATATAGCGGCCGGCCGCATTGGCCTGCCACATCTCGATCAGCTGGTTCGCCACCGGGCGACCGTCGCCGTCGAGCACCCGTCCGGTGACGACGATGCGCTCGCCGATGGGCTCACCGTGGTGCTGGATGGTCAGGTCCGCTTCCAGCGGGGAGACGTCCTGGTGACCGAAGGCCGGGCTGTGGAGCTCGATCTCCTCGGGGTCGGCGTGGTGCAGGGATTTGGTGGGGTGGCGCAGCAGCGAGCTGCGGTAGGGCGGAAAGTTCAGCCGGGCGCTGGTCTCCTCCCCGTCGGTGGCCTTGCGCGACTCGTAGTCGCGGTGGACCTGGGCGATCTCGGCGTCGATCTCCTCCTGGGAGGCCGCCGCCGCATCCGGATCGGTGGGCTTCTCCGCCATGGATCCGCTCCTTCGCAGGTGAGACCGGACGCTCCCTCTGGATGCCGGTGGGGACGGGTGCGTCCTCAGTCTGCGGGGCTCTGCGGGGACCGCACCACGGGTGTCTCATTCAATGGCACAGTCGGTTGGGGCATGGCCCGGCTGATGCCGCGGGCGGCAGTCTGCAGCGCCATGAGGAACTGCGGGATCTCGGGCGAGTCCCGTGGTACGACGACGGTCAGCGCGGCCAGTGCGCGTCCGCGAGGATCCAGCACCGGCACGGAGAGCCCTGCGGTCTCGGTGTTGATGACGCCCACGAGCAGGCCATGACCCCGCCGGCGGGCCTCGGCGAGCTCCCGGCGCAGTTCCGGCCGGGCCGCCTCCGCACGGTCCCCGTGCTCGGCCCACCAGCGCTCGGCGGTGCGCTGAGGTGCGAAGGCCAGCAGCACGTGTCCCATGGAGGTCAGATGCGCCGGCATGGTGGTCGCCACCTCCGCCGGGTTGGCCACAGCACCGTGTCGAGAGAGCCGCTCCACGATCAGTGCACCGTCGTCGGCGAGGACCGAGAGCTGGGTGGTCTGCCGGACCACCGCGTTGACGTCCTGCATGTACGGCAGCGCCGCGGTGCGCAGCTCCCGGTGGATGGGGGCGTGCTGGGCGATCTCCCACACCCGGCGTCCGACGACGATCTCCCCGCCGTCGGTCAGCGCCAGCAGACCGCGTGTGCGCAGCTCCCGGATGAGCCGGTATCCGGTGGTCCGGGGCAGGCGTGCGGCGGCAACGAGGTCGCCGGGGGTCTGGGACGGCTGCTCCTCCAGGGCGGCGAACAGCCGCATCACGCGGTCCAGGACGGCGTCGCCGCTGGGTGAGTTGGCCATGGAGTGAGCGTAGCTCGTACCCCCGGTGATTCCCATTCAATGACATGATCATGGAGTCGGCGCATGACCGGCGACACACTTGTGCAGGAGGACCGTCACGCCGCCGGAGGAGATCAGATGACCGAGCACACCAGCCGAGTCGACGTCGGCATCGTGGGCGGCGGGCCAGCCGGCCTGATGACGGCGCTGCTGCTCAAGCGCCGCGGGATCAGCGCCGCCGTCGTCGAACGCCGCAGCCAGGAGACCATCCGTGCCACTCAGCGGGCCGGCATCCTCGAGGCCCCCACGGTGGACATGCTCGTCGACGCCGAGATCGGCTCCCGGGTGCTGACCGAGGGTCACGAGCACGAGGGCACGGTGCTCAGCTTCGACGGGGTCCAGCACCGCATCGACTTCCAGGCCCTGGTGGGCCGTTCGGTGTGGCTCTACCCGCAGAATGAGGTCTTCCATGATCTGGCGACCGCCTGGCAGGCCGAGGGCGGCGAGATCCACTGGGAGGTGGACGGCGTCGCCGTCGAGGGGCTCGAGGGCGACACCCCGGCGATCACCTTCGCGGATGCCGCCGGCGAGCCGCGGCGGATCGAGGCGGAGCTGATCGTCGGCGCCGACGGATCCCGGTCCATGAGCCGGAAGCTCATCCCCGACGACGTCCGCACCGACTACTTCACCAGCTATCCGTTCGCCTGGTTCGGGATCCTCTGTGAGGCACCGCCCACCGCCCCAGAGCTGATCTATGCGAACTCCGAAGTCGGCTTCGCGCTGATCTCCCAGCGCAATGAGGACATCACCCGCATGTACTTCCAGTGCGACCCCGACACCGACCCCGAGGACTGGAGCGACGACGCCATCTTCGAGCACATCCAGCAGGTCCTTGGTGGCGAGGACGTGGTGGCGCTGAAACGCGGACGGATCATCGACAAGACGGTGCTGCCCTTCCGCTCCTATGTGTGCGACCCGCTGACCTACGGGCGGCTCGTCTTGGCCGGCGACGCCGGGCACACCGTGCCGCCCACCGGTGCCAAGGGGCTCAACCTCGCCTTCTCCGACGTGCGGGCCCTGGTGCCGCGCATCGAGGAGTTCCTCACCGGCCTGCGGAGCGGGCCTGCCCGTGGCGACGGCTCGGCAGGAGGTGGCCCTGCCGACCTCACCGCGCCGTTGCGGCGCTACTCTGCCACGGCGCTGGACCGGGTGTGGAAGGCCCAGAACTTCTCCTGGTGGGCCACCAACCTGCTGCACCGCCGGCCCGGTGAAGACGCCTTCGCCCACCAGCGACGCCGCGGAGAGTTCCAGGCCATCACCGGATCAGTCCACGGGCAGTCCTACTTCGCCGACTCGTACACCGGCTGGGCCGAGGTCTGACCACCTGACCACCAGAGAACCCACCACCGGACAGACCACCACGAAAGAGGCACCGATGACGCTGCTGGACTCCACCACCTGGACGGGCAAGATCCACTCCACGCGCTGGACGGAGGGCTCTGACGGCACGATCACCGTCCGGGAGCCTGCCACCGGAGAGACGTTGGGCACCGTAGGGGCGGCCTCCCGGGAGGATGTGCTCGCCGCCTCCCGCGCGGCCGCCGCGGCGCAGAAGGACTGGGCCGCCCGACCCCCTCGGGAGCGGGCCGCCGTGCTGCGCCGGGCCGGACGGCTCTTCGAGGAGCACGCCGAGGAGATCCGCTCCTGGATCGTCTCAGAGACCGGCGCCATCCCGCCGAAGGGCGGGCTGGAGGCCAAGATCGCCGCCGACGAGTGCCACGAGGCGGCCGCCCTGCCCACCCACCCGCACGGTGAGGTGCTGGCCACCGACGAGGACCGCTGGTCCCAAGCCCGACGCCGGCCCGCCGGGGTGGTCTCCGTGATCGCGCCGTTCAACTTCCCGCTGATCCTCTCCATCCGGTCCGTGGCGCCGGCGTTGGCGCTGGGCAACGCCGTGCTGCTCAAGCCCGACCCGCGCACCTCCGTCTCCGGGGGTGTGGTGCTGGCCCGTATCTTCGAGGAGGCCGGACTGCCCGAGGGACTGCTGCACCTGCTGCCCGGCGGCCGCGAGACCGGAGCCGCCGTCGTCGAGGCCTCGGAGGTGCGCGTGGTGGCCTTCACCGGTTCCACGGAGGCCGGCCGCAGCATCGGGGAGACCTGCGCCCGGCTGCTGAAGCGGCCGCATCTGGAGCTGGGCGGCAACAACGCGATGATCGTGCTGCCCGAGGCGGACTTGGACAGGGCGGTCTCCGCGGCGGCCTTCGGCTCCTTCATGCACCAGGGGCAGATCTGCATGACCACTGGGCGGCACCTGGTCCATGAGGACATCCACGATGACTACCTGGAGCGGCTCGCCGCGAAGGCCGACGGACTGCCGGTGGGCGACCCGGCCCGGGAGCAGGTGGCCCTGGGACCGATCATCGATGAGAACCAGCTCAAGCGGGTGGACTCCATCGTCCAGGAGACGGTGCTCGGCGGCGGCCGCGTGGTGGCGGGCGGCACCCATGACGGACCGTTCTACCGTCCCACAGTGCTCACCGACCTGACCGAGGAGAGCCCCGCCTGGGCGCAGGAGATCTTCGGGCCCGTGGCCCCGGTGATGCGGTTCCGCACCGAGGAGGAGGCCATCTCCCTGGCCAACGGCAGCGCCTACGGGCTCTCCGCCTCCATCCTGGGCGACGTCGGCGCGGCCATGCGGATCGCCGACCAGCTCGCCTCCGGGAAGATCCACATCAACGAGCAGACTGTCTCCGATGAGGCCTATGCCCCCTTCGGCGGCGTCGGCGACTCGGGCAACGGGAGCCGGGTGGGAGGCGCGGCCGCGAACATCGAGTCCTTCACAGAGCTCCAGTGGCTGACCCTGCGCCCGGAGATCGCCCGATACCCGTTCTGAGGCGCCGCGGTGTCTGAGTGATCGTCCTGACGCGGCCCGGCGTACCCTGATCAGGTGCGAAGACGTCTCAGGAGGTGCGCATGAGCGGGCGCGAGCAGGAGGCCGGCGCAACGCCGCAGGGCAGAGGCCCGGGGGCCGGACTGCTGGCCGCCCTGTTGGGTGCCGTGGGCATCGGGCCGGTGCTGATCTACGGACTCAGCGCCACCAGCGACCTGGTGATCGCCGACCTGGGGATCACCGAGGCCCAGTTCGGGCTCTTCGCCACCGTCTGTTTCGCCTCCGCGGCCGTGGGCAACGCGTCCCTGGCAAGACTCTCCGACCGGCTGTCCGACCGGGTGCTGATGTGCCTGATCTTCCTGCTCGCCGCCGCCGCACTGGGCCTGGCTGCGGTCCCCGGCGGCTACATGCTGGTGCTGGTGGCCGCCGGGATCTCCGGGCTCGCACAGTCCTTCCCCAACGGGGTGACCAACAGGATCCTGCTCCAGAGGGTGCCTGCCCGGCGGCGGATCGGCTGGGCCGGCATCAAACAGTCCGGGGTTCAGGCCAGCCAGCTCACCGCCAGCCTGGCCTTCCCTGCAGTGGCGGTGTGGATCGGCTGGCGCGGAGCCTCTCTGCTGGGCGTGCTGCTCGCCCTGGGGCTGATGGCGCTCACGCTGCACGTGCTGCGCCAGGTCCCTCCGCTGGCCGTGTCGCCGGCCACGGACCGGACGATGGACACGTCGCCGGGGCCGGGGCCGGGGCCGGAGCCTGGCCCGCTGAAGGAGTCCGCGACGCCGATGTCGCACCCCCGATTGCCCGGGGTCGTCTGGGCGTTGACGTTCTTCGGCTTCCTCAACGGTCTCGGGGTGCAGGCCACCAACGTGTACCTGCCGCTCTTCGCGGTCCGAGAGCTGGAGTTCAGCCTGCTGGCCGGAGGGCTGACGGCTGCCGCGGCCGGAGCGATCGGCGTGGCCGCACGAGTGGGCTGGGGCCGCGTCATGTCCATGGGCGCCTCCGCTCCGAAGCTGCTGCTGGTGCTGTCGATGATGGCGCTCACCGGGGCCGGGACCTTCCTGGCCGCCGGCATCACCGGCTGGGCGGTGCTGCTCTGGCTCGCTGTCGCCCTGCATGGCGCCTCCGCGCTCGGGGTCTCCGTGGTGATCATGGGGGCGCTGCTGCGCAGCATCCCTGCGGAGAGGATGGCCTCGGCCAGCGGGATCGCCACGGCAGGGATGTTCGCCGGCTTCACCCTGGGCCCTTTGGTGATGGGGCTGCTCATCGGCGCGACCGGCGGATTCCAGGCCGGGTGGATCGCTGCGGCCAGCACCTACACCGGCTGTGTGGTCCTCTCCGGGGTGCTGGTCGCCCGGGGCCGGCGCATCCGCGGAGGCTGAACCTCGTGTGGGCTCCGGAGGCTACGGTGGAACGGCAGAGCCGCCGACATGGCAGACTCGTGGCGTTGTGACAGGAGCCGGCATCGGCGCAGAGGAGGAGCGTATGGCGGAGTCTGCTGATCGCGGGTGGGTGGCCTCGAAGCTGCTGGCGCAGGGCGAGGAGCCCGACCCTCGGTTCACCCTGGCCAATGAGCGGACGTTCCTGGCCTGGATCCGCACCGCGCTGGCGTTCCTGGCCGGTGGGATCGCGCTCGAGGCCTTCGCCGCCGACGTCTTTGCGGACCCTTACCGGACCATCATCTCGGTCCTCACCATCGGGGTGGGGCTGCTGATCAGCCTCGGTGCGGCCGCCCGCTGGCTGCATGTGGAGCGCAGCCTGCGGCTCCGCCGCCCGCTGCCCATGCCGCTGATCATCCCGGTGCTGAGCTTCGCCTCCGGGGTGGCGATGGCGGTGGTGATCCTCCTGGTGGTCTTCAGCTGATGGCTCGGACCACCGCTGCGCTGCACGGCGACCCAGGTCTCCAGCCGGAACGGACCGTGCTCTCCTGGGGGCGCACCATGATGCTCTTCGCCCTGGTCGGTGCCGTCTTCCTGCGCTGGATGCCGCACTACGGCCTGTGGACGATGCTGCTGACACTGGTCTGCGCGGCCGTGGCGGCCGGCATCTACTTCACCCAGCGGGTCCGCTACCGGCGCCAGTCCCTGGGAGTGGAGGCCGAGCAGGTGGAGGCCGACGTCCTCGCGGTGTTCTCCACCACCGGCGCCGTCCTGGCGCTGGGTGTGCTGGGCGTGGTCGCGGTGCTCTGGGCCTGAGCGCGAGCTGTACGAGGACTGGTCCTCCTGTTGTGGGCCGTGTGCTACGTTGCGCGCTCGTCCACGAATTAGGAGGTGCTTGTCATGTCGAAGAAACTGCTGACAAGCTTTGCCCTGGCCGGCGTGCTGCTCGGTGTCGCCGGCTGCGGCGATGCGCCCGAGGAGGGCGCGGATGGCGCCGAGACGGAGAACCCCGCCGACGCTGAGCAGGGAGCCGAAGGTGATGGCGGGGCCGAGGGAGAGGCTGGGCCCGAGGGTGAGATGCCCGAGCCCGACACGTCCGACATCCCCGAGGTGGTCGCCGAGGTCAACGGGGAGGAGCTCTCCGGTGAGGAGTTCACCACCCTCTATGAGAACCAGTTCCAGCAGATGGCCATGCAGTCCCAGATGTCGGGCGAGGAGGTGGACGAGGACGCGCTGAAGGAGCAGTCCCTGGAGTCCATGATCGCCAACGAGCTGCTGATCCAGGACGCCGAGGACGCCGGTTTCGAGGCCGGTGAGGACGACGTCGAGGAGCTGCTCGAGACCACCGCCGAGACCGGCGGCATGGAGTCTGTGGAGGACCTCATCCAGGCCTATGAGGAGCAGGGCATGAGCGAGGAGAAGCTCCGCGAGGATGCCCACGACCAGGTGCTCATCGACCAGCGGCTCGAGGACCTCGACGTCGAGGAGCCCTCCGAGGAGGAGCTCCGCGACTACTACGACGAGGCTTCCGCCCAGCAGGCCCCTGAGGGCGCTGAGGGTGAAGAGGCCGAGATGCCGGAGTTCGAGGAAGTGCGTGACGAGCTCGAGCAGGAGCTCACCACCCAGAAGCAGAATGAGGCCGCCCAGGCCCACGTCGAGGACCTCCGCGAGGACGCCGACGTCGAGACTCATCTCTGAGTCGAGGACTCGCCCCCTCAACACATCGACTGGGCGATATGACGGGATCTCCCGGGCCGAAGGGCCCGCTCTCCGGTCATATCGCCCAGTCGATGTCTCTGGGCGACTGATGAGTCAGGGGAGGGGTGGCCTGCTGTCGGGTCAGACTCCCGGGAGGACGAGCTGCGCGACGACGGCGGCCGCGAGATAGGCGGACGCCAAGGTGAGGAAGCCGATCAGCACGACTTTCCAGCTCATCCTCTTCAGGCCGTCGATGTCGCGACCCAGGCTCAGCCCCAGCAGGGCGATCTGCGGAAGTCCCACCAGCAGCACGTCGAGGTTCTCGGTCATCCCGACCAGGAACTCCGAACCGGGGAAGAACGGCGCGGAAGCCAGGGTCGCCATGGCCAGCACCCAGATGCTTGCCGGGACCGCCCGCACGACGCGGGCCAGGAGGAAGGCCAGCACAGAGAGTCCGGTGACCATCGTGATGCCGATGATGCCGGTCAGGCTCAGCTCGCCGGTGCCCTGCCAGTTGATCAGCAGCCCGGCCACGCCGGTGAAGATGAAGGCGGCCACCCAGGCGGCGATGGTCTTCGGAGGAGGCGGGTCCTGCGGCTTCTTCGTCCGCGCGGAGCCCTCCTCCGCGACGGGGACCGGATCGGCGGCGATGCTGCGCGCGTCGGTCTCCTCCTTGCGGAGGATCTTCACCCAGACCCGGTAGAACCAACGGGCGAAGGGCAGCACCACGTAGACACCCATGTAGAAGCCCACGATGTTGGTGACCAGGTTGGAGATCGCGGCCAGGGCCATGATCTCGCCAGCCATCTCGGGGTAGAGCACGGTCAGCGAGCCGGCGCCGCCGAGCATCATGGACGCGGAGCCGAGGCCGCAGGCCAGGGCGAGAGCGCGCGGGTCGAAGATCTCCAGGCCGCCGGTGATGCCGGCGATCAGTGAGATGAAGGCCGCACCGAAGACGGTGCCCAGCAGCCAGACGCCGAACACGCCCTGGTATTCCGGCGCCCGGACGCCCCACTTGTCGATCGCGTAGGCCAGGTAGGACTCACGGTTGGCCGACCAGGTCGCGCCGATGGCCACGCGTCCCATGCCCATGGCTACGGCCACCGGGATGCCGATGATGACGGTGCCGAACGCGTTGCCCAGCTCCTGCAGGGCGATGGCGGGGCCGATGTCCACCAGGTCCGGCAGGGACGGTCCGATGCCGGTGCCCAGCAGGGCGAGGAAGACGACGATGCCGACACGGATCAGCAGTTCGCTGACGGCTCGTGTGGGTCCGGTGACCGGGCGCCAGGGCTGGAGTCCGACGACGGCGCCGATCAGCACTGCCCACAGCAGGGGGAACAGCACGATGGCGGCTAGGCCGATGGTGAGCTCGTAGGTGCCGATCAGCACGGCTGCGGCGGAGACGCCGACGCCGAGTCCCATGGCCCACATCCAGGAGCGGCGCGAGTGCCTCTGGTGCGGAGGGTCGACGGCGGCGGCCTCCGATGCCGCCTCGGTGTGGTGCCCAGTGGTCTGCATTCAAGCCTCCCGCGTGAATTGGTATACCAAAACCATAAGGAGCAGTGTGATGTACGTCAATAGCTGCTGTGAGGCGTTTCACAGAGTGAGAAGGTGAGGGCTGCCGGTGGCCCTGTCCGCGGCTGCGTCAGCCGCCCGCCGGCTCATCGGATGGGGAAGCTCGGGGGCTGCAGCTCCTCCAGGCTCCGCCCAGCATGGTCGCTGACCGTGTGGGAGGCGATGTACTGATCCAGGAACTCCTGAGCGCGAGGCCGGTAGTCGCCGTCGTCGACGGTGAGGATCTCCCCGTCCTCGACGATCGTCCGGCCGGCCACCACCACGCGGGTGATGTCCCGGCCGTCGCCGTTCATCACCAGGGTGCGGACCGGATCCGCATGGGGCCCCACATGGGTACCGGTCAGATCCATGACGAAGTAGTCCGCCTGCGCACCCGGGGCGAGCCGACCGAGGTCCTCCCGGCCGAGTGCTCGAGCGGGATCCAAGGTGGCCGAGCGGAACAGGTCATGCGGCTGGGCGGCTGGGCCTCGGCCGGTCAGCGTCTTGGTCATGGTCATCGCCAGATCCAGGGCTCGGATCATGTTCGGCGGCGCCGAATCGGTGCCGATCACCACCCGCACTCCGCGCTTCCGGTAGGACTCGTAGCTGTCCATCGCGGAGCCGTAGTGCCCGCTGGGGATCGGGCAGAAGATCACCGAGGTCCCGGACTCGGCCAGCAGCGCCAGATCATCGATGCTGTCCCCGCCCGCCCCGTGCTCGGGTCGGCAGAGCTCCTCAGGCATGTGCAGGTGTCCCGGGAGGGTCCAGGCATGCGGAATGAACGTGCGCTCGCCGAGGAAGCCGATCTCTGCCAGGTGCGGCAGTGATCTGTGCCCGGTCCGGGCGATCATCTCCCGGTTCTCCTGCAGCCCCTGGGCGGCGTGCAGGCGGATCGGCACGTCCAGATCATCGGCCGCCTGCCGGGTGAGCCGCAGCGTCTGCTCCGTCTGAGTCTCGATGCGTGCCGGCAGCAGCGCCCCGCGGATCAGCCCGCCTGCGGCGCCGTCGTAGTCCTGGATGAACCGCACGGCGTCGTCCAGTCCCTCCAGGCCCTTCCGCTCGTCCCGGTGCAGCAGCATCTGCGTGCCGTCGGTGTAGGGCACATGGGTCCGGTAGCTGGGCCCCAAATAGGCACGGATGCCCAGCGCCTCCACCGCCTCAGCGGTGTCGGCCATGTCCTGGTAGTCCTCACACCATTCCTTGTAGGTCTCGGCGGCGATCGGCATCATCGTGGTGATGCCGTTGCGGATCAGCTGGCTGATCGCGAATTCGCGCCGGAACTTCTCCTGGGCCCGAGTGAAGCGCGGCCCGTGATCGTGCAGGTACTGCTCGGACCAGGCCAGACCCAGCAGCCGAGAGGCGTCGGGCCAGCAGTCGAACAGGGCGTGGTCGATGTCGGCCAGCGCGTTGAGGTCGATGAAGCCGGGGGAGATGACGGCGTGGCCGGCGTCGATCTCCCGGTCAGGTGTGCCGGGCCAGTCGCGGCCCACGAAGAGGATCTCGGCGTCGTCGTGGACGAGCTCGCCGTCGGGTATCAGGCAGTGGTCGCCGTCGGCGTAGCCGATGACGAAGCGGGCGCGGATGCGGGTGATCATCAGCGGACTCCTCCGATCAGGTCGCCGCCGGAGGCCACCAGCCGGCCGGCGGAATAGACGTCTCGTGCGGTCGGGCAGTCCATCACGGCGGCGGTGACCGTGTCGGCCGGAAGCAGGATGAAATGGGCGGGCGCTCCGACGGCGAGGCCGAACTCGGCGTCGTCGAGCAGGCTCACGCCCTCGGGGCGCTGTCCGGCCATGACCATCGCCCCGCCGCGGGAAGCGATGTCCACGCAGGCCTCGACGTCGGCGTCTCGCCGGAAGCCGTTGGTGAAGGACAGCTGCCAGGTCCGGCGCAGCAGGTCGCCGTCGCCGTAGGGGCTCCAGTGGTCGCGCTGCCCGTCCTCGCCCAGGCCGATCGCCATCCGGTGCTCGCGCAACAGACCCTGGGGCAGGGAGCCGATGGAGGGCGCAACCGTGGTCAGTGAGACGCCTGCCTCGGCGAGCAGCTCCACCACGCGGGCCACCTCCTTCTCCGGATTGGTGTGCAGGGCGAAGGCGTGGGAGATGGTCACCTTGCCCTGCAGGCCCAGCTCCTGGGTCCGGCGGGCGATCTCCTCCATCGAGAAGATGCCGGCGGTGCCGGACTCGTGCAGATGGATGTCCGCGCCCACGCCGTGCTTCTCGCACAGCCCGAACACCACGTTGAGGTGAGAGGCCGGGTCACGGTCGTAGAGGACGGGGTCCAACCCGCCCACCAGGTCCCCGCCCTCGGCCAGTGCCTGGTCGAGCAGGTCGACGACGCCGGCCTCCCGCTGGATGCCGGCCTGGGGAAAGGCCACGATCTGATGGTCGATGATGTCGGCATACCGGGACAGCCCCTCCTGCACTCCGTGGAACCGCTCCAGGCCGCAGTCGGAGTCCACCTGGGCGTGGGAACGGACGCGCACCCCGCCGGAGGCGATGATCTGTGCCAGCGCGTAGGAGGCCTGGTCGGCTACGCTGCGCTCGCCGTCGCGCCACTTGCGGCGGTCGTTCATGATGTAGCCGTGCAGCGTGCCGTCCGCTGTGTGGGGCAGGAAGGTCTGCCCGAGGCGGTTCGAGTCCAGGTGGGAGTGGACGTCTCCCAGGGCGGGAAGCAGCACACGGCCACCGCCGTCGACGATCTCCGCGCCGTCAGGGGTGGGGGTGGTCCCGGCCGGGGTGATCTCCGCGATGCGCCCGTCCTGGACGGTGAGGTCCACGGCGGGTTCGTCGGGGGTGCGCGGAAAGAGCCTGACGTCGGTGAATCGGGTGGTCATCCGCAGTCTCCTGGATGGTCGGGTGGTATCGGGCCTCGACGGCGTCGGTGGAGCTGACAGAGTCAGTCTCGGGCGACTTGCCGGGGGAGTGGGAGAAATCACGTCCAGGTATTACGGTATACCAAACAGGGGTGGCACGATATTGAGGTGACAGGATCAGGAGGCGGGCATGAGAACTGACGCGCAGCCCGGACGGGGCGCGACGGCCCTCGCCGTCCTCGCCCTGGCGCTGCTGGCCGTGTGTCTGCGCCCCGCCGCGACGTCGCTGGGCCCCGTGCTGGCCGACGTCGAGGCGGCCTTCGCGCTCCAGGGGTGGCAGTCAGGGCTGCTCACCGCGCTGCCCGGGGCCGCTTTCGTGGTCTTCGGTGCGATCTCCTTCCTGCTGCTGCGCCGGCTGGGGCTGTTCTGGTCGCTGGCCATCTGTGCGGCGGCCATCGGCACCGGGCTGGGGCTGCGGGTGCTGGTGGACAGCTGGTGGGGCTTCGCGGGGTTCACCACGCTCTCGCTCGCCGGCATGGCCATGGGAAACGTGGTGCTCCCCGTCTTTGCCAAAGTGCGTTTCCCTGACCGCCAGGCAGTCTCAGTGACCGTCTTCATGGTGGGGTTGGGGCTCGGCGCCTCCGTGCCGGCTCTGCTCACCGCACCCCTGGCCGAGCACGTCGGCGGCTGGCGTCTGGGCCTGGGAGTGTGGGCGGGGCTGCCGCTCATCGCCCTCATCATCTGGGCCGCCCTGCGGCACCTGGGCGGCGTGCCGGCTGCCTCCACCCAGAACCACGGCGCCTCCAGGGCCGTCGGCCGCATCACGGCCTCGTCCGGTGCCTGGATCCTGTTGCTCTACTTCGGGCTGCAGTCCCTCCACGCCTATACGCACTTCGGCTGGCTGGCCCGGATCTACCGCGACGCCGGCCTGGACTCGGTCGCTGCCGGCGCCATGGTGGCGATCATCGTCGCCGGAGGCATCCCGGGAGGCTTCATCGCCCCGCAGATCGTGGTGCGCCGGTGGCATGTGCGCAGCGTGCTCATCGGCTACGGGCTGATATCCGCCGTCGGCTACACCGGTCTGCTGGTCGCTCCCACCACCACGCCGTGGCTGTGGGCGATCTTCCTGGCGATCGGCGGATTCTCCTTCCCCTCGGCGCTGGCGCTGATCACCGCTCGCACCCGGGACCCGGAGGTCACTGCCCGTGCCTCGGGCTTCATACAGTCCGGCGGCTACGTCTTCGCCGCTCTCGGCCCGTTGGCCATCGGGGTGGTCCTGGAGCGCACTGCCACCTGGACCGTGCCGCTGGTCGGACTGATCGTGCTGGCCCTGGCCATGGCCGTCGTCGCCTGGTGGGCGTCCTCGCCCGACTCCCTGGACGACGAGGTGCTCCCCGACGGGCCGCCGCCGGGTGAGTCAGAGGGGATCACGACCAGCGCGGAGGCGAGCATCCCGGAGACGGGCTCCGCAGACGGGGAGTGGAACAATGAGACCCATGGCCGAGCCAGAGAACAGAGAGTCCGAGACGACGCGCGTGGCCACGCGGCTGCGCGAGCAGATCATCGACGGTGAACGGTCGCCCGGAAGCAGGCTCGTCGAGCGCGATCTCGCCGCAGAGCTCGGCGTGAGCCGCGTGCCTGTCCGGGAGGGCCTGCGCCTGCTGGCCGCCGAGGGTCTCATCACGCCTCGTCCCAGGACCTGGGCCATCGTGCGCGAGTTCACCGAGAGGGACGTCCGCGAACTTGAGGAGGTGCGCACCTCCCTGGACACTCTCGCCTTCACGTCGGCGGCCCGGCGCCACGACGCCGCCGGGCTTGCGCGACTCGAACGCGTCCTCGTCGACGGAGAGGCCGCGGCCCAGGCCGGCGACGCCGTGACCGCCCACCGCTCGGCCGCTGCCTTCCACTCCACCGTGGTGGAGCTGGCCGACAACACCCACCTCCAGGAGCTGTGGGGCACCATCCAGAGCCGAGTCCGCTGGATGCTCAGCCAGCACGACGACCTGCTGGTGGTCACCCAGGAGCACCGCGGCCTGTTCGAGGCGCTCGCCTCCCGAGACGAAGAGCTGGTGGGGCGCCTGGTGGTCGACCATGCCCAGACCAGCCGGGACCAGCACCGCGAGCGTCAGGCCCGCCGCAGCTGAGCGGGGGCGTGTCGTGTCTGGCGGCGCATCTGGCGAGGACCGAGCTGCTAGACATAACGATCCGTGAGGTCATTCATAATCAACTTATCGTTTTGTGATGTCCCATCCACTGTCATTATGAAGTGCACCACACTTCTGCACCGATGACCCGTGGAGGACAAGATGAGGATCCGCAGTGCACTCTTCGCCCCTTGGGCGGTTCTGACCGTGCTGGCCCTGACGGCCTGCGGGCCGCAGGGCGGAGACGGCTCTGACTACCCCTCCCAAAACGTGGAGCTTCTCGTCGGGTTCGCGGCGGGGGGCCACAACGACGCCACTGCGCGCAAGTTCGCCGAGGGGCTTGAGGCAGAGCTCGATGCGAACGTGCTGGTGGTCAACCGGGAAGGCGGAGGCGGCGCCATCGCCGCGACGGAGGCCGCGAATGCGGCCGCCGACGGCCACACGCTGCTCTTCGCCCCGACCGGTGCCTTCACGTCGGTGCTGCTTCAGCAGGACGTCTCCTACGGCATCGAGGATTTCCGTTCCGTGGAGGCCGTCGCTGAGAACGCATTCGTGATCGTGGTCCCCGATGACTCGCCGTTGGAGAGCTTCGAGGACCTTGAAGGCGTCGACGACCGGATGACCTACTCAGCCTTCGGCGAGGGTCACCAGACTCACCTGATCGGAGAAGGCATCGTCCAGAGCTACGGCCTGGACGCGGAGGTGGCGACCTTCCCAGGCGGCGCCCCCGCATTGCCCGCGCTCGTCAATGGTGATGTCGACTGGGGCGTCCAGGACATCACCAGTGCCCTGCCGCGAGTCCGCTCCGGGGAGCTTCGCATCCTGGCCATCAGTACCGACTACGTCCCCGAGGCTCTCGATGAGGAGGTCCCGACACTCGGCGAGTTGGGGTTCGAAGAGCTGCAGACGGCCGGTTCCCAGGCCCTCGTGGTGCCGGCTGACACGCCCCAGGAGGTCTACGACGAGCTGGCCGCGGCGTCGACCGCCGTCGTCGGGTCCGACGAGTTCGTGGAGTTCGTGGAACAGTCCGGCGGTGCGGTCCCTGACGTCGAGGGAGAAGCCTGGTTCGGCGAGTACATGCCGACCGAGCTGGAACGGTTCCGGTCGCTCTTCGAGGACCTGGGCCTCGAGGCTCAGTGACTCTGATGGTGGCGTGGAGTTCTCGATCTTCTCAGGAGCAGGAACCCTTGCGCGAGCACCTCGATGATTACGAGGGGACTCCCCAGCTGGATGAACCCGGACCCGTCGACTGGTGGTCGCCGATGGTGCTGGCGGTCCTGGCCGCCGTCGTCATCATCCCCTCGGTCCAGCTGGGCCTCGGCTCCATCGCCAGGCCGGGGCCGGGCCTCTGGCCCTTCCTCAACGCGCTGCTGGTGGTGGCGGCCATTCCGCTGCTGCTGGCCACCCGGCACCGGTTCCATCCGCCGAATCGGTCTGAGCTGACCCGGGTCGCCCTCGTGGCCGGCCCGCTCCTGCTCTTCGTCCCCGCCTATGACTGGCTGGGCCTGATCGGGGCAGGGGTTCCCGTGATGCTGATCGTGGCGCGCTTCGTGGCACGCATGAGGTGGCGGACGTCGATCCTGATCGCGGTGATCGCGCCCGCCGCCGTCTACGCGCTCTTCGCCCTGGCCCTCGGGGTCAACCTCCGTCCGTTCTGATCCATCTGAGAGAAGTGACTGATCCCATGACCGACATCCTCGCGGGGCTGGGGCACGGATTCAGCGTGGCGTTCCAGCCCGAGAATCTGCTCTTCGTCCTCATCGGCGTCACGGTGGGCACGCTGATCGGCCTGATCCCGGGGCTCGGGCCGGTGGCGACCATCGCCCTGCTGCTCCCTCTGACCTTCTCGCTCGACCCCGCCGGCGCCGTGATGATGCTCGCCGGCATCTACTACGGATCCATGTACGGGGGTCGGATCCCCGCCATCCTGCTGCGCCTCCCGGGTGATGCCTCCGCGGTGGTGACCACCTTCGACGGGTATCCGCTGGCCCAGCAGGGACGCGCCGGGCCCGCGCTGGGGATCACGGCGATCGGTTCGTTCCTCGGAGGCACGGTGGCCATCATCGGGCTGTCCTTCCTCGCCCCGACACTGGCCGGGGTGGCCAAGTCGGTCGGTAGTCCGGACATGTTCGTCCTGGCCGCGATGGGGCTGCTCATGATCGTGTTCCTCGGTTCGGGGTCGAAAGTCAAGGCGATCGTCTCGGCCGCGCTGGGAGTGATCGTCGCCACGATCGGGCTGGACCCGACCACGGCCGATCCGCGTCTGACCTATGGCAGCTTCGAGCTGACGGCAGGCGTCAGCATCGTCGCCGTCGCGGTGGGGCTGTTCGGCATCGGAGAGATCCTCTACAACGCCCAGCAGGGCTTCTACGGAGGCCTGGCGCGATCGGCGATCGGCAGGGTCCTCCCGACGCGCGCGGACTGGCTGATGACGCGGATGGCGATCCTGCGGTCCTCGATCATCGGATTCTTCATCGGCATCATCCCCGGAGGGGGCGGGACGATCTCCGCGGTGGTGGCGTATGGGGCCGAGCGGCGGTTCTCCCGCCATCCGGAGAAGTTCGGCAAAGGTGCGATGGACGGCCTGGCCGCCACGGAGACCGCCGACAACTCTTCGTCGAACTCTTCCTTCCTCCCGCTCCTGACCTTGGGCGTGCCCCCGAATCCGGTCCTCGCCCTGATCTTCGGTGCGCTGCTGCTGCACAACATCACGCCGGGCCCGCAGCTCATCGACGAGCACCCGGACGTCTTCTGGGGCGTCATCGCCTCCATGTACGTCGGCAACATCCTGCTGCTGATCCTCAACCTGCCGCTGATCGGTCTCTTCGTGAGGCTGCTGCGCATCCCGGGCGGCGTCATGGCGCCGATCATCCTGATGGTCGCCGTGGCCGGCGTGTACTCGGTGCGGAACTCGATGTTCGACGTGCTGCTCGCGGTGATCTTCGGCATCGTCGGATATGTCCTGCGCACCTTCAACTTCGGGCTGGGGCCCTTCGTGCTGGGCTTCATCCTGGGGCCGCTGCTGGAGGAGCACTTCCGGCGCTCGATGGTGCTCTCGGACGGATCGTTCATGATCTTCCTGTCCCGTCCGATCCCCCTGGTGCTGATGACGCTGCTGCTAGCAGCGATCGTCTGGACCGTGGTGGATTCCCGCCGGAAGAGCATGCGCCCCACCATCGACCAGTTCCAAGAGGCCGAGCGTGCGCAGGGCAAGGACGCGGAGACGGGCTCGGGAATTCACCCAGGCACAGAGGGCGAGTCCCGCCCAGAGGACGAGGCGCAGCTGCGACCGGGAACTGATCCCCGACACGACGGTTGACGTCACACCTTTTGGTCCTGCAGGTGCCGCAGAGCCTCCCGCACGCGCGCGGGCAGCTCCTCGGAGGGGGCCGTGAGCGCGATGATGGGGTTCGCCGGAATGTCGTCGAGGATCGGCACGTAGGCGACCTTTCGACCGTCGTAGGTGACCTCGGTTCGGGGAGTCACGTTCACGAACGCCCAGCCGAGCCCGTGCCCCACGAGGGAGCGGACCGTCTCGAAGTTCGACGACGACCACTGCACTCTGGGCCGCAGCCCGAGATCCGTGATGATCTGGGTGACGCGCTCGACGCTCGGCGGAATGTCCACCATGATCATCGGCTCATGGATGAGCTCGCGGAGAAGGATGCCGGGGCGACCGGCGAGCGGGTGTTCCGCATGGACCATCACGTGGTGCTGGTTCGTGCCGATCAGCGTCTCGTCGAGGTCCTCGGCGGACTGTCGTGCATAGACGAAGCCCAGGTCGGCCTGTCCGCTCCGGAGCACCTGATGGATCTCTGGGACAGTGGCCTCGGCGATGGTGACCTCCACGGCGGGGTGCTCGGCCGTGAAATGTGCCACCAGCCTCGGCAGCACATGAGGGGACACGGTCATCGAGCTCACGACGCGCAGCACGCCACGGATCTCGGAGTGGTCGTTGCTGACCGCCTCCGTGGCATCCGAGATAGCTGTCGTGACACGCCGAGCGTGGGGCAGGAGGGCCTGGCCGGCCGGTGTGGGCAGTGCTCGGCGTGCGGGGGCCCGGTTCAGCAGCTCCGCGTTGAGGCCCTTCTCCAGCTGCCGGATCGCGACGGAGATGGCCGCCTGGCTGATGTGCAGCTGCCGTGCCGCGGCGCTGATCGAGCCGTGGTCGACGACGGCGAGGAAGTACTCCAGCTGGCGAACGGTGATCTCCGGCACGGCGTCTCCTGGGGGCAGAGCTAGTCACGCTGTGACCTAACGTGAAGTGAAGTCTGTCATGACTTTAATTCGCTTTCCACTATGGCCGCGCCCGATCAGACTGGACCCACGAGACAGGCGCCGATCGGCGACATGCGGACAGATGGGAGCGGAGACCCGTGAGCGGACTGACGGAGCGGCGTGGACACCACGTGATCACACTGGGGACGGCCGGTGGGCCGCGATTCTGGCGCAACTCTGCGCGCACCGGAATCGCCACGGCCATCGTCGTCGACGACGGCTTCTACCTGGTGGACTGCGGCCATGGCGTCGGCCGTCAGATGGAGAAGGCCGGGCTCGAGATGAGCAGACTCAAGGGCATCTTCCTCACGCACCTGCACTCGGATCACACGGTGGACCTCAACACTCTGGCCCTGTTCGGGCTCTTTGAGCTCCAGGACAGGATCGGCCGACCTGTGCCGATCATCGGCCCGGGCAACCGGGGGGCTCTGCCGCCGGTGTCTCCGCTGGCCAGCGTCGAGCCGGATCCGATGGCTCCACACAGTCCCACGCCGGGCACTGCGGAGATGTTCCTGCGATTGATGGAGGCGGCGGCGACAGACCTCAACGATCGGATCATCGACGCCTTGAGGCCCTCGCCGATGGCCATCTTCGATGCGCAGGACATCGATATCCCCGATGCTCTGCAGTTCCACCCCAACGAGAATCCGGTGCCGGCGACGGAGGGCTTCGAGATCTACCGGGACGAGTCAGTGGTCGTCACGGCCACGCTCGTGGAGCATCCGCCGGTCGCCCCGGCCTTCGCCTTCCGCTTCGACACGGCAGAGGGATCGGTGTGCGTCTCCGGTGACACGACCTACACGCCCAATATGGTCCGGCTGAGCCGGGACGCGGGACTCGTGCTTCACGAGGCCATCGACTTCGACTTCATGGAATCGATGTACCGGGATAAGCACGATGAGACGTCACGCGCCTCCTTGGCGCATCACTACAAGTCCCACACGTCGGTCGTCGACGCAGTCCGCGTGGCCCGTGAGGCGGGGGCGCGGCGCCTTGCCCTGCATCACCTGGTACCCGGCTCCGGCGCCATAGCCTGGGAGCGGGTGGCGGCTGCAGGGTACTCGGGCGAGTTCCTCGTGCCAGATGACTTGGCGGTCATCCCTTTCGATACCTGACACCGCCCCGACCTGCCCGTCCCTGGGAGCCCTGGCATGGCAGTCTTATGGTCATGGAACTCGCACGTGGACCGAGCGATGCCCCAGGATGACTGAGGAGGAGCAGGGATGTCAGTGACCGTGATGGTGCTCGTGCTGGAGCTGGTGGGCACCTTCGCCTTCGCCGTCTCTGGGGCGCTGCTGGCTGTGCGGAAGGGCTTCGACCTGGTCGGCTCCCTGCTGCTGGCCAGCCTCGCTGGACTCGGCGGCGGCGTCATCCGGGACCTGGTGCTGAACACTGGGGTTCCCAACGCCTTCGCTGCCCCGCAGTACCTCGTGCCCGTGGCGCTGGCCGTGCTGGCGGTCTTCGTGCGGCTCATCCATGAGGACAGGCTGCGCCGGACGCTGCTGGTCTTCGACGCGCTGGGCCTCTCGCTGTTCTGTGTCATGGGAGCGAGCATCGCCCATGAGGCTGGGCTGAATCCGATCGCCACCGTGCTCCTGGGGGTCACCACCGCCGTCGGCGGAGGAGCCCTGCGTGACGTCGTCGCCAACGAGGTGCCGCAGATCTTCAACCCCCACGGTGTCTACGCCGCCCCGGCCTTCCTGGGCGCCGGGGCGACCGCCCTGCTGCTGGAGGGCGGCCTCTTCAACGCCGTCAGTGCCGTGGCGGTGGCGATGCTGGTGCTCACCCTGCGGCTCCTGGCGCTGCGCTACCGGTGGCGGATTCCGCTGGCGGTGCTGAAGCGGGGATGAGATCGTGATCGGTGAACGGGCCGGTGAGATTCCGCGGAACGAGCAGCTCGTCGAGGGCCTCTCTGCTCATCAGGCCCTTGTCGAGGACCGTCTCCGTGATGGTGCGCCCGGAGAGCAGGGCCTCCTGGGCGACGAGCGACGCCTGGGCGTACCCGATGTACGGGCACAGGACTGTCACGAGTCCGATCGATCGATGGACTGTGTCGTGGAGCTCCTCCTGGTTGGCCGTGATCCCCTGCACGCACTTCTCATCGAGGGTCCGGCAGGCCGCTGTGAGGTGCGTCAGTGAACGGAGCAGGCTGATCGCGATCACCGGCTCGAAGGCGTTGAGCTGGAGCTGCCCGCCCTCTGCCGCCAGGGTCACCGTCACATCGTTGCCGATGACCTCGTAGGCCACCTGGTTGACGACCTCAGGTATCACCGGATTGACCTTTCCCGGCATGATGCTGGATCCCGCCTGCACGGGGGGAAGGTTGATCTCGTTCAGCCCCGCTCGGGGGCCTGATGAGGTCAGGCGAAGGTCGCTGCAGGTCTTCGAGAGCTTGACGGCGACCCGCTTCAGCACACCCGAGAGCTGGACGAAGGCGCCGGCGTCCTGGGTGGCTTCGATGAGGTTCTCTGCGGTGCGGAGTTCTGTGGACAGCAGCTCGGAGAGCTTCGAGCGCACGAGCTCTGCATAGGCGGGATGGGTGTTGAGGCCGGTCCCGATGGCGGTTCCGCCGAGATTGATCTCGGTGAGCAGGTCCATGGCTTCCACCAGTCTGCTGCGGTCTTCCTCGAGCATGACGGCGTAGGTGAAGAACTCCTGTCCGAGGGTCATCGGAACGGCATCCTGCAGCTGGGTCCTGCCCATCTTCAGCACAGGGGAGAACTCCTCTGACTTCCGGCGGAAGGTCTCCACGAGATCCTGCATGGCATGGCGGAGCAGGCGAAGCTCGCCCAGGAGAGCGATCTTCAGTGCAGTGGGATACACGTCATTGGTGCTCTGGCCGAGGTTCACGTGGTCAAGAGGATGCAGGTTCTCGTAGGCGCCCTTGCTGAATCCCATCCGTTCGAGGGCCACATTGGCGATCACCTCGTTGGCGTTCATATTGGTCGAGGTGCCCGCCCCACCCTGGAAGACGTCCACGATGAACTGGTCATGGAACTTCCCGTCCCGGATCTGGGAGCATGCGTCCCAGATGGCGTCGGCGCGTTCCGGACTGAGCACCCCCAGGGAACGGTTCGCGTGGGCAGCTGCCTGCTTCACGGCCGCGAGTGCGTTGATGAGACCCGGATAGGCGGAGATGGGGGTGCCGCTGATCCGGAAGTTCTCGGCTGCGCGGGTGGTGTGCACCCCGTAGTAGTTCTGGGCGGGGATGGGCAGGGTGCCCAGCAGGTCCCGCTCTGTTCGGGTGGTATGCATGACTGCGCCCTTCCTCGGTCCTCATGCCTCAGGCCTCGGCTCCGTCGCGGGGACGAGGCACGGGGCTCCCCTGGGCGGTGCCCGGGGAGCCCCGTGCGACGTGTCAGCGGGTGGTGCTCACGTCTGCCGCTGACGACGTCTCCGGTGCCGCCGGGGCGTCATCCCAGCGCTCCTCCTCGAAGTCCTGCTGGCGACGGCGGATCTTGAGGAGGAGCTCGGAGCTCCTCGGCTTCGTCAGGAGGCTGACGCTGATGAAGACGACCACGTTCAGCAGGAGTGACAGCAGGCCGGCACCGTGGACGCTGAACGGCCCGGGGACCAGCGCCGGGAAGACCGTGAACAGTACGAGCGTGGTGATGCCCACGATCAGACCGGAGGTCGCGCCTGCGACGCTGGCGCGGCGCCAGAAGAGTGCGCCCACCGTCGGGACGATCACCTGGGCCAGGCCGGCGTAGGCGACCAGGCCGATGGCGATCAGCAGGCCCGGAATGTAGAGGGCCATCACATAGGCGATGGCGCAGAAGGCCAGGATCGCCCAGCGTCCGACCCAGATGCGCTTTCGTTCGGGCAGGTCCTTCTGGAAGTACCGACCGTGGAAGTCGATGGTGTAGCTGGCCGCCATGGCGTGGACCTGTGAGTTCGCCGTGGACATCGCAGCGCCGGCGCCGGCAGCGATCACGAGCAGCGCGAGCAGCAGCGGCGCATGCTCCAGGAGCATGATCGGAAGCACATGGTCCGGCTGCTCGACGTCGGGCTCGAGGAGCACCGCTGAATTGCCGATCACCATGGCACCGATGTAGGCGATCGCCACGAGACCCAGCAGGAACGGCATCAGGTCGAACGGGCGAGGGCTCTTCGCCGCATACATGCGTGTCCAGAGCTGGGGCGTCATCAGAGCACCGATCGGTGTGATGATGGCCAATGCGATCCAGTACATCCACATCCCGTCCCCGAGGATGAGATTCTCGGGGCGGACCTGCTCGATCTGATCGAACATGGTGCCCATTCCGCCCACTTCGCCCAGAATGTAGACGCCCGCGGCGATGAGTCCGAAGAAGATCCCGACTCCGTAGAAGATGTCAGTCCAGGCGATGGCGCGAAGCCCGCCTGCCCAGACATAGGCGATGATGACGGTGTAGAAGAGCAGGCCGCCCACCCAGAAGGGGATGGTCCCTCCGGAGGCCACGTCGATGAGGTAGGCCCCACCGGTCAGCTGGATCTGAAGATGAGGCAGGGAGAAGACCAGCAGGATCACGGCGATGAAGGTGGCCAGTCCCGGTGAACGATAGAGATCGACGAAGAAATCGCGAGCCGTGAGATAGTTTCCTCGTTTGCCGTGGAACCAGACTTTCTTGCCGATCCAGTAATACATGATTCCGAAGAAGACATTGAAGATGACGGCTGTCCAGTATGCCGGACCGTAGAGGTAGAAGTTCGCATTGGAGCCGAGGAAGGCGAAGGCGCTCCACCACGTGGCCTGCACGGTGAAGAAGAGGGCGATCGGTCCCATCGCCCGCCCCTGGACGAAGTAGTCGCTGGTCGTGGGTCGCGCCTTCAGGGAGGCGAGCAGCCCGATGACCAGCGGAATCGCCAGGGCGCCGCCGATGGCCGCGATTCCGAGAATCTCCTGGGTATTCATCGATCCACGCCCTTCTGAGTGTCGTCAGTGGTCGTTCCGGCGGGTGTGGGGCGGCCCCAGCGGGCCAGGTACGCCCAGAGGAGGACACCGCAGAGGAGCGCCCAGATGATGATGATGTATCCATAGATGAACGGCATGCCGAAGATTCTGGGTTCGGCGACATCATGGAAGAAGAGAACTCCCGGAAACTGGGAGAGCGCCAGCAAAGTGACGATAAGTGTCCACATCACTTTTGTCTTGAGTGTGTAGGGTCTGGTTCGCACACGATCCTCCTCATCGGGCGCTGAGGTGCCGTCAGCGGCGCCGCAGTGCAAGCGGTGGTTCTGGATGGCGCCCAGTCTTTACCGATGAGGGAGGGTATTCAATGAGTGAAAAACGAGGATGCGCATCACGAGACGTGATGCAGCGCACCCAGTGCACGCGCTAGTCGTCGGAGAAGATGCGCCTGCATTCGTCCGCGAAGGCCTGGCCCTTCCTGGAGAGTGCTTCACCGGACCGGTAGGCCAGTCCGATCTGCAGAAGGGATCGAGCGCCGTCGATCCTGAGCCGCGCGATTCGGCCGCCGTCGTTGGTCAGGTCATGGGCCGGGCGCTGGTTCAGGAGGGTGTACCCGTGGCCCCGAGCCACCATGGAACGGACGACCTCGAAGCTCTCGAAGCGTTGATGCACCTGTGGCTGCAGGCGTGCTTCGCGAAAGATCGACAGGAAGTAGTTGGTGCTCTTCCCCAGGTCGAGGAGGATGAGGGGCTCATCGGCCAGCTCCTCCAGGGTGATGCTCTCGCGTGCGGCGAGCGGGGAGGCGTCGGCGACGGCCGCGTAGATCGGAGCCTCGCAGATGGGCTCGAAGGTCACCTCTCTGCCGTAGTCGAAGCTGTAGGTCAGCGCGATCTCCAGCTCTCTGCGCAGCAGGAGCGGGTGGATCTGATCGGCTGTGACCTCCCTGATGCGGACTGTGAGGTCGGAGTACTTGGAGGTCAGCGCGTCGTAGACCTCCGGCAGCCAGAAGGGTGCAAGCGTCGTGAAGCATCCCGCGGTGAGCCAGCCGGAGAGCTGCTCAGGGCGGACCGAGTCCACCGCGTCGTCCAACCCATGCAGGACACTCATGGCGCGGGTGTAGAAGCTTCGTCCCTGTTCGGTGAGCACGACCCCTCGGGAGCGTTGTCTCACCAGCAGCTTGCACCCCAGGGACGCCTCCAGGTGCGAGATCGCGGTGGAGATGGCTGATTGGGCGACGAACAGCTCTCCGGCGGCCTCCGTCATGGAGCCGAGCTCCGCGGCGCGCACGAAGTATCGGATCTGCGACAGCGTCAGTTCGTTCTGTGGCCGTGGCATGCGTGCCCCCTGGGCGATTGGGAAAGCTGCGGCTGGTCGCAATTCTTCCATTGATCTTATGCAGTGCATGCCTTCTCGATGTTTGAAGTGATGCGGAAGGCCGCTGATGATGGGTCTCACCAGGCAGTGTCACAAGAGTGAGAGGGCGAGGGATGTCATACGAACAGACTGAGGTGCTCGTCGTCGGCGCCGGTCAGGCGGGGATCGCCATCAGCGAGCACCTGGGTGCTCGGGGGATTCCTCATCTCGTGCTGGAGAGGAGCCGCATCGCTGAGCGCTGGCGCTCCGAGCGCTGGGACTCGCTGGTGGCCAACGGGCCGGCGTGGCATGACCGCTTCCCCGGTCGGGAGTTCGACGGCATCTCCGGCGATGCCTTCGCGTCCAAGGAACAGGTGGCCGACTACTTCGTCTCGTATGCCGACATGATCGACGCGCCGGTTCGGTGCGGGGTCGAGGTCACCTCGGTCCGGAAGAACGCCGGGAGGCCCGGCTTTCACGTGCAGACCTCAGAGGGTGCGATCGAGGCCCGATACGTCGTCGCTGCGACCGGGCCCTTTCAGAAGGGTGTCGTTCCGGATCTCCTTCCCGCGGAGGTGGGGCTGCAGCAGCTCCATTCCAGCTCCTATCGACGCCCTGAGCAGCTGCCGGCGGGGGCGGTGCTGGTGGTCGGGGCAGGGTCCTCAGGTGTGCAGATCGCCGATGAGCTCCGGAGAGCCGGACGCCAGGTCTACCTGTCCGTCGGCCCGCACGACAGGCCTCCACGGAGCTACCGTGGGCGGGACTTCGTCTGGTGGCTCGGCGTGCTCAACAAGTGGGCGGCTTCCGCTCCACCGAGCGGATCCGAGCACGTCACGATCGCTGTCAGCGGGGCACACGGAGGTCAGACCGTCGACTTCCGCGCCCTGGCCGCCGACGGCATCACGCTTGTCGGGCGGACTCAATCGTTCGCCGAGGGAAGACTGCATTTCGCCGAGGACCTGAGGAGCAACATCGCCGATGGCGATGCCAACTACCTCTCCCTTCTCGATGAGGCCGACGCCTACGTCGAGAGAAACGGCCTCGATCTGCCCGAAGAGCCGGAGGCGCGTGAGCTGCGCCCGGAGCCCGGATGCCTCACAGACCCGATCCTGGAGCTGGAGGTCGACGACGCCGGCATCACCTCCGTGGTGTGGGCCACCGGGTTCCGCGTCGACTACAGCTGGCTGAAGGTCGATGCGTTCGACCACGACGGCAGGCCCCGTCATCAGCGAGGAGTCGCAGCGGAGCCAGGGATCTACTTCCTGGGTCTCCCCTGGCAGTCGAGCAGGGGGTCGAGCTTCATCTGGGGAGTCTGGCATGACGCCAAGCACATCGCCGATCACATCATGATCCAGCAGGGCTACCTGGACCATGAGACCGCGGTCGATAACCTCCGGCCGGCTGTTCTCGGGGGTGCTCTGCGATCCACATAGACCGTGCCCTGCCGATCCCCGCCCTTTCACAGAGAGCATGAGAAGGAAATGACAGCGATGAAGCACACGCGTATTCGACCGTTCAACACCAAGGACACCTATCCAGAGCAGAACCTGGACAACGATCTCTGCCAAGCCGTCGTCGCCAACGGCGTCGTCTACCTGCGTGGCCAGGTCGCGCAGGACCTGGAGACCAGGGAGTCCGTCGGCATCGGAGATGTCGAAGCACAGACGGTGCAGGCCATGGAGAACATCTCGCTGCTGGTGACCGAAGCCGGCGGATCGATCGAAGACATCGTCAAGGTGACGGTCTACCTCACGGACATCCGGTACCGGGAGACCGTCTACCGGGTCATGGGCAGATACCTGAGGGGCGTCCATCCCGTCTCCACCGGGCTGGTGGTCGAGGCCCTGGCCCGGCCCGAGTGGCTCGTGGAGATCGACGCCACCGCAGTGCTCTGAACCGACTCTTCACAGGAGATGCCATGACGTTTTCGCTTGCAGCAAGGGATCCCGAGTCCGGCTCATTCGGGATGGTCGTATGTTCCTCGTCGCCCGCTGTCGCCTCCCGTTGCATTCATCTGCGCCGTGGGGTGGGGGTCGTCGCCAGTCAGAACGTGACGAACCCGGGGTTGGGGCCCGCCATCCTCGACCGTCTTGAGCAGGGGCTCGGCAGTGAGGATGCTCTGAGCAGGACGCTTCAGGAGGAGCCGTTCGCAGACTATCGGCAGCTCTCCGTGGTGGACGATGAGGGCCGGACGGCTCATCACTCAGGTGAGAACTCCCTGGGGATCAACCATTGGGCATCGGCAGATGCTGCGGTGGCGGCGGGGAACCTGCTGGCCTCTGCCGACACCGTCGACGCCATGGTGGAGGCGTACCACGCAGACCGCGGCAGCAGCCTCGAGGCCCGACTGATGGCCGGGCTGCAGGCTGCGCTCGCGGCCGGTGGAGAAGCTGGTCCGGTGCGCTCGGCGGGCCTCAAGGTGATCGACGACGTCTCATGGGCCACGACGGACCTGCGGGTCGACGACGCCGACGACCCGGTCGCGGAGCTGCTGCGTCTCTGGTCCCTGTGGGAACCGGTGAAGGACGACTACAGGACTCGGGCCCTGAACCCTGATGAAGCTCCTGGCTTCGGCGTGGCCGGAGACCTTCGATGAGTGCGGGCGAGAGGCTCCACCAGATCTCGGAGGATGAGCTCCCGGCTGCTCGCCGGCAGACGGCCCGTGCTGTCAATGCGATCGGGAAGGAGCTGGTGGGCCTGAGCCATGGCCTGCATGCCGCCCCGGAGATCCGCTGGCAGGAGTTCCGTTCAGCAGAGCGGATATCCGAGATGCTCCGCGAGCTGGGATTTCAGATCGAGATGCCCTTCGGGAAGCTGGACACCGCCTTCCGTGCCCGGTTGGGGACCGGGAGCCGCCATGTGGGGTTCATCGCCGAATACGACGCGCTCGAGGGGATCGGCCACGCGTGCGGGCACAACATCATTGCCGCCGCCGCGGTCGGGGCCGCGGCGGCGCTGCGGGACCTCGCCGGCGAGCTGGATGCGACGGTGGAAGTGATCGGCACTCCGGCCGAGGAGGGTGGCGGAGGAAAGATCCATCTCATCGAGGACGGGGCCTTCGACCATCTCGAGGCGGCGCTCATGGTGCACCCCGGCCCGGCGAACTCCTTGTATGCACGCCCGTTCGCGGTGGCTCACTTCGACGTCGTCTACACGGGCTTCGCGGCACATGCCGCGGCCTATCCTCACCTGGGGACGAACGCCGCGGATGCGATGACCGTCGCTCAAGTGGCGATCGGGCTGCTCCGGCAGCAGCTGCCCGCGAGCACCAGAGTGCATGGCATCGTCCGGGAGGCTGGTTCGGCTCCGAACGTGATCCCAGACCATTGCCGTGGTTCCTGGTATGTCAGGGCCGCTGATCTCGACGAGCTGGAGGCCACCTTCGAGAGAGTGCGTGGCTGCTTCGAGGCAGGCGCGCTCGCCGCGGGAGCCTCCATGGAGGTGGTGGAGACGAGCCCGCGCTACTCCGAGTTTCGCAATGACGCCGAGCTCGCGGACCTCTTCGCCGTCAACGCGCAGACCGTGGGACGAGACATGGACCGCGAGGAATCGGTGGGAGGCGGGATGAACACCGCCTCCACTGACATGGGGAACGTTTCGCTGGTCACCCGTGCGATACACCCCTATCTGTCCATCGACTCGCTGCCCGCGGTCAACCATCAGAAGGAGTTCGCGCAGGCAGCGGTGTCCCCGGCCGCAGATCGAGCCGTGATCGAGGGAGCCTACCTCCTAGCCGCCACGGTCGAGGACTTCCTCCGGAGCTGACGGGTCATGGCGGACCGAGTGGCCGGCCGCTGCCCCGCGTCGCTCAGCGGAAGGCGGCCTCCCCGGTGAGCCGCTGCCCGATGATCAGCGTGTGGACCTCGTCGGTGCCCTCATAGGTGCGGACCGACTCCAGGTTGTTGGCGTGCCGCAGCGGGGAGTGCTCGGCGGTGATGCCGTTGCCGCCGAAGATGGTGCGTGCCTCTCGGCAGATCTCGATGGCGGCCCGGCAGTTGTTCAGCTTGCCCACCGAGATCATGTGGTTCTCCAGCGTCCCAGCGTCCTTCGCACGACCCAGCTGCAGGGCCAGCAGCTGCCCCTTGGTGAGCTCCAGGGCCATGTCCGTGAACTTCTTCTGGGTCAGCTGGTAGCCGGAGAGTGGGCGTCCGAACTGCTGGCGCTCTGCGGCGTAGTCCAGGGCGGCCTCCAGGGCGTCTCGGGCGGCGCCCATCGCGCCCCAGGCAATGCCGTACCGTGCCTCCGAGAGGCAGCCGAAGGGGCCGCGCAGCCCGGGATTCTTCGGGAGGATCGCCTCGGCGGGCAGTCGGACCTCCTCGAGGGTGATGTCGCACTGCAGCGACGCGCGCATGGAGAGCTTCTGCCCGATCACCTCGGCCCGGAAGCCCGGCGTGTCAGTGGGGACGATGAACCCGCGCACCACCTCACCGGCGTCGTCGGGGCTGGTGCGGTGCTCGCCCTCGACGGCGGCCTCGGACTCTGCGGCCGGGACCTTCGCCCAGATGATCGCCACATCAGCGATGGTGGCCAGACCGATCCAGCGCTTGGAGCCGGCCAGCACCCACTCGTCCCCCTCCCGGCGAGCCCGGGTGGCCATGGCGCCCGGGTCCGAGCCTGCGGTCGGCTCCGTCAGTCCGAAGCAGCCGATCATCTCCCCGGCGGCCATGCCTGGCAGCCACTGCTGCTTCTGCTCTTCGGAGCCGTGCTTGTGGATGGCCGACATCGCCAGCGAGCCCTGCACCGAGACCACCGTGCGGATCCCCGAGTCCCCGGCCTCCAGCTCCTGCATGGCCAGCCCGTACTCCGTGGCGCTGCGTCCGGCACAGCCGTAGCCGGTCAGGTGCATCCCGAACAGCCCCAGCTCAGCCATCTCCCCGAACAGCTCCGTGGGCAGCACCGCCTCCTCGTACCAGCGGGCGATGTGCGGCCGGATGCGGCGATCCACGAACTCCGCGACCCGGTCCCGGATGCCGATCTCCTCGGCCGAGAGCTGGCTCTCGATCGCCATCAGGTCGGTGCGGCGTCGGGTGGGGGTCGGCTGCTCAGCGGGCATGGGGTCTCCTTGTCGAGGGATGGGTGCGAGTCAGTGGAGGTCAGTCGACGTCAGAGAGCTGCTCGGCGAGCAGATCTCGGGCGGCGGGGCGGAGGATCTTGCCGGAAGGGGTGCGAGGCAGCGAGTCGACGAAGCGGATGAGGCGCGGCCGCTTGTAGGCGGCCAGGTGCTCGCGCGCGTGGTGGTCGAGATGCTCCACGAGCTGCGCACGGTGCTCACCGGTGAGCTCGCCGAGCGGCCTGCCGGGGACGATCAGTGCCGCGATCTCCTCGCCGAGCCTCTCATGCGGCTGGCCGAGCACCACGGCCTCCTGAACGGCGGTGTGCTGGGAGAGCACCTGCTCCACCTCGGCGGGATAGACGTTCAGCCCGCCGCGGATGATCAGGCTGGAGCGTCGGTCCACCAGATGGACGTACTGGTCGGCATCGATCCAGGCGACGTCGCCGGTGCGCAGCCACTCGCCGTCGAAGGCCGCCGCGGTCGCCTCGGGGTCGTCGGCGTAGCCGGCGAAGACGGTCGGCCCCGACACCTGGAGCTCACCGATGTGCTCGGGTCCCGCCGGCAGCAGAGCGCCGTCCTCGGCGACGACTCGGACTCGGGTCCCCCAGGAGGGCGTCCCCACGGAGCCGAGACGGCGGCGTTCCCGGCTGGAGTTCACGCAGATCGACGACGTCGTCTCGGAGGCGCCATAGCCTTCCAGCAGAGTCGCGCTGGGGATCATCTCCTCGAAGTCCTCAAGCACCCCGGGCGGCAGGGCCGCGCCGCCGGAGGTCACATGGCGCAGGCTGGAGAGGTCCCGCCCCTGGGCGCCCTCCCTGATCATGTCCATGAACATCGTGGGAACCCCGGAGAACCGGGTGACCCGGTGCTTCGCGATGAGATCCAGGGCCTCTGCCGCGTCGAACCGCGGCCTCAGCACCAGGGTCATGCCCCAGGCCAACGACGCGTTCATCAGGCCGGACATGCCGAACACGTGGTGCAGCGGAAGGCACGCGAGCACGACGTCCTCCGAGGTGGGTGAGGTGCGTGCCGACAGTGCCGTGCAGCTCATCCATAGGTTCCAATGCGTCAGCTTCGCCGCCTTGGCGGCTCCGGTCGTCCCGGAGGTGAAGATCACTGCAGCCACGTCCTCGGGGGAGCGGGCGACGAACGGATCCGAGCGTCCGTCTGCTCCTCGTGCCACCAGCGTTTCGCAGTCCATGACGGGAACGCCGTCGCAGCCCTCGGGCGGGTCCGCGGAGGCGGTGATCAGTGCTTGGGACGCGGAGATCTCCAGGGCATGCCGCAGCTCTCGGGGTGCCGCGTAGGGGGCCACGGGGGCCGCGATCAGGCCGGCCCGCAGTGCGGCGTAGAAGCAGATGACAAACGCCGCCGAGGTGGGCAGGTGCAGAGCCACCGTGTCGCCTGGTCGCATGCCGGCGGACTGGAGCCCACGAGCCGCACGGCTGATCTGCGCGTCGAGCTCGGCGAACGTCAGTGAACCGTCCGGCGTCACGACGGCGGTCCGGCTCGGATGGATCGTGGCGGCGTGGGAGGCCGCCAGTGCGAGGTTGAACATGGGGCTCCTTCCCACTACGCCGTGACTCGGAACACGTAACCAGCCCGGCGTCCGTTTGGCAACGTGCGTGCGCGGCGTCTGGGCGCCCGATACCGCTCTGCCGGGGCCCCGGCTGCAGTCGGGAGCCCGCTGGGCGTTGATCTGGCGCGGTTTCCTCGACGCGTTGCGCGCATCGATCCCGACTCATGCGAATAGAGGAATAAAGAGCCTCGAGAGTGTCGGAGATCACACAGTGCAGGTATGAATGGAGGGACGCACCGCCGATGAGCCTCGCGGCTCGTCGAGTCCGGCTCCACCCCGCCCGCCCCTTCTTTCCTGGCGCCGTTCCCCAGCGACCTCGCGTCGGTCACCCGCCAGCACACGCCATCTTCAGGAGGTCACATGCCGACGAGCTTGACCCGCCGCAGCTTCATGTCCGCCGCCACCGCCGCCTCCGGCATGGCCGTCCTGACCGCTCTGAGCGGATGCGCTCCTCCGCCCGCCCGGGCTTCCCGCCTTCCGCGCCAGCTGGTCTGGTCCACCTACGGCGTCGGCACCGGCACGTACAACGATCTCGCCGCCGTGGCGAACACGCTCACCGGCCACATGGGCGTGCAGGTGCGCCTGATGACCTCCGACACCGGCATCGGCCGCCTGGCGCCGGTCATCAACGGGACGGCCCAGTACGCCAGGGCAGGAGACGAGTACTACTACGCCTTTGAGGGGGACGATGAGTTCGCCTCCGAGCAGTGGGGACCCCAGCCGATCCGGCAGGTGTGGTCACCGCCGGGGAACTACGGCGTCCTGGTCCTTGCCGACAGCGGGATCGAGACCGTCAGTGATCTTGAGGGGGTGCGATACCCGCGACTGGTCGCGAGCACCTCCATGAACCGCAAGCTGGAGGCGATCCTGAACTACGGCGGTCTGACCGGAAGCGATGTGGTGCCGGTGGATCTCACCTACGGCGAACAGATCGACGCGCTGCGCACCGGACACCTCGATGCGCTCTACCAGAACGTCGTCGGCTCCAACATCGAGGAGCTCGCCTCACAGCACGAGGTGAGATGGCTGGATCTCGGTGGAGACGACTCCTCCCGCTATGAGACTTGGGAGGAGCTCGCCCCCATGGTTCGGCCCGGGGAGTTCACCGGGGCAGGCATGGAGGACGGGGAGACGGCGGTCAACATGGAGTACTCCATCCCGCTCACGACCCTGGCGGACCGCCCCGCCGAGGAGGTCTCGGAGCTGGTCCGCGGCATCGACGAGCACTTCGAGCATTTCCGCGACGCCACACCGGATGCGGAGAGCTTCGGCCCGGAGAACGTGCTCCTGGACCCGCTCGTGGTGCCCTTCCACGAGGGCTCCGTCGAATACTTCCGAGACATCGGCCGCTGGACCGAGGATCTCCAGCGGCGCAACCAGGCGCTGCTGGACCGCGAGGGCCTGCTCACCGACGCGTGGCCCGGTTTCTGGGAGAGCCACGCAGGCGACGACGATGCCGCCCGCCGCTGGAAGGACTGGAAGCGCGAGAACCTGCCGGCCCTCCCGGAGGTCCAGGACATCGACGAGGGAGGCCAGGCATGACCACCACGAATCTCGACAGCCGTGCCGTGGACGAGTCGCAGCGGGAGGCGGGCGCGCTGGACGCGCGCAGCGTGCTCAGCGCCGTGCGTCGCAACCCGCGGCTGACGCCCCCGTGGACCGTCGTCGTGACCCTGCTGACCCTGGCCGGAATCCTGCTGACCATGAACCAGGTGTTCTTCTGGAACGTGGGAGGCCTCGCGGTCCTGACCAACGCGTTCCTCTACCTGCTGATCGCCTGCTTCCTGCCCATCGTCTTCATCCTCTGGCCCGCCCGTGCAGCACGCACGGCGCAGACCGGGCCAACGGAGGCGGCCACGGCGGGCGTGCCCTGGTACGACGTCATCGTGCTGGGCGTCTTCGCCGCCTGCTGCCTGTGGTTCGCCTATCACGGCGTCGACATCCACGAGTACGGGTGGGAGTTCGTGGCCCCGACGACGGCCACCGTCCTGAGCTTCGTGCTCTGGGGGATCGTCCTGGAGGCCCTGCGCCGAGCGGCCGGATGGATCGTCGCCGTGCTGGCCCTCGCGTTCTCCCTCTACCCGCTGGTCGCTGAGGGGATCCCCGTCGGCATCCTCCAAGGCATCGCCTACGACCTGCCGACCATCGCGCAGATCCACGCCATGGGGGCCGAGAGCATCCTGGGACTGCCGCTGCAGACGGCAGGCTCCATACTCGTGGGATTCCTGCTGTTCGGCGTCGTGCTGCAGCACACCGGCGGCGCTGACTTCTTCCATGGGCTCTCCATGGCGCTCTTCGGTCGCTACCGCGGTGGATCGGCGAAGGTGACGGTGGCCAGCTCCGCGGCCATGGGTATGATGAGCGGCTCTGCCGTCTCGAACGTCCTCACCACCGGGCCGATGACCATCCCGGCGATGAAGCGCGCGGGGTTCAGCGCACGCATGGCTGGAGGCATCGAGGCCACCGCCTCCTCCGGCGGGTCCATCACCCCGCCGATCATGGGCACCGCCGCCTTCCTCATGGTCTCCTTCGTAGGGGTCCCCTACACGGAGATCCTCATCGCTGCGTCCATCCCGGCGCTGCTGTACTTCTTCGGAATCTTCCTGCAGATCGACGGCTACGCCGCCCAGCAAGGGCTGACGGGCACCCCTCGGAACCTGCTGCCACGCCTGGGAGCATCGCTGCTGGCCGGCTGGCCGTACCTGGGTGCGCTCGGACTGCTCACTCTGATGCTGTTCACCTCCGGCTCCGAGTCCCAGGTGCCCTACTGGGTGGTGGGCGTGCTCCTGATCATCGCCCTCATCAAGCCCGGACTGAACTTCGGACCTCGCGAATGGCTGGCGATGGTCCTCGACGTCGGCAAGACGCTGGCCCAGATCATCGCCATCATCGCCGGCGTCGGACTGTTCCTCGGAGGCCTCTCCGCCACCGGAGTGGCTCTCTCACTCTCCCGTGACCTGGTGGCCGTGGTCGGTGACAACCTGCTGCTGATCCTCATCGCCAGCGCTGTGGTCTGCTTCATCCTGGGCATGGGGCTCACGATCTCCGCCGCGTACGTGTTCCTGGCCATCGTCATGGTCCCCGCGGTCACCGCCCTGGGGGTGGACCCCATCGCGGCCCACCTTTTCGTCATCTACTGGGCCTCCGTCTCTTACATCACGCCTCCGGTGGGGCTCGCCGCGTTCGCCGCAGCGGGGATCGCCCGGTCCAGCCCCATGGCCACCTGCATCTCTGCGATGAAGCTCGGCGCGGTGAAGTACGTGGTCCCGTTCGGCTTCGTGCTGAACCCGGCACTGGTGGCTCAGGCAGGCTTCGTGGACGTCGCCCTGGCCCTGTTGGCCAGCCTGGTCGCCGTCTACGCCATCGCCTGCGCGATCGGCGGATGGCTGGTCGGGGTCGAGCGCCGGATCAGCCTGCCGGTGCGGCTGCTGCTGGGCGCGGGCGGGTTCATGCTCTTTCTGAGTGACAGTGCGCTCGCCCTTCCGGGACTCGCCGTCGTCGTCGGGGTCGTCGCCGTGGCGCACCTCCGCCGCGGGCAGGACCAGCTGACCCCGTCGGCCGACCAGAACCCCGAAGACGACACGCCTCGCCACGGTGGGCCCGAGACCTTCACGGAAGGAGCACGATGACTTCGCAGCACACTGATGTCGACACCAGGGAGCAGAGGGAATCATCCATGGATCACCAGAGCAGGCACGATGAGCACCGCCGGGCCGGGGCCCTGACGCTGAGCATCGACGGCGGGATCGGCACCATCACCGTGGACCGCCCCGAGGTGCGCAACGCTCTCGACAGCGACGTGCTGGCTCAGCTGGCGGACGCGCTGGAGGAGCTTCGATGGGACGACTCCGTCCGGACCATCATCTTCACCGGTGCCGGGGACAAGGCCTTCGTCGCCGGCGCCGACATCAGGGAACTCGCCCGCCGTGTGCCGGAGGACGGTCTGCGCGCGGCGATGCAGCGCCTCTACGACGCGGTGGAGTCCGTCGAGAAGCCGACGATCGCCGCCGTCAACGGCTACGCGTTCGGGGGCGGTCTCGAGCTCGCCCTCGCCTGCGACATTCGGGTGGCCTCCACCGCGGCCCGCTTCGCCCTTCCCGAGACGGGACTGGGGATCATCCCGGCCGCGGGAGGCACCCAGCGGCTGGCTCGTCTCATCGGCGCCGGTCGCGCCACCGAGATGATCCTCACCGGGCGGCGCCTGGATGCGGACCAGGCCCTACAGGCGGGCCTGGTGACCGGCGTCGTCGCTCCGGAGGCGCTGCTCGACGAGGCCCGCAGCGTGGCGGAGCAGATCATGGCCCGCGGCCCGCTCGCCGTCCAGCTGGCCACCACGATCATCCGGCACGGCCTCGACGCCGACGCCGCCACCGGCATGCTTCTGGAGCGGCTCGCCCAGTCCGTGCTCTACAGCACCGGGGAACGTGCCGAAGGCACCTCCGCCTTCCAGGAGAAGCGTCGCCCCGACTACACGACGCATCACGTGGTGCAGCCAGCACGACCTGCCCCGCAGGGCCGAGAAGACCGAGGAGGAGACCAGACGTGAGAGCACAGACCGAGGAGAGCACCACCGAGGAGAGCACGACGCCGGCCGACGCCGCAGGGATCGAGACGGTCACCGTGGTGGGGGCCGGCACCATGGGGTCCCAGATCGCGGCGGTCGCCGCGCTCGCCGGCTTCCGCACACACCTGGTCGACATCGCTCAGGAGCAGCTCGACGCCGCCGCCGAGCAGCTCCGCCGACGCTTCGACCGCGATGTCGAGAAGGGGAGGCGCTCCCGGGCGCAGGTCTCCGCGGCCTGGGAGCGCCTCGGGACTACGACGGACCGCGATGCCGCCGCGGCCGCCAGCGACATCGTCATCGAGGCCGCCGTGGAGGACCTGACGATCAAGCGCCGCATCTTCAGCGAACTGGACGCCGTCTGTGACCCCGGCACCATCCTGGCGACGAACTCCTCCAACATCGTCTCCTCCCGGGTGGCTGATGCCGTGGAGCACCCCGAGAGGGTCTGCAACCTGCACTTCTTCAACCCCGCGCTGGTGATGGAGTGTGTGGAGCTGGTCCCGCACCCGCAGACGTCGCCGGAGACCATGGAGCGCGCCGCCGCGTTCACACGGGCTCTGGGCAAGACGCTGGTGACGCTGCGGAAGGAGATCCCCGGCTTCGTCGCGAACCGGCTGCTGAACGCCATCCGTCAGGAGGCGCTGAGCCTGCTGGACCAGGGTGTGGCCGACTTCGAGGACATCGACGCCGCGGCACGCACCGCACTGCGCCACCCCATGGGCCCCTTCGAGCTCATGGACCTGGTGGGCGTCGATGTGGTGCACATGATCCGGCAGGCGGAGTACGAGCAGACAGGAGACCCTGAGAGCCTGCCCCACCCGATGATCACCGATCTCTATGAAGCCGGCCGGTACGGCAGGAAGAGCGGCCGCGGCTGGTACAGCTACCCATGAGCCCTCACGGCTGCGTGCTGGGGGATTCCTCCGTGCGGGGGTCGGGGAACATCGCCTCGGCGATCTCGATGACGGCGCGCAGGGCGGGGTTGTCGTCCGCGTGACGCCAGATCATCCGCACTTCGAGCGGGCGATCCTCCGAGGTGATGGAGGAGAACGCGACGCCGTCCGAGGAGACGTTGTCACGCACGGAGTCGAGGCTGATCCCGCACCCCATCTGGGCGCCGACGAGCACGACCTGAGTCCAAGAGTCGGGGGCGGTCTGGACGACCCGAGGCACGAAGCCTGCGGCCATGGCGAGGGAGTTCAGGCGGTTCTGCAGCGCGGCCCCTACGCCCCCCGGAAGGGTGATCCACGGTTCATCGGAGAGGTCCTTCATGTCCACCGCGGACTGGGAGGCCAGCGGGTGCGAGGCCGGCAGGACGACCATCACCTCCTCCAGGGCGATGACGGCAGAGTCGACCTCGGCGGGCAGGAAGTCCCACCGGCCGATCACCAGGTCCAGGGAGCCGTCCAGCACCCGCTCCAGCCCCAGGTGGGAGAACTGGGAGCTGTAGAGCTCCAGCATCAGCCCGGGTCGGGCTGCGCGGACCTGCCGCGCCAGCTCGCCGACCTTCCTGTTGATCGAGGCTCCGGCGAAGCCCACCCGGACCCGGCCGGTCTCCCCGGTGAGCGCATTGCGCACCGCCTGTTCGGCCTCCTCCGAGGCCTCGACGAGCCTGCGGGCTGGCTCGAGGAGGGCCCGGCCGGCAGAGGACAGGGCCACATGGCGGGTGCTGCGTTCGAAGAGCTCCGTCCCCAGTGACCTCTCGAGCTGTTTGATGAGCCGGCTCAGCGGCGGTTGGGCCATCTTCAGCCGGGACGCTGCCCGGCCGAAGTGCAGCTCCTCAGCGACTGTGAGGAACGCGCGCGCCTGATGGACCTCCACGGTCCCTCCTCCTGGTCGCCGAGACCACGATTATTGCGTCATTGGTATGAGAGGTACGAAGAATTTGTCTTGGACAAAGCATAATCGGCGTGATTGTGTGGTGCAAAACACAGAACTCCGAGGACTGGGAGACGCGATGACACTCTCTGCTGAAGACATCGAGGCGGGCGCACACGACTCGGGTCAGCATGATCCGCGCCAGCCGGAGCCGTCGAGCTGGCCGATGTCACAGTCCACGCCGACAGGGCCGCTCGCGGGTGTCGTCATCGCCGACTTCTCCCGAGTGCTGGCCGGGCCGTACTGCACCATGCTGCTGGCCGACATGGGTGCGACCGTCATCAAGGTGGAGGGTCCCGGCGGGGATGACACCCGGCAGTGGATCCCGCCGCACCGCGACGGCGTCAGCACCTACTACCTGGCCGTGAACCGGAACAAGCACTCCCTCGTCCTGGACCTCAAGGACGCCGAGGATCTGCGCACCGCCCAGGAGCTCCTCTCCGCCGCAGACGTGTTCGTGGAGAACTTCAAGCCCGGCGGCCTGGAGAAGTTCGGCCTCGACGCCGAGACCGTGGCCCGGCGCTGGCCCGAGCTGGTCCACGTGAGCATCACTGGCTTCGGCACGGAGGGCGGACGGACGATGCCCGGCTACGACCTCCTCGCCCAGGGGGTCTCCGGATTCATGTCTGTCACCGGAGATCCCGAGGGCAGCCCTCAGCGTGCCGGAGTGGCGATGTTCGACGTCATCACCGGGCTCCATGCCGCGGTGGGCATCCTCGGGGCGCTCCGGGAGCGGGAGGTGTCAGGGGTGGGTCAGCATCTCGCGCTCGACCTGCTGTCATCGGCGCTCTCCGGTCTGGTCAACCAGACCACCGGCTATGCCGCCTGCGGAAACGTGCCTCGCAGGCTCGGAAACGACCATCCCAGCCTCTACCCCTACGGGCCGTTCCCCGCGAAGGACCGTGAACTGATCGTCTGCATCGGCAACGACCGACAGTTCTCCCGGTTGGTCTCCCGACTGGGGCTCCCTGAGCTCGCAGCCGACCCCCGATTCGCGACGATGGAGGCCCGGAACCGCCACCGGGACGAGCTGCGTCCCCAGCTCGTCGAGGCGCTCGCCGAGGGGACCGCCCAGGAGTGGTTCGATGCTCTCCAAGCAGAGGGTGTGCCGTGCTCGCCGATCCTCGGCATCGACGAAGGTGTCGAATTCGCGGCCTCCCTGGGCCTGGAGCCCGTGGTCGAGACCGGACGCGGCGACGCGGCGGTGCCCACGATCAAGCACCCGGTGAGCTACAGCCGGACCCCTGCGAGCTACCCCAAGCAGCCTCCCACGCTGGGGGAGGACCAGGAGTCGGTCCTGGCCTGGCTGGCCGAACGGCGGGGGCAACACGGGCATGCTCCGGAGAACCCCGGGCTTCCTGGGAAGCCTGCGGGAGAGTCGTGACGCGACCTGGCAGAGCGTTCGTCTGCCCGATGCCGCTGCGGTGGTCGGACCAGGACCTCAACGCCCACGTGAACAATGCAAAGGTCGTCACCCTGTTCGAGGAGGCGCGGCTCCAGGCCTCGGCCGTGTGGTTCCGCCAGGCGCCTCAGGGTCCTCGCCTGGTGCGGTCCCTGACTGTGGACTACCTGCACCCCCTGCTCTATGGGGAGGCGACGACCGCCCACGTCTGGATCTCGCGGATCGGGCGCACCTCGTTCGTAGTCCACCATGACCTTCTTCAGCGCGGGCAGGCGTGTGCCACGGGCCGCTCCGTGATGGTCCATGTCGACGCCGAGACCGGTCAGCCGACGCCGATCGGCGCCGAGATGCGGGAGGCGCTCGCTGCCGCGCTGATCCCTGACGAGAATTCCGCAGACGACGGCGCCACGCCCCGGACCCCCGCAGCAGGGTGACTGCACACCGAAGGAGCTTCCTCTATGACTGACACCATGACTCAGCGCAGCGCGATCGATGTCCCGGCCGCTCTGGACTTCTTCGATCTCGATCGTGACTTCGCGACCGAGGAGCTCGCCCTCCGCGACAGGGTCCGGGATTTCGGACTGCGGGAGATCGCCCCGGTGATCGACGAGCACTGGGAGCGGGCCGAGTTCCCGGTCTCGGTGCTTCCCGGCCTGGCCGACCTCGGGGTGGTCGGAGGGTTCATCCAGGGCCACGGATGCCCGGGGCTCTCCCGCCGGGCGGCCGGCCTCGTCGCGCGCGAGATGGGACGCATCGACGGCTCGGTGAACACCTTCCTCGGCGTCCATTCCTCCTTGGGCATGGGCAGCATCTACATGCTCGGCAACCAGGAGCAGCACGACCGGTGGCTGCCCTCGATGGCGCGGCTGGAACGTACCGGGGCGTTCGCCCTCACCGAGCCCGCGCACGGCTCGGACTCCGTGTCCCTGGAGACCCGTGCTCGGCGTGAGGGGGATGGCTGGCTGTTGAACGGACATAAGCGCTGGATCGGCAACGGGCACGCCGCCGACGTCGTGGTGGTCTACGCCAGGGATGAGGAGGATGGTCAGGTCAAGGCCTTCGTGGTCGAGCGGCAGGAGGACGGCAGCTGGCCCTCCGGCTATCGGCCGGAGGTCATCACGGGCAAGATCGGCAAGCGTGCCATCAACCAGGCCGACATCGTCATCGAGGATCTGCGCGTCCCGGCGGAGAACCGCCTGGAGCACTGTGAGGACTTCTCGGGGGTGAACCGGGTGCTCGCCGCGACGCGCGGCGGCGCCTCCTGGGAGGCTCTCGGACACGGGATGGCGGCCTTCGAGATCGCTGCCCGCTACGCCCAGGAGCGGGAGCAGTTCGGGGCGCCGATCGGGGGATACCAGCTGGTCCAGGAGAAGCTGGCCACCATGCTCTCCGACTTGGTCTCCATGCAGCTGATGTGCCTGCGCATGGCCGACCTGGCGGAGGGCGGCCGGCTGACCGGCCCGCAGGCCTCGCTGGTGAAGATGACGACGTCGCGCAAGGCGTTGAGCATGTGCCGGACGGCCCGCGACATCCTCGCGGGCAACGGGCTCCTGCTCGAGAATCAGATCGCCCGGCACCTGACCGACATGGAGGTGGTCTCCACCTATGAGGGGACCGACTCCATGCAGGCGCTGATCGTCGGACGCGAGATCACTGGGCTCTCCGCCTTCACGCGCTCCCGGCGATGAGCGACGTCAGGGTATTCCCATGTCATCACGGGTTGAGTATTGTCTGGACTACAGAACCGGTCATCCGAATCTCATTCCGGGCCGACGGAGCCGTTCTTGACCAGCGAGGAGAATTCCATGGCAGACCCCACGACGTCACAGGAGCCGAACCCGCAGGGCAACGAACCGCATGAGATCGGCAACTGGGCAGATCTGGGCCAGGAGATGTGGGCCTATCTGACCGGACGCGGTGCCGCGGTGAACTATGAGCTCGTGGACATGACGGTCGAGGTGCCCCGGGACATCGGCCCGGACGCCCCGCGTGCCATCTGGAAGTTCAACGGGACTCTGCGCGTCACCACCAGTGATGACGAGAACCGCTGAGCCGGCCGCACCGGGACAGGTGATGTGATGCATCTCGACATAGACATCAGCTTCAGCTGCCGCGAGGTCGATCAGGACGGCGTCGAAAGCAGCTCGCTCAGCGGCACGGTGACTGCCGACGGCACCCACGTGCAGGTCCACACCGATGCACCCGGACTGCTGGAGAAGCCGACCCCCGGGGCGGTGCGGATGCTGAAGGCCTTCGCCGACGAGCTGGCCGAGATGGGTGTCTCGGCCACCATCTCCGGCCCGGACGGTGAGCTCCTGAGCATCGGGGACGTCGATGCTCCCGTGCTGCAGCGCGTGGTGACCAGATCCAGGCACATCCGCCTGGGTTCCCTGACCGCCGCGGCGAAGAGCATGCTCTCCAGTCCGCCGGCCGGCAGCGCATCGCCGGCGATGCTGCCCCCGGCGACCCCCTGGCCGCCGGTCCCGACGTTCAGCCGGAGGATCCGGCGACGCGTGACCACCACCCACAGCGCCCCCGGTTCCGGCCGTCCCCGGCTCGTGATGGTCAAGGACGACGGTTCCGGCCCCGGCCCTCTGATGGAGTTCAACCTCGTCGGTGACAGGACCGTCATCGGCAGCGACGAGACCTGTGACCTGCGGCTGGCCGGGCTTGAGCCCTTCCATGCCGAAGTCATCCATGATGAGTTCGACGAGTACCTGCTCTCGCGTCGTGGCGCCGCCGGCGGCAGTGTGAGCGGGTCCCACGGAGCTCCGGTGACTCTTCGCACGGGGTCGAGGATCGACATGGGCCCCTGGCGTCTGGTGTACATCCGGGCGGAGTTCGCTGATCACGGGCGTCCGTTCGGTGGACGTCAGGGTGGCGAGCTCGCCTATCAGAGGCCTCAGTACAACCCCTACACGCATCGGGTCGAGAACAGGAACTGAGCTCGGTCCGCATGTGCCTCGGCCGCTGACGTGCACGGCACGCTCAGCGGCCGAGGTGTGTGACCAGCAGTTCGTCGATCTCCGTGGCAGTGCGAGTGGTGCCGTCGTCGTCAAGGGACGAATACCTGGTGGAGGTGCGCTGGCCGGTGGGCCGATAGCCCAGACGTTCGTAGAGCCGCCGGGCTGAGGGATTGCCCTCCCCCACGTGCAGCTGGAGGACCAGCTCCTCCTCGCCCTCCTGGGAGCCGCGATGCCGCACGGCCGCCTCGGCGGCAGCCAGCAGCGCGGTGCCGATGCCCTGCATGCGCCGTGCTTCGACGACGTGCAGGTTCCGCACCTCGGGCGGCCAGGTCCAGCACAGCTCCAGCGAGCCCACCAGGGTCTCGCCGTCGAGCGCGACGAGCCCGGTGCCGATTCCGTTGGTTCTCTGTCGCAGCAGATACGGTCCCATGCTCGGTGCGTCCGGGCGGGCGGCCAGGAACGCGGGGAGGTCGTCTCCGCGGACCTCGCGGACGAGTATCTCGGCGGACGTGTCGGGGACTCCCATATCGGCATGCTGTCACGTTCTGACCAGGACCGCCTCCTCGGCCACCTGGAGTTCGCCTGAGTCTCACCTGTCAATTTCCTGACATTTCCACAGATTCCAACACGCATAAACGTGTGATCCATGTTACATTTGGCGATAAATCGGTCTAATGAGACGTGCATCACACGCATTGCGGGTGTTCCTGGCTTCTCCGCCGAGGTCCATCCCATCCCGTTGGAGAGGAGTCCGGAATGTCCATCACTCACGAATCCCCTGAGGTGCAAGGGGTCTCCCGCCGATCGCTGCTGATCACCGGGGGCGGAGCCGGTCTGCTGACCCTGTCGCTGGCCGCCTGCGGAGCCGACGCCGACACCGGCACCGACGGTGACACCGACTACTCCACTCCTCCCGAAGGTCGCCCCAAGGAAGCCCCGATGCTCACTGAGATGGTCGAGAACGGCGAGCTGCCTCCGTTGGAGGAGAGGCTGCCGATCGAGGCGGACCGGCTCGTCGTCGAGGCGCCGGAGTTCGGCGTCTACGGGGGGATCTATCAGGGGGCGGTGCTGGGTCAGGGAGATGACCCCTGGTTGGAGCGGATGATCGCCTTCGAGCCGATGCTGCGGGTGGACGCCAGCCTGGCCGAGAGCGGACTTCCGGGGACGTTCAAGGACATCGAGATGAACGACGCCGGCGACGAGTACACCATCCACATGCGTGAAGGCATGCGCTGGTCGGACGGTGAGCCCGTGACCTCCGACGACGTCATGTTCGCCCTCGAGGACGTCTACTTCAACGAGGAGCTCAACGCGAACCCGCCCGGCTGGCTCGCCGTGAACAACGAGCCCTGCGTGGCCGAGCGGATCGACGACTACACCGTCAGGCTCACCTACCCCGAGCCGAAGGGCGGCGTCATCGAGGAAGCCTCCCGCTCGGCCACCTGGTGGGCCACCAACTTGCTGTTCTTCCCCAAGCACTACCTCGAGGACTTCCTGCCCCACCTCAACGACGGGGCCGAGGAGCTCGCCGACGAGGCCGGCTTCGGTTCCTGGATCGACCACTGGGAGGACCGCCTCCACTGGTGGAACAACCCGGAGAAGCCCGTCCTCTACGCCTGGGTGATCACCAACCAGCTCAACGAGGGCAACGTGGTGGTCGCCGAGCGCAACCCCTACTACTGGAAGGTCGACAGCGACGGCGCCCAGCTGCCCTTCATCGACCGACTGGAGTTCGAGGTCGTCCAGGAGGAGGAGGTCATGCTGCTCAAGGCGGTCAACGGAGAGCTGGACTTCCACTCCCGGCACTTCAATCAGGACGCCAACCGACCGGTGCTCGCCGAGGCGCGGGAGGAGGGCGGCTTCGACTTCGTGACGGTGGAGTCCACCGCCATGAACCGGATGATCATCGCGCTGAACCTCAACCACAGTGATGAGGAGCTTCGCGAGGTCTTCCAGAACAAGGACTTCCGGATCGGTCTGTCGCATGCGATCGACCGGCAGGAGATCATCGACACCGTCTACCAACGGCAGGGGGAGCCTTGGCAGGCCGCCCCGCACCCCGACTCCGAGTTCTACGACGAGGAGTTCGCCACCCAGTACACCGAATTCGACGTCGACCTGGCCGAGCAGCACCTCGACGACGCCGGCCTCACCGAGCGCGACTCCGACGGCTTCCGCCTCCTCCCCAGCGGCGAGCGGCTGCGGTTCACCATCGACGTCACCACGTTGTTCCCGGAGTGGACCTCCGCCGCAGACATGGTCACCCGGTTCTGGGAGGACGTGGGAGTCGACGCCCGGGTGAACACGCTCGAGCGGACCCTCTTCTACGACCGCAAGACCCCTGAGGCCAACGAGTTCGACGCCAGCATCTGGGCCGGAGACGGCGGGCTGCATGTGGAGATGCTCGAGCCGCGCTGGTACTTCCCGAACGGGAACGAGTCGAACTATGCGGTGCGGTGGGCGGACTGGTACGAGAGCCGCGGCGAGGGGGATTCGGCGGAGGAGCCTCCGGAGGCCACCAAACGTCAGATGGAGCTGGCCCGGGAGATCCCCCTGGAGCCGGATGAGGAGGAGCAGAAAGAGATCTTCCGGGAGATCCTCGAGATCGCCAAGGAGGAGTTCTACGCCATCGGCATCGCGCTGCCGACTGACGGCTACGGCATCGTGAAGAACGATCTGCGCAACGTCGTCGAGAGCTTCCCCGACTCCTGGCTGCACCTCACCCCGGGGCCGGTGGACATCCCGACCTGGTTCTTCGACCGCTGAGCGCCAGGGAGCAGATGTGAGTCGTGATCGAGCGCCCCTCCGGAGGTGTCAGCCATGCTGAGGTACCTCACCCGTCGGATCCTCATCCTCATCCCCACACTGTGGCTGATCTCGGTGATCTGCTTCGTGGTGATCCAGCTGCCGCCCGGCGACTACCTCACCACTGTGCAGGCCCAGCTCGCCGAGCAGGGCGACGGCTCCCTCGCAGCCCGGGAGATGGACCGCCTGCGAGCCCGCTACGGCCTGGACGAGTCGGTCTGGGTCCAGTATTGGATGTGGATCTCCAGCATCGTCTTCCAGGGGGACTTCGGGGAGTCCTTCGACTATGGCCGGCCAGTGGCCGACCTGCTGGCCGAGCGCCTGCCGCTGACGCTGCTGCTGTCGGTGCTGACGCTGCTGTTCATCTGGGCGGTGTCCTTCCCCATCGGCGTCTACTCCGCCATGAAGCAGTACTCCGTGGGGGACTACACGTTCACCTTCCTCGGGTACCTGGGATTGGCGATCCCCAACTTCCTGATCGCTCTGGTGCTGATGTGGGTCTCTCTGACCGTCTTCGGACAGAGCGTCGGCGGGCTGTTCTCGCCGGAGTATCGAGACGCCCCGTGGAGCTTCGGGCGGGCCATGGACCTGCTGGCCCATCTGTGGATCCCGATCGTCATCTGGGGCACGGCCGGCACGGCGGGAAACATCCGCATCCTGCGCGCCAACCTGCTCGACGAACTGCGCAAGCCCTATGTGGTGGCCGCACGAGCCCGCGGACTGCCGCGACGCTGGCTGACCATCAAGTACCCCGTGCGGGTGGCGATGAACCCCTTCTTCTCCACGATCGGGTGGATCCTGCCCGGGCTCATCGCGGCCGACGCGATCACCTCCCAGGTGCTCAACCTCAACACCACCGGCCCGATGATGCTGCGGGCCCTGATGGCCCAGGACATGTACCTGGCCGGCTCGGTGCTGCTCATCTCCGCCGTCCTGGTGGTCATCGGGACGTTGATCTCCGACCTCGCACTGGCCTGGCTGGATCCCCGCGTCCGGCTCAGGTACTGATCAGGAGGCCGTCATGCTGCCACAGACCACACCGCTGAACCCCTCCGACCAGGAAGCGAGGACGCGATGACCCAGCCGTTCTCACCCGGCGGGGAGAGCAAGCTCCCCGCACCCGCCACGACGGCGCCCGAGACGGACCGGCCCGACACCGACACTCCCGACGTCGCTCTGGCCTCGCAGTGGAAGCTCATCTGGTGGGGGTTCAAGCGCCACAAGCTGGCGATGTTCTGCGGCGGCATCACGCTGCTGATCTACCTGGTGGCGGTCTTCGCCCCTTTCCTGGCTCCCTACTCCGGGACCTACCACAACTCCGACTACACCTACGCGCCGCCGCAGACCGTCCAGCTCTTCGACGAGGGGTCCTTCAGTCCGCATGTGCACGGGTACAGCCTGGAGCAGGACCCGGACACTCTGGCCCTGACCTTCGAGCTCGACGAGGAGCAGCACGTCCCGATCGGAATGTTCGTCCAGGGTGAGGAGTATGAGCTGTTCGGGTTCATCCCCTGGGACCGGCACCTGATCGGCCCGGTGGACGCCGACGGGCCACCGATGTACCTCATGGGAGCGGACGCCAACGGCCGAGACGTGCTCTCCCGCATCATCCACGGCACCACGATCTCGATGTCCATCGGCCTGGTCGGGGTGCTGCTGTCCCTGGGTCTCGGCGTGGTGCTGGGAGGCATCTCCGGCTACTTCGGCGGACGCATTGACAACGCGATCCAGCGGCTGATCGAACTGATCATGTCCATCCCCACGATCCCGCTGTGGATGGCGCTCTTCGCCGCTGTGCCGGACTCTTGGTCACCGGTCCAACGGTATTTCGCCCTGACGGTGGTGATCTCCCTGGTGGGCTGGGTGGGCATGGCCCGAGAAGTGCGCGGGAAGTTCTTCGCAGTGCGCAACGAGGACTACGTCACCGCGGCGATCGCCGACGGGGCCGGCGGCGGGCGGGTGATGTTCCGACATATGCTGCCGTCCTTCACCAGCCACATCATCGCCAACCTGTCCCTGTCGATCCCGACGATCATCCTGGCGGAGACGGCGCTGTCCTTCATCGGACTGGGGCTGCAGCCGCCGACCGTGTCCTGGGGCGTGCTGCTGCAGGAGGCGCAGAACATCCGCGCGGTCTCCACGGCCCCGTGGATCCTGATCCCCGGGATCCCGGTGGTGGTGACCGTGCTGGCGATGAACTTCTTCGGTGACGGTCTCCGTGACGCCGCTGACCCGTACAAGAACTGACGTCTCTCGCCGTCGGGCCCTCGGCCCGGGGCGGCGGGAGCGACCAGGAGGCACAGACCATGAGTCAGACCATCGCCCCAGCTGATCAGCGTGACCTCGAGGAGGAGGGGCCGCATCACGGTGACCTCCCGCTGCTCGAGATCAGCGGGCTGCGCACCCAGTTCGAGACCCCGGACGGCACGGTCAAGGCTGTGGACGGCGTCGACCTGGAGGTCCACCCCGGACGCACTCTGTGCGTGGTGGGCGAGTCGGGCTGCGGCAAGTCGATGACGGCACGGTCGGTGATGCAGCTGATCGACCCGCCGGGCCGGATCGTCGAAGGGGAGATGCATTGGCGCCCCCAGGGTGCGGAGGCGGTGGACCTCGCCGCGCTCGACCCTGACGGGGAGCCGATCCGGCAGGTGCGCGGCGGGCAGATCGGCATGATCTTCCAGGAGCCGATGTCCTCGCTGTCCCCGATGTACACCGTCGGGGCGCACCTGATCGAGGCGATCAGGCTGCACCGGGAGGTCCCCAAGGATGAGGCGCGGAAGATGGCCTTGGAGCTGCTGCGTCGGGTGGGCATCCCGCAGCCCGAGCAGCGGATGGACGTCTACCCGTTCCAGCTCTCCGGCGGGATGTGTCAGCGGGTGATGGTCGCCATCGCGCTGTCCTGCGACCCGGCCCTGCTCATCGCCGATGAGCCCACCACCGCCCTGGACGTCACCACCCAGGCCCGCATCCTCGACCTGCTGAAGGATGTGCAGGCGGAGAACCAGATGGCGATGATGTTCATCACCCATGATCTCGGGGTGGTGGCGGAGATGGCCGACGACGTCGTCGTCATGTACCTGGGCCAGGTGGTGGAGCGCGGCACGGTGGAGCAGATCTTCTCCGCCCCGCGGCACCCCTACACCCGGGCGCTGCTGGACTCGATACCGAAGCTGCGCGACGGCGGGGAGCGCCCGCGGCTGCGGACCGTGCGTGGCATGGTGCCGCACCCGCAGAACATGCCTTCCGGGTGTCGGTTCCGGACGCGTTGCGACTTCGCGATGCCCGGGGTCTGCGACGTCGACATGCCGGACTCCAGCGTTGTGGGGGAAGGCCAGGAGGTGCGCTGCCACCTCTACAGCCACGCCGACGGCCCGGGAGGGATCCCTGACGCCGTGGAGGAGGCACCGTCCGCCGCCGACGTCTCGGCAGACGCAGTGGCGCGGTCCGGCGTCCGCACGCGGGTGCCGGTGGAGATCCAGTCCCGGCCGGGCGAGGACGTCGGGACGGGAGCCGCGACGGGCCCGCTGCTGCAGGTCCGGGGTCTCACCAAGCACTTCCCGATCGGCGGAGGGATGTTCCGCCGAGCGACTGGGGAGGTCCGTGCAGTGGACGGCGTCGACCTGGACATCCCTGCGGGGCAGACCCTGGGGCTGGTGGGGGAGTCCGGCTGCGGCAAGACCACGCTGGGCCGCTGCATCGCGCGGCTGGCGGACCCCACCGACGGGCAGATCCTCTTCCGGGAGGTGGACGGCAGCCAGACCGATCTGGCGCAGATCACGGGCAAGCGGCTGCGGAAGTATCGCACCCAGATCCGCACCATCTTCCAGGACCCGTTCTCCTCGCTGAACCCCCGGATGACGGTGAAGCAGATCGTCGGGGAGCCGCTGCTGGTGAACGGTCTCGCCTCAGGCAGCACGCTGGAGGACCGGGTCGCTGAGATGCTGAAGAAGGTGGGGATCCGCCCGGAATACATGCCCCGGTACCCCCACGCGTTCTCCGGCGGCCAGCGGCAGCGGCTGAACATCGCCCGGGCGCTGATCACGGACCCCCGGCTGGTCATCGCCGATGAGCCCGTCTCCGCCCTGGACGTCTCCGTCCGGGCGCAGATCCTCAACCTCTTGGTGGACCTGCAGGAGGAGCTGGGTCTGACTTACCTGTTCGTCTCGCACGACCTCTCGGTGGTGGAGCATGTGGCCGACCAGGTCAACGTCATGTACCTGGGACGCATCGCCGAGGAGGCGGAGACTGCGGAGCTCTACCGTGAGCCGAAGCATCCCTACACCCAGACCCTGCTGCACTCGGTGCCCGTCCCGGACCCCACCTTCGTCCGGCGGACGACAGAGCGTGCCACCAGCGACGAGGTGCCGTATCCGAAGGACGCCCCCGACGGGTGCCTGTTCGTCACCCGGTGCCCGCATGCCCAGGCCGAGCCCTGCACCTCCCAGCGTCCGGAGCTGGGAGAGCCCGACGGCGGCCGCCGCGCCGCCTGCCACTTCAGCGAGTCTCTCGACCTGACTGGGATCGCGCGGGACTGATCCTGCGAGTCGGCCGGCCTCCCCCCGAGATGCGAGGGAGCCCCGTCTTCGTGCGCGGTCCTGCTCACCGGGCCCGGGACGGGATATAGACCTCATCCTCCGCCAACAGCCGGGCGGTGCCTGCTGCGTCGACGTCGCGACCCACCGTGACCCCACCGGCCATGGGCACCACGGTATGCATGATCGTGTGGTCATACACATGGACGAGGTTCAGTCCCTGGGCGGCGTCACGAGCGCGAGTGCCGCGGCGGGGCGTGAAGAGGTCCTGGGTGCACGACGTCGCCCCGGCCACAGACACCGGGATCCCGGCGAACGTCGCGGTGGTCGAATAGTGCAGGTGACCGGCCAGGATCGCTCGAAGGTCGGTGCCCCGCACGACCTCGGCCAACAGCTGCTGCTCGCGCAGCTCCACTGTGACGGCGAGGTCCTGCACACACGGCAGCGGCGGGTGATGCATGGCGAGGATGCTTCCCTCGGGCGCCGGCTCACGCAGGACCTCTGCGAGCCACACCAGCTGCTCCTCGCTGAGCTCCCCGTGATGCTTCCCCGGGACGGTGGAATCGAGAATGATCAGGCGCAGCCCCCCGATCATCACCGTGGTGTCATACGGCGCGTCGCTGGCCGGTGCGTCGAGCAGCTCTCGCCGAACGGTCTCCCGGTGATCGTGGTTTCCCATGACCCACGCGATCTCGGTTCCCATCTGCTCGGCTGCCGGAGTGAGAACCGATCTCAACTCCCGGTAGGCGGAAGCTTCACCGCGATCCGCCAAGTCTCCGGTGATGATCAGCGCTGCGGGCCTGATCTCCGCGGCGACGAGCGAGGTCAGGATCTCCTTCAGTCGGTCGCGCGGATGACCGGTGCCGGAGAGCAGCTCCCCAGGGGTGACGAAGTGGGTGTCCGAGAGATGGACCAAGGTGTGGTGCGGGTGCGGGTACTCGGCGGCGCGAAGTGACATGGTGAGACCTTTCACAGGAGGCGTTGAGAGGGAGACGGGATTGTTCAGCGGTGTTCGGCAGACAGGGGCGGTGGACAGGAGCGGTGGACAAGGGCGGTGGACAGGGGCGGTGGACAGGGGAGGAGTGGTTCCCGCAGCGCTCACCTGCTCAGGGGAGCGGCCACGGTGCGGCCGGGGATCAGCGCGCCGGGGATCAGTTCGTGGACCTTCTCGGTGGCGTACAGGCTGCGCATGTCCTGTGCGCCACTGGTGTCTCGGGCGTCAAGGGCACGTCGTGGTTCGATTCCAGCGGACCACCCGCCTGCTTCCAGAAGGCGGGACAGGTTCGCGATGACGCGTTCGGCCAGCACCTCCACCCCGATTCGGTAGCTGGTGAGTCCCATGACGTCGAGTCCGGGCATGATGCCGTCGCACCCGGTGACCGAGGCGTCCTCAGGCACGCTGAACCCGGCGTCGTCCAGGACCCTGATCACCTCCAGCTGGCGGATGTCGGAAGGGCACATCACCGCGCTGACGTCACGGTCGCCCACCAGCTGCACCGTGCGGGTGAGTCCCCGCTCCAGTCGATCCACGGGGATGACAGTGACCGTCGCCCCGTGCGCACGCAGGAACTCCGTCATCGACGTCGCCCGCACGTGCTCGGGGTAGGAGATCTCCTCGGGTGGGGTGAGGACCGCGACCTGACGGTGACCATGGACGAGGACATGGTCCGTGAGCGCGCGAGCCGCGAGCCGCTCATCGTAGGAGACCGCGTGCACCTGACCGGTGGGTTCAGGCCTGCCGGCCCGGATGATCGGTATCTGGGCGTGAAAGGGGCGGAGCTCTTCGCTGGCCACCCCGCCGGTGGCGACGATCAGCCCGGAGACCTTCAGCCCCATCATCCAGTGCAGGGTGGAGATCTCTTCGGCCGCACGGTCCCCCGGCCCGGGTCGGATGGTGGAGGAGAGGACGCGAAGCCCTGCGGCACGGGCCTCCTCATGCAGCCTGGTGAACATCAGCCCGTAGGCGGGGTTGGAGGCGTCTCGCAGCAGCAGCCCCACGGTCGAGGAGGTGTGGTTCGCGAGTTCGGCGGCGAGCACATTGGGAACGTAGCCCAGGCGTGCGGCGGCGGCCCGCACCTTCTGCTGAGTGGCCTCAGACACTCGGTCGCGGCCGAGGAGTGCGCGCGAGACGGTCGACTTCGACACGCCTGCCACTCGGGCCACGTCTTCCACCGTGGGGGATCCCCAGAGTTCAGTCGGCATGATCGGCCCTCCACGCTCGGTAGTCCCGGAGCACCCATGGCCAGTCTGTCTGGATGATGTCCACCCCCAGGTCGAAAAGAGGCCCCCAGGCTGTGTGCGGTGAGATGAGCACAGCACTCTCATCATCATGGCCGGCGAAGAGCGGCACGCCGTCACGGAGAACCTCGGAGTTGATCATGACCAGCAAGGGGTCGTCCGTGGGGCGCAGCGCCTTGAGCTCGGAGACGGCTTCTCGGTCCAGTGCCGGGTGGTCCGGGGTTCTTGCCAGCAGCTCCACGCCCACTGTGTTCAGCCGCGGATCGGCCACCATGGCGTGGGCCTGGTCCAGACTCTCGCAGATGGGGATGAACGGGAGCTGCGGCCCCTGGCGGCGGAGCGTGTCGACTGAGGAGTCATCCTTCGCCCAGCACTTGAGCGTCAGCTGATGCGCCACCTCCCACTCCTCCAACCACGGCAGGAGCGTGTCCCACCAGCGCCACGACCGGTCGATGTTGAGCACCGCCCTCGGTGGCAGGTGGTGAAGAACATCCGCAAGGGATGCCACCGGGGCGGAGCGGTTCGTCCGATCGGTATGGATGTACCGAAGCTGACGGATCTCTCGGCCGGACAGATCCACGATGTTGAGTTCCTGTCCGAACAGGCGTGATTCCGCGCCGTCGTGGAAGCAGAAGAAGTCACCATCGGTGGACGCGACGATGTCGATCTCCACCATGTCGGCACCCGAGCGCAGCGCCGCATGCACCGCTGCCACTGTGTTCTCGGTGATCGACCCCACCGCAGTGCCGCGGTGAGCCATGATCAGCATCCCCGCGTCAGCGCGCAGCGTCGCCATCGTGTTTCTCATAGGGGCCCTTTGGTGCTGGAGCTGAGCGTCACCGGGGCGGCGGGGACCACCGCTGGTCTGCGCCTCCTCCGCCGGCGGCGGGTGGCCCCGCCATAGGCGAGCCACATCGCCGCCGTGGAGATGATCATCAGCAGCACCGTGTAGACGAACGTGTTGGCTCGGGCGTCGAGATCCGTGGTGGATTCCGCATTGGCGTGGATGACGGGTCCCAGGGGCTGATACAGCGGGTGCGCCAGGAAGATCGCCGTGTCGTAGTCATCGAGCAGCGAGATGAAGTTCAACGCGAAGACGGCCGCAGCGACCGGAAGGACCGCGGGAAGCAGGATCCGGCGGAAGATCGTCCAGGTGCTGGCACCCATCAGCACGGCGGCCTCCTCCAGGGAATGGTTGATGGAGGAAAAGGATGCCTTCAGGAGCCGCAGCGTGAACGGGACCTTGATGACGACGAACGCGATGCCCAGTATCCACACCGTGCCGGTGAGCACGTTGTTGCCGATCAGCGGACTGGGCTGGTCGTAGCTCATGATCAGGCCCAGTGCGATCATCGCACCCGGCAGCAGCCACGGCACGTGCAGCAGATACTCGAAGCCGATGGAGATCCAGTTGCGGTGCCGGACCAGCACCCGCGTCACCAGCAGCAGCCCGACGACGGCGACACCTGCTGCGGCCGCGCTGTAGAGGATGGAGATCAGGAAGGGCTGGAGTGCACGGCGCTGGGTCAGGACCCGCTCATAGTTCGCGAGTGACATGTTCTCGATGGCGAACGAGCTGGTCTGGATGCTGTAGGAGTCCACGAAGGAGTAGAGGATGATCAGCAGGAACGGCGTCAGGTAGAACAGGAAGATCACGTACGCGGCCAGATGCACCACCACATTCGCCGCCCGGCTCTGGATCTTCTGCTTCGCCAGCGGTGTGGCCACCTTCGACAGTGAGAAGTAGGTCCCCCCTGCTTCCATGCGGGTCAGGAACACCAGCATGGCGATCGTCGCCAGACCCAGCACGATGGCGAGCAGCGCGGCCAGGTCACGGGAAGCCGGGGACCCTGCGAAGGAGAGGATCATCGGGGTGATCGTCTGGAAATCCCGGCCACCCAGGACGATCGGAGCCGACAGCGCGCCGAGGCCGGTCAGGAAGCTCAGGATGGTGATCGCGAAGATCATCGGCTTCACGGTGGGCAGCACCACCCGTCGCAGGATGGTCCATTGGCTCGCGCCGAGGTTCTTCGCGGCCTCCACCGTCTGCTGATCGACTTTGGCGATGGCCGAGGAGAGGAACAGCAGGTGGTTCGTCGTCGTCGCGAGGGTCATGACGATCAGGACCGCGAAGAAGCCGGTGAACCAGTCACGATCCAGCTCGGGGTGGAAGCGCAGCAGGATTCCGGTGACTATTCCGTCTCGTCCGTAGACGAACTTGAACCCGGCGGCCAAGACGATGCCGCCGTAGATCAGCGTGGTGGCGTAACCCAGCCACAGCACGCGGGACCCGAAGATCTTGAAGTAGCTGGTGACCAGTACCAGAAAGATGCCCACGACATTGGTGCTGATCGCCAACGCCACGGCCAACGCGACCGAGTTCAGCAGCGACCGCATGGCACGCTCGGAGGACATCAGGCGTTCCACCGCACGTCCGGAGAACGTGCCGTCAGGGAAGAACGTCTCGATGAGCAGGTTCAGGTTGGGCCAGAGCAGCAGCACTACGGTGAACCAGGTCAGCACCACCAGGGTGATGACGGCGAAGGGGGAGCGGAGCATCGTGGACACGGAGGTGGTCATGAGACGCCTGCCGAGGGGTAGGCGAGGACATGCTCAGGATTGACGCCGACCTCGACCTCATCTCCCGGGCCGGCCTTGCCCCCGCCGTCCTCGCGCACCAGGATCTTCAACGCCGTCCCGCGGGCCTCCACCGTGTAGATCGTGTGCGTGCCGTGATAGGCAAGGGACTGCACGACGGCGCTGATCCGGCGGTAGACCGGGAGAAGCGGGGCTCCGGGCGTCTCGAGCAGGGGCTTTTCGAGCCGCAGGAAGCACGAGCTGGTGACCTCGTGCCCCAGGTCGGCAGCGAGCTTGCCGGAGAGCTGAGTGGCCGCGCCGATGAACCGGCAGACGAACTCGTTGGCCGAGTGGTCGTAGATCTCCTCCGGAGTGCCGACCTGTTCGACTCGTCCCGCGTTGAAGACGGCGATCCGGTCCGACATGGTCAGGGCTTCATCCTGATCGTGGGTGACGTAGAGCGTGGTGATCCCGAATTCAGACTGAAGCTCCTTGAGCTGGGCGCGCAGCTGATGGCGCAGCTTCGCATCCAGGTTGGACAGCGGCTCGTCGAGCAGCAGGATCTTCGGGCGCAGCACCAGGGCGCGGGCGATGGCGACGCGCTGCTGCTGCCCGCCAGAGAGCTCGGAAGGGTGCTTCTGAAGCTGCTCGGCGCTCAGATCCACTCGCTCGGCGACCTCGGCCACCAGTTCACGGCGTTCCGCCGCGCTGTGCCTGCGCAGCCTCAGTCCGAAGGCGATGTTCTCCCAGACCGTCATGGAGGGGAAGAGGGCATAGTTCTGAAACACCATGCCCACGCCGCGCTTATCACTGGGCAGCCGACTCACCGGCCTGCCGTCAACGTAGATCTCACCTCGTGAGGGCTGCACGAAGCCGGCCAGCGCGCGCAGGGCCGTCGTCTTTCCGCATCCCGAAGGGCCGAGGAGGGTGAAGAACTCCCCCTCGGCCACGTCGAGGTTCAGTGCGGGAATCGCCGTGAAGTCTCCGAAGCTGACTTCGATGTCTTCGTAGTGGATCACGGCAGGTACTCGAGCTCGATCTTCTCGATCCAGGACGGCAGGTTCTCGCCGACGAAGTCCCAGTCGATGTCCTGCTGCCGGAGATCTTCGTGCAGCTCCACGATCTCCGGGTCCGCCTCGTCGATGGCGCCCTGGACTGCCGGCATGGAGCCGAACTCCTCGGACCATGCGGACTGGGTCTCGGCGCTGCCGAACCAGTCGATGAACTCCTGGGCCCGGGCCTCCTGGTCGGTGCCGTTGACCACGGCGACCTGCTCCACGGCGAAGGGGATGCCCATCTCAGGCTCGACCAGGCCGACTTCGATGCCGTATTCCTCTTCGCGGTTCGCGAGGCTAGAGGTGCCGGGCTGCTGGCCCATATCGACCTCCCCCTCGGCCATGCGCAGCCAGAGGTCCGTTTCGGGAACGGCCGGGTCTCCGTGGTCGAAGTACATCTCGATCTGCTTCCAGCCCTCCGCGGAGACGCCGAGCTCACCGTTGGGGTCCTGGTAGCGGTCCAGGATCCCGGAGATCACCATCTGCGTGGTGGCGCCGCCGAGGTCAGCGACGGTTTCGTAGCGGCCATGCCACTGGGGGTCTTCCCAGAGATCGAGCCAGTCGGTGGGGGCGCTCTCTGGATCGACCGCATCAAGGGCGTAGACCAGCGGGATGCCCTGCTGCACCACGGGCCAGAAGTTCCCGTCCCCGGAAGGATCGCCCAGTTCGGGCGACGCCACGTCCTCGGACCAGGATGGGGTGTACGGGGCGACCACGTCGTTCTCGACGAGCTGGGAGAAGAACACGTGGTTGAGGCCGAAGACGACGTCGGCCACCGGGTTTCCAGCCTCCGCCATCAGCCGGTCGGTCAGGTCACCACCGCCGATGCCCACGATCTCGATGTCCATGCCGTCCTCTTCGGCGCGCTCGGTGAGCCAGTCGCCGCGACCTTCGCCGTCGGAGTTCGTGTACACCACGAGGGTGCCGCCGGCTTCTCCCTCCGCGGCGGCGTCGTCAGTTCCGCACGCACTGAGCGCGAAGAGTCCTGCAAGGGTGGTGGCGACGGCGGGCAAGGCCCGACCGGTGACGCGGGGACGGAGTGTCATCGGAAATTCTCTCCTCAGCAAGAGTGGTGGTGCGAGCACGGTGCAAGTGCGGGAGCGTTCCCGCACCTGCGCCATTCTGCTGAGGCCCCATGAAAGCCAGGTGGCTCGTCCATGAGTCGAGGGTGAACTTTGGAGCACGTGCAGTAGACCCGGGATCGTATGGGACCGGACGCTGCGTCAGGCTGAGACGGCGCTCCCCGGCATCAGTGCGCGGAGGCCCCCAAGATTCCTGCGGACGGGCTGGCTCGATGGAGTGCGGACCAGAGGGCGCAATGTCCCGGCCCGCACCGAGATCACCCCACCGGGCGTGCCGCCGCGGACGGCGCCACGTGCAGGAACCTCGGGGCGGTGAATCCCTGCTCCACGCACATCCGGTGCACAGCCTGTACGACGTCGTCCTCTCGGCTCCTCGGGACCAGCACCAGGACGGAGCCGCCGAATCCGCCGCCGATCAGCCGGGCGCCCAGCGCCCCGGCGGCACGGGCGGACTCCACGATCGCATCCGCCGCGGGAAAGGAGACCTGGGCGTCGTCGCGCATGGAGGCGTGGCCGGCATCCAGGATGTGCCCGACCTGCTGCGCCCCGGCACTGGGTTCCAGCTTCTCGTCGCCCAGGATCCGGTCCAGCTGCTCGGAGCGCAGCATCTCGGTCAGCGCATGGCGCAGCCGCCTCCGACATGCGGAGGTGCGGCGACCCTCGATCGCCTCTGCGCCGCCGGTCAGCGTGTCGAACCGGGCCAGGCCGGCGTCGACGTCACCGGGGTGCGGGCTCTCCGGGAGCACGTCCCGCAGCTGGTCCGCCCCGAGCAGGCGCATCGCCGCCTCGGAGTCGGCGCGCCGGTCGTCGAACTGACCATCGCCCAGCCAGTGCGCCTGCTGGGTGTCGATCGCCAGGAACGTGTGCTCCCCCAGGAGCCGCGAGGTGGGCCGGTGCTCCACAGAGAAGTTCCGGCAGTCCAGGGAGACCAGATGATCGGCTCGTCCGCGCAGGCTCACCGTCTGATCCAGGCCTCCGGTGCCGGCGCCGACCACCTCCACCTCGGCCCGCATGCAGGCCGCCGCAAGACGGGCGCGCAGCGCATCGTCCAGAGCCGCACCCAGTGCCGGGCCTGGATTCTGCTCCCCCAGCGGGGTGGCCAGTGCCACGAACGCCAGCATCGCCGAGCACTCCAGCGCCGCCGAGGAGGACAGTCCGCCGCCGATCGGCAGCGTGGAGGAGATCAGCAGGTCCGCACCGAAGCCCTGACGCACCGCCAGCTCCGGGAGCTCTCCGCCCAGCTGCTGCAGCGCCCACAGGGTTCCGGCCACGTAGTGGGTCCAGCCGGAGGTCACCCCCGGCACGATCGAGTGCACATCCGTGATGGGCGGTGCCTCCCCGGCGCTGCCCTCGCCGGCGTCGGCGCGCACCAGGGCGTCGATCGCCGCGATGCTCACCGTCTGGATCCCGTCGTCGAGCCCGGGGTCCAGGGTCCGCAGCCGCAGCAGGCCGTCCTCCCGGGGGGCGGCGGCCACATAGGTGCCGTGCGCCAGCGCCATCGGCAGGCAGTGGCCCCCGTGGAAGTCCACGTGCTCGCCGTTGAGGTTCGCGCGCCCCGGGGCGAACCAGACGCCGTCGGCCCGCCGCCCGAACTGCTCAGCGAACCGGGCGTGCAACCCCTCGCTGATCTCGCGCTGGTGTCCGGGCTCGAGGCGGGCGACGTCGTCGGAATGCATGGTCCCCTATTCTGCCTGCCGAGAGGCCCCCGCGCGGCATCGGGGCGCACCGCCGTGGCGACATGACGGGGCGACATGACGGGGCGACATGACGGGGCGACATGACGCAGCACCGGGGGAGGGCCGGCTGAACAGATGACAGCTCTGAGCGAATACGCAGCGAAACCCCTGGCCAAGCCCAGGACGATGTGTTGGGCTGAGGGTGGACTGATCGTCGACTGAGAGGACATCACCAATGGAGACCCTGTACACCGCAGAGGCCATCGCTGCCGGAGCTGGACGCAACGGCCACACCCGGACCGACGACGGCCGCATCGACCTCGCCCTGGCCGCACCGCAGGCCATGGGCGGATCGGGTGAAGGAGCCAACCCGGAGCAGCTCTTCGCCGCAGGGTACGCCGCCTGCTTCCACGGTGCCCTGCAGCTGGTCGCCGGCCAGGAGAAGGCCGAGCTGGGCGACTCCTCCGTGGGTGCCAAGGTCGGCATCGGCAAGCTGCCCGAGGGCGGCTTCGGTCTCGGGGTCACCCTCGAGGTCGTCGTGCCCAACCTGCCGCAGGACGAGGCGCAGAAGCTGGCCGACAAGGCCCACGAGGTGTGCCCGTACTCCAACGCCACGCGTGGGAACATCGAGGTCAAGGTCGTCGTCAGCGACGACTGACCGACCCTCTGCACGACGGCGGCCCGCTTCCCCACTCGGGGAGGCGGGCCGCCGTCGTCGTGACACCAGGCCGGTGACTGCTGACGCGCCGGCCTGCCGGACAACGCCCACGGGGTCGGAGGCCCGCCGGGTCTTGCCGCGGTCAGCGTCGAGAAGCCTGTGTCTTCTGTCACGTAGTACCGTGGTGTCACCCAGGCGTGCCCGTAGGTCTGCCGCGCCCACGCCCCAGGACATGCCCCATGACATGAGGAGCGGAACCGACCATGCGCATCGACAAGGCCGAGGTCATCGTCACCAGTCCGGACCGGAACTTCGTGACGTTGAAGCTCACCACCGAGGACGGTCTCACCGGGCTCGGTGACGCTACCCTCAACGGACGCGAGCTCGCCGTGGTCGCCTATCTGAAGGAGCACGTGGTGCCGCTGCTCCTGGGGCGCGATGCCCATCGCATCGAGGACACCTGGCAGTTTCTCTATCGCTCCGCCTATTGGCGGCGCGGACCGGTCACCATGGCGGCGGTCGCCGCAGTGGACATGGCCCTCTGGGACCTCAAGGGCAAAGCGGCCGGGCTTCCCGTCTACCAGCTGCTCGGAGGGGCCTCCCGCCAGGGGCTGCTGGCGTACGGGCATGCCTCTGGCAAGGAGCTGCCCGAGCTGTTCGACTCCGTGCGCGAGCACCTCGACGAGGGATACCGGGCGATCCGGATCCAGACGGGCGTCCCAGGGCTGAAGGCCATCTACGGGATCGCGTCACAGTCCGCCGACGCGGGCGGAGGAGAGGCCCGCTATGACCACGAGCCCGCTCGCCGTGGGGCCCTCCCCGTGCAGGAGGACTGGGACACGCGGGCGTACCTCAGGCACCTCCCCGGAGTGTTCGAGGCGGTGCGGAACGAGTTCGGCCCCGAGATCCCGCTCCTGCACGACGGGCATCACCGCCTGACGCCGATCCAGGCGGCGAAGCTCGGCAAGGAGCTCGAGCCGTACGACCTGTTCTGGCTCGAGGACTGCACGCCCGCCGAGAACCAGGAGTCGCTGCGACTCGTGCGCCAGCACACGACGACGCCGCTCGCCATCGGAGAGGTCTTCAACACGATCTGGGACTTCAAGGACCTCATCCGCGAGCAGCTCATCGACTACATGCGTGGCGCCGTCACGCACATGGGCGGCATCACGCCGCTGAAGAAGACGATGGACTACGCCGCCATGTACCAGGTGAAGTCGGGCTTCCACGGCCCGACCGACATCTCGCCGGTCGGTATGGCCGCCCAGGCGCACGTGGGGCTCGCGATCCACAACTTTGGGATCCAGGAGTACATGCAGCACGGTGCCAAGACGAACGAGGTGTTCCACCAGTCGTACACGTGGGAGAACGGGCTGCTGCACCCGGGCACCAAGCCCGGCCTCGGCGTCGAGCTCGACGTCGACGAGGCGGGCAAGTATCCGTACGAGCAGGCCTACCTGCCGTACAACCGCCTCGCCGACGGCACCATCCACGACTGGTGATCGCCTCCGCTCAGCCGAACCGCAGCTCGTGCCTCCCCGCGCCGATCACCTGCGTCTCCGCGCCGGGGAACGTGGAGGAGACGTCGACATCGGCCTCGACCCCCTCCGGGAGCTCCACCGTCAGCACCAGCGCCTGCCCCTCGCGCCGCCAGGCCACTGTGACCAGCCCATGGGGCGTCTGCTGCGTGGTCTCCGCCCAGGTGATCTCCTCGGCGAAGACCCCGACGGGAGGCTGCGGGGCCACCCGCACCCGCGCATAGCCCGGTTCCGCCGGAGCCAGGCCGCCGACCACCCGATGCATCCAGGCGGCCACTGACCCCAGCGCGTAGTGGTTGAAGCTGGTCATCTCTCCAGGGTTGATGGTCCCGTCCGGCAGCATGGAGTCCCAGCGCTCCCAGATGGTGGTGGCACCCATGGTCACCGGGTACAGCCAGGACGGGCAGCCGGTCTCCAGCAGCAGTCCGTAGGCCTCCTCGGTGTGCCCGGTGCTGCTCAGAGCCTCGGTGATGTACGGAGTGCCGGCGAAGCCGGTGGACACCCGGAACTTCGCCTGGCGCACCAGCTCGGCCAGGCGCTCGCCGGCGGCGGCACGCCGTGTCTCGTCCAGCAGGTCGAAGACGATCGCCAGGGTGTAGACGGTGGTGGAGTCCGAGCGGATGCGCCCCTCGGCGTCCACATAGTGCTCCAGGTACGCGGCCTGAACGCGATCGGCCAGTGCACGGAAGGTGGCGGCATCGTCGTCGCGGCCCAGGATCTGTGCCGTCTCGGCGACCATGCGGGCGGTGCGGACCACGCAGGCAGTGGCCACCACCGCACGGTCGGCCTTGGCGTTCCAGGGCTCGTGGGGTGAGGCGTCAGGGTCCAGCCAGTCGCCGAACTGAAAGTCCTGATCCCACAGCCCGGTCGGCGAGAGCCGGGACTCCACGCGGCGCAGATGCGCGGTCATCGAGTCGTACTGGGCGGCCAGGACGTCGGCCTCCCCGGAGGCCTCCCACAGCGCCCACGGCACCCACACCGCCGCATCGGACCAGATGGCGGCCGACTCCACGGGCTGGAACTCCTCCGGCATGTCCTGGTACTTCAAGGCATCCGGCACCACATAGGGCACGAACCCGGCGGCTGCCCGCTGCTCGGCGTCGAGGTCTTGCAGCCAGTCCGCCAGGAAGCCGTGAACGTCGTACAGATGCGCCGCCGCCGGTGCGAAGACGGCGATGTCACCGGTCCAGCCCAGCCGCTCGTCGCGCTGCGGGCAGTCGGTGGGCACGTCCAGGAAGTTCCCGCGCAGTCCCCACACCACATTCTCGTGCAGCCGGTTCACCAGCTGGTGCGAGGTGCGGAAGGTCCCGGTGCGCGGCATCTCGGAGTGCACGACGACGGCGGTCAGCGCGTCTGCGGACAGCTCGCCGGGGTAGCCGGTCACCTCGGCATAGCGGAACCCGTGGAACGTGAACGTGGGCTCGAAGGTGTCCTCGCCGCCGGAGAGGACGAAGCGGTCGGTGGCATCAGCGTGCCGCAGCGGACGGGTGCCCAGCTCGTCCTGCTCGAGCACCTCGGCATGCTTCACGGTGATGGTCTCCCCGCGGGCCCCCGAGGCGGACAGTCGGAGCCAGCCGACCAGGTTCTGCCCGAAGTCCACCAGGGTCTTCCCGCTCGGGGAGGTCCAGATGCGCTGCGGGGGAATCTCCTGCTGGCGGCGCACCGGCGGGCCGGTCGGCTCCACCAGCTCGGCGTCGAAACCGAGGGTGCGCACCGGGACCTCGGTGGGGTCCTCCCCGCGTCTGCGTGCGTCGATGGTCTGCCCGTCGTAGAGGTCGTCGGAGAGGATCTCGGATCCGGAGGCGGACCAGGACTCGTCGGTGGCGACGGACTGGATGTGGCCGTCGTCGTACTCCACGTCCAGCTGCATGATCAGCCCGCGGTGCTCGCCGTAGAGCCTCCGGCGCTCCTGCCAGCCGAGCTGGCCCAGGTACCAGCCGTTGCCCACGGTGGCGCTCAGCACATGCTCGTGGCGGACGTCCGCGGAGCCCTGCAGCTCGGCGGTGATGTCATAGGTCTGGTACCGCAGCCTCCACTCGTAGCTGGACCAGCCGGGGGCCAGCACGTCCTCGCTGACCGGGACGCCGTCGAGCTGGGCCTCGTAGACGCCCAGCGCACTCGCCCGCAGAGTGGCCCGCAGGACCTCGCCGTGGCCGGCCTCCAGGGTGAACATCTTCCGGAACCGTGGGGCCGAGTCCAGTGGGGCGGCCGGAGTGATGGCGCGGGTGGTCAGCGGCGGAAGCCCGGCGGCGGGGCGGGCCCCTTCACCCGGCGCGGGGGCTGTGCGTGTGTCGGTGGTGTGCTGGGTCATGAGGTCCTCGCGATCGGTGGGGTCGGCGGCGTCTGGGGGGGGGATCAGCGACGCTTAGGGTCAGCTGTGGATGGTCGGCGCGTTGGAGGTGGCAGGCCGGAGATCATGGCTGGAGGCATCTGCGGCCGGGGTGTCGGCGTCCTTCTCAGACTGCAGGACCTTCGGGCGGCGCGCCACCCAGAAGAACCCGATGAGTCCGGCCACCAGGATCACCGCGGCCAGGAAGAGGAACATCAGTTCGGCGGACTGGTCCAGGATCAGCGGGGTGAAGAGGCCCACGCCGGCGGCCACCACCCGCGCGAAGGCGATGCTGATGCCCTGGGCGGTGCTGCGGTGCGCGGTGGGGATCAGCTCCTGGGACCACACCTTGAACATCGGTTCTCCGGAGACGATCCCCGCGATGCCGTAGACCACGCCGAAGAGCACCAGCGCCAGGATGGAGACGCCGACCACGGCCGGGACGAGGCAGGCGATCACGGCGGTCACGGTGCCCAGCGCGAAGCCGAGCATCCGGTACCGGGTGTCCACGATCCGCATCAGGAACAGCGAGGCCGCAATGCTGCAGGCCAGGCCGACCAGGCTCATCGCGGAGGCGGTGGAGACATCGGCGCCGGCCACGTTGACATACATGTAGGTGGAGAACTGGCCGTTCGTGTTGGCCGCGATGTTGGTGATCGCGTAGAACAGCGCGACACCGGTGAGTGCGGGCAGCCACCGGCGGGAGAACAGGTCCTTGAGGCTGGAGCGGTCCACGGTGCCGGTCTGCACTGCGACCTGCCGACGCATCCAGAGGGGGGATTCGGGCAGCCGCATGCGCAGCGCGAGCACGATCAGCGCCACGACCAGCAGGTGCCCGTACATGATGCGGGCACCGGTGGCCCCCATGTCCCCGACGATGATGCCGAAGACGCTCACCACGGGGATGGCGATCATCCACAGCACATGGGAGAAGGCGACCATCTTGCCCTCGTCGTTCTCCGGGGCGGACTCGGCGATCATCGCCAGCGACGGCGGCAGGTCCGCGCCGGAGGCGAAGCCCAGCAGCAGGATCCCCACGTAGAGCGCCTCTACGCCGGGGGCGGCGACGAGGACCAGCGCCCCGACCGCGTACATCATGATCGTCAGGGTGAAGACCCGGCGGCGGCCGAAGCGGTCGGAGAGATTGCCGCCGATCAGGGCGCCGATACCGATCATGACCATCAGCAGGGCGGAGAGCTGGCCGAACTGGCCCGAGGTGATGCCGAGCTCGTCCTGATAGAGCACCAGGGCGGTGCCGGTGGTGACGATCGCGCCGGCGTCGAGGTACGACGCCATGCCGGCGACGCCGGCGGTCCACCAGGCGCGGCGACGCTCAGGGGTCATGGTAGTCAGTGGCATGGGGAACTCCTGGAGGAGCGGGTGCGAGATGTCACCCGGTGAGGTTGGTCACGTGTGCGTGATCACCCAGCGTACGAGCATGTAGAACGTTTTACAAAATGCGACATGAATCGTTTCATCAGGTACGTGGGGCGCGCTGGAGAATGTCCAGGTCAGCGGGGTGGGGCGCTGGTCCCGCGCGTCACCAGCTCGGGCACGATCACCCGACGCATCGGCTCGGATCGGCCACCGAGGCGCTGCAGCAGCAGATCCGCGCTGATCGCTCCGGTGGTGGCGCCGTCCTGATCCACGGTGCTCAGCGAGATGCGGCCGATGCCGGAGACGAAGGTGTTGTCGAAGCCCACCACGGAGAGGTCGCGCGGGACGTCGACGCCGAGTTCCTCCGCGGCCCGCAGCGCGCCCAGCGCGCTGCCGTCCGCACCGGCGAAGATGGCGCTGGGCGGTGCCGCACCGCGCAGCGCCTGGAGCGTCGCGGTGTGGCCGCCTGCCTCGGAATAGTCGGACTCGATCACCTGCGGAGTCAGCCCGTGGCGGGCCATGGCGTCCAGGTAGCCGTCCAGGCGAGGGGTCTGGGAGAGCACCGAGGGACGCTGCAGGCCCTCGATGGGGGCGGTGATGTGCATGATCCGCTCATGGCCGAGCGCGGCGAGGTGGTCGACCACCAGCCGGGCACCCAGATGGTCGTCGGTGACCACGGAGTCGAAGTGCTGGGAGCCTCCATGCCGTGCCACCGTCACCAACGGAAGCCGTCGGCCGAGGTCCTCCAGCCACTCCGGCTCCATGCTGGGGGTGATGACGATCAGCCCGTCCACCTGGCGATCAGTCAGGGCCTCGATCGCGCGCTTCTGCCGCTCGGGATCTATGCCCCCGGTGATGAGGATCTCCTGGTAGGGGGTGTCCGCGAGATGGGCGCTGATGCCCTGGACGATCTCGGGCTGGAACTGCGCGGCGAGGTCTAGCAGCATCACGCCGATCGTGTAGGAGCGGCCGCGCATGGCCCGAGCGCCGGCATGCGGCCGGTAGCCCAGCTCCTGGACGGAGGCGCGGACCTTCTGCCGCATCTCATCACTGACCCCATAGGCCGAGCGGAGCACCTTCGAGACCGCCGCCGTCGAGACTCCGGCGTGGTGGGCGACGTCTGAGATGGTCACCCGACGGCCACGCCGTGGCCCGCCCTCGGTGCCGTCGTCGCGCGTCCGTCCCATGATCATGAGAGGCTACATGGCCCCTGCATCAGCCCCAAGCCCAGCGGCAGCGCCCGCCGCGTCGGACGCGGAGAGCGGCAGATCCATGCCGATCCTCGTGGTCGGGCCCGACCCGGAGTCCCGCCAGCACCATCCCTGGTGGGCAGCGGCGACCTGCTCGGCCATCTCCCAGCTGCCGAAGGCGCCCGATGGGGACGGGCGGGCAGCCTCCGCGCTGCTGATCGCAGTGTGGCTGAGTCGGGTCGTCGTGGCGCGTCCGGCGGGGACGGCCGCCGTCGCGCCGGGCTCCGGGTCGGGGGTCTGTGGAGTGAGGCTGCGGACCGTCAGCCGCAGTCTGCTCGGTGAATCCTGCTGCGCGGCCACTGTGCCGGCGGTGAGGACCACGGCGGCGTCCACGGGTGCTGTGGAGCGGCTGCTCTCGGTGCCCAGTGCATGGTCGACCAGCGCCAGCATGCCGGTGTGGACGGCGTCGGCGTCGACCTCTGCCTCGATCTGGGCGAGCTCTCCGAGCACCCGGACGACCGACGCCTCACTCCGGAGGGCCGTCTCGACGACGTCAGGGTTCTGGAGGGGTTCCGTGGCGAGCAGGAACCGCCGCTGAGGGTGTGTCACAGCGGCCTCGCGCTGGACCCCCAGCAGCAGCCGGGCCGCAGTCGTGGCCTGCGGGTGGATGTCCGGGGGAGGGGGCAGGGGATCCGAGCGTCTCGGTACCTGTGCCTCCACGGTGGTGGACCGCTGCGCCGGCGGTGTGCCGTTCCAGCGGGAGGTGAGCCAGGCCAGGGTCGCCGCCAGGAGCAGGGACGCGGCGCCGAGCCGGGCGAAGGTGGCGGTGGTGGTCTGCACGTCAGCCTCGGCCGGGGTGGTGAAGTGCAGGACCAGGAACGCTCCATCCTGGTCGGTGGTCACCCGGCCCCAACGGACCTCTCCGAAGCCGTCGGTGTGCAGGGCCCCGGAGCTGGCCTCGGCGGAGAGCACGGCGTCCATGGCGGTCTCTGACTCGGCGAAGCGGAGGCCGGCGTCGTGCCGCGCATTGTCCAGAAGCATCACTTCTCCGTCGGAGAGGGCGATCAGCGCCTCGTGGCTTTCCGGCGTCTGCCGGGCCAGGAAGCTGCGCATCAGCTCGGCCTCGGAGGCGAACTGCTCCTCCTCGCCGTTGCCGATGTGGTGAGAGCCCTCGACGAAGCCGATGAAGGACTGCACCTCCTGGGTGATGGTCTCATCGGCCTGCTGGCCCACCTGCACCAGCAGTACGGTGCGCCCGGCCACCAGGGTCGCGCCCAGGGCGAGGGCGCTGATCAGCAGGCTCCAGGTCACCAGCTTGAGCCGGGGGCCGGCGGCGGGCGGGACAGGCTCAGTCGTCGTCATCGTCGTCCCAGTCGTCGTCGTCCCAGTCGTCGTCCCAGTCGTCGTCGTCCCAGTCGTCGTCGTCCCAGTCATCGTCGTCCCACTGGGGCGCCGGCTGGGGAATCTGGGACTGCTCCGCCGGGGTCTGCTCGGCCACCTCGGGCTGCTCGGGAGAAGGGGAGGGGGAGGCTTCGGGTGCGGAAGGAGGGTCCCCCGGCTCCCGGTGGGCTTGGTCGTCCGTCACCGAGCGGGAAGGATCGAGTCGACGCTCGACGTCGAGGATCTCAGTGGGCAGGCTGGCCGGTTCCGTGGCCAGCTGGAAGGCGCGCACACCCAGCAGTGCGGCGCCGATGAGCGTGACCGCACCGAGGACCACGAGGACTCGTTTCCACATGACATCCAGAATGCGCGCTGAAGGTGAGAGCAGGATGAGAGATCCGCCGGCCGACGTCGGAGCCTGGGGAAGGGCGAAGGGCCCTGGCACTCCCCTCGCCTTGAGGGGTTGGATAGAGTGGAGACGGACGTGTCATTCAAATTTGAAACGGCCGGATCTCCCGGTCTGCGGAGGGGGCATCATGAGCAACACTGAGCGTGACCCGCAGGAGCAGCTCTGCGTCAACGGTTCCCAGGCTTCCGGAGGGCTGCGGGACGGCGTCGCGGTGGCTGACACGGGCGTGGAGGTGCTCGAGCCCCGCGATGTCCCCCTGGGTGGTCCCCGGGCGATGAATGTGCGCCGCACTCTGCCCCAGCGCGCCCGCTCACTGGTCGGTGCCTGGTGCTTCCTGGACTTCTTCGGACCGCATGATGTCACCGAGTCCGGGCCCATGCGCATCCCCCGCCACCCGCACACCGGCCTGGCCACCGTCTCCTGGCTCTTCTCCGGGCGCATCGACCACCTCGACTCCGCCGGACATTGGGCCACCGTCCGGCCCGGTGAGCTGGCCCTGATGAACGCCGGCCGCGGCATCAGTCACTCCGAGCACTCCGCGGCGGACACCACGATGCTGCACGGCGCGCAGCTCTGGTACGCCTTCCCGGACGAGCACCGCTTCGTGGAGCCCTCCCTGGATGCGCACCGTCCGGAGACCGTCGCCGGTGAAGGCTGGGAGGCGAAGGTCTTCCTCGGTGAGCTGCTGGGCAGCCGCTCCCCGGCGCGCACCTATATCCCGCTGACCGGCGCGGAGCTGCGACTGGAGCCCGGGGCGGTGCTGGACATCGAGGTGCCCCCCGGTCATGAGCACGGGCTGCTTTCGGTCCGCGGCGCGGTGCGCCTCCACGGAGCCGACATCCCAGCCGACCATCTGGGCGTGGTCGGAGCCGGTCCCACCGTGCTGCGGGTCGAGGCCGGTGCGGAGCCGGTGCTGGCGCTGCTGATCGGCGGGGAGCCACTGGATGAGCAGATCGTCATGTGGTGGAACTTCGTAGGCCGATCCCACGAGGAGGTCGCCGCGTACCGGGCCGCCTACCAGGCGGAGATGGGTTTCGAGCAGCCCTCGCCGGGGTCGCCGATGAGCCTGCGGGCGGATGCCGCACTCGGGGCACCTCTGCAGGGAGAGCTGCGTGAGGCGCTCGCCGATGCGACGTATGAGGACGGCCTCCCATTTCCGCAGTTCGGTGACTTCCCGCCCGGCCAGGATGCGCCGCTGCCGGCCCCGGCGCTGCCGACCGCACGGATGAAGCCCCGCGGTTGACGCCCTGTGTTGTCTCCGGTTGAGGACAGGATCTGACCTCATTGCTCCGTAGCGTGAGTTCCATGACGGAAACCATGCGGAGAGAGTCCACGGCAGACCCACAGGCCGGATGCATATCACCGACCCCCGACCCCCGGCGGGAGACGTCGACGGTGCCGTCCCGGTCGCCTGAAACGCCAGAGACGCCAGAGACGCCAGAGACGCCAGAGACGCGGTGCGAGGGGCGTCGGCGTCGTCGGGCGCTGGCCCGCGAGATCAGACGCGCCCGCGCCCGTGAGCAGGCCTACCTGCGATTCGAGGCCGAGCAGACGGCCAGGCGCTGGAGGGTCGGCGGCTCGGCGGACTTCCGCTGGCTCTGAGGGGCCGTCCGCACCAGATGCCGCTCTCCTCGGTGGCGCCAGTCATGTGAGACTGGCCAGGTCAGTCACGTCACCGACAGAGGAGGATCATCCATGGTGCGGATCGGGTACATCGTCGGCAGCTTCGCGGAGGACTCGGTGAACAGGAAGCTCGCCGAGCTTCTTGTGGCCCAGGCGCCCGAGCGCGCGGAGCTGATGGAGATCGACATCCGGCCGCTGCCGCTCTATGACCGGCACCTTGACGCGGAGTTCCCTGAAGAGATGGCCGCCTTCAAAAAGGAGGCTGCCGCCGTCGACGGTCTGCTGCTGGTCAGCCCCGAGCACAACCAGAGCTTTCCCGCTCCGGTGAAGAACGCCCTCGACATCCTCACCCGGCCCCCGAAGCAGGGCGTGCTGGCCGGCACGCCGATGGGGATCGCGGGGGCCTCGCCGAGTCGGTTCGGCACGATCAACGGCCAGACCCAGCTGCGCAGCTTCCTGCCCCTGCTCGGGGTGAAGCTCATGGGGACCCCGCTGATGGCCGTGCAGGTCACCGGGGACACCTTCACTGAGGACGGTGCCGACGCGGCACTGGTCCGCCGGGCGGCCAAATACATGGACGCCCTGACCACCTGGGTGGAGCAGCACTCCTGAGAAGAGCGTCAGCCCGCCCCGTGGGCCAGCAGTCCGCAGGCCTGGGCGGCGCTCTGTTCGATCAGCTCCGGAGCCCGCTCCAGCAGCTCCTCCAGGGCGGCTGCGCCGGGGGCGATGGAGAACGCCCCCGTCAGCCCCGCCTGCCGGCATTCGGCCGCGCTGAGCTTCACGGTCCCGGCGACGACGACGACGGCGGCGGCCCGCGGCGCGTGACGTCGCACCGCCTCCACCACCTTCCCGCCCAGGGACTGGGAATCCAGCGAGCCCTCCCCGGTGAGCACGATGTCCGCCTCGGCCAGCGTCTCAGCCAGTCCCACGGCCTCGCCGACCATCTGTGAGCCTGGCACCACCTCGGCGTCGAGCAGGCTCACCATCCCCACCGGGATGCCGCCGGCCGCGCCGAAGCCCGGGGCCTGACGGTACTGCTCTGCAGGGACTCCGGTGTGTGCGGCGAGCACCACGGCCAGGTGGGAGAGCCCGGCGTCGAGCGCCGCGACGGCGTCGTCGTCCGCGCCCTTCTGCGGGCCGAACACCGCGGCCGCGCCGCGTGCGCCGGTGAGCGGGTTGTCCACGTCCACGGCGATCCTCCAGCGCACCGCGGCGGCCCGAGGGTGCAGCCCCGTGGTGTCCACCGAGGCGATCTGGGCCAGCCCCTGTCCGCCGGGGGCCACGGGTGCGCCGGAGGCGTCGAGGAACTCCACGCCCAGGGCGCGGAGGAGTCCAGTGCCCCCGTCAGTGCTGGCCGAACCGCCGATGCAGAGGAGGACCTCCTCCACCCGGGCGCCCACCGCCAGCTCCTCGTCCTCAGGGCCGCTGTCCAGGAGGTGCCTTGCGATGAGCCCCACTCCGTAGGTGTCGGCCCGGCCGGGCTGCAGCGGCACGTCGCTGACCTGAGGCAGGCCGTTGCCCTGGGCTGCTTCGAGGACCGCGGTGCGGCCGTCAGCCGAGCGGCCCACCAGGGCGGTGCCGGGGCGGCCGATGGCGTCGACCACCTCGATCTGCTCGGCCTCCTGCCCCCAGACCGCCAGCAGCGCCTCCAAGGTGCCCTCGCCGCCGTCGGCGAAGGGCAGCTCGATGATCTCCGCTTGGGGGAAGACCTGCCGGGCGCCTCGGGCCAGTGCTGCCGCAGCTTCGGCGGCGCTGGCGGAGCCCTTGAACGAATCGGGGACGCAGACGATGCGCGGTGCTGCTGTGAGGTGGCTCATGCTGATGACTCTACGACGACTGGACCACAGCCCGGCGCACCAGGTGTTCGCTCAGCACCCGCTCATCTGGGACGAAGCCGAGCCCGGGGGCATCGCCGAGAGTGATCCGCGGCCCGGCCCCGTGCAGGCTGTGCAGTCGCTGCGGCCACTGCAGGAACGGCACTTCCAGGCGCACCTCCTCGCCGAGGGTGGCGATCAGCTCCGCGGAGGCGTTCAGCGCCGGCCCGTAGTAGAAGCAGTGCGGGACGACGGCGACTCCGGTCTCCTCCCCGGCGGCGAGGACCTCACGCATCGCCGAGATCCCGCCGATCTTTCCCACGCTGGGCTGAGCGTAGTCCACAGCCCCGGCGCGCATCTGCTCCACCATCCCCTGGACCCCCGAGGCGTTCTCCCCGGCGGAGATCCTGCCATGCCGGGCGTTGAGCCGGGCGAGGGCGGCGGTGTCATCCGGGGGGAACACGGGCTCCTCCAGCCAGAGCAGATCTGCGGGGGCGAAGGCTTCCAGCGCCGCGGAGGCCTCGGACTCATTCCAGCGGCAGTTCACGTCAGTCATCAGGCCTGCCTCCGGGCCGGCCTGGGCGCGGGCCGCCGCGACGGCCTCGGGGGAGGACTCGTGCAGCTTGAAGGAGGCGTAGCCGGCCTCCTGAGCTCGCGAGATGTGGTGGGCGACCTCCACCGGGTCATCCCCGTAGTGGACCAGGGAGGCATAGCAGTCGATGGTGTCCCGGGGCTGCGGGGTCAGGAGGTGGCGCAGCGGCATCCCGGCACGCTGGGCAGCCAGGTCCCACAGGGCGATGTCCACCGCGGAGAGGGCGAAATGCACCGGTCCCGTGCGCCCGAATGCGTGGAACGCGTATTCCGCATCTCGACGGACGGTCGCCGGATCGGCGGGGCGTCCGAGGTGGAACGGGGCGACGATGCCCTCCAGCGCGGCCCAGGTGGCCGGATTGCTCCGGTGGCCGAACGCCTCGCCCCATCCCACGGCGCCATCGGAGTCGGTGAGCTTCACCAGAAGGGACTCCATCTGGGTGAAGGTGTGGGAGGAGGCGTTGTACTCGTCGATCGACTCCTCGCCGATCACCCGGCGCGCGGCGGAGAACGGCATGGAGGTCAGCAGCAGCTCGATGCCTGCGACGGTGGGGAGACTCTCGGCCATCTCTCTCCTGGGTGGGGGGGGGGGCGGAACGGGCGGGTGAGCAGAGGAGTCAGTGGAGCGGGTGAGTCCGCGCGGGCCTTCGGTGAGGTCGTCGTGGGCTGCGTCTCCGAGCCTAGTGGGGTCTCATGATGCCGTCCACGGGTGAGGATGCATGGATTGATACCCAGATGACATGGAAAAAAACGATTCAATTGGCGTTCCCCGGTTTTCCGGGGATGTTCGCGCGGTCGGAGAGTGTCCGTGGCGTCCGTGAGCCCGGCGACTGCCGTTCAGCCTGTGTTCACAGCGATCGGTGTGCTTGACCTCACAATGTGGCCTCACTTACCGTGGACAGCACGTACACGGAAAGCGATTTCCCAAAGTTTCGAGGAGGCAGCGATGCTGTCCCAGATGCAGAGCATCGATCCCGGCGCGGAGCACCGTCCCGCCGTGGGTCGGAAGGCGGCGCCATGAGCGTCGTCGCCGAGCTCCAGCAGCTCAAGAAGGGCCCCGCAGGGGGGCGCAAGCGGAAGCACAAGGAGAACAAGGCAGGTCACCTGTTCCTGCTGCCGTGGACCATCGGTCTGATCGGCATCACCCTGTTCCCGATGGCCGCGTCCCTGTACCTGGCCTTCACGAACTACAACCTGCTCCAGTCGCCCGAGTGGATCGGCATGGAGAACATCACCCGGATGCTCGGGGATGATCGACTGCACAACTCCCTCCAGGTGACCTTCACCTATGTGTTCGTCGGAGTGCCGATCCAGCTCGCGGTCTCGTTGGCGATCGCCATGCTGCTGGACCGTGGCATGCGAGGCCTGTCGTTCTACCGCTCCGTCTTCTACCTGCCGTCCATGTTGGGCTCCTCCGTGGCGATCGCGGTGCTGTGGCGCCAGATCTTCGGTCACTCGGGCCTGATCAACCAGCTGCTGGCCATGGTCGGGATCGAGGGTCAGGGCTGGGTCTCCAGCCCGGACACCGCGCTGGGCACCCTGATCATCCTCCACGTGTGGACCTTCGGTGCCCCGATGGTGATCTTCCTGGCCGGTCTCCGGCAGATCCCGGACATGTACTACGAGGCCGCCTCGATCGACGGCGCCAGCCGGTTCAAGCAGTTCTTCGCGATCACCATCCCGCTGCTGACCCCGATCATCTTCTTCAACCTCGTGCTGCAGCTGATCGGCGCGTTCCAGAACTTCACGCAGGCGTTCATCGTCTCGGGCGGCTCCGGCGGCCCGGCGGACTCCACGCTGTTCTACACGCTGTACCTCTACCAGCAGGGCTTCGGCCGCTTCGACATGGGCTACGCCTCAGCCATGGCCTGGCTCCTGGTGCTGATCATCGCCTCGATCACCGCCGTCAACTTCTGGCTCTCCAAGTATTGGGTGCACTACGATGACTGATTCCACGACGACCACACCGTCCGGCGCGCCGGCAAAGAGCCGCGCCGAAGCCCAGAAGGCCGACGCGACAGCGGCCCTGGCCGGGGCGAGCTCCCTCACCTCCGAGGACCGGGCGCCGATGAAGTCGACGACGCCGACCCAGCGGGCGGTCAAGGCCACCGTCAAGCACATCCTGATGATCCTCGCCTCGTTGGCGATGATCTATCCGTTGCTGTGGATGCTGGTCTCCTCGCTGCGCCCCAACGAGGCGATCTTCCGGGAGCCGGGGATCCTGCTCACGACCCTGGAGTTCAACAACTACGTCCAGGGCTGGAACGCGCTGAGCCATCCGTTCAGCCACTTCCTGTGGAACTCGGCGATCGTCGTCTTCGCCTCGATCCTGGCGAACCTCATCGCCTGCTCGATGGCGGCCTACGCGTTCGCCCGCCTGGACTTCAAGTTCAAGGTCCCGATGTTCGCGGCGATGCTGCTGACCATCATGCTGCCGGTGCACGTGGTGATCATTCCGCAATACATCCTGTTCTCGAACCTCGGCTGGGTGAACACGTTCCTGCCGCTGATCGTGCCCAAGATCCTCGCCACGGACTCGTTCTTCATCTTCCTGATGGTGCAGTTCATCCGCGGCATCCCGAAGGACCTGGACGAGGCCGCCCGCATCGACGGCGCCGGTCACATCCGGATCTTCTTCCAGGTGATCCTGCCGCTGATGGTCCCCGCCCTGGCGACCACCACGATCTTCACCTTCATGTGGACGTGGAACGACTTCTTCAGCCAGCTGATCTTCCTGACCTCGCCGGACATGTACACGGTGCCACTGGCGTTGCGAGCCTTCATCGACTCCACCGGCGAGTCGAACTGGGGAGGCATGTTCGCGATGTCGATCATCTCGATCCTGCCGCTGTTCCTGATCTTCCTCTTCGGTCAGCGGTTCCTCATCAAGGGCATGGCCACCACCGGCATCAAGTAGGTCCGTGCCGCACCGTCCGTACGACGGTCGTCCGCCGCTCCCCGCGGCGGGCGGCCGTCGTCGGCGTCTCAGGGTGAGATACCCCGACGGAACACCTGCGATCCACGGAAAGCATGAGAGCACGCCTTCTCATTCCCTGCCGACACGACAAGACTGTTGGGGAGGACATCCCCAGCGCACACCGCAGAAGGAGCTGGCTCCCCCGTGAGCACTGAGAACACACGAACCCGCTACGCGATCATCGGCATGGGCAGCCGCTGCCAGATGTACATCGACGCGATCCACGGGCCCCACGCCGACGTCGCCGAGCTCGTCGGACTGGCCGACACCAATCCTGGCCGCGCGGCCTACCACCAGCAGCGCATCGCGGAGGTCCACGGCGCGGAGATCGCGACCTTCGACCCTGCTGAGCTGACCACCCGCATCCAGGCCGAGGGCATCGATCGAGTCATCATCACCAGCCCTGACTTCACTCACGCGGACTACATCGTTGAGTCCCTGGAGGCGGGCGCCGACGTCGTCGTGGAGAAGCCGCTGACCGTGGACGCAGACTCCAGTGCGCGGATCGCCCGGACCGTGGAGGCCACCGGGCGCGAGGTCATCGTGACCTTCAACTACCGGTACTCTCCGCGCAACACCGCGCTGAAGGCCGCCATCCTCGACGGGAAGATCGGGGAAGTCACCTCGATCGACTTCACCTGGGTGCTCGACACCGTCCACGGCGCCGACTACTTCCGCCGCTGGCACCGGAACAAGAAGAACTCCGGTGGCCTGCTGATCCACAAGGCCTCCCACCACTTCGACCTGGTCAACTGGTGGCTCGCCGACGTCCCGGCACGCGTCTACGCCTCCGGGGGACTGAAGTTCTACGGAGCGGAGAACGCCGCGGCTCGGGGCATCGCTCCTGCTGAGCGCGGCACCCGTGAGGGCTCCGAGCAGGACCCCTTCGCGCTGGACCTGCGCAGTGACGAGAAGCTGCAGAAGCTCTACCTCGACAACGAGCACCACGACGGCTATATCCGTGACCAGGACGTCTTCGGCGAGGGCATCACCATCGAGGACAACCTCGCGCTGATCGTGGACTACGCCCGCGGCGCGGTGCTGAACTACTCGCTCAACGCCCACGCGCCCTGGGAGGGCTACCAGGTGGCCGTCAACGGCACCGAGGGTCGGCTGGAGCTCGAGGTGGTCGAGCGGGCCGCCGTGCTCCCGGCTGAGGGCGGGGCCCCGGTGGACCCCTCGGTCTCGGACGACGGCCAGTCCGGAGCGCTCCGTTCCAAGGGGGAGCGCCTGGTGCTGCAGCGGCACTGGGGCGAGGCTCAGGAGATCGAGATCGTCCAGGGCGAAGGGTCCCACGGCGGCGGCGACGGGCTGCTGCTGGCCGACATCTTCAACGGTCCCGGCGAGGATCCGTACAAGCGCCCGGCAGGGCTGGTCGACGGCATCCAGGCGATCATCGTGGGCGTGTGCGGCAACACGTCCCTGGAGAGCGGCGGCCCGGTCCGGGCGGCCGACGTCGACCTGGGCCTCTCCGAGGCGGCCGGCGCCGCCGCCGTCGCGAACTGACACTCGAGCAGAGCACAGGAGGCCTCCGATGGCCGAACGCATCATCGTCACCGGCGGCTCCGGCCGCCTGGGCCGCAGCGTGGTGGCAGGCTTCGCCGCCACCGAGCACGAGATCATCAGCGTGGACCGCGCGCTGCCCGAGGAGCCCACTGACGGGGTGGCGTATCGCAGCATCGACCTGCTCGATGCTGAGGCCACGCGGGAGCTCTTCGAGGAGCTGGCACCGACTGCGGTGGTCTCGCTGGCCGCCATCGCCGTGCCCTTCAGCGCTCCCGAGGACGTGATCCTCAAGACCAACGCGGGGATCGCGCACAATGTGACCGCTGCGGCCGTGGCCTCCGGGGCCACGAAGGTCGTGATCGCCTCCAGTCCTTCGATCATGGGATACGGATCTCCCGCCGGCTGGGTGCCGCCGCGTCTGCCTCTGGATGAGGACGTGCCGCCGCAGCCGTGGCATGCCTACGGTCTGAGCAAGCATGTGGCCGAGCAGGTGGCCGCGATGTTCGCCCAGCAGACGGATGAGGTCACGTTCGTCTCCTTCCGGCCCTGCTACGTGATCGCGCCCGAGGAGTGGGAGGGCGCTCCCACCCAGCAGGGCCACACGCTGGCCGAACGGCTCGACGACCCGGCGCTCTCCGCGGTGGCGATGTTCAACTATGTGGATGCCCGAGACGTCACCGACTTCCTGCTGACGCTGTTGGCGAAGATCGACCAGGTGGAGAACGGCTCGGTGTTCTTCGTCGGAGCCAGGGATGCGCTGGCCCGGCGGCCGCTCGCCGAGCTGATCCCGGAGCACTTCCCCGCCCTGGCGCATCTGGCCGGGGATCTCACGGGGGATGCTCCGGCGTTCTCCATCGAGAAGGCCCGCCGGGTGCTCGGCTGGGAGCCTAGGCGGAGCTGGCGCACCGAGCTGGTGAGTGAGCCGGTCTCCTGATCTGTCCCCGTCTTGTTCGTCTGTCCCCGTGGAACGTCACGAGGACAGACGCACAAGAAGGGGATACACAGTGGAAGACCGCATGACCCGAGACGTCACACCATAGGGTGACGCCGTCAGCGCCAGGGGCGCCAGCGGTCTTCGCCGCTGAGATACGTCTCGCGCGTGTGCTCGGAGGCTTCCACCTCGGTCAGCTGCGGTCGACCGTCCCAGGTCTCACCCTCGGGCACGGCACCCGGACCGGCGTTGCCGTACTCGGCCAGCAGGCTCTCCTCCCACGAGTGGCCGCCCATGTCCGCCCAGGCCGGCGTGGCGATATGGGCCCCCAGCTCGGAATCGCGCACGATCATCGACGGCTCCACGTCCGGGTTGCTGCTGGGGTGCCAGGGCCGTCCCAGGTGCACGGTGCCCTCGGCCGCGTCCGAGGTGAAGGTGCTGTGCAGGATCAGGAAGCCCGGCGATCCCGGGTGGGTGGCCGGTGCGCCGACGTAGCCGTTGTTCAGTTCGTCACCCCGGTCCAGCGAGTGGATCTGGGAATTCTCGACGACGGCGGTGGCCCCGCCGAAGAGGAAGTCCACATCGCCCTCCAGGTACGAATCCCGCATGTAGACCCGGGCGCTCTCATCGCGCGACGGCGTGTCGGCCAGGAACGTGTCCTGGTTCCCCAGCAGCCGCACATCGTCGAGGATCACCCGATCAGCGGCGGTGCGCAGCGTCACCGCCTGGCTGGGGCCGTGCTCCTCCTCGTCATAGGCGTTCTCGATCGTCAGGCTCTGCAGGGTGACGTCCTCCGCGAGCACCGCCACCGTGGGGGAGCCGGTGAGGCCGAACGTGCCGCCGTAGAACTTCTCCTGTCCGGCGGCCAGGTCGTAGGAGATCACGACGTCCTCCGGATCACCGGTGGCGCCGCGCAGGGTGATGCCCTCCATGCCGGGCCAGATCCGTACGACCTCCTCGTAGACGCCCGGCTTGATGTCGATGTCCACAGGCCGGTTTGCGCGCCAGGCGGCGCCGACGGCGGCACCGATCGATCCGTAGTCGCCGCTGCCGTCCAAGGCCACGGTCACCGTCCGGCTGACCTTCTCCGGCGCGCCGAGCGGGCCCGCGTCTGCGGTGACGATGCGCCGCACGTCATCCACGGGATCCGCGGTGTAGTCGTAGTGATCGGTGGGCTCGAAGGTCGGGCCGGTGTCGTCCCGGCGCCCGCGGGCGTCGGTGAAGCTGTTGCCGCGGAGGTCGACCTGGGACTCCGGGTCCTTGGCGACCACAGGGTCCTCGCCATGGGCGTAGACGCTGTTCTCGATCACCAGCTGCGCGGCCCCCCGGGACATGGTCCCGTACTGGCCGAAGCCCTCCACGAGGTTGTTGTACAGGTGGCCGGCGGCGACGTTGTCGATGCTCGCGTTGCGTTGATAGGAGTTGGAGAACCAGTTGTGGTGCATGGTCAGGGTGGTCTCCACATTGTCCGTCCAGCCCACTCCGATGGCCTTGTTGTGGTCCCGGAAGATGTTCCAGGACAGCGTCATGGCGGTGGAGTCCTTGCGCAGGTCCGCCTCGCCGTCACCGATCCGGGTGAAGTCGACGTGGTCCAGCCACACATGGGAGGAGGTGTCCACGCGGACGCCGTCGTTGTCGTTGTCCTTGCCGTCCCAATCTCCGGGGACGTAGGAGTCGCGGATGCGCAGGTTGCGGATGATCACGTTCTGCACCTCGTCCAGGGAGAACCCGCCGCCGACGAGCGCAGCGCGGGAGTTCAGCCCCACGATCGTCTTGTCGCCGGCCACCCGGATCATCTCTCCGAGCTCCTCGACCTCGATGGCGCCGTGGATGAAGATCGTCACCGGCTCCTCGAGTCCGGCCCAGTGCGCGAGCTCATCGGAGTCCTTCACGGTCACGGCAGGGCCGCCGGTTCCGCCTGTGGTCCCCTGAGGGAAGTCGTCGGTGGGGGAAGCGGCGAATCCGGTGGGTGTGGGCGACCAGACGGGACCGGCCTCCGTGGTGGTGTCCGGAGCCTTGATGCGCTCCAGGACCTGCTCGCCGGCGGCGACCGGATCGGTGGGGTCGGTCCACTCCGGGGTGAGGTTCGCCCCGGCGTGCTCCTCGACGGCCGCAGCGGCGCGCTCCGCGGTCTGGACCACGCCGTGCGGGCCTGCCTCGCCCGCGATCTCATCGCTCAGCGGCGACTCCGGGTGTGCCTCGTTGTAGGCGCCCAGCACGTCGACGGGCTCGCCGTTGATTCGGGTGCCCTCCTCCACGATCCCCTCGCCGCCCCAGGCGTGGATGATGTCCGCCGCCGCGACGTCGTCGGCGAGCTCGAAGGCGTTGTTCCGGGCCGTGATGCTGGACTCCACGCCCACGCCCCAGGAGTACAGGTACGGGGACGAGTCGGTGGCACGGTAGAGGTTGTTGTAGACGTGGACCTGGCCGAAGCGGACCCTCGGGGCGCGTTGGACGAGGTCGACGAACTCGTTGTGGTGCATGGTGACACGCAGGGTGCCACGGTCGGTGATCCTGTCATCGCCGTTGCCGAAGAGCATCGCCTTGTCGTGTCCGGCGAACCGGCCCCAGGACACGGTCACCAGATCAGACTCGCGGACGATGTCCAGCATCCCGTCATGCCGATGGACCTGCTGGCCGAAGACCTCCGGCTGCTCAGCGTGGGCGGTCTCGCCGCCGTCGAGCGTCAGGTGGTCGAGCCAGACGTGGGTGGCGCCCGAGAGCGTCACGTTGTCCCATTCGACGTCCCATTCATCGCCCTTCCACTGCGGGAAGCAGTCGTAGGGGTCGGAGATGCGCAGGTTCCGCACGATGACGTTGTCCACCTCCGAGAGCTCCACCTGGAACCCGGTGAGCCTGGTGTCCTCGGCGCCGATCAGCGTGGTGTTGGCTCCCAGCAGCAGGCGGATCTGCTCTCCCTGCGCCTGGTGGGAGGCGCGGCGCGCCTCTTCGAGCGGGCCCTCGGCGGCGTCCTCCCAATGCTCGGGGTCGAAGGCCTCCAGATAGCCCTCCCAGGTGTAGCCGTCGCGCTGGTAGTCCTCGCAGGTCATGAGGGAGCCGTCGTCGGCCTCATCGGCGTGGATGTCTTCGGTGACCCGCACGATCTTGGGCTCGTCGCCGGCGACGGCGTCCACGAGCTCGGCTCGGCTGGAGACCTCGATGATCTCCGCGGCTTCCGCACCGCCGGTGGTGCCGCCTTCGGCCGAGGCCCAGCCGTCACCGGGGGAGAGCGTCTCCCGGGCCAGCTGGTCTTCCGCGGAGAGTGCGGCGGAGGGGGAGTGTGACGGCGCCGGGGCCGCCGGCGACGGCGCGGCCTGAACAGGGGCCAGGCCGGCGCTCGCGAGCATGGTGGTCGTCAGCAGCGCCGCGGCGGCGGACCGCCGAGCTCGGCGTCGTGCCGATGGTCTGATCTGAGGTTCAGGGGCGGGCAGGGGCATCTGGGGCCTTTCCGGCGAGAATCAGTACCTTGATGTGACCGGAATCACTGAGAAACCGGTTTCTCGACCGTAGATCGGGGCTCCTCCAGGGTCCAGGACCGATCAGGCATCACGCGATTCCCTGCACGCACTGCGTAATGGGCTGCGCCTGCCGGATTAGGGGTGGAAGCACGGCGCAGCGCGACGGCCCCGGCAGATCACTGCCGGGGCCGTCGTCGCGCTGGTGGTGACGCGGGGCGTCAGTCGGCGTAGGTGTTGGCGATGTAGACGTCGCAGGTGGCGTTGTGCGAGACCGAGTTGGCCACGCTGCCCAGCACTCGGCTCACGCCGCGCATGCGCTGGTTGCCGACGACGATGATGTCGGCGTCGACCTTCTCCGCATAGCCGATCAGCGCATCGGCAGGCTTGCCGTGCACCGAGCGGGGCAGGATCTCCGCCTCGGGCGCCTTGAGGGTCTCGGCGACCTTCTCGGCGATGTAGCGGGCGTTGTCAGCGTCGGAGACGACCCACTGGTCCGATCCGCTGCTGACGACCTCGGTGCGGTCGTCGGCGTAGGCCGAGACCACATGCAGCGGGGCGTTCAGCTTGATGGCGAGGGCGCGGGCCTTCTCCGCGGCCTTGCGGGCCGTGGGGCTGCCGTCGACGCCGACGATGATCGGACCTGACATGGTGTGCTCCTTCATGGGACTGCGCGATGTGACGTGTTCAGCGTAGTCGAGGACGCGTTGTCGCGGGAGTGGGTGGGGTGGGTCTCTCGGTCCCCAGGCCGTGCCGGGTTCATGCGCGCTGGGCATGGAGGGACATACAACGGGCATGATCCAGGCCCCTGCGACCTGTTGAAAGTGTTCTGAATCACAGAGTATCGTGACGCTCACTCACAGTGAGAAACCGGTTTCTAGCCGGTGTGGCGGGGATCCGTCCCCAGCGACAAGGAGGTCTGCATGGAACAGGATCGGCGACACACGGCGCGCTCGGGGCTCTCCCGACGCACACTTCTCAACCTCGGAATGGGAGGTGCGGCCGCGCTGACCCTCGCCGGCTGCGATCGGTTCGGGGGCGGCAGCGCCTCCGCGGGCGGAGCTGCCGACTCGATCAACATGATCTGGTGGGGCGATGCGGCACGGTCCGAGCAGACCGAAGCCATGCTCGACGTCTACCGGGGCCGTCACTCCGACGTCACCATCGTCACCGACTACGCGGACTCCGGGCCCTACCAGGACCGCATGGCGACACGGTTCGCCGCCGGAGACATCCCCGACATCATGAACCAGCGTCGTGACGGCCTCCGGGAGTACGCGGACCGCGGGACGCTGCTCAACCTCAATGACCACCTCGACGTCCTGGACCTGAGCGATGTGCCAGACACGTACCCCCTGGGACGCGTCGGCGATGACCTCTACGGCATCCCTGCCGGCCTCAACACGGTCGGGTTCATCATCAACACGGACCTGGCGGGCAGCTACGGGGCCGAAGTCCCCGATCACCTGACCTGGTCCTGGGACGATCTCTGGGACTTCAGCCGGGAGATCACCGAAGCCGCACGGTCCGGGGGCGACGAGGTCTACGGAGTCGACCTCTCCTTCGCCACCATCCAGAACCTGGTGGTCTGGGTGCGGCAGGCCGGGGAGGACCTCTATACCGAGGACGGCCTCTTCGGCGCCAGCGAGGAGACGTTGGCCGCGTGGTTCGAGATGTCCGTGGAGCAGCGCGAGAGTGGGGGACTTCCGCCGGCAGGATTCCTCGACGTGACCGGCAGCTCGGCCGCCGAGTCCGCCATCGCGGCGGGCCGGGTGGCCGGGCAGGTCATCCCCACCAACAACCTCGAGGTCCACGGCGAGGTCGTCGATGGTCCGCTGCAGCTCTGCCGCTTCCCGGGCGAGGTGCAGTCTGTGCGTCGTGGGATGTCGATCGACACAGCCATGTACTGGTCCATCGGTGCCGAGGCCCCGAACGTCGAAGGCGCGCTGGACCTTCTCAACTTCATCGTCAACGACGCCGAGGGCAACGCCGCCGTCGGGGTCACCCGGGGCCTGCCCTGCAGCGAAGCCGTCGCCGAGGAGATCGCCGACTCCCTCAGCGAGGCCGACCAGGAGTCCATGCAGTACCTCATGGACCTGTCCGAGGAGGATCTGCCCGAGTCCCGGCCGGACCCGGCGGGAGGTTCGGCAGTGCAGGACATGCTGACCGAGGTCGACGAAGAGGTCCAGTTCGGTCGGCTGACGCCGCAGGAGGCCGCCGCCCGACTTCGCGAGACGGCCGACAGCGCCATGGGGCTGGCATGATCCGGGCATCGAGGGGGAGGAGTCTGACATGGCGGTGATGGCGACCGAGGCCCCTCAGCGGGCGTCCGACGAGGCGCGGCCGGCGCCGTCGCCGCAGCGAAGGACCCGACGACGGCGCCGCCCGATCCAGTGGGCCGGATACATCTTCCTGCTGCCCTGGTTCCTCGGGATGCTGTTCACGATCGTGCCCTTCGGTGCGTCCCTGTACCTGGGGTTCACGGACTATGACCTGCTCACCCCGCCCAGCTGGGTGGGCCTCGAGAACTTCATCGAGCTCTTCCGGGATCCGCGGGTGGGCCAGTCGCTGATCGTGACCTTCACCTACACGCTGGTCTCGGTGCCGCTGTCGCTGATCGCGGCTCTCGGGGTGGCGCTCGCGCTGAACCGAGGCCTGCGGGGACTTCCGCTCTACCGAGCCGTGTACTACTTGCCCTCGCTGTTGGGCGGCAGCGTCGCCATCGTCATGCTGTGGCGGCAGATCTTCGGCACCCGGGGGATCGTGAACACCTTCCTGGGCTGGTTCGGAATCGACGGTCCGGCGTGGGTCTCTGACCCCAGCACGGCGCTGAGCGTGCTGATCATCCTCAATGTCTGGACCTTCGGCGCCCCCATGGTGATCTTTCTCGCCTCGCTGCGACAGGTCCCCACCATGTACTACGAGGCCGCCGCCGTCGACGGTGCCACCCGGTGGCGGCAGTTCCGGTCCATCACGTTGCCGCTGATCAGCCCGATCATCTTCTTCAACCTGGTGCTGGCCACCATCGGGACGCTGCAGACCTTCACCCAGGGCTACGTCCTCTCCAACGGCTCCGGAGGGCCGGCCGGCTCCACGCTCTTCTACAACCTGAACCTCTACATCGAGGGCTTCAGCCGCTTCAACATGGGTTACGCCTCAGCCATGGCCTGGCTGCTGCTGGTGATCATCGCCGCGTTCACCGCGGTGAACTTCATCGCGCAGAAGTACTGGGTCTATTACGAGAACTGACAGAAAGCAGGCTTGAGATGGCCATCCCCACCACCACGGCCACCCCGACGGCGGCCCGTGCACTGACCCGGAGACAGCGGTCTCGACGCGACTCCGGGGACCTCGATCCGGGCCCGGTGGACGCCCAGGACACCGCCCAGCGGAGGTTCCTGAGGCATGTGATCCTGTGCGGCGTCGCGCTGCTGATGATGTACCCGTTGCTGTGGATGCTCTCCAGCTCGGTGAAGCCGGATGCCAACATCTTCACCGAGCAGGGGCTGTGGCCCTCGGAGTGGCGGTTCGAGAACTACGCGGACGGCTGGAACTCGCTGCAGCACCCCTTCGGGCACTACATCGTCAACTCGGCGATCGTGGTCAGCCTCAGCATCGTGGGCACCGTGGTCAGCTCGGCTCTGGCCGCCTACGCCTTCGCCCGTCTCGAGTTCCCGGGACGGCGGTTCTTCTTCGGACTCGCGCTGATCACCCTGATGCTGCCCGGCCATGTGCTGCTGATCCCGCAGTACATCATCTTCTCCGAGCTCGGCTGGCTGAACACCTACCTGCCGCTGGTGGTGCCGAACTTCCTGGCCTCGAACGCCTTCTTCATCTTCCTGATGGTCCAGTTCATGAGGGCCCTGCCCAAGGAGCTCGACGACGCCGCCCGGATCGACGGCTGCGGTCCCTTCCGGATCTTCTTCCAGATCATCGCCCCGCTGTGCGTGCCCGCCTTCGCCACGACGGCGATCTTCACCTTCATCAGCACCTGGAACGAGTTCTTCTCCCCGCTCATCTACATCACCGATCCCAACCTCTACACCGTGCCGCTGGCTCTGCGGCAGTTCATGGATGCCGAAGGTCAGTCCGCGTGGGGTCCGATGTTCGCGATGTCAGTGGTGTCCTTGCTTCCGATCGTGGCATTCTTCATCATGGGTCAGAAATACCTGGTCAAGGGCATCGCCACCACAGGCCTGAAGTGATCCTGGCGTGACGGCCCGTCCTGCCAGGGGTATCACCCTCAGCTGAGAGGAATCGGATGGTCGCGCCATCTCCGCCCCCTGCCACGTTCACCAGCATCTCCGCCGGAGAGGACTGGGAGCATGGCATCCCGGTGGGCACCGGCCGGGTGGGCGCCCTCCTGCACGGGGCTCCCGGGGAGCACCGGGTGGACCTCACCCATGAGGAGTTCTTCCTCCCGGTCAATCCGCGCGGTCCGGCGCCGGATCTGCGGTCCCGACTTCCGGGCATGCGGCAGGCGATGATGGAGGGTGACGCCGCGAGAGCCGGTGATCTGCTGGCCGCCGCGGCCGCCGAGCACAGCCCGGACGGGTCCCTGATCTGGACGGATCCCTTCGTTCCGGCGGCACGGCTGACGATCACCGATCCGGAGGCCGCACCCGTGCCGGGCAGCCGACGACGGCACGTGGATCTGAGCACCGGCGTCGCCGAGATCAGCTGGGAGGACGCCCGTCGAGGCCGGCAGACGCTGCGGATGCAGCCGCACCACGGTCAGCAGAGCGTCCTCCTCACGCTCAGCTCCCAGGCTTCGGGCGAGCTCGGACTGCGACTCTCGGAGGGGGGCGGGGATTCGTCCACAGAGGGCCCCGCCGCTCAGATGCGGTCCCACGTTTTCCTTGACGAGGGGCAGGCACGATTGCGCGTCGGCGCCGAGCGGACAGCTCATGAGACGGCGGAGACGACAGTGGGCCCCTTGCCGGAGGCCGAGCGGCACGGCGACGGCGCCGTCGTCGCGCGGCTGCCCCTGCGGCCCGGAGTCGAGACCGTGCTGCGGCTCCATGTGACGGTGGAGGGGGCGCCGGCCCATGACCCCCTCCTGGGCGCGAACGCCTCATGCCTGTCGACGCCGCGGGAGGTGCTGGCAGCGCGCAGCCGGTTCAGCCTCGGGGTGCGGCACGAGGCCGCGGAGCATTCTTGGACCGATCGGTCCACCGAGGAGCTGCTCGCCGCCGCCCGCCAGGGCGAGCCCGCAGCCGAAGATGCCCTGGTGGAGCTGGTCTACGCGGCCTCTCGGCATACGATCATCTCCTCCACCGGGGTGCTGCCGCCGAACCTGACGGGCCTGTGGCAGGGCACGCGGTCTCCCGCCTGGTCCGGGGACTATACGCTCAACGGCAACGTCACGCTGGGGGCGACCGCCTCGATGATCTCCACCGGCATGCCGGAGCTGCGATGGAGTCTGCTGCGACTGATCTCCCGCCACCTGCCGGATTTCCGAGAGAATGCGCGCCGGGTCCTCGGCGCCGAGGGGCTGCTGCTGCCCGCTCGGCTGAGCACCCACGGGCATTCCACCCACTTCTCCGTGGAATTTCCTCACCTCTTCTGGATCGGCTGCGGGCCCTGGGTGCTGCGGCAGGGCTGGGACCTGTTCTCGGCGACCGGAGACACCACCCTGCTGCCGTGGCTGTGGTCCTTCGCCCAGGAGGTGATGCGCTGCTGCGAGACCGCCGTGCACCACCACGACGGCACCGTCCATCTGGTGCCCAGCTACTCGCCGGAGAACACCCCGCACCGGGCGCCGAACCCGCTGGCCGTGGACGCCACCTCCGACATCGCTGCGATCCGCGACGCCGCCGTCGTGGCGACCCGGATCGGGCGGCTGGTCGGCGATGAGACGCATGCCCGGCGTTGGGCTCGGCTGCGGGAGAGCCTCCCGGCGCCGATGCTGACCCCCGCCGGCGCGCTGGCCGAGTGGGCGCATCCCGGCTTCCCTGATGAGCCGCACCATCGGCACGCCTCCCACCTGTACGCCTTCGGAGCCGAGGGGGACGAGGCCTTCGACACCCCGCAGATGCGGGCGGCCGCCCTGACCACGGTGCGGCAGCGGCTCACCTACCGCGAGTCGGACCCGCCGGAGAGCATGCAGATGGCCTTCGGCCTGTGCGAGCTCGGTGTGGTGGCGGCCCGCCTCGGCGAGGCCGAGTTGGCGCTGAGGATCGTGCACACGCTCGCCCAGCAGCACTGGCACCCCAGCATGATGTCCACCCACGACCCGTCATCCATCCTCAACGCTGATGCCTCGGGGGGTTTCCCGGCCGTCGTCGCCGCGATGCTGCTGACCAGCCGGCCCGGCCAGGCCGTGCTGCTGCCGGCGCTGCCCCAGAGGTGGTCCACCGGCGCCGTCAGCGGTCTGTGCGGACCGGAAGGGCTCATCCTCGAGGAACTCGCCTGGGACCCGGGGCACGCCCGCGCGACGCTGCGCCGTCGCCCCGGGTCCCAGGCGGCCTGGACGTCACGGTGGCTGGAGTTCACGGCCGGAACCGGCTGGCGGCACGCCGACGGGGCGCCGAGCCGCACCGTGGAGCTGGGGGAGGAGCCGCTGACCCTGGAGCTGCGGCGCGGCTGAGAGCGTGCGGGGCCAGCACCGATGGTCCTGCTGACGCCGCTCCCGGCCCGGATGATCAGGCGCTCCGGGCAGCCCGCACCCGGCCTTCACCGAGCTCCAGCAGACGGTCCACCTCGCCGGCGCCGACCCGTCGATCCACCACGACGGCGAGCAGCTCCACCGGGTGCACCTGACCGGCGGCCAGCGTCAGCGGGACGTCCCAGGCCAGGGCCGGACCGAGCCCGATGTAGTCGGAGGCCCGCACGAACCAGGGCGACGGGTCCTCGGACTGCTGGGCCAGTACCAGGCTCGCCCAGCGCTCGTCGTGGCGGACCGCCACCGAGACCCACCGGGCGGGTGTCCCATGGACGTCCTGAACCCCTTCGGAGTTCATCACCTCCACCTCCGCGCCGGAGGCCAGGCGCCAGAAGAAGCCTCCATAGCCGGCACCCGGGCGGCCCCGGACCGCCGGGCTGGCGATGGTCAGCGGCCGCTCCGCCCGCAGCAGGGAGGACCAGCGCATTGCCCAGGCCTCCGTCTCCGCCATCCCGGTCCCGGTGATCTCCCGGCTTTCCTGCAGCTGGAGGCGCTGGTCCTGGTCGATCCAGCGGATCTGCTGGTGCAGCGTGGCCCCTCCGTGGAGAGTCTCCATGTGCTCCACATGCTGGTGTCCATGGTTCGGCAACAGCATCGGGCCGTGGTCGGCGTCGAAGGTGCGACCGCCCCAGTAGGTGGTGCCGTCCACATCAGGGATCGTCATGGAGACGCCGTAATGATGCCGGTGGTCATCCGGGCTGCGGTCCGTCAGCAGCCGCCCACGCAGACTCCGCACCGGGTGCAGATGGGGTCGAGGGCTGTGGACTGTCGGCATCCGCTCCCCGCCCATGCTGTGCGCGAGGACCAGCTCACCGAGCCGCAGCTGCCAGCCTGCGCCGCGCCGGGACCAGCGGGCCCCGTCGTCGTCGCCCGCAGATCCACGAGCGGGCCGGTGCGCGGTGCCGGAGAGATCGGTGGAGGGGGCGGTGAGCTCCCGGGCCGGCGGCACCGGGCCGGTGCTGGTGCGCACCGTGAGCTCCGGGGTGAACGTCTCCGGTGCGGTGCCCCGCCCCGTCCCCGGAGCTGTGCTGCCTGAAGCGGCGGCAATGGCCTCGGCCAGCAGCTGCCAGGCCCGGCGTCCCAGCTCCGCATGCGGCACGTTGACGGTCGTCAGCGCCGGATTCGCATAGCGGGCGAGCTCGATGTCGTCGAAGCCGGTGACCGAGAGGCCGTCCGGCACCCTCACCCCGGACTCGTTGAGGCGAGCCAGCAGCCCGAAGGCGGTCAGATCGTTGAACGCCACCACGGCAGTGGCTTCCGAGGCCAGCACCTGCTCGGCTGCCTCGAATCCCGCGTCGATGGTCGCCCCGCCCGGCAGCTGGTCGATCCGCAGATCGGGGTGGCGGGTCAGCGAGGTCTCCAGGGCCTCCCGGCGGGGGATGTCGGAGAGACTGCCGTCGGGCCCGCCCAGATAGGCGAGGTGCCGGTGGCCCAGGCTGGTGAGATGCTCCACCAGCCGATGGATCCCCTGGGCGTGGTCGATCACCAGGCTGGGGATGTCCGCGTGGGAACTGGTGCGATTGACCAGCACCACGGGGCGCAGCTGGGGCAGCAGCTCATCCAGGGTCTGCTGCGGCATGCGCGGGTTCACCAGGATGAGCGCATCGCAGCGGGTCCGGGCCTCCTGGGCGAGGGTGGCCTCATCGGCGGTGCGGTCCGCAGTCTCGGCCACCAGGGTGCGGTAGCCCTGCGCCTCGGAGGCGTCCATGACGCCGCGCAGCACCTGGTGGAACATCGGGTTGCGCAGATCCGGCACGACGACGGCTACTGTGCTGGAGCGCCCCAGGGAGAGGCTGCGGGCCAGGGTGCTGGGGCGGTAGTTCAGCTGCGCGGCGGCCTCCCTCACGCGGTCGGCGATGTCCGGGGCGACAGTGTCCTGGCCGTTCATGACTCGGGAGACGGTGGCCCGAGAGACGCCCGCAGCCACGGCGACCTCGCCGATCTTCGGGCCGTCCTTCAGCACCCGTCCCATCACACTCTCCTGCCGTCCATACAGACCGTCACGGCAGAGAATACACCGCGGGCGTCACGGGGAGCCGTGCCTCCGTCCGCAGGACCGGACGGCATCGACGCACCGGCCTGAGCACCGGAGACGCACCGTGCGAAGAGCCCGACCTCAGACCCGATCCACCGTCCCTTGGTGGCGGTGAAGCCGGGGGAGACGTCGTGCCAGTCGTCCTGCGGGTGGTGCCGCCAGCGGAAGGTGGCTCGGGCGTCGTCGTCGTGGGCCATGCTCAGCTCCACTGCGGAGGAGACCGGCTCCTCGTGCACCACGTTCTCGCCGGCGTCGTCGCCCGTGCGGCAGGTCAACCAGGTGCCGTCCGGCCTCTGCTCCAGGCCGATCCAGGCATAGGTGCTTCCGAGCAGGGTCAGGCCTGCCTGCGCGCCGGGGACAGCCCCGGTCAGATGGAGACGCGTCGTCCAGCTGCTGGCCCGGCCCGGCAGCTGCTGGCCCAGCACAGCGCCGTGCTGGCGCAGGTCGTCGCTGGAGGCCGGCAGGGCGGCGAGGTCGATCGTGCCATCCCCCCGAACGTGGATCCAGTGTGGCTGCGGGTTGGCCTGCCAGTGCCAGCGAGGGGCGAGTACGGTGCTGCGGAACCCGTCGCTGCGGGACGGTTCGCGCTGCGACGGCGCACCGGATGCGTCCCCGGCGGGCGATGGCGGATGAGGCAGCGCGTACCGACGCACGGGGCGGCCGCTGATCTCGTCCACCGGCTCGCCCAGGCGGGGCCATCCGTCGTCGCCCCAGCGCATCGGCTGCAGGTGGACCACCCGGCCGAAGGGACCGCGGTCCTGGAAGTGCAGGAACCAGTCCTCGCCGGACGGGGTGGTGACCCAGGCGCCCTGGTGCGGACCGTTGACGTCGGTGTCATGCTGCTCCAGGACGATGCGGTGCTCATACGGGCCAGCGATGTCCCGGGAGCGGAACACGTACTGCCAGCCGGTGGCGACCCCGCCGGCGGGCGCGAAGATCCAGTGCCAGCCGTCCCGGCGGTAGATCTTGGGGCCTTCCAGCGTGGTGCAGTCGGGTATGGCGTCGCCGTCGATGATGACCCGGGCGTCGTCCAACGGTCCACGCAGCTGCGGATCCACCTCCACCAGGCTGATCCGGTTCTTCACCCCGGCGCGGCTCCGCGCCCAGCCGAAGACCAGGTGGGCGCTGCCATCCTCGTGCCACACTGGGCACGGATCGATGAGCCCGCGGCCCCTCAGCAGCAGATGCGGGGTGCTCCACGGCCCCCGCGGGTCCGTCGCGGAGGTGACGAAGATGCCGTGGTCCGGGTCCGGGTGGACGATGTGGAAGACGCCGTCGTGGTGGCGCAGGCTCGGTGCCCAGACGCCCTGACCGTGGCGAGGCACGGCGAAGTGCGGTGCCGGCGGCACGGCCAGCAGTGCGTTGGTCACATGCTCCCAGTTCACGAGGTCCCGGGAGTGCAGCACGGGAAGCCCCGGCGCCCGGTTGAAGCTGGAGGCGACCATCCAGTAGTCCTCGCCGACCCGGATGGCGTCCGGATCCGGCCAGTCGGCGTCGAGGATCGGATTGGAGTACGTCGCCCCGGACCGGGTGGTGCTCGGGTCGGCCGTGGTGGAGGGCGCGGGGGACGAGGTCATCAGGTGGGGGTGGTCCATCGGGTCCTTCTCTGCCGGGGTCGCTGGCTCAAGCTGACGGGGGGGGCGGGCCGCCCCTCTCGCACCAGAGGGGCGGCCCAGGGACGGGACGCACCGCTCAGGCGCCCGCCCCGGATCGGTGGGTCACTGCAGGGAGGACTCCATCTCGGCCATCATCTCCGCGGCTGCCTCCTGCGGGGTCAGGCGGTCGAAGTAGACCTCGGACTCGTAGCGGAAGAGCGTCTCGCGCATCGTGGAGAACCCGATGGCGGGCACCGGCTCCGGCTCGCCGAGCTCCGGTTCGATGTCCTGGACGAACTCCGCAGAGCGCGCGTCCGCGCCCTCGAGCTCGTCCAGCACCGCGGCGCGGACGTTCTCATCGGCCGGCAGGCCGCGGTCCGTCAGGGAGATCAGGCCGGCGTCCTCGGAGCTGATGAAGTGCTCGATGAACGCCTGGACCTCCTCGGGGTGCTCGGTGTCGGAGGAGGCGGAGAGCAGCATGGAGGACTTGAACCACATGCCGTGGTCCTCGGCCTGTCCGGTCTCGGACGGGAAGCGCAGCAGCTCCATCTCGGCGCCGCTCGCGTTGGCCAGGGTGGGCAGCTCGTTGGTCCACCAGCCGCTCAGCGCGGCGTGTCCGAGCCCGGCCTGGGACTGCTCCGGGCCCAGCTCCATGTCCTCCGACAGCGCATCGGCCGGGGGCATGCCGCCGTCGTCCATGAGGTCGCGGAAGTACTGGAAGTAGTCGGTGGCGAGCTCCTCGTCGAAGCCGAGCTCGCCGTCCTCGGTGGTCAGGTTGGCGCCGTGCTGCCGCAGCCACACCTGGAAGGCGCCGGGCTGGTTCAGCGAGACCGCGCCCCAGCCGTCGTCGAGGTTCTCGCTGAGCTCCACGGTGATGTCCCGGTAGTCGTCCCAGGTCCAGCTGGAGTCGTCCGGCATGTCCACTCCGGCCTCGTCGAAGAGGTCCGGATTGGCCACCAGGGCGAAGGAGTTGATGCCGATGGTCACGCCGTAGAGGCCGTCCTCGGTGCGGCCGTTGTCCACGATGTCCGGGTCCAGGCCGTCGACGTCCACGGCGGAGAGCTCCATCAGCGCGTCACGGTCGGCGTATTCGCGCAGATACTTGTCGTCCATCTGCACGATGTCGGGCATGTCCCCGGCTGCGGTGCGGGTGGCCATCTGGTCCCAGTAGCCGGAGTCGCCATAGGCGGCCTCCACGGTGATCCCCGGGTGGGCGGCCTCGAAGGTCTCGATGATCTCCTCGGTGAGCTGCAGCCGATAGTCGGATCCCCAGAAGGCGAACTCCAGGGTGACGTCATCGTCGGACCCCTGCGTGGCTCCGCCGTCGCCGCAGGCGGTCAGCCCGACGACGGCGGCGGCGAGGCCGAGGGCCGCAGCGCGTGGACCCCGAGGGGCGGGGCGGGTGATGGGGGTGAACATGATGGTCTCCATCCGCGTCATGGTGCTGAGAAACCGGTTTCTCAGAGGTGTTGGACCACGACGTTAGTGAGACTCCTGGGGACCGTCAAGGGCCAGGGCTGGGATCGACGGTGTCGGTCCGGCATCGTGGGATGTCGACCGAGCTGCCCCTGGCCGCGCCGCCGCCCCATCCGGGGCCGGTCAGGCTCAGCGGCGCAGCACCGCAGGGCGGGCGATGCCGGCCACCTCGACGGTGGGCCAGCGCTCGTCTACGCTGAGCACGTCGATCCGGCTCCCGTCGGTCCCGGCGCGCAGCACCACGGTGTCCTCCACCTTCGCCCCGAGGCCGAGCTGCCGGTCCCAGCCGGTCGGGTTCCAGGCGAAGGCCTGATTCTCATGGATCAGGTCCGGGACCCCGGGGAAGACGCGTGGGTCACGGCCTTCATAGCCGGCGGCCCCACCCTGATGATGCTTCGTCCATTCATCGGCGGCGAAGCCGTGGCGCACATAGGACTCCTTGAGGGTGTCGAGCACAGACTCCAGCCGGGCGCCCGGGCTCAGCGCCGCGAAGGCCTCGGCCTCCACGGAGAGGATGCGGGCGTCCATCTCCTCCTCTCCGGCGACGACGTCGCCGAACCCGACCCAGCGGGTCACATTGGCGATCAGGCCCTGCCGACGCGCGCACACCACAGCCATCGCCCGGCGGCCCAGCGGCGCATCGGTGGGCAGCGGGTGGCGGTGCACCGCCCGGGACTCCCCGTTGACCAGCAGCACCACGGGATCCGCCCCGGCCTCGATGATCCGTGGCGCCAGGGCCGCGGCCAGCTGCCGCTCGGTCGTCTCCGGGGTGACCTCGCCGAGCACATCGGTCAGCGCCTCGGCGGAGGCCCGGCACAGCGCGCGGTAGCGCTCCACCTCCACCTCGAGCAGCGAGGCGCGGGCGCTGCGCAGCGGCAGGGCGGCGGCGGACTCGCCGGTGAGCGTCCAGCCGGCGGCCTGCGGGAGCCAGGCGCGGACGTCGTCGACGTCGGCGTACCAGTCCAGCTCATGGAGGCTCACCGTACCGTCGTCGAGGAGTGAAACCAGAGGTGACAGCTCCTCCTCGCGGATGCGTGCCGACTCGTTGCTGAACACCCCCACCGCGACCCCGTCACGGTGCACCACCGCGCGCAGGATCGGTGGGCCCGCCAGGCTGATGTGGACCCGTGCCCCTGCGAGCAGCCAGGACAGCGAGCCCGCGGTGGAGAGCACGAGGGCGTCGGCCCCGGCCTCCTCGAGGATGCCTGTCAGACGGGCGTGCTTCGCGTGGAACTCCTGCTCAGGGGTCATGCTTCTCCTCGTGGTCGATGTGATCGGCGTTGCCTCCGCGGTGTGGGCCCTGATGAGCGACGATCAGCGATCACAAGGGCCCACAGTGCGGAGTCATCGTGAGATGCGGGTCGCGGTCAGCTCTGCCGACAGTCCGCTCCCCAGTGCGGCGGCCTCCGCACGGTCCAGCAGGCCGTCGACGACGGCGACCCGCACCCGGCGTGCCACCGGCTCATCCGGAGCGGCCAGCACCGGGGAGTCCCAGGCCAGGGACATGCCCACACCGGGGTAGCCGGCGTGCCGCACGAACCAGGGGTCCTCGTCCGTGGAGACCAGCACCAACGTCGCGTCGCCCGGGCCGTGCACGGAACCGAACCGCCCGGAGACCGCCAGCCAGTCGCTGACGCTGCCGTGCACAGCCTCCTCTCCGGAGGCCTCCGCCGTGAAGATCTGCGCGTCCGCCAGCGCGGGCAGCCGCCAGAAGAAGCCGCCGTAGCCGCCGCCCACCCGACCGTTGGAGCCCGGACTCCCCAGCGAGACGGGCCGCTCCACCGCAGGCGTGAGAGCGAAGGCGACGTCGAGCTCCCAGGCGCTTTCGTCCCGGGCGGTCACGGTGACGGTCCGCTCCTCGCGAAGCAGCGCCTCCCCGGAGCGGTCGAGCCACTCCAGCTGCTGGGTCAGCCGCTGGCCGTCGTCGACGTCGTCGATCTGCTCCGCGCGGGTGAGGATGCGGCCGTGGTCGTCGCGCCAGATGTAGCGGCCTGCGGAGCGCACGTAGGTGCGTCCGCCCCAGAAGTTGGTGCCGTCCACGTCCTGCAGGGCCACGTTCACGCCGAGATGCCAGGTGTGGTCCAGCGGCTGCTGGTCGGTGACGACGACGCCGGCCCGGGTCCGCACCTGGTCCAGGAAGGGGCGCGGGGAGTCAGTGGGGGAGATGTCCTCCCCGGTGCGGAGCTGGGCGATCGTCGGGCCTCCGGGCAGGCTCAGCTCACCGCTGGCGGCGGCGGAAGCGGCCCAGGGGGCGCCGAGCGAAGAGAAGGTCGAAGGAGCCTTCACCGCGCGGGCGAGGTAGTCCTCGATGTGCGGGATCACCGGGTGCCTCTCGGGCCCGGAGTCCACCTGCTGCACATGCCGCTCCTCGATCGGTGCCGGGTCCTCCGCCGTGCGCACCGCCTCCAGCACCCGCATGAACGCCCCGGCCTCGCGCAGCGGGGAGAGCAGCGCCTCGGCCCTGCCCTCGCGCACGTCCAGGAGGTTCTCCAGCAGGTCGGTGCGGGCGAACTCCACTGTGCGCGGACGTCCGGCCTCGCCCGCGTTGAACGGAGCCTCGCGGTTGGGCGTGATCTCGAGGCGATCCTCCGTGTAGTAGAGCTGCGCCTGCCCCTCGGTGCCGTAGATCGTCACCCACGGCGGCCGGTGGTCTTCCGGAGCGCAGAGTGTCAGCGCGGCGGTCACCGGGATTCCGGCGGTGGTGCGCAGCGAGACGATCGACGTGTCATCGGCCTCGATGCGGTGGGCGTGGTGCAGCTCGGTGGCGAGTCCGGCGACGTCGTCGGTGTCGCGGGCCCCGGCGATGTGCAGGGCCGTGCGCACCGCGTGGGCCAGCGGATTGGTGACCACGCCGTCGACCACCTGGACTCCGTCGAGCACGCGGCGGCCCGCCCAGGGAGCCCGAGCGTAGTAGGCCTCTCGGCGCAGCCAGAGCCCGGTGGCGCCGACGGCGCGCAGCTCACCGATGCCGCCGGGGGCCTCGGGGGTGCTGAGAAGCTCTTCCAGGGCGGGCAGGGCGTGGGAGCCGATGGACTGGAAGCCCACCTGCACCCGCCGTCCGGCACGCTCCGCCGCGGCGAGCAGGTCCTCGAACTGGGCGAAGGTCGCCGTCGGGGGTTTCTCCAGCAGCACGTCGGCGCCCATCGCCAGGGCTTCCAGCGCCAGGTCATGATGCGTGTTGATCGGGGTGGAGATGATCACGACGTCGGGACGGTGCCCGGCCTCGCGTGCCTCGGCGAGGGTCTTATGGACCGGGATGTCCCCGCGGACCTCGGGCCCGGGGTCGCTGTAGCTGGCGCCGGCGATCAGCCTGGCCCGGCCCAGCTCGGAGAGCCGCCTCAGGTTCCGCAGATGCTGGCGGCCGAAGCCGTCCAGGCCCACCAGCAGCACCGACGTCGGGGTGGTTCCTTCAGCAGTCATGGCTCTCCTTGGAGTGACAGACGCATCGAGTGGCCACGGATCGCGGTATCTGCCCTCCCGACACGGCGTGTCAGGCAGGAGGTTCCGTGATTCATGGCCACTCGACGGATGGGGTGGTCAGACGGTGGCGGATGAGGTGGGTGCAGAGGAGGCGTCTGCGGACGCGGCCCTCAGGAACGGTTTCACCAGCTCGGCGTAGCGCTCCTTCATGGTCTCCAGGGTCACCGCGGCGTCCTGGTCGTTGATCTCGCGGTTGAAGATCTCCACCTCGACCGGCCCCGTGTACCCGGCGTCGGCCACCCAGCGGGAGATCGTCGGGAAGTCCACATGACCGTCGCCCATCATCCCGCGGGACTTCAGCGCGTCATCGGCGATCGGCAGGTTGAAATCACACACCTGGTAGCTCGCCAGCCGACCCTCGCGGCCGGCGCGGGCGATCTGCTGCTGAAGCTGCGGGTCCCACCACACATGGAAGGTGTCGACCACGACGCCGACCGTCTCGGCCGGGTGCGGCGCTGCGATCTCGAGTGCCTCGCCCAGGGTGGAGAGCACCGCGCGATCGGCGGCATACATCGGATGCAGGGGCTCCAGCACCAGGCGGACGTCGTGCTCGGCGGCATAGGGCACCAGCTCGGCGATCCCGTCGGCCACCCGGGCTCGGGCGTCCACCACGGACCTGTCGGCGCGGTCTCCCGTCCCGCCGAGCAGGTGCGCGGCCGAGGGGAGCCCCCCGACGACCATGATCAGCTCACGGGTGCCGATCGTCGCGGCCTCACGGATCGCCGCCCGATTGGACTCCAGCGCGGCGGACCGGCCTTCGGCATCGGCCGGGGTGAGGAAGCCGCCGCGGCAGAGCGTGGTGGCGGTCAGGCCAGCGCCGGAGATGATCTGCGCGGCCTTCTCCGCCCCTCCGGCCTGCTCGAGCAGGTGCCGCCAGGGGCCGATGTGCCGCAGGCCGGCCGCGGCGACGGCGTCGACCGCCTCCTGCAGGGACAGCTTCGGGGTGGTGCCGGTGTTCAGTGACAGGTCGAAGCTCATGAGACGCCTCCAGTCTTCAGCAGCGTGGTCATCCGCTCGGCGGCGAGCTGCGGGTCGGTCAGCAGGCCGGCCTGATCGGCGAGCACGAAGGTGTGCGCCAGATGCGGCAGCGAGCGTCCCGAGTGCAGGCCCCCGACCAGCTGGAAGCCGGCCTGGTGCCCGTTGAGCCAAGAGAGGAAGGCGATGCCGGTCTTGTAGTAGAGCGTGGGCGCGGAGAAGATGTGCTTGCCCAGCTCCCGGGTGGAGTCCAGGATCGCCCGGCCGCGGGCGGCGTCGCCGGCGTCGTAGGCCTGCAGGGCTGTTGAGGCCGCTGGGTAGATGGCGGCGAAGATGCCCAGCAGCGCATCCGAGTAGGCGGTCTCGTCGCCGTCGATCAGCTCCGGATAGTTGAAGTCGTCCCCGGTGTAGAGCCGCACCCCCTCGGGCAGCGCGGCGCGCAGCTGGGTCTCGTGGTCGGCGTCGAGCAGTGACACCTTGACGCCGTCGACCTTCGCCGGGTTCTGCCGGATCAGGGTCAGGAACGTCTCGGTGGCGGCGGCGACGTCGTCGGAGCCCCAGTAGCCGGCCAGGGCCGGGTCGAACATCGGACCCAGCCAGTGCAGGATCACCGGCTGCTGGGCCGCCTGGAGCAGATGGGAGTAGATGCCCAGGTAGTCCTCGGGGCTGGAGGCGACCTTCGCCAGGGCGCGGGAAGCCATGAGGATCACTTTCGCCCCGGAGGCCTCGACGACCTCCAGCTGCTCCAGATAGGCGTCCAGCACGGCTTTGACCCCGGCCTCGCCGGGCTCCACCGTGGTGGGGTCGAGCTGGTCGGTGCCGGCCCCGCAGGCGACCAGGTCGCGCACGGTGCGACCGGCCAGGGCGGGGTAGGTGCCGGCGTCGACGACCGAGGCGGCCTCGGCGGCGGACCGGCGGATCAGCTCCTTGGTGGCCTCGAAGTCCAGGCCCATGCCGCGCTGGGCGGTGTCCATGGCGTCGGCGACGCCGAGCCCGTAGGACCACAGCTCATGGCGGTAGGCGAGGGTGGCGTCCCAGTCCAGCTGGGCGGGGGAGCCGGGGGTGTTGTCGGCGGTCATCACCGGCACCACGTGGGCGGCCGCATAGACCTTCCGGGAGGTCAGCGGCTTCTCAGGGCGAGTGAAAGGGCCCAGCGAGGAGTCGGCCTGGCCAGTCATCGTGTACTCGGCGGTGCCGCCCTCGAGGGTGGGCAGGGTCAGCGTGGGCAGGCCGGCGGCCTGCGCGTTCGCCACGGGGGTCTCGGTGCTGAGGGTGCTCACAGGGTGATCTCCGGAATGTCGATGGTGCGGCGTTCGGCGGCGGACTGCAGCCCGAGCTCGGCCAGCTGGACGCCGCGGGCGGCGGAGAGCAGGCCGAAGCGGTGCTCACGGCCGGCGACGACGTCGGCGAGGAACTCCTCCCACTGCAGCTTGAAACCGTTGTCCAGCTCGGCGTTGGCGGGCACCTCCATCCACTGGTCCCGGAAGGACTCGGTGACGGGCAGGTCGGGGTTCCACACGGGCTTCGGGGTGTGGGCGCGCTGCTGGGCCACGCACTTGTTCAGCCCGGCGACGGCGGAGCCGTGCGTGCCGTCGATCTGGAACTCGACGAGCTCGTCGCGGTACACGCGCACGGCCCAGGAGGAGTTGATCTGGCCGACGACCTCGTCGCCCTCGGGGGTCTCCAGCTCGAAGATGCCGTAGGCGGCGTCGTCGGCGTCAGCGTCATAGGGCTTGTCGTTCTCGTCCCAGCGCTTCGGGATGTGGGTGGCGGTCTTGGAGGTCACGGACTTGACCTTGCCGATGATGCCCTCGAGCACGTAGTTCCAGTGGCAGTACATGTCCGTGGTCATGGAGCCGCCGTCGGCCAGGCGGTAGTTCCAGGAGGGTCGCTGGGCGGGCTGGTGGTCTCCCTCGAAGACCCAGTAGCCGAACTCGCCGCGCAGCGAGAGGATGCGGCCGAAGAAGCCCTCCTCCACCAGGCGGCGCAGCTTGACCAGGCCGGGGAGGTAGAGCTTGTCATGCACGACGCCGGCGGTGATGCCGGCGGACTTGGCCTGGGATGCGAGGGCCACGGCCTCCTCGAGGCTCTCGGCGGTGGGCTTCTCCGTGAAGACGTGCTTGCCGGCGGAGATGGCCTTGGAGAGCGTCGCGTAGCGCAGGGAGGTCATCGAGGCGTCGAAGACGATGTCGATGGAGGGGTCGTTGATGGCGCCGTCGAGGTCGGTCGTGAAGTGCTCGACGTCGTGCGTGGCGGCGAGCTCCTTGATCTTGGCCTCGTTGCGGCCGATGAGGATCGGCTCGACGGTCACCTGGGAGCCGTCGGGCAGTGTGATGCCGCCCTGGTCGCGGATCGGGAGGATGGACCGCAGCAGGTGCTGGCGGTAGCCCATCCGGCCGGTGATGCCGTTCATGGCGATGCGGAGGACGCGGGGCTCGGTCATGGGATCGGGGCTCCTTGAAGGTGGTGGCGGGCCGATGAGGTCGGAATGCGCTTTCCACGGTAGTATCGAGGGAAAGTGTGTGTCAACTGTCACAGTAGGAGCGTCAGATGGCTGTCCGCCTGGCTGATGTGGCCAAAGCCGCAGGGGTCTCCCAGTCCACGGCCTCGCGTGTTCTCAACGGATCCACGCGCCGGCCCAAGCCTGAGATCGCCGACCGCGTGCGTGCTGCGGCCGAGGAGCTCGGGTACTTCCCCAATGCGCAGGCGCAAGCGCTTGCCCGATCCTCGGCAGGGCTCATGGGGCTGATCGTCCATGACATCGCGGACCCGTACTTCTCCTCGATCGCCCGCGGCGCACAGCGTGGCCTGGCCGGCACCGGGGTGCAGCTCATGCTGGCCTCCACTGAGCGCGAGGCCGCCGCCGAGATCGAAGCTGTCCGTGCTTTCATGTCTTATCGGACTGACGCGATACTTCTTGCGGGTTCCCGGGGTACGCAGGACGACGCGCTGCTGCAGAAGGTCCTGGAGACCTATCAGGACAACGGCGGCAAGGTTGCCATGATCGGCCAGCCCTTTCCCAGTGCCGGGGGCGTGCAGATCGACAACGAGGGCGGGGCCGCCGCCCTGGCCGCGGAGCTGCTGAAGCTCGGACATCGGCGGTTCGCGGTGCTCGGCGGCGAGGCTGAGCTCTCCACCTCCGCTCAGCGCTCGGCAGGGTTCCTGGCCAAGCTGAAGTCGGCCGGCGTCGTCCCTGAGGTGGTCCGTGAGGGCACTTTCACCCGCGACGGCGGCTACTTCATGATGAGTGAGCTGATCAGCTCCGGCGTTGTGGCGTCCTCGTCGGCGCCGCTGTGCGTGTTCTGCGTCAACGACGTCATGGCGCTGGGCGCGATGGCTGCGATCCGGGCGGCGGGTCTGCGAGTTCCCGACGACGTCGCGCTGGCCGGTTTCGACGACATCCCCACGCTGGGCGACCAGTTCCCCTCGATCACCACGGTGCGGCTGCCGCTGGAGGAGATCGGCCGCATGACGGCATCGATGACGCTCAACAACGGCGAGGCGGAGCGCCGCATGGTCGTGGAGGGCACGCCCGTTCTGCGCGATTCCACTCGGCTGGACTGAGCCCCGGCCCCGGCCGCGTGCACCGCAGGATGTTCCGGGACTTCTGACGCCTCGTGGGCCCCAAGTTGCTCGTCAGAGCCGGCGGGACGGGCCCCCGCTTTCGAGCCCTCGATCCTTACGCGTCCATGCATTGACGTGTGATCAAGATCTCATATAGCGTGACGGCGTCCTAATGTTATCGATAACGTTTGCTTTCGCAAGGCGCAGAAGGCAGGCCTGGTGAAAGGTGGCGGCATGAAGACTACGACCCATGGACTAGGCGTGACGATCGTTGCCGTGACCGCCCTGTTGGTGGCTGGGTGCGGAAACTCCGAAGGTGAGGAGGGGGATGTGGAGCTCCGCTTCCTCTGGTGGGGTTCGGATACGCGTCATGCCCTCACGGAAGAGGTTATCGAAGCCTATGAGGAGGAGAATCCGGGGGTCTCGATCAGTGCTGAGTATGGCGGGTTCGACGATCACTGGGATCAGCTGGCCACCCAGACGGCGGGAGGCCAGGCTCCGGACATCATCCAGATGGATGAACAGTACCTGCGTGAGTACGCAGATCGCGGCTCCCTGCTGGAGCTTGAGGGCATCGATCTGACCAAGCATGACGAGGCGGCCGTAGAGAACGGGAAGGTAGACGGCCAGCAGTTCGCCGTCACCATGGGGATCAACGCCCAGGTGCTCGTCGCCGACCCGCAGGTCTTCGAGGAGGCGGGGGTCGAGCTTCCCGATCCCATGACATGGACCTGGGAGGACTACGCGTCCATCTCCGCGCAGATCACCGAGCAGCACGAGGATGCCTGGGGGACCTCCATCCCAGGTGGCATGGGTGCCTTCCAGACGTGGATGCGTCAACAAGGAAAGAGCGTGGCCACGGACGCGGGAGAGCTTGGCTTTGAGGCCTCGGACGCCAGCGGATATTTCCAGTACTTCCAGGCCCTCATGGATGACGGAGTCTTGCCCCCGGCTGAACTCATCCAGGAGAACGCGGGGAGCACGATGGAGCAGTCCCTTGCGGCTACGGGTCAGCAGGCGATCTCCACGTGGTGGAGCAACGAGGCTGTGGCCCTGTCCGCCGCTGCGGATCGTGACCTGGAGATCTTGAGGTACCCGAGCTTCACCGGCGACGCCGCGGATGCCGAGCCCTGGTACAAATCGTCGATGTACCTCTCGGCGTCCGCCGGCACAGATCATCCTGAGCAGGTGCAGGACTTCATCGACTTCTTCGTCAATTCAGAATCCGCAGCGGAAATCGTGGGAGTGGAGCGCGGTATCCCGCCGAACCAGGAGATGCGCGAGCTGGTCGCGGAGGATCTCAGCGGTATGGCTGCTGAGACGCTCGACTATATCGACGGAATCGAGTCGGACCTTGGCCGACCGGAGCCGATCACGCCAGAGGGTGGGTCTGATTTCAGTTCAGTGTTGGCGAGATATGAGCTCGAGGTCATCTTTGGTCGGCTGAGCCCCGATGAGGCTGGGCGTTCATTGGTCGAAGAAGCCTCTGCTCAGCTCTCGTGACCTGCATGATCCACATGCTCGCAGTCCCCGGGAGAGATCGGTCGCTCAGGAGGGCGCGGGTCCTGTTGACTCGCGGATAATCAGCTCATTGATCTCCTGCGGCTCCTCGGGGCATGGTCTCCCTGTGACGCGGGACAGGAGTGCCTGCATCGCGAATCGACCCTGAGCTTCTCTGTCGACGGCCACTGTCGTCAAGGAAGGGACGAGGGCGTGGCTGACGTCAAGGTCGTCCCATCCCGTGACGCTGAGATCCTCGGGAGTGCTCAAGCCTGCTTCCCAGGCTGCCCGAATGGCGCCGATCGCGATGTGGTCGCTGGCTGAGACGACGGCCGTCGCGTCCAGGTCCAGAAGTGAGGTCATCGCCTGATGGCCTGAGGTGACAGACCATCCGCATTCCTTGACGCCACGCGATGTCAGGCCGAGCGCAGCGATCGCTTCGTCATAGGCGCGTCGTCGCGAGGCAGCGGTGGTCCACTCCTGGGGGCCCGCCAGGTGGATGAATCGGCGGTGCCCGAGTTCGGCCAGGTGTTCGATGATGCCCCCGACCAATGTGCTGTCAGCCAGCGGGCCCTGGCCGCGGAAGTCGGCATCGAAGTGGTCGAATATGTGCAGCGCGCAGGAGGTCGCCGTCGGGCCATGGCTTGCGAGGCCTGAGATGGAGCCGAACGACAGGACCCCCTCGACGCGGCCTGAGTCCACGAGATCCTCCACGACGCGCGCCCGGTCTTCCGGGGCCCCCTCGGTCAGGGTGATCTCCAGGGCGAATCCGGCCTGGTGTGCCACGTCGGCGGCCGCCATCACGGAGCGCGTGGGGACGGCTTGGATCCGCGGGGGCATGACCAGGGCGAGGACGCCTGTCAGACGAGTTCGCATGGATCGGGCCACCAGGTTCGGGCGGTAGCCCAGCTCGGTGATGGCAGCCTCGATGCTTTCGGCGGTTCGTGTGCGAAAGCCGCCGTCGCGCCGGAGGTAGCGCGACACGGTCTGAGCGGACACGCCCGCGCGCTCTGCGACCTGCCAGACCGTCGGCCGACCGGTGGGGCGACGACTCATGTGGACTCCTCGGCACGTTGACGGAGATCGTGGCCAGCATATCCGGGACTCTCCCACATCTCTTCGGGGATAGTTGGGCTGCGGCACCATCATTGACCTGTGAGACATGTCACCCTAGATTGTCAGGACAAGGTGAACGATCACACCATAGGGGGACACCATGGAACACCGCCGTTCCGCCGCCAGACCTGCCTGGACGCTGCAGCCGCGCCGACGTCGCGGGGCCTCTGCCCTGACCGCCGGGCTTGCCGCCGCTCTGGCGCTCACCGCCTGCGGGGGAGGAGGGGGTGGCGACGACGATGAGGTCACCCTGCGCTTCGTCTGGTGGGGCTCCGATGCGCGCCACCAGAACACCCAGGAGATCATCGATGCCTTCGAGGAGGAGCACCCGGACATCACCATCAGTGGTGACTTCGGCGACTGGGACGGGTACTGGGACCAGCTCGCCACCCAGACCGCCGCCGCAGACTCCCCGGACATCATCCAGATGGACGAGCTCTACCTGCGCGAATACGCGGACCGTGGATCGCTGCTGGACCTGGACCAGGTCGACACCTCGCAGATGGACGACACGGTCGTGGACAACGGGCGCACCGAAGGGGGTCTCTATGGGATCACCATCGGCATCAACGCCTTCACCATCCTGGCCAACCCGGACCTCTTCGACGAGGCAGGCGTGGAGATGCCCGACGACGCCACCTGGACCTGGGACGACTACCGGGACATCGCCGTGGAGCTCAGTGAGGACCTCGACGGCGCCTGGGGTGCCGGCGGCTTCGACGAGACCGGCGGATTCCAGACCTGGGCGCGCCAGCAGGGCGGACATCTGAGCAATGACGAGGGTGAGCTCGGTTTCGACGTCGAGGATGCCGAGAGCTATTTCGAGTACATCGCGGAACTGCTGGACGCCGGGGCTACGCCTGCGGCCTCGGCGCTCGCGGAGGACCAGGGTGTCGGTCCGGACCAGTCGCTGACCACTGCCGGGGAGGTCGCCATGCGCGCCTGGTGGTCGAACCAGTCGGTGGCGCTCTCCGAGTCGACTGGCACGGAGCTGGAGCTGCTGCGCTTCCCGAGCCACACCGGCGATGCTGAGGACGCCGCGCCCTGGTACAAATCCTCCATGTTCCTCTCCGGCAGCGCTGCCACGGATCATCCCGAGGAGGTGCAGCTGTTCATCGACTTCTTCGTGAACTCTGAGGAGGCTGCGCTGATCGACATGGCGGAGCGCGGCATCCCGCCGAACAACGAGATCCGGCAGACCGTCACGGAGGAGCTCGAGGGCCCTCAGCTGGCCATGGCTGAGTACATCGACCAGATCGAGGGTGAGCTCGGCCCCTCGGAGCCGGTGCCGGCGATGGGTGGATCGGCCTTCCAGCAGATCCTCTACCGCTATCAGGACGAGGTGCTCTTCGAGCGGATGTCCCCGGCCGAGGCTGCCGAGGCGATGGTCGGCGAGATGGAGGGCGAGCTGCGCTAGGCGGGTGCTCAGGTTCATTCCCGAGCCGTATCGTCGCATGTCGAACCGGCACTGTGGAATGACCTCTCGCCCATTGAGGCGTGACACACCTCACACATAGGGTCATGGAGTCGCTCTGCCCGTTCCATGAGGGGATCCATGCACTCCACACGTCGCCGCGCCTCGTTGGCGCTGCTCACTGCCTCCGCGCTGCTGGCCACCAGTATGGCCGGCGCCACCGCATCGCCCGAGGCCTCCACTGGCCCTGAGGAGGTTGAGCGATGGCACACCGCCCATGCCGGGGTCGGCTCCGGCGGTGAGGTGACAGAGCACGACGACGGCACGCTGACCTTTGACGCCGTCGGCAACAGTGGCAAGGTCGCTGACTCCGAGGACGGCTTCTGGTATCACTACACGGAGATCGACCCGGAGGCCGAGAATTTCACCCTCGAGGCCACCTTCGAGGTGGAGGAGGCTGCGCAGAAGGACAACCAATCCGGCTTCGGGCTCATCGCCGTCGACGACTTCATCCCTGACTCCGGCGCAGCCCGCTACTTCAACTCCGCCGGCACCCAGATCGCCAAGTTCCATACCAGCCTGGACGGTGAGACCGGCACCCGCTACGGCACTCCCGGCGGGAAGGTCGTCCACGGCTACACGGAGTCTTCCACTCAGAACTCCTCCGACCGGGACATGAGCGACTCCCGTGCCTTCGACTGGCACCACAAGGACGGGCTGGTCGAGGGAGACAACGCGAACCCGCCGCGCTTCGAAGCCGGCGACGTCTACGAGCTGACCCTGCGGAAGTCCAACACCGGCTTCCACGCGATCTGGCATCGCGACGGCGAGGAGCTCGAGTCCATCAGCTATGACCCGGACATGCTGCTGGTCCAGGACGACGAGCGCTACTACGTGGGGCTGTTCACCGCGCGCAACATCCGCACCGCCGTCACCGACTGGAGCTTCACCACCATCCACCCGGACGACGACGAGGATCCGCTGGAGCGTCCCACCGAGCAGGTGACACCGACGCTGAGTACGGACATCACGAGCACCACCCCGCACTCCGAGATCGAGGTGCCGCTGCTCGCCGACGCCTACGGCGAGGCTGTCATCCTCGACGAGGACGGCGAGGAGGTCACCGAGACGGTGGACCTCGAGCCCGGCCAGCGCGAGCGGGTGCCGCTCGGCGGCCTGGAGTCCGGCGACAACTCCTTCACCGCCCGGCTCACCCCGGACGAGGAGCAGCCGCACTATGAGGACTGGGAGGAGCTGGCCTCCACGGATCCGGTGGAGCTGGAGCTGAGCTTCCATGTGGCACGCTTCGGCGACCCGGGGGAGTCCCTCCACGTGGCCCCGGACGGCGATGCCGACGGCGACGGGACCCAGGCGGGCCCGCTGGACCTGCCCACCGCCGTCGCCTACGCCCAGCCGGGTCAGCAGATCGTGCTGGCCGAGGGTACGTATCAGCCCCAGGAGGCGATCGTCGTCGAGCGGGGCCGCGACGGCACCGCGGAGGAGCCCATCACACTGATGTCCTCGCCCCACGGCCGGGCCACCCTGGACCTTTCGGAGTCTTCCAGCGGCGGCCTGGTGCTGCGCGGCGACCACTGGCACCTCCATGACCTGGAGATCACCCGGTCCCGGGGCTATCAGAAGCCGCTGCTCATCCAGGGCCACCACAATGTGATCGAGCGGATCGAGACCCACCACAACGGGGACACCGGACTGCAGATCTCCGGCAACGGCCACGAGCCTTTTGAGATGTGGCCCTTGCACAACCTGGTGGTCTCCTCGGAGTCACACAACAATGCCGACCCCAACGTCAACGACGCCGACGGCTTCGCCGCGAAGCTCACGGTGGGAGAAGGCAACGTGTTCCGTCACACCATCTCGCACCACAATATCGACGACGGCTACGACCTCTACGCGAAGTCCACCACTGGCTCGATCGGCACGGTGACCATCGAGGACTCCGTGGCCTACAACAACGGCTGGCTCAAGGAGGAGGGTCTGGACGTGCTGCGGCAGGGAAACGGCTTCAAGCTGGGCGGCGAGTCCATGCCGGGTGACCACCTGCTGCGCAATTCTGTCTCCTACAACAACCTCTCCCACGGGGTCACCTCCAACTCTGGGCCGGACGTCCGTCTGGAGGAGGTGACCACGGTAGGCAACGGGATGGTCTCCGAGGAGATGTCTGGGTCCGGCATCCAGCTGCACACCAACGCGGCGGAGACCGCCTATGAGATCACTGGTGCGCTGTCCTGGCGGGGCAGCCGTGAGGACTCGCTGCAGCTGGACCAGGAGGACACCTGGCTGCTGCAGGACCCGAGCAACTACTTCGACGGGCAACGCGCCGGCGAGGACGACTCCCGCCCGGCCGCGGTGGCCGAGGACTGGTTCGAGTCCATGGACGTCGACGACATCCGCCCCGAGATCGGCGAGGACGGCTCGGTGCAGATGCACGGTCTGCTGGAGCTGACCGACGTCGCCCCCGAGGGCACTGGTGCCCGCATCGGCGCCATCGAGGAGCCCACGATCATCGAGCTGCTGCCGGAGGTCGGCAGCGGCTCCGAGGGTGGGGAGGACGGCGTCGGCGCGCCGCCGCGCGGTCCAGGCAGCAACAACGGCCGGGGCCATGGCCCCGGAGAGAACCCGGGCCAGGGACAGGGTCGGGGCGTGGTGGATCACCCGGTCCACGGCTGAGCCTCTCCGGGGTGCCGCTGCGAGGCGGCACCCCGGCGATCATCTCGTGGCCGCATCGTTCCATGCGGGATCCGCATCATGGATATGAATCGTTTTATTGACTGTGCCGTGCGTCACATCCTAGCCTGGTGTCACTCTCATCACTCAGGGCGGAGCGCACAGTTGAATCGTTCCATTGATGACGGCGGCCGCGCGGCACATGCTTCGCAGGGCCCCCGCTCCGCACCTCACCGCACACACCAGGGGACGCACATGAAGCACACGAAGCTGGCCAGACTCTCAGCAGCAGCAGTGATCGGCGCTGTGGCCCTCACCGCCTGCGGCGGCGACGAAGGTGGCGCCGACGGCGCAGGAGACGTCGAAGAGGTCCACCTGCGCGTGGCCTGGTGGGGCTCTGACCACCGCCACGCCAACACCGAGGCGATCATCGACGACTTCACCGAAGAGCACCCGCACATCACCATCGACGGAGAGTTCAACGACTGGACCGGCTACCAGGACACTCTCGCCACCCAGGTGGCCTCCGGGGACGCCCCTGACGTCGTCCAGCTCGACGACGAGTTCATCCGTGAGTACGCGGACCGCGGGGCGCTGCTGGAGCTCACCGACGTCGACACCTCCGGCATCGACCCCACCATCGTGGAGGGCGGCCAGTCCGAAGGGGTCCAGTACGCCATTCCCACGGGCGTGAATGCGCTGGTCATGATGGCCAACCCGGAGCTCTTCGAGGAGGCCGGGGTAGAGATGCCCGATGACACCACGTGGACCTGGGAGGAATTCATCGACGTCTCCTCCACCATCCAGGAGGAGACTGGGGCCTACGGCACCAACAATCCCATCGCCCAGACACTCATGGTCTGGCTGCGGCAGCAGGACAAGGGTCTCTTCACCGAGGACGGTCAGCTCGGCATCGAGGCCGACGACGCCGCGGAGTACTTCGCCTTCCTCGAGGAGCTCGTCGAGGAGGGGGCGCTGCCCAGCGCCTCCGAGATGGCGGAGGAGGAGTCGGCCGTCATGGAGGACTCGCTGATCGCCACGCATCGGTCCGCCATGGGCATGTCCTGGACCAACCAGCTGCCGGCGCTGACCGAGGCATCCGGAGTGGAGCTGGTCCCGCTGCGCTTCCCGAGCCCCACGGGTCAGGCTGAGGACAACGGCCTCTGGTTCAAGAACACGATGCTGATGGGCGCCACCTCCGGCACGGACCATCCGGAGGAGGCTCAGCTGTTCATCGACCACTTCATCAACTCGGTGGACGCCGGCATGCACAACCTCATGGACCGTGGCCTGCCCTCCAACGAGGAGGTGCGCGAAGCCGTCGTCGAGGAGGTCGACGGTCAGGATCTCGTGGTCGCCGAGCTGGTGGACGCCCTCGGGGGCGAGATCACCTCCGCCGAGCCGATGCCGCCGGTCGGCTTCACCGGCATCTCGGACGAGCTCTCGCTGCGCAGCCAGGACGTCTTCTTCGGCCGTATGGACGCCGATGAAGCCGGCGAGTCCTTCGTGGACGCCGCGAACCGCATCCTCGAGTGAGCTGAGCCCGCCCCGCGCGGCAGCCCGACTCGCACGGCAGGCCGACCATCAGAAGGAGAGACATGAGCACACGTACGGCACGCCTGACCGGTGCGGCGCTTGTCGCCGCCCTGGGCCTGACGGCCTGCGGCGGCGGAGGTGGTGGCGGTGACGGTGAGGACGAGGATGTCACCCTGCGCTTCGCCTTCTGGGGCTCGGACACCCGGGTGCAGAACACCGAGGAGATCATCGAGGTCTTCGAGGAGGAGCATCCGCACATCGAGGTCGTCATCGAGTACAACGACTGGGACGGCTTCTGGGATCAGCTGGCCACCCAGGCCGCCGGCGGCGAGGCTCCGGACATCTTCCAGATGGACGCCCCGTACCTGCGTGAATACGGGGAGCGCGGCGCACTGCTGGACCTCTCCGACGTCGATCTCAGCGCCATGCCCGAGGACATCGTCGAGTCGGGCAGCATCGACGGCGAGTACTACGGACTCGCCTCAGGGGTGAACGCGGTGGCGGTGGTGGTCAATCCGCGGCTCTTCGAGGAGGCCGGGGTGGAGATGCCGGACGACACCACCTGGACCTGGGAGGACTTCGCGGACATCGCCACGGAGATCACCGAGAGCCTCGACGGCGTCTACGGTGCCTCCGGGCCGGCTGAGCCGCAGTCGCTGCAGGCGTGGGTCCGTCAGCAGGGTGTGCAGCTGACTGACGCCGACGGTGAGCTCGGTGTGGAGGTCCAGCACCTGGAGGACTATCTGAGCTACGTCGATGAGCTGCGCCGAGCAGGGGCCTACCCTCCGGCGGAGGTCATGGTGGAGGAGCTCACCGCTCCGCAGGACCAGTCCCTGGAGGCGTCCGGCGGTGCCGCGATGGCGTTCAGCTGGACCAACCTCCTCGGCGCGCTGCAGGACGCCGGCGGGGAGGAGCTCGAGCTGCTGCGGCTGCCCAGCCCCACCGGGGACGTCGCCGATGCCCAGCAGTGGTACAACACCGGCATGGTCTCGGCCTCCTCCAGCACCGATCATCCGGAGGAGGTGGTGGAGTTCCTGGACTTCTTCGTCAACGATCTGCGCTCGGCGGAGATCAACATGACAGACCGCGGACTCTCAGCCAACACCGAGATCCGGCCCCAGCTGATGGACACCATGGACGAGGCCAACGCGGCCGCCGCCGAGTTCATGGATGAGATCGAGGACGAGCTCGGAGAGCCCGCACCGGTGCCTGCCACCGGCTTCGGGCAGCTGGCTGACGTCATCCACCGGTACGAGGCGGAGGTGTTCTTCGAACGGATGACCCCGGCCGAGGCCGCAGAGGCCATGCACGCCGAGTTCGAGTCCACGCTCGGCTGAGATCCGGCGGGCGTCAGCCGCCCGCCCCACAGGCGCGTCGTCGGGTCCCTGTGATCCGCCCGGCGACGGAGACCCCACGGGGTTTCTTGGAGGGGACGGCCCTGGTGCGAGGTCGTCCCCTCCAACACGTCCGCACACCCGACCCCCACTCCCGAAGGGAAGCCCCTCATGACCCCGGCCGCCGCCCCAGATCCGCGCAGCACGACGTCGACCCCCGCCGCTCGCGCCGAGCTCTTGGAGGGGTTCCGCGCCCCGGACCCCGCCGCACGCCCGATGATGCGCTGGTGGTGGTTCGGGCCCGACGTCGCCCGGGAGGATCTGGTCCGGGACCTGGACAGGATGCGCGAGGCCGGGATCGGAGGTGTGGAGGTCGCCGTCGTGTACCCGCTCAGCGAGACCACCGACCGCTTTCTCTCCGAGACCTTCCTGGCCGATCTGCGGCACGCCGCCGAGGCGGCCGAGGAGCGAGGGCTGCGCTTCGACGTCACCCTCGGCTCCGGGTGGCCCTACGGCGGCCCGCACGTGGACGAGACCACCGGGGCACGGAAGCTCAGCTGGACCCATGAAGAGGTCCCGATGGGAGAGCATCGGCTGCCGATCCCTGCCATCTGGCCCGGCGACGAGTTCATCGCCGGCTACATCGGAGACGGCACCGCCCACGAGACCCCGGAGTCCTTCAGCCCGCTCGAGATCGACGGCGAGGAGCTCATCATCCCCGCCGGACGGGGTCCACGGGTGGTGCTCCTGGCTGTCTCCCGGCTGACCCGCCAGTCGCTCAAGCGTGCGGCCGTCGGTGCCGAGGGCTGGGCGCTGGACCACCTCTCGGCCGAGGCCGCACGGGCGCACATCGCCGCCGTGGCCGAGCCGCTGGTCGACGCGGTGGGGGCCGAGCGCCTAGGCACTGTCTTCTGCGACAGCCTCGAGGTCTACGACGCCGACTGGACGCCGTCCTTCCCTCAGGAGTTCAGGGCTCGGCGTGGCTACGACGTCCTGCCTCACCTCTGGCGGCTCACGCTGCCCGGGCAGGGCGGCGCCGCGTTCCGCGCCGACCATCACCGCACCGTCACCGAGCTGCTGGAGGAGAACTTCATCCGGGTCTTCGGCGACTGGGCACGCTCACGGGGCGTGCCCTTCCGCATCCAGGGCTACGGCGTCCCCGCGGCGACCGTGAGCTCCTACCGCCATGCGGACCGTTTCGAGGGCGAAGGCTGGGGCTGGGACGTGGTGACCGCCTGCCGGTGGGCCAGCTCCGCCGGGCAGATCTACGGTCAGCAGGTCGTGTCCTCCGAGGCGTGGACCTGGACGCATTCGCCCTCGTACCGCTCCACGCCGCTGGACATCCTCGCCGAGGCCCAGGATCACCTGCTGATGGGGATCAACCACTTCATCGGTCACGGCTGGCCGAACTCTCCGCGGCCGGAGGACGGCACCCTGGGTCGGGTCTTCTACGCCTCCGGGGCGCTCGATGATCGCAACACGTGGTGGGCGGCCGCCCCGGCCCTGTGGGGCACGATCCACCGGCTCTCCTGGCTCATGCGGCAGGGAAGCCGGCTCTCCGACGTCGGGGTCTATGTGCCCGCCCGGGACGTCTACGCCGGCTTCGCGGCGGCCGGTCGCACCGACCTCTACAAGGAGACCCGGCGGCACATCGGAGACGAGCTGCCCCATGCCCTGCGCACCACCGGGGCGGACTATGACCTCTTCGACGACGACGCCGTCGACCGCCTGGAGCCCACGCGGTTCCCTGTGGTGGTGCTTCCTTATGCCCGGGACATCCCGGAGCGTACCCGTGCCTGGCTGAGGTCGGTGCTCGAGGCCGGAGGCGCCGTGCTGGACCTCGGCGGCCAGGCGCATCTGGGTGTGGCCGTGGACTCCGCCGCCGAGGCCGCCCGCGGGGTGACCGGTCCGGTGAGCCTGAGCAGGGGGGATGGCTCACCCAACGACTCTGTGGCCGTGACCACCCGGCAGCTCGAGAGGGACGGGTCCGGGGGAGGAGGCCTCCGGGTGCACTTCGTGGCCAACACCGGTTCAGAGCCGGCTGAGGTGCGGCTGAGGTTCCGGGACGACGCCGAGCGAGCCCCCTCCGGGGACGTGCTGGAGCGCTGGGATCCCGAGACGGGGCAGGTGCTGGGATTCCATGCGCTGCCGCTCCACGGGTCCAGGCACCTGGATCTGCGCCTGGAGGCCTATGAGTCCGCTGTGCTGATCCAGCACGGCGAGGAGGCGCCCCGGGCGCTTCCTCCGGTGTCCTTCCGTGAGGCCGCCGAAATTCCGGCCGGCGCCGTCGTCGAGCTGGAGACCTGGCAGGTGCGCTTCCCGGACGAGGACGCGGCCGCCGAGGTCACCCCGCCGCACCAGTGGGAGCAGATCGATGGCCGGCAGATGTACTCCGGCGCCGCCGAGTACACCACCCGGATCAGCGTCCCCGATGGGAGCCGGCAGGTCATCCTGGACTTCGGGGAGGCCGCACCTCACCAGCTGGTCGACCCTGCCTCCAACGGCCTCATGGAGGCCTCCTTCCGCGCCGAGGTGGAGCCCCCTGTGGGGGTGATCGCCGTGGTCCGTGTGGACGGTCGCCGGGCCGGCACGGTCTGGAGGCCGCCCTACCGTCTGGACCTCACCGACCTGGTCACCCCGGGCCAGGAGCATGAGCTGAGCGTGGAGGTCGCCAACGTCACCAGCCATCGGCTCGCCGCCGACGAGGGGCTGCCCCGCATGGTGGAGACCGCCCGCGCCCATCACGGACGCCGATTCGGCATGCAGGCTTTGGAGCTCGCGCTCGCCGACGTCGCCTCCGGGCTGCTGGCCGTCCCGCGCCTGCGGGTGGAGTGAGCCGCCCTCTCGTTGAGCCGGTGAGTTTCCGCCCGAACTCCGCTCGTGGGGGCGTCTTTCCGGCCGAAACACACCATCTCAACCGGGTCGGGGTCGGGGGGCGGGGCCTTCCGGTCGGGCCTCCTGACATGAGACGAATGGAAGCAGACGAGTGAAAGGTGAGACCCGCGATGACCTCAGGTGGAGCGCATGTCGTCCAGCCAGGAGCCACCCTGCCCGGATCCGGGATCCTCTTCCCGGAGGAGGACCGCGACGCCAGCCCGTACACCGGGTACACCCGCGCCCATTGGGAGGCCATGGCCGACCACCTCGTCGGTTCGGCCTGGCGCTGGGCCAGCCCGGGCCGGGCGCACCTGAACCTTCCTGGCCGGGCCTCGCGCAGCGGGGTCCGATCCGACGGGCTCGAGGGGTTCGCCCGCTCCATGCTGGCGGCTGCCTTCCGGGTCCGTGGCGCCGACGGCGCTGACCCGCACGGCTGGCTGGAACGCTATGCAGAGGGTCTGCGAGCCGGGACGGCAGCGGCCGGAGTCCGCGGGGCCGAGCCGTGGCTGACCATCCGGGATCATGATGTGCAGGGACAGCCCATGGTGGAGTCCGCCTCCGTCGCGCTGTCCCTGCGGCTGACCCGCCCCTGGTTGTGGGATCAGCTCGACGAGGACGTCCAGGACTCTGTGGAGACCTGGCTGCGCGGGGCCATCACCTCGGTGCCGGCGCCCAACAACTGGTACCTGTTCCCCTACTCGGTGGCCGGGTTCCTGGAGTCCGTGGGACGCGGGGACGAGCTCACCGCCGCCGCCCAGGAACGGGCCCTGCACCTGCTGGAGACCTGGGACAGGGGCCAGGGCTGGTACACCGACGGCGACGGTCAGGCCTTCGACCACTACAACGGCTGGGCGCTGCATCTCTATCCGGTGCTGGACGCCCACCTGCGCGGCGAATCCGGGATCCACGGCACCCGGCTGGAGGAGTTCCTCCAGGAGTATCGGCACCTTTTCGGCGCTGACGGGGCTCCGCTCTTCCAGGGCCGGTCGATGACCTACCGCTTCGCAGCCGGCGCCGCCGTCGCCCTCGGCGCGGTCACCGGAGACACTCCGATGCCCCCGGGGGAGTCCAAGCGGCTGCTGAACTCCACGCTGAAGTACTTCCTGGACCGGGGGGCCTTCACCGACCACGGGCTGCTCAGCCTCGGCTGGCACGGCTCGCACCCTGCCACGGTCCAGCCTTACTCGGGACCGGCCTCCCCGCTGTGGGCCACCAAGTCACTGATCGGGCTGCTGCTGCCCGCCGATGCTCCGCTGTGGAGCGCAGCCGAAGGGGAGCGGCCGCTGGATCATCACGACGTCGCCTTCGGCATGACCTCCACCGGCTGGGCCGTCCAGGCCACCCGCGAGGACGGCATCGTCCGGGTGCACAACCACGGCAGCGACCACCTGCGGCCCCATCAGGCCGAGGACGCCGGCAGAGAAGATCCGCTGTACTCCCGACTGGCCTACTCCACCGCCACCGGCCCGACGCCGCGTGGCGACGTGCCGGACAACCATGTGGCGCTGCGCTTCCGCGGGCGCAGCAGCGCACGGTGCCGTCTGCACCCGCTGGGAGCCGGCGGCGGTGGAGGCTGGGCCTGGGCGGCCTCCTGGCACCGGCCCATCTTCCCGGGCGGATCGGTGGCCATGCCGGGGCTGCGCCTGGAGTCCTATGTGGTCGCCCGCGGGGCCGAGGAGGTCCGCATCGATCGGATCCTCGGGGCGTGCTTCCCGATGGAGGTCCAGCACACCGGCTGGGCGGTGCCCCCCGGTGGTGAACTGACCTCCACGCTGGAAGGGCTCCACGGCTGGGAGGCCCACGAGCAGCTGACCTCCCCGGCGGGCACCGCCTTCGCCGAATGGTGCGAGATCCCGTGCCTGCGCGCCGGGGTGAGCGGCTCTTCGGTGCTGGTGTCCCGGGCGCAGCTGCGCGGCCGCGTGCCCGCGGCCGAGTCATCAGGCCTTGCCGCAGGTGAGGCTGGCGGTGACACTTGCCGGACAGCCGACGTCGGTGGTGCCGGTGCTGCCGGAGACTCCGCCGTCGGCGTGGTGGACCTGACCGTGACCTCCGAGGGAGTGTCCTTCCGCTGGGCCGACGAGGACGTGCTCACCACGGTGCGCTTCGACCCGGCGGAGGTCAGCCGGCACGAAGGAGGCGAGGGATCATGAGCTGGAAGCTCAGCGTCAGCACCCTGGGAATGCCCGGCCGTCCGGTGGTGGAGTCGGTGCGTACCGCGCTCGACCACGGCTGCGACGGTGTCGAGCTTCGCGTGCACCCCGACGAGGAGGTGACCCTCGGGATGGGCGACGGCGCCGCCCGGGACGCCGCCCGGCATGTCACCGACGCAGGGCTGGAGATCTCCTGCCTGGCCGGCTACGTGCGGGTCTGCGGCGGCACCGAGGAGGACGACGACGCCGTCATCGAGGAGCTGGGGGCCCTGATCCGGCTGGCGGAGGTGATGGGCGCACCGTCCGTGCGGGTCTTCCCCGGCGGCACGCACGCCGGGCGGCAGGCGGCGCACCGACGGATCGAGGCCGTGCTGGAGGACCTCACGTCCACCGGCGTCCAGCTCCTGGTGGAGACCCACGACTCCCACCCCACCGCCGAGGACGTCCTCGAGCTGCTCGCCCCCTTCGGCGAGGACCCGCGCGTCGGGGTGCTCTGGGATATCCTGCATCCGTTCATCAACGGCGAGGAGCCCTCCACGACTGCCAGTCTGCTGGGTGGGCGGGTGCACTATGTGCAGGTCAAGGACGCCTCCATGGCCCAGGACTGGAAGCCTGCCGTCACCGGTGAGGGGGACCTGCCCCTGGAGGAGATCGGCCGGCTGCTGACTGGCGGCTCGGGATGGATCTCCCTGGAGTGGGAGCGCGCCTGGTACCCGGACATCCCTGAGATCTCCGTGCCGCTGGCCGCCACCGCCCAGTGGTTCGAGAAGACGCTGCGCTGAGCGGCACGAGAGACCCCGCCTCTGTCCCAGGAGTCCCCATGCCGCACCGACCGCAGTCCCCGACGGCGGACTGGTTCCGTCAGCGGGTCGAGGGGCACCTGATCCCGCGGCTGCAGGCCCACGGGCTGGTCATGCACTCGCTCCTGGCGGTCCACCAGGGGCGGCTCCGGCACGAGACCTACTGGCTCCCCTACGGTCCCGAGCGGCCGCATCGGCTGTACTCGGCGGGGAAGTCGCTGGTGTCCCTCGCCGTCGGTGCCCTGATCGACGACGGCGCCCTCGCTCTGGACGATCTCCTGGTGGACCACTTCCCTGAGCATCGTCCCCGGGCACACCCCTGGGTGCGGGCGATGCGTGTGGAGGACCTGCTGAGCATGCGCACGGCCCATGGGCAGAACACCTACGCCCAGGTGTCGGACCCGGACTGGGTGCGCACCTTCTTCACCGTGCCGCCCAGCCGTCCGCCGGGGACGGTGTTCGCCTATGACACCTCGGCCACCCTGGTGCTCACCGCGCTGGTGGAGCGGCTCACCGGGCTGCCCTTCGAGGAGTTCTTCGCCGAGCGGATCGGCCGGCATCTGGGCTTGGAGGCTCCGCTGCGCGCCCTGAGGAGCCCCCTGGGGCTCCCCTCAGAGGCCTTCGACCACCACCCCACTTGGCGAGAGGTCGCCGAGAACCCGGCCGGGGTCGCCCACGGCGGCTCCGGGCTGCTGGCCACTCCACGGGACCTCGCCCGCATCGCCCAGCTCTGCCTGCAGCAGGGCCGCGCGGGCGGAAGGCAGGTGATCTCCGGGGAGTTTCTGCGCGCCGCCACCAGTGTGCAGACGCCCACCGTCGCCGGCGGCTTCGCCCACCCGGAGGCGCAGCTGGGCTACGGCCACCAGTTCTGGCGATGCCGCCGGAACAGCTTCGCCGCCTGGGGGATGGGCGGGCAGATCATGCTCGTGGTGCCCTGGTTGGAGGCCGCCGTCGTCGTGACCGGGGACAACCAGCACATCGAATCCGACGCTCAGCTCCTCCACGACGCGCTGTGGGGCGAGCTGCTCGATCCGCTCGCGGAACAGGTCGGGGCAGCCCCGGGTGAGGTCCGCGAAGGGGCTTCGGGTCCCGTGGCCGACGGTCCGGCTCCGCTGCTGGAGAGTCCCGACGACGTCACCGCCCCACGCGAGCTCGCCTGGGTCTCCGGGGCCCCGCTGCCGATGGGGCTCGCCCATGACGCCGGCACCTACCGCGCCAGCTTCGCCCTCGAGACCGGGCCCGGCAGGCAGTCCGAGGCGCTTGGGGCCGGGGAGGAGCTCGTCGGCCTGGAGATCCGCTCCACCGGGGATCTCGGCGAGCTGACGCTGCGCACCGCGGACGGGAGACGCCTGAGGTTCCCCTATCGGTTTGGCGGGCACGCGCGGCATGATCTGCCCGGCTACGGCTACGAGACGCACACCTCCGGAGCCTGGATCGACGGGAATACGCTCTCCGTTCACGCGCACGTCGTAGGGGACTGGCTCGCGCAGATCCAGCTGCTCGTCCATGTCGGCGACGGCGCCCAGATGGTGTGCCGCATGCGCGCCTCGGCCGAGCTCTTCGCTCAGGAGTTCGACGGGCTGCTCATCGGCCGCCAGGTGTGAGCGGTCCTCGCTCCCGCACCGCAGAGGTCCAGGTCAGAGGCCTCTGTAGGTCGGCCCGAGTTTTCAGGGTGACGTCCCCCTCCGACTCAGTGATGCACGAATGCTCAGTTGAGCGGCGTTGTTCATACGCGTAGTGAATCACTGCATGTCGAAGCGGCAATGGTGAACCGGTGGAACGTCGTTGACGCGCTGTCAGCCGCCGCCCTACAGTCATGGAAACCGCTTGCTGAGTGATGCTGATCACATTTCACATCGACCGTGGCCGGCGGGGCTTCGCACCGTACCGTTCGATGAATGAGGAACCTATGAAGAACTTCACGCGACTTTCCAGGATTGTGGCCGTGACGTCCCTGTCCGCCGTGGCCCTGACGGCCTGCGGCGGCGACGCCGACGGCGGAGGAGGGGGTGAGGCGGGTGGAGACGAGGACGTCCAGCTGCGCTTCACCTGGTGGGGCTCGGACTCACGCCACCAGACCACCCAGGAGATCATCGACGCCTTCGAGGAGGAGCACCCGCACATCTCGATCTCCGCCGAGTACGGCGACTGGTCCGGCTACTGGGACCAGCTGGCCACCCAGTCCGCCGGCGGAGAGATGCCCGACATCATCCAGATGGACGACAAGTACCTGCGCGAGTACGCGGACCGCGGAGCCTTGCTGGACCTCAGCGACGTCGACGTCTCCGAGTTCGACCAGGACTCCGTGGACAACGGCCGCACCGAGGACGGTCTGTTCGGCATCACCACCGGCATCAACTCCCTGGCGCTGATCGCCAACCCGGAGCTCTTCGACGAAGCCGGCGTCGAGATTCCGGACGACACCACGTGGACCTGGGACGACTTCGCCGAGATCAGCGCCGAGCTGAGCGAGAACCTCGACGACGGCTACGGCACCAATGACCCCAACGAGCCCGGCGGCTTCCAGATCTGGCTGCGCCAGCAGGACCAGCACATGACCACCGACGAGGGCGAGCTGGGCTTCGACGCCGACGACGCCGCCGAGTACTTCCAGTACTACCTGGACCTGGTGGACGAGGGCATTCCCTCGGCCGCGGTGATGTCGGAGAACCAGTCCAGCGGCCCGGACCAGTCCCTGCTGGGCACCGGCCAGGTGGCCATGGCCCCGTGGTGGACCAACCAGATCAACGGGCTCTCCGAGGCCTCCGGCGTGGACCTGGAGCTGCTGCGGTTCCCCAGCAGCACCGGCAGCGCGGAGGACAACGGCATGTGGTACAAGTCCTCGATGCTGATGTCGGCCTCGGCCACCACCGACCACCCGGAGGAGGCGCAGCTGTTCATCGACTACTTCGTCAACTCCGAGGAGGCCGGGCTGCTGAACCTGGTGGACCGCGGCCTGCCGGGCAACAACTCGGTGCGCGAGGCCATCCTGCCCGAGCTGGAGGGTCCGGACCTGACCTCCGCCGAGTTCATCGAGGAGATCGAGGATGAGCTGGCCGGACCGGAGCCGGTGCCGTCGCTCGGCTTCTCCGGCCTGCAGGACATCATCTACCGCTACGAGATGGAGGTGTTCTTCGACCGTCAGTCGCCCGAGGACGCGGCGGAGAACATGATCTCCGAGATGGAGGCCGAGCTGCGCTGATCAGGCGCCTCGGCTCGGTCGAGAGCGCGAATGCGGGTCAGGGTTCGGATGAGCCTTCAGGGTGGTCCCTCAGCAGAGGGGCCGCCCTGCTCGCATGCCCGGCCAGCACCAGCAGGACCCAGCACGAGCAGGACCCAGCACCAGGAGGAGCATGAACCCGCCCGCCGACATCACCGTCACCCCGCGCTGGATCGCCCGGGACGGTGTGCCCTGGTTCCCCGTCACCGGGGAGATCCACTACAGCCGCATCTCCCCGGAGCGCTGGTCGGACGTGCTGGGCCTGGCCCGCGCCGGCGGGCTGACCTCGGTGGCGACCTACGTCTTCTGGAGACACCATGAGCCTCGTCCCGGGGAGTTCGACTGGTCCGGGCCCCGTGACCTGAGGGGCTTCATCCGCCGTGCGGCGGCCCACGGGCTCGAGGTCGTCGTCCGCCTGGGCCCCTGGTCCCATGGAGAGGTGCGCCACGGCGGCTTCCCGGACTGGCTGGTGGGTTCGGGAGTCCCCACCCGGCGCGACCATCCGGAGTATCTGGGGCGGGTGCGCGCCTTCTACGCGCAGATCGTCGCCCAGCTGGAGGGGCTGACCCACGACGACGGCGGCCCGGTCATCGCCGCTCAGATCGAGAACGAGCTGGCAGATCAGCCCGAGCATCTGGCCACCCTCCGGACCATGGCTGAGGAGCTGGGGCTGCAGGTCCCGCTGTGGACCGCCACCGGATGGGGCGGCGCCCGCCTGCCCGAGAGCCTGCTGCCGGTGTGCAGCGGCTACGCGGACGGGTTCTGGGCGGATTCGCTGGCCGCATGGCCGTCGTTCTGCCGGGTCCACTTTCACTATGAGGAGGTCCGCGATGATCTCGGCGTCGGCGACGACGTCGCCCGGGCACTGGCCGCCGAGGCCACGTCGGTCTCACCGTCCGCGGCACCGCTCCCCACTGCTCCGCAGTCCCCGGACCCGCAGACCCCCTTCCTCACCTGTGAGCTCGGCGGCGGCATGCACGTGGCCTATCACCGACGCCCCCTGGTCAGCGGGGAGGACGTGGCCGCCCTCGCCCTGGCCACCATCGGCAGCGGTTCCGTGTGGCAGGGCTTCTACATGTACGCCGGCGGCAGCAACCCGTTCGGGGGCGGAGCCGCGCATCCCGACGGCGAGCAGGAGTCCCAGGCCACCGGCTACCCCAACGACGTCCCGCAGATCAGCTACGACTTCGGTGCACCCATCGGGGAGCACGGCCGCATCCGTCCGCACTACGAGATGCTGCGGCGCCAACACCTGTGGCTCGCCGCAGACGGGCACCGGCTGGCCGCGATGCGCAGCCGGGTCGGAGGCGGGTCCGCCGAGGACCCGCACAGCCTGCGCTGGGCGGTCCGCTCCGACGGCGACTCCGGCTACCTCTTCCTCAGCACCTACGTCCCCGACGGCCACCTCGACCCTCAGCCCGCCCTGCAGCTGCGCCTCGGTCCCGAGCAGGGGCTGGACGCCTCCCAGCTGGTGCCCCATGAGCCGGTGGATCTGCCGGCCGGCATCTCCACCGTGTGGCCGGTGAACCTGCCGCTGGACGAGCGCACCCGGCTGGTCAGCGCCACCGCGGAGCTGCTGACCCGCCGCGAGGAGGAGGGCGGCGCCGTCGTCGTGCTCACGGCGCGGCGCGGTATCCCGGTGCAGCTGCTGCTCGCCGGGGCGGTGGAGGTCTCCGGTCCGTGCCGTGCCACCGGCACCGACGACGGCGACACGTTCGTCGAGCTGACCGCCGACCCCGGTCCGGAGGTCCTGCTGACCTGCGGGAGCGTCCGCCTGCTGATCCTCGACGAGGCCACCGCCGACCAGCTCGCCGTGCTGCCCGTGGACGGCCGGGAGTCGATGGTGCTCTGCTCCGCCCCGGTGCACGCTGAGCCGGTGCACGCTGATTCGGTGCGCCCCGCCGCGACCCGGCTGGTGGTCCACACCGAGGAGCCCGAGGTGACGCTCGACGTCTGGCAGGGCGCCGGCACCTCGCCGCGGTGGCGGCGTCGGCTGGTGTCCGCGCCGCGAGCGGGGCAGCAGGAGGTGCTGTGTCGCAGTCTGGTCCTGCCGGCGACGGCCCCGCAGCCCAGGGTGGGAGGCCCGGAGGAGAGGCTCGCGGCTCCCGCGGACTTCAGCGGCGCCGCCGTCGTGGAGCTGTCGATCCCCGAGGAGCATCTGGAGGACGAGGACCAAGGGTCCGGGCAGCTGCTCCTGCGCGTGGACTGGACCGGCGACGTCGGCCGTGCTCGACTGGGGGACCGGCTGATCAGCGACCACTTCTGGCATGGCCGGGAGTGGGAGATGGACCTGACTCCGTGGCGGGAGGAGCTCCGGCGCGGCTCGCTGACCCTGGAGCTGCTGCCCTGGTGCGCCGCATCGGGCGTGTGGGTCCATCCGTCCGTACGGGAGGTGGAGGACGGCGTCGTGGTGCGGTCGGCCCGGCTCATCCGACGCGAACGGGTGGTGGTCACGGGCTGAACTGTCGCGTTCGTGTTGATTCATGTTTGAATGTGATGGTTCAATAGCTGTGATACGCGTTACTCGACCCAGTGAGGCCCCATATGCTGGCAGCTCAGCGTCAGACCCGCATCACCGAGATCGTCCAGAGCCGAGGAGCCGTCAGCGTCACCGAACTGGTGGATCAGTTCGGCGTCTCCGACATGACCATCCGGCGTGACCTCGACGCGCTCGCCGGACGTGGCCTGGTCGTCAAGGTCCACGGCGGCGCCGTGCTCAGTCAGACGCGCCGCACCGAGGAGCCCGGCTTCGAGGTCAAGTCGGTGCAGATGGAGGCGGAGAAGGCGTCCGTGGCCGACGAAGCAGCCCAGCTGGTCCAGCCCGGCACGTCCGTGGCGCTCTCTGCCGGCACCACCACCTGGGCGCTGGCCCGCCGGCTGCGCGCCGTGGAGGACCTCACCGTGGTCACCAACTCCACGCGCATCTCCGACGTCTTCCAGGCCGACCCCCGGCCGGACCGCACGGTGATCCTCACCGGCGGAGTCCGCACTCCCTCAGACGCCCTGGTGGGCCCCCTGGCGGCGGCCTCGCTGCGCACCCTGCATGTCGACCTGGCCTTCCTGGGCGCCCACGGGGTCGCCGTTCCGGAGGGGTTCACCACCCCCAACTTCCTCGAGGCCGAGACCAACCGGGCGCTGCTCGCCACCGCCCAGCGCCGGATCGTCCTGGCGGACCACAGCAAGTGGGGGGTGCTGGGCATCTCCACCTTCGCCGAACTGGCCGACGTCGACACCGTCATCCTCGACGACGCCCTCTCCGAGGAGGCGGCCGCCGCCCTGCGCGACCACATCGACGAGGTCATCCTCGTCGGACCCCGCCCACTCAGGAGAGAGCACCGGTGAACAGAACCCAGGCCACCCTCGCCGACGGCCGCGAGATCTTCTTCTACGACGACGTACCCCGCACCCGAACCGTTCACGACACCCGAGACATCGTCCGCCCCGACGGAGGCTCCGAGCTGCGCTGGGACGCCTACCTGGGGGAATGGGTGGCGGTGGCCGCGGCGCGCCAGCACCGCACGCACAAGCCGGCCACGGCCCTGTGCCCGCTGTGCCCGACCACCGACGAGCGGGCCACCGAGATCCCGCAGGACGACTATGACGTCGTCGTCTTCGAGAATCGGTTCCCCTCGCTGGCCGGAGGCCCGGAGCTGCCGCTGGACAAACCCGAGCAGGCGCTCGCCGCCGGGGAGGACCTCACCGCGCTGCGGCACCCGGGGGCGGGACGCTGCGAGGTCGTCTGCTTCACCCCGGAGCACACCACCTCGCTGGCCCAGCTGGATCCGCGCAGGCTGCGCACCGTCGTCGACGCCTGGGCGGATCGCACCGCCGCGCTGCTGGCGCTGCCCGAAGTGGATCAGGTCTACTGCTTCGAGAACCGGGGCGAGGAGATCGGCGTGACGCTGCATCACCCGCACGGGCAGATCTACGGGTACCCCTTCCCCACCCCGCGCACCGCCCGGATGCTCGAGTCCGCGCGGGCCACGCGGAAGGCCACCGGGGAGGACCTCTTCGCCCGGACTCTGGCCGCTGAGCAGGCTGCGGGGGAGCGCATCATCTCCCGCACCGAGCACTGGACGGCGTTCGTGCCCGCTTGGGCGCGCTGGCCGGTGGAGATCCACCTCATGCCCCACCGGGCGGTGCGCACCCTCCCGGAGCTCTCCGATGCCGAGCGCGATGACTTCGCCGCCCTCTACCTGGACATCCTGCAGCGCGGGGACCGGCTCTTCGGCACGGCCCTGCCCTACATCTCGGGCTGGCAGCAGGCGCCCGCCTCTGCCGGGGACACGGACTTCCGCCTCCACCTGCAGCTGTTCTCCATCCGCCGGGCGGAGAACAAGCTCAAGTATCTGGCCGGCTCGGAGTCCGGGGTGGGCGTGTTCATCAATGACATTCCGCCGGAGCAGATCGCTCAGCGGCTGCGCGAATCGGGAGGGACGACGTGAACCAGCAGGACGACCGCGTCCGGGCACAGGCGCTGCAGAGCGGCTTCCGGGAGGTCTTCGGCCAGGATCCCGACGGCGTCTGGGCCGCACCAGGCCGGGTGAACCTGATCGGCGAGCACACGGACTACAACGAGGGTTTCGTGCTGCCCTTCGCCCTTCCGCAGTCCACCTATGTGGCCGCTCGTCGGCGCAGCGACGGCCAGGTACGGGTGCATTCGCTCTTCACCGAGGAGACTGCGGAGTTCGCCCTGGAGGGCCTGCGCCCGGGCAGTGTGGACGGTTGGGCCGCCTATGTGGCCGGCATGTGCTGGGGCCTGCGCGAGGCCGACGTCGCCGTCGTCGGCGTGGATCTGCTGATCGACTCGACGGTGCCGCACGGGGCCGGGCTGTCCTCCTCGGCGGCGCTGGAGTGCTCGGTGGGGTTGGCCGTCGTCGAGCTTTCCGGTACCGTGCTGGAGCCGCTGGCGCTGGCGCGCATCGCCCAGCGGGTGGAGAACGACTTCGTCGGCATGCCCTGCGGGCTGATGGATCAGATGATCTCGATGCTCGGCGAGGCCGGGCATGCGGTGCTCTTCGACACGCGCTCGCTGACGCCGACCCTGGTGCCGTTGGCGCCGACGGGCGACGCAGAGGTGCTGGTGATCGACACCCGCGCCCCGCACCGGCTGGTGGACGGCGAGTACGCCGAGCGCCGTCGGCAGTGTGAGGAGGCCGCGGACGCGCTCGGCGTGACGTCCCTGCGGGAGCTCAGCGACACCGAGACTGAGGTGGCGGAGCTGCTGGCACCGCTGACCGATGAGACGCTGCGGCGTCGTGCCCGGCATGTCATCACCGAGAATCGCCGGGTCTCCGAGGCCGTGGCGCTGCTGCGCGACGGAGACCTCGCCGCCGTGGGGGAGCGGATGCGTGGCTCCCATCTCTCCTTGCGGGACGACTACGAGGTGACCGTCCCAGAGATCGACCTGGCGTTCGACGTCGTCTCCGGCGCCGGGGTGCTCGGCGCCCGGATCACCGGTGGGGGCTTCGGCGGCTGTGTGATCGCCCTGGCACCGCTGGGCGTGCACCAACAGGTCGAGGAGGCCGTGACGGCCGCCTTCGCCGAGGCCGGCTTCAGCGCCCCTGCGGTCTTCCGGGCGCCCCCGGCCGACGGGGCCCGCAGGGTGCTGTGAGCCCGCGGTGGGTGTTCACGTCTTGTGCTGGAGGAGCTGGATGAGATTGCCGCAGGTGTCGTCCAGCACCGCCATGATGGCCGGGCCGACGTCCATCGGGGGTTGGGTGAACGCCACGCCCAGGCCGGTGAGGCGCGCGTGCTCCGCGTGGACGTCGTCCACGGCGAAGGACGTGAAGGGGATGCCGTCGGCCACCAGGGCTTCCTTGAAGGGAGGGACGGCCGGATGCATGCTGGGCTCGAGGACCAGCTCGGTGCCGTCGGGGTCCTCCGGAGAGACGACGGTCAGCCACCGCGCCTCGCCCATCGGAATGTCATGGCGCACCTGGAAGCCCAGGATCTCGGTGTAGAACGTGCGTGCCGTGTCTTGGTCGTCGACCAGGACGCTGAACTGGTGGAGTCTCATCAGGGGTTCTCCTCGGGTGTGGGTGGGGGTGTCTCTGGCGTGTCGGCAGTCGGGGCCGGCGTTGTCGGTCGCAGCCAGCGCGTCACGATCGGCTCCAGCGGCGCCGTGTTGATGCGGTGGAGCTTGTAGCGGCCCCGGCGGGAGGTCTCCACCAGGCCGGACTCCTCGAGTACGGAGATGTGCTGGGAGATCGCCTGTCGCGAGGAGCTCAGCCGCTGGGTCGCGTAGAGCCGCGAACAGATCTCGAACAGCGTCTGCTCCTCGTTCTCCGTGAGTCCGTCGAGTATCGCCCGGCGCGTGGGGTCGGCGAGGGCTTTGAAGACGTCGGCCATGCCACCAGAGATTAGGCAAGAGCTTACTTGCATGTCAAGGCCTGGTGGGGCGGCCGATGTATCGATAGAGTTAGTTTCGCCACTGTACGTATTTTCATCAGGAGTCCAGAGTGCCCGAACCAGTGCGGATCGCCATCATCGGTCATGCCTTCATGGGTGCCGCCCACGCCCATGCGTGGCGCACGGCGCCGCGCTTCTTCGATCTGCCCCGGCAGCCCGAGGCCACGCTGCTCGTCGGGCGGGACGAGGCACGCACCCAGGCTGCCGCCGACCGCCTGGGCATCCCCGAGATCGCGACCGACTGGCGGTCCGCCGTGACCCGGCCGGACATCGACGTCGTCGACATCTGCACTCCCGGAGACACCCATGCGGCGATCGCCGAGGCGGCGCTGGCCGCCGGCAAGCACGTGCTCTGCGAGAAGCCGCTGGCGAACTCCGTGGCCGAGGCGGAATCGATGGCGGCCGCCGCGGCCCAGGCCGCCCAGCGCGGGGTCCGCACCTTCTGCGGATTCAGCTACCGCCGCACCCCCGCCCTGGCGCTGGCCCGACGCTTCGTGGAGGAGGGTCGTCTCGGGGAGATTCGACACGTCCGGGCCCAATACCTGCAGGACTGGCTCTCCGACGCCGATGCCCCGCTGACCTGGAGGCTGGACAAGGAGACCGCGGGCAGCGGGGCGCTGGGCGACATCGGCGCCCACTCCGTCGACGCCGCGCAATGGGTCAGCGGCCAGCACATCGAGGGTGTCTCAGCACTGATGCACACCTTCGTGACCTCCCGTCCGGTCTCCGGCTCATCCCAGGGGCTCGGAGGCGCGGGGGACCTGTCCGGGGAGCGGGGCCCGGTCACCGTCGACGACGCCGCCGCCTTCACCGCTCGATTCTCCGGCGGGGCCGTCGGAGTCTTCGAGGCCACCCGGTTCGCGCTCGGCCGACGCAACGCCAACCGCCTGGAGATCAACGGCAGCAAGGGATCGGTGGCCTTCGACTTCGAGCGGATGAACCAGCTCGAGTACTTCGACGGCGGGGACCCCCAAGAGGCCCAGGGGTTCCGCACCATCCATGTCACCGACGCCGTCCACCCGTACACGGACCACTGGTGGCCTGTCGGGCACGGACTGGGCTACGGGGACCTCTTCGTCCACCAGGTGGCCGATGTGCTCACCGCCCTGGACACGGAGGAGCCTGCCCGGCCGGACTTCCAGGAGGCGCTGGACGTGCAGCGAGTCCTCCATGCGGTGGAGGCCAGCGCGGCTGATGCCAGCCGCTACACGCCCGTGGCCCGCTGACGCGGCGGCCGAGGATTCCCAGAGGAGACACCATGACCAAGAGAGCGCTCATCGTCCGGGGCGGCTGGGAGGGCCACCAGCCTGTGGAGGCCACCGAGCTCTTCCTGCCGTTCCTGAGGCAGAACGGCTACGACTGCCAGGTGCACGACTCCCCGGCGGTGTACGCCGAGGAGGACACGATGTCCGGGGTGGACCTGATCGTGCAGTGCATGACCATGTCCACCATCGAGAAGGACCAGGTCCAGGGGCTGCGGGCCGCCGTCGCCGCAGGTGCCGGGCTGGCCGGCTGGCACGGAGGCATCGCGGACTCGTATCGGAGCAGCGACGCCTACCTGCAGCTCATCGGCGGGCAGTTCGCCCACCATCCGCCCGTGCCCCCGGCCGAACGCACCGGGGAGCAGTCGGACTTCTACATCCCCTACCGCGTGGACATCCTGCCTGAGGCGCAGGACCACCCGATCACCCGCGGCCTGGAGAGCTTCGAGCTGGTCACCGAACAGTACTGGGTGCTCCATGACGACCTGATCGACGTGCTGGCCACCACCACCCTGCCGCGCCGCAGCTTCGATGAGTGGGAGCGCCCCCATGTGAATCCGGCGATCTGGACCCGCCGGTGGGGGAAGGGGAGGATCTTCGTCTCCACCCCCGGCCATCGGGTGGAGGTCCTGGAGCACCCCAGTGTGCGCACCATCATTGAGCGGGGGATGCTGTGGGCCAGCCGGTGAACGGGAAGGGCGGCCGCGTGCGCATCGGCATGGTCGGTGCGGGGAACATCAGCGGCCAGTACCTGAAGACCATCAGTCGACTGGACGCTCTCGAGCTCACGGCCGTCGCCGACCTGGACCTGAGCCGGGCCGAGGCGGTGGCCACCGCCCACGGCGCGGTGACGGAGGACCTGGACGGGCTGCTCGGCCGTGCCGACGTCGACGTCGTGCTCAATCTGACGGTCCCTCAGGCCCATGCCCAGGTGTCCTCGGCGGCGATCCGCGCGGGCAAGGGTGTGTACGTGGAGAAGCCCTTCGCGGCCGACGTCGCGGCCGGGCGCGAGGTGCTCAACCAGGCGCGCCGGGCGCAGGTGGTGATTGGCAGCGCCCCGGACACCGTGCTGGGCAGCGGCGTGCAGACCGCCCGTGCCGCGCTCGACGCCGGCCGCATCGGCACCCCGACGAGCGCCACGGCCACGCTGATCATCCCCGGGCACGAGGCCTGGCACCCGAACCCGGACTTCTACTACCAGCCCGGCGGCGGGCCCCTGATGGACATGGGCCCCTACTACCTCACCGCCCTGGTCACCCTGCTGGGGCCGGTGCAGCAGGTGATCGGCGCGGCCAGCGCCCTGCGGGACGAACGCATCATCGGTTCCGGTCCACGCACCGGCGAGCGCATCCCGGTGACGACGCCGAGCCACGTCACCGGGGCCCTCGTCCACGCCGGCGGCGCCGTCTCCACTGTGGTGATGAGCTTCGACGGCGCCGCCACCCACGCGGCGCCGATCGAGATCCAGGGCACGGAGGGGGCGCTGGCGGTGCCGGACCCGAACCACTTCGACGGAACGGTCTCCCTGGCCCGCAGAGGAGCCCCGTGGCAGGAGCTGCCGGTCTCCGCCGGTTACCGGGGAGCCTCCCGGGGGTACGGGATCGCTGACCTGCTCTGGTCCGGCGCCTGGGACGGGGACCCCCGGAAGGGCCGGTCCCAGGGCGAACTGGGCCTCCACGTGCTGGAGGTCATGGAGGGGTTGCTGGCCTCTGCCGAGTCGGGCCGCGCCGTCGTCATGACCACCACGGTGAAGCGCCCGGAGCCGGTCCCGCTCAGCTCCGGATGAGCGACCCTCACTTGATCCCGGTGTTGGCGATCCCCTGGACGAACTGCCGTTGGAAGATCAGGAACACCGCCAGCAGCGGCAGGACCGTCACCGTGGCCACGGCCATCACCGCACCCCACGGGGAGCTGAAGGCAGGATTGTTGGTCAGCGTGGACAGTCCCACCGGCACGGTGAGGTTCTCATTGCCCTGCAGCACCACCAGGGGCCAGAGGAAGTCGTTCCATCGGGTCATGAAGCCGAGGATGACCAGCACGCCGACCAGAGGTCCGCAGGTGGGCAGCACCACCTTCATGAACGTCGTGAACTCGCCGGCGCCGTCGAGCCTCGCGGCTTCCAACAGCGCGTCGGGAAGGCCGAGCATGTACTGCCTGGCGATGAAGATGCCGACGACGTCGAACAGGGTCGGCAGGATCACCGCCCACGGAGAGTCGACCAGGCCCATGCGGGCGACGATGAGGAAGGCGGGGACCAGCGTCACCTGGATGGGCATCATGATCGTCACCAGGAAGGACGCGTAGATGACGCCCCGACCCCAGAAGCGGAACTTCGCGAGGGCGTAGCCGGCTCCCAGGGAGACACAGACGCTGAGTGCGGTGCCCAGCCCTGCGATGAACAGCGAGTTCCCGAGCCACTGCCAGACGGGTTGCTCGGTGAAGACCTCGGTGAAGTTCTGCGTGGTGGACTCCGTGGGCCACAGGTAGGGCTCCTGGGACTGGGACTGTCCCCCAGGCGTGAAGGCGGTGACGGCCATCCAGTAGATGGGGAACACCATGACGACGGCCAGCGCCGTCAGGGCTGCCGTCAGGGCCCAGCGGCGTCTGCGACGGCTGGTTCTGGGGTCGCCGGTTCTCATGCGATCTCCTCTGCGCGTCGTGCGGCACGTTGTCTCAGGACGGTGAACACCAGGAGGATCGCCACGAGGAGCAGGCCGAGTGCCGCGGCGTATCCCATGCGGGCGTCGGCGAATGCCGACCGGAAGATGTACTGGATCAGCACTGTCGTGGAGAATCCGGGCCCGCCTCCTGTCATGACGTAGATGACGTCAAAGGCCTGGATGGAGAACACCACGTTCAGGATGAGGAGGATCCAGGTCGTCGGGCCGAGCAGGGGCCAGGTGATGCTGCGGAAGCGGGTCCAGGCGGACGCCCCGTCCACCGTCGCGGCCTCCTGGAGCTCGGTGGGCACCGACTGCAGGGCGCCCAGATAGATCACCATGCAGAATCCGATGCGCGTCCAGACGACGACGGCGATGAGCGTGAACATGGCCAGCTGCGGCGAGGTGAGCCAGGGTGCCCGGTCGCCTCCGAGAGCTGCGAGGAGGTTGTTGACGACCCCGTAGTCGCCATGGAATATCCAGGACATCACGACGCCGACCACGACGCCGGCGGCGACCATCGGGACGAAGAACGCGGCTCGGAGGATCGATCGTCCCGGGAGGTTTCGGTTGAGCGCGACGGCGAGCGCCAGTCCGATCCCCATGGAGGTCGGGACGGTTCCGACGGTGAACACGAGCGTGTTCGTCAGCGCGGTCATCAGGAGGCGGTCCTGCGTCATCGTCGCGTAGTTGTCCAGGCCCACCCAGTCACCGCCTCCGAGTGCCGTGGTCTCCTGGAAGCTGAGCGTCACCGCGATGATGATCGGCAGCAGCGCGAAGGTCAGGAACAGCACCGCCGCCGGGGCGATGAACACGTAGGGGGCCGTGGTGCGAGGTCGGCGTCGTCGGAGCTGCTTTGGGCGGCCTGCTCGGCCGGATCGGCCAGCGGGGACGGACTCTTGGTCCGCCGGGCGTCCGGGGGTCCGCCGGGGGGCTTCACTGATCAGTGACACTCTCCATCGCCTCCATCATCTGTCGGGCCGTCTCGTCCGGTGAGAGCTCACCGAGGAAGCACAGGTCGAGGAAGTCGGCGAATACGGCGTTCAGGGAGCTGAAGAAGCGCCCTGTCTGGGCGCGGACCATCTCGATCGGGATGGTCGAGCCCTGGTCGATGAACCGCTGCATCGTCTCCGGGTGGGCGGAGTATCCGATGTCATCGGCGTCGAGCGAGGCGCGTGCGGGGAGCCAGTTCCCGTGCTGGCAGAACGTGATGACCTTCTCGCGACTCGTGATGTGGGCGACCAGCTCGGCCGCGAGCTCAGGGTGCTTGGACGAGCGTGTGACGGCCAATGCGTTTCCTCCGAGGTCGGAGGCCTCCTGGGAGTTCCTGATCATGTACGTGGTGCCCCACTCGTCCGGCATCTCCTCGTCCAGCTGAGCGATGGACTCCGGGTTGTTGAGCATGAGGCCGATCTGGCCGGTCAGGAAGAGGTTCCGTGCGACGTCCCCGCCACCGGACTTGGCCATGTTCCCCGGGGAGACCAGTCCGTCGGCGTACCAGCGCCGCCCGAACGAGAGCGCCTCGATCGCCTCCGGCGTGTCCATGGAAGGTGTCTCGCCGTCGTCGCCCAGGAACGTGCCGCCGTTCTGGTGGATGAGAGGCATCCACCGGTAGGCGGTCTCTGGCCCTGTCCAGCCGTAGCCGAACCCGTAGCCGCCGGTGACCTTCCTGGCCTCCTCGGCGATCTCGAGGAACTCCTGCCACGTCCAGGCGTCCTGGAGCCTTCCCGGCGGGGTGACGCCGATCGTCTCCATCACGTCATGCCTGTAGTAGGTGATGAAGTTGTCGGTGTGCTGGAAGACGCCGTAGAGGCCGTCCTCCCGGTCCCCGATGGCCCAGAACGCGTCCGAGTAGTCCTGCCGATAGCTGCCTGGGATCGCCGAGGAGAGGTCCACCAGGCTGCCGTTGGCGGCGTATCGTCCGATCTGCTGGGGCGTGATGCGGATGATGTCCGGGGCCAGGTCGGCTGCCAGCCGGGTGATGAACCACTGGTGGAACTGACCGGTGGTCACCTCGACGGCGACGGAGGTCCCGGGGTGGTCGGCGACGAACTCGTCGGCCATCTGCTGGTAGGACTCGAGGTCCAGAGGGATGTTCCAGGACGAGAGTCTCAGGTGGGTCGTCCCGGTGGGTTCGCCGGTGCAGGCGGCCAGGGCGCCGGCTGCGGAGATGCCGGCGAGCGCGATGAACCGCCGCCGGGTCGGTCCATGACCCCCTGTCGATGATCGCGTCCGTCCTTCTCGGTGCAGGGGCATCGCTCAGCTCCGCAGCGTCTCCGGCAGCAGCTCCGCATGCGCGTCGAGCAGCTCCTCGGTCATCTGGTGGATCTCCTCCACGGTGAGCAGCGCGGCGGTGAGCGGGTCCAGGGCGACGGCGTGATGCACGTGTTCGCGTGATCCCTCCAGCGCGGCGCGCACGGCGAGCTCCTGCACGTTGACGTTGGTCCGGTTCACCGCGGCCAGCTGCGGGGGCAGGTCGCCGAATCGGGTCGGGCGCAGACCGGCGCCGTCCACCAGGCAGGCCACCTCCACGCAGGCTGCGGCCGGCAGGTTGGTGATGACCGAGCCCTGCGCGCCGGGGGCGAAGCCGGCGTCGCTGTTGGGCACGTTGCCGTGCACCACGGCCGGCTCTCCGGTGATCATCGAGTTGACGATGATCGCCCCGTACTCCAGCGAAGGCTTCAGCTCCGCCTTGAGCTCGGCCAGCTGGTCGCCGAGGTCCCCGGACGCGTCGTGGGCGGCGCAGATCTCGAAGTAGTCCCAGCGACTGGGGATGTACTCCTCCACCAGCTCGGGGTTCTTGCGGAAATAGGGCAGGTACTCGGAGGCGTGGTGGCTGGACTCGGTCTGGAAATGCCCGAAGGTCTGCATGATCGCGGTGCGGACCTGCTCGTTGCCGCCCTCGTAGTCGCTGGCCGCCTCGGCCTCGCCGCTGTGGTCGCCGTCGTCGGCGGTGAGGGATGACGCCGCCCGGCCGCGCTGATGCCGGCCGCCCATGACGTCCCGCAGCCGCGGGTAGAGGTCTTCGTCCCCGCGGCGGAAGGAGAGGATCCAGGCCTGGTGGTTGATGCCGGCGCTGGTGAAGGTCACCTCGTCATAGGGCACTCCGAGGGTGCGGGCCAGCATCCGGGTGGTGCCCTGCACACTGTGGCACAGTCCCACGGTGCGCAGTCCTCTGGCGTTCAGATAGGCGGTGGCCATGGCCATGGGGTTGGCGTAGTTGATGAACTGCGCGTCCGGGCACAGCTCCACTGCGTCCTCGGCGATCGCCTCGTAGGCGGTCACGGAGCGCAGGAAGCGGAACACTCCGCCGGGGCCCAGGGTGTCTCCCACGGCCTGGTCGATGCCGTGGCGCCGCGGGATCTCGACGTCGTGCCGGTAGGAGTCGATGCCGCCCACTTGGAACGTGATGATGACGACGTCGGCGTCGCGCAGGGCTTCGCGGCGGTCAGTGGTCTGCTCGACGACGGTGGGGAAGCCGTGATGGTCGACGAGTCGCCGGGCGGCGGTGGCCACGCGGTCGAGTCGGCCGGGGTCGATGTCCATCAGGGCGAGGGTGGCGCCGCGCAGTGCGGGGAAGCTGATGAGATCGCCGATGAGGCGGAAGGGGAAGACGAACCCGCCGGCGCCGATGATGGCGATCCGGGGTCCGGCGGGTGCGTGGTCGTCGAGGGCAGGGGCGGGAGCTTCGGCTGTGACGTAGGTCATGAAAGTCACAGTAGGCCTGCCGATGCTGAAGGAGCCTCCGTCGAAGTCGGGAGAATTTCCCGGATCCTCCTCTCCGGGTAGGGTGGACCGAGTGATTCAGGACACACTCGGCATGCTCGACGTGCAGGACATCCCACCGGCCATCTGGGTCCGCCGCGGGCGGCCTCCGGCCATGGAGCGCGCCCACCGTCATGATGATCTCGAGATCAACATCGTGGTCCGCGGCAGGCTGGACTACCTGCTCGGCGGGCGGCGGATCTCCATCGGCCCGGGCGAGATCGCGCTGTTCTGGGCCGCCTTCCCGCATCGGCTCATCGATCCGGGCGAAGCGGACGTCTGTTGGGTGCATCTGCCCCTGAGCACGGTGCTCGGCTGGGGTCTGGGTGAGCAGGAGATCGGCACGCTGCTGCGGATGCGTCCGGTGGTGGTCCCGCTTCAGGAGGTCCCGGTCCGCGTGGTGGACCTCTTCGAAGTCTGGCGCACCGAGCTGGCCGGCGACGACGCCGAGATCGCCCTGCTCGAAGCGCAGGCGCTGGTGCGGCGCGTGCTCGCCGGCCATCGCAGGTCCGGGGCGGCGGCGGGTGCGTCGGGCGGGACGTGCGGGGCGCCGCAGGAGCCTGAGGGTGCGGCGCACTCCGGGCAGGGTGCGGCCGAGCACGCCGTGGCCATGGCCCGCTACCTGGCCGCGCATCACCGGCTTCCGGTCTCGGTCTCCGACGCCGCCGGTGCGGTCCACCTCTCGCCCACCTATGCGATGGGCGTGTTCAAGAAGGTGCTGGGCATGACGGTCGCCGAGTATCTGACCATGTGTCGGCTGGCCGAGGCGAAGCGGCTGCTGCTGACCACCGACTGGTCGGCCGCCGACGTCGCCCACGCGTCCGGGTTCTCTTCGCAGAGCAGCTTCTATGTGCATTTCAAGCGCGACGTCGGCACTTCTCCGTCGGGGTATCGCCGCCGGTATGACTTCATGTCGCACTGACATGGCCCTGGGCGTTGACCGGTGAAGCGGGTCACAAATAGTCTCATGAAACGATTAAATCAGCGTGTCGCCCATCATCGGACGGCACCCTTCCGGAAGGCTCCCGCCATGGCCAGGCCCCTGTCCAGCATCCCCTGCGCATCCGATCGCCCCCTGTCTCGGACCGCTTCACGCCCCGCTGCTCGCACCACGGCCGCGCTCGCCGTCGTGGCCGCACTGGCGCTGACTGCTTGCTCCTCCGACGCCGACGCTGGCGGTGCCGACGGCTCCGCCGATGAGGAGATCGAGCTGCGTTTCACCTGGTGGGGCAGCGGGCTGCGGGTGGAGCAGTCGGAGGCGATCATCGATGCCTTCGAGGAGCAGCACCCGCATATCAGCATCGAGGGCACCTACTCGGACTTCGGCGGGCACTGGGAGCTGCTGGCCACCCAGACCGCAGGCGGTGACGCCCCGGACATCATCCAGATGGATGACAAGTACCTGCGCGAGTACGCGGATCGCGGTGCCCTGCTGGACCTCACCGAGGTGGACACCTCGGGCATCGACCAGGACTCGGTGGACAACGGTCGCACCGAGGAGGGGCTGTTCGGGATCACCACCGGCATCAACTCGCTGGCCCTGGGCGCCAACCCGGAGCTCTTCGAGGAGGCGGGGGTGGACATCCCGGATGACACGACCTGGACCTGGGAGGACTTCGCCGAGATCACCGAGGAGCTCAGCGCGAATCTCGACGACGCCTACGGCACCAACGAGACCAATGAGCCCGGAGGGTTCCAGGTGTGGCTGCGGCAGCAGGACAAGCACCTCACCACCGACGACGGCGAGCTCGGCTTCGACGTCGGGGACCTCACCGAGTACTACGAGTATTGGCTGGAGCTCATGCACGCCGGGGCGATGCCCGTCGCCGGCGTGATGGCGGAGAACCGCGGGGCGGACCCTGAGCAGCAGCTCATCCATACCGGTCGAGTGGCCCTGGCGCCGATGTGGACCAGCTCCCTGGCAGGCATCTCCGAGTCGGCCGGAGTCGACATGGAGCTGCTGCGATTTCCGAGCCAGACGGGCAGGGCCGAGGACAGCGGCCACTGGTACAAGTCCTCCATGTTCCTCTCCGCCTCCGCACAGACCGAGCACCCGGAGGAGGCGCAGCTCTTCATCGACTTCATGGTCAACGACGTCGACGCCGGCCTCTTGGGCCTCACCGACCGTGGCCTGCCGGCCAACCAGGAGGTGCGGGAGGCCGTGCTGGAGGCGATCGAGGGTCAGGACCTGGTCTCCGCGGACTTCATCGAGGAGATCGAGGACGACATCGCCGGCCCTGAGCCCATCCCGGCGCTGGGCTTCTCCTCGCTGCAGGAGATCATGATGCGCTACGAGGACGAGTTGTATTTCGAGCGGCTCAGTCCGCAGGAGGCCGCGGAGAGCGTGTATCGGGAGATGGAGGGCGTCCTTGAGTGACCACTCGGCACGTCGAGACCATGCTGACCAGGCCCTGCGTCCCGGGCTGACCGAGGCGCTCACCCGCCTCCGCTCGCCTGATCGCTCCCTTCTGAGCTCCACGCTGGCCGGCGGGCTGGCTCAGACCGGGGCGGGGTTCGCCGCCGTCGGCGGTCCGCTGCAGCGGCGCTGGGAGCAGGCGATGCTCGAGCTGGACGCCTGCATCCGTGATCAGCGCGGGGTGCCGGTGCTGCATGAGGGCGGGGCCTACGACGGCGCCTGGATCGAGTCCACCGGTACCATCAGTGCGGAGGTGCTCTCACGGTTCGTCCCGGAGGTGGCCACCGACACCTTCAGCCTCTGGGCCGAGCATCAGCGCGAGGACGGGCTCATCCCGTACAAGGTCACCCAGGACGGCCCGGCCTTCAGCCAGATCCAGATCGTCACTCCGCTGGCACGGTCCGTGTGGACCCACCATCGGCTGCACGGTGCGGAGGCCGGCCCGGGCGCCGGAGCAGACGCCACCTGGCTGCGCCGCATGTACGCGGCGATGAGCCGCAACGACGACTGGCTGGCCCGCCATCGGAACACCCGCGGCACTGGAGGCGTCGAGGCGTTCTGCACCTTCGACACCGGCCACGACCTCTCCCCGCGGTTCTGGTTCGCTCCGGACCGCTGCCTGGACGGCGAGGCCTCCCGCTGCGACCCCGAAGCGCCCGGGGTGCCCTATGTGGCACCGGACCTCACGGCGAACGTCGCCTGCCAGCGGGCGTATCTGGCGCTCATCGCCGAGGAGCTCGGAGAGGACCCTGAGCCGTGGCGGCAGGCGGCGCGCACCAGCCTCGAGGCGCTGTTCGCCCAGTGCTGGAACTCCGAGGACGGCACCTTCTACGACCTCGATGCCACCGGCGAGCCGGTGCGGGTGCTCGGCGACGTGCTGCTGCGCGTGCTCGCCTGCGAGGTCGGCGACGGCGATCTCTTCGCCGAGGCGCTGCGTCGTCACCTGTTCAACACCGCCCGGTTCCTCGCCCACTACGGGTTCACCTCCCTGGCCATGGACGACCCCCGGTTCGACGCCGACCACACCCGCAACTCCTGGGGCGGGCCGGTGAACTTCCTGACCATGATCCGCGCCCCGCACGCCTTCGAACACCACGGCCGCCCCGCCGAGCTCGCCGTGGTCACCCGGCCGGTGCTCACCGCGCTGGCCGTGGCCGAGAGCTTCCCGCAGTGCCTGGACCCCTGGAGCGGGGAGGCCGGCTACACCTCGGGCTACTCGCCTGCGGTGCTGTGGATGCTCGACGCCGTGGAGCGGCTCTGCGGGGTCCTGCCGCTGCCCCTCGGTGGGTTCGCGGTCACCTCGCTGGCGCCCACCCGGCTGGACCACGGTGCGGCCGCGCAGGCGGTGGCCTGTTCGCGCCGCGTGGCCGGCACCGCGTGGGAGGCGCTCTCCGATGACGTCGGCACGGTGCTGCTGCGCGAGGGCGTCGAGCACCTGAGCATCCCTCGTGGCTGGCGGGTGGAGCTCGACGGCCTCGGCGCGGTGACCGCCGTCGTCGGTGTGGCCCCGCATCCGGTGACCGGACGGCTGGACGGCCCCGGTGCTCCCGGAGGCGGCACCGAGGAGCTGACGGTGGCCCCGGATGAGCGCATCCGCTGGGAGGCCGGCGTCGTCGTCGACCGTGGCGGGCCCGAGTTCATCGCGCCGCGGCACGGGCGGTGATGGGCCCGTGCTGAGCATCCAGGACATCCAGATCCGTGACCCGTATGTGCTGCCCGATCCCGCCCGAGGCCGGCACCTGCTCTTCGGCTCCACCGACGCCGACATCTGGAAGGGGCGGGCCACCGGCTTCGACGTCTACACCTCCGCCGATCTGCACGACTGGGAGGGCCCGGAGCCGGCGTTCCGCGCGCCGGAGGGCTTCTGGTCGCAGACAGAGTACTGGGCGCCCGAGGTCCATGAGCACCGCGGGCGCTGGTTCATGTTCGCGACCTTCGGGCCGAGTTCCGGTCCGGGTGCTGCGATCAGTCGCCGCGGCACCGCGATCCTGGTCGCCGACCGGCCGGAGGGCCCCTATGTGCCGCACAGCGACGGGCCGGTCACCCCGCCTGACTGGGAATGCCTGGACGGGACCCTCCATGTGGATCAGGCTGGCCGGCCCTGGATGGTGTTCTGCCACGAATGGGTCCAGGTCGGCGACGGGACCATCTGCGCGGTGCCGCTGACCGAGGACCTCCGGGCCGCCGACGGCGAGCCGGTCCTACTGTTCGCCGCCTCCGAGGCTCCCTGGTCCGAGCCGGTGCACTCGAGGCGACACGGCAGCGGTCATGTCACGGACGGGCCCTTCCTGCATCGCACCGCTGACGGTGCTCTGCTGATGCTGTGGGCCAGCTTCCGCGGCGGCCGCTACGCCCAAGGGGTGGCGGTCTCGGAGTCAGGGACCGTGAGAGGTCCGTGGCGGCATGAGCCGCATCCCCTCTACGAGGCCGACGGCGGCCACGGGATGATCTTCCGGGCTCTGGACGGCCGCCTGCTGCTGACCCTGCACACTCCGAACCGGACGCCGGAGGAGCGGGCGGTCTTCATCGAGCTCGAGGAGGTCTCAGGCGGACTGCGGGTGCGGTGACGGAGAAAGTTGGACTGCGCTTTCCCGCCTGCGTTGACAGGTGAGTGCGGTCACATCTATCGTGAGAGAAAATCGTTTCAACGCCCCGGGATCGGGGCGCCCCTGTCAGCATCCTCAGATGGAGTTCTCCCCCATGCCCAGCCCCCGTTCGCGCATGACCGGCCGCACCGGCCGCTTCGCCACCCTCGCAGCGGCCGCCACCGTCGGCGCCCTGACCCTCTCCTCCTGCGGAGGAGGCGGTGACGACGGCGGCGACGTCGAGCTCCGCTTCGCCTGGTGGGGCTCGGACTCTCGCCACCAGGCCACCCAGGAGATCATCGACGCCTTCGAGGAGCAGAACCCCGACATCTCCGTCTCCGCCGAGTTCGGCGACTGGTCCGGCTACTGGGATCAGCTGGCCACCCAGACCGCCGCCACAGACATGCCGGACATCATCCAGATGGACGACGCCTATCTGCGCGAGTACGCCGACCGTGGCGCCCTGTTGGACCTGGATCAGGTCGACACCTCCGCCCTGGACCAGGACGTCCTGGAGAACGGCCGCACCGAGGACGGGCTGATCGGCATCACCACCGGCATCAACGCCATGGTGCTCATGGCCAACCCGGAGATCTTCGAGGAGGCCGGGGTGGACATGCCCGATGACTCCACCTGGACCTGGGACGACTACCTGGAGATCACCTCCACCATCTCGGAGAACGTCGACGGCGTCTATGGCGCCACCGGCCCCGGTCAGCCTGCCGACCTGCAGATCTGGCTCCGCCAGCAGGACAAGCACCTGACCACCGACGACGGTGAGCTCGGTTTCACCGAGGATGACGCCGCCGAGTACTTCGAGCACCTCCTGGAGCTCATGGAGGAGGGCGGCTACCCGGGCGCCTCCGTCATCGCCGAGGACCAGACTCCCGGTCCGGACGAGTCCATGACCGCCTCGGGCGAGGTCGCGATGGGCATGTGGTGGACCAACCAGCTCTCCGCGATGTCCGGCGCCGCCGGCACCGAGCTGGTGCCGCTGCGCATGCCGTCCCACACCGGGGGTGCCGAAGACAATGGCATGTGGTACAAGTCCACGATGCTGATGTCGGTGGCGGCCACCACCGACCACCCGGAGGAGGCACAGCAGTTCGTCGACTTCATGATCAACTCCGAGGAGGCCGGCGAGGCCAACCTCACCGACCGTGGCCTGCCCACCAACCTGGACGTCCGGGAGGCCGTCATGGGGCAGATCGAGGGTGCGGATCTGACCTCGGCCGAGTTCATCGAGGACATCGACGACGAGATCGGCGAACCGGAGCCGGTTCCGGCCATGGGCTTCTCGGCGATGCAGGAGATCCTGCAGCGCTACGAGCTCGAGGTGTTCTTCGAGCGTCAGTCCCCGCAGGACGCCGCTGCGCAGATGATCTCCGAGATGGAGACCGAGCTGCGCTGACCCTTCCGCGCTGACCTGTCCTTGCTGATCAGGCGTTTCGTCCCCGTCGTCTTCGCTTGTCCCCGTGGAACTCCACGGGGACAAGCGAAGAAGACGGGGACTGATGCACATCCGGCCCCACCATCAGGAGATGAGACGCATGACCGCCTCGGAGCACGACGCCACCGCCCACACCATCGCCCCGGACGCAACCTCGCTCGACTGGCCCGCCGTCCCCGGCCTGGCCTTCGGCGGTGACTACAACCCTGAGCAGTGGCCCTTGGAGGTCCAGCTCGAGGATGTGGAGCTGATGGGGCAGGCCGGGGTGAACCTGGTCAGCGTCGGCATCTTCTCCTGGGCGATGCTCGAACCCCGCGAGGGCGAGTATGACTGGGGCTGGCTCGACGACGTCCTGGACCGTCTCCACGCCCGAGGCGTCTCTGTGGCGCTGGCCACCGCCACCGCTTCCCCGCCGCCGTGGCTGACCCACCGGCACCCTGAGATCCTGCCTCAGGACGCCGACGGCTCGACGCTATGGCCCGGAGCCCGGCAGGCCTATTCGATCTCCTCCCCGGTCTTCCGCGACTATGCGCTGCGGATGACCAGGGCGGTCGCCGAGCGCTACGCCGCCCACCCTGCCCTGGCGCTGTGGCATGTGGACAACGAGCTGGGCTGCCACAACGCCCATGACTTCTCCGACGACGCCGCCGCGGCGTTCCGCTCCTGGCTCGAGGCCCGATACGGCACCGTCGAGGAGCTCAACCGCGCCTGGGGCACGGCGTTCTGGTCCCAGCGCTACAGCAGCTTCGACGAGATCCTGCCGCCCCGCAAGGCGCCGATGTTCGTCAACCCCACGCAGAACCTGGACTTCCACCGGTACTCCTCCGACGAGCTGCTGGCCTACTTCCGGGACATGAAGGCCATCCTGCGAGAGCTGACCCCTGCTGTCCCGGTGACCACCAACTTCATGTGCACCACGCGGTCCAAGCACATGGACTACTTCGCCTGGGCGGCGGACATGGATGTCATCGCCACCGACCATTACACGATCGCCGATGACGACGAGCGGCACATCGAGCTGGCCTTCAGCGCGGACCTGACCCGCGGCGTGGCCGACGGCCGACCGTGGATGCTCATGGAGCACTCCACCAGTGCGGTGAACTGGCAGCTGCACAACCGGACCAAGTCGCCGGATGAGATGCTGCGTGACTCGCTGTCCCATGTGGCCCGCGGTGCGGATGCGGTGATGTTCTTCCAGTGGCGGCAGTCCGCCGCCGGCGCGGAGAAGTACCACTCGGCGATGGTGCCGCACGCCGGCGCCGACACTGACGTCTTCCGCACCACCGTGCGGCTCGGCGAGATCCTGCAGGCGCTGGAGCCGGTGCGGGGATCCACAGTGCGTGCGCAGACGGCCGTCCTCTTCGACTATGAGGCCTGGTGGGCCTCCGAGCTGGACTCCCATCCGCGCAATGACTTCTCCTATCCGGCGGAGGTCATGCACTGGTACCGCGCCCTGTGGCAGGCGGGGGTGACGGTCGACGTCGTCCATCCCTCGGCGGACCTCAGCGGGTATCGCGCGATCGTGGTGCCCTCGCTGTACCTGGTGCGCGACGAGCACGCCCAGGCGCTGGCCGACGCCGCAGAGGCCGGGGCCTCAGTGCTGATCACCTTCTTCAGCGGGATCGTCGACGAGCACGACGCCGTCCGCCTCGGCGGGTACCCCGGGGCGTTCCGCGAGCTGCTGGGCATCCGCACCGAGGAGTTCTGGACGTTGCAGGGGCGGGACTCCCACGCTCTCGACGACGGCGGGCGCGGCGAGTTCTGGGCGGAGAAGACGCATCTGGTGCTGGACCAGGGTGCCACGGCAGTGCGCAGCTGGACCGAGGGGCCGCTGGCCGGGCATCCGGCGGTGACGAGGCGTCCTCTCGGCGCCGGCGCCGCCTGGTACGTGGGCACCCGCCCCGACGCTGCCACGCTGCGCCAGCTGGTCGACGCCGTTCTGGAGGAGGCCGGGGTGGCCGCCGAGGCCGAGGCGCCGGAGGACGTCGAGGTGGTGCGCCGCCACGGCGAGGATGGAGGGGCGTACCTCTTCGTGCTCAACCACACGGAGCAGGACGCCGTCGTCGCCGCCCACGGTCGCGAACTGATCACCGGAGCCGAGGTGCCCGGTGAGCTGACTGTGCGAGCAGGGGAGGTCGCCGTCGTTGCGGAGGGTCGCTGAGGTTCCGGCACCGCCACGCGACTGCCGCTGACAGCGAGCCAGGGTCTCCATGAGCTGCACCCATTGTTGCTCTCAGAAGAGATTGTGGAGATCTATCTCTCTGCTCCGCTGATCGAGCTGACGTCCGACTATCGGCTCTAGCCTCAGAGTTCGTCCAGCAGCTGCTTCAGCCTGGAGATCTCCGCGGTCTGGTCCGAGTGGACGTGTTCCGCCAGTTCCTGGGTGGCCAGGTCGTAGCCCTCGGCCTGCACGCCCTCGCTCATCTCCAGCGCGCCTTCATGGTGGGCGATCATGCCCTCCAGGAAGAGCATGTCGAACTCCTCGCCTTCGGTCTGCCGCAGCGCGGTCATCTCCTCCGTGCTGAGCATGCCGGGCATCGTGGCGTGGTCGTGTCCGTGTCCGTGGTCCTCCTGGGACGGGGTCCTGCCCTCGGCCACGTCTCGGGCCTCCTGCGGCACAGGGAGTTCGCGCTCCTCCAGCCAGTCCGCCATGTAGCCGATCTCGCCCTTCTGGGCCAGGTGCATCCGCTCGGCGAAGGTCTTCAGCTGCTCGGAGTCCGCCCGGTCCGGGACCAGGCCCGTCATCTCCATGGCCTGGGCGTGGTGGGCGATCATCATGGTCATGTACTCGGCATCCAGGTCATTCCACTCATCCGTGACGCCCTGTGCACCGTCGTAGTCCTCAGGCTCCACTCGTTCGGCCTCGTCACCGGGATTCTCCGGCATCAGCACCGCCGAGGACGGCGTGGGGGAATCCTCCGAATCCTGGGCTTCCGGCGAGCAGGCGGAGACGGCCATCAGGCCCGCCAGGGCGGCGGCGATCAGACTCATCGATCGCCTCAGATATGACACCGGATAGGAGGGCGAGTCGCGCTGACCTGCCCGAACGACGGTGAAGGATCTCACTAAGGAGCCTCTCGGTCGGTGCTTGCTCATACGAACCACATATTCAGAATCTCTAGACCTGAGTCATGTGATTCGCAATACTACAGGTATCCAACCGAGGAGGTGTGGACGCCCGTGCGTCTTCAAGAAATCACCCGAAGCAAGGCGAGATCCGCCGCAGGAGTGGCCATGTCGCTCCTGCTCGCAGGCACTGTCATGACTCTGACCGCCCCGATCTCTGTGGCCAGTCCCGAGGAGCGGTCCTTCACCCCGGAGGACGTCTCTCACGAGGAGTTCTTCAGCGAGGAGGAGGTCAGCGAGGAGGCGTTCGACGAGGACGCGATGGTCGAGCGGTTCAGCGAGCTGGAGGACCAGGAGCTCGACGGCGAGCAGAGCACCTCCGGAGAGCCCGACGTCGGGTCCGGCGAGGTGGCCAGCCACAACATGGAGCACCTGAGCAACATCCCGAAGAACGGTCCGCTGCAGTCCACCGGCTCCGACATCGCCTTCCAGGGCGACTACGCCTATGTGGGCAACTACGACGGGTTCACTGTCTACGACCTCGCTGACCCGGCGAACCCCGAGCAGCTGGTGCAGGTCCACTGCCCGGGTCCGCAGAACGACGTCTCCGTCTACAAGGACATCCTGATCCTCTCGGTGGACGCGCGCATGGAGGATGACACCTGCGGCGCCGACCGCACCGGAGACACGCAGGACTACTGGGAGGGTCTGCGGGTCTTCGACATCAGCGACCCTGCTGAGCCGGAGTACGTCAAGGCCGTGGAGACCAAGTGCGGCTCCCACACCAACTCCCTGGCGCCGGCGAAGCACGGCAACGTCCTCTACGTCTATGTCTCGTCCTACTCGCCGAACCCGGCGCTGGCGAACTGTCAGCCGCCGCATGACCTGATCTCCGTGGTCAAGATCCCCGTCAACGCCCCGCACGCCGCCAAGGTGACCTCCGAGCCGGTGCTCTTCCCCGACGGCGGCTATGAGGGTGACGATCGCGGCGGCTACACCGAGACCAGCGGCTGCCACGACATCACGACCTATATCGAGCATGACCTGGCCGCCGGTGCCTGCATGGGCGACGGCATCCTCATGGACATCTCGGACCGGGAGAACCCTGAGGTCATCAGCCAGGTGCGCGACGTCGAGAACTTCGCGTTCTGGCACTCAGCGACGTTCAACAACGACGCCAGCAAGGTCGTCTTCACCGACGAGCTCGGAGGAGGCGGCTGGGCCACCTGCACCGAGGAGTTCGGAGAGACCCTCGGTGCCAACGCCATCTACGACATCGTCGACGGCGAGCTGGAGTTCGCCTCGTACTACAAGATCCCGCGCATCAACTCTGAGAACGAGAACTGTGTGGCCCACAACGGGTCGCTGATCCCGGTCCAGGGTCGAGACCTGATGGTGCAGTCCTGGTATCAGGGCGGCATCTCGGTCTTCGACTTCACCGATTCCGCGAACCCGGAGGAGGTCGCCTGGTTCGATCGTGGTGAGGGCATCAGCGACGGCGGCACGTGGTCCTCGTACTACTACAACGGTTTCGTGTACTCCTCCGACCTGTCCATCGGCTTCGACACGTTCCAGCTGGACGACTCGATCGACGGCGACGCCCGGACGGACCTGCAGGAGCTGAACCCGCAGGGCCAGGAGAGCTTCTGATCCGCTGAGTCCCAGGTCTGCCGAGCACGCGGAAGCGCCGGGTCGGTCCCTCTCCGGACCGGCCCGGCGCTTCTGTGTGTAGAGGGCTGTGGCGAGCCTCAGCCGTCGAGCTGGATGTCGCCGTCGATGCGGCGGTTCAGCCCCCACGGGTTGGCGGCCTGCACGGGGGCGGGCAGCAGCTCTTCAGGGAGGTTCTGGTAGGCCACCGGGCGCAGGAAGCGTTCGATCGCCAGGGTGCCGACGCTGGTGGTCCGGGAGTCTGAGGTGGCGGGGAACGGGCCGCCGTGGACCATCGCGTGGCCGACCTCGACGCCGGTGGGCCACCCGTTGGCGAGGATGCGCCCGACTCGCTGCTCCAGCACCGGGACCAGGGCCCGGGCGGTCTCGTGGTCGGCCTCGGTGATGTGCAGGGTCGCGGTCAGCTGGCCCTCGAGCGCCGAGGCCGCCGCCACCAGGTCCTCGACGCCGTCGTAGCGCACCACCAGGGAGGCCGCGCCGAAGACCTCCTCGTGCAGCACCGGGTTGTCCAGGAACTGCGCGGTGGAGGCGCTGAACACCACCGGGGCGGGGGCGTTCTCGCCGGCACCCTGGGAGCCGCGGCCCACCAGTTCGACGCCGGCCTGGCCGCCCAGCTGCTCCACCCCGGCGTTCCAGGAGTCGGCGATGGACTTCGTCAGCATGGTCTGCCCGCCGAAGTCGCCGGCGGCCTCGCCGACGGCGGCCAGGAAGGCGTCACCGGCCTCACCGGTGGGCACGAACACCAGGCCGGGGGCGGTGCAGAGCTGCCCCGAGGAGCCGGTCACCGAGGTCAGATAGGCCTGGGCCCGTCCGCGCAGGTCCCCGGCGTCGCCGCTGAGGGCGCCGTCGAAGAAGAACACCGGGTTGATGGAGCTCATCTCCGCGTAGACCGGGATCGGCACCTCGCGCGCCGCGGCGGCCTTCATGAGGGAGACCCCGGCGGCCCGCGAGCCGGTGAAGCCCACGGCCTGGATGGCGGGGTCGGAGGCCAGCGACTGTCCGATGGAGGCGCCGGCGCCGTAGATCAGCGAGAACACACCGGGGTGCAGGTCGAAGGCGGCCACGGCCTCGGTGATGGCGCGGCCCACCAGCTCCGAGGTGCCCGGGTGGGCGTTGTGGGCCTTGAAGACCACCGGGCAGCCGGCGGCCAGCGCGGAAGCGGTGTCGCCGCCGGCGGTGGAGAAGGCCAGCGGGAAGTTGGAGGCGCCGAAGACCGCCACCGGCCCCAGCGGGATCCTGCGCTGGCGCAGATCAGGCTTCGGCAGCGGGGTGCGGTCCGGGTTCGGGCTGTCCAGACGCGCGCCGCGGAAGTCACCCTGACGCACGACGGCGGCGAAGAGGCGCAGCTGGTTGACGGTGCGGCCGCGCTCGCCCACCAGGCGGGCCTCGGGCAGGCCCGTCTCGGCCATGGCCCGGGCGGTGATCTCCGGGCCGAGGGCGTCGATGCTGGAGGCGATCTTCTCCAGGAAGGCCGCGTGGGTCTCCGGCTCCAGCTGGGAGAAGCTCTGGTACGCCTCGGCCGCCGCGCTGGTGGCCTGGGCCAGCTGCGCCTCGTCGATGAGCGGGTATCCCGGCTCCAGGGGTTCGTCGGTGGACGGGTCGAAGCCGTGCACGGTGCGGTCGGTGCCGGTCACCGGGCGTCCGGCGATGAGGGACTGTCCGGTGAGGGTGGATGCGGTGGTCTGTGTGGTCATGCTCAGCTCCTGGTCGGTGCGGGGCGGATGGTGCTGTGCGGGTCTGTCAGTGATGGTCTCAGACGGCGGACAGTGCCGGGGAGGGGCTCTGCGGGCGGATCCCTGCGGCATCGATGAGGTCGATGAGGTCCTGCAGGTCCTGCTCGGCGAGGTCCTGCAGCGGTGGTCGCACCGGGCCGGCGTCGCGTCCGACGGCCTTGAGCCCGCCCTTGACGATGGAGACGCCGTAACCCTTCACCCGGTCGCGGATGTCCAGGTAGGGCAGCACGAATCGGGTGAGCTTCTCGGTGACGGCGGAGCGGTCCTGGCGGCGCACGTCCGCATAGAACTCCAGGGCGAACTCCGGGACGAAGTTGTACATGGCTGAGGAATAGGTGCTCATCCCCAGCTGCAGCATCGGCAGGGCGAAGGTCTCCGCAGTGGGCAGCCCGCCCAGGTAGAAGAGCCGGTCGCCGTTGGTGGCGACGACCCGGGTGACGGCCTCGATGTCTCCCGTGGCGTCCTTGAACCCGATGAAGTTCTCGTGCTTTTCGGAGAGCCGGGCCACGGTCTCGGGGCCGTAGACGGCGTTGGCCCGGTTGTAGACGATCACCCCGATGGTCGTGGCGGCGCAGACGGCGTCGACGTGAGCCTGCAGGCCCTGCTGGTCGCATTCGGTGAGGTAAGGCGGCAGCAGCAGCAGGCCCTGGCACCCGGCGGCCTCGGCGGCGCGGGCGTTCTCCACGGCCTGGGCGGTGGAGCCGCCGGCGGAGCCGAGCACCGGCACGTGTGCACCGGCCTCCTCCACGGCCATCCGCGAGACTCGCGCGTTCTCCTCGGGGGAGAGGCTGAACCCCTCACCGGTGCCGCCGGCGGCGAACAGCCCGGCCACGCCCTGACGAGCCTGCCAGGTGAGGTGCTCGCGGTAGCGGTCCTCGTCGACGGCGAGGTCCGGGGTGAAGGCCGTGACGGGGAAGGAGAGCAGGCCGTCCTTGAGGTGATCGGCGAGTTCCTGGGGTGTGAACTGCTGGACTGGGTGCTGGGACACGGGGGACCTTCCGATGGTGAGGCTGGGGCCGAGCGCGGGCCGCCGGGAATGACTGCTCAGGCGCGGTGGACCCCGCGAGCGAGCCTTGTCTCTCACTGTAGGAACGTCCTCGGGTGGGCGTCCAAGGCCGCTTTTGTATGGGTTTATGTCGTGCAGGTATGACAGGTGGCCCAGTCATGCTCGGCAGGTTCACTCCTGGTGATCGAGTGCGGAGAGCAGGCGCAGCAGGGCGGGGTTGCGCTGGCCCCGGCGCCAGATCGCATGCAGCTGGACGTCGTCGGTCTGGTCGGCCAGCTGCAGGTGCTTCACCCCGGCGACCCCGAGCCGCTGGGCGGACTCGGGGACGAAGGCCACGCCGCGGCCGGCGGCCACCAGCGAGACCATGGTGAGGATCTGGCTGACCGTGTGGACCACGTTGCCGTGCTGGATGGGCACGTTGCGGATGGCCAGGTCGTAGAAGTACCTCGCCTTGGTGGGGGAGTACATGATCAGCGGGACGTCCTGGAGGTCCTCTCCGGAGACCGGACGGTTCAGCGCGGCCAGCGGATGGTCCTCCGGGACCGCCAGCTGCAGCGCCTCGGACTGCAGGAGCCGGGACTCGAAGTGCTCATGGTCGATGGGCGGGCGGGCGAGGCCGAGGTCGAGCTCGCCGTTGGCCAGGGAGTCGACCTGTTCGCGGGTGACCTGCTCACGCAGGTCGATGTCGACGTCGGGCAGCTGCTCGGCCAGCGTGGCGAGCAGGCTGCCCAGCACGGAGAACCCGGAGGCGGCGGTGAATCCGATGCGAAGCACCCCGGCCTGGCCGCGAGCGATGCGCCGGGCGGTCAGCGGGGCCTGCTCGGAGGCGATCAGCAGCTTGCGGGCATCTGTCAGGAAGGCCTTGCCGGCGGTGGTCAGGGCGACCTTGCGGTTGTCCCGCTCGATGAGCTGCACCCCGACGGTCTTCTCCAGCTTCTGGATCTGGCGACTCAGCGGCGGCTGGGTCATGTTGAGCCGCTCGGCGGCGTGGCCGAAGTGCAGCTCCTCCGCGACCGCCACGAAGCTGCGTATCTGGTCCAGCGTGAACACCATGCACTCCAAGTATCGGTTGGGGGAAGTGTGATCCCTTCCGAGCATCATGGTGTCATGCAGGTCACAGCTGTTCAAGGTGGGGCGGCGGTGATGCCCAAGGGGCATGGCATGGTGCTCAGTCCGCGAGCACCCGGCGCCGCGAGGCTGAGAGGTGGCTGCGCATCGCCGCCGAGGCGGCGGTCGGGTCGCCCTCGGCGACGGCGTCGAGCACCGCTTGGTGCTCGGCCAGCGGGCGGGAGGCGTCGTCGTGGGTGGTCTCCAGTCGAGGACGCGGCATGGCGATCATCGACGGGCCCAGCTGCTCGACGGCGGAGAGCAGGTGCGGGTTCCCCGAGGCGGCGGCGATCTCGCGGTGGAACATGAAGTCCTGCTCCACTGCGGTGGCGGGGTGGTCGGCGCCCTGGGCGAAGGCCTCGAGTGCGGCCCGCAGGTTCTCCAGCTGGGCGGGACTGCGCCGCCGGGCGGCCAGGGCTGCGGCCTCGCACTCCAGCGCCATCCGATACTCGATCAGCGTGGCGCGCTCCTCCGGAGTGTGGGGCGGCGGTGGGGCGTCATGACGGTGCTCGGCCGGCGGAGTCAGGGCGAAGCTGCCTGCTCCGCGGCGCGTCCGGATGAGCCCGGCGATCTGCAGGCGGCCCAGTGCCTCGCGCACCACAGTGCGGCTGACCTTGTGCTCCGTGATCAGCTGCGCCTCGGAGGGCAGCTTCTCGCCCACGGCGATCTCGCCGTCGAGGATCCGTCGACGCAGATGCTCGGTCAGTGCGGTGGTGCGGTTGATGCTCATGTCCAGATTCTGCCTGACGACGGCGGATGGGCGGCTCAGCGGGTGCCGAACTCCACGGATTCGGTGGTCCATGATCGGGCCTGCTCGGTGAGCGTGATGCCCAGCCCGGGACGGTCCGGCACCAGCATGCGGCCCTCGCGGATCTCCAGGCGCTCCTCGAAGAGCGGGTCCAGCCAGTCGAAGTGCTCCACCCAGGGCTCGGTCGGGTAGGCCGCGGCCAGGTGCAGATGGATCTCCATCGCGAAGTGCGGAGCCAGGCCGAGTCCGGCGTGATGGGCCAGGGCGGAGAGCCGCAGGAACTGGGTGATGCCCCCCACGCGCGGGGCGTCGGGCTGGATGATGTCGCAGGAGCGCGCGTCGATGAGCCGCTGGTGCTCGGTCACCGAGGCGAGCATCTCCCCGGTGGCGATGGGGGTGTCCAGGGCGGTGGTCAGGGCGGCGTGGCCCTCGGCGTCGTAGGCGTCCAGGGGCTCCTCGATCCAGATGAGGTCGAACTCCTCGAGCCGGCGGCCCATGCGCAGCGCGGTGGCGCGGTCCCACTGCTGGTTGGCGTCCACCATCAGCGGCACCTCGGGGCCGAGGTGCTCGCGGACCGCGGTGACCCGGCGCAGGTCCTCCGCCGTATCAGGCAGTCCGACCTTGATCTTGATGCCGCCGATGCCCTCCGCCCGTGACTGGTCGGCCCGTGCGGTGATCTCCTCGACGGTGGCGTGGAGGAAGCCTCCGGAGGTGTTGTAGGTCCGCACCGAGTCCCGGTGGGCGCCGAGGAGCTTGGCCAGCGGGAGGTCGGCGCGCCTCGCCTTGAGGTCGTAGAGGGCGATGTCGATCGCAGCCAGCGCCTGGGTGGCGACTCCGGAGCGCCCCACGGAGGCGCCGGCCCAGAGAAGCTTGTCGTAGAGCTTGGCGATGTCATGGGGGTCCTCGCCGATGACGTTCTCAGCGACCTCCTTGGCGTGTGCGTACTGGGCGGGACCGCCGGCGCGCTTGGAGTAGGAGAACCCCACGCCCTGGTGGCCCTGCGCGGTGGTGATCTCGGCGAAGAGGAAGACGACCTCGGTCATCGGCTTCTGCCGGCCGGTGAAGACCTTGGCGTCGGAGATGGGGGTGGGCAGCGGGAGGGTGGCGGTGGAGAGGCGGATGTGCCGGATCGCATCAGGGGAGTAGGCCATGACAGTGATCGTATAAGTGCGAGACTTGTATGACTACTGTTGGTTCGGCATCGTGTGATGCGCAGCGCAGGCGCAGATTCCGTGACGTGCCACGGCGCCGCCGCGTAGGCTGGATGGGGACAGCCGAGCCCTCGGAGAGTCCCGTGGGGCCGCCCGATCAGGATGGAGGATCGACCGTGACCTCACGATCGACGTCGCCCCAGGGCGACCCTGGCCCGCAGCCTGAGGATGCCACAGGTCTCGAACCCGGCGGAGGAGTGCCGCCCGGTGAGACGCCGCCCGATTCCGGGAGCACCGCCGACACGCAGCCCGAATCCGCGCCGCCGAGGCCGCCCAGGTCGAAGCCCGTCATCGCGATCGTGACGGTGCTGGTAGCGGTGCTCCTGCTGATCTTCATCGGCTACATCGCCGGCATCCTCGGCTGACGCCGTCGGAGGTCGGTGGGCCTCAGGCGCCGACGGTGGACTGGCGGGGCACCAGGGTGGGGGTGAACACCGGGTGTTGGACCGGGACCTCCGGGTCCTCGATGGCTGCGACGAGCAGCTCGGCCGCCCGCTGGCCCATCTCCGCCGCCGGCTGCCGCACCGAGCTGATCGGCACGGTCGCCGACGCGGCGAACTGGATGTCGTCGTAGCCGATCAGGGCGATGTCCTCAGGCACCTTCACCGCGGCGCGCGCCAGCTCCTGCAGCACCCCCAGGGCCACCAAGTCGTTGGTCGCGAAGATCGCGTCCGGGCGTTCGGCGGCGGGCAGCGCCAGCAGCCCCTGGGTCGCCTGGCGTCCGGACTCCACGTCCATGGCGCCGGTGTCGTACATCTTGACGCTGACGCCGTCGTGCTCTTTGGCCGCCGCTTCGGCGCCCGCGTAGCGGTGGGCCACCTGCCGGATGTTCAGCGGGCCGCCGATCACCGCGATGCGGCGGCGCCCCTGGGTGATCAGGTGCTCGGCGGCGAGGCGGCCGCCGAGGTGGTCATCGGTGGAGACCGAGGAGAACTCGTCGGCCCCGGACTTGCGGTCCACGATCACCACTGCTGTCCCGCGCTCCTTGATCCGCCGGAGCCGGGGCAGGACATCACCCACCGGAGAGATCAGCAGCCCGGAGACGCGCTGCTCCTCGAAGAGCCGCAGATGGGCCAGCTCGCGCTCGCCGTCCTGGCTGGAGTTGCCCAGCAGCAGGGGGCGCTTCATCTCGACCAGGCCCTTCTCCGCGCCGGAGGCGACGTCGGCGAAGAACGGGTTGGCGACGTCGAGCACGATCATCCCCACTGCGCGGTTCTGCTGCTGGCGCAGCTGCCGCGCGGCGTCGTTGCGCACGTAGCCCAGCTCGTCGATGGCGCTCAGCACACGTTCGCGGGTGGCCGAGGAGACCTTCTCCGGGTGATTCAGGGCGTTGGACACCGTGGCCGGCGAGACACCGGCATGCGCCGCGACGTCCCGCACTTGAGCCATTGCCATGGGGACAGGATACCCATGACGAGCCCGTTGCGGCCGAAGGCGACGACGGATGCCCCCTCGGCATGGTGTGATGCATGCAGTGTTGCTAGCATCACGTCGACGGACCAGAGAGGATGCGATGACGCAGACGCCGCACCGGTTGACGGCCTTCGGGCCCGACTTTCCCTTCTCCTACGATCGGTGGCTGGAGCACTCCGCAGGGCTGGGCAGTGTGCCGCCCTCTGCTCACGGGCGAGAGGTCGCGATCATCGGCGGGGGCATCGCCGGACTGGTGGCCGCTTATGAGCTGATGCGCCTGGGACTGCGTCCCGTGGTCCACGAGGCCGAAAGGCTGGGCGGCCGGCTGCGCTCGGAACCGTTCCGCGTCCCCGGGCAGGAGGACTCTCAGGTGATCGCCGAGCTGGGCGGGATGCGGTTCCCCCGCTCCTCGGCCGCGTTCTTCCACTACGTGGACCTGCTCGGGCTGAAGACCGCCCCTTTCCCCAATCCCCTGACCGAGGCCGCCGGCAGCACTGTCATCGAGCTGGGTGGGCGGTCCTGGTACGCCCGGACCCTGGAGGACCTGCCAGCGCTGTTCCAGGAGATCGCGCAGGCCTGGGACGGCGCCCTGGATTCCGTGCTGCACCTGAACGCGCTGCAGGAGGCCATGCGTCGTCGCGACTCCGCCGCGGTCAAAAGGATCTGGGACGAGCTGGTGCCCGCCTGGGACGACCACAGCTTCTACGAGTTCATCGCCTCCTCGGCGGAGTTCTCGCGACTCTCCTTCCGGCATCGGGAGGTCTTCGGCCAGGTGGGGTTCGGCACCGGCGGCTGGGACTCCGACTTCCCCAACACCATGCTGGAGATCCTCCGCGTCGCGGTCTGCGAGTTCGACGACGACCAGCACCTCATCCGGGGCGGAGTCGAACAGGTGCCCCGTGGGATCTGGACCCGGCCGGTGGATGACGCGGCGCACTGGCGGGCCGGCACCTCGCTGGCGGACCTGCACGACGGCGCCCCCCGCGGGGCGGTGACCAGGGTCTCCCGTGCCGCGGACGGGCGGTTCGCCGTCGTCGACTCCTCGGGCGAGGAGCGGCGGTATGACGCAGTGCTGGCGACCTGCCAGTCCTGGCTGCTGACGACTCAGGTGGAGGTCGAGGAGGAGCTGCTCTCTCAGGACCTGTGGATGGCCCTGGACCGCACCCGCTACATGCAGTCGGCGAAGACCTTCGTCATGGTGGACCGCCCGTTCTGGCGGGATCTGGACCCGGAGACCGGCCGTGAGGCGATGAGCATGACGCTGACCGACCGGCTCACCCGCGGGACCTACCTCTTCGACGACGGCCCGGACCTGCCTGGGGTGATCTGCCTGAGCTACTCCTGGATGAGCGACGCCCTGAAGATGCTCCCGCATCCCGTGCAACGACGCGTGGACCTCGCCCTGGACGCCCTGAGCCGGATCTACCCGGACGTGGACATCCGCTCCCACGTGGTGGGGGAGCCGATCACCGTCTCCTGGGAGAACGACCCTTACTTCCTGGGGGCGTTCAAGGGAGCCCTGCCGGGGCATTACCGGTACAACGAGCGCATGTACTCGCACTTCGTCCAGCGGGACCTTCCCGAGCACGAGCGAGGGATGTTCCTGGCCGGGGACGACATCTCCTTCACCCCGGCCTGGGCGGAAGGTGCGGTGCAGACCGCGCTCAACGCCGTCTGGGGGATCATGGCCCACTTCGGCGGAGCCAGTCCGGTGGAGAACCCCGGGCCCGGGGACGTCTATGACCAGCTGCGGCCCGTGCGGCTGCCGGAATGACGGGCTGAGATGACGGAACGGAACGAGGGACCCCCGGAGCGTCCGGCGGAGACGCTGACAGTGGCGCTGGCGCAGGTGCCCCCGATTGATGCGTCCCGGCAGGGTCTCGACGCACCCGGTGACGTCGTCGCCGCCGCGCTGACACGCACTCACCGGCTCGCCGCCGAGGCGGCGGAGGCGGGGGCCGATCTGCTTCTGCTGCCGGAGATGCACCTGAGCGGCTACGCGATCGGCCGGAAGGCGGTGGAGGCGCTCGCGGAAGCAGCGGGTGGGTCGGCGCTGGCGCGGATGGCGGAGATCGCGCGGAGACACGGTGTGGCGATCTGTCACGGATTCCCCGAGCGCGACGGCGATCAGGTGTTCAACAGCGCGGCATTCATCGATGAGAGTGGCCGCGAGCTGCTCCGCTGGCGGAAGCTGCACCTCTTCGGCGACGTCGATGCGCAACAGTTCGACCGGGCCGAGCTGGGCTCGGCTGGGCCGACGTCGGAAGTGGCGGCGAGGGCCGTAGTGGAGTGGCACGGCTGGGGGATCGGCCTGGCGATCTGCTATGACGTGGAGTTCCCCGAGATCGCGCGCCGGCTGGCGCTGGCCGGAGCGGACCTGCTGGTGGTGCCCACGGCGAACATGGTCGGCTTCGAGGCGGTCTCCCGGCTGCTGGTGCCCGCCCGTGCCCTGGAGAACCAGATGTATGTGGCTTACGCGAACTACACCGGTGCAGATGCAGAGTTCCGGTACAACGGGCTGAGCCTGATCGCCGGACCCGACGGAGCCCCAGTCGCCTCGGCCGACTCAGGGGAAGAGCTGCTGATCGGCCGGATCAGCGCGTCGGTGTTGGCGGATTCGCGCCGGAAGAACCCCTATCTGCGGGACCGGCGCGAAGACATCCTGGGCTGAGGCTCAAGTCCTTAGGTGCCGGGCCTCACAGGGCAGCGCCGACCGGCACATGAGGGGATCATCTGCCTCGGAGTTCTCGCTTCCGGGAACAGTGCTCCGGGTGTGCGTGTTCTGCACGGATGAATCTGCTGATTCCTTCCTGCGCCGACACACAGTGCGGAGGGAGACCCCGATGAGAGGAGTTCACCGATGACTCACCACACTGAGTCCGCTGCACGCACGGACGTCTCGATCGACGGCAGGACCATCGCCCTGCTGGTGACCGACGGCGTGGAGCTCCCCGAGCTCACCGAGCCGATCGCCGCGATCCGTCGGGCCGGCGGCACTCCGAAGATCGTGTCTCCGAAGGAGAGCTCCCTGCAGGCCATGAAGGGGGACTGGGAGCATGCCGACCACTTCGACGTCGACCATCAGCTCGGCACCGTCAGCGCGGCTGACTTCGATGCCCTGGTGCTGCCCGGAGGCACTCTGAATGCCGATGCGCTTCGCATCGACGAGAAGGCCCAGGAGTTCGTCTCCGGCTTCTTCAGCGAATCAAAGCCGGTCGCGGCGATCTGTCACGGCCCCTGGATCCTCACCGAGATCGGTCAGGTCTCCGGCCGCAGGATGACCAGCTACGCGGCGCTGCGCACCGACCTGACCAATGCCGGCGCCGAGTGGGTGGACGAGGAGGTCGTCGTCGACGGCGGCCTCGTCACCTCGCGGACTCCGAATGACCTCGAGGCCTTCAACCGCACGCTGCTCGAGCTCGTCGCGGAGAAAGCCTGAGGCCTCGTCCTTGAGATCGAGTGGCCACATATGACGTCATTCGCCCGGTGACACGCCGTATCCCGACAGCAGGTGCCGTCATTTGTGGCCACTCGAACTTTCTCTGGAGTTTCCGCCTCAGAAGTGAAACGATTCACCTCACGTGAATCTCATCTGAGGAGGACCACATGCGTCGCGTCTGCTTCCAGCTGCAGGTGAAGCCCGAGCGGATCGAGGAGTACGCCGAGAGGCACGCCGCCGTGTGGCCGGACATGCTCCGTGCGCTCAAGCGCTCCGGCTGGCACAACTACTCACTGTTCCTGCGCGAAGACGGCCTGCTCATCGGCTATGTCGAGGTCGAGTCCCTCGAGGAGGCGCAGGCGGCCATGGAGGCCGAAGAGGTCAATGCCCGGTGGCAGGCCGAGATGGGGGAGTTCTTCGTCGACCTCGAAGGCGCCCGCCCGGACACCGGCTTCCTGGAGCTGAAGGAGGTCTTCCACCTGGAGGACCAGCTCGCCACGGCCGACGGCGGCGGCGCCGGCTGACGGCGGCGGCGCCGGCTGACGCCGTCGTCGTCAGTGCCTGCGCTCACTCCCCGACGGCGGCGCGAGCCTCGTCCAGCCACTGCTCGGCGGCGTCCGACGGGGTCACGCCCTGGTGCAGCAGCAGATCGATGATTCGCGGAGTGATGTCCTCGATCGCGGTGGATCCGGCCGGGCCGATCCACCGCTGCGCCGTCTCGCGCTCGGCAACCTCCTCGATGTAGTCCACCTCGGCCTGCTGGTCCTCGTCGAGTGAGCCGCTGAGGATCTCGCGCATCTCCGGGTTGTCCGGCACTCCACGCTCCAGGCCCATGATCTCCACTGCGGCAGGGGAGTTCACCAGGAAGTCGATCAGCTCGGCGGCGGCCTCCGAGTCCTCGGTGTCGGCGGAGATCGCGTAGAACTGCGAGGACTGCTGCCACACGCCGGGGGTCTCCGCCTCGCCGGGCAGCGGCCACAGCTCGAGCTCCTCGCCCACGGACTGCGAGAAGGTGGAGAGGAAGTTGCTCCAGTCGATCGTCATCGCGACCTGCCCGGTGGCCAGCAGGGTCTCCTCGGGCGCGGCGCCCTCCTGCTCGGTGATGACACTGGCCGGCGGTGCGGCGCCGGTGTCGACCATGTCCTGCATGCGGGTCAGCATGTCCTCGAGGGCGTCCTGGGTGACGCCGACCTGACCCTCCTCGGTGTAGAGGGGTTCGCCGTGCTGGCGTGCGAAGACCTCCACCGTGTCGTGGTCGAAGCCGTCCGCCCCGTAGGCGTCGGTGTTCTCGGCCACCTGCTCGGCGATCTCCTCGAAGTCCTCCCAGGTCCAGGTCTGCGGGTCCGGCCTCTCGGCGCCGGCCTCTTCGAGGAGCGCGGGGTTGACGATGACCGCCAGCGCGTTGCTTCCTGTGGAGAGGGCGTACTGGGTGCCGTCGATCTGCCCGTTCTCCAGCGCGCTCTCGTCGAGCGTGCCCAGGTCGAGACGGTCGCTGACGGTGTCCAGGTCCAGCAGGGCGCCGCGGTCGGCATACTCTCCCGGGTAGGCGCCGCCGAGGGTGAAGACGTCGGGGGCGTCGCCGCCTGCGACAGCTGTGGCCAGGCGGTCGAAGTGCCCGGCGGTGTCGGAGGACTCCCCGGAGACGCTGAGTCCGGTCTCGGCCTCGAAGGCCTCGAGGGCCTCCTGGGTGAGCTGGTTGCGCTCGGTGCTGCCCCACCAGGCGAAGCGGAGGGATCCCTCGTCGGGCGATCCGCAGGCGGAGAGCGTCAGGGCCGCGCTGACGCCCAGTGCGGCGGTCAGGTGGAGCGTGCGATGCGGGCGGGATGTGCGTGTCATGGGGTCCTCATCATGGGAACGGGTGGGCTTGCCACACGGGTGATCCCTGACTGCGAGCCCTGTTCTCGCGTTCACAGGATGCCGGTCTGGTGGCGGAGCCGGGGGGCGCCCCTCAGGCTGGTGCGAAGCAGAGGGGCCAGGTGCGAGCCACAGTATCCGGCGGTTTGTTTCACCACAAGGCAGAAATGCGAGGTCGGCCGTACCGTCTGGGCATCGCGTGATGCCTGCGGAGGACAAGCCGACCTGGGCTCCTTGTGAATCGATTCAATTTCTCCTACCCTGAGTGTGTTCGATCACGTGATCCCCGTCATGGGGCTGATCACGTGCCTCTCCGACCTCCCTGCAGAAGGGGCAGCCGATGTCTGACTCACTCAACCCCGTACAGCGTCGTCGAGCCTGGTGGACGGCCGGTGTGGCCGGCATGGCCTCCTATATGGACGCCGGCGCCATCGTCACCACCGGCACCGCTCTGGTGCTGTATCGCGAAGAGTTCGGCTTCGCTGAGTTTCAGTACGGTCAGCTCTCAGCTCTGCTGACCGCGATGATCGCCGTCGGCGCGCTGATCGGCGGCCCGCTCGCCGACCGCTTCGGCCGCCGGCGGGTCTTCACCCTGACGCTGTTCCTCTACATCCTCGCCGCCGGCATCATGGTCTTCGCCCCCGATGCGGGCTGGCTGTACGTCGGCATCCTGCTGCTCGGCTTCTCCTCGGGGGCGGATCTGCCGTCGGCCCTGGCGATGATCGCCGAGTCCGCGCCCGACGGTGAGGAGGGCAAGTTCGTCACGCTCTCCCACGCGCTGTGGATGATCGTGATCCCCATCGTCAACGTGATCGGGATCTTCGTCGGCGACATGGGGGCCGACGGGGCGCGGCTGATGTATGCGCACCTGCTCGTCGTCGCCGTCGTCGTGCTCATCCTGCGCTGGCGCCTGCCTGAGTCGGAGATGTGGCAGCAGAAGCGGGAGGCCGTCCGCACCGGCTCCATCGACAAGGCGAGCCTGAAGGTGCTCTTCGGGCCCACGTACCTGTGGGCGCTGATCGGGGTCTCGCTGTTCTACGGCATCCAGAACATCGCCGCGAACTCCAACGGACAGTACGCCATCTATCTCTTCACCGACGTCGGAGGTGCCACAGTCTCCACCGCCTCGTTGCTGAACGTCATCGCCGTCGTGATCGGTCTCGGCGGCACCTTCCTGGTCATGCGGTTCAGCGACACGCCGCTGCGCATGCCGCTGTTCCTCCTCGGCACTGTCCTGGCCGTGGCGGCCTGGGTGCTGCCGGGGATGCTGGGCGTGAGCACGGCGACGGTCTTCCTGATGGCCGCGCTCTTCTGGTTCGCCCAGCAGCCCTCGGGGGAGCCGATGTTCAAGATCTGGTCCCAGGAGATCTTCCCGACCGAATACCGCAGCGCCGCCCAGGGTGTCGCCATCGCCTTCACCCGTGCGGTGGCCGCAGGTGCGGCGCTGGTGACGCCCCTGATCATCGAGCAGAGCGTCACGCTGTTCTTCTACTGCATCGCCGGAGTGCTGCTCACCGCCGGGCTCATCGGCTGGTTCTGGGTGTCACGGATGCCGCAGGTCATCCATCAGGAGAAGGCCGGTGGGCCGCAGAGCGCCACGGTGCTGGCGGAGCGAGCGCGGTAGGGCGCGGCGATGCGGCAGGAGAGGTGGATGGAGGCTGTCGAGAGCGTGCCGGTCGGACGTGCGTGGGCCGGGATGCACGTCGGGTTCGACCTGCTGACTGAGGGGGCGGACCAATACGTGGGCTGGTGGAACGCCGAGCGGCGGCTCGCCGTGGCCCACCGGACCCTGGGCGTCTCGGGGGCCGAGCACTCCGCCTGGACGCATCGGGTCCTCGACGAGACCCTCGGCTGGGACTCCCACAACCACATCTCCCTGGGCCTGGATCGCGGCGGCCACCTGCATGTCTCCGGCAACATGCACAACGACCCCATGGTCTACTTCCGCACGCAGGTGCCCGGCGACGTCACCACTCTCACGCGGCATGACCACCTCGTGGACTCCGCCACCGAGCAGTCCGTGACCTATCCGGAGTTCCTCACGCTTCAGGACGGGCGGCTGGCCTTCAGCCATCGCGACGGCGGCTCCGGCGACGGCGTCACCTACGTCGACGTCTACGACGAACCCTCCCGGAGCTGGCGGCGGCTCGTGGACGCGCCGCTCTTCGACGGCTCAGCCCAGAACGGCGAGGGCCCCTGGAGCGCCTACTTCCAGGGGCCCGAGCTGGGGCCCGACGGGGCCTTCCATCTGCTCTGGATGTGGCGCGAGACCCCCGACGCCGCCACGAACTCCCTGCTCTCCTATGCGCGCAGCGAGGACCTGCTCACCTGGACCGATGCCCATGGCCGTCCGCTGGAGGCTCCGTTCACCTACGGAGCCGGTCACGTGGTGGATCCCGTCCCGGCGCGAGCGGGTCTGCTGAACGGCAACGCCCGGCTCGGCTTCGACGCCGAGGGTCAGGTCCACGTGACCTTTCACAAATACGACGACGACGGCTTCTCCCAGATCTGGGTCGCCCGACCCGCCCGTGCGGAGCCCGCCGGGGACTCGGCGGGCCCCTGGGAGGTCCATCAGCTCACCGACTGGCAGCGTCGCTGGGATTTCGGCGGGCAGGGGACGCTGATCTTCGAGGTGCAGCTGCTCGGCTCGCGAGCGCAGCCCGACGGTCGGGTGCGGGTCGACCTCCGCGTCTTCGGCGAGCAGCGCAGCATCATGATGGATCGGGATCTGCGGCCGCTGGTGGAGATCCCCGCGCCGCCCTGGCCCGGTGGTCTCGCCGAGGTGCGCGGAGACTTCCCCGGGCTGCAGGTCAATCTCCAGAAGGGCCGCGGCAAGGAGGCTGTCCACGGGGGTCATGTCCTCCGCTGGGAGAGTCTGCCGGAGAATCGTGATCTGCCCTACGAGAAGTACCCGCAGAGCAGCCGGTTGGACGTGGTGAGCCTGCCGAAGGCCTAGTCATGCTGCCCGCTGCGCTGCCGGACCGCCTCGGTGATGCCGGATCCGGTATGGCCGAGGTGATCGTGCGGGGTAGAACGCGGAGCGGACGGGCAGTTGACACGTCTGTGAGCATCGTCATACGATGCCTGCAGAGATTGAAACGATTTACTACGAGCAGGACAGAGGACCATGACGACCTTCGCAGAGATCGCTCCGCAGCTGGAGCACCAGGCGATCGAGGTGCCCTCCTGGGCCTACGGCAACTCCGGCACCCGCTTCAAGGTGTTCGGCACTCCCGGCACCCCCCGCACAGTGGAGGAGAAGATCGCCGACGCTGCTGCCGTGCACCGATTCACCGGTCTGGCGCCGAAGGTCGCCCTGCACATCCCCTGGGACCTCGTCGAGGACTTCGCCGCCCTGCGGGTCTACGCGAATGATCTGGGCGTGGAGCTGGGGACCATCAACTCCAACACCTTCCAGGACGACGACTACAAGTTCGGCGGTCTGACCCACCACGATCCGACCATCCGGCAGAAGGCCATCGACCACCACCTGGAGTGTGTCGAGGTCATGGGTGCCACGGGTTCCCGTGACCTGAAGATCTGGCTGGCCGACGGCTCCAACTACCCCGGTCAGGCTGACATCCGCGGCCGCCAGGACCGCCTGGCGGACTCCCTGCAGGCCATCTACGCCCAGCTCAGCGGCGACCAGCGCCTGGTGCTGGAGTACAAGTTCTTCGAGCCGGCGTTCTACCACACCGATGTCCCGGACTGGGGCACCGCGCTGGCCCATGTGCAGGCCCTGGGGGAGAACGCCAGCGTCTGCCTGGACACCGGCCACCACGCGCCGGGCACCAACATCGAGTTCATCGTCGCCCAGCTCCTGCGCCTGGGGAAGCTCGGCTCCTTCGACTTCAACTCTCGCTTCTACGCCGATGACGATCTCATCGTCGGCGCGGCCGATCCCTTCCAGCTCTTCCGGATCCTCTTCGAGGTCATCCGCGGCGGCGGCTACGGTCCGGACTCTGAGGTGGCGTTCATGCTCGACCAGTGCCACAACGTGGAGAAGAAGATCCCCGGTCAGATCCGCAGCGTGCTCAACGTCCAGGAGATGACCGCCCGCGCACTGCTGGTCGATCGCGAGTCCCTCGAGGCCGCGCAGCAGGAGGGCGACGTGCTCGGCGCCCACGAGATCTTCATGGACGCCTTCTACACTGATGTCCGCGCCGACCTCGCCTCCTGGCGCGAGGCCCGCGGCCTGCCGGCCCATCCGATGCAGGCCTACGCCGAATCCGGCCACCAGGAGACGATCGAGGCCGAGCGCGTGGGCGGCACCCAGGTGGGCTGGGGAGCCTGATGCACCGGACCGTCGTCGCCGAGCTCGACGCCGTCGGGACGCAGGACCACGTGCTGGACGGCCCGCACGGACCGCTGCCGGTGCGTCTCTACCGCGGGCAGGATGCTGCGCCGGCCCGCCCGGGGCCCGCGCTGGTCTGGGCGCACGGAGGCGGATTCGCCTACGGTGACGTGGAGATGGCCGAGGCCGACTGGGTCGCCCGTTCTCTGGCCGCCCGCGGCATCCCGGTGGTCTCGGTGGGCTATCGGCTGGCGCCGGCCCTCCATGAGCTCGACGCCGGAGACCTGGCTCAGGCTGGCCCTGAGGCCGGTGTGCACTACCCCGTGCCCGGCGAGGAGCTCGCCGCCGCCTTCGACTGGACCCGCACACGTGCCGCCGACCTCGGTGCGGCCCCCGACCAGGTGAGCCTCGGTGGGGCCAGCGCCGGTGGGAACCTGGCTGCCGGCGTCGCGCTGACCCGGCTGCGCCGATCAGGGCACGATGGTGGCGGGAACGAGGCGGGCCACCAGCCTGCCCAGCTGATCCTCGCCTACCCCACCCTGCACGCCGTGCAGCCGCCCACCCCGGCAGAGCTGCGCGCCCTGCTAGACGCCGACCCGGAGGCCGACAGGTTCGGTGCGGAACCAGTGCGACGCATGTACGAGAACTACCTCGGCGGCACCGTCGATGACGCACCTGTGGGCGCGGTACCCGGCACCGCCACCGTCGCAGAGCTCACCGGCCACCCGCCGACGACGATCGTCACCGGCGAGGTGGACGAGCTGCGGGTCTCCGCCGAGGCCTACGCCGCGGCGCTGCGCGAAGCCGGCGTCGACGTCGAAATCCACATGGCCCAGGGTGTCCGGCACGGACACCTCAACCGGCCCGATGAGGGCCCCGCCGCCGAGCAGACGATCGACTGGTTCGCCGCCCGGATGCTGCGCACCGTCTGACCACTCCCGAGACACCGAAGGATCTCCCATGACGAACCCCACCGTCGCTGACCTGATCACCCGCTCCAACCGGCTCGGAGCCGACCCGAAGAACACCAACTACGCCGGCGGCAACACCTCTGCTAAGGGCGTTGACACCGACCCGGTCACCGGCGAGGAGGTCGAGCTGCTCTGGGTCAAGGGCTCCGGCGGGGACCTCGGCACGCTGAAGGAGACCGGCCTGGCCACGCTGCGCCTGGACCGCATGCGGGCCATGGTCGGCACCTACCCCGGCGTGGAGCGTGAGGACGAGATGGTCGCCGGGTTCGACTACTGCCTGCACGGCAAGGGCGGGGCCGCGCCCTCGATCGACACCGCGATGCACGGACTGGTCGACGCCGCCCACGTGGACCACCTGCACCCGGATTCGGGCATCGCCATCGCCACCGCCGCTGACGGCGAGGAGCTGACCAGGACCATCTTCGGCGAGAAGGTCGTCTGGGTGCCCTGGCGCCGTCCCGGCTTCCAGCTGGGTCTGGACATCGCGGAGATCAAGGAGAAGAACCCGCAGGCCATCGGCTGCATCCTCGGCGGCCACGGCATCACCGCCTGGGGTGAGACCTCCGAGGAGTCTGAGAAGAACTCGCTGTGGATCATCGACACCGCCGCCGAGTACGTCGAGAAGCACTCCCGGCCCGAGCCCTTCGGCCCGGCTCTGGACGGCTACGGCGCGCTGCCGTCAGCCGAGCGGCGTGCCAAGGCCGCCGCTCTGATGCCGACCATCCGCGCCATCGCCAGTGCGGACCGGCCGCAGGTCGGCCACTTCACCGACGACGACGTCGTCCTGGACTTCCTCGGCCACGCCGAGCATCCGCGGCTGGCAGAGATGGGCACCTCCTGCCCGGACCACTTCCTGCGCACCAAGGTCAAGCCGCTGGTCCTCGACATGCCCGCCGACGCCTCCGTGGAGGACGCCAAGGCCCGGCTGCTGGAGCTGCACGAGGCCTATCGCGCGGACTACCAGGCCTACTACGACCGTCACGCCGACGCTGACAGCCCCGCCATCCGCGGCGCGGACCCCGCCATCATCCTCATCCCCGGTGTGGGCATGTTCTCCTTCGGCAAGGACAAGCAGACCGCCCGGGTCGCCGGGGAGTTCTACCTCAACGCGATCAACGTGATGCGCGGCGCCGAAGGGCTGTCCACCTATGCGCCCATCGATGAGCGGGAGAAGTTCCGCATCGAGTACTGGGCGCTGGAGGAGGCCAAGCTGCAGCGGATGCCGAAGCCCAAGCCGCTGGCCACCCGCATCGCGCTGGTCACCGGGGCGGCGTCGGGCATCGGCAAGGCCATCGCCGCACGTCTGGTGGCCGAGGGCGCCGTCGTCGCCATCGCGGACCTGAACCTGGAGAAGGCCCAGGAGGTCGCCGCGGAGTTCGGCGGCCCCGACAAGGCGGTGGGCATCGCCGCGGACGTCTCCGACGAGAACGCGGTGCAGGCGGCGATCGAAGAGACCCTGCTGGCCTTCGGGGGCCTGGACCTGGTGGTCAACAACGCCGGGCTGTCCCTGAGCAAGTCGCTGCTGGAGACCACCGCCAGGGACTGGGACCTGCAGCACGACGTGATGGCCAAGGGCTCCTTCCTGGTCTCCAAGACCGCCGCCAAGGCACTCATCGAGCAGGGACTGGGTGGAGACATCCTCTACATCTCCTCGAAGAACAGCGTCTTCGCCGGACCGAACAACATCGCCTACTCCGCGACCAAGGCCGACCAAGCCCATCAGGTGCGCCTGCTGGCCGCCGAGCTCGGGGAGCACCAGATCCGCGTCAACGGCATCAACCCCGACGGAGTGGTCCAGGGTTCGGGCATCTTCTCCTCCGGCTGGGGCGCCAACCGTGCCAAGACCTACGGCATCGAGGAGAAGGACCTGGGCAGGTTCTACGCCCAGCGCACCATCCTCAAGCGCGAAGTGCTCCCGGAGAACGTCGCCAACGCGGCCTTTGCGCTGGTCAGCTCGGACCTGTCCCACACCACCGGGCTGCACGTGCCGGTCGATGCCGGCGTCGCGGCCGCCTTCCTGCGCTGAACCGGAGTCCAGAGATATGAGCACGACGACGACGCGTCCGGTCACCCAGCACGCCGCGGTGGACCTCGGCGCCTCCAGCGGGCGCGTGGTCCTCGGGCGGGTCGGCCCGGACACCCTGGAGCTGACCGAGGCGGCCCGCTTCGCCAACGGACCGGTCCACCTGCCCGACGGGCTGCGCTGGAACCTGCTGGGCCTGTTCGGCCATGCCCTGACCGGGCTCGGAGAGGCGGTGCGCGCCGCCGAGGACGACGGGGGCATCACCTCGGTGGGGATCGATTCCTGGGCGGTGGACTACGGCCTGCTGGCCCGCACAGCCGGCACGAACAGCTCAGCACCGGGAGGGCTCTCGCTGCTGGGTGCTCCCTTCCATTATCGGGACGGTCGTACCGCCGCCGGGGTCCAGGCGGTGCACCGGCGGGTGCCCTTCGCCGAGCTGTACCGGCGCAACGGCCTGCAGTTCCTGCCGTTCAACACGCTGTACCAGCTGGCCGCCGACGAGCTGCTCACCGGACCGGCTGCCGCCGCCGTGGAACAAGCCCTGCTGGTCCCTGATCTGCTGGGCCAGTGGCTCACCGGTGAGGCCCGGGCGGAGGCCACCAACGCCTCCACCACCGGGCTGGTGAACGTGGACACCCAGAACTGGGACCTGGAGCTGATGGAGAGGCTCGGCCTGGCACGGGGACTGTTCCCGGAGATCGCCGCTCCCGGCACCACCCTGGGGGAGACCCGTGACGAGCTGACGCCCTTCCTGGGCGGTCAGCGCCTGCCGGTCACCCTCGTCGGTTCCCATGACACCGCCAGTGCGATCGTCGGCACCCCGCTGTCCACCCCGGATGCGGCCTACATCTCCTGCGGCACGTGGGGGCTGGTGGGTCTCGAGCTGGAGCAGGCGGTGGTCACCGATGCCAGTCGCGAGGCCAACTTCACCAACGAGGGCGGCGTGGACGGCCGGTTCCGGTTCCTCACCAACGTGATGGGCACCTGGCTGCTCTCCGAGACGCTGCGCACCTGGGAACGGGAGACCGGCCGTGCCCAGGACCTGCCGACGCTGCTGGAGGCCGCTGAGCAGGTGCCGGAGGCCGATGTGGTGATCATCGACGTGCAGGACGAGCGCTTCGTGCCGCCGGGAGACATGCCCGCCCGGGTCGGCGCCTGGTGCACCGAACATGATGCGCCGACACCGGCCTCGAAGCCGGCGCTGGTGCGCTGCCTGGTGGAGTCCATCGCCGCCGGTTTCGCCCGCGCCCTGGACGACGCCGCCCGGCTGGCCGAGCGGAGGGTCGACGTCGTCCACATGGTCGGCGGCGGGTCGCTGAATGCACTGCTCTGCCAGGCCACCGCGGACCGCAGCGGGCGCGACGTCGTCGCAGGTCCCGTGGAGGCCACTGCGATCGGCAACCTGCTCATCCAGGCCCGCACCGCCGGCACGCTGAGCGGAGAGCTGGAGGACCTGCGGGAGCTGATCACCCGCAGCCACTCGCCGGTCACCTACCGGCCCCGACGCTGAATCCGTCCCATCAGACGTTGGATGTACCGTGATGCGCAGCAGCATCACCAGATGACGAAGGAGCCCCATGGTTGAGCGCCGCCTCCCCAAGCCTCGCGACCTCGCGCCGCTGATGCAGTTCAAGAAGTTCGACTTCAATGCGAGTCGCCGGCGGCTCAGCGCCGCGCTGACCATCGAGGATCTGCGGAAGATCGCGAAGCGACGCACCCCGAAGGCGGCCTTCGACTACACCGACGGCGCCGCTGAAGGTGAGCTGTCCCTGCGGCGCGCCCGCCAGGCCTTCGAGGATGTGGAGTTCAGCCCCTCCATCCTGCGCGACGTCTCCACGGTGGACACCTCCACCACGATCTTCGGGGGTCTCTCCGCCCAGCCCTTCGGCATCGCCCCCACCGGATTCACCCGGCTGATGCAGACCGAGGGGGAGATCGCCGGCGCCTCGGCCGCAGGCGCCGCGGGCATCCCGTTCACGCTGTCGACCCTGGGCACCTCGTCCATCGAGGACGTCAAGGCGGCCAACCCGCTGGGGCGCAACTGGTTCCAGCTCTACGTGATGAAGCAGCGGGAGATCTCCTACGGCCTGGTGGAGCGCGCCGCTGCCGCCGAGTTCGACACCCTGTTCTTCACCGTGGACACTCCGGTCGCCGGGGCCCGGCTGAGGGACAAGCGCAACGGGTTCTCGATCCCTCCGCAGCTGAGCCTGGGGACCGTGGTCAACGCGATCCCGCGGCCCTGGTGGTGGATCGACTTCCTCACCACTCCTCCGCTGGAGTTCGCCTCACTGTCCTCCACCGGCGGCACGGTGGGGGAGCTGCTGGATTCGGCCATGGACCCCTCGATCAGCTTCGAGGACCTGAAGGTCATCCGTGAGCTGTTCCCCGGCAAGATCGTGGTCAAAGGCGTGCAGAACGTGGAGGACTCGACGAAGCTCGCCGATCTGGGCGTGGACGGCGTCGTGCTCTCCAACCACGGTGGTCGCCAGCTCGACCGCGCCCCGATCCCGTTCCACCTCCTGCCCGAGGTGGCCCGTGAGGTCGGGGACGACCTCGAGGTCACCATGGACACCGGCATCATGAACGGCGCCGACATCGTCTCCGCCCTGGCCATGGGCGCGAAGTTCACCTTCGTGGGCCGTGCCTACCTGTACGGCCTGATGGCCGGTGGGCGGGCCGGCGTCGACCGCATGATCGAGATCCTCAGCGAGCAGGTGGAGCGCACCATGAAGCTGCTGGAGGTCTCCAGCGTGGAGGAGCTCGAGCCCAAGCACGTCACCCAGCTGCAGCGGCTGGTGCCGCGATGATCACGGCCGGTGGTCAACGTGGTGGGCGTCGGGCGCGGTCTGCTCGTCGCCCGGGACGGCCAGCAGATCAGGACGCCGCCGCTTGATCACCTTCAGCACCAGCGGCAGCAGCACCACGATGACGAAGAGCACCAGCAGCGTCATCGCAATGGGCCGGCCGGCCACCTGGGTGACGTCGCCGGAGAACATGAGCAGGGAGCGACGGAAGTTGTCCTCGAGCAGGGACCCCAGCACGAAGGCCAGCACCAGAGGGGCCGGGTCGAAGCCGAACTTCTTCATCAGGTAGCCCAGCACCCCGAAGACGATGACCACCATGACCTCGAAGATCCGGTTGTTGATGGTGTAGGCGCCGATGCAGACGATCAGCACGGTGATCGGGGCCAGGATCGTCGGGCGCACGTGCAGGATCCGGACGAACACCCCGATCAGGGGAATCGCGAGGATCAGCAGGATCAGATTGCCGATGTACATGGAGTTGATGACGCCCCAGAACAGGTCAGGATTGGTCTCCACCAGCTGCGGGCCGGGGGTGATGCCCTGGATCAGCAGCGCCCCGAACATGACCGCCATGGTGGCGTTGGCGGGGATGCCAAGAGTCAGCAGCGGGATGAAGGACGACGTCGCCGCCGCATTGTTGGCGGTCTCCGGACCGGCCACGCCTTCGATGGCGCCACGGCCGAAGCGCCGAGGATCCTTGGCCAGTCGCTTCTCGATCCCGTAGGAGGCCATGGCCGAGACGGTCGCGCCACCGCCGGGAAGAATGCCGAGCAGGAAGCCCAGGAGACCACCGCGGCCGATCGGACCGGCGGACTGCTTCAGGTCGGCACCGGTGGGCAGCACCTTCTTGACCTTGATCGGCTTCCCGGGATCGATGTGGCGCCGCTCCAGGCTGTAGAGGATCTCAGCGAGTCCGAACACGCCCATCGCGATCGGCACGAACTGCAGACCGTCGGTGAGCTCGAGGCTTCCCGCCGTGTAACGCAGCTCCCCGGTGAACCCGTCGCGGCCCACAGTGGCCAGCAGCAGGCCAGCGGCCGCGGCGGCCAGAGCCTTGAGCATGGTGCCGCTGCTGATGGTCGCCACCAGCAGGATGCCCAGCAGGGTCAGCGCGGCGTATTCGGGAGGACCGAAGCGCAGTGCGTAGCCGGCGATCGTCGGGGCCACCAGGGTCAGCACCACGATGGACACCGTCCCGCCGGCGAAGGACGCGATGGCGCCGATGCCCAGCGCCTTGCCCGCATGGCCCTGCTGTGCCAGCGGATAGCCGTCCAGGGCGGTGATCGCCGACGAGGTCTCGCCGGGCAGTTTGAGCAGCACGGCGGTGACGGTTCCCCCGTAGATGGCGCCGTAGAAGATGCCGGCCAGCATGATGATCGCGGTGACCGGCTCCATGCCATAGGTCAGCGGCAGCAGGATCGCGATGGTCGCGGCGGGCCCGAGGCCGGGCAGCACGCCGATGACCATGCCGACGAGCACGCCCAGCAGGCAGAAGAGGAAGTTCTCCGGCTGCAGCACGACCTGGAAGCCTTCGATGACCGGGGTGAGGTCCATGGGGCGTCAGCCTTTCGAGACGACGGGGTGCGGGTGGCGCACCCGGGGAAGGGCTCAGAACAGCCGCGGCAGCGGCACGCTCAGGCCTGTGATGAAGATCAGATAGAAGGCGAGGACGGTGATCGCCGAGAGAGGCACGGAGAGGCGCAGCCTCTCCTTGCCCAGCACGCTCATCCAGAAGACGAGCAGCAGGAACGACGGCACTTCGAAGCCGATCTGCGGGATCAGCTGGCCCATGGCCACCAGGCTCGCGACCCCGATCAGCACACCCACCGCACGAGAGGTGATGCGCTCGGCGTCGTCGTAGGTGGCGGCGCGCGTCATGATGAGCACGCCCACCAGAATCAGCAGGGCGGAGACGATCCCCGGCCACGTGCCGGCGCGCGGCTGCGTCAGCGAGCCCAGCCCCAGCTCCATGGCCGCCCACAGGGCGGCCACGCCGATCCCGGCCACGGCGGCCCCGCAGAGCAGGTTGGCCAGCCGCCCCGCGCGAGGTGATTCCTCGGCGGCGGCGGAGCCGGTGACCTGGACGGCGGCCTTGCTGCCCACCGCTGCGGCCATCAGTCCTCGCCTCCGAGGTCGATGTCGTACTCCTCGGCGAACTCGGCGTAGCGCTCTCCCAGCTCCGCCCACTCCTGCTCGACCTCATCACCGGGGGACTCGGCGCGCACCAGGTAGTTCGAGTCCAGGAAATCCTGCCAGTCATCGGTCTGGACGATCTCCTGGAAGCCCTCCTGCAGGGTCGCGACGACATCGTCGTCGGCCCCCGCGGGCAGCCCCACGGCGCTGTACTGGGTCACCGGGATGTCGTGTCCCTCCTCCGCTGCGGTGGGAGTATCAGGGAGGTGCTCGTTACGCTCCTCGGAGAAGATCAGGATCGGCTTGACCGTGCCGGCCAGGATCTGCGGCATGGCGTCGCCGATGTGTACGGTGCCGACCTCCACCTGGCCTCCCATCACGGCGGTCAGGGCGGGCGGGCCCGAGTCGAAGGGCACTTCGGTGCCGTCGATCCCGGCCTCCCCGAAGAGCGCCAGCTGGGCGAGCTGGCTGCCGGTGCCGACTCCTGTGGTGCCGTAGGTGATCGGCTCCTCGGCCTCGACCATGTCGCCGAGGGTGTCGATGTCGCTGTCTTCGGTGGCGATGAGCACATAGTCGTTCTGTACGAGGCTCATCACGACGTCGACCTCGTCCCAGCTGACCGCCTCCTCGTCAGAGACGGCCAACGGGGTGATGGTCATCAGCGAGGCGTTGAGCAGGGTCAGCTCGTAGCCGTCCGCGTCCCGGCCAGCGATGTCCTTGACCGCCAGTGCACCGTTGGCGCCGGGCTGGTTCTCCACCGGCATGGCCACGCCGAAGGAGTCCTGAGAGCCTTCCGCCAGCGCACGGGCGATCACGTCGGCCGGGCCGCCGGCGTCGTAGCCGACGGTCATGCGGACGGGTTCCTGCGGGAAGTCCTCCGAGTCGCCGCCGCCGTCGGTGACTCCGCCGCAGGCGGCCAGCGCGGACGCCAGGCCGAGGGCGGTCATCGGGGCGAGCAGACGGCGTGCGGGGCGAGCACGGGGAGCGCTGCGAGGCAGGGGGCCTCCCGAGGTGTCGGCGGGGGTCATTCTGTGCCTCCGAGGTCGATGTCGTTGTCCTCGACCAGCTGGCGGTAGGTCTCGGCCAGCTCGTTCCACTGCTCCTCGACCTCGTCACCGGAGATCTCGACGGGGGTGAGGTAGTTGTCCTCGTTGAACTGCTGGTACTCCTCCGTGTCGACGATCTCCTGGAAGCCGTCCTCCAAGGTGGCCTTGACCTCGTCGGAGGCCCCTGCCGGCATCGCGACGGCCCGGTACTGCGCGACGGGGATGTCGTACCCCTCCTCGAGTGCCGTCGGCGTCTCGGGAAGGAAGTCGAGACGCTCATCGGAGAAGACGACGACCGGGTTCACCGTCCCGGCCTCGATCTGCGGCATCGCCTCGGCGACCTGCACCGTCGCCACGTCGACCTGTCCGCCCATCAGCGCGGTCAGTGCGGGGCCGCCACCGTCGAAGGGCACTTCGTTGCCCTCGATGTCAGCCTCGCCGAAGAGCAGCAGCTGGGCCAGCTGTGAGCCGGTGCCGATGCCTGCGGTGCCGTAGGAGACGTCGCCGCTCTCTGCAGCCACGTCCTCGAGAGTCTCGTAGCCCGTGTCGGCATGGGCCACCATCACATAGTCATCACGGGAGAGGCCCATCAGGACGTCGAGCTCATCCAGGTCGACCTCTTCGTCTTCAGCGGCGATCAGCGAGGTGATCGTGATCAGCGAGGCGTTGAGCAGCACCAGGTCGTAGCCGTCGGGACTCTGGTCAGCCACCTGCTGGGTGGCGATGGCGCCGTTGGCCCCGGGCTGGTTCTCCACCGGCATGGCCACGCCCAGGGAATCCTGGGACCCGTTGGCCACGGCCCGTGCGATGAGGTCGGTGCTGCCGCCGGCGTCCTGCCCGACGGTCAGCGTGATGGGGCCGTCGGGGAAGCCGTCGGCGTCGTCGGTGCCGTCGGTGACGCCGCCGCAGGCGGAGAGGCTCAGGGCCAGGCCCGCGGCGGTGAGGGCGGCCGTCAGGGTGCGACGGGGACGAGCGGCAGTCTGCATGGTGTCTCCTTCGGGAGAGAGATCTGGGGTGCGTGTGAGTCGGCGCCTGGACCGGGAGGCGAGGGGTGGTGTGTGTCTGGATCCCGCCAGGAAGACGTTGTGAGCGGTGCCACATGCGGCCCGATGATCTGAGCGTAGAGAAGTTCAGTGATACCTGTCCAAACTGCAACGCGTATGGAGTGATGCGTCAGGAGTATCGTTCCGGTGAGGCGCTGAGATCAGGCGGAGCCTGGAAAGCGCTTCTTCCCAGCACTGGAGCGGAAGTTGTTCTACAGGTAGATCTCATGTCTGACAGCACGATGCGCGAGATGCATCGACATATGTGTTCTGCCTCTTGGACAAGCATCGATAATCCTCCCTAGCGTGAAACCGCTCACACACTCTCGTGGAAGTTGCGTCAATGTCTCGTCCTATGCCGGCAGAGCTCGCCCAGACCCTTGCAGACGGTCTGCTCTCCTTCCCTGTCACCCCCTTCTCCGCGGATCTCGCGGTGGATCGACCCGCCCTGATCGAACACCTGCAGTGGCAGTCCAGCTACGACGTCGCGGGACTCTTCGTCGCCGGCGGCACCGGCGAGGGGTTCTCCCTCTCGCTCGCTGAGCACGCCGAGGTCACCGCCGCGGCCGTGCAGGCGGTGAGCGCCGGAGTCCCGGTGATCAGCTCCGCGGCCGGAAACACCGCCCAGGCCGTGGAGATGGCCCGCCAGGCTGAGCAGCTGGGCGCAGACGGGATCCTGCTGATGCCCCCGTACCTCACCGAAGCCTCCCAAGCAGGACTCGAGGCCCATGTCTCTGCGGTGCTGAGAGCCACCCGTCTCGGCGTCATCGTCTACCACCGGGCCAACGCCCGATACTCTGCTCAGACCGTGGCCCGCCTCGCCGCGACGCATGAGAATCTCATCGGGTTCAAAGACGGCATCGGGGATCTCGAGCATCTGGCCACGGTGCGTTCCGTCAACGGGGATCGGCTGTTCTACCTCGGTGGGCTGCCCACTGCTGAGACCTTCGCGCTGCCGCTGCTGCAGATGGGCGTGAGCACGTACTCCTCGGCGATGTTCAACTTCGTCCCGGAGTTCGCACTCGGCTTCTACTCCGCCGTGCGCCGCCAGGATCACGAGGCCGTCCAGGGCGCCCTGGACGCCTTCGTCCTCCCGTATCTTGAGATACGGGACCGGGAGAAGGGCCACGGCGTCTCCATCATCAAGGCTGGACTGCGCGCCGTCGGCCGCGATGCCGGACCCGTCCGCCCACCGCTGCGTGACCTCGATGCCCAGGAGCAGGCGCAGCTGGAGGCCCTCATCCTCGACGCCGCACCGATGAGGGAGGCGCTCATCGCCAGCTCTGACATGACCACCCGGCCCGGACTCGACGCAGCGGCCGTCTGAGAGGAGACACCCATGGCAGGAACCACCCCTCGCATCACTGACGTCGAGGTCGTCCCGGTCGCCGGACACGATTCGATGCTGCTCAACCTCTCCGGGGCGCACGGGCCGTTCTTCACCCGAAACGTCGTCATCCTCACCGACGAGGACGGCCGCACGGGCCTCGGAGAGGTTCCCGGCGGGGAGAAGATCACCAGCACCCTCCGTGAGGGAGGGGAGCGTCTGAAGGGCCGACCAGTCGGCGAGTTCCGCTCGGCGCTGCGGGAGGTCGCCGCGGACTTCGCCGAGCTCGACGCTGGTGGCCGCGGCCTGCAGACCTACGACCTGCGCACCGCGGTCCATGCCGTCACCGGGCTGGAGTCGGCCCTGCTCGATCTGCACGGTCAGCACCTGGGTGTGCCCGTGGCCGAGCTGCTCGGGGAGGGGCAGCAGCGGACCAGCGTCCCCATGCTGGGCTATCTGTTCTTCATCGGAGACCCCGACTCCGCGGACCTTCCCTATCGTCGTGAATCGGAGGGGGCCGATGCCTGGGAGCGGAGGCGCCGCGAGAAGGCCATGGACGCCGAAGGTGTCCTCGAGCTCGCCCGGGCCGCCCAGGAGCGCTACGGCTTCCAGGACTTCAAGCTCAAGGGCGGAGTGCTCTCCGGGGATGAGGAGGTCGACGTCGTCACCGCCCTGCACGAAGAGTTCCCCGAGGCGCGGATCACGCTGGACCCCAACGGCGGCTGGCTGCTGGAGGAGGCGATCCGGTACGGCCGACGTATGCAGGGCGTGGTGGCCTATGCAGAGGACCCCTGCGGTGCCGAGGGGCGCTTCTCCTCCCGTGAGGTGATGGCCGAGTTCAAGCGGGCCACCGGACTGCGCACGGCGACCAACATGTGCGCCACCGACTGGCGGGAGATGACCAGCGCGGTCCGCGGGAACGCGGTGGACATCCCGCTGGCTGATCCGCACTTCTGGACCATGGGCGGCTCCGTGCGCGTCGCCCAGCTCTGCCACGACTTCGGCCTCACCTGGGGCTCCCACTCCAACAATCACTTCGACATCTCCCTGGCCATGTTCACTCAGGTCGGGGCGGCCGCTCCGGGCGAGATCACCGCCCTGGACACCCACTGGATCTGGCAGGACGGTGAAGGCATCACGCGTGAGCCCCTGCAGATCCGCGACGGCGCCATCGCCGTGCCCGAGAAGCCGGGACTCGGCGTCGAACTGGATCGGAGCCGGCTGCAGGAGGCCCACGAGCTGTACCTGCGGGAAGCGCTGGGCGCCCGTGATGACGCCGCGGCGATGCAGTTCCTCCTCCCGGGGTGGGAATTTGACCCGAAACGCCCATGCCTGGTGCGGTGAGCAGGATCTTGAGCCGAGCGACGAGCTCAGAGCCTGAGAGCAGGCCGTCGCATACGGCGCCGACGATGACATAGGCAGGGTGTGTGGAAGGCGTTCTCCTCGGCTTCAGCGTGGTGGCAGTGCTGGTGCTCATCGGCGCAGGCACGGCCGTGCTCGCCCCGGAGAAGGCCAGGGCCATCCAGCGCGGAGTGACGCCGCTCGTCTACTACATCACCAACCCGTGCCTGATGGTGGTGCTGGTGACGCAGACCGACGTGCGTCTGGTCGCCGGGCTGTACGCGCCGCTCGCCCTGGCCATCGCCGGGGCGACCGCCGCAGTCTTCACGGTCTACGGACTCCTCGCCCTGCGTCGTCGACGGCGCAGCCAGTCGCAGACTCCGGGGCGGCCGCGCACCGGGGCTGAGGTGGCCGTGGGTGCGATGGCCAGCTCCTATGTGAATGCCGGCAACATCGGAGTGCCGATCGCCCTGTACATGGTCGGAACCACCGGGCCCGTGGTCTCCGTGCTGCTGGCGCAGCTGCTGGTGCTCGCACCGCTGTACCTCGCCCTCTTCGGGCTGCTGGGCTCTTCGGGCGCTGAGTCGCGAGCCCGCACCATCCTGGGCTCCATGCTGAACCCGGTCACGGTGGGGGTGCTGATCGGGGCGGTGCTGTCCCTGCTGGACCTGCGGCCGCCCGACTCGATCTGGGAGCCGGTGCGGATGCTCGGAGAGGCGTCCATCCCGCTGATGCTGCTGGTCTTCGGCATGGCGCTGTGGCAGGAACGGCCCTTCACCGTGCAGGAGCGCAGGCTCGACGGCGTCGTGGGAACCGTCTGCAAGGTGGTGGTGATGCCGGTCATCGCCTGGGTGTTCGCGGGTCCCGGGCTGGGGCTGGAGGGCTCCGAGCTGGTGGGCGTCGTCGCGATGGCCGCGCTGCCCACCGCGCAGAACGTGATCGTCTTCGGGATGCACCACGGCATGCCCATCACTGTGGCCAAGGATGTCACCTTCGCCAGTTCGATGCTGGGGCTGCCGGTGGTGCTGCTGGTCGCCTGGCTGCTTGGGGCGGCCTAGAGCCAGCCCAGCGACTGCGGGATGATCCACAGGGTGAGCAGAGTCAGGGCGACGATGCTGATCCAACTCCAGACGATGACGAATCTGCTGGGCCGGTATCGTGCCGGAATGAACTTCAGCGCCACGTAGAGGTTGACCGCGAACAGCACCGGACTGATCGCGAAGGAGACGGCCCCTGCCGCGGGCACCAGGAAGGCAGGGTTCGGGAAGACGGTCAGCGCGATGATCGAGCACACCACCATGACGCCCATCATGAGCCGCATCAGCGTCCGTTCGGTCCACCACGGTCGGTCCGCACGGGGCTCGACCAGCGCCGTGAGGGAGGCGGCGAAGGTGCGCGGGAACCCGTCGAAGATGATCAGCACGGTGGAGAACAGTGCGGCGGACGCTCCCGCGATGAAGACCGGGAACATCCAGGGGCCGACCGTGTTCGTGAAGATGTTCGAGATGGCGAGGATCGTGCCTGCGCCCTCGGGCTTCTCCGCACGCGTGAAGAGGATCATCGCTCCCAGCAGGAGATACATCGTCGCCATGATCCAGGACACGATGTGTCCGAGCCGGAAGTCATAGAGGGAAGCCTTGAACCAGGCGTCGGCATAGGGGCGGACCTCCGCCGGAGTGTTCTCCACCGCCTGCGGCCCGAGGACTTCACGGACCCGCACCATGCCCCGTCGCTTGTTCTTCATCCACAGCGAGGCCCAGACGCCGACGCTCAGGTCCGTCGGCATCCAGCCCATGAGTCCGGCGACGAGCAGTGCGGAACCGGCCGGGATGGCCGGGAGCAGCAGGTGGCCCCAGGCCTCGGCCCGGACGCCGCCGATGACGAACGCGACGACGGTGCCGATGACGAGGATGACGGCCAGCACCTTGTTGACCATCTCCAGTCCGCGATACTTGCCGGCGAGGAGAAGCCCGACGGCCAGCAGCGACAGCACGATGCCGTAGAAGAGCAGAGAGCCGACTCCGAACGCGGCCCACAGCACGGCTGCCGCGGCCGCGACGATCGCGCCGACGGCGGTGCATCCGATGATGACGGTGGCCAGCAGCACCGCCCAGACCGCCCAGTTCTTCGGCCCCGGAATGCGGGTGTAGGCCGCGAGGATGGACTCGCCGGTGGCGGCGGTGTATCGCATGGCCAGCTCGAATCCCTGCCATTTGAACAGGAAGGCCACCGGGAGGACCCAGAGGAGTGCGAACTCGAAGTGCGCACCGGCCAGTGGGGCGGTGACCAGGTGGCTGGTGCCCACGCCGGCCATCGCGACCAGCAGCCCGGGCCCCAGGAATCGGAGGATGCGGATCCCCCGGACGTCAGGATGCTGCTCCATCTCGCGGCGCTCGGCCGCCTCAGCGTCGTGGACCATGGGTCAGGGTTCCCTCATGCCTTGCGGCGGCGCAGCTCCTCCACGATCTGCGGCACCACCTCGAACAGATCTCCCACCACGCCGAAGTCGGCGATCTCGAACACCGGGGCGTCTTCGTCCTTGTTGATCGCCACGATGGTCTGGGCGGTCTGCATGCCTGCGCGCTGCTGGATCGCCCCGGAGATGCCCGCGGAGACGTAGAGCTGTGGTGACACGGTCACACCGGTCTGACCCACCTGCGCGGCATGGTCGATCCAGCCGGCGTCGGTGGCGGCGCGTGAGGCGCCCACTGCGGCACCGAGCTCGTCGGCCAGCTCCTCGAGAGGGCCGAAGTTCCCGTCCACACCGCGGCCCCCGGCCACGACGACGCGCGCCTCGGTCAGTGCGGGGCGCTCCGAGGCCTCCAGCGGAGTCCGCTCGAGGACCTCCACGCCGCCGTTCGCCGCGCCATCCGCGGTCAGGGAGGGGCCCACCGGCAGGGACACGACCTCCGGAGGGTGGCCCGCCACGATCGAGGCCTGCACCGAGTTCGGCTTCACCGTGGCCACCAGAGGGCGGCCCTCATCCACCTGTGCAGTGGTCGTGTAGGAACCGGCCAGCACGGATTTGGTGACCCGACGTTGGGCATCGATGCCCACGGCGTCGGTGATGATCCCGGTGTCCAGCCGCACCGCCAGGCGGGCCAGCGCGTCGGTGGCGTCGGCGGTGTCCGGCGAGAGGATCACGGAGGCGGAGGTCTCCTGCACGGCGGTCTCCAACAGGTCCACCAGGGCCGGGTCCGGGGCGAGGATCTCGGTCTCACCGCTGTAGACGGACTCCACACTCTGGACCGTGACGACCTCGGCGGCTGCCGCGCCCTCGGTGCCGGTGACGACATGCACGTCGCCGAGTGTTCCGGCCAGGGTCAGCAGCTCCTGCTGGGACGTGGTCAGCTGCTCGGACAGAGATTCGAAGAACACCAGCACAGCACTCACAGCACACGCTCCTTCGCCAGGAATTCCACGATCTTGAGGCCCGCGTCGCCCTCATCGGTGATGATCTCCCCGGCGGTGCGGGGCGGGCGCGCATCGGTGGTCAGCACGGTAGCCTTCGAGGCCACCGCCGCGGCGCCGAGGCCGACGTCGGCCAGGCTCCACGAGGTCAGCGGCTTCTTCTTGGCCGCCATGATGGCCTTGAAATTGGGGTATCGGGGGTCATTGGCCTGATCGGTGACCGAGACGACGGCCGGCAGCGCCGCCGCCAGACGCTGCTGCTCTGTGGCAGAGGCGCGAGTGACCACCAGGCGACCCTCCTCGAGCGAGAGGGCGGTGGCCTGTGTGACCAGGTTCAGACCGAGCCGCTCCGCCAGCTGGGCCGGCACGGCCCCGGACTCGCCGTCCTCGGAGGCCATGCCGGTGATGACCAGGTGCTCGCCGTCGGTGTCTCCGTCGGCACGCACGTGTTCGATCGCTGCCGCCAGCGCGGTGGAGGTGCCTGCGAGGTCAGCGCCCACCAGGGAGTCGTCGCTGAGCAGGAAGGCGTCGTCGGCACCGATCTGCAGCGCCTTCTTGGCCGCGGTGGCCGCCCCGGCGGGGCCCACGGTCAGGGCGGAGACCCGCACCTCGCGGTCGGCGGCCTCCTTGATCTGCAGAGCAGCCTCGAGCGGGTACTCGTCCAGTTCGCTCAGGATGCCTTCGGAGCGGTCGATGCGCCGCTCTTCGGTGAACCGTCGCTCCAGCTGGGAGTCCGGCACCCATTTGACCAGGGTGATGATGTGCAGGGGGGTTCCAGCTGCCGATTCAGGCATGGGGCTGACCTCGCCTCACTCTCAGTGCGTGTTCAGAACAGGTCTGATGCCGCGGGCCGCAGCGCCCGGCCGGAGCCGGGTGGGGCCGTCGCAGCGTCGGTGCCGCCGAGGCGGGTCGGGCGTCCCCCGCCAGCAGGCATCTCAGCCATGGTGCCACGAAAAGCGTCGAGAGGTGAGGCTCACTACCAAAGTTGTCGGCGGCCTCGGCATGCAGCCTCGGGCACGTGGGTCGCCCTTCCGACCGCATCGAGTGGTCGATTTGATGGGATGACGAGGCTGGTGAAGCGCGTCAGCATCCGACAAATTGCCCACTCGATGGGCAGCGGGCCGGCGGGCTGCGGGCAGCGGGCAACGGACCGGCGGGGGTGAGCGGGGCAGAGGCCGAACAGGCGTACGGTAGGACGGGCCTCATCTGACGTCGAGACTCCGACCCCGCCTGGAGGACACCCATGCCGCGCACCGCCACCGCGCAGCCCCCGTTCCCGCTGGGACCCGCCCTGCTGTTCTGCCCCGGCAGCCGGCCCGACCGATTCGGCAAGGCTGCCGATCGCGCCGATGCCGTCATCGTGGACCTCGAAGACGCCGTCACCCCCGCGGAGAAGGCCGCGGCCCGCGCCGCCGTCGTCGCCGCGCTGACCGGCGGCACAGACGCCGTCCCCGCCCTGGACCCCGCGCTGACCATGGTCCGGATCAACTCCCGCGCCCCGCAGGACCGCGACGCCGACCTCGCGGCCCTCGTGGAGACGCCGGTGCGCCACGTCGTCGCGCCCAAGGCCGACGACGTCGACTTGCTGGACCGCATCGCGGCCACGCTTCCCGAGGTGGGGATCATCCCGCAGATCGAGGGTCCCGTCGGAGTGCTCAACGCACTGCGCATCGCCTCCCACCCGGCTGTGGAGGCTCTGTTCTGGGGGCCCGAGGACATGATCGCCGGGCTCGGCGGCACCACCTCCCGGAAGCCGGACGGCACCTACCGTGAAGTCATCCGCCACATCCGCCACAGCGTGCTGGTGGCCGCGGGCGCCGCTGGGGTTCCGGCGGTGGACGCCATCCACACCGACTTCAGGGACACCAAGCGGGTGGCCGTCGAGGCGGAGGACGCCTGCGCGAGCGGCTTCATCGCCAAAGCCTGCATCCACCCGAACCAGGTGGAGCCCGTGCGCCGCGCCTACACCCCGGCGGCCGAGGCGGTGGAGTGGGCCAAGGCTCTGCTGGCGGTGTTCCGTCACCAAGCCGGCGCCCACGACGACGGCACTCCGGTGACCGAGCCGCACGCGGTGGGCGCCTTCACCTTCCGCGGGGAGATGGTCGACGCCGCCGTGGTGCTCCAGGCCCGCCGGATCATGTCCCGCTACGACGCCACCCGCGTGCGCCAGCCCGGAGAATGAGAGAATCAGCTCCGGGCCGGTGACCATGTCCGGTCGTGCCTGCCCAGCACACATGCCCAGATCTGCTGATGACCTGACTGATCTGAAAGGACCCCCATGTTCCCCGGCTTCTACGAGGAGATCCACGAGGAGTTCCGTGAGGTGGTGCGTGAGTTCGTCACCCGTGAAGTGACCCCGCACTATCGGCGCTGGGACGCCGAGCACATCATGGACCGAGGCGTCTGGGAGGCGGCCGCGGAGAACGGTCTGCTCGGCCTGGCCGTGGGGGAGGACCACGGCGGAATGGGGCTGGAGGACTACCGGTTCCGCATGGTCATCGATGAGGAGCTCGCCCGCGCCGACGCTCTTGGCCTAGCCCTGGCGCTGCACCTCCACGACGACTGGGTGCTGCCGGCGCTGCGGGGCTTCGGCAGCGCCGCGCAGCAGCAGACCTGGCTGCCGAGGTTCATGGACGCCTCCTTCATCGCCTCGGTGGCGTTCACCGAACCCGGCGCCGGCTCCGACCTCCGCGGAGTCCGGACCAAGGCCGTCCGGGAGGGCGAGGATTGGGTGCTCAACGGGCAGAAGACCTTCATCGGCAACGGTATCTCCGGCGACGGCGCGCTGGTGCTCGCCCGCACCGACGGCTCCGACGTCAAGCAGCGTGGTGGCAGGGGATCCTTCAGCCTGTTCCTCGTGGAGAAGGAGGGCAACCCCGGCTACCAGGTGGGCAATCAGCTCGACAAGATGGGGTTGAAGGCCTCCGACACCGCCGAGCTGTTCTTCTCGGATGTGCGCGTCCCTGTGGCGAACCTCATCGGTGAGGAGGGCCAGGGCCTGCAGATCGCCAAGGCGATCCTGCCCCAGGGCAGGCTGGCCGTGGCGACCTCGGCCGCCGTCGTCGCCGCCGCGGTGCTGGACCAGACGATGACCTACGTCCAGGAGCGCAGGACCTTCGACCGCCCCGTGGCCGAGTACCAGAACACCAGGTTCCGGCTCGCTGAGCTGCAGGTCTCCCTGGAGGTCACCCAGCGCTACGTGGCCGCCGCGGTGGAGCGGTTCGACGCCGGAGAGCTCGACGTCGTCGCCGCCTCCAAGGCGAAGATGTGGGCCACCGAGCGCGCCAAGGAGATCATCGACGAGTGCCTGCAGCTGCACGGCGGCTACGGCTACATCCTCGAGTATCCGGTGGCGCAGGCCTATCTGGCGGTGCGGCTGATGACGATCTTCGGCGGCACCTCGGAGATCCTCCGCGAGACGGTGGCCTCCGACCTGTTGCGCTGAGCACGCCGTCGTCCCTCTTGTCTATGTGACCGATCACACTTAGTGTGTCAGGACAAATGGGACAACACGGTGCAGGGGGGCGTCATGGGGCTGAGTCGACGGTCGTTTCTCGGGGTGAGCAGTGCAGTGGCGCTCGGAGCGGGCGCTCTGGTGCGGCAGGGCCCGCCCGGCAGCGCCGTGCCGTTCGAGCCGCTGCCGGACATCGGGCTCGGAGACGAGAGCGTCGACCGGGCGGTCCTCCAGGCGCTCGCGGAGCACAATGATGCCCGGATCCTCGCCGACGCCGCCTCGGTGCAGGAGTTCCTCTCAGGGTCGCCCGACGCTCGATGGTGCGTCCGAGAGGTCAAGAAGCTCGTGGCGGCCTTCGCGGGAGAGGACTCCGCTCATCACGGCGAGCAGTCGGTCCTGAACTCGGCCGAGGAGCTCCTGGAGCACGTCCAGGGACTGCAGACGGGGGTCGGGCTCTTCGACGCCGGCAACAACCTCGAGTCTCCTCCGGACTCCTGCTTCTCCCTGGTGGACCTGGTGACCGTGAAGAAGCTGGTCGACGCCGCCGAGGGCGACCGCCTCGCTCCGCTCGGTGCTCGGCTCGACGAGCTGGTCCCCTCGGTGGCCGCCGCCGTGGTCGAGGCTCACGGCGGCGGGGTGCACACCTCCAACCACCGGTGGGAGGTGGCCGGCGCGCTCCTGGCGGTGAACGACCAGTGGCCGGATCCGATGCTGGTCGAACGAGCCGATGAGTGGCTCGCCGAAGGCATCGACGTCTACGGAGACGGCCAGTACTCGGAGCGCTCCTCCCAGTATTCCTCCGAGGTGGTCAACCCCTCGCTGCTGCGCATCGCCGAGCACACCGACGACGGCGCCCTCCTGGACATGGTGCGAGCGAATCTCAAGGTCACCGTGGACCTCACTGATCCGGACGGACACGTGGAGACGATCCACTCCCGACGGCAGGACCAGTGGCGCGTCCGTGAGGACTGGCTCTATCTGCTGCAGTACCGCGAGTTCGCCCTGCGCGACGACGACGCCGTGCTCGCTCGTCGGGCCGAAGAGGTCCTCGCACAGGGCCCCGCCGACCTCGGTGACTTCTACGCCGACGTGCTGGCTCGGCCCGCACTCGCCCAGACGCTGCCCGAGGGGGCGGACCGGCAGGTCGCGGAGCTGCTGGACCTGCGCGAGTCCTCCGGGCTCATCCGGGTCCCCGACGAGGCAGGGGCGCTGACCTGCTTCGCAGGCAGCGATCATCCGCAGTTCCGCCGCACCGCCTCCGGGCTCTCCACCAATCCGACCTTCCTGCGATATCGCCGCGGGGCGGCCGAGCTGACCTCGCTGCGGATCTCGCCGCGATTCTTCTCCATGGGGCCGCTGCGGCCGGTGGACCTCGTCCAGACGGGCAGGGGCTGGCAGATGTCCGCTTCGCACCGCACCGGCTATCACCAACCGATCACTCGGCGCCCCGATCTGCGTTCCGACGGTATGTACGATCTCGAGGACGACGGGCGGTTCCACTCGGCGATGAGTTTCAGCGCCCGTGACCTCGCCGAAGTCCGCTACGAGGCCACCTTCGACCTCACGCCCGCCGACGGCGGGTGGACGCTCTCCGTGGAGAGCGCCTCGCCGCAGACGCTCGTGGTCGCCCAGCTGGTGTTCTCCGATGAGGGCGAACTCGAGTTCGACGGCGAGCACGACGAGCTGCAGGAGGCGCCGCCTGAGGCCTCCGCGGCATTCCTGCTTCGCTCAGGCGGGATCCGGCATCGTGTCGGAGGGGACAGCCTGGGGGTGGAGTTCGAGGGTGTCGAGTCGCACCCCGGGGAGGTGGACTTCGACAGCGGCGAGGAGTACTCCTACATGGGCGGGCGGATGCCGACTCCCGAGGGAGTCGTGGTGTGGGTGCCCTTCCGTGCGCCAGGCACGTTCTCCCTCCGACTGAGCTCCTGAACGGAGCTCAGTCGGCAGTCACCCGCGGCCGGGGCGATCAGGCCCGGGCAACCTCGGCAGGTGCCTCGAAGCGCAGGATCGCCGCCGCCCCATCGGGAAGCTCGGTCTGAGTCACGGCGACGTCCGCGTCGACGCGGGCCGCCGCGGCGATCAGCTCGTCCTCGTCCCGCGCGGGTCGCTCGGCCTGCAGCATCAAGGTGTCCACCCCGCCCATCTGCGCGGAGAGGCGGACGGCCTCGGTGCCCTCCGCCACGCGGTTCTCCGCCCGGGCCTGCTCGAAGCGGGATGTCTGGTCCTGGGCCCGGCCCGCGGAGAGCCGCCGGGTGATGAGCCGAAGGTCCTCGCTCAGGGCCTCCTCGGCGGCGTCGTCTCCGATGCCTCCGCGCTCGGCGACGTGCGTGATCTCCCCCAATGAGGCCGGAAGCTCCTCGGCCAGCGCGGTGCGGCCCTGGATCTCCCCGGCGAGGACCAGGGCGTCTGGGCGCCACCGTGTCGCCAGGCGCTCCACATGCTCGGCGACGCTGCGGGCGTTCTGCTTGACGACCTCGTCGGCCCGACGTTGGATCTGCCGGTGGGAGAGCGCGCCCTCACGCGGCTTGTGGACCGAGCCGTCGCCAGCACCCTCGACCTCCTTCTCGGCCTCGGGCTCGGCGCTCAGGCCCTCCGCCACGGTCACTCGACGCAGCACGGCCCCTTCCTGGTCCGCGACCGCGACCAGCAGCAGGGACGACCCGGCGCGTTCGCGGACGTAGTCGCCCAGGGCGGGGGATGGGCCGACGTGCGCCGAGTCGCCCCGGCCGAGGGTGGCGTCCCAGGGTTCGTCGAACAGGACGGATCCGGCGTCGGCGACCAGCACCCGTCCTTCGGCATGGACCTGGGTGAGGTTCTCGCCGCCGGCGAGGATCGCTGAGTCCAGCGCCTCCAGAGAGTCGACAGGAGCGCCGTCCTCCTCCAGGCGTCCCCGCAGGTCGTCCCAGCGCAGCCGAAGCTGATGCTCGGCGTCCTCGGCGGGGGAGCGGCTCTCCAGGTAGACGGTGCTGAAGGGCGCGTCGTGATCGAACAGGTGCTTGATCGGGGTGAGCTGCACGGCAGATCATCCTCCTTGCATCGTGTCGCGTCAGGGTGGACCCGCGGCCGCAGGCTGGGCCTGCTTCCGCGCCTCACCGGAGTGCGCGTGACGTCTCACCCTAAACATGCTCGGGTCGTCGAGGTCCAGGGTGAAGCGTCTCTGCTGACCGGTTCTGGGGTCAGGCGCCTATTAAGTCTTACCGTGCGTCATTAAGGGTCGTAGGATGGGATCACCTGCCTCGCCCTTCGCCCGGGGCGCGCCGCCCGATGAACGGAGTTCCACCATGTCCATGCCCCTCGCCACGCCATCCTCCCCGCAGAGCATCCCGGAGGGGCGGAATCCCGCCGCCGTCCTGCACGGCGTCCATGACGTGCGGATCGAGGAGCGCGCCGTCCCGAGCCCGGCGCCCCACGAGGTACTGGTGGAGATCGGCGCCGTCGGGATCTGCGGCTCCGACGTCCACTACTACGAGCACGGTCGCATCGGAGACTTCGTGCTCACCAGCCCCATGGTGATCGGGCATGAGTCGGCCGGTCGGGTGGTCGGAGTCGGCGACGACGTCGACCCGGCGCGTCTCGATCAGCTCGTCGCACTGGAGCCCGGGATCCCCTGCAAGGGCTGCGGCGAGTGCCGCGAGGGCCGGTACAACCTCTGCCCCGAGGTGAAGTTCTTCGCTACTCCGCCGGTGGACGGATCCATCGCCCGATATGTCACCCTCGATGCCCAGTTCGCCCACCCGGCACCGGAGATCCTCGACGCGGAGCAGGCCGCGATGGCTGAGCCCGTCTCCGTGGGAGTCTGGGCCTGCCGCAAGGCCGGTGTCAGCGTCGGAGACAGGGTGCTGATCACCGGCGCCGGACCGGTGGGGCTCTTCGCCGCGCAGGCCGCCCGCGCCTTCGGAGCGCGCAGCGTCACGCTCACGGATCTCAACGAGCACCGCCTCGCCATCGCCGACGATCTCGGCTTCCAGACCGTCCCCGGCGGCGCCGAGATCCCCGGCGAGCATGACGTCCTCTTCGAATGCTCCGGCGCGGCCCCGGCCTTCGCCGCCGGCGTGCGCTCCCTGGCGCGCGCCGGTCGTGCCGTGGTGATCGGCATGGGCGCGCAGACCCTCCCGCTGGAGGTCTTCGCACTGCAGGGCCGTGAGCTGAGCATCAGCGGCGTCTTCCGGTATGCCAACTGCTACCCCGCGGCCCTGGAGCTCATCTCCAGCGGCGGCGTCGACGTCCGTCCGGTCATCACCCATCGATTCCGCCTCGACGAGACCGAGGAGGCGCTGACGCTGGCCGGACGCGACCCGCAGGCGCTCAAGGCCGTCGTCGCGCCCTGAACGCCGCGGGGACGCTCAGACCAGCCGCAGGCCCCGGTGCCGGTTCAGCGCGGCGTGGAACTCATGTCGCCGCGGCCGGGCCATCGCGCCGGGATGCCCGCCATGCGGGGACAGCGCGTCCAGGCCGTCAGCGTCCATCCGGCGGATCAGCTCCTCGACGATCTCGGCCACGCTGCGCCGTCCGTCGGCCAGCTCGGACGCCCGGTCCAGCGCGTGGGCCAGAGCCGAGGTCTGCAGGGGGTCCACCAGCTGGGAGACCGCCGAGAGATCGATGTCCTGCTTCCCCTGCTGGACCACCGCTCGTCCGCGTGCTCGCGCCGGCTTCGGGCGCCCGCCCCGACCTCCTGTGCCCGGCTCACGGCCTCCCCGGGGCGAGTCCGGCGCCGGCACGCGCGGTGCCGTAGGTGCGAACACGGCGTCCTCGGCGGCTCCCGCCCCCGGGTCGGCCAGCGCCCGGGCCTGATCGGTGACGTCACGGGGCACATAGGAGTCCAGGGCGATCACGTGGTCCGCGACGTCGAAGAAGGCCCCGGACCCGCCGGCCACCAGGATCGTGGACACGCCGCGCTCCGCATGCAGCGGGCGGATGCGGTCCACGAACGGGGTGATCGGCTCCTGCTCAGCAGGGATGAGCCGGCGCATCCGGTCGTCGCGGATCATGAAGTTCGTCGCCGAGGTGTCCTCATCGATCAGCAGCGCATCGGCCTGCGCCTCGACCGCCTCGACCAGGGCGGCGGCCTGCGAGGTGGAGCCGGAGGCGTTGGTGGTGGAGAACCGGCGGGTGTCGGTTCCTGAGGGCAGCGCCCCGATGAACGGAGAGATGTCCACCCCCGTCACCGCTCGACCGTCCTCTGCCCGGATCGCGACCGTGTCGGGTCGGGTGACCACCCATTCTCGTCCGTCGCCGCCCAGGTGCGGGTGCACGCCCCGCTCGATCGCGCGCAACAGGGTCGACTTCCCGTGGTACCCGCCGCCGATGATCACGGTGATTCCCTCTGGGATGCCCATCCCGGTGACCTGTCGGCCGCTGGGCAGGGTGAAGCTCACCCGCAGCGACTCGGGCGAGCGGAACGGCACGGCGTCGGATGCCGCCAGCGGGAGGTCAGAGTCGCCGGAGCGTCGCGGCAGCACGGCTCCGTCGCCGACGAAGGCCACCAATCCGACCTCGGCAAGCTGGTGGCGCAGCTGCTGCTGGTCCCGGTGCAGGGCCACATGCTCCCGCAGGGCCTCGGCCTCGAGAGCCTCATGCCGCAGCGTGGACTCCACGATCCGCGGCAGGGTCTCGGTGAGCAGCCGGGCCGCCGCCCGCCCACGGATGCGCCGTCCGGAGGCGGGCAGCGCCACGTGCAGGCGCGCCTCGACGTCGTGCTCGCCGATCACCACGCTGGTCCGCTCGATCACCTGCTGTCCGGGCCGGCCGATGCCGATCGACCCGTCTCCAGGCTGGGTAGGGGAGAGCCGCTTCACGGCCTCGGCGATCCGGCGGGTGAGGAAGTCGGCGACGGCGGTGCGGCCTCGCGCGTCCTCGAGGAGGTCCTCCGGCAGCGCTGCGGTCCTCCGATCCACCTGCACGCGCATCAGCGACGGCGGTGCGTAGGGATCCACCTGGACGTGGTCCACCACCAGCCGGACGCCGGCCAGATCATCGGCGTCCAGATCGTCCGCGCTGAGGTCGTGGGCGCCGCGCAGCTGCTTGTAGCCGGCGTAGCCGCGTCCGTCGAGGGAGTTCAGGGTGCGGGCGAGGGTGCTGCGGTCGGACATCGTCACACCTTCCGTGGGTCGGGCTGGGGTCGGGGAGGGGCGTCGTCGTTCCTGGTCACTCCGGGGAGGCGCTGAGGTGCCGCCAGGTCCGCACCAGCTGGCTGAACTCTCTGACCTGCACCAGGACATGGTCCCGGGCGGCGTCCTCCGCGGTCTCGGCATCGCCGGCGCGCACGGCCTCGGCGATGCGCCGATGCTCGGCCAGCGAGCGACGCATGCGGTCCGGGACGCGCAGCTGGAGGCGCCGATAGGGCTGCAGGGCCCGTTTGAGGGCATGGGCCTGCTGGCGCAGGTACTCGTTGCCGCAGGAGTCGTAGACGATCCCGTGGAAGCGGGCGTTGGCGTAGTAGTAGCCGTCGGCGTCGCCGGCCAGGGCGTGCTTCTCGCATTCCTGGACAGCCGCATCGAGGGCCTCGAGGGCATCCTGCTCGATCCGTCGCGAGGAGAGCCGTGCGGCCATGCCCTCCAGCTCGGCCATCACCTCGAATCGCTCGGCGAGTTCGGAGATGCTCAGCTCGGTGACATAGGTGCCTTGCTTGGGGCGGATCTGCACCAGGCCGGAACGTTCCAGGGCCTGCAGCGCCTCGCGGACCGGCGTGCGCGAGCAGCCGAACTCCTGCTCCAGGCGCGTCGGGTCGAGGCGCTCGCCGGGACGGTGGAGTCCTTCGACGATCGCGTTCTCCAGGGCATCGCGCACACGCTGTGATTCGGGGATCCGGACCATGGCACCTCCGTCGTCCAGATTATCCGAACCCTCGGGTGTGGCGCGGATCACGTTCATGCCCTATAGTCCCTGTTATATACATCACGGCTGATGATGTACAACTCCACGACCCTCCGAGGGAGGAACGGCATGGCACGGCACGACGGCTGGCTGCTCGCGGACCTTTTCCGCATCCTGCGACGCCGCCGCGGCGACGCTCACCCCGAACCCGAGGCTCCACCGCTGGACCAGCTCATCGCCGCCTGCGAGGTGCTGATGAGCGACATCGGCGAGGCCTCGCTGCGCGCCGTCGCCGCCCGTGGGCTGCAGGCCTATCGCCAGCTCGACGACGCCGCCCGGCTCGTCTTCTTCACCCACGTGGTGGAGGCCCACGGGGCCGACGACGACGCCGTCCGCGCCGCCTATCAGCAGTGGGAGCAGGCCGTGGGGCAGGACCGCCAGCAGGCGCTGACCCAGCTGTTCGACGTCGTCGAACCGGCCCGGCAGCAGCTGCTGCGTCGGATGAACCACGCTCCGGACGCCACCCGCGCGCTGGTGGACATGCGTGCCGATCTGCGCCGGCTGCTGCCCGCCCATCCCGAGCTGCGTCCGCTGGACCACGACTTCCGCCATCTGCTGGTCTCCTGGTTCAATCGGGGCTTCCTGCGCATGGAGGAGATCACCTGGGATTCCCCCAAGGAGCTCCACCAGCACCTGCTGCGCTTCGAGAAGGTCCACCCGATGGCTGACCGCGCCGAGCTGCGACGCCGCCTGCAGCCCCGGGATCGCCGCTGCTACGCGTTCTTCCACCCCGCCACCGGGGAGGTGCCGCTGATCTTCGTGGAGGTCGCCCTGGTGGACGGCATCCCTCGTCGTGTGGGGCCGCTGCTGGACTCCGGTCCGGCGCTGAACCCGGCCAGGGCCGACACTGCGGCGCTGTACTCGATCAACAATGCGCTGGAGGGGCTGGCCGGGATCTCCTTCGGCAGCTTCCTCATCAAGCAGGTCATCGAACAGGTCAATCAGCAGCTGCCGCACCTGGAGCAGTTCGTGACGCTCTCGCCGATCCCGGGATTCCGCCGCTGGCTGGAGTCCCAGGACGACCCGGAGCTGCTGAAGCTGGCCATCGATCTGGCCGCGGCGGTCGAGGAGAGCCCGCTTGCGGAGGTTTCGGGCGAGGACGGCGCAGAGGCCGCACTGCGCGAGCGACTGCTGCCGGCCCTGACTCGGTACATCACCGAGGAGCGTCGTGCGGACGGCAGACCGGTGGACCCGGTGGCCCGGTTCCACCTGGGCAACGGTGCGGCGGCCTGGCAGCTGCACTGGCCTGCCCACGATTCGGCCGCCGCCCTCGCCCAGTCCTACGGAGCGATGATCACCTACCGCTATGAGCCCGATGAGTTGGAGCGGCGCCACGAGGACTTCGTGCGCCACCGTCGCGTGGCGGTGGACGGTCCGCTCGCCGAGCTCGCCGACGCCACCCGCCCAGACACGACTCGCCCCGAGGCCACCCGCCCAGACGACCCGAGAGGACCTGCCTCCATGGCCGACGCCTTCACCCCGATCCACCGCTCCTTCGAGGCCCAGGCGGCCCGCCAGCCGGACAAGGTGCTCTTCCACCTGCCCGACGGCGGCACCCTCACCTATGCGGAGACCGAGCACACGGTGCGGCGCATCGCGGCCCGGCTGCTCGCTGACGGCGTCGAGCCCGGTGACCGCGTCGCCGCCCAGGTGGAGAAGTCTCCGGAAGCGCTGGCCCTGTACCTGGCCGTCCTGCGCGTCGGCGGGATCTTCCTGCCGCTGAACACCGCCTACACCGGCAAGGAGATGGACTACTTCCTCGGTGACGCCGAGCCCCGCGTGCTGGTCTGCTCCCCGGAGCGCCAGCAGGAACATGCCGCCCGGACCGGCGGGGGAGACCGTGCGGGGGAGGTCGCGCTGGTGATCGAGACCCTCGGCGCCGGCGGGGAGGGCACGCTGCTCTCCTCGGAGACCACCGCTGATGAGTCCTTCCAGCCTGACGCCGACACGCCCGCCTCGATCCTCTACACCTCAGGCACCACGGGCCGCTCCAAGGGTGCGGTGCTGACTCACGGCAACCTGGCCTCCAACTGCCAGGCGCTGCTGGAGGCATGGCGGTACACCGATCAGGACAGGCTCATCCACGCTCTGCCGATCTTCCACATCCATGGGCTCTTCGTGGCCGCCAACATGACGCTGGTGGCGGGAGCCTCCATGCACTGGCTGCCGACGTTCGACGCCGAGGCGATCCTTGACCTGATGCCCACCTCCACGGTGCTGATGGGGGTCCCGACCTTCTACACACGGCTGCTGAAGTCGGACCGGCTCACTCCCCAGACCTGCGCCGCGATGCGACTCTTCGTCTCCGGCTCGGCGCCGCTGCTGGCCGCGGACCACGAGGCATTCGAAGCCGCCACCGGTCACGCCATCCTGGAGCGCTACGGGATGACCGAGACGGGCATGAACACGACCAACCCCTACGACGGCGCCCGCAAGCCCGGCACCGTGGGCCGTCCCTTCCCCGGAGTCCAGATCCGCATCACCGAGCGGGAGACCGGCGCCGAGGTCCCGGACGGAGAGGTCGGCCTGGTGGAGGTCCGTGGCCCCAACGTGTTCGCCGAGTACTGGCGGATGCCGGAGAAGACCGCCTCCGAGTTCCGCGAGGACGGCTTCTTCATCACCGGGGACCTCGGGCGCATCGACGAGGACGGGTACCTGTGCATCGTGGGCCGGGACAAGGACCTGGTGATCTCCGGAGGCTACAACATCTACCCCAAGGAGATCGAGGAACTCATCGACGCCGTCGACGGAGTCGCCGAGTCGGCGGTGATCGGCGTGCCCCACTCTGACTTCGGGGAGACCGTGGTGGCCGTCGTCGTGCCCCAGCCCGGGAGCTCCCCCGAGCCGCAGGGGATCCTCGCCGCGATCAGCGATGATCTGGCGCGGTTCAAGCAGCCGCGGGCCGTCGAGATCGTCGACGCCCTGCCGCGCAATGTGATGGGCAAGGTGCAGAAGGCCGAGCTGCGGAAGCGGTACGCGGAGCTCTTCACCGCCTGATCGAGTGGCCACACCTGACGGCATCTTCCCTCCGACACGCCGTGTCGGGGCCTGAGATGCCGTGATTCTCGGCCACTCGATGCGGAACCGGACAGAAGCGGAACCACGATACAGGAGAAGACCATGGTCCTCTATGGAGTGGCAGCGCTGGCGCTGTGCATGCTGGTCGGCATGCTCGTCGGTGAGGCGCTCGGCGTCGTCGTCGGCGTCGAGGCGAACGTCGGCGGAGTCGGCTTCGCCATGATCATGCTGGTGCTGGTCACCGACAAGCTGCGGCGCAGCGGGAAGTTCCCGCCCGCCTCCGAACAGGGGGTGCTGTTCTGGTCCGCGATGTACATCCCCATCGTCATCGCCATGGCATCCACGCAGAACGTGGTCGAGGCCCTGGCCGGCGGTCCGATGGCCATCCTCGCTGGGCTGGGGGCGCTCGCGGCCGGTGCGGCCCTCGTGCCGGTGCTCTCCAGGGTCGGGGAGCGGGCCGAGCCATTGCCCCCGCTCACCGAGGCCGAGAAGCAGGAGGTCTGAGATGGATCTGATCGTCTCCGTCTTCGAGCGCAACGACCTTCTGGTGGCCTTCGTGGTCATCGGCGGGCTCATGATGGTCTCCGGCTGGCTGTCGAAGACCATGACCCGTGGGCGTCTGCAGGGCAGCGCGATCGCGATCATGCTGGGGCTGGTGCTGGCCTGGTGGGGAGGCTCCGTCACCGGCGGCGAGGCCGGGATGGCCGACATCGCCATCTTCAGCGGGCTCGGGCTGATGGGTGGGGCGATGCTGCGGGATTTCGCCATCGTCTCTACCGCCTATGGGGTGGACCTCCAGGAGATCAAGCGTGCAGGACTGGCCGGGGCGCTCTCCATCATCCTGGGCGTGCTGGTCTCGTTCGCGGTCGGGGCCGCTGTCGCCGCGGCCTTCGGCTATACAGACCCGGAGTCCATGGCGACCATCGGCTCCGGAGCGGCGACCTACATCGTCGGACCGGTGACCGGCACGGCCGTGGGCGCCAGCTCGGACGTCATCGCGCTCTCTGTGGCGGCCGGGCTGGTCAAGGCCGTGGTGGTCATGGTCGGCACGCCGTTGATCGCACCGTTCATCGGGCTGAACAACCCCAAGTCGGCGATGGCCTACGGCGGGCTGATGGGCACGACCTCCGGGGTGGCCGGTGGGCTGGCCGCCACCGACAAGCGGCTGGTGCCCTATGGGGCGATGACCGCCACCTTCTACACGGGTGTGGGGTGTCTGCTCGGCCCTTCTGTGCTGTACGTGGTGCTGCGGGCGATCGCCGGCTGAGCCAGTCGGGAGGGCCACCACATCCGTCGGCCCAGCTCCACGCCGATCGCCGGCACCAGCAAGGTCCGCACGACGAACGTGTCGATCAGCACGCCGAGGGCGACCAGGAAAGCCAGCTGCACCATGAACATCAGTGGCAGCACGGCCAGGGCGGCGAAGGTCGCCGCGAGCACCAGTCCGGCCGAGGTGATCACCCCGCCGGTGACGACCAGGGCATGAAGCAGGCCCTCACGAGAGTCCCCCCGCAGAGCCTCCTCGCGAGCACGGGTCATCAGGAAGATGGTGTAGTCGACGCCGAGGGCCACCAGGAACATGAAGCCGAACAGCGGGACCGTGGGGTCCGCTCCGGGGAAGCCGAACAGGTGGTTGAACACCAGCGCGGAGACTCCCAGTGCGGTCAGATAGGACAAAACGGTGGCGACCACCAGAATCACCGGCGCCACCACGGAGCGCAGCAGCACCATGAGGATCACCAGGATCGCGACCAGCACGATCGGGATGATCACCATCAGGTCCCGCTGAGCCGTGGTGTTGGTGTCCAGCTGAGTGGCGGTGGTGCCGCCCACCAAAGCCTCCCCCTCCAGGGCGTCCAGCTGGTCGCGCAGCGCGACGACGGCGGACTCGGCCTCAGAGGAGTCGGCGGCTGAGTCCAGGGTCGCGGAGATCTCCACCTGCCCGTCCACCTCCTGGGCCTCCGCGAGATCCCCGGCGGGAGCGCCGTCGGCGTCCACCAGGTGGGCCTCGGCCACTCCCTCGACGCCGGCGACCAGCTCGAGCGCCCGATCGGCCTCCGCCGTCGGGACGAAGATCTCCGTGGGGGCACCGATGCCCGCGTCGAAGTGCTTCTCCAGCATGGTCTGGCCGGCCTTGGTGTCCGTCTCGCCCAGCACCACCTCGGACTGGTCGATGCCGTCGGCGCGCAGCTGGGTCACGCCGGCCGCGCCCACCAGGAGCACCAGGGTGACGACCACCCAGATCGGGCGGGGGTGGGCGCCCACCCACGTGGCCACCCGGGCCCACACCCCCCGGGAGGGGGTCTGCTCGGCGGCGGTGTCGTCGGCGTGAAGACCCTCGGGGAGGGGGACTCGCGGCCAGAAGACGCGTCTGCCGGTCAGGGCGAGCAGCGCGGGCAGGAAACTCAGCGTGGCGACCATGGCGAAGACGATGCCCGCCGCGGCCACCGGGCCGAGCGCGCGGTTGGAGTTCAGATCCGAGAAGAGCAGGCACATCAGCGCGACGGCCACCGTGCCTCCGGAAGCCAAAATCGGTGGAGTGGAGCGCTTCAGGGCGGTCCACAGGGCGGCGTGCCGGTCAGCTGCACGCAGCAGCTCCTCCCGGTAGCGGGCCACCAGCAGCAGCGAGTAGTCCGTGGCCGCACCGATCACCAGGATCGACAGGATCCCCTGCACCTGGCCGTTGAGCTGGATCCACTCCAGTCGAGCCATCAGGTAGACCACGGTGATCGCCGCGCACAGCGCCCCCACTGAGGAGAGCAGCACCAGCAGGGGGAGGAACGGTGAGCGGTAGACCACGATCAGGATCAGGAACACCGCGGCCACCGCCACCAGCAGGAGCATCCCGTCGATGCCGGCGAAGGCTTCGGAGAGATCGGTGGACAGTGCCGCCGGGCCCGTGACATGGGCCGACCACGCCGCCTCGTCCAGCTCCCCGGCGACGGTGGCGCGCAGAGCGTCCACTGCGCCGTCGTCGACGGCGTCCTCGGCCAGCAGTACGATCAGCTGCACCGCGCCGGAGTCCTCCGCAGGCACCGGCCCGATGACGTCGGTCACCCCGTCCAACCCCTCGAGGGTGGACACCAACTCAGCGGCCTCGCCCATGGCGGCCTCGTCCAGCGAACCGGAGGTGCCGCCGTCGTGCTCTGCGATGACCGTGGCCGGCACAGCATCGGAGTCGGCGAACTGCTCCCGGAGCTCAGCGGCTCTGGTGGACTCGGCATCGGCCGGGAGGAAGGTGGCCTGGTCATCGGTGGTGACCTCGGAGATCGCCCCGAACGTGGGGCCGCCAGCACCGGTCCACGCCAGCCAGGCCAGGACGAGGACCACCGGCAGGAGCAGCCGTCGACCCCAGCGGGAACGGTGGGAGAGGCGGGAGGGATCGGCGGCGTGCAGCATCGAAGGCCCTGTTCTGTGTGGGGAAGGTCGGGATGGAGAGGGAAGAGGGGTCAGTTCATGACCGCGATGTAGAGGTTCAGCGTGGACGCGTAGAGGATCCACACCAGATACGGCAGCAGCAGCACGGAGGCCAGGCCGTGCACGCGGCGGAACGCCTGCACTGTCAGCCCGACGGCGGCGATCATCGCCACGATGACGGCGAAGGCCAGCCACAGCGCCGCGGAGCCCCAGAGCGGGTATGCGCCGAAGAAGATCGGGGTCCACAGGCCGTTGAGCACCAGCTGGACTGCGAAGAGGCTCAGGGCGCGGGAGCGTCCGGGGGCGGCACGTTCCCGCCATACCAGCCAGGCTGCGAGTCCCATCATCAGGTAGAGCACCGTCCACACGGGTCCGAAGACCCAGTTCGGCGGGTTCCATGGGGCGACGTCGGCCTGGGCGTACCAGCCGTCGACCTGCTCGGAGGTCAGGGCGCTGCCCAGGAACCCCACTCCCACCGGGATGGCGAGGAGCACCAGAAGTGCGAGGAGCTGGGCGGCCAGGCCTGGCCGGCGTGTGGCAGTGTCCGTGGGGTGTGCCGTCATGAGTTCTCCTGGGGTGGGGCTGTGGTGGCTTCCGGCAACGGGGCGACCATCGAGTCCGCCAGTGCGGTGAGGAACTCGGCGATGAGCTGGAGCTCCTCGTCGTCGCGAGCGTCGATGACCTCTCGCATGGCGGCCAGTCGTGCGCCGAAGTGGTGCTGGAAGGAGCGGCGAGCCAGGTCGGTGAGTTCCACGACACGGGAGCGACGGTCACGGGGGTGGGGGCGCCGCCGCGCGTGGCCGGCGTCCACCAGCCGATCGACCAGCACGGTGGCCGAGGCCGTGGAGATCTGCAGGTGGCGCGCGATGTCCTGAGGCGTGACCGGCTGCCCCTGACGCTCGCGGATCACCAGCATCCGCAGCGCGGCCACGTCTGAGGGGTTCATCTCCATGGGGCCCTTGAGGGTGTTGTGCATGCGCTCCATGGAGTCGCTGAGCACCTGCACGGCCTCGAGGGTGCGCAGCACCTCGGTCCGGGGCCCGCCGGGGGCGGGCGGCTGGGTCATGGCTTCTCCATGCCGCCTATTTGACTAGATAATCTAGCTAGTTGTCAATTCTGGTGGATCATGGAGGGGCGGAGAAGGAGTGCAGCACCTGTGAAACGCGTGTGAAACCCTCGACGGCGCACACTGGTGCCATGCAGATCCGCACCGATGACCTCAGCGCGCCGGAGGTCCAGTCCCTGATCGCCGAGCACCTGCGCGAGATGCACGAGACCTCCCCGCCCGAGAGCGTGCACGCCCTCGGGGTGGAGGACCTGCGCACCGCGGGCGTGACGTTCTGGACCGCCTGGGACCAGGGCGAGCTGCTCGGCTGCGGCGCGCTCGCCGGGCATGAGTCCGGGGAGGCCGAGATCAAGGCGATGCGCACCGCCGTCGTCGCCCGGGGGCGCGGGGTGGCCACCGCCATGCTGGAGCACCTCATCACCGAGGCCCGGGCGCGGGGGATCCGCCGGCTGAGCCTGGAGACCGGCACGGAGGACCACTTCGCCCCCGCCCGCCGCCTCTACGCTCGGCACGGCTTCGCCGAATGCCCGCCATTCGGTGACTACACCGAGGACCCGCACAGCGTCTTCATGACGCTGAACCTCGGGATCGGCTGAGACTCAGGTCTTCGCGTAGACCCGGGCCTGGTGCTCCAGGGGCACGGTCCAGACCTCACCGGGGCTGAGCTGCTTGCGCTTGCCCTCCACGTTGACGTCGATCGGCTCGGCCGAACCCCCGGACAGCGTCAGGGTGACGTTCTCGTGGTCCATGTGCACCACGATGGGCTGATTGCGGTACCGCATCCGGAAGGTGGCCTCCGGCAGCTCGTCGGGAAGCAGCGGGTGGAGCCACAGAGCGTCGGCACGGGTCTCGACGCCGGCGTAGCAGCGCAGCACCATGTCCACGGTTCCGGCCATCGCCCCCAGGTGGATGCCCTCGCGGGTGGTGCCGCCCTGGGTGTCGGAGAGGTCGGCCTCCAACGCCTCCTTGAACAGGTTCCAGGAACCGGAGCGGTCGAAGCGTGCGGCCACCCAGCCATGCACCAGGCGGGAGAGCGTCGAGCCGTGGGATGAGCGGGCCAGGTAATACTCGATGGTCTTGCCGAAGTCCTCGATCGGTACCTCGTAGCCCATGTGCCCCATGATGTCGATGAGCTCCTCGGAGGAGAAGAGGTAGCACAGCATCAGCACGTCGGCCTGCTTGGAGAGCTTGTACCGATTGGTCGCATCGCCTTCGGCCTGCAGGATCAGGTCCAGCCGGCCGATGTTGCCGTACTTGGCTTTGTATCCCTCCCAATCGAACTCCAGCAGGTCCTCGTAGCCGTCGAACTGGCTGATGACGCCGTCCTCGTGGAACGGCACGCGCATCCTCCGGGAGATGTGCTCCCAGTGGTCCAGCTCGTCCTCGAAGATGTCCAGCCATTCGGACAGCGGGTCGTCCCGGGAGTCGAGCTCGCGGACCAGGCGGGCGGTGTGCCGCAGCATCCAGGAGGTCAGCACGTTGGTGTAGGCGTTGTTCCGCAGGCCCGAGCCCGGGGAGTCCGGGTAGCCGTCGTGGTACTCGTCAGGGCCCATGACACCGTCGATGTCGTACCGGTCCGCCTCGGCGTCGTAGGAGGTCAGCGAGACGAAGAAGCGGCTGATCTCCACCAGCATCTCCGCGCCGTTGTCGGCCAGGAACGTGTAGTCCTGCGTGGTCTCGAAGTACTGCAGCACCGAATAGGCGATCGCCAGGGAGACATGCCGCTGCCGGTGGGAGTTGTCCGGCATCCACATCTGGGAGCGAGGGTTCCACAGTTCGGTGGGCGTCTCCTCGCGTCCGTCGGAGCCGGCCTGCCAAGGGAACATCGCTCCGGCATGGCCCTCGGCGCGCGCCATGGCCCGGGCTTCCCCGAGGCGGTGGAAGCGGTACATCAGCAGCCCACGGGTCAGCTCCGGGCGGCGCAGCGTCAGCATCGGGTAGACGAACATCTCGTCCCAGAACAGGTGGCCCCGGTACCCCTCGCCGTGCAGGCCCCGGGCGCCGACGCCGGCGTCGAGGTCGCGCCGGGCGCCGAAGGCGGTCTGCAGCACGTGGAACGTGTGCAGGTTCAGCGCCATCTGCTGGCGGGAGCTCCTGGAGCCGATGGAGACGGCGAAGCGATGCCACAGCACGCCCCACATCTCCTCGTGGTACGTCAGCAGAGTGCGGAAGCAGGAGGCCCGCTGCACCCGCTTGACCGCCGAGTGCCACACAGTGGAGATCGCGTGGTCGTGGGAGTTCGCGACGGCGGCGATCTTCTCCAGCTTGATCTGCCGGCCGGCCTCCAGGCTCACGGAGATGTCGTGTCCGGCGACGAGCTCGCCCTCGGAGACCGGCCGACGCATCGGGCTGCTGCCTCCGTCGGAGATCACCGAGGTGCGGGTGGCGATGGCGAGGCGCACCTGCGACTGGTTGGTCATGGTCTCCAACAGCACCGTCTCGCCGTCGATCTCCCGGGAGTCCACCGGGTCGAGGTGGTGGCCGGCGAGCTCGCGGTCGGCGGCGACGTTGCGGTTGGCGACCCGGCCGTCGATCATCGAGCGCACAGTGACGTTGCCGGACCAGTTCTCCGCCTCGATCTCCATCTCCAGTGCGGCCAGCTGCACGCCGGCCATGGACTGGAACTGACGGGTGGTCACCCGGGTGCGGCGACCGTGGAGGTCCTGGTAGCGGGCCACGCGGGTGAGCAGCCCGCGGCGCATGTCCAGCTCCTGGCGGTAGTCGATCAGCTCGGGCGAGCCGGGCACCAGCAGGTTTCCGGCCTCCGGGGTGACCTGCAGGGAGGTCCAGTCCGGGGCGTTGACCATGTGCTCGGTCTCCACCGTCCTGCCCATGATGTCGGTCTCGAGCCGGTTGAAGACGCCGGCGAGGTAGGTGCCCGGGTAGTGGGTGGCGTCGGCGGCGGTGCCCGGCACCGAGCCGCGCGTGCCCCAGTAGCCGTTGGCCAGGGTGCACAGCGCCTCCCTGGTGGGCTCCTCCTTGGGGTCGAAGTCGTCGTAGGCGAGCACCCAGTCAGGGTCGAAGGGCTTGGTGGTGCGGGTGGCCAGATTCATCATGGCCAGGTCGGTGACGACGACGTCCGCCCCGGCCTCCTTCAGCCGGTGCGGGTCGTCCCCGCGGTTGAGCCCCAGGACCATCCCGTAGTTCCCGCGATTCCCGGCCTGCACCCCGGAGGCGGCGTCCTCGATGACGATGGAGTCCTGGGGCTCCACGCGCATCAGCTTCGAGGCCTGCAGGAACATGGCCGGGTTCGGCTTGCCGGGCAGGGACATCTCCAGCGCGTCGGTGCCGTCGACGATCACGGAGAAGGCGTCGAGCAGTCCGGCGACCTCGAGCACGTCGCGGCCGTTGCGCGAGGAGGTGACCAGCGCCGTGGGGATCCCGTCCTCGCGCAGCTGGTGCACCAGTTCCACCGTGGTCTCGAAGACCTCGACGCCGTCGCGGGCCAGCACGGTCTCGAAGAAGCCTTGCTTGCGGGCGGCCAGGCCGTTGACGGTGAGCTGGTCGGCCGTGTCGCCGGGCTCGCCCTCGGGCACGAAGACGTTGCGGGCCTGCAGGAAGGTGCGCACGCCGTCCTCGCGCGGACGGCCGTCGACGAAGTTGAGGTAGTCCTCGTCGGTGAACTCCGGCTGCGGCTCCCCGGTGATCTCCCCCAGAGCGGTGTCGAAGAGCTCCTTCCAGGCGTTGGCGTGGACTCCCGCAGTGTCGGTGACGACGCCGTCCATGTCGAAGAGGATGGCACGGAAATGGCGCAGCGCGTGGCGCTTGGCCTCGGCGCTGTGCCGGAAGGGGTTCTCGAACGGGTGCATGGATACCTCGCGTGGACTGTGGGGGCAGGGTGATCAGGTCGGCGTTCAGGACGGAGAGTCGGCGGGCAGGGGCCGATGCTGGGGTCGTGATGCTGAGCTGAGGTCTTCCTCGTGCCGTACCGGCGGCATGTGCCCACGCAGGGCCTGGTGCCTCGGCGGCGTCTCACGGACGCCGGGCTGGTCTTGGCTCGGATCCATCCTAAGCAGGTTCGGGGATCCGGCCACAGGGTCAGCAGGATATATGTCCCTGGGTCTCTGGTCACATTCGGAGTGGGGGCGCTGGCGGCGCGCAGCGCAGGCCGATGCCAGGGCGTCCCCTCCCGCCGTGGCGCCGGTGATGCTAGCGTCATGGCATGGCGCGGCGCAGCACGATCGAACTGACATTCCGAGAGGTCAAGGGGACCTCCAAGGAGACCACGGTGGCCGGCGGCGTCATCGTGGACTGGATCGACAAGACCGCCTACGCCTGCGCGGCCTCCTGGACCCGCACGGCCTGCGTGACCTCCTACGTCGGAAACATGCATTTCACCAAGCCAGTGCCGCGTGACACTCCGGTCAGCGTGCAGGCCCGGGTGGTGCACACCGGGCGCACCTCTGTGCACATCCAGACCCGGGTGCTCATCCAGCACGCCGAGGAGGGCTGGCTGGTGTGCACTGAGTGCTACATGATCTATGTGGCCGTCGGCGAGGACGGTGAGGCCGTGCCCGTGCCTCCCTTCGAGCCCAGCTCCGAGCTGGAGCGCCGACGCTCCGTGGACGCCACTCAGCGGATGGTCTTCCGGCGGCAGGTGGAGGAGACCATCAGCTCCATGCCGGAGGACATGGGCACCTCGGAGGAGCTGACCCTGCGCTTCCTGGCCGAGACGGAGGAGAAGTACCCGGACGGGAAGATCCGCGGCGGCGCAGTGATGAAGTGGATCGACCTGGCGGCCGAGATCTGCGCCGAGCGGTACAGCGGCTGCGACGTCGCCGCCGTCCTCACCGGAGGTGTGCGGTTCTACCGCCCGATCACCACCGGAGACCTGGTGGAGGTCGATGCGCGGCTGGTGCTCACCGGCTCGAAGTCCATGCACGTGCTGGTGCGGGTCCGTGCCGGGGCACGCTGGGAGAAGCACCCTGAGGTGGTCGCCTATGGGTTGCCGGTGATGGTCGCCCCCGATGGGGCCGGCGCGGCCCGTCACATCACCTCCTGGCAGCCGATCACCGATGAGGACCACGCGATCGCTGAGAAGGCGCGTCGGCTGCGGGATCTGCGCAATGCGACGCTGCTCTCGCCGAGTCCGCTGATCAGCGCCGGCTGATCCCCGGCGTCGCGGGCGCCGACCCTGGTTCGCTCTGACCTGTCTGGGTAGGATCGACAGCTCCCAGGGCGGGCGAGAGGGGACGGTCATGACGCAGCCACCAGAGGGCCAGCCGGGTCAGCCGCACGGGTCGCTGCCCCATGGGCAGCCCCCGTACGGGCCCTCGCAGTCGGGGTATGCACAGCCATTCCAGTATCCGCTCTACAGCGCACCGGCACCGAAGCCGACCCGCGGGCCGCTGCCCATGGTGCTCATCGTCCTCGGAAGCGTGCTGCTGGCCGGTGCGGTGGGGCTTTTCGTGATGGCGGCGCTGATGTTCACCCAGACGGTGCCCCTCGGAGTCCTGGACCGGAACGGCGGGCCGGGATCCGATGCCGTGTTCAGCGGAGAGCCTCCGATCACCGTGGAGGTCCAGCTCGACGCGGACGAGAGCTACCTGCTCTATGTGGCCTCGCCCTCGGGCTCGAGCACTCCGCGACTGGCCGACGTGCCGGAGGTGACGGCGCCCAGCGGGGAGTCGCGCACCATGGGACCGGCACAGATCAGCTCCACCGCCTCGATGGGCGGCACCGACGCCGTCGGACAGTACAGCTACACGGCGCATGAGTCCGGCCTGCACACCGTCGAGATCGAGGCGTTCGCCGACCCCGGGCAGGTCGCCGAGGGGGAGTCGTTCATCGTGATCGCCCCGGGCGGTGACTTCGTGGGTCTCATGGGCGGGGTGTTCGGGGTGCTGGGCAGCGTCTTCGGCGGCATCGCCGCCGGCACTATCGGCCTGGGGCTGCTCGTCGCCGGCATCATCGTGGCGGTGATCCGACGACGACGGCGTCGCGAGCAGGGGGCCTGGCCGACGCCCGGTGCCGGACCGGCCTGGGGCCCTGCTCAGGGGTGAATGACAGTGCGCGGTTCGGGCCCGTCGCCGTCGTCCGATCACCCGCGGGGCGCTCGTCACAGCCGTGTGGGACGTTCACGACATCGTTGCTCATGACGACGCCGGCATCGCACGGGGTTGAATCGGCGGCACACTACGTCTTGAGGCTGACGTGGGCGTCAGCCGCATCTCTTAGGGTGGGGCGATATGAGCACACCTCCGCAGGAGCCTGAGGGCCAGGGACAGCCGGGCTGGGACCAGCCAGCACAGCCCGTCCCCCAGCCGCACCAGTACGACCACCCGTATGGTCAGCCACAGGCGCCGCATCTCTACGGTCATCCTCCCGCCGGTCATGTTCCTCCGAACTCGCCGCAGCGACCGGGGCCCTACGCATCCCATCCTCAGTGGCCGGGCCCGTACGCGCAGGGCCCGTACGCGCAGATGCCGGCTCCCGTGCCGCAGCCTCGGGTCCAGCCCCTCCCGGACCCCAAGGACCGCTATTCGCGGGGAGTCTGGCGCCAGCCCGACTCGCGGCCCGGACGCTTCCTCTGGTGGGACCTGCTCCCGGTGGTGCCCTATCTCGTCCTCGTCGTGGGTGTGAGCCTGGTCTCTCTCATGCTCTTCTCCCCAGCCGAGGAGATCAGCCTCACCCCGGAGGAGGCGCGGCTGGAGTTCCTCATCAGCGGGTTGACGTTCGGGGCCCTCACCGTGCTGATCCTTGCCGTCGCGGGCAAGGCGCTGTGGCGTTCGCTGGTGGTCTTCACGCATCATGCCCTCGCGTGGCTGAAGCTCTTCCTCATCCCCGGGCTCTGGGTGGCCATCGTCGGAGTCAACGTCCTGCTGATGGCTCTGGTCATGGCGCTGACCGGAGCTGAGCAGGATGTCAGCGCGAATCAGGCCGGCATCGAGGCGATGCTTCAGGCTGCCCCGTTCTGGGCCGCCCTGCTTGTGCTGGGTCTGCTGGCGCCCCTGGTGGAGGAGTACATCTTTCGGCACCTGCTGATCGGCAAGCTCTCACGGCACCTGAACATCTGGTTCTGCGCCGTGATCTCGGTGGTGCCCTTCGCCTTCCTGCATGTCTCCAGCGAGCTGTTCGCCGGAGACCTGCAGGCCGTGCTGATGACTGTCGTGCCGTATCTGACCATGTCGATCGTCTTCACCCTGGCCTACATCTTCTCCGGCCGATCTCTGCTGTTCGTGTGGCTCCTGCACGCGTTCAACAACTGCATGGCCGTGACCTTGCAGTACTGGCTGGCACCTCTCTTGGAGGACCTCGAGGGGATCGAACCCTACGGAGTCATCCTGGCCGCAGCCCGAGCCCTGGCCGGCCCGCTGGGGCTGCTGTGACCGTGCCCGGGGGAATGCCGCGCCCTGACTCGCGGTTCGATCACGATCGATGAGCGCACCCACCACCGATCCACGTCCGCTGCCGCGGCAGATCCTCGCCCTGGCGGTCCCCGCCCTGGGGGCGCTGGTGGCCGAGCCGCTGTTCCTGCTGGCCGACACGGCCATCATCGGCCGACTCGGCGTGGACGAGCTCGCCGGGGCCGCGCTGGGCATCACCGTGATGCACACCGTCACCGGGCTGATGATCTTCCTGGCCTACTCCACCACCCCGACCGTCGCCCGCTACGTGGGGGCCGGGCGCATGGCCAAGGCGCTGGCCGCCGGACGTGACGGGCTCTGGCTCTCGCTGATCCTCGGTGCGGTGCTGGCCGCCGCCGGCGTCGCCTTCGGAGAGCGGCTGCTGGGCGCCATGGGCAGCGACGGCGCGATGCACTCCCACGCCTGGGACTACCTGCTGTGGTCCATGCCGGGGGTCCCGGCGATCCTGCTGGTCTTCGCCGCCACTGGGGTGCTGCGCGGCATGCAGGACACCACGACTCCGCTGATCGTCGCCGGCGCCGGCTTCGGAGCCAACATCGTCCTGAACCTGGTGCTGGTGCATCCGGTGGGGCTCGGGGTCACCGGCGCGGCAGTGGGCACCTCCATCGCCCAGTGGGGCATGGCCGCCGTCTACCTGGTCATCATCCTCCCGCGGCTGCGTGCCCAGGGCGTGCCCCTGGGCGTGGACCCGATCGGCCTGCGGCGGTCCTTCTCCATCGGCTCCTGGATGATGCTGCGCACCGTGAGTCTGCGTGCCGCCATCGTCGCCACGGTGCTGGTAGCCACCGATCTCGGCGCGGACACCCTGGCCGCCCATCAGGTGACCTTCGTCGTGTTCTCCACGCTGGCCTTCGTGCTCGACGCCCTGGCGATCGCCGCTCAGGCGCTCATCGGCAAGGAGCTGGGTGCCGAGAGGCTCGACGTCGCCCGCAGACTGACCCGCCTCATGATCCTCTGGGGCCTGGGCTTCGGAGTGATCACCGGGGCGCTCATCGCCGTGCTTGCGCCCTTCGGGGCCGGCCTGTTCACCCCGGATCCACAGGTGGCCTCGATGATCACCGCCGCGCTGTTCGTGGTGGCCCTGGCGCAGCCGATCTCCGGCTATGTGTTCGTGCTCGACGGGGTGCTCATGGGCGCCGGGGATGTGAGATACCTCGCGATCGCCGGACTCGTGAACCTGGCCCTGTACCTCCCCGCCCTGTGGTGGATCGCCTCCCGCGGCCTGACTGGTGTGGAGGCCGTGGTGTGGCTGTGGATCGGCTACGCGGTGGTGTTCATCGGCGCCCGCGCACTGACCCTGGGTCTGCGGACGGCCAGCGACCGATGGATGATCGGCGGGGAGTCTCGCTGAGTCCTGAACGGCCCCGGTGGAGCGAGTAGACTCGCCTGCGTGCCAGTGAAGAGAATCCCCGCCCCCACCGCCGAAGCGCTGATCCGGCCCGTCTGGCTCCGCGCGGTCATCACGGTCGTCTTCGCCGTCGTCACGATCTTCTGGCAGGACGAGACCCTGACCCTGCTGAAGGTCTCCGTGGCCGCCTACTTCGTGCTCGGCGCCACCGCCGTCTGGGACTACGCCAAGGATGAGGAGGTCGTCCCCGCTGTGGTGCGTGGACCCCTGGCCCTGGGTGCGGCGGTCTGGGTGCTCTCCGGTCTCGCCACGGTGTTCGTGGGGACGACGACGGCCGCCGCCGTCATCGCCGGAGTCGGTTTCGTCGCTATGGGCGTCGCCGAGCTGGTGTCCGGGATCCGGGGGCGGCGCGAGTTCGTGCCCTCCCGTGACCAGGTGCTGTTGGGTGCGGTCGGCACCCTCACCGGTGTCAGTCTGCTGGTGGGCATGCAGCTGGACGTGCATGGCATCCTGGGCATCGCCGGGATGGGAGTGATCATCATGGCCGTGCTGCTGATGATCAGCGGCGCCGGACTGGTCCATGAGGCCCGCAGGGAACGCGACTGATCCGGACTCGCACCCGATCTACTACACGGCGTAGAATGGCTGGGCGTCGGCATCGGAGTCGGCCTGAACAGCATTCCATCTGACGAGGAACGAGGAGCCCTGTGGCAGAGGACAAGAAGGAGCGCCGCTCGCTGATCGAGTCGGTCAAGGCTCCGTTGATCTTCTCCGCGGCCCTGGCGTTCGTCGCCGGCTTCGTCACCTTGATCTCCGCCTCCGGCGGCACCGACAACCCGGCCCGCGTGGACCTGGGGCTCATCGCCTTCGGCCTGGTGTTCATCATCTCGCTGCTGGTGGTCTCGATGCTCCAGCTGGCCTCGCGGGAGAACCCCGAGGACCTCTCCACAGGAGCTGGGGTCAACCGGAACTCCGAGGAGCTCTACCGCGCACAGGTGGCTGCACGTCGCGCCGAGGCTGCCCGGCGGAAGGCCGAGGAGGCGCGCGAGGCCGAGGGTGGAGAGCCCCGTTACGGCCGCGCCGAGGACTGACTCCCTCCAGAGACGCGTTGAGCTGGTGAGTTTCCGCCGGAATACGCGTCGAAACGCTCGCATTCGGGCGGAAACTCACCAGCTCAACAGCGGCGGGTGACCCTCAGGGGGTCACTTCTTCGCCTTCTTCTTGTCCTTCTTCTTCTTGGACTTCTTGTCCTTCTTGTCGCGCTTCTCCAGGAGCTCGTCGCGCATCCGGTCCCGGAACTCCTTGGCGGCGATCGCAGACTCGGAGGTCGGCTCTTCGATCTGCGCCGCCTTCTCCGCTGCGCTGGGCTTCGTGAGCTTGTCCTTGGCCTCGGACGCTCCGTCGCCGGCCAGCGCCCGGCGCCCCGCCTCGCGCAGGGCGGCCTGGCGGGCGCGGTAGGCCCGCACGTGAGCGCGGTTGGCACAGTTGCCGAAGTCGCAGAACAGCTTGGAGCGGTTCCGGGTGAGATCGACGATCACGGCGTCACAGTCGTCACCCCGACAGGTGCGCATGCGGCCGGTCTCGTCATTGACCACCATGAACTGCAGGGCGTCGGCGACGACGGCAGTCATCACGTCGGCGAGCTGGGTGCTCACAGGGATCGGCACGGAGCGGAACTGCGGCTCCTCGCCGCCGGAGGTGCGGACCACACGCGTGCCCACACCCTCGAGCAGCGCGTTGATCCTCTCCACCGGTTCGGTGCTGGTGATCGGGGCGGCGCCCCAGATCTGGTGGAGGAGGGCGCGCAGTTCGCGAACCTTGTCGACCTGTGCACGGTCGAGGTTCGACGACGGCCACTTCAGCTCAGAGTCCTGGGAGGTGAGGTACTTGCGCAGGCTCTCGATGCTGGTCAGCTGATCGGAGGCCGGCTTGGCGCTGTGACGTCCCTCGGAGGTGTTCATGAGATTGACGGCCGCCGTCAGGGTACGGTTGATCTCTGCGTGGAACATGCAGTGTCTCCTGACAAGGTGAAAGGGTGCGGAGGCCGGAAACGGCGGCCTCGGCACCTGGTGCAACGGGTCCTCTCAGTGTAACGAGATGAACGTCTCACGGGCTGAAAGTGATGGAACTGTCACCTTGTTCCTGAGGTTTTCGCATGGTTGCCTCAGGAAACGACCTTCAGATCTTTCGGTCCTGAGGCGATCCGCACCTCTCGTGTGGCGCTGCAGAGCCCTCCGTCTCAGGTCCTCGCGAAGCGATCATGGACGCGCTGCAGCGACGCGGCGATCCCCTTCCCATTGTCCCGGTGGGCGCCGACGAGCTCGAGCAGCCGCCGCATCGGTGCCGGCTGGCCCGTGTAGTCGTAGCTCTCGGTGACCACCGTCGCGGCGTCCTCGGGCTGGAGCTCCCACCGCCAGCGGTGTCCGCCCGGGTGGCGCCACTCCACGACTCGATGGGGCTCGGCGGCGGTGGTGACCATGGTCAACGCATAGGGGATGCTGTACTTGCGCATGTCCACGCGGAACCGGTCCCCGAGGCGCAGCTCCCTCGGGCCGATCGCGGATGTGCGCACGGTGCCGGATCCGTCGAGTTCGTGATGCCTGTGCGGGTTCGCGATGATCGTGTAGAGCTCCTCGGCGGAGGCCTCGACGCGGATCCTCCGGGCGATCACGTGGGTTCCGCGGTCCACAGGTTCGGGGGTCTGGCTCATGGCGTCAGTCTACGGCGAACCTGGCTGAGCGGACAGGAGATGGATCTGGGTGAGGTCATCCTCGTCGGCCGCAGTTGCATCGGCGGAGCGGGCGGGCGAATCTGGAGCACAGCACATGCGTCGAGAAGGTCGAGAAGGTCGGGAGGGTCGAGGCGAACATGGCAGGGTCACGCAGGTGGCAGGTGAGCCTGGACGACGACGGCGTCGGCGTCCGCGGGAAGGCCCCTGACGTCACCGACATCACCCCCACCCATGGGGCGGCTCGACGACTGGCCGCCTTCGCCGCCTCCGAGGAGGCCGCCCACCCGGCCATCACGACGCCTGAGCAGCTCGAGTCGCAGGCCCGGCTGCAGGTCCTCATCGAATCGCGGGCGATCTGGAGCGCGATCCTCGGCGGTGCCCTGGGGCTGGTTTTCGGTCTGGTGGTGTTTCCCGGGGAGCGGCCGGCGCTGGCCGGGGACGGATCCATCCAGTTCTTCGGCGCGATCGTCGGCGGAGTGACCGCCGGGCTGGCGTTCCTGCTGGGCTTCTCGCTGAACACGCGGATGGCGAACATCTGGCTGGGGGAGAGGCCTCGGATCCGGCAGCTGATGGACACGGTGGCGCTGCTGGTGGTGCACTCCTCCATCGCGGTGATGGGGGCGCTGGGGATCTTCCGGGTCTTCCAGGAGGCCTTCGTCGGTCTGACCGTGGACTACATCGCCGGCTCCGTGCTGCTGGCGATAGGCGGGGCGGTGGCCGCCTACTTCAGCTTCAACTCGGGAGCGCGGATCAACGCGTTCTCGCTGTCCACCCTTCTGGGAGTCTTCATGGCCTCCGGAGTGCTGGTCTCGATGCTCTTCGCGGAGAACCCGTTCTGGTGGCACGTGATGTTCTCCGAGCTGGGGACCGGGCAGGCCGGACTGACCTCCTTCTGGACCTTCAACACCACGCTGGTGGTCTCCGGACTGATCATCACCACGCTGACTGCCTTCATCACCCGGGATCTGCAGATCTGGGCCGAGCACGTGCGCCGTCGGCACCTCCGACGGCTCCGGTCCGAACGTGACCTGCGCCGTGCCGCCCAGGGCCGGGTGCCCAGGACCATGCCGCTGCGGCATGCGGTCAGACGACATTTCCGCTCACCACGCATCGGGGTGGTGCGCACGGGAATGATCGGCATGGGCGTCTCGCTGGTCGGCGTCGGGCTGGTCCCAGTGAACCTGCACAACGAGATCCATGCGACGTTCACCGCGCTGTTCGGGCTGTTCTTCCTGATGCTGCTGGTGGGGATGCCGTACTGGCTCCCTGGGTTCCCACGGGCGTTCTTCCTGCTCAGCATGCTCTCCGCCGGGGTTCTGATCTTCGCGGCGAGCCTGTGGCGGCCCATCGGCTACTACAACCTGACCTCCCTGGAGCTCATCGGTGCCGCGATCCTGTTCGCCTGGCTGATCGTGTTCATCCGCAACATCGCCGCCGTCGTCGCTCAGGTGTACAGCCAGGCGGCCGCAGAGCAGGAATCGCGCCGGCGGGGCCGCGCGGAGGCCGAGCCTTGGTCCGGCGACGACTGGCAGGAGGAGGAATGGTCCGGGGAGGGCTGAGTCAGGGGAGGGCTCAGTCAGGGGAGCAGTCCGCTGAAGCGGGCCGTGGCGATCAGGAGCGCCAGACCACTGGCGATGAGGGACCCGACGAGCAGCTGGCGGGAGCCGTCCTTCCAGCTGAGCCCGCAGATCAGCAGAGTGCCCAGTGCCACGGTGAGAGCGAAGTGAGGCATCCAGAACACGGTTCCCAGGGCGATCAGCGAGGCGATCACCGGAAGGCGTGATCCGGTCGATCGCGGGGACGTCTGGTTCTCCGGTGAGCTCATGGGGGCGACTCTACGGAAGCGCGGACCCCGCGGCGAGGCCGCGTTCAGCCGCGGCCGCCCTGACGGCGTCGATCACCAGTTCCAGCGGCCGCCGAGTGGGGTGGGCGCTGCGGTGGGCGATGGAGACGGTCCGGAGCACCGGTTCGGTCAGCGGGATCACCTCGACACCCTCGGGGACGGTGTTGAGCACCAGGTCTGAGGCCAGTGTGACGCCGAGCCCTCCGTTCACCATGGCCAGCGCCGTCGCCTGCTCCTCGACCTGGTGCACGATCCTGGGCTCGAAGCCGTGCCGACGGCAGGCGAGGCGGATCGCCCGCCCGAAATGCGACGTCGGACCCGCCAGCACCCAGGGCTGCTCCGCGAAGGCGGCGAGGGAGACCGGGGACTCGGGGCAGGTGCCTGCCGCCACGGCGGCGTGGAGGCGCTCCACGGCGATCACCTCTCGGGCGAGCGCCGGGTCCCACGGAATCGCATAGTCGGAGTACTCGATCACGAAGGAGAAGTCGAGGGCGCCGTCGAGCACCGCGTTCGCCGTGTCCTCCGGTGCCAATTCGGTGGTGCGCACCTCGATGCCGGGATGCTCCTGCGCCAGACGGGTCAACGCCATCGGGAGGAGACCTGAGGCGACCGATGCCCACACCCCTGCCTTCAGGCGCGAGACGACGCCGTCCTGCGCGCGTTCGAGAGCCATCTCGGCGCGTTCGACCGCCCCGAGGATCTCGTCAGCATGCTCTGTGAGCAGCACCCCCAGCTCGGTGAGCCGAATCCGGCGCCCCAGCCGTTCGAACAACGAGGCACCCACTTCACGCTCCAGCTGCGCCAGCTGCTGGGAGACCGCTGAAGGGCTGTAGTGCAGGCTGGCCGCCACTCCCGTGACCGTCCCCCGCCGATGCAGCTCACGCAGCATCCGCAGTCGACGCAGAGACAGTTCCATGGGGATCAGAGTACCGGCACAGGGTCGTCATGAGGCCTTTCTGCACACCGACTCTCGACACCGATTCTCGACACCGCTGAGGTGAGGGCACGCGGTCGAGGGCGGCAGTGCAGGAGAACTGAACGGTCCTGTGCATGAACCCGCACGTGAAGGGTATGGACGGGGGCATCGGCCACGCCTCAGAGTGAGAGAACGGGTGCAGGACCGCTCCAGCGGCGGAGCCCGACCCAGTGGATCTCATCGGCTGACCTGGAGGTGATCGTGGTGACGACTCTCGATACGCGGTGGCAGAACCCCGCAGATGATGGCAACCCAGTCCTCGACCGCGGCATCGGCCGAGCGCCACGGGATGCCGAGCCCTACCGGCGGGTGCTCTGGACGGACCCCGAGACGGGGGCCGAGGGCTACCTGGTGGTCCATTCGCTGACGGCCGGCCTGGCCACCGGAGGCACCCGGATGCGCCAGGGCTGCACACTGGGCGAAGTGGAGGATCTGGCCCGCGGAATGGCCGCGAAGACGGCGGTCTTCGGCCTCCCGGTGGGAGGAGCCAAAGGTGGCATCGACTTCGATCCCACGGATCCCCGTGCGCCCGGCGTGCTGGGCCGCTTCTTCACGGAGATGAAGCCGTGGCTCGACGCTCACTGGGTCACCGCGGAGGACCTGGGCGTGACCCAGCAGCGCATCGATGAGGCCTTCGCCGCCGCCGGCCTGGGACAGAGCTTCCATGCCGCGATCCAGCGTTCCATCGACCCGGGCGCCACTCTGGAGCGAGTGCGTGCGGGCCTGGAGATCCGCACCGAGGACGGCTGCGTCCTGAGCGACGTCATCGGCGGCTACGGTGTGGCCGAGGCATGCCTGGGCGTCGTGCAGCACCGCGGCTGGAGCCGTGGGGCGACCGATGTGGCGGTGCAGGGCGTGGGGACGATGGGTGGAGCGGCCGCTTACTATCTCCACGCGGCAGGAGCCCGAGTCGTGGCCATGGCGGATGTCAGCGGCACCCTGTACGACCCGGCCGGCCTCGATGTGCCCGCCCTGCTGGACCTGAGGGACGACTACGGCGTGATCGATCGGGAAGGGGTCCCCGCGCATGTGACCCTGCTGCCACGGGATGCAGTGTTGGCGGCAGACGCCGACATCCTGGTCCCGGCGGCCATCTCCTATGCGATCCGCCCGGAGAACGCCGGAGATGTGGTCGCCTCGGTGATCGTGGAGGCTGCGAACACGGGAGTGACCAGGGAGGCCGAGGAGCTGCTCGCCCGGCGCGGAGTGATGGTGATTCCCGACGTGGTGGCCAACACCGGCGCCGCGGCCTGGGCCTGGTGGATGCTCTTCGGCGAGGTCGGCACCGATCCACGGGACTCGTTCGAGCGGCTTCACCTGGAGATGCGCGCGAAGGTGGCACGGCTGCTGGCTGAAGCCGACCGGGTGGGCGTCTCCCCGCGCGAGACCGCCTGGAGCATCGCCTCGGTGAACCGCGCTGCGATGGAGAACCGTCCGGACGCGGTGATCCCGTGACTCCGGCGGGAGGCGGGTGCCCTCGGCGAGGCCGCGGCTGAGAACGGGTGGTCGTATCCGTCCGAGGCCCCGACTACGCTGGGAACATGGCAGACACCTCCCCACACGGCGTGACGGCCACCGCTGCGACGATGCCTTCCCATCCTGCGGTGGAGAAGGTGGCCGTCGAGCTGCGGCGGCTCGGCATCGAGCCTGAGGTTCGCTGGCTCGACGGCGCGGCCACCACCGCGCAGTCCGCCGCGGAGGCCCTGGGCATCGGGGTCGGACAGATCGCCAACTCCCTGATCTTCCTGCTCGACGACGCTCCCGTCCTGGTGCTCACCTCTGGGGCGCACCGGGTGGACACCGCCTGGCTGGGTGCGCAGCTGGGAGGGACCATCGGCCGTGCCTCCAAGGATGTGGTCAAGCAGGCGACGGGGCAGACCATCGGCGGGGTCGCCCCGGTCGGGCACCCTTCCCCGGTGCGCACCTACGTGGACACGGCACTGGCCGCCCATGATGAGGTCTGGGCGGCGGCAGGCCACCCGAGGACGGTCTTCCGCACCAGTTTCGCCGAGCTCGTGCGCCTGACGGGCGGCACCTCCAGCCCGGTGGAGCCGGAGGCGGCCGACGCTGAATCCGGGGAGGGCGCCTGAGATGGCCGGCCATCGTGCCGCCGTCGTCGGCTCCGGGCCGAACGGGCTCACCGCCGCTTGCGTGCTGGCGCGCGCGGGATGGGAGGTCACGGTCTACGAGACGGCCGACGCCCCTGGCGGAGCTCTGCGCTCGGCCGAGGTCCTCGGCGACGGCGTCATCAGTGACCTCGGCGCCAGCGTGCACCCCTTCGGCGTCGGCTCCCCGGCCTTCGAGGATCTGCGTCTGGCCGAGCGCGGCCTGAGCTGGGCGCATCCGGAGATCCCTGCCGCCCATACCCTCGACGACGAGCCTCCTGCCCTACTGCACTCCTCCCTGGAGCAGACCGCCGCTGAGCTGGGGGTCGATCACGACGCCTGGCGCCGCCTCATCGGCCCGGTCGTCGCCCACTGGGAGGAGGTCCGTCGGGCGGCCATGGCGCCGCCGCTGCGGACCTTCGGGCACCGGAGCGAGGACTCCGTGGTGGCTCGTGGGGCGGCGCTGGCTCGGCTGGGTCTGCGCGGAGCTTGGCCGGCCGACGTCGCCGCCCGCCTCTTCCGCACCCCCCGGGCCCGGGCCCTGTTCGCCGGCATGGCTGCCCATTCCACAGTGCCGTTCTCCCATCCGCTGACCGCGGCCTTCGGGGTGCTCTTCGGCGCGGCCGGCCATGCCACCGGCTGGCCCGTGGCGCGCGGCGGCTCCCAGGCGATCGTCGATGCGCTGACCGGGGAGCTGGAGCACCACGGGGGCCGGATCGAGACCGGCTTCGAGGTCACGGGTGTGCGGCGTGCCCCGGGCCGGCTCCGGCGCACTCACCTGATCAGCGGGCGCCGGCGGGGGCCCGGCGGCGGGCGTGCCGTCGTCGCGGAGGAGGCTGTCGATGTCGTGCTGTGCGATCTGACCCCGACCCAGCTTCTCCGGCTCGACGGGCTCGAGCTGCCTTCGCGCTACCGGCACGCGCTGCGGCGCTGGACCTATGGGCCCGCGATCGTGAAGGTCGACTACCTGATCGACGGAACCATCCCCTGGGCCCATCCGGACACCGCGCGTGCCGGCACCGTCCACCTGGGCGGTTCGCATGCACAGATCAGTGCCTCCGAGGCCGCAGCCGCCCGCGGAGTGCTCTCCGGGCGACCCTATGTGCTGCTCACCCAGCCCAGCGCCGCCGATGACTCCCGTGCTCCGGCCGGGCAGAGCGTCGTCTGGGCCTACGCGCACGTGCCTCATGGGCTCGAGGGTCCCGCCGCGCAGCGGGCGGCTGAGCTGATCGACGCGGAGATCGCCGTAAACGCTCCCGGGTTCCGGGAGGCCGTGCTCGCCCGCCAGGCGTGGACCCCGCAGGATCTCGAGTCGATGAACGCGAACCTGGTGGGTGGGACGATCAGCGGCGGGATGCCCACGGTGCGCCAGTTCGTGGCTCGGCCGGCACTCTCCCTGCAGCCCTACCGCACCGGGACCGAAGGGATCTGGCTGTGCTCCTCCTCCACTCCGCCCGGCGGAGGGGCGCACGGGATGAACGGACACAATGCCGCCCAGGCGGTGCTGCGCGCACTCGGATGAGGCACCAGGAGGGAAGGAAGGGCCATGCCGGAGGACGGTAGGGGAGCAGCGGCGGATCAGGCCGCGCAGATCCTCTCCGAGCTGTGTGCCGGCGCCGATGAGGCCGAGCGGATCAGGATCCGCCGCCGCCTGCCGGAGGGCCTAGAGGCCCTCGGGGTACGGATGCGTGAGGTCTTCGACCTGGCCGCCAGGTGGGAGAAACGCCTGGAGTCACCTCGTGGCCTCGTCCCCGAGCTGCTCCGCTGCCCGGACTACGAGCGGCGGATGGTCGGGGTGAGCATCCTGGACTTCCGGGCCCGCCGCAGGCTCGACCAGGGACAGCGGGAGGAGCTCGCCGACCTCTACCTCGATCACCATGACCAGCTCAGCGTATGGGACCTGGTGGACCGCGCGGCCCCGCGCGTCGTCGGCCGGTATCTGATGGAAGGGCTGGGCCCTGAGGCCCGCCGGAAGCTGCTCGAGGAGCTGGCTGATTCGGCTGACCCCATGCGCCGCCGCACCGCCGTCACCGCGACCTTCTGGATGGTCCGCCAAGGGGAGCTCGATGATGCGTTGCACCTGGCCGCGCGCCTTGCCGGGGAGACCTCGGAGAGAGTCTCTCAACCGGTCGGCACCGCCCTGCGTGAGGTGGGAAAGATCGACCAGGAGAGACTCGTGGCGTTCCTGCGGGAGCATGGGGAGCGGCTCCAGCGGGTCACCGTCCGGTACGCCGTGGCGCGGCTCCCGCAGCCTGTGCGGGAAGAGTTCGTGCCGCCTCGACGCCGGTGAGTCGCGACAGGGGGCGGTGTGGTGGCATCGATGCTCAGCCGCCGAAGGCCAGCAGGCCCGCCACCACCAGCATGGTCACGCCGACGCCGGCGTCGATGACCTGCCAGGTGCGGGGCCGGTTCAGCAGCCCGGCCAGCGCTGAGCCGCCGTAGCCCAGCAGGGCGAACCACAGGCAGGAGGCGCCCAGCGCGCCGGCGGCGAAGAACCACTTCTCCGCGCCGAAGGAGTTCGCCATGGTGCCCAGCACCACCATGGTGTCCACCCAGGCGTGCGGGTTCAGCACGCTGACCGTCAGCCCCGTCCCGACGACGGCGCCCACGGTGCTCAGCGTCCGGGACCGGTAAGTGCTCGGCCGGGTCTGCACGCGCGGCAGAGTGGCGGTGGTGGTCCCTGGCTCGCCGGAGGGGAGGGTGTCGTCGTCGTGCTCCCCGGCACCCTGGACGGACTCGGGGGCGGTGGAGGGGTCGTCCTCGACGTCCAGGCCCGTACGGACCTTGGCCGCGGAGGCGAAGGACCGCCAGGCGAACCACAGCAGATAGGCGACACCGGCCCAGCGCAGCACTTGGAGCAGCCAGGGTGCGTGCTCCAGGACCGCGCCGACCCCTGCGGTGCCCAGCCCGATCAGCAGCAGGTCGCCGACCACGCAGCACAGCACCGCCAGGCCCACGCGATCGCGCAGCAGCCCCTGGCGCAGGAGCCAGGCGCTCTGCGGGCCGATCGCGACGATGAGGGCGAGGCAGGTGAGGAATCCAGTCAGCAGCACGGTCATGGCTTCCATGCTCCCGGGAGATCGGCGTCCGCACCAGCGCAGAATCCTTCATCATCTGAAGATCTGCTTCAGATGTGAGGCGTATCATCGAATCCCATGAACACCGATCACCTCCGGGCCTTCGTGCTGGCCGTCGATGAGGGAACTTTCGAAGCCGCCTCCGCGCTGCTGGGGATCTCCGGCTCGGCCTTCTCCCAGCGGATCAAGGCTCTCGAGAAGGAGGTGGGCCAGGTGCTGCTGACCCGCACCATCCCGGTGCAGCCCACTGAGGCTGGGTCCGCGCTGCTGCGCACCGCCCGACAGATGATGCTGCTCGAGGACGAGGCGCGGCGCAGCCTGGGCTTCCGCGGGGGGGCCTCCGAGGTGGTGACGCTCTCGGTCGCGGTGAACGCCGACTCGCTGTTCACCTGGTTCCAACGTGTGCTGCAGGAGGCCGCGACCTGGGACGACGTCGAACTGCACCTGCACGCTGAAGATCAGGAACACTCCCATGAGCTGCTCCGCAACGGGACGGTGGCGGCCGCCGTGGCCGAGACCCCGGCTCCGGTGTCCGGATGTCGGGCCACCGCGCTGGGGACCATGCGCTACTGGCCGGTGGCGAGCTCGGAGCTGCTGGACCGCCACCGGGACGCCGACGGCGCCATCACGTGGGAGCGTGTGCCGCAGGTGGACTACAGCATCCGGGACTCCCTGCAGCGCACCGGGCTGCGCCGGCTCGGGGTCACCGCCCCGCGGGTGACGCATCTGATCCCCTCGGTGGAGGCCTACAACGCCGCGGTGGCGCACGGGCTGGGCTGGGGGATGATCCCCGAGGGGATGATGCCTGAGGGGCTGATGGAGGGTGAGCACCCGGATCTGACGCTGGTGGAGGAGATCGGACCCACGGAGGCGCATCTGCACTGGCAGCGCTGGACCACCGGGACCCCTGCGCTGGACCGCCTCACTGATGCGGTGCGTCGTGCGGCCACCCGGATGAGGTGAGAGGCCGGCCCAGGAACAGATCGGCTCCGGAGTGTGGGCTCTGATGGCGGCAGGAATCGCCGTCACAAGGGCCCGCACTCCGGAGCCGATGTCCGCGAGCTGGTCGCGGGAGGGGAGGGGTCAGCGCGAGCCGGGAGTGCCGGCCGGGGCGCTGGCCCGGCGCGGACCGCGGCGAGCAGCGGCGGGACGGGACGCGGGGCCCGACTCCGAGCGCTGCGGTGCTGCGCTGCGGCGGGTCGAGCCCTGCCCGCGGCTGCCGCGCGAGTCGGCGTCGCCGCCGCGGGTTCCGCCGTCGCGCCGGCCACCCCGTGCGGGGCCGCGGCCGGAGCCGCCGCCGGATCGGCCACGACCGCGCCCTGCGTTGTTCGAACCGCCGCCGCGGCGAGAGGGCTGCTGGCCGCCGCCCTGCGGGTGGGCCTGTGGCTCGACGTGCTCGGCCACCTCGCCCACCAGCGCAGACACGGCCTCCGAGTTCGGGGAGACCGCCTGCGGAGTGACCTTGATGGCGGCCTTCTTCAGCAGGGTCTGCGTGTCCCGGCGCTGCTCAGGCAGCATCACAGTGACCACGTCACCGGCGCTGCCGGCGCGGGCCGTGCGGCCGGAGCGGTGCAGGTAGGCCTTGTGCTCAGCAGGCGGGTCCACGTGCACCACCAGCTCGATGCCGTCCACGTGGACGCCGCGGGCGGCGACGTCGGTGGCCACCAGCACGCGCACCCCGCCCTGCCCGAAGGAGGCCAGGTTGCGGTCCCGCTGGTTCTGCGACAGGTTGCCGTGCAGGTCCACGGCGGGGACGCCCTGCGAGGTGAGCTGCTTGGCGAGCTTCTTCGCCTGGTGCTTGGTGCGGGTGAACAGGATCCGTCGGCCGGTGCCGGAGGCCAGCTGCTGGACCAGGGTCTTCTTGTCGTCCGGGTCCACCTCGAAGACGTGGTGGGTCATCGCCGAGACGTGCGAGGTGGGGTCGTCCACCGAGTGCAGGATCTCGTTGTGGAGGAACTGGCGCACCAGCTTGTCCACGCCGTTGTCCAGCGTGGCGGAGAAGAACATCCGCTGGCCGTGCTCCGGAGTCTTCTTCAGGATCCGGGTCACGCCCGGCAGGAAGCCGAGGTCGGCCATGTGGTCGGCCTCGTCCAGGACGGTGACCTCCACGGCGTCCAGGCTGAGCGCCTGCTGCTGCAGCAGGTCCTCCAGGCGTCCGGGGCAGGCGACGACGATGTCCACGCCGCCGTTGAGCGCGTCGACCTGGCGCTTCTGGCTGATGCCGCCGTAGATGGTGGTGGTGCGCATGCCATAGGCGGCGGCCAGCGGCTGCAGGACCGCGTCGATCTGGGTGGCCAGCTCACGGGTGGGAGCCAGCACCAGCCCGCGGGGTCGGCGAGCACGGCGGCGGGCGCCGTCGGACTCTCCGAGACGGGCGATCATCGGAATGGCGAAGGCCAGCGTCTTGCCGGAGCCGGTCTTGCCGCGACCGAGCACGTCGCGGCCGGTCAGCGTGTCGGGCAGAGTGTCCTGCTGGATCGGGAAAGCGGTGAACTTGCCGTCCGCGGCCAGCGTCTTGACGATGGGTGCGGGCACGCCGAGTTCGGTGAAGGTGGTGTGTGACAAAGCTGTGACAGGGCCTTTCATGGCGCCAGGGGGCGGCTCGGGGCCACGGGGGCGTCGAGTGCCAGGACTGGCTGAGTGGCGGGAGCACCGGTCGGTGCTCTCGGTCGCCGTGAGAGAGGCATCAGGGCCGTGGGCCGGTTCGGCTCCAGAGGGCGAGGCGTCCTGGCGACGCAGGGAACCCATGAAGAGTTCGCAAGGTCTCCCACTATACCTGGTCGGCGGGCACATCGACGATTCCGGGGATCAGGGCATCCGTCGATCATGAATTTCAAATTTCAAGGAATGGTGCGGCGGCCTCTGCGGTTGACCCCGACATGAGTCTCAGCCCCAGTACCAGCGCAGGCCCCAGCGCCGAGCGCTCCGCCATCAGCACCGAGCGCCACAGCCCGCAGTTCGAGCTGGGCCTGCACACCTTCGGCGACGTCACCTCGACCCCCGACGGCGACCGTCGGCTCTCCCATCCGGAGGTCTTGCGCCATGTCCTCGCCGAGGCGCAGCTGGCCGACCGGGTCGGCGTCGACGTCTTCGGGATCGGGGAGCATCACCGACCTGACTACGCGATCTCAGCCCCCGACGTCGTGCTCTCCGCCATCGGCTCCACCACGGAACGGATGAAGCTCATCTCCGCGGTGACCGTGCTCTCCTCCGACGATCCGGTCCGCGTCTACCAGCGATTCGCCACCATCGACGGTCTCACCGGAGGCCGCGCAGAGGTCTCGCTGGGCCGCGGCTCGTTCATCGAGTCCTACCCGCTCTTCGGCTACGACCTCTCCGACTACGAGAAGCTCTTCGACGAGAAGGCCGAGCTGTTCACCGAACTGCGCCAGGAGAAGGCGGTCACCTGGAGCGGGACCACACGGGCCGGGCTGACGTCCCAGCGGATCTTCCCCACCACCGAGCATGAGTTCGGCCTACCCACCTGGATCGCCGTCGGTGGGACCCCGGGGTCGGTGGTGCGGGCAGCGAGGCTCGGCGTCGGCCTCGAGCTGGCGATCATCGGCGGCGCCCCGGGTCGCTTCGCCCCGCTGGTGGAGCTCTACCACCGGGCGCTGCGCGAGTTCGGGCACGACGGCGCCCGGCGGATCGCGGTGCACTCCCACGGCTTCGTGGCCGAGACCGACGAGCAGGCCCGCGAGATCTTCTACCCTTCCTGGGCAGACTCGATGGCGACCATCGGTGCCGAGCGCGGCTGGGGGACCGGGCGGCCAGGGCGGGACCAGTTCGAACAGGAGGTCGCCCACGGCTCGCTCTACGTGGGCTCCCCGGAGACCGTGGCGGAGAAGATCATCACCACGCAGAAGCTCCTGGGTGCTTCGCGATTCGGTATGAAGTACGGCAACGGCTCTCTCTCCCATGAGCACATGATGCAGGCCGTGGAGCTCTACGGAACCAGGGTCAGGCCCCTGGTGCTGGAGGCGCTGGGGGAGTGAGGCCCTGGTCGCTGCCGGCCGTCCTCCGGAGATCTCTCTGGTCGGTGCGGGGAGGGCGCGACATTCGCCGGACCTCTGGCTAGGCTCGTGGGGTGGACCATCAGGCGGGTCTCCATCAGGAGGTGGACATGTCAGAGCGGACGCCAAAGGGTGTCTCGGAGCGCGGCACTGAGGGCCAGCAGGACGAGCCGGACACTGAGAACCAGGGGCAGAGCGAGGAATACCGGCCCGAACCCGACGACGGCGCGCCCACCGGCGAGCGGCGGGTCGAGCGGACCGTCGCGATCTACTCCGATCCGGGCCGGGCCTCGCTGCTGGTGAGAAAGCTGCTCGAGGACGACCCCAGCTGGCGAGAGAACAGCGAGGTCACCCACCAGCAGATCCTGCTGCCGCTGCAGGAGGACGGCATTCTGGACCTCGAGGAGATTCAACGTTGGGCGCGTGAGGACGGCAGTGACATCACGGTGGTGGTCACGGAGATCCCGCGGGTGAACGGCAGCCGCGCGAAGGCCATGGAGATGGACTTCGAGTCCCATCTGGCGGTGATCTCCGTGGCCGCGCTGGGTCCGGTGGCGGTGATGCGAGGGTTGCGCCGTGAGGTCAGCCGCGCCGTGGACGCGCTGATGTATGAGTCCCTGGACGAGGCGCGGGCACACGGCTGCCCGCTCGCCCGCGTGGAGACTCAGGAGGACACCAGAACGGTCTACATCGCGCCGGGAAGGCCGTTCCCCGGACGGACCTGGATGGCCCTGGGCATGGTGGCCAATAATGAGCCGCTCCTCTCCCTGCCCCGGCTCTCCGGCGTGTTCGCCGCCGGCTGTGCCACCGGTGCCTTCGGCATCTTCTACGACTCCATCTGGGACATGGCTATCCATCTGCCGGGCTGGCGGCTGGCGATCATCACGGTGTCCGGCATCCTGTTCCTGACGATGTGGCTGATGCTGCGGAACCGGCTCTGGGACCACCCCGCCTCGGTCGGCGGCAAGAGGCTGGCTGTGGTGTACAACGCCTCCACAGTGATCAGCCTGCTGGTCAGCGTGATCTCGCTGTACGTCGTGCTCTACCTCGGGGTGCTGGTCATATCGCTGGTGCTGATCGAGCCGGGGTACATGGCGGAGAGCCTGGAGGTCGAGCCTGCCTTCTCCAACTACCGCGACATCGCCTGGCTGGCAGCCTCCCTGGGAACGTTCGCCGGGGCGATCGGGTCCAACTTCGACGATGACTCCGATCTGCGGAACCTGACGCAGGGCACTCGTGAGCGGCAGCGGTACCCGCGGGACGAGGAGCAGCGCTGACGCGCCACGGGGCCGGGTGCCGTGCCGGCCCTCCGGGCTCAGGCGAGGGGCTCAGGCCAGGAGCTGCAGGAAGCCCAGTCCGAGCAGGCCGAAGCCAGCGCCCCAGAGGACCACTGAGACCAGCATCCAGCCCATCACTGCGTTCCGAGAGGCTCCGACCGACACCATCAGGGGTGCGGTGATCTGTGAGGGCAGGGCCAGGGGGCCCAGAATCGAGACGCCCGGCACCCCGAACTTGTCGAAGATGCGGATCACGCGTTCCCGCTTGGCGCTCTTGCGCGGATCCACGGCCTCAGGGTTCCGCCGCTTGAGCACCGAGCCGCGGATCCAGTGCGCCAGGTAGACCACCAGGACCAGAGAGATCATGTTCCCGATGACGGCGGCGCTGATCGCCACGGCCGGGTGCACTCCGGCGAGCACGCCGAGGAAACCGCCCCCGTAGGACTCCACGAAGGGAATCGCCGAGATGAGGATCAGCCCGAGCCACTGCCAGGTCGGGTGCAGGGTCTCCGTCCAGGTGTGGAGGCGGCCGTAGAAGCTGTCCTCGGGCATCATCGGCACGGCGGCGTTCGCGAAGGTGCCGTGGTGGGCCAGTTCAAGAAGGGTGATGGTCTCCATGGTGCTCATCCTGGTGGACCCTGAGGCGCAGTTCATCATCCCGGAGGCGTATCCCCGGGATGATTCTGTCGGCTGTCGAGGGTCTGGAGGCCAGGCTCAGGCGTCGGCCCAGCGGCGATAGAGCCCAGGCCGGCGGTCCTGCAGGTACCAAGGTCCGTCGGGGGACTCCTCCGGAGCGCGTCCGCCCTCCGCGGGCCCCGCCTCGGCGAGGACCAGCTCCGGGCCGGCGCCCGCGGAGGCGAGCACCGCGCCGTCGGGTCCGGCGACCACGCTGGCGCCGTCGAAGACCAGCCCGGCCTCCTCCCCGGAGTGGTTCGAATAGGCGACCGTCAGCTGGTTCTCCAGGGCGCGGGCGGGGATCAAGGTGCTGGTCACTCCGGTGAAGCCGCCAGCCAGTGCTGTGGGCACGAGCACGACGTCGGCGCCGCGGCGGGCGACCTCGCGCACCATCTCCGGGAACTCGACGTCGTAGCAGACCAGCAGGCCCAGGGTCAGGCCGCCGAACTCCACCACCGGGGGTGCGTCCTGCCCGGGGATGAAGGAGGCCTTCTCCTCAGGTCCGAAGAGATGGACCTTGGTGTGGGCGGAAAGGGTCTCACCCGACGCGGAGATCAGGGTGCCCTGGATCGGACGGGCGTCGGCCGGGCCGTCACCGGGCAGGCTGTGCACCAGGGCGATCTGCGATTGTCGCGCGATGTCGGCGAGGCGCTCGCGAGCGGAGATCACGGTCTCGCTGCTGACGTGCTCGCGGATCATGGCCGGGGCGTAGCCGGTGGCGAAGAGCTCCGGGGTCACCAGCAGCTCGGCGCCGGCGGAGCGGGCGCGCTCGGCAGCGCGCGCGATCAGCGAGATGTTGTGGTTGATGTCGAGCGGGACGGCAGTGTCCTGCAGCAGGGCGATGCGCATCTCCCCAGTCTGCCAGGGTCCGGGCCGCGCTGTGAGGCGCCCGGTGAGACGCTGACCGGACCGAAGTGTGGTCCTTGACACACCGTCGGCTCTCGTTGATAGTTGGTCGAGAATGTTCGTAGATGTTGGAAAAGGTGACTGCACACGGTGCGTTCAGGCACCGAGTGCCGACACAGTGAGGTGACCGACGATGACCTCGTTCTCCCGACGCCAGCTGCTCCGCGGCGGCCTCGGGCTGGGTGCCGGCGCGATGGCCCTGGCAGGATGCGCGGTGCCGGGCACCACCTCGGTCAACGCTGAGCCCACCATCCCCGCCGCAGGCGTCGGGGAGACCGTCACCCTGACCTGTTGGGCCTGGCTCAAGGACCTCCAGATCGTCGCTGACATCTGGAACGAGCAGAACCCCCACATCCAGGTCGAGATCGCCTGGATCCCGGGCGGAAACGACGGCGGCTACCAGAAGTTGTACAGCGCGCTCGCCGCCGGAGCCGGACCGGACCTCGCCCAGGTGGAGCTGCGCAGCATCCCCGAGTTCATGATGGTCAACGGCCTGGTGGATCTGCGTCGCTACGGCGTCGATCAGCATGCGGACCGCTTCGACCCCACGCTCTGGGGTCAGGTCAGTTTCGCCGACGGCGTCTACGGCATCCCCCAGGACTCCGGCCCCACCGCCATGTATTACCGTCCCGACCATTTCGACGAGGTCGGCGCCGAGCCGCCGGCCACCTGGGAGGAATGGGCGGACATCGCCGCGGAGATCCGCCAGACCGGCCGGTACATGGACGCCTTCCCGCTGGCCGACACGTCGGTCTTCGCCGCCCACGCCATGCAGGCCGGGGCCACCTGGTTCCAGGCCGAGGAGGACGGTTGGGTCATCGACATGGCCGGTGAGTCCACCCTGGAGGTCGCCCGGTTCTTCGACGGCGTCGTCGACGCCGACCTCGTCACCACCCAGAACCAGGCCTTCTCCCCGGGCTGGTTCGCCGCCGCGGCGGACGACCAGATCGCCTCCCTGGTCTCCGCCAGCTGGGGCGACGCCCTGCTCGCCGGAGTCTCCGGAGCCGAGGGCCAGTGGCGGGTGGCACCGCTGCCCACCTGGCCCACGGGCCATGGCTCCTCCCATCTGGGCGGCTCATCCACCGCCGTGCTGGCCAACAGTGCTCATCCGCAGGAGGCCATGGAGTTCGCCGTCTGGCTCAACTCCAGCGCCGAGGGCATCGACGGGCTCATCGAGAACAGCGGCATCGGTTGGTCCACCAACCCGGATCACATCGGCACCCCACGTGAAGGATCCAGCGAGTTCTTCGGCGGCCAGTCCTACAACACGGAGATCTTCGAGCCGGCCGCCGCGGACCAGAACCCGGACTGGCAGTGGTGGCCTACCACCCAGCAGACCTTCAACATCCTGGCCGATGAGTTCCGGCGGAAGGCCGGTGGAGCGTCCCTCGTGGACGCAGTGGTCCGCGCCGAGGCGGCCACCATCGAGGTCTTCCGGAACAAGGGCCTGACCGTTCGGAGGGCGCAGAGATGAGTACGCGCCCCACCGCCGTGTCCGCCGGACGCCGGATCGCCCCCACCACGGTTGCCCCCTGGATCCTGGTCGCCCCGTTCCTGCTGCTGTTCATCTTCACGTTCGTGATGCCGATCCTGATGGCGCTCGGGCAGAGCTTCACGATGGTCGAGCGCGACGGCCTCTTCGGTGAGGAGGGTGTGACCAGCACCTTCGCCTGGTTCGAGAACTACCGGCAGGCGCTGGGCGACGGCGCGTTCGTCGCCTCCATCGGGCGGATGCTGCTGTTCGGCGTCGTGCAGGTGCCGATCATGATCACCCTGGCCACCGTGCTGGCACTGATGCTGGAATCGGCGTCGGCCCGCTGGCCCGGCTTCTTCCGGGCCGCTTACTTCCTGCCCTACGGCGTCCCCGGGGTGCTGGCCACCATCCTGTGGTCCTTCCTCTATGTGCCCGGGCTCAGCCCGATAGTGGACACCGCGCACGCGTGGTTCGGGCTGGAGATCGACTTCCTCGGGGCGAACACCGTGCTGTGGTCCATCGCGAACATCGTCACCTGGACCTACACCGGCTACAACATGCTGATCATCATCGCCCAGCTGAAGTCCATCCCCCAGGACCTCTATGAGGCGGCCCGGGTCGACGGCGCCGGCCCGGCCCGGCTGGCCTGGAGCATCCAGCTGCCGCTGATCCGCCCGGCACTGATGCTGACCACCGTCTTCTCCATCATCGGGACGCTCCAGCTCTTCGCGGAGCCCCAGCTGCTGGCCCAGGTGGCTCCGTCCATCGACTCCCAGTACACCCCGAACCTCTCGGCCTACACCACGGCCTTCGCCTACAACGACTACACGGTGGCTGCCGCCCAGGCCGTGCTGATCGCCCTGGTCGCCTTCGTGCTCTCCTTCGGCTTCCTCCGCCTGACGAACAGGAGCTCGCGATGACCCCCACCGCCGGCACCGCCGAGACCCGGACCTCGGGCTCCGGGCCTGACGCCGTCGTCGGGAACGGTCGGCCTGAGACGAGCTCCGACGGCGCCGCCCGCCGGGTCCCCGCCCCGGGCGGTCGGGCCCGCGGGGCCCGGACGATCATCGTCACCGGCCTGCTGACCATCGTCGCCCTGTATTTCCTGGTGCCTGTGTACTGGGTGGTGGTGGCGGCGTCGAAGACCACCGACGATCTCTTCGGCACCCACGGGTTCCTCTTCGCGGAGAACGTCGCGCTGTTCAGCAACCTCGCCCAGGTGCTCAGCTTCGACGGGGGCGTCTTCATCCGCTGGCTGGGGAACTCGCTGCTCTATGCAGGGGTCGGTTCGCTGATCGCCACCTACCTGGCCGCCGCGGCCGGCTACGCGCTCTCCAAGTACATGTTCCGGGGCCGCAACCTCATCTTCGGCTTGGTGCTGGGCGGAGTGCTGGTCCCCGGCACCGCCACGGCCCTGCCGCTGTTCCTGCTGTTCAGCCAGATGGGCATGGTCAACACCTACTGGAGCGTGCTGATCCCCTCGCTGGTCTCGCCCTTCGGTCTCTTCCTGTGCCGGATCTATGCCGACGCCACCGTGGACCCCTCATTGGTCGAGGCCGCTCGGCTCGACGGGCTGGGAGAGATCCGGATCTTCCACCTCATCGGGCTGCGGATCATGGTCCCCGCCCTGGTGACGGTGTTCCTCTTCCAGCTGGTGGGCATCTGGAACAACTACTTCCTGCCGTTGGTGATGCTCACCGACGATCGGCTCTTCCCCATCACTCTGGGACTCAACCACTGGCGCAGCCAGACCGACCGACTGCCCGAGTTCTACGAACTGACCACCGGCGGGGTGCTGCTCTCTGTCATCCCGCTGGCCATCGCGATGATCGTGCTGCAGCGCTTCTGGCGCGGCGGCCTGACCGAAGGTGCTGTGAAATGACCCTTGCCCCCACCGTCCACCCCACCGACGCAGCCGTTCGGCCCGGCGCAGCCGGCATGGCCTCCGCGCCGCTGGGCCACACCTCGCACCGACCAGGGGCAGGAGCGCTGGAGGCCCCACGCTCCTGGCTGGTGGAGGCCAGCGACGCTGCGAGGATCGACCTCAGCGGGCCGTGGCGTTTCCGGCTCTCCCCGGCGGTGCCCGGCACTCCCGGCGGGCACGGCGTGATCGGTGACGAAGCTCCCGGAGCCTTCGCCGCCCCGGACTACGACGACGCCGGCTGGGACACCCTCGAGCTGCCCTGCCACTGGGTGCTCGACGGCCGCTACGGCGAGCCCGCCTACACCAACGTGCAGTACCCCTTCCCGGTGGAGCCGCCGCATGTGCCCGATGAGAACCCCACCGGCGACCACCGTCGGCAGATCGAGGTTCCGCAGTCCTGGCTCGATTCCGGGCGGGTGCTGCTGCGTTTCGACGGCGTGGAGTCCTTCCTGCAGCTCTGGGTGAACGGGCATCGGATCGGGGAGGCCTTCGGCTCCCGGCTGGCCCATGAGTTCGACGTCACCGACGCCGTCGTCGCCGGCACCAACACGGTGGCGGTGCGGGTGGTGCAGTTCTCCTCCGGCAGCTATCTGGAGGACCAGGACCAGTGGTGGATGCCTGGGATCTTCCGCGAGGTCACCTTGCTGCATCGGCCCGAGGGCGGCATCGACGACATCTGGCTCACCACCGACTACGACTCCGTCACCGGCCGCGGCGCTGTGATCCCGGAGATCACCGCCGAGGACGGCTCCTACCCGGTCCGTCTGCAGATCCCCGACCTGGGTGTGGACGTCACCTGGGGCTCCGCCCGGGAGGTGGGGGCGGTCGTCGTCGGCGGTGACGGCCAGGGCGTGCGTCCGTGGTCCCCCGAGGAGCCCGAGCTCTATGAGGTCGCGGTCTCCAGCGCGGCCGAGACGCTGCGGCTGCGGACCGGGTTCCGCCGGGTGGAGATCGACGGCGACCGGTTCCTGGTCAACGGCCGGCCGGTGACCTTCTCCGGGATGAACCGACACGAGACCCATCCGGACCGGGGGCGAGTGTTCGATGAGGCGCACGCCCGTGAGGACCTGGCGCTGATGAAGCGGCACAACGTCAATGCCATCCGCACCAGCCACTACCCGCCGCATCCGCGGCTGCTGGACCTCGCCGACGAGTACGGCCTCTGGGTGGTGCTGGAATGTGACCTGGAGACCCACGGCTTCGAGGCCGGCGGCTGGGTGGACAACCCCAGTGACGATCCGCGCTGGCGCGAAGCCTATCTGGACCGCATCGCCCGCACCGTCGAGCGGGACAAGAACCACCCCTCGATCGTGCTGTGGTCGCTGGGCAACGAATCCGGCACCGGACAGAACCTGGCGGCCATGGCCGAGTGGGTCCACCGCCGCGACCCCGGGCGGCCCGTGCACTACGAGGGCGACTACGCCGGCGAGTACACCGACGTGTACTCGAGGATGTACGCGAAGGTCCCGGAGACCGAGTCCATCGCCCGCGATGACGACCTCACCCCGCTGCTGGGCTGCTCGGTGGCCGAGTCCGCCCGCCAGCGCACCAAGCCGTTCATCCACTGCGAATACGCCCACGCCATGGGCAACGGCCCCGGCGCCCTGGACGCCTACCGGGAGATGGTGGACCGCTATGAGCGTCTCCACGGCGGATTCATCTGGGAGTGGCGGGATCACGGCATCCGCACGCAGGCGGACGAGGGTGCGGAGTACTTCGGCTACGGAGGAGACTTCGGCGAGGTGGTCCATGACGGCAACTTCGTGATGGACGGCATGGTGCTCTCCGACCACACCCCCACCCCGGGGCTCGCCGAGTATGCCGCCGTGGAGCAGCCGATTCTGCTGACCCCGGGGGAGGCCCCGGGGCAGGTGCGGATCCGCAGCCGGCGGTTCGCCGCGGACACCTCGGACCTGTGGCTGCGCTGGGCCGCGGAGCGGGACGGGCGGCCCGCGGCGGAGGGCGAGCTGCCGTTGAGCGACGACGACGGCGCCCCGGTGGCCGCCGGAGGGCAGGCGGTGCTGACCCTGGAGGAGGCTGCCAGGCAGGCTGAGCTGCTGCAGGATTCCGGCGCTCCGGAGCTGCACCTGACGTTGAGCGTGGTCCTGGCCCACGCGACCGCCTGGGCTCCCGCCGGGCACGCGGTGGCTCGTGCGCAGTGGGCCCTGCCGGTGGGGTCTGTGGCCCCTGCCGGGCGGCCCCGGCTGATCGTGGGGACCGGGCGGAGCCCCGCGGCGCTCGCGGACTCCCCGGCCGTGCTCGACGGGCCCCGGCTGCGTGAGCTGGCCGGAGCTGCCGTCGTCGGCCCGGAGGTGGAGCTGTGGCGCGCGCCCACGGACAACGACGAAGGCGCCTCCGGGCCGAACTATGACGCGGTGGACGCCTTCGACTACCGCGCCGATGAGGAGCGGCACGTCTCCGCGGCGGACCGCTGGCGGCGGGCCGGACTGGACCGGCTGGTGCGCCGGATCGAGTCGGTGGACGCCGGCGAGCAGGCGGTGACGGTGCGGCGTCGGGTCTCGGCCGCACAGTCCCGGGCCGCGCTGGACGTCACCGAGACCTGGACGGCCGAGCGGGCCGAGGACGGCGTCGTCGAGGCCCTCTGCGAGGTCATCATGGTCCCCAACCGGGCATGGGATGACGTCTGGCCGCGTCTGGGTCTGCACCTGCAGCTGCCCGGAGACGTGGACGGGGCCTCATGGTTCGGGCTCGGTCCGCACGACTCCTACCCGGACACCCGCCGGTCGGTGCGCACGGGGCGCTTCTCCGCCGCGATCGACGAGCTGACCGTCGACTATGCCCGCCCTCAGGAATCAGGCCATCGGCCCGGACTGCGTGAGCTGGTGCTGCGCCGCGGAGGGAAGGACTGGCTGCAGGTGATCGCCGAGCCGGATGCCGCAGGGCGTCGTCCCGGGTTCACACTGAGCCGGCACTCGGCCCACGAGATCACCGCCGCGGCCCATCCGCACGAGCTGCCGGACTCGGGGGTCACCCATCTCTACCTGGATGCCGCCCAGCACGGACTCGGATCCCGGGCCTGCGGTCCCGATGTCTGGCCCACCGCGATGCTGCGGCCCCAGGCGCGGACCCTGCGGTTCTGGTTCCGCGCGCTCTGATCGGTCACCACCCACAGTTGGCTCCGCGGTTCGGGCCCTTATGACGCGCGATCGGCGCTGATAAGGGCCCGAACCGCGGAGCCAACGTGTGTGTGCGGGAGTGAGGCGTCAGTCCTCCAGCGCCCAGAACCCGTCCATGAGGACGTCGGCCACCACCGTGTTGTCCACATAGTCGCCGCGCACCGGGTCGGTGCCGACGATCTCCTCGTGGAACGCCTCGGAGCCGGCGCCGCGGAAGAAGAAGGGCACCACCTGGTTGGTGTGGTTGCCGGAGTACCATCCGAGCTCAGGCAGCTGACCCGCCTCGCCGGTCATGGGGGTGAAGTCGGGCTGGTCATCGGGGCCGGCCAGGTATCCCGTCTCGTGGTCGGAGGTCACGATCATCAGGGTCTCGTCCCAGGAGGACTCGGTCTCGACCCACTCGATGACGGCGTCCACGGCGTCGTTGAAGTCCTGGACCTCCTCGATGTCGCGCGCGGTGTCGTTGGCGTGGCCCGCCCAGTCGATGGCGCCGCCCTCGATCATCAGGTGGAAGCCGTCGTCGTTCTGCCCGAGGATGTTCAGCGCGGCCTGCGACATGGTCGGCAGGTCGACCACCTTGTTCTGCTTCACGTCATAGGGCTGCTCGGACTCGCCGGAGCGGCCCTGCTGCAGGGTGGAGGCCACCTGGGCGATGCCGAAGGCCCGGTCGGGCAGATGCTGCTGCTTGCCGCGGGCGTACTTGGCGAAGTCGGAGTCCTTGTCGGCGAAGTCGAACTCGGTCTCGCCTGAGGAGAGCCGCTCGTAGTCCTCCTCGGTCACGTAGGTGAACTCGGGGTCCTTGAGCTTCTTGCTGTCGTCATCGTAGTAGGGGTGCCCCGCGCCGAAGATGACGTCGAGGTCGGAGTCGATCATCTCTTCGGCGATCTCGTGATAGTTGTTCCGGGACTCGTTGTGCGCGGCCCAGGCGGCCGGAGTGGCGTGGCTGAAGGGCACGGAAGAGACGACGCCGGCGGAGCGGCCGGTCTCGACGGCGCGCTCGGAGAGGTTCTCGACGGACTCCCCGTCCGCATCCAGGCCGATGACGCCGTTGTCGGTCTTCTTCCCGGTGGCCATCGCGGTGCCCGCCGCGGCGGAGTCGGTGGCACCGGTCTGCACCCAGTCATGGTCGGACCAGGCGGCCTGGGGGTCATACTCGCCGCCGGCGGCGTAGGTGCTCAGGGCCAGGAGGTCCCAGTCCTCGTAGGTCTGCACGGCCTCGCCGGGAAGCTCCTCGAGGACCTCGGGGTCCGCGTCGCCCTCGACCTGGTACCGGGTCTGGCCGGTCTCGTAGAGGTTGGTCGCCGCCAGGTGGTTGTAGCCCATGCCGTCGCCGACCATGTAGATGACGTTCTTCGGCCCCTGCTCGGCCTCGGACGCGCTGAGTGGGGCGGGGGCGCCGACCCCGGCCGTGGCCGCAGGTGTGGTGACGCCCAGAGCGGCGGTTCCGAGGACGACGGCTGCGGCGAGGCTCAGGCCGCGGGTGAGGCGGGGGTGCCGAGGGGACATGCTTCTCCTTCATCGTGGAATGACTTCTCTGCCGCACAGAACCCTAAGGAGCCGATCTTCACGGCCTGTGACCAGCTGATGAACAGGAGACGGAGAGCATGTGATCGACCAGACAACGCCTTGCACTGGTGCAATATTGCACTCGTGCATATAGTGGACGCGTGCACGAATCAACGATCTCTCAACGCGAGCGCAATCGCCTCGACACCTGGAACGCCGTCCACGAGGCCGCCCACGCGATCGCCTGGGAGGAGGGGCCGCAGGAGGCCGCGGTGGAGGCCATCGCCGCCCGGGCCGGCGTCTCACGACGCACCTTCTTCAACTATTTCCCCACCAAGGAGGATGCGATCCTCGGCACCCGGACCCCCGAGGTCTCCGAGGGCGACATCGAGCGCTTCCGCACCTCGGACGAGGACGAGCTGACCCGCGTGGTGCACCTCTTCGTGGCCGTGGTGCGCACCGCGATCCCGGAGGCCACATCCCCGCAGCGTCGCCGCATCATCGGTGAACATCCCAGCCTGCAGAGGCGCGTGCTCCGCCTGCTCTCCGAGGTGGAGCGGATCGTCGCGGAAGTCATCCAGGCCCGCGTGGAGGACGGTGACGATGTCGCGCTGGCCGCTCCCGGTGACGGGGCCCGTCTCGAGGCGCTGCTCATGCTCTCCGGCGTCATCGCCAAGTACGCCTTCCACCGATACCAAGAATCCTCCGCCGAGGACCCGCGTGAGTTCCTCGACGAGTCCATCGCCATGTTCCGAGAGGTCGTCGACACCACACGATGAAAACCCCCGACTCCACCGCGCAGCAGAGGCACGCCACGCCGACCCCGGACGTCCCTCTTCCCCGAGGGCGCGGCCTGGTCCTGATCTTCACCGCGCTGATGATCGCGATGCTCATGGCCTCGCTGAGCCAGACCGTGCTCGCCACCGCCCTGCCGACCATCGTCGGAGAGCTGCACGGGGTCGAGCACATGGCCTGGGTGATCACCGCCTTCATCCTGGCCTCGACCATCATGATGCCGGTCTACGGCAAGCTCGGTGACATGTTCGGCCGCAAGCCGCTCTTCCTGATCGCCATCGTGGTGTTCGTCCTCGGCTCCGCGCTGGCCGGCGCCGCTCCGTCCATGGACGTGCTCATCGCAGCCCGCGTGGTGCAGGGCATCGGCGGCGGCGGCCTGATGATCCTCTCCCAGGCGACCATCGCCGACGTCGTCCCTGCACGGGAGCGTGGCCGCTACATGGGCGTGATGGGCGGGGTGTTCGCCTTCTCCTCGGTGGCGGGGCCGCTGCTGGGCGGCTGGCTGACCGACGGACCGGGCTGGCGCTGGACCCTCTGGATGAACGTGCCCCTGGGAGTGCTCGCCCTGCTCGGGATCGCCCTGCTGCTGAAGCTGCCCCGGCATCCGCGTGCCGAGAACGGCCGCATCGACTACTGGGGGATGGCGCTGCTGGGCGGTGTCACCACCGCCGTCGTGCTCGTGGCGACGTGGGGCGGCGGCGACTTCGCCTGGACTTCACCGGTGATCCTCTCGCTGATCGCACTCGCCCTGGTCGCCTCCGGGCTGTTCATCTGGGTGGAGTCGCGGGCTGCTGAGCCGGTCATGCCACTGATGCTGTTCCGCAATCGCAACTTCAACCTCACGATGGCCGCCGGGCTGATCACCGGCGTGGCGATGTTCGGTGCCCTGGGCTATATGCCCACCTATCTGCAGATGGTCACCGGCTACAGTCCCGCCGAGGCCGGGCTGCTGATGATCCCGATGATGGGCACCCTGCTGATCACTTCGATCGTCGTGGGGCGTCGGGTCACACTGACCGGCCGGTACAGGCACTTCATGATCATCGGCAGCGTGATCACCGCCGCCGGGCTCGGTCTGCTCTCCACTGTCCATGCCGACTCGCCCGTCGTGCTCGTCTGCCTGTACCTGGGTGTGATGGGTCTGGGTCTGGGCGCCACCATGCAGCTGCTGACGCTGGTGGCGCAGAACTCCTTCGCCCTGCGCTTCGTGGGCACCGCCACCGCCGGGCAGAACTACTTCCGGCAGGTGGGCGCCACCCTGGGATCGGCGGTGATCGGTTCGCTCTTCGCCACCCGGCTCACCCAGTCCCTCTCCGGAAAACTGTCTGCCGACGCCGTCGGAGAGGGCGGAGCCAGCTCGCTGACACCCGCGCTGGTCGGCGAGCTGCCCGAGCCGGTCCACACCCTGGTGGTGGAGTCCTACAACGACGCCCTGATGCCGCTGTTCCTCGCGCTGGTGCCGCTGGCGCTCCTGGCCACGGGGTTCCTGCTCTTCGTGAAGGAGCAGGCGCTGTCCACCACGCTGGAGAGGTGAGTGAGACACTGGCACCGTGATGAGTCCGGTGAGGAGTCCTGTGATGGGTCCGGTGCTGAGGTCGATCGCTGGCCTGTGGCGGTCCTCTCACCCCGGCCCGACGCTCGTCGTCACGACCCTGGCGGCCGCGCTGGCACTCGCCTCAGGGCTGGAGATCTGGCGCATCCTGCTGCTCGCCGCGGCGGTGTTCTCGGGGCAGCTCTCGATCGGGATCTCCAATGACGCCATCGACGCCGAGCGCGACCGTGCCGTGGGGCGGACGGACAAGCCGATCGCCTGCGGGGAGGTCGCTCTGCGCACCGCATGGACCGCCGCCGTCGTGCTGGCCCTGCTCGCCCTGGGACTGTCGGCTCCCCTCGGCGTGGGGCTCGCCGGCGCCCACGCCGTGGTGCTGGTGTGCGGATGGTCCTACAACGCCGGGCTGAAGACGGGGCCGCTGTCCATCGCGCCCTACGTCCTTGCCTTCGGGTGCTTTCCCTCGCTGGCCACCCTGGCGGCCGTGGATCCGCAGCTCGCCCCCGGCTGGGCGTGGCTCGCCGGCGGCGCGCTGGGCGCGGCGCTGCATCTGACGAACGTGCTCCCCGACCTGGACGACGATGCCCGCACCGGGGTCCGCGGCACGCCCCATCGGCTGGGGCCGAAGGCCTCCGTCCGGCTGGCGGCGGCCTCGGTGCTGCTGGGCGCGGCCTCCGCCACACTCGGGCCCCCCGGCGGGAGCATCCCCGAAGTCACCGCGATCGGCTGGGTGGTGCTCGTCCTCGTCGTCGCGGTCGTGCTGGTCAGCCTGGTGCTCGCGCGGGCAGGATCCTCGGGTCGGGTGCTCTTCCGCCTCGTCATGCTCGCCGCCCTGCTGCTGGCCGCGCAGCTGGTGGCCTCCGGTCACTCGCTCGGGACCTGACATGACCTGCCCGGGTGACCTGCTGATCAGTGGCGCGCAGGAGGCCTGTTCCACGCTCTGGCTCCGGAGTCGAATCCCATGGCGTAGGCGCGGGTGAAGAGTCCGCCGACGCCCGGGCCCAGCATCCCCTGCAGGCCGCAGCGCCGCAGAGCGTCCAGTGCCGGGGGCGCAGGGCGGCCGAGGCGCAGATTCACCCCGGCGAGCAGGGCCGCGCGGCGGGCCGAACGGATCCGCGAGAGTTCCCAGCGTCGCAGAGCGGCCTCCGGAGGGACGCCGGTGCGGAGCCAGGCGGCCAGCAGCGGGGCCAAGGCGACGGCGTCGAGCAGTCCCAGATTCATGCCCTGACCCCCGATGGGGCTGACCTCATGGGCGGCGTCGCCGACGACGAGCATCCGTCCCTGTCGCATGGTCGGCGCCACCATGCGCCGCACCCCGAAGCCGGTGACCTCGCCGACGGTGATCTCACCGAAGGCGGCTTTGCCGTCGGTGGCAGCTCCGCGGTCGATCAGCGCCTGCTTCATGCGGTCCAGACGTGCGGGCGCATCCTGCGCCGCGCCCGGAGGATCCCAGGCGACGAACCGTCGGCGCCCGGCGGGGAGGGGGAAGGACTCCAGCACGCCGGTCTCCGCGAGGTGCACCACGGCGGTGGCGCGGGAGCCGTCGTCGGGCACCTCTGCATCGGTCATCAGATAGCGGTCGGGGTAGGTGTGTGGCTGCAGCTCCGGGTGCACGAGGCTCCGTGAGCGGGCTCCTCCAGCGAGGACGACCAGCGGGGCGTGCCGCTCCCCGGCGTCGGTGCTCAGCTGCACGGCATCGCCGACGGGAGTCAGGCCGGTGACCCGGACCCCGCGCACCGGCTCCGGCGCTGAGCGCGCGAGGACCGCCTCGGTGGCGGCCTGGGGGAGCGTCGCGACGAAGGGGAAGCGCGCCGAGAGTTGGTCGAAGCGCACAGTGCCGAGCAGGCGCCCGCGTGAGCGCGCCTGCCCGTGGCCGACCCGCACGGCGTGCTCCAAGAGGCCCTCCGTGACCCCGGAGCCCTCCAGGGCGGTGAGCACCGGCGGGTGCACGCCGATGGCACGGGTGCCGGGGCTCGGCTCCGCGCGCTGTTCGAGGAGCTCGACGTCGACTCCGTGACGCCGCAGCTCACCGGCCATCAACAGTCCCACGGGACCGGCGCCGACGACGATCACCTCAGGCATGGCCCGACGCCTCGGCGAGCAGCCGGAACGGTGCCGGCGAGGTGACGGTCCACTCCGGCCCCAGGTGGGTCGCGAGCTCCTCGCGCCGGTGGCTGCGGCGGATCGAGCGCAGCCCGTCCACCCGCAGGAACGTCCCTGGGGCCAGCGGGGTGATGCCGGCGGCGTAGAGCCAGTAGGCCCGCCGGCTCCGGGCGATGTCATTGTGCAGCACCACGCCGGAGGAGAGCGCCCGGGAGGCGCCGGTGAACTCGACCAGCTCGGGCGCCTCCAGGTGGTGGAGCACATGGTTGGAGATCACGACGTCGAAGGCCTCGCCTCGGGAGAGGAGGGTCTCGGCGTCGGCGCAGACGAACGTGGCTCCGGGGACCTCCCGTGCGCATGCCGCCCGGTGCGCCCGGGGGTCCGGATCGGCTCCTGTCCAGTGCACGGCGAGGCGGTCCCGGACCGCCAGGCCGGCCAGGCGCGCGATGACGTCCCCGCCGCCCGAGCCGAGATCGAGCACCCGAGCCGGTCGGCCCAGGCCGGCCAGCACCGGACGGAGATGTCTGCGGTAGACGGTGTCCCAGCCGGAGACCACACGGTTGACGATCCCGAAGCGGCGAAGTGTCGCGTGCAGCCGCTCGGGGTCGCAGTCGGGATCGTCCATGAGTTCGCGCAGCAGGTCATCGCGTCGCGAGAGGTCCATCGGGGAAGGTGTCACCTCTTCCTGTGCATCAGCGCGGACTCCACGGTCAGGCCCGGTCCGAAGGCGAGGGCGGCGATCGGCCCCTCGACGGCCGGGTCCTCCAGCAACCGTCGCAGGATGAACAGGATCGTCGCGCTGGACATGTTGCCGCAGTCCCTCAGCACCGCACGGGAGGCGTGCAGGGCCGCGGGCTCCAGCCCGAGTCCCGTCTCGACCCGATCGAGGACGCTGCGCCCGCCGGGGTGGACCGCCCAGATGCCCGGAGGGGGATCGTCGCCGAGGAACCGGTCCACGGCGTCACGGATCTCGCGTCCGATGATCCGCGGGACCTCGGCCGAGAGCGTCATCTGGAAGCCATGGTCCCCGATGGTCCAGGACATGTCCGACTCGCCCTCCCTGGTCAGCGCAGTGGCGAAACGGTCCAGGACCAGCCCGCCCGGGTCGCCGGGGATGTCGCCGGCGGTGACCAGCGCCGCGGCCGCCCCGTCGGCGAACACGGAGGCCGCCACCACCTGCTCCGGGTCCGAGGTCTCGCGGACGTGGAGCGAGCACAGCTCCAGGCACACGACCAGGACGACGGCGCGGGGGCGTCCCTCGGCGATCTGCGAGGCCAGGCGCAGCGCCGGCAGCGCCGCCGAGCAGCCCATGAAGCCCAGGTGAGTGCGTTCGACGTCCTCGGACAGGCCGAGATCACGCACGAGGTGGTAGTCGAGGCCGGGAGCGAAGAACCCGGTGCAGGACACCGTGATCACGTGGGTGATCTGATCGGCGGCGACGGCGCCGCGGGTCAGGGCGTCGCGGGCGGCTGTCGCGGCCAGCGGAGGCGCGGCACTCCGGTAGAGGTCGTTGCGGACGCCGGTCGTGGGTGACAGCAGCGTGCCGTCCTCAGCGATGAACACCCCGTCGGGCGAGCCGGCAAGGCCCTCCAGCACGGTGTGCCGCGTCTCGATCCCCGACGCGTCGAAGGCGCCCCCGATGAGGCGGCGCGTGAGTCGGTCCGCGCCGGGCTGCCCGGCGAAGAAGGCGCGCAGATCCGGCTGCGGCGCCGAGGTCTCCGGCAGCGCCGTCCCGATGGAGATGATCCGCGCAGGCATGTGCCCACTTAACCATGCGAGGGACTCAGCCGTCGCAGGATCGTAGGAGGGGCGCAGAGGCGGGCGAGGGTGCGGAGCTGAGGGCGTGGGCCGAGGGGGATGCCAGGCTCCGGGCAGGTGGCCCTCTTGCATTAAATGAACGACAGTCATATTGTGAGGCCTGACGCATGACGCAGGTCACATATGGCGGCCGCCTCAATGGCGCGGCGGCCGCCGCCTGACCCGCCCGCCCGGGCATCGTCGGGCGGGCGTCCCCTTGACCTCCCACGCCGCCGTCGAGCCGCTCTCCGCCATCGGGCGGAGCTCGCGGCCTGTCCCGCACCGCCCACCGAAAGGCATCCCATGCCCGCCACACCCGTCGAGGAGCCGGAGACCCGGCTCGGACCGGCCGCGACCAGCGCCGGCGCAGCCCGTTCGGCCGAGTCCGGAACCCCCACCCAGCCGGAGACCCGAGGCATCGAGCTCATCGACGAGTCGAGCCGCCGTGGACGCCCCGGAGCCCTCTTCTGGGTCTGGGCCGCGCCCAACGCCAGCTTCCTGACCTTCACCATGGGTGCCGTGATGATCGCGGTGCTGGGCCTCTCCCTGGTCCAGGCGTTCATCGTCATCGCCGCGGCCTCCGTGGGATGGATCCTCACCGGCATCATCGCGGTCAGCGGCCCGGCCGCCGGCACGTCCGGCTCCGTCATCAGCCGCGCCATGTACGGGGTGCTGGGCAACAGGCTCGTCGTGGGCCTCTACGGCTGGCTGCTGGCCGCCGTCTACCTCTCGTTGACCTGGTCCGCGGCCTCCATCAACGGGCTCGGTCTTCTGGGCCGGATGGGCCTGGCGCAGACGGCGACCCTCGGTGTCGTCGTCGTGTTGGTGGTCTCCGGGCTCACCGTCCTGGTGGCCGTCTACGGGCACGGGCTGATCCTGAAGACCTACCCGTACATCACCAACTTCCTGGTGGTCATGTTCGTGATCACCTCGCTGTTCATGATCCCGCACTTCGACTTCAGCCACGCCCCGGCGGAGCCGCTGGGCGGCATGCAGCTGGCCATGATGATGACCATCGGCTTCACCATGCTGGTCTCCACGCCGGTGTCCTTCATCAACAGCCCTGATATGGCCCGCTACCTGCCGAAGGCGACACCCGGCTGGCGGGTGGCCGCCGCCACCGCGCTCGGCGGCGCGCTGCCCGGCATCGTCTTCACCTCGGTCGGGGCGCTGATCGCCACCGGGGCCGGATTCGACATGGTCCTGGACCCCATGGGTGCCTTCGACGCCGGACTGCCCGGCTGGTTCTTCCCACTGTTCACCATCGCGGTGATCGTGGCGGCCATTGCCCTGAACGCGATGACCACCTACAGCGCCTCGATGGCCCTGCAGGCCTTGGGCATCCCGATCCGCCGGATCCCCTCGGCGCTGATCATCGCCGTCATCGGCACCGTTCTGACCATCGTCTCCGTGGCGATCTACGACTTCACCACGGCGGTCTCCCAGATGCTTCAGGTCATCGTGGTCGCCGCCGGGCCGCTCATGGCGGTCTTCGTCGCCGACGTGCTGATGCGCCGTGGCCGGTACGACGGCGTGGACCTTCTGGACGCCTCGCCGTCGAGCACCTTCTGGTACCGGAAGGGCTGGAACCTGGCTGGGCTGTTGAGCCTGGTGCTGGGCGGCGTCGCCTCCGCGATGTGCCTCAACAGCGACGTCTATGTGGGTCCGGTGGCCGCGGTCACGGGACTGGACCTGTCCATTCCGGCCGGGCTCGTGATCGCCGCCGGCAGCTACGTCCTGCTCTCCCGCACGCGCCTGACCGCCCATGTCGCCTGACCACCTATCTCACCTGAGCCACGAGGAGCCTCACCCACCATGGTCACCACGATCTACCGCAACGCCACGATCTTCACCGCCGACGACGCCGGCTCCGCCGGTGCTCAGGCGGAGGCCTTCACTGTCTCCGCGGGCCGGTTCACCCACGTGGGCCCTCTGGATCAGGTGCGGGCCGACGTCGCCGCCGAGGGTGGGGAGGTCACCGAGGTGGACCTCGGCGGACGGTTCGTCGGGCCCGGCATCATCGACTCCCACACGCACCTGACCACGTTCGGGGAGGCCGTGGGCAAAGTCCAGCTGCGCGACTGCCGGACGCTGGAGGAGATTCGGCAACGGCTGCTCGCCGCCCACCGGGCCGACCCTGGGGCGCCGCGGATCCTGGGTGCGAGCTGGCTCTTCGACGCCGTCGGGGGCGAGCACCCCACCGCGGCGATGCTCGATGAGGCGCTCCCGGATGTGCCGGTGTATCTAGATGCCAACGATCTGCACTCGGTGTGGGTCAACACCGCGGCGCTGGAAGAGATGGGCATCGACGCCCACAGCCAGGACCCAGTGGGTGGGCGCATCGCCCGCGACGCCGAGGGGCGCGCGACCGGCATGCTCTACGAGACCGCCGGGCGGCAGTACGCCCGGAACTTTCTGGAGAGCCTCAGCACGCCGGAGGACCAGGTCCGTTTCCTCGAGCTCGCCTTCGAGGCCTATCTGGAGTCGGGGGTGACCACGGTGACCGACATGGCCATGAACCAGGCCGACGTCGCCGCGATCCGTGCCCTGATCGCCCGTGACGGCGGACTGCCGTTCCCGGTCACCGCGCATATGATCATCGAGCCCGGAGCGGACACCGTGGCGGATCTGGCCGGGATCGAGGAGATCGTGGCCCTGCAGCAGGAGATCGCCGTCGGGCCCGAGGCGGAGTGGTTCCGGATCGCCGGGGTGAAGTTCATCATGGACGGCGTCATCGACGCCTGCACGGCGACCATGCGGGTCCCCTACGCAGACGGGACGAACTGTGACCCGATCTGGAGCGCCGAGCGGCTGCGTCCGGTGGCGCAGGCGGCCGACGAGGCCGGGCTGCAGATCGCGATGCACGCCATCGGGGACCGCACCAGTGAGATCGCCCTCGACCTGCTGGAGGACTGCGCGAGGCGGCGGCACCCCCGGCGCCACCGTGTGGAGCACCTGGAGACCGTCACCGAGGAGACCATCGGGCGCATGGCCCGCCTCGGAGTGACCGCCTCCATGCAGCCGGTGCACTGCGACCCGGCGATCATGGACAACTGGAAGTCCGTGCTCGGAGACCACCGCAGCGAGGAGGGTTTCCCCTGGAAGCAGGTCCGCGACGCCGGAGTGGCCCTCACCCTGGGCACCGACGCGCCGACCGCGCCGCATGAGGCGCTGCCGAACCTCTACATCGCCCTGACCGGCGGCTCCGCGATGTCTCCCGAGCTGCCGCCGTATCACCCGGAGCGGGCCTTCACCCCGGAGGAGGCGCTGACCGCGCTCACCGCAGGGGGAGCATGGGCCGGAGAGATGGAGCGCCTGCGCGGACGGATCCGGCCCGGGCTGGAGGCGAACTTCCTGGTGCTCGACGCCGACCCGCGCCAGGAGGCCCCGGAGGTCCTGCTGAGTACACAGGTGCGCAGCACCTACGTCCGTGGAGTGCAGCGTCACCGCCGCTGACCGGCCCGCCCCAGACCCGTTCACCCGACCTGCCATCCCGGTGCACCCTGTGTGTGAGATCGCACCCTCAACGTTGGGGGTGCGAACTCACACACAGGGTGCGGAACCAGCCGAGGCTCCTTCCCTGTGGGGTGGAGGCGTGGTGGACTGCGGCCTGTGGTGGACTACAGGCGCTGTTCTCCGGACGACTCGCTGGCGGGCGTCGTCGAGCACTACTGGTCGGTGATCGCTCCGGCACCCCCTGGGCCGCTGCGTGCCGTGCTCGTGCCCAACGGCCGTGCCACCGTGCAGTTCTGCCTGGGGTCCCCGGGCACGAGGAGGGCCGTGGGCGGCGTGGCCGAGCCCAACGCCGACGTCTTTCTGCCGGTGGGCACGGAGCCGCTGGTGATCGAGCAGGAGGGCGCGTCGCACTACGTGGGTGTCCAATGCACGCCCTGGGGCGGGCGGGCGCTCTTCCCGCACCTGACTGGGGGGCGGGCGGTCCAGGTGGAGCACGCGCTGGGTCCGCTGCCCGAGAAGTCCGGGTTGGTCGAAGACCCTGCGAGCACGCTGGACGGTTGGCTGCGGGCCTTCCTGCCGGCCAGAGTGCCGCATCAGGAGCTGCTGGCCGCGGCCACGGAGCGCATCGACGCCGATCCTTCGGGCGTCGAGGTGCATCAGCTCCACCGTGGGCTCGGGGTCTCGGCGTCCACCCTGTACCGGGCGTTCCGCCGCGGGATCGGTCTCTCCCCGAAGCAGTACATCCAGGTCATGCGGCACCGGGCGTTCACCGACCGGCTCGTGGTCGACGCCTCCGGCGAGCCCGCGGCCCTGATGGCGGCGCTGGCCGGCTACGCCGACCAGTCCCACGCCTCGCGAGAGTTCTCCCGGTTCACCGGCATGACGGCCTCGACGTTCCGGGACACCTATGACGGGATCGCCCGGCTGATGGCCCGTCCGGGCTGAACCCCTGCGCTGACCGATTCGTCCAATGCATCCGGCGTTCGCCTCCCTAGGCTGAACGCATGGGACACATCATCCACGTCGAACTGACCAGTGCGGCGCCGCAGGCGACCGCTGACTTCTACGCCCGAGCCTTCGGCTGGCGCACCACAGCCTCGCCGTTCATCCCGGACTACCTCACGGCCGAGACCGGGGACGGCTCAGGGATCGACGCCGCCATCATGAGCAGCGACTACCAGAGCCAGCACACCATCATGTGGATCGAGGTCGAGGACATCGACGCCGCCCTCGCCGCCGTCACAGAGGCCGGCGGCGCGGCGGCCGGAGAGGTCCACGACCTCCCCGGGGTGGGTCGCGTCGGATACGCCTCCGACCCTGCCGGCGTCGTGATCGGTCTGAAGCAGCCTGCCTGAGGTTCCTGTCGGCCCCCATGCCCCTACAGTGGAGGCATGGAGGAGACCCTGAGCGGAGCACGCATCCAACAGGTGGCCGCGGCCGCCGCCCGGCAGCTGCCCTGGGCCACGTGCACCCACCCGTTCGGGGAGGAGCACGACGTCTACAAGGTCCGGGAGAAGGTCTTCCTCATGGCCACCGACGTCACCGGGGAGCCGATCATCACCCTGAAGGCCCAGCCCGACGCCTCCGAGGTGCTGCGCGAGGAGTTCCCCAGCATCCGCCCCGGCTATCACATGAACAAGCGGCACTGGATCTCCGTGGCCGAAGGGCCGGGCGTGACCGCCGAGCTGATCGAGGAGCTGGTGGTCACCTCCTACGACCTGGTGGTCTCCACTATGGTCGTCTCTCGTCAGCCGATCCGCTTCGGACTGGGTCCCGACGACGGCTGATCGGGCACCCGCTCACGGCGCTTCGGGGATCCAGGTCCCGCGCCGGGAGTCGAACACGATGTGGGTCTCCGTGTTGCGGATCGCCGGGTGGACCGTGATGTGGTCCAGCACGAAGTTCTTCAGCTCCTCTGCGCTGCGCACCGCCACGGTGAGCATGAAGTCCGCCCGCCCGGTCAGGTGCACCACCTGCAGCACATGGGCCGTGGAGACCATGCTGTCCAGGAACTGGTCCACCGCCTCCCGCGAGTGGCTGCTCATGTACACCGTGATGACGGCTTGGAGGGTATAACCCAGCTGGGCATGGTCCAGGTCCAGTCGCGGAGGGCCGATGGTGCCCGCGTTGCGAAGCCGCCGTCGTCGGTACGCGCAGGTGGACTCTGCCACGCTGAGCCGGGACGCCAGCGCCTTGTTGGTCAGCTCCGGGGCGGCGCTGAGTGCGGCGATGACGGCGTGATCGAGCCCGTCCAGGGTCTCCGGCGTGAGTTGTCGACTCGACGACATGACCCCTCCTTCCGTTCGTCCATTATGCCGAGAACGCAGCATCTCTCGTGATCAATGGGCATGTCAGCAAGATGTCTTGCTGATGACTGTGTCCTCAGCAATCATCATGACTCATGAGACGCGAATCACATAGCCTGGACACTGCCGCGGTGCACGCCGGTCGCGACGACCTCGCCGGCCTGGGCGTCCACGCCCTGCCCCTGGATCTCTCCACCACGAACCCGCTGCCCGGCATCGAGTCCGGTGGGCTCTCCTATGAGGCGCTGGCCTCCGGGGGCGCGGTGCCCGACGGCGGCAGCGCGGTCTACGCGCGGCTCTGGAACCCCACCGTGGCGCGCTTCGAAGACGCTCTGGCCACCATGGAGCACGCCGAGGCCGGAGTGGCGTTCTCCTCCGGGATGGCCGCCGTCACCGCCTCGGTGCTGGCGCTGTGCCTGGGCCAGCAGAAGCCGCATGTGGTGGCGGTCCGCCCGCTCTACGGCGGCACCGATCACCTGCTGGCCTCCGGGATGGTGGGCACCGAGGTCAGCTTCTGTGCCGCAGACGAGGTAGCCGCCGCGATCCGGCCGGACACGGGCCTCATTATGCTGGAGACTCCGGCCAACCCGACCCTGGAGCTGGTGGACATTGCCGCTGTCGTCGCCCAGGGGGCCGGAGTTCCGGTCCTGGTGGACAACACCTTCGCCACGCCCGTGCTGCAGAATCCGCTGGATCACGGGGCCGCGCTGAGCCTGCACAGCGCCACCAAATACCTCGGCGGCCACGGGGACGCCGTCGGCGGCGTGGTGGCCTGCTCGGAGAAGATCGCGGCCCGCCTGCGGCAGGTCCGTGCCATCACCGGCGGGATCCTGCACCCGCTGGCCGCCTATCTGTTCCACCGGGGGCTGGCCACGCTGCCGGTGCGGATGCGCGCGCAGCAGGACTCCGCCCGCCGGATCGTGGACTGGCTCACCGGCCACGACGCCGTCGCCGAAGTCTGTTACCCGGGGCTCCACGGCGATCCCACTGGGGTGCTCGGGAGGCAGATGCACGGCACCGGTGCGATGATCTCGATCCGGCTTCGCGGCGGCTACGCGGCCGCCGAGCGGCTGACCGGCGACGTGTCGCTGTTCACCCACGCGGTCTCCTTGGGCGGAGTCGACTCCCTGATCCAGCATCCGGCGGCGCTGACCCACCGGCCCGTGGCCGCCGAGGCGAAACCCGATGCCGATGTCGTCCGGCTCTCCATCGGGCTGGAGTCCCCGGAGGATCTGATCGCTGACCTGGCCCGTGCGCTGGTGTCTCCGGCGCTGATCGGGGAGGATCGGTGACGTGGACCACAGACCGATGACGACGCACCCGATGGACGAGGACCGGCAGTTCGAGACCTCGCACCAGTACGACCCGCCGACGACGAACTCGCGACCCCTGCGGGCCTCCTCCTCCGCCGACGCCACCGTGCTCGATGAGATCGCCCAGCGCGTGCTGTGGCTGGCCACCGGCATCATCGACGCCGCCAACCGCGGGCGGGAGAACGCCGACGGGCTCAAGGTCGGTGGGCATCAGTCCTCCTCGGCCTCGATGGTCGGCATCATGACGGCCCTGTGGTTCTCCCAGTTGACCAGCCGGGACCGTGTCTCGGTGAAGCCGCATGCCTCTCCGGTGCTGCACGCCATCAACTACTTGCTCGGCGACCTCGACGCCTCCTACCTGACCCGGCTGCGCTCCCTGGGCGGGCTGCAGCCCTATCCCTCCCGGTCCAAGGACCCGGACACCGTGGACTTCTCCACCGGGTCGGTCGGCATCGGTGCCACCGCGCCCATCTGGGCGGCCCTGTCCCACCGCTACCTGGCCAGCCGCATCGAGGACACCCCTCCGGCCGGCCGCTTCTACTCGCTGCTCGGCGACGCTGAGATGGACGAGGGGGCGGTGTGGGAGGCCATCATCGACCCCGAGGTGCGCCAGCTGGGTGAGGTCGTGTGGATTGTGGACCTCAATCGCCAGTCCCTGGACCGCGTCATCCCGGACTCGCAGATCCAGCGGCTGCGCGGGATGTTCGCCGCCGCCGACTGGCAGGTCATCACGTGCCCGTGGGGCCGACGGCTCCAGGAGACCTTCTCCCGCCCCGGCGGCGAGGTGCTCGAACAGCGCATGCGCACTATGCCCAACGAGGAGTACCAACGGATCCTGCGCGCCCACCCTGCGGAGATCCGCGACCGTCTGCTGCGCGGCTGCACCGCGCAGCACGCCGCCGCGCTGACCGAGCTGCTCGCCGGTCACGACGACGGCGCGCTCGCCGAGCTCGTGCGCGACCTCGGAGGCCATGACCTTCAGGAGCTGCAGTCGGCTTTCGCCGCGATCGACGACACGCGGCCCACCGTGGTGTTCGCATACACGATCAAGGGCCGCGGCCTGGCCACCGAAGGGCACCCGAACAACCACGCCGCGCAGCTCACCGAGGAGCAGATGCAGGAGCTCGCCGAGGCCTCCGGCACCTCGCTTCAGGACCCGTGGGTCCGGTTCCCCGAGGACACTGCGGCCGGTCAGCTGTGTGCGGAGGTCGCCCGGCGGCTGCGCCGGGAGCGTTTCACCCCGGCCGTGCCCCCGACCGTCCCTGCCGAGCTCGGCTGGAGCCCGAAGGCGGTGACCTCCACCCAGGCCTCTCTGGGTCGGTTCCTCTCCGACCTGCGCCGCGCAGCTCCTGAGGTGACGGATCGGGTGGTCACCGTCAGCCCCGACGTCGCCAGCTCCACCAACCTGGGCGGGTGGATCAACAAGACTGGGGTGTGGTCCCTGGCCGGGAGGCATGACTGGTTCTCGGATGACAGGGAGCGGCTGCTCAAGTGGCAGGAGAAGCCGCAGGGCCAGCACATCGAGCTCGGGATCGCCGAGGTCAACCTGGTCAGCCTGGCCGGCGAGCTGGGGCTCACCGGTGAGCGCTGGGGTCAGCCGCTGATCCCCATCGGGGTGCTCTATGACCCCTTCATCAACCGGGCGCTGGAGCCGTGGACCTTCGGCCTCTACGCGGGAGGCCGCTCCCTCATGGTCGGCACGCCGTCCGGGGTGACCCTGGCGCCGGAGGGCGGGGCGCATCAGTCCATCAACACACCCTCGGCGACCCTGGAGATCCCCGGGCTGACCAGCTGGGAGCCCGCCTTCGCCCAGGACGTGGAATGGGTGATGCTCGAGGCCATGCGAGACCTGCTGGACCCCGACGGCGGCTCCGCCTATCTGCGGCTGTCCACCCGTCCGGTGGAGCAGTCCTTGGCGAAGGTGCCGGAGGACGAGCTGCTGCGCCGTCGTCGTCGAGAGCAGGTGGTGGCCGGCGGGTACCGGCTCTCCGCGCATCCTGCCGCTGAGGACGACGTCACCCTGGTGGGGGCCGGCGCGATCATGACCGAGGTGTGCGCGGCCGCCGAGACTCTGGCCGGGCACGGTGTGCGCGCCGGGGTGGTGTGCGTGACCAGCCCAAGCCTGCTGTTCCGGGCGTTGCGGGCCCGCCGTGAGGTGGCCGCGACGCCGCGCTCGGCGATCCTGGAGACGCTGTTCCCCGCGGCGCATCCCCGGCCGCTGGTCACGGTGATGGATGCCCACCCGCATACGCTCGCGTTCCTGGCCGGAGTGCGCGGCGATGAGACCCACACGCTGGGGGTCACCGCGTTCGGGCAGGCCGGCACCATGGCGGAGATGCACCGGCTGCACGGCATCGACGAGGACTCGATCGCCTCGGCGGCCCTGGACATGCTCGGCCGGTGAGGCGGCTCACCCGTCGCGCTGGGTGCGCAGCAGCTCTTCGGCGCGGGTAGCGACGTCGGTCTCGCGGGCGGCGAGGGTGTCGATGAGTTTCTCCACGTGTGTGACCCGGGATTCCCAGTCCGCGCCGCGCTGTTCCCGGCGTGGCAGGCGCTCCAGGGCCTGGACCTCGCGCCAGGCGGTGACCAGGCCGGCCTCGTGGAGGCGCTGGTCGGCCTGTTCGGCGCGACCGTCGGTGGCGGAGTCGGCGCCGAGCACGGCGACCATGTCCAGGCGGGAGAGGTCCAGGCCGAGGGCGAGGTCGTCGAGGCGCCCGCGCAGCCCGGCAAGCTGACGGCGCACCCGGCGGGTCCCGATCCCACGACGACCGGCCTCGACGACGGCGACGCCGATCATCAGCAGCGTCTGGGCCCCGGTCCACACGGCGACCGCCACGAGCCAGAACAGGGAGGTGGTGTCCACCTTCACCGACTCCTGGTGGTTGTACTCCATGGCGCGGCCCAGGTCCTGCAGGGTGTTGGCCACCTGGTCGCCCAGGGTGATCTCGAAGTCGCCGGTGCCGGACACCAGCAGGTCCGTGGCGCGGAAGGAGTAGGTGCCCAGGCGGCTGTCCACGCCCGAGCTGATCTCTCCGGTCATCGTGTAGCCCACCGCGAAGGTCGCCTCGTCCAGCAACCAGACCGGCAGGATCCCGTGGCCCAAGGCCACCTCCCCGGTGGCGGGGTCGATGACCTCGGGGTCCTCGGCGCCGACCTCCTCCTTGATCCGCGCGTGGGCGTCCACGATGTCCCAGTAGTCGATGTCGATGCGGTAGTCGTGATCCGCCCGCGGGGTGTAGCTGATGTAGTCATCGGCAGGCAGCAGCGCCACATGCAGCTCAAGGTGGTCCGGCAGCAGTGCCGCGTCCTCATCGAACTCGACGGTGCGCGCCATGGACTCCCGCACGTACTCCAGGGTCAGGGAATCCTGGTTGGAGGGTCGGAGGTCGGAGGGCTCCTCGAACTCCGGGACGGCGCCGGGGTCGCCGACGACGTCCAGGGCGGCCAGCGGCTGGTCGCCTTGCAGGGACCGGCCGAAGGCGGTGTTGACGTCGGCGCGCTCGACGGCGGCCCATCCGGTGAGCAGCCCTGCCGCCACTGGGAGGATCACGCCGACGGTGGCGACCACGGCCTGCCAGCCTTCCTCGCTGATGCCGCCTGTCGATGGCCCTGCGGAGAGGTCGGTGTGGGCCACGGCGGCCAGGACCCGTTCGGCGGACCACATCGGCCCGCCCGCGGCGCCGTGCTTCAGTCCCAGCGTGGCGCGCAGTTCGTCCAGGGAGTCGGTGGCGCCTGCGGAGCTGGCCTGCACGCGACGGCGGACCCGCTCCTCCGCGGCACGGCGGAGCGCCTTCCTCCCCGGGTGGCCCTCACGGCGATGGGTCTTCAGAGCCCCGCTCAGCGCGGTGCAGGCGCCGACGATGCGCCGCTCCGCCGCCTCCCACCTCTCCAGCAGATCCGCGTGCTCGGCGACCAGCCGCGCACCGTCGTCGCCGTCGTCACCGCCGCTCCTCGCGGGGATCGTCGCGGCCTCCTGGTTCAGGGCTAGGAGCTCGTCACGGGCACTGCGGAGACGGTCCAGAGTCTCGCCGGTGCCGTCACCGGCGATGCCGACGAGCCGGCTCCGCTGGGTGAGCACCTCGTCCACCGACTGCAGCAGCGGCAGCGCCAGCCGGTCCAACACCGAGCCGGAGCCGGCGTGCCCGGCGCGCAGCTCCGAGGCGGCAGCCAGGGCGTCGGCCCGTCGCTGCAGCTGGGCTGTCTGCTCCTCGAACTGTTCCAGGTCGGACCACGCCGGGGCTCCGTCGACAGGCTCGCCGGAGGATTCGCGGGGAGCCGGGCCGCCCAGCCAGGCGTACTCCAGCTCCTGCTCCCGGCGGGCCAGTCGCAGACTGTCCTGCCGGATGCGGTCCCAGTCGGCCTCCAGTGCGGCCAAGGAGTCGGTTGCGACGGCGTCGCCGGCACTGCTCAGAGCGGCCCGGGCGGTTTCGAAGCGCAGCTCCAGGACGTCGAGCTCCAGCACCACGCGGGCCAGGCGGAGCTTCGCCCGGGAGAGGCGTCGCAGGCGCTGCCGTTCGAGGCCGCGTGAGCGGACCCACAGGAACATGATCGCCACGCCGGCCAGCAGCGGCAGCGCGGCCGCCGAAACCCACGTCGCCGGGGAGCGGCCGCCCTCGTCGAAGTGCATGTCCGCCGCCGTCAGCGCCGCCCCGACCACCGCGTTGGGTCCGTGGCCGATGGTGCGGTTGTTGACGAAGGTCTCGCGCACCGTGGAGGCCACCGTGTAGCGATCGTCGGAGTCGAGGCCGCTGATGCCCACGCGGGTGGCGTCGGCGAGCACCAGGTCCGGATCCTCCGGGTCGTCACCCACGGAGAGGATCATCTCGGCGTCCTCGATCTCGCCGTGCATGTATTCGTCCCACGCGAGCTCGCGCTCCACCACTCGCACTGTGAACGGCTCGTAGCTGGCCACCCGGCCCTCCGCGGCGGCCTCCACCGTCTCCTGGGTGATCCCGTAGGGGAGGTCGTCCTCCACGAGGAAGGAGACCTCGGCCTCCGGCTCGGCGGTGACGCGCTCGTAGCCGACGGCGCCGATCCCCACCGAGCTGCCGGCCAGCCCGAGTGCCAGGGCGGGAGGGAGCCAGGTGCCGAGCCTGTGGGGACGTGCGGCGGAGGCATTGGGTCCTTCAGTGGTGCGCGTCACGGATTCATTGTAGGAGGCCCCTCGGCCGGCTCCGAGGATCCGGTGTGATGCTCCAGGGCGGTGATCGCGGCGGCGATGCGGGGGTTCTGGGCGGATCCGCGGCGTTGCGCGAGCATGACCCTGCGTCGCGGTACCTGCGCACCGCTCAGCGGGATCTGCACCACGTGCGGGTGAGGGATGGTCATCGCGATCCTGGGGACGGCGGCGATGCCCGCTCCGGCGGCCACCAGCGCCGTGGTGGCGGTCAGCTCCTGGGCGAAGTGGGCCACCCGGGGCGCGTAGCCGACGGCCCGTGTGGCGCTCAGCAGCTCGGTATAGGCGTCCTGGTGCGGGTGACCGGTGATCCAGTCCTCCTGCGCCGCCTCCTCGAGCTGGATCTCACCGGCGGCGGCGAAGCGGTGGTCTCTCGGGACCAGGAGGTCGATCGGGTCGTCGAGCAGGCCGGTGACGTCGATGTGGCTGTCCGTGAGGTGGCTGGTGGACTCGTCGGCGACGAAGAGCCCCAGATCGATGGTCCCGGACTCCAGCGCGGCGATCAGCTGACGCGAGTAGATCTCCTTGACGATCGGCCGCAGCTGGTGGTGCCGTGCTCTCAGCCGGATCAGTGCGGGTGTGATGATCGCGGAGATCGCTGTGGGGAAACCGCCGATGCTGATCGGTCCGCAGAGCTCTCTGGCTGCTGCGGTGACATCGCCCAGCGCTGTCTCCCACTGCGCATTGAGGGTACGGGCATGGGTCACCAGGCGTCGGCCGGCCGGGGTGAGTCTCACGCGTCTGCCATGACGCTCCAGCAGGTCGACGTCCAGTTCCTGGGCCAGTTCCTTGAGCTGCCTGGAGACCCCTGATGGTGTCCGATACAGCGCCTCGGCCGCGGCGGTGACCGTGCCGTGCTCGCACACTGCGATGAGCAGTTGGAGTCTGGAATCAATCATGTACCTATCGTGCATGATTCCACGTCAAAAATGAACCTGGACGGCAATGATCTGCTCCCCGTAGAACGGAGGTATGGCCTCTGATCCGACGACATCGAAGGACGCTCCCATGACGCAGGCTCGCGCACACCCCCTCGGCCGCCATCTCCTGGGCACCCTGCTGGTGCTCGGTGCGGTGATGCTCGTGGGCGGCACGGACATGACCAAGGTCGTCGTCGCCCTGCCGGAGTTGGCCGAGGAGCTCTCTCTGAGTGCGGCCACCTCCCTGTGGGTCGCCGATGTCTACCCGCTGGCCGCGGGGGTGGCCCTTGTGCTCAGCGCGGTCGCCGCCGATCGGTTCGGACGCCGACGCATCTATGTACTGGGGCTGGTCATCGCCATCCTCAGCGCCATGATCGTCGGGTTCGCGCCGACCGGCGAGCTGGTCATCGCGGGGCGCATCGGTCAAGGTGTCGGTGCGGCGCTGCTGATCGCCGGCACCGTGGCCATCATCCGGGTGAGCTTCCCCGGGGTGCGCCTGCGGGCACTGGCCTACGGGGTCTGGGTCACCGCATTCAGCACCGGCTCGGCGCTGGGGCCCCTCCTGGGCGGCGGACTTGTCGAGCTGGCCCACTGGAGGTGGGTCTTCTGGATCAATGTCCCGGTGCTGGCGTTCTGCCTCATCGCGGCCCTGCTCGTGCTGCAGGACTCGAAGAATCCGGATCCGCCCAGCTTGGACGGCATCAGCGCGGCGCTGTCGGGCCTCGCGGTGGGTCTGGTCATCGCAGGGCTGAAAGCCATGGCTCAGCCCCAGCTGCCCCTGTGGCTCAGCCTCGCGGCCCTGGCGGCAGGTGCCGCGGCAGCGGTGATGTTCGTGCTGCGGCAGACGCACCTGCCGCGGCCCTTCCTCGACGTGAGCCTGCTGACCAACCCTCTGTTGGGAGCCTCTGCGGCGGTCATTGCGGCCACCCTGGGCGTGTTCAACGGTGCGCTGTACCTGCTCACCCAGCGATACCAGGTCATCGAGGGGCTCACTGCGGTCCAGGCCGGCGTCGCGCTGATCCCCCTCGCCGTGTCCAGCGCCGCCGGCGGACTCCTCGGCCCTCTGCTGCTCCGGTGGTCCAGCCAACAACGCATCATCACCGCAGGGCTGGTCCTGGCCGCCGGAGGGTTCCTGCTGCTGGCCACTCTGGATGCGGCCGGGGAGCTTGCCGCGTTGGTCATCCTGGGGCTGGGCTCGGGGATCATCATGGCCATTGCGGCGAACGCGATCATGAGCACTGCCCCTGAGAGTCGCACCGCTGACGCCGGTGCCATCCAGGAGACCTCCTTCGCGCTCGGCGCCGGCACGGGCATCGCCGCACTGGGGACCCTTGCCATCCACCACGGTGTCATCGGCCAGGGCTCCGGCACGGGGTCCGGTGCCTCGGCGGCCGCCATCTACGGTCCTGGAGTCGACGCCGCCCTCGGGCTCGGAGCATTCCTCTACGCAGCCTTCGCCTTGGGGGCTGGGCTGATTGTTCTCAGCACCGCCGAATCAGGGCGTGTTCAGGACGCAGTCGGGCCTCGTCGAGCACCGTCCGTGCGTCAGCCGGCGACGGAACGATACCGGGCCGAGAGTGGGGAGGAGGCGGCAGCGTCCCGTCCGCCGGCGGCGAGAGTCGCGGCTCCTGCTGGAGCGAGGTACGAGAGGGAGCGTTGTGCGCGGTGATGCGTTCTGCGGTCCTCCGGATCGGGGCGAGGGTGAATCACGGGCCGGAACCCTTGTGAGACGGGGCCTCCTGTGTTTCCTTGAGATGTGAGTCCAGACCCATCCCCGCCGGTGCGCGACGCCACCCTCGACATCGCGAAGGCACTGGCCATCATCCTCATCGTGGTCGGGCACGTGTGGCGCGCGCTGGAGCCGGCGGGGCTGGTGCAGGATCCTCTGCTGACTCGGGTCGACTCCGTCATCTACATGTCGCACCTGTCGGTCTTCGCCTTCGTGGCCGGACTGTTCGTGGCCGGCGGTATGCGCCGCGACGGGCCCTGGTACTACGCCCGCGCCCGCACGGTCACCTTCCTGTGGCTCTACACGCTGTGGTCGACTCTGCAGCTGCTGATGAAGATCGCGGTGGGCTCCGCGGTCAACGACCCGGTGTCGCCCGTGGAGCTCCTGAGGATCTGGGAACCGAAGGAGCAGTTCTGGTTCTTCGGGTGGCTCGTCCTGATGATGCTGCTCACTGCCGCGACGCGGCCGTGGCGCAGCCGCAGGGCCGCCGCCGCGACATGGGGGCTGGCCGGGGCCGGCTCTCTGGCGGTGTGGGGGCTGAACTGGAACATCCTCGGCGGGGAGGGTCTCGCGCTGACGATCTTCTTCTTCTCCGGGGTGGTGTTGACCGGTCGGCGGCTGCTCGGCTGGATGAAGGGGATCCTCGTCAGCCACGCTGTTGTGGTTCTGCTCGTGGCCGGCGCCGTGTGGGTGGTCCTCGGTGCGACGCTGCTGGGCACCCCGCCCACTGCCTATGGGAATATCCGCTCCGTGTCGAGCGTGACGCTCGGGGCTCTCGGCTCATTGGCCGGCGTCGTGTCGATCCTCGCCCTCTCGCTTCTGCTGGCCCGGACGGGATCCACCATGCAGTGGCTGGCGCGGATCGGGCAACGGTCGCTGGTGATATTCGTCGCTCATGTGTTCTTCACGGCTGGCACGCGCATCGCGCTGAGCACGATGGGCATCGATGCCCTCTGGATCCACGTGGTGGGGCCCACCGTGATCGGAGTCATCGGTCCGCTCCTGATCTACGCCGTGGCGCAGCGGCTCAGGCAGGACTGGGTCTTTGAGGCCCCACGGTGGTTGAGGCACCTCACCGGTGCTGACCGGACTCTCGTCCCACGCCGCTGATCAACCCCTGCCGCGATAGCGGGCGGCGAGGGTGGCGGCGCGCTCTCCCAGGGCGTCGCGCAGAGAGGCCGGAGCGAGGGCCTCGGCGTCGAGGCCGAGCTGCCACAGTGCCCATTCCGCATGGCGCAGGTCCTGGAAGATGACCTCCAGGTGCGCCCAGTCGCCGCTGATGCGCTGTTCCGCCCGGACGGCAAGGGCGGTGTCGACCAGCTCCTCCCGTCGCCCCGGATGGACACGGACCGTGACCGGGAAGTGGTCGCCTCCAGAGAGGAACTGCTCGCTGCGTCTGCGCCAGATGTGGTCCAGATCGACCGTCTCCGGGCGCTGCGCGGGTTCCGAGAGCTCCTCGGCGTCCAGGATCCGCGAGACGCGGTACGTCCGATCGGTGCCGGAGCGAGTGGCCAGCAGGTACATGCGGCTGCGCACTGTGACCAGGCCGAAGGACCCGACAGCGCGCCGGCCGCAGAAGGCGGTCGTGCCATACAATGAATTCATGGGTGCGGAGATTGAGTACGGTCTTGTTGGATTCTTGTCGCTGGGAGTTGCGGCGGCTGCCCTACTGGTTTCATGGCGCAGGGATAGACATGCCCGGGAGGTCTTCATTGCTGAGATGAGGAAACTCTGGTCAGAGCATCGGGAGGCCTGGAATATACTGTTGATGATTATTTATGATTCAGAATATCATTATGCATACGCTTCTGACTCGGAAAGGGAGTATGCAAGGCATATATCGAGGCGTCTAGACTCTTCGCTTGAAGGAATAGATGCTGCCGCGGAAGCCCGCCTGTCCATTGGCCCCATGGCTCACTTCCTAGGATTCGCGGGCGAGTCGCTTGTCAGGGGCAGCTGGAGTGCTCAGGATGCCTATGACCTGCTAGGTCCTGACGCGGCAAGGCATTATGCATCGATAATCTGGCTTGCGAACCGAGAGCGTCGCGGTTCGGCCCAGGTGTCGGCCCAGGTGCAGGGCTATGCGGGCGATTTCTTCAGCATTCCTCATCGTTCAGCTGCGGAGATGAATCGTAGGCAGATTATCGAATTCAATATGTTCGACCGGCAGGATTGCATTATTGCTTTAGGCGTAACGCTACGTGCAGAGCAGTGCCGGAGAGGTGATACATATGCTCATCTGAGACTGAGTTTTTCCAGGGAGATGCGAGAAACGGAAGATGGACAGGATCTCATTGATTCATTTGTTCGTGCAGTTTCTGGTCGTCGACATTGGATGGCCCTGATGCCATCAGGATTGCAGAGACTTGCATTCTACGTTCTGCCGCTGGGGCGACTCGTGCGTAGCGCAATCATGGCCACCGAACAGCAGCTTCATCGCCATGATCCTGATCCGATAATCAATGATGCGGATCGATCGCTCATTCGTAGGTCGATGAAGTCGAGGTTAAGGCCGCTTGTGCGTCGCTTGACATGGTGGCGGTAGAAAGTCGGGTTCCGAGACTGCGGCGGGGAGCGGGTGACAGTGCGTGGCCCCTCGACATGATGGATTTTCGAGCTGGCGTGGAGTGAGGGGAATATGTGCCTGCCGACCAAACTTGAGTATCATTGACTCAAGTTTGCATGACAGGGCTCGCCGGACCTGATGTACTACAGGCGAGGGACCGCCGAGGCGCTGAGAAAGGAGCCTTCACCCCATGGACGTCAAGCTCACCACCAAGTCGCAGGAAGCCGTCTCCGCGGCCGCGATGAACGCCAACACCGCAGGCAACCCGCAGATCGAACCTGCTCACATCCTCAAGGCCCTGATGGACCAGAGGGAGTCTGTCGCCGTCGCGCTGCTCAAGGCCGCCGGCGCGGACCCCGAGGCCATCTCCACCCGGGCCTCCGCCGCCATCAGGCAGCTGCCGGCCACCAGCGGCGACGCCGTCGCGGCCCCGCAGTTCTCCCAGGCGGGTCTCGCCGTCATCAAGGCCGCCCAGGCCGAGGCCGAGCAGATGGGCGACGAGTTCGTCTCCACCGAACACCTCCTGCTCGGGGTCGCCGCCGACGCCGGACCCTCGGGCCGGGCGCTCGCCGAGGCCGGAGCCGGTCCCGAGCCGCTGAAGGCCGAGCTGCCCGGACTCCGGGGCGACCGCAAGGTCACCACCCCGGATCCGGAGAACACCTTCCAGTCGCTGGAGAAGTTCGGCACGGACCTCACCGAGATCGCCCGTTCCGGCAAACTGGACCCGGTCATCGGCCGCGATTCCGAGATCCGGCGCGTGGTGCAGGTGCTCTCCCGCCGCACCAAGAACAACCCGGTGCTCATCGGTGAGCCCGGGGTCGGCAAGACCGCCGTCGTCGAGGGCCTGGCCCAGCGCATGGTCGCCGGTGACGTCCCCGAGTCGCTGCGGGACAAGACGCTGATCTCCCTGGACCTGGGTGCGATGATCGCCGGGGCCAAATACCGCGGGGAGTTCGAGGAGCGGCTCAAGGCCGTGCTGGAGGAGATCAAGTCCGCCGAGGGCGGGATCGTCACCTTCATCGACGAGATCCACACCGTGGTCGGCGCCGGAGCCTCCGAGGGCTCCATGGATGCGGGCAACATGCTCAAGCCGATGCTGGCCCGCGGGGAGCTGCGGCTCATCGGTGCGACCACCCTGGACGAGTACCGGGAGAACGTGGAGTCCGACGCCGCCCTGGAGCGCCGCTTCCAGCAGGTCTACGTGGGGGAGCCCTCGGTGGAGGACACCATCGGCATCCTGCGCGGGCTCAAGGAGCGCTACGAGGCCCACCACAAGGTGGCCATCGCGGACAACGCGCTGGTCGCCGCCGCCTCCCTGTCAGATCGGTACATCACCGGCCGGCAGCTGCCGGACAAGGCCATCGACCTGATCGACGAGGCCGCCTCTCGGCTGCGCATGGAGATCGACTCCGCGCCGGTGGAGATCGATGAGCTGCGCCGCGTGGTGGACCGGCTCACCATGGAGGAGATGGCCCTCGCTGAGGAGACCGACGCCGGCTCCGCCGAACGCCTCCAGGTGCTGCGCGCGGACCTCGCCGACAAGAAGGAGGACCTCGCTGAGCTGACCGCCCGATGGGAGGTCGAGAAGACCGAGCTCAACCGCTCCGGTGAGCTGCGGGTCCAGCTCGACGACCTGCGCAGCCAGGCGGAGAAGGCCCAGCGGGAGGGGGATCTCGCCGAGGCCTCCCGGCTGCTCTACGGTGAGATCCCGCAGCTCGAGCAGAAGCTTGCCGACGCCGAGGAGCAGGAGAGTTCCGCAGGAGGGCAGCGCTCCCGGATGGTGTCAGAAGGGGTCGACGCCGACGGCGTCGCCGAGGTCATCTCCGCCTGGACGGGGATCCCCGCCGGGAGGCTGATGCAGGGTGAGACGCAGAAGCTGCTCCAGATGGAGGAGCTGATCGGCTCGCGGCTGATCGGCCAGCACCGGGCCGTGGCCAGTGTCTCCGACGCCGTCCGGCGGGCACGCACCGGAGTCGCCGACCCGGACCGACCCACCGGTTCCTTCCTGTTCCTGGGGCCCACCGGCGTGGGCAAGACCGAGTTGGCCAAGGCCCTGGCGGAGTTCCTCTTTGACGACGAGCGCTCGATGATCCGCATCGACATGTCCGAATACTCGGAGAAGCACTCGGTGGCCCGGCTGGTCGGTGCGCCTCCCGGCTACGTCGGCTTCGACGAAGGCGGTCAGCTCACCGAGGCGGTGCGCCGACGTCCCTACTCGGTGGTGCTGCTCGACGAGGTGGAGAAGGCCCACACGCAGGTCTTCGACATCCTGCTGCAGGTGCTCGACGACGGCCGCCTCACCGATGGCCAGGGGCGCACCGTGGACTTCCGCAACGTGGTGCTGATCCTGACCTCCAACCTGGGCTCCCAGTTCCTGGTGGACCAGAGTCTGGACGCCGACGCCCAGCACCGGGCCGTCATGGAGGTGGTCAATCGCTCCTTCAAGCCCGAGTTCCTCAACCGGCTCGATGACATCGTGATGTTCGATCCGCTCTCCATGGAGCAGCTGGCCAGCATCGTGGATCTGCAGATCGGTTCTCTGCAGGAGCGGATGGCCTCCCGCCGGCTCGTCCTGGAGGTAACCGACCCGGCCCGCGAGTGGCTGGCCTTCACCGGCTACGACCCCGCCTACGGGGCGCGCCCGCTGCGCCGGCTGGTGCAGCGCGAGATCGGGGATCAGCTCGCCAAGCGGCTGCTGGGCGGCGAGGTCGAGGATGGTGACACGGTCCTGGTCGACCGTCAGGAGCTCTCCCTGGAGGAGCACACGGTGCATGGACTCACCGTGACGAAGAAGACCTGATTCTCGTCGCCTGGACCACCGAGTGGCCACGAATCGCGGCGTCTGCCCGATGACACGCCGTCGTCGGGGGTGAGATGCCGTGATTCGTGGCCACTCGACGTCGAGGGGGGATGGATCAGAGGTGGATCCCCTCGCGGGCGAGCAGTCTGCGCTTGGTGCCCACGCCGCCGAAGCCGTAGCCGCCGATGGAGCCGTCGGCCCTGATCACCCGGTGGCAGGGGATGGCGAAGGCCACCAGGTTGTGGGCGCAGGCGCTCGCCGCCGCGCGGTGTGCCAGCGGCCGACCCGCCATCTGGGCCAGCTCCGCATAGGAGACCGTCTCCCCGGCCGGCACCTCGCGCAGGGCGGCCCACACCTGCTGCCGATACGCGGAGCCGGGCTGGACGACGGCGACGTCGTCGAAGGCCTCATGCTGACCCTGGACATAGGCGGCCACCGCCTCGGCGACGACGCCACAGTCGGTGGGCAGCGGATTCATCTCCCGGTCCGCGGTCTCCGGGGCCGCTGCTTCCAGGTGATCCATCATCTGCTCCAGGGCGCGGCCGATCGCGGCGACCTCGGGCTCTGCTCCTTCCGGGCGTGCCAGGCTCGCCGCACGGATGGTGTCGTCTTCGGGGGAATGGACCACCACCACGGAGCCCAGCTCGCCCAGCGAGGCGGAGCACCAGCGCAGCTCGGGCAGAGAGGCAGGGGTTGCGGTGCTGGTGCTCATGGGGTTCTCCAGGGTGCGGGTCAGGTCGTGAGCGGTCTCAGGTGGTCAGCCGGAGGACATGGGCGCGCATCAGGTCGTCCTCGACGTCGGCACTGCCCGGGCCGAGTTGGCCGAAGCGCAGGATGTTGACCATTCCCAGGAGGCCGGCCCAGACAGAGACGGCACGCAGCGCGGCCTGCGGCGAGATGGTCAGTCCGAGCTCCTCGAGCTCTCCGACCAGCCAGGTGGCGGCGGGGTGCGATCCTGCGGCATCGGAGAGCTGCCGGTGGGGCGTCTGGTCGTGGAGCTCAGCGACCAGGCGTGCCGCCTGCACGGCAGTTCGAGTGCCGGGAGGGACCGTCTCCTCGGGAGCGCGATAGCCCTCCACCGGTGATCCGTGGATCAGGGCCCAGCGCTGCGGAAAGCGGCGTGACCAGTGGAGCATCGTCACCGCCAGGACCTCCAGGGTGTCGCCCTCGCGCGCCAGGGCGGCCTCGACGTCGTCGGCGAGACCCTCGTAGGCGTCTGTGATCAGCAGGGTCAGCAGCTCGTCCCGGCTGCGGACGTAGCGATAGACGGCGCTCGAGACCACGCCGAGTTCACGGGCCACCGCGCGCAGGGAAAGCCCATGGGGCCCCTCGGAGTCGAGCTGCCTGTTCGCGATCTCCAGGACGGCGGCCTCGGTGTCCCGACGGCTCTTCTCCCGTGGGGTCAGGCGGGCGGCGTCGGGCGGCATGCGGCGATCCTATCAACCTCTCGGAGAGCGTCATGCTCGTGGGAGAGAGGCAGTGACGAGAGAGGTCACCAGTCACTAAAAAGAGCACTGATCTTGTCTTTGGAGCGTCGGTCAGCTAGGCTCTCGATCAAACGAGAGCAGTGCTCTCTTCATGCGACGACGAGAGGTCCCAGGATGCGTAGAGCAGTGGTGGTCGGCCATGGCCAGATCGGTTCGCGAGTGACCGCCGATCTGCTGGCCCGAGGTGTCGAGACGGTGGTGGTGACGCGGTCCGCCCGGGCGGCGATGCCCGAAGGTGCTCATCATGTGATCGGCGATGCCGCGAGACGTGCGGACATCGCGTCCGCCGCCGCAGGTGCTGAGGTCATCTTCGCCTGCTTCCACACCCGCTATGACTCACGAGCCTGGGCTTCGGAGCTGCCGCGGATGGAGCAGGCGGTCCTCGAGGCGGCGGCCGAGAGCGGTGCCGTGGTGGTCTTCCCGGAGTCCACCTACGCCTTCGCCGGGGACGCGGAAGTGCTGAAGGAGGACTCCGCCTACGCCCCGGTCGAGGACAAAGGGCGGGTGCGGCGGGAGCTGCTGGAGGCGCGAGCCGCACACTCGGCGCGGGTGATCAGCATCCTGGCAGGAGATCTCATCGGCGCAGACGCCGAGCCGAGCAGCAGCGTGGTGCGCCTGCTCATCACTGAGCGCGTGGCAGCAGGTCGTCGAGCCATCATCCCCGCCGACCCCGACGTCGCCCATGCGGTGACCGAGATCGCCGACCTCAGCCGGGCCATGATCGCGGCGGGGGCAGATGCGCAGGAGCTGCTCGGGAAGAGCCCCCACCGGCTCCTCATCGCGCCGTCGCAGGCTCCGACGCTGCGCCAGGTGGCGGAGCACGCCGCCGACGTCGTGGGTCGAGCGCACCGGGCACCTGTGGTGCTGCCGCACGTGGTGCTCCGGGCGACGGGGCTGATCAGCCGGACGATCCTGGAACTCGCCAGGCTCAGGCCGATCTGGCGACGTCCCTGCACCCTGGTCCCCAGCGAGGAGCTCCTGGTCCGCGCCCCGGTCACGCCCTGGCGGGAGGGCGTGCAGGACATGATGGAGGACGCCGCGCGGCGTCAGGCCCACGAGGTCATCGTGGGGTCCTGATCGGGCGGGTGCGTCTCTGGACGACCTGCTCAGTCACCCTCCGTGGCATCGGCATCAGCGTCCGCGTCGGGGGCCTCGTCCTCAGTGCCGGGCTCGGCGTCCTCGGCGTCGTCGGCGGAGGAGTGCTCCTCGGGGTCCACCACGAAGTTCCCCGTCATGGTGACTCCGCTGGCCGGCTGCAGCAGGCAGTTGATCCGCCGGTCGCCCTCGCGGCGCCAGGTCGACTCGGTCGGGTGGGAGATGCGGACCTGCAGCTCGAAGTCCACGGCGTCCACGGCGTCCTGGTCCAGCTGCCCGTTGTCCTCGCAGGTCATGTGCGCCCGTTCTGAGATGTCCTCGTCACCCGGGTACTCGCCGACCTCCAGATCCTCCCAGTGGATCACCTGGACGTCATAGCTGTGTCCGCACTCGATGATCGTGGCCGGGGCGGACTCGTCCTGCGGTTGGAAGCCAGTCAGGCAGTCGCCGGCCAGCCACTGGTCCGGCTCGGCGTCCCGCAGGATCACGCCGTCGATGCCGGGATCCTCCTCGCGCTCGGCGACAGTCTCCGGCAGCTCGGCCGGCTCGTCTCGGAAGAGGAACCACCACAAAAGGGACAGGGTGACTAGCACGACGAGTCCGCCGGCGAGGACGAAGGGCAGCACGTTCGGGCGTCGGGGATCACGATTCGCGGTCTCCCGGACGTCGAAGGACTCCAGGTGGCCGGAGTCGTCCGGGGAGATCTCCTCCGGGGAGTCCTCGGGGGGTTCCGCCGTCGCTCCCTCGCGGGCCGTCGCTCCCTCGCGGGCGTCGGGCTCCGCTGCGGTGGTCCTCCGGTCAGCCCGACGTCGGGCCTCGCGGCGCGATCGGCGCGTCGGGGGGAGAGGTCCGGAGGGCTCACCTGAGGAATGGTCGGGCGACTCAGTGCTGTCTTCCACTGCGGCGGTGCTCCTGTGCGCGTCGTGGCGGGATCGGCGGGACATGTCGAACGGCGTCCTGGTGGAGCGCAGGCGAAGGTGATGTCCGTCCCATCCGGATGCCCACGGCGCCGTCGGCGAAGGTCGACGACGAGCATCCGGGGGGCGTCGGACAGGCACAGCACCCCGCGAACTGGACCATTCGGGCGCACAGAGCACCGCAGGGCGGGGCATCCTGGAGGACTTCGCCCTGGGCGGACGTGCGACGCACCGTTCCCAATCATGTTAACCTAGGTACACGAACCAGTAGATCGCAGAGATACTCCCGCGTTGCACCCTGCCCGGCATCGCGAGGACCTGAGAAGACAGAGGGGGTCTCGCTCATGGGGCGCGGCCGTCAGAAGGCGAAAGCAACGAAGCAGGCGCGGGAGATCAAGTACTTCACCCCGAACACCGACCTGTCAGCTCTCGAGCGAGAGCTGGCTCAGTCGCGTGGTGAAATCCCCGCCGAGGAAGCCACCTCACCCGAACCGGAGGATGAGTCGTACGGCTACGACGACCTCTCGGAACGCTACGGCCGCTGAGACCGTGGAGCAGGGACGCACTGCTCCCGCCAGCACTCAGGCCGTCACAAGCAGCAGTGAATCCGATCCGGCGATGACCGCCGGGTCGGATTCTGCTGTGTCCGAGGAGTCCGCCGGAGGCCTCGGCGCACAGGAGATGCGCCCCGCCACCGATTCCCCGGCCTTCACCATCCCCGTGGCCAACGCCCACCGGGCCGCGCTGCGGTCCATCGAGCGCGTCGTCGAAGACACCGCGCCTCCGCAGGCCGGGGAGGCAGCCCAGGCCGGCATCCTGCAGATGCTGCGCGTCGGCGGGGTGCTCGCCGTCACCGGCGCCGGAGTCTCCACCGACTCCGGCATACCCGACTATCGCGGCCCTCAGGGGTCCCTGCACCGTCACCGGCCGATGACGTACCAGGAGTTCCTGCACGACGAGGGCGCCCGCCACCGGTACTGGGCGCGCAGCTTCGTCGGCTGGCGGCATATGGACAGTGCCACGCCGAACTCGGCGCACCATCTGCTCGCCGGCTGGCAGCGGTGGGGCACGCTCTCCGGGCTGGTCACCCAGAACGTGGACGGCCTCCACGCCCTGGCCCACCATGAGGTCGGGGTGGAGTCTCCGCTGATCCCGCTGCACGGCGATCTCGCCACCGTGGCCTGCCTGACCTGCGGAAACCGGGAGGAGCGCCGACACCTGGACACCCGCCTGGAGGAGGCCAACCCCGGCTACGCTGAGGAGGCCCTCCAGGCCGCGGAGAACGTCAATCCCGACGGCGACGTCGCCCTCGAGGACTCCTGGATCCGGCGCTTCCACATGGTCGGCTGCCTGGTCTGCGGGTCCACCCGGCTGAAGCCCGACGTCGTCTATTTCGGCGAGGGCGTGCCTGCTGAGCGCAAGGTCCTGGTGGACGAGCTCGTGGAGCGGTCCTCCGGACTCCTGGTGGTCGGTTCCTCGATGGCGGTGATGAGCGGCTTCAAGATCGCCCTGCAGATGCACCGGGCGGGGCGACCGATCGGCATCATCAACGGCGGGCCGTCCCGTGCCGACGCGAAGGCCGACTGGCGGTGGCGGACGCGGATCGCCCCTGCGCTGGAGAGTCTCGACGCCGCGCTGAGGTGAGCTGCCGGTCAGGTCTGCGTGTGCTCCCCGGCGCCCAGCCGGATGATCGCCTCCACGATCGTGGACCGCTGCGCCTCGGTGAAATGCCCGGGAGCCAGCGCCTCATAGAACCACAGTCCGTCCGCGGCCAGCCGTGCCAGGAACGGCAGCAGGTCCGGGTCGACGCCGGCCGCGCGGCCCGGCACGTCGGCGTCGTCGGGCGTGCCACGGGGCGGCGGAGGCGACCACCGATCGTGCACCGTGTCCCAGGCCGCCTGGGCGGCGGGATCCCCGGCGGACTCGAGCATCAGCAGCAGCTCCGCCCGGTCGGGGTTCTGTGACGCGCGGATGTAGGCGTCGAGCCGCTGCCCCGGCGTGAGCTCCTCGTAGGGAGCCCCCGCCTCAGACTCCATGCAGGCCTCCCACTGGCCCGCGACGTGCTCATGCAGGGCCAGGAGCATGTCCTCCCGGGACGGGAAGTGATAGAGCAGTCCGCCCTTGGTCAGGCCGGCCTCGGCGGCCACCGATTCATAGGTGATCGCCGTGACGCCGTCACGCTGGACGATGTGCTGGGCGGCGTGCAGGATCTCGGTGCGTTTGGACTGTCGCATGATGCCCCAGCCTAGCGGCCCGTGGCAGCCCGCCGCTCGGCTCGGCCCGGGCGGGGGCTGCAGGCTGAGTGCCCGGGTCGGCGCATCTGCTCAGTGGTTCCCAGGGTACGCCTGGGAGGCGGTGCCGGGCAGGTGCCGGCGCAGCAGCGAACCGGTGATCAGAGTGCCGGCGGCCAGCACCGCCGTCACTGCGGCCAGCACCACGAGGAAGGAGCTGTCCATCGCCTGGGAGGCCGCTGCGACGACGTCGCCCTCCCCGCTGGTCAGCGCCTCAGTGGGACTGGCCCCGGTGAAGCGGTCTGCCCCGGCGGGCAGGGTGAGGAAGCGGAAGTAGGCGAAGTTCAGCAGGCTGCCCAGGGTGGCGACGGCCACCAGGCCGCCGAATTCGTAGGAGACCTCCTCGATCGATGCGGCCATCCCTGCCCGGCGCGGCGGCACATTGCCCATGATCGCGGTGGAGGCCACGGAGATCGAACCGCCCAGGCCTACTCCCATGATCAGCAATCCCAGCACCAGCACGGAGAGCATGTCCTGCGCGGCTCCGGCGACCGAGACTCCTGCTCCCAGCGCCGCCACGGACAGCCCTCCGGAGATCAGCACGAGCAGGCCCGTGCGGTGCAGGATCGCTCCACCGATCAGCGCCATGGGCAGCGCCCCGACGGCGATCGCCGAGACGAGCAGTCCTGCCTGCAGCGGGGTGTAGCCCTCGACCAGCTGGAAGCGCTGGGTGCTGGCGAGCTGAGTGCCCATGATCGCGAAGATGCTGGCGCCGGCGGCGGCCACACCGGCGGCGAAGGCTCGGTTGCGGAAGATCGTGAAGTCGATCAGGGGCTCCTCCAGCCGTGCCTGGCGCCGCCCGAACACGGTGAGCGCGACGACGGCGACCAGTGCCGAGCCGATGACCAGCAGCCAATCGACCCCGTCCTCGGCCAGGGACTTGATGGCCAGCACGGCGGCCGTCAGTCCGATCATCACCTGGGCGGAGGAGAGGCCGTCCCAGCGCTTGGCCGGGTTGGTGAGGTTGCGCGGTCCGGCCAGGATGATCGCCAGGGACCCGGCCACGGCGATGGGCACGTTGATCAGGAACACCGAGCCCCACCAGAACCGCTCGAGCAGCAGTCCGCCGACGATCGGACCGATGGCCATGCCCACCACGGAGACCGAGGCCCAGACGGCGATCGCCAGGTTGCGTTCCTTCTCCATCGGGAAGCTCACCCGGATCAGCGCCAGGGTGGCCGGCATCATCGCAGCCGCTCCCACGGCCAGGAATGCGCGGGCGGCGATCAGAGCCTCTGGGGTGAGGGAGAAGGCGGCGGCCAGCGAGGCGACTCCGAAGATGACCAGCCCGTACTGGAAGAGCCGCTTATGGCCGAGCCGGTCACCCAGCGCGCCGGAGCCGGGAAGCAGGCCGGCGATGACCAGCGGGTAGGCGTTGATGATCCACAGGGATTGGGAGGTCGAGGCGCCCAGATCCTCGGTCAGCCGGGGCAGCGCGGTGTACAGGACGGTGTTGTCCAAGGTGATGAGCAGCAGGGCGGAGGAGACGATGACGAGCACGGTCCAGCGCTGCCAGCGGGAGAGCTGAGGAACGGGCCCGGGGTCCACCAGGGGGAGGGATGCGGTCGCCATGACATCAAACTGTACTGGATGTATGGTTCGGTGGGCAGGGGTGGGAGGCCGAGATCACCCTGACGGGGTCGGCGGGACGCTTGGCCTGCGCTTCAGCGGCGAGCCATGTAGAGGGTGAACGCCCTGGTCAGCAGGCGGTTCACCGGGTAGTCCCACTCGCCGTAGGTCTGCACCACGTCGGCGCCCATGGTCGTCTTGAAGCGAGTGAGCCCGGCCAGCGGGTACTCGGGATCCAGCGAAGGGCTGAGCCCGCCGAGGTCATACCACCGGCATCCGGCGGCCAGGGCATCCTCGATCTGGCGCAGCTGCAGGGCTCGCGGGGCGTAGCGCTTGCGCTCCTGGGAGGAGGAGGCACCGTACACATACCAGGCGAACTTCCCCTGCCGTACGTAGATCGCTGCGGCGAGCAGCGCGTCCTCGTGGTGGGCGAAGTACAGGGTGCACTCGGTGTCCTCGGCGGCGTTGAGCTCCCGGAACATCCGCTGGAAGTAGCTCAGCGGGCGGCCGGTGAAGTCGTCCCGCTCAGCGGTCTCCGCATAGAGCGCCTGCCAGGCGGGGAGGTCCTCCTCACCCCCGGTCGTGATGACCAGCTCCGAGCGCGTGGACTTGCGGGTCTGCCGTCGTGAGGTTTGGTCCATCCGCGCCAGGACGGCGTCGACGTCAAGCGGGCCGCCCTCCTCGTCGGTCAGCGGGATGCGGGCCTGGAACTGCGGCTGCCCGGCCTCGAACTCCTCAGACTCCTGCGGGGGCTCCCAGCCCAGGCCCTCCAGCTCGGCGCGGACCGCGACGGCGCCGTCGTCAACCTGCAGGGGCTCCAGCTCGGAGATCACCGTGTGCTCCCCGGCGGCCAGCGCGCGGCGGACGTCCTGGGCGGCCCAGCGGCGGGTCACCCCGGGCAGGCCCATGCGGATGAGGAAGGCGCCCTGACCCTTCAGGTGGTCCACGATCGCCGGAAGCAGAGCGCTGAGCGCGACCTCCTCGGCGTCGAAGACCGGACCTTCGGCCAGATAGGCGAGGCTTTTGCGGCCCAGCACCGGGACGGCGGAAGGGAGAGGCAGACGGCGGTGGAGCACCAGGGTGGCGGCCACCAGCCGGTCACCGTCGAAGGCGCCCAAGGACTCTCCGCGCCAGTCTGTCTTCACCTGCGGCCACCGGGGGTTCTGCAGGAAAGAGGCGGTCGGGTGCTGCGCCAGGAACGCTGCGTGCTCGTCGGCGCTGATCGGATGCACAGTCAGCTGCTGCGCTCCGCGGGGCCCGGGGTGCTGGGGTCGAGTGGTCACTTCCCTGATGATACCGGCCGCACCGCAGCCCTTCGGGGATGACGGCAGGTGGTGCGAGGGATCCGGGACCCCGCACGGAGTCTCAGAATCCGGGCGTCGGCGGCACGCGCGGCATCGTCGGCACGGCGCGCGCTAGGCTCGTCCGGGTGACCATCCTCTCCCTGATCCTCTTCGCCCTGGCGACGGCGGGGACTCCCGGACCGAACAACACGATCGCCATGGCCTCCGGCGCGACCTACGGCCTGCGCCGCACAGTACCGGCGATCGTCGGCGTGAACATCGGCTTCCCGGTGATGGTGGTGCTCGTCGGACTCGGGCTGGGGCAGGCGCTGGCGCAGTGGCCGGTGATCCTCGACGTGCTGCGTCCGATCGGCATCGCCTACCTGCTGTACCTGGCGTGGAAGATCGCCTCCGGGCCCACGGACCTGTCCGTGCGCCACGGTGCCCGGCCGCCGTCGTTCCTGCAGCTGGCGCTGTTCCAGTTCGTCAACCCCAAGGCCTGGACGATGGCGGTGGGCGCGATCGCCGCCTATACGGGGCACTGGGAGTCCTTCACCGTCGAAGTGCTGGTGATCGGCGCGGTGTTCCTGATCTTCGGCACCCCCTGCACCGTGACCTGGACGCTGATGGGTGTCGGTGCGGGGCGGCTGATCTCCAAGCCGGCGCATCTGCGGATGTTCAACCTGGTCATGGCGGGTCTGCTGGTGGTCTCCCTGGTGCCCGCCGCGGTGGACACCGTGGAGTCGATCCTCGGCTGATCCGGCTGGTGCAGCACCCGTCCTGCTTCGCCCCGAGGCGTTCGAGGGCGGCACGCGACTGACGATTGTGGAAGTGCGTCCGGAACTCCACCGCCAGGCGCCCCAGATCCTCGAAGACCCGGGCCAGCAGGAGGCGCTTCATAGGCGCGTTGACGCCGGTGCGTTGGGTCCGGCGCAGAGCAGCCAGGTGGAGCCGATCTCGAGGCGCGGAGTGCGGGCGTCGATGTGCATGAACGTGGTCATCCCGACCGGGTGCCGCTGGCGACGTCGATCACCGCCCAGGGCGCCATGGTGCCGTCCTCAGGTCAGCCCCCCGTCGTCCTGCGCCGCCTCAGCGCCTCACGTCATGTCCTCGAGCTGCTTGCCCTGCTCAGGCGGCACCCCGATATGCGTCGAGTGGGGGATTCCGCTACGGCTAACAGTCCTCATGGGCGAGTTAGCCGTAGCGGAATCCCCCACTCGACGGGTGGCTGAGGCGCGCTCGAGGGGTGTTTGGGTGCACGAGCTACTCCATGTCTTCGAGCTGCTTGCCCTTGGTCTCCGGGACGAACCTGATGACGAAGAACAGGGAGATCGCCGCACAGGTGGTGTAGAAGCCGTAGGCGACGCCGAGGCTCATGTCAGCTAGGGCTGGGAAGGTGGTGGAGATGGTGAAGTTGGCCATCCACTGGGCGGCCGCGGCGATGCCGAGCGCAGTGGCGCGGATCCGGTTGTTGAACATCTCGCCCAGCAGCACCCACACCGCCGGGCCCCAGGACATGCCGAAGAAGACCACGAACCCGTTGGCGGCCAGCAGGGCCACGACTCCGCCGGTGTCGGTCAGCTGCGGGGTGAGCGTTCCGTCGGCTGCCTCCACCACCGGAGCGGTGGCGAAGATCCATGCCAGCAGGCCCAGGGTGAGCGTCATGCCGGTGGAGCCGATCATCAGCAGCCGACGACGACCGATCTTGTCCACCAGGGCGATCGCGATGATGGTGACCACGATGTTGGTCACGCCGGTGATGACGGTCTGTGCGAGCGCATCGGCTTCGGTGAAGCCGACCGCCTGCCACAGGGTGGAGGAGTAGTAGAAGATCACGTTGATGCCCACGAACTGCTGGAACGTGGAGAGCAGGATGCCCACCCAGACGATCGGCAGGAGACCGAGTGCCGGGCCGCGCAGGTGCTTCAGGCGGGTGCGGGCCTCGGTGCCCAGGGACTGTCGGATCTCCTCGATCCGCTGGTCGATGCCGGTCTCGAGCACCCGGCTGAGGACTTCGCGCGCCTTGGCCGGTGAACCCTTCTTCACGAGGAATCGCGGCGACTCGGGGATCATCAGGGCGAACGCGCCGTAGGCCAGCGCCGGCACCACCTCGGCGAAGAACATCCAGCGCCAGGTCTCCAGCCCGAACCATAGCTGCTCCGCGGCTCCTCCGGAGAGCCCGGCGAGCCACGCGTTGCACAGCAGGGCCACAAAGATCCCGGTGACGATGGCCAGCTGCTGCATGGAGCCGAGGCGGCCACGGATCTGCGCCGGGGAGATCTCGGCAATGTAGGCGGGGGCGATCACCGAGGCGGTGCCGACGCCGAGGCCGCCGATGACCCGCCAGACGATCAGGTCTGCGGCGCCGACGGCGAAGGTGCAGCCGACCGCACTGACCAGGAACAGCGAGGCGGCGATCAGCATGACCCGGACGCGGCCGATGCGATCCGCCAGGCGGCCTGCGGTGAACGCGCCCACCACGCAGCCCAGCAGGGCCGAGGACACCACGAAGCCGGTCAACCCGGCGCTGAGTCCGAATCCCTCACGGACCGCGGTGACCGTCCCGTTGACAACCGCTGTGTCGAATCCGAACAGGAAGCCGCCCAGCGCTGCCACGGAGGCGAGGAGAAGGGCCTGGCCGGTGTGGAATGACTCGGGGATCTGCCGGGTGTCACTCATGTCGCCCTCCTGCGCCTCGGGATGCGGCGGTCACCGGCGTGGCGCTGTCGAGCGGCGAGGCTGCCGAGCAGGCCGCAGGTGACGTGGTGCATGTCACTTTAGGCCTCACGCGGGAGGAAGTCCACGGTGCGGCGAGGGCGATGAGGGCGACCCCTGGTCATGACCTGCCCTCACCGATAGGCTGACGCGTGACAGCAAGGGCGCCATGGATCCCACGGCGAGGGTCGGCGTCGTCGACGACGGGGAGAGGTTGGTCATGGTCGAACTGAATCACACCGGGGCCCGTCTGACCCCGCAGGAGGTGCGGCACCGGCTCTCCGAGCACGACGCCGCCCGGCTCGGGCTGAGCGGCTGGCGCCGGTGGGGCCTGGGCACGGCCGCGGTCTCACCGGGACAGGTGAAGTTTCAGGTGGGGGCGTGTCTGTTCATCGCCTCGGCGCAGCTCATCGCGTTCCTGAGCCGCGCCACCAGCGGGCCCCTCGACGGCTGGGATCGCTGGTTGTCCTTGCCGGGTGTCACGGTGTTCTACGTCCTGACCCTGGTGTTCTACGCGGTCTACCGGGGCAACGTCGACGACGGCGTCTACGAGCGTCTCGCCGAGGCCCGCCGCCTCGAGGCCCAGGAGCGCGTCGCGAGGTTTACGGCGGGCCAGTCCCGCTGACACGCATCGAGTGGGGGAATCCACTACAGCTAAATCGCCTCACGAGCGGCTTAGCTGTCGTGGATTCCCCCACTCGATGGGGGGTGGGGGGTGATCAGGAGGCGTAGGCGCCGGTGAGCAGCACGCCGCCGCCGTCGACGCCCTTGGCGCCCTGGACGAAGTCCTCGCCGGCACCAGCGACGTCCTCGGGGGAGTACTCGGTGACCTCGCCCATCACCCAGGCCGTCTGGCCCGAGGCGCTCAGCTGCGTGAGGGCCTCGACGGCCTTCTCCGGGGCCACCACGGTCACCATCCCCACACCCAGGTTCAGGGTGCGCTCCAAGTCCGCCTGGGGCACGCGCCCCAGCTCGGCCACCACGGAGAACACGGCCGGCCAGGACCAGGTGGAGCGCTCCACCGTCGCCATCAGGCCGGCCGGCAGCACCCGGGCCAGGTTCGCGGCCAGGCCGCCACCGGTGACGTGGCTGAACCCGCGCACCGGCAGGTCCGCGGGCAGCTCGCCCTGAGCCGGGTCGCCGTTGAGCGCCTTCACCAGGTCCAGGCAGGGCGTGGTGTACAGGCGGGTCGGCTCCAGCAGCTCCTCGCCCAGCGTGCGTCCGAACTCGGGCACCTCGCGCTCGTAGCCCCAGCCGGCTGAGGACACCACGCGGCGCACCAGAGAGTATCCGTTGGAATGGATGCCAGAGGAGGCCATGCCGATCACCACGTCTCCGGCGCGGACCCGCTCCGGGCCCAGCACTGCAGAGGCGTCCACCACGCCGGTGGCGGCCCCGGCGACGTCGTACTCATCCTCGGCCAGCAGGCCCGGATGCTCAGCGGTCTCCCCGCCCACCAGCGCGGTGCCGGCCTCCGCACAGGCCTTCGCGATCCCGGAGACCACGGCGGCGATGCGCGCCGGCTCCACCTTGCCGGTGGCGATGTAGTCGGTCATGAACAGCGGCTCGGCACCCATGACCACGATGTCGTCGACCACCATGCCGACCAGGTCGAAGCCGATCGTGTCGTGGACGTCCATCGCCTGGGCGATCGCGACCTTGGTGCCCACCCCGTCGGTGGAGGTGGCCAGCAGCGGCCGCGGCAGCGCCTTCAGCGCCGACGCGTCGTAGAGTCCCGCGAAACCGCCGACGCCGCCCATCACGGCGGGCGTGTGTGTCGCCTCGATATGAGCCTTCATCAGCTCGACGGCGCGGTCTCCCGCCTCGACGTCGACCCCGGAGGATGCATAGGTGATCGGTGCCGGCTGATCGGTCATGAAGTGGCCTCCGCAAGGGACTGGTCGTCGATGTCGAACTCTGCATCCGGACCCGGCTCGCACGCAGAGGCTGCGGAGGGGTCCATGCCCGGCAGCTCCGGCTGCTCTAGCAGCAGCTTGCCGCGACGGTTCGACGGCGGCAGCTCGATCGGATACTCGCCCGAGAAGCAGGCGGTGCACAGCGTGGAGCGGGGCTGCTCGGTGGCGGCGATCATGCCCGCCTCCGAGATGTAGGACAGCGAGTCGGCCCCCACGGCCTGCCGGATCTCGTCCATGCTGGCTCCGTTGGCGATCAGCTCTGCCCGGGTGGCGAAGTCGATCCCGTAGAAGCACGGCCATTTGATCGGCGGGGAGGAGATCTTCACATGGACCTCCTTCGCGCCCGCCTCCTTGAGCATGCGCACGATCGCCCGCTGCGTGTTGCCGCGCACGATCGAATCGTCCACCACCACCACCCGCTTGTCCCGCACCACATGCTCCTGCACGTTGAGCTTCAGCCGGATGCCCAGCTGGCGCAGCGTCTGTGAGGGCTGGATGAAGGTGCGTCCGACATAGGCGTTCTTGATGAAGCCCTGGGCGAAGGGCAGGCCGGAGGCCTCGGCGTATCCCACCGCGGCCGGCGTCCCGGACTCCGGCACCGGGATGACGATCTCGGCGTCGTGGGTGTCCTCCCGGGCCAGCTGGCGTCCCATCTCGACCCGGGACTCATAGACCGAGCGGCCGTTGATGTTGGCGTCCGGCCGGGCCAGGTAGACGTACTCGAAGACGCAACGGGCCGGCTTCTCAGCGGCGAATCGCTGGGAACGGACGCCGTCGGCGTCGATGGCGATGAACTCGCCGGGCTCGATCTCACGGATGACCGAGGCGCCCACGGTGGCCAGCGCCGACTGCTCCGAGGCGACCACCCAGCCGCGCTCCAGCCGGCCCAGCACCAGCGGGCGCACGCCCTGCGGGTCGCGCGCCGCGTAGAGGGTGTTCTCGGTCATGAACACCAGGCAGAACGCACCTTTCAGCGTGGGGAGCAGCGCCATCGCCTGCTCCTCGAGACTGTCGCCCTCCTCGTCCTTCAGCAGTGCGGTCACCAGCGCGGTGTCGGTGGTGTTGCCCTGGGCGAGCTCGCCGAACGACGGCGTCACCCCGCCGTTGCGCTCCACGAGCCTGTCGTAGAGCTCCGCGGAGTTGGTCAGGTTGCCGTTGTGTCCGAGGGCCACGGTGCCGTGCGGGGTCTCTCCGAGGGTCGGCTGGCCGTTGGACCACTGCCCGCCTCCGGTGGTGGAGTAGCGGCAGTGACCGAGGGCGATGTGGCCGTTCAGAGCGGTGAGGGTGGACTCGTCGAACACCTGGGAGACCAGGCCGATGTCCTTGTAGATGCGGATGCTGCTGCCGTCGGAGGCGGCGATGCCGGCCGATTCCTGTCCACGGTGCTGGAGGGCGTAGAGGCCGTAGTAGGCGAGCTTCGCGACCTCCTCGCCGGGGGCCCAGACACCGAAGACGCCGCATTCGTCCTGCGGGGCGGCGTCGTCGTCGAGCAGATTGAAGTTCAGGCGACCGTCAGCGCGGGCCATTCTCGTCGGTCCTCTCGGAGGGGGCGGGGTCAGCGGGGACTGCGCGATACGTGCGAGTCAGCCGGCGCGAACGGCGCTCGAGGAGCAGCCAGGACAGGGCGGCAAGCGCCAGACCCGGCAGGGAGAGCGCAAAGGTCAGATAGCCGATGTTCCCGGCCACGGTGTAGTCCTCCGCCGAGCCGGACACCAGGACCACGACGACGGCGGCCACGAACGCCACGACCACACCGGCCACGAGGAACGGGACGAGCCGGGGTGTGGGGCGGACCATCACCCGACGGTGCTGCTCGCTGGAGGACATGGACTCCAGTCTACTGGCTCTGCACGGGGCGGAAGAACGCGCGCGGGCTGCGGTCGGTCCGGCGTGCTCAGGCGCCGGAGGTCCGCTGCCCCAGCTCCTCGCCGGTGATCCGCCGGTAGGCGTCCAGGTAGCGCTCGCGGGTGGCGGCGACGACGTCCTCGGGCAGCGCCGGCGGGGCGATGCCCGAGCCGCGCTCCCAGCCGGAGGCGGACGAGGTCAGCCAGTCCCGCACGAACTGCTTGTCGAAGGAGGGCTGGGCCGTGCCCGGCTCCCAGGACTCGGCCGGCCAGAACCGGGAGGAGTCAGGGGTCAGCACCTCGTCGCCGAGCACCAGCTCGCCGGTGGCGCGGTCGTGGCCGAACTCCAGCTTGGTGTCAGCCAGGACGACGCCGGCCTCGCGGCAGGTCTGCTCGGCCAGGCGGTAGACCCGCAGCGTGGCCTCGCGCAGCTGGTCGGCCAGCTCCTCGCCGACCGACGCAGAGAGCTCCGCGAAGCTGATGTTGACGTCGTGTCCGCCCTGCTCGGCCTTGGACGAGGGGGTGAAGATCGGCTCCGGGAGACGGGAGCCGTCGGTGAGCCCCTCGGGCAATGGGATGCCGGTGACGGTGCCGGATCCACGGTACTCGGCCAGCCCAGAGCCGGTGAGGTAGCCGCGGGCGATGCATTCGGCCTCGACCATCTGGAGATCGCGGCAGATCATCGCCCGGCCGGCCACCGCCTGGGGCACCTCGGTGGAGACCACATGGGTGGCCACTCCGGCCTCGCGCAACCGTTCGAACCACCACAGGCTCAGCTGGGTGAGCACGCGGCCCTTGTCCGGAATGGGGGTGGAGAGCACGTGGTCGTAGGCGCTGATCCGGTCGCTGGCGACCACCAGCACCACGTCCTGCCCGTCCCAGGCGGAGCCGGGGGCGGGGCGGTAGAGGTCCCGGACCTTCCCGGAGACGGCGTGGGTCCAGCCGGGCAGCTGGGCGTGCACACGGATGTCCCCGGCCAGAGCCTTGGCGGCGATGTCGGTGCGGTGCTGGGCGCCCTGCCAGCCGATGCGGTCCACGCCCGCGTAGGAGCGCTGCACGGCCTCGGCCAGCGTGGAGCCGGTGCCGACCACGGCCAGGACACGCCCGCCGGCGGAGAGCAGCCGCCCCTGCTCGTCCCGGCCCGTGCCGGCGTGCAGCACGGCCACGCCGTCGAGGTCCTCCGCGGCGTCCAGGCCGGAGATGACATCGCCCTTGCGCGGGGCGTCCGGGTAGTTCTCGGCGGCCATGACGACGTCGACCGCGTAGCCGTCACGCCAGTCCAGCTCGCGGTCCGCCCCCAGCGAGCCGGTGGCGCAGTCCAGCAGCAGCCGGCCCAGCGGGGTGGCGAGCCGTTCGAGCACGGCCTGGGTCTCGGGGTCCCCGAAGCGCACGTTGAACTCCACCACGCGCACCCCGCGGGAGGTCACGGCCAGGCCGCAGTACAGCACGCCGACGAATGGGGTTCCGCGGCGGGCCATCTCGGCCACGGTGGGGCGGGCGACGCGGTCCATCACCGTGGCCACGAAGTCGCGCGTGGCGCCGTCGTCGTGGGTCTCGGTGTAGCCGGTCAGCCAGTCCAGCGGCGTGTAGGCGCCCATGCCGCCCGTGTTGGGGCCGGCGTCGCCGTCGAAGATGCGCTTGAAGTCCTGGGCGGGGCTCAGCGGGACCAGGTGCTCGCCGTCGGAGAGCACGAACAGCGAGACCTCCGGACCGTCGAGGAACTCCTCGATCACCACGGATCCGCCGGCCTCGAAGCAGGCCTGAGCGTGGGCGAGGGCGGCGTCGCGGTCTGAGGTGACCACCACGCCCTTCCCGGCGGCCAGGCCGTCGTCCTTGACCACGTAGGGAGCGCCGAAACGGTCCAGGCCGACCTCGGCGGCGGTGAGTTCGGTGGCGTGCACCGCGCCCGCGGTGGGCACGTGAGCGGCCTCCATGACCTCTTTGGCGAAGGCCTTCGAGGCCTCCAGCTGGGCGGCCGCGCCGGAAGGGCCGAAGACCGGCACCCCGGCCTCGCGGACGGCGTCGGCGACTCCGGCGGCCAACGGAGCCTCCGGGCCGACGACGACGAGGTCATAGCCGTGGTCGGTGACCAGCTGGGCGACGGCCTCGCCGTCGGAGGCGTCCACCGGGTGGCAGGGGACATCCTGCGCGATCCCGGCGTTGCCCGGGGCCGCCTCGACATCGGTGACGGAGTCGTCACGCAGGAGTGCTCGGACAATGGCGTGCTCGCGGCCTCCCGGCCCCACAACAAGTACCTTCACGGTCGTCAAGCCTACGGCATGGCGCCTTCCGCCGCCCTAGACTGGCCGCATGAGCGCCGACCACCTCCGCACCGCCCGCACCGCATCCGCCGCCTCCCTCGCAGCCCCCGCTCCGGACACTCCGGCTCCGCACACCGCGGCCGCCGCAGAGTCGGCAGAGCTGGCCTGGGTGACCCGGGCCGGGGCCGTGGAATCGCGGCACATCGGCTCAGCGGTGCTGCTCGGTCCCGATGGCACCGTGCTCGAGTCCCTGGGCGCCCCGCAGCGGCCGATCTTCCCACGCTCCACGCTCAAGCCGTTCCAGGCCATCGCCTCCCTTCGCTCCGGTGCGCTGATCTCCCAGGAGGCCGTAGCACTGGCCTGCGGCTCCCACAACGGGTCCCGCCGGCACCAGGAGGTCGCCGCAGGGGTGCTCGCCGAGGAGAAGCTCGACGAGTCGCACCTGCGCTGCCCGGCGGCCTACCCCTCCCGGGAACGGGACCTGGTGGACCACATCGCCGCCGGCCGGGAGAAGACCCCGCTGGCGTTCAACTGCTCCGGCAAGCACGCCGCCTTCCTCGCCGCCACCCGCACGCAGGGCTGGCGGCTGGCGACCTATACCGAGGCCCGGCACCCCATGCAGCAGGCGGTGATGGCCGTGCTGGAGGAGTACTGCGAAGAGACCCCTGGAGTCATCGGCACGGACGGCTGCGGCGCCCCGGCGCCGTCGATGAGCCTCACCGGCCTGGCGCGTGGATTCTCCAAGATCGCCTCCGCCACCTCCCGTCGTGACGCAGAGGTCCACGCCTTCACCGTCTCCCAGGCGATGCTCGACTATCCGTGGGCGGTCCACGGCCGCGGCGAGGTCAACACCGTGGTGATGGAGGAGCTGGGGCTGCTCGCCAAGCTCGGCGCCGAAGGGGTGCTGGTCATCGGTGCTCCGGACGGCACCACGGTGGCGGTGAAGACCCTGGACGGCAGCCAGCGGGCCAACAACCTGGTGGCGCTGAGCCTGCTCGCCGCCCATGACGTCATCGACGTCGACTCTCTGGGGGCGGTGCTCAAGAAGATCATCCGTCCGATCACCGGAGGGGTCGACGACGCCCAGGTGGGCAGCATCCGGCTGTCCCACACGGTGCTCGAGCGGCTCTGAGCACGGGCTGGACCCGGGGGAGATCAGATCACGGAGACGAGCTGACATGGCACGACGACGCATCACCGCCGAGGCAGGCGCCTCCGCGCTGGATCGCTGGGCCGCATCGCCGGAGGACGTCGACCGCCGCACCCTGGCCACGGCGGTGCGCCATCTCCTGGAGGAGCTGGCGGAGCGGGTGCCGGGGAACTCGGTGGAGGTCCGGGTGCCGCCCTTCGGGGTCACCCAGTGCCTCGAGGGTCCGACGCACACCCGCGGCACGCCGCCCAACGTGGTGGAGCTGGACGCCCGCACCTGGCTGGAGCTGGCCACCGGCCGGCTGAGATGGTCCGAAGCGCGTGCCGCCGGCCGGGTATCGGCCTCCGGGATCCGCGCGGATCTGACTGAGGTGCTGCCCCTGGTGTGAGTCTGAGCCGCTCCCTGAGCCCGTTGAGATGGTGCGTTTCCGCCCGAATGGCCATCTGACGGGCCCAGTTCGGGCGGAAACTCACCATCTCGACGAGGGTTCCCCAGGCGTCAGTTGGGCGAACCCATCGTGGCCTCCCACGCGGCGTGCAGCTTGGCGTAGTAGCCGCCGTCGGCGATGAGTTCGGCCGGGGAGCCGTCCTCCACCACGCGGCCCTCGTCCACCACCAGCACACGGTCGGCGATCGCCACAGTGGAGAGCCGGTGCGCGATGATCAGCGCCGTGCGGTGGCCCAGCAGCCGCTGCAGGCCCTGCTGGACCAGCTGCTCGCTGGGCAGGTCCAGCGACGACGTCGCCTCGTCCAGGATCAGCACCGCCGGGTCGGCGAGGAACGCCCGGGCGAAGGAGATCAGCTGCCGCTGACCGGCGGAGAGCCGACCGCCGCGCTTGTTCACGTCGGTCTCGTAGCCTTCGGGCAGGTCCATGATGAACGCGTGGGCGCCCACTGCGCGAGCCGCGGCGACGACCTCCTCCTGCGGGGCCTCCGGACGGCCGAGCGCGATGTTCTCGGTGATCGTCCCCGAGAACAGGAAGGCCTCCTGGGTCACCATGGCCACGTGCCGGTGATGGTCGGCCACGGCGAGCTTCCGCACGTCGACGCCGTCGAGGGTCAGGGACCCTGCGGTGACGTCGTAGAAGCGGGCCAGCAGCTTGACCAGAGTGGACTTGCCGGCCCCGGTGCGCCCGACGACGGCGACGGTCTGTCCGGCCGGGATGTGCAGGTCCATCTCGTGCAGCACCACCGGGCCCTCTGCGGAGTAGCGGAACTCCGCCTGGGAGAACTCCACCTCGCCGCGGGACTCGTCGAGATGCTCCGGCTCCGGGTCCTCGGTGATCGTGGGCTTCTCCTCCAGCAGCCCGGAGACCTTCTCCAAGGCGGCGGTGGCGGACTGCAGCGCGTTGTAGAACATGGCGATCATGTCCAGCGGCTGGAAGACGCGCTTGGTGGCCAGCAGCAGGGCCACGAGAACCCCGACCTCCAGATCGCCCTGCAGCACGCGGAACCCGCCCCAGACGAGCACCGCGGCCACGGTGAGGTTGCCCAGCGCCAGCAGCGCGGGCTGCAGGATGCCGAAGAGCCCCAGGGAACGGACCATGTCGTTGCGGTAGTTCCTCGCCAGCCGGTCGTACTGCCGGGAGCGGGAGGTCTCGCGGCGGAAGGCCTGCACGGCGCGGATGCCGGTCATGGTCTCCACGAAGTGGACGATCATCCGCGCCGAGGAGATGCGGGTCTGCCGATAGGCGACCTCGGAGCGGCGTTGGTACCAGCGGCCCAGAAACACGATCGGCACCGCCGCGGCGACCAGCAGAAGCCCGGAGCGCCAGTCGAGGATGACGATGGAGATCGCGGTGAAGGACATGAACATGAGGCCGGAGACCAGCGAGCTGATGCCCTGGTCGAGCAGCTCGCGCAGGGACTCCAGGTCGGAGGTCTGCCGGGAGATGACCTTCCCGGAGGTGTAGTCCTCGTGGAAGTCCAGGCTCAGATGCTGGGTCTTGCGGAAGACCTCGCCGCGGAGGGTGAACAGCATCTGCTGCGACACCTCGGCCGTCATCCGGGTGTAGGCCCAGGTCAGCACCCCGGCGATCACTGCCGCGGCCACATAGCTGACCCCGGGCAGGATCATCCCGGAGGTCTGGCCGTCAATCATCCGGGGCAGGCCCCAGTCGATGGCCCAGGCGATGATCAGCGGGGTGGCGGCCTGTGCGGCCTGGGCGACCATCACGAACAGTGCGGTGATCAGCAGCTTCAGCCGGACCCCTCGGGAGAGGTGGACCAGCAGCTTCCAGGAGCGGCGTCGGATGAACTTCCGCTCCTCCTTGTCCATGTCGATCTGTTCTTCACCGGCGGTTCCCCGCAGATGGTCGAAGCGCGGGTCTGACGGGGAGAAGCTGCCATGGCGGATCGCCTCGGGCACGCTGGTGCGGGTCGTCGCGGCGACGGGGTCGACGTCGAAGTCCGGCACCTGCTCATTGCGGCGGGCGGGGCCGCGGCGTCCGTTCCGGGGGGTCTCAGCCACGGGTGCTCACCTCCTCCATGGAACCGGTGTCACCGGTGGTGTCTGCCTCGGTGTCGTCCGTCCTCTGCTCGGCAGGGATCGCGCTCTGCTCGGCAGGGATCGCGCTCTGCTCGGCAGGGATCGCGCTCTGCTCGGCAGGGATCGAGTCCATGATCTCCTCAGCTTCAGGGCTCGTGCTCATCACATCCCGGTACAGGGCGGAACGGGTCAGCAGTTCGTCGTGGGTGCCGACGTCGGCGATCCGACCCTCATGGAGCAGCGCCACTCTGTCGGCCATCGCCACCGTGGAGGGGCGGTGGGCCACGATGAGGGTGGTGGTGCCTTCGAGGACCTCTCGCAGTCGGTGGGTGACGCGTTCCTCTGTCCGCACGTCCAGGGCGGAGAGCGGGTCGTCGAGCAGCAGCACCGAGGGTGCGGCGGCGATGGCGCGGGCCAGCGCGAGGCGCTGACGCTGGCCGCCGGAGAGGCTGAGCCCTTCCTCGCCGATGGCGGTGTCGACGCCGCCGGGCAGGTCCTCGACGAACTCGGCGTCGGCGGTGCGCAGGGCGCGGGCCAGCACCTCCTCGAGCTGATCCGGACGAGGAGCGCCGTCCCGGTCGGGGTGCTGCGGGTCGTCCTCGTCACGGTCGTGGGCGGTTCCCAACAGCACGTTGGCCCGCACCGAGGAGGAGAACAGTGTGGGGTCCTCGAAGGCCACGGCGATCCGCGAGCGCAGGTCGGCCAGGTCGAAGTCTCGCACGTCGACGCCGTCGATCCGCACCGTGCCGGAGGTGACGTCGTAGAGCCGGGGGATGAGGTTCAGCAGTGTGGAGGTCCCGCCGCCGGTGTGGGACACCAGCGCCATGGTCTCTCCGTGCTCGATGCGCAGGCTGACGCCGTCGATCTGGTCACGCTCATGGGGCTTGGCGTCCGGGTAGCGGAAGTGGACGTCGTCGAGCTCCAGTGTGCCGTGCTCCGGGGCGCGGATCGGCTCCGCCGGGGAGGTGATGGTGTTCGTCGTGTCCATCACGTCGGCATGCCGGTCGATGGCGGTCTTCGCGGTGAAGGTCATGCCCAGCAGCATGCCGACACCTTCGATGGGGCCTTTGAGCACTGCTGCGGTGGCGAAGAACGCCGCGAGGGCGCCGACGGTGACCCCGGTGGTGTCCTCGTGGGCGACCTGCCACAGGCCGATGAGCAGGCAGATGCCCAGCACGGTCTCCGGCAGGGTGATCATCACCAGCAGGAATCGGGCCAGGGTGCGTGCCTTGGCGACCTCGGTGCCGCGCAGCCGGTCGGCCTGGCGGACGAAGCCCTTCAGCGCATGCTCGCCGCGGCCGAAGGCCTTGAGCACCCGGATGCCGTGCACCGACTCCTCCACCGAGGTGGCGACGTCGCCCGCCTGGTCCTGGGCGCGCCGGGAGTAGTGCACGAACCGGGTGCGGAACGTGGGCCCGTAGACGATGATCGGGATCGCTGCGGCGAGGAAGACCACGGTCAGCAGCGGGGAGAGCCGCATCATGAGGGCGAACCCGACGATCACGCTGATCACCGAGGAGACGAACATGATGGAGCCGAAGGCGAACCAGCGGCGCAGCAGATTCAGGTCTGCGATGGCGCGGGACTGGAGTTGGCCGGCACCCCAGGCTGAGTGGAAGGAGGCCGGCAGGTGCTGCAGCTTCTCGAAGAGTCGGGTGCGCATGGCGCTCTCGGCGTCGGAGGCCGGCGGCAGCACGAAGAACCGACGCAGGAAGAACAGGAACGCCTCCAGCATGCCCAGGGCGAGGATGACTCCGGCCGCCGTCCAGACGGCGGCGGTCTCCGCTCCCTCGGCGAGCACGGAGTTCACCAGCACCTGCAGCACCTGAGGGATGGTGAGTGCCACGATGCCTGCTCCGACTGCGGAGAGCAGGCCCAGGGTCCAGCGCAGGCGGATGCCCTGCAGGTATGGATTGAGGCGCCCCAGCGCCTGCCAGAGGGTGCGGCGGCGTGTGGAACTCTCAGATTCCAGGTCTCGTGATTGTCGTTGCATCGGGCAACTGATCCTAGTCTACGGAGGTCGGCGTTGGAACCCTCCGCGTGCGGAGCATTCCTGGGACTGGGGCGCTGTGGTGCGCGGGCGACTTCAGCGGCGCAGCACTGTCCCCGTGGCGGGCTGCGCTCCATGGCGGCAAGGACGACGGCGTCACGGTCGGTCCGCTCGGGTGCGCCCGTGGGCGCAGCAGCAGGCGGTCCTGGCTCACGGCGGAGGCCGACGCCGCGAGCGTTTTTGCGTCGCACCCTGTGGCCTGGGTCGGCGCCGCGAGGTCGATGTCGCCGGTGCTTCTCCCAGCGCTGGCGACGTCGTATCCATTCCCGTCGATCCGCGCGTGGTCCCGTTCCTCGCAGAACAAGCGCGCGTCAGGAGTGCCCGTGTGACACATCCTACTCCTGGACGGTGACAGACGCTTCCGCATCGCTCGGACCTGCGACGCCGTCGTTCCCGGAACCTCGCGCGCCGGGGGAGGACGGGGCAGATCAGCGTTGGGGGAAGAGGTCGAGCACCGTCGCCTCAGGCGGGCAGTTGAAGCGCACCGGTGCGGTGGCCGAGGTGCCGATACCGGCCGAGACGTGCAACGGCACGTCGCGCCCGGTGGCGGAGGTGACCGTGGAGAGCCCTTTGGCCTGGGCGGTCGGCAGGTCACAGTTGGTGGTCAGCGCCCGTCCCCCCGGCAGACAGACCTGGCCGCCATGGGTGTGCCCGGAGAGGATCAGATCCGCCCCGGTGTCGGCGAAGCGGCTGAGCACCCGTGAGAGCGGCGCGTGCGCGACCCCGAGTCGCAGTGACCGGTGCGAGGCCACTCCGCGGGGCCACCCGGCGAAGCTGTCTCGATCGATGTGCGGGTCGTCCACTCCGCTCATCAGCACCGCATGCGGGCCGAGCGTCATCGCGTGGTGGCGATTGCGCAGACTCACCCAGCCCGAGGCGTTGAAGCCGGCGAAGAGTCGGCGCCACGGCAGCTCCGGGCGGTCCTCGCTGTGCCGTGAGGGAGCCACCAGATAGGCCAGCGGGTTCTTCAGCCGGGGCGCGTAGTAGTCGTTCGAACCCGGTACGAACACCCCGGGGAACCGGAGCAGCGGCCCCAGCGCCTCCAGCACCTCGTCCACCGCATCCGGGTGGGAGAGGTTGTCCCCGGTGTTGACCACCAGGTCCGGCTGCAGGTCCGCCAGCGACTGCAGCCAGGCAAACTTCTTCTGCTGCCCAGGCACATAGTGGATGTCTGAGATGTGGAGGATCCGCAGCGGCCCGCGGCCGGCCTGCAGGATCTCCAGCTGCTCGTACCGAGTGGTGAACCGGGTCAGGCCTACTCGATTCGCATAGCCCGCCAGGCCGACGCCGAGGACGGCGCCGGCTGCGGCCGCGCCGGGGCCGAATCTGCTGAGAACGCGCAGCGCGGAGGGCAGGGTCGCCTCAGGCGTCGACGGGCTCATCAGCGGCGCCCTGCTCAGTCGTCGTCCGAGTCGGAATCCGAGTCGGAGTCAGAGTCCGAGCCGGAGTCCGAGTCGTCATCGTCGTCCCCGGCATCTCCGTCGTCCACGTCCGGGACGTCATCGCTGTCTGAGCTTTCTCCACCGGTCTCCCGTCCGTCGTTCTCCCAGGAGTAGCGGTCCGAGGACTCCGGGTTCTCCCAGGGGGAGTCCTCCGGCTCGGGGAACTCGTCGGTGGAGTAGTCCGGGGCCACTCGGTTCATGTAGTCCAGCCACAGCGGTCCGGCGATGAGCGAGCCCCAGACGTCCTCGAAGAGCACGCCTCCGATGGTCTGGCCGTTCAGCGAGTACCTCTCATGGGAGCCTTCGGGGTTGCCGACCCAGCTGGCGGTGGAGAGCCCTCGGGAGTATCCGATGAACCAGGTCGAGGTCTCCGTGTTGTTCGTACCGGTCTTGCCCGCCATGGGGAACTCCGGGTCGCCGTCGGCGGTCCGGTCCTCGGCGATGCGGATCAGGGTCTCGTTGAGTTCGGCCACGACCTCCTCATCGATGACCTGCTCGCAGGTCGCCTCCGGGACTTCGTAGGTGTTGCCGCTGGTGTCGGTGATCTCGGTGATCGCCCGCGGACGGCAGTACTCGCCGTCGTTGGCCAGGGTCGCATAGGCGTTGGCCTGCACCAGCGGGGAGACGTCGTAGGCGCCCAGGACGAAGGACGGGTTGGCGGGGTTCAGCTCCGAGCCGTCGTAGGCGTTGCGGTACCCCACGCGGGTCATCAGATCCGTGATGTCACACAGGTCGAGCTCATGGGCGGTCGCCACGGTGGCGGTGTTGATGGACCAGTACAGGCCATAGTCCACCGTCATCTCCCGGTGCATGTCGCGGATGACGTTCGCCGGGTCCCAGGGGTCGGTGTTGCGTGCGATCCCGTTGTCCAGGCAGGTGGCGTCCCATGAGGTGTAGGCCGGATACTCTCCGTGCCCTGCATCGATCATGTCGGACATCGAGTTGCCGTCCTCCAGCCAGGCTGCGGCCACGAACGGCTTGAGCGTCGAGCCTCCCTGGAAGCCCCGGCTGCCGCCGAAGGTGAAGTCGGAGCTGTAGTTGACGAGCACGCCGCCGTCGTCCTCGGGTCCGTACTCGGAGTTCTGCGCCATGGTCTTGATGTTGCCTGTGCCCGGCTCCACTGACACCAGCGACGACGCGGCACCTGAGGGGTCACCGGCTGGGACTGCGTTCCGCGTCTCCTCCTCGGCGACTTCCTGGGCGTCAGGATCCAGGGTGGTGGTGATCTGCAGCCCGCCGCGCTCGAGCAGCTGCTGGCGCGCCTCGCGGGTCGGGGCGATGTCCGAGTTGCTGAGGTAGGCCTCCACGACGTAGTCGCAGAAGTAGTTGCCCATCTCGGCGTGGTAACACCCGGCGTTCTCCGGGTCGGGATCGAGGCCCAGGTCGGACTCGACGGCCTCGTCGTACTCCTCCTGGGTGATGTAGTCGTTGCGGAGCATCGCCGAGAGCACGGTGTTGCGGCGGCTCTCCGCCGCGTCCGGGTTCACCAGGGGGTTATAGCCGTTGGGGTTCTGCACCAGGCCTGCGAGCGTGGCGGCCTGGGCGATGTCCAGCTCGGCGGCGGGGACGCTCCAGTAGGCCTGGGCGGCGGCCTCGACGCCGTAGTTGCGGCCGCCGAAGAGCACGATGTTCAGATAGCCCTCGAGGATCTCGTCCTTGGTCATCTCCTGCTCGATGGAGACGGAGAGCTTCATCTCGCGCAGCTTGTCCGCGTAGGTCTTCGTACCGGAGATGGTGGTGCGTTCCCCGCGGAGCGACTGCGCGTTGATGAGCACGTTGTTCACGTACTGCTGGGTGATCGTGGAAGCGCCCTGCTGCGAGTCCGAGGTGACGTTGTGGACCATCGCGCGGCTCAGACCGCGGGCGTCCACACCACCATGTTCGTAGAAGCGCTCGTCCTCGATGGCGATGATCGCGTCACGCATCGGCCCGGAGATGTCCTCGATGCCGACCGGCTTGCGATTCTCGGCGTAGAACTGCGCAAGCTCCGTGCCGTCCTCGGCCAGGATCTTCGAGGGCACGCTCAGGGGCTCCTCCAGCAGTTCAGCCGGGAGCTCCTCCAGCATCTGCGAGCCGGCAGTCGCTGCCGCACCGCCGGTCGCAGCCAGGGGGAAGATGAGTCCCGCGGCCAGCACACCGCACAGCGCACTCACACCCAGGAAGGACATGATCTTGCCGAGTGTGGTGGCAGTGTCGAAGAGGGGAGACTTACGTGGCGCCATAGGCTCCATGGTAGCCGGGATGGTCAATTCCGTCCCTGGACGGATGCTGGAGGATAGGCTGGACGCATGACTTCAGTGACCCAGTGGGAATACGCGACCATTCCGCTCATCATCCACAACACCAAGGCCATCCTGGACCAGTGGGGCGAGGACGGCTGGGAGCTCGTCACCGTGCTGCCCGGTCCGGACGGCAATGCGCCTGTGGCCTATCTCAAGCGTGCGAAGAACGGCTGAGAGGAGCTGACCCATGGCTGAGACCACCAGCACTGTGGAAGCCCGGCTGGCCGACCTCGGACTCAGAGTCCCCGAGGTGGTCCCTCCCGTGGCCGCCTACCAGCCCGCCGTCGTCGCCGACGGTGTGGTCTACACCGCCGGCCAGCTGCCCCTGGTGGACGGCGAGCTGCCGTTCACCGGGAAGGTCGGCGCTGAGGTCACCGCGGAGCAGGCCCACGACCTCGCCCGCCAGTGTGCGTTGAACTGCCTTGCGGCGCTCAAGCACGCCGTGGGTGATCTCGACCGCATCACGCGTATCGCGAAGGTCGGAGGCTTCGTGGCCTCGGACCCGAGCTTCACCGGGCAGCCCAAGGTGCTCAACGGTGCCTCCGAGCTGTTCGGGCAGGCATTCGGCGACCTCGGTCAGCATGCCCGCAGCGCCGTCGGCGTCGCCGTCCTGCCGCTGGACACTCCGGTCGAGGTGGACGTCATCGCGCACTTCCGCTGAACCGTCCTGAGCCCTTGAGGCATGCACGTCAGGGGCGAAGACACATCAGGCACGAAGAAGGGGACCGGAATCATCCGGTCCCCTTCTTCGTCGGCAGCCTCGGCGCTGTGGTCAGCGGGAGCGCTGGCGGATGCGTTGGATGTCGAGGATCACGACGGCGCGTGCCTCCAGACGCAGCCAACCGCGCTGGACGAACTCGGCCAGCGCCTTGTTCACCGTCTCCCGGGAGGCGCCGACCAGCTGGGCCAGCTCCTCCTGGGTGAGCTCATGGGCGACGAGCACGCCGTCCGGAGCCGGACGTCCGAAACGGTCCGCCAGGTCCAGCAGGGCCTTGGCCACACGGCCGGGCACGTCGGAGAAGACCAGGTCGGCCAGCGACTCGTTGGTGCGGGTCAGGCGCTTGGCCAGGGCCTGGAGCAGCTGCACCGAGACCTCCGGGGTGGAGGTGATGATCTCGCGCAGGCTCTCGTGCCGCAGGCCCGCCAGGCGGGTCTCGGAGACGGCCGTGGCAGTGGCTGTGCGCGGTGCGGGGTTGAACAGCGCCATCTCGCCGAAGATCTCCCCCGGGCCGAGCACGGCCAGCAGGTTCTCGCGGCCGTCCGGAGTGGTGCGGCCGAGCTTGATCTTGCCCGAGATGATGAAATAGAGCTGGTCGCCCTGATCACCCTCGTGGAAGATGGAACTCCCACGCGCAAGGTCCACCTCGGAGAGTTCCGCGGTCAGCGCGGCGAAGACGTCGTCGTCGACAGTCGCGAACAGAGGTGCGCGACGCAGTACTTCAAGATCCATGGTCTTCCGTTCTTCCTCTCCGAGATGCATGCTTTCTCGCTGGTAAGAAAGTATCAGGTCAGGGGCGAACTGGGAAACGTCCAGGATAGCCTCGGCGCGGCTCCGAGCGCGCATCCAGGCCCTGTCAGGCCGGTGTGTCATCCTGGTGGCTGCCGCCCAGCCCCTGCTGAGAGGAGCCCAGAGATGGGTGTCACCCTGCTCGATGTGATCCTGGTGCTCGTGCTCCTCGGATTCCTGATCGCCGGCCTGCACAAGGGAATCTGGATCACCGTCGGCGGCATCGCCGGGTTCCTGGTGGGAGCCGTCGCCGCGTTCTTCGCGATCCCCCTGGTCGCCGGGTGGGTCCCCGACCCGCTGTGGCGCATCATCGCGGTGATCGCCGCCGCGATCGTACTGGTCGTCGCCGGCCACGCGCTCGGCACCACCGCGGGCGCCGAGGTGCAGCGGATGTTCCGCTCACCGGCGCTGCGCACCCTGGGATCACTGATCGGCGGGGCGCTCAACGCCGTCGTCGCCGTGGTCGTCATCGCCGCGCTCTCGCTCTCCATCAGCGCCATGGGGTTCCCCCAGGTGAACCAGCACATGCGGCAGTCCTCGGTGCTGATGGGCATCACCTCGGTGATGCCCGAGCGCGCTGAGGCGTGGATCGCACAGATCCGCAGCACGGTCATGGAGTCGGACATCCCCGAGCTCACCCAGACCCTGGTGCCCGAGAGCGACGAGACCCCGGACGCGCAGGACCTCAGCGGAGACGCCGAGCGCGCCTCCCAGTCGGTGGCGAGGATCACCGGCGTCGCCGACCAGTGCGGGCTGAGTCAGTCCGGCTCCGGCTTCGTCGTCTCACCCACCCGCGTGGTGACCAACGCGCATGTGGTGGCAGGTGTGGTGGAGCCGACCGTGGAGCTTCGTGACGGGCAGGTGGTCTCGGCCCGGGTGGTGCACTTCGACGCCTCCGAGGACCTCGCGCTGCTCGCTGTGGACCCCGTGGACGCCGCGCCCCTGGAGGTCGGCGATCCCCTCGACGCCGGCGACTCCGGCTTCGTGATGGGCTACCCCGCCGGAGGTCCGTTCCAGGCGGGGACGGCAGTGGTCCAGGCCCGCGACGTCTCACAGGTCAACAACATCTACGGCAGCGCCCCCGCCGCGCTGGAGATCTACCAGCTCAACGCCGACGTCCGGCAGGGCAACTCCGGCGGGCCGCTGATCGACGGCGACGGCGACGTCGTCGGAGTGGTCTTCGCCCGCGCGATGGAGGGCAGCTCGGTCGGCTTCGCGCTCACCGCAGAGGAGGCCGGCGAGGTGCTGACCGGCCCGGACGCCTACACCGAGACGGTCTCCACCGGGCAATGCGTGGAGCGCTGAGCCCCGGTCAGCGGCGGAGCGTCGTGGCCAGCAGCTCGATCGCGAACCTGTAGCCGCGCACTCCGGCGCCGGCGATCACGGCCTGCGCCAGAGGGGAGACGTAGGAGTGGCGGCGGAACTCCTCGCGGGCGTGCACGTTGGACAGGTGCACCTCCACCAGGGGCAGTCCCACCGCCCGCAGCGCGTCGGCGATGGCCACCGAGGTGTGTGTGTAGGCGGCCGGGTTGATCACGATGCCCGCGGCCGTTCCGCGGGCTGCCTGGATCGCGTCCACCAGCTCGCCCTCATGGTTGGACTGCACGACGTCGACGGCGAAGCCGAGCTCCGCGGCGGAGGTCCTGCAGAGCTCGTGGATGTCCTCGAGGGTCTCGGCACCGTAGATCTCCGGCTCGCGGGTGCCCAACAGGTTCAGGTTCGGCCCGTTGACGATCAGCAGACGTCCGGCGCCGGAAGCGGCACCGGTCTCGGCGGAGGCGCTGGTCTCTGCACTCATCTTCGGCTCCTCTTCAAGGGTGGCGTGCGCAGCGGGAGGCGCGCACGGTCAGGCGCCGGGCCGGTCAGCAGGACGAGGCCCTGCCCAGCCCGGTGCCCTCAGCCTAACGGCTGGCGGGATGTGAGCCTGACGGCGCCGTTGAGTCCTGACGCGACTCATGCTGTGCCCATCCAGCATGACCTCTGCCATACGCGGCCGAATCCCGATAGCTTGTCGAGACGTCACAGGCAGTGGCGTACGTCGCGGACCCGGTGCGGAGTCGCCGCCGGTGCCGCCGCTGAGTTCGCAGAGGAGACTCGACCATGTCCCCCACCGACCCTCCTGAGGGCCGCGGCCCGGTGGTCTTCGTCGTCGGAGATTCGACAGCCTCGGTGTACGAGCACGCAATCCGACCTCGGGCCGGCTGGGGCCAGGCGCTGCCGCTGCTCATGGGACGAGGTGCACGGACCTTCGACTACGCGTGGTCGGGGGCCTCGTCCAAGAGCTTCCACGATGCCGGCAAGTTCGATGTCGTCCTGGACCTCATGCAGCCCGGGGACGTGCTGCTCATCTCCTTCGGCCACAACGACTCCAAGACGGAGGACCCAGATCGCGGCACGAACCCCGACACCACGTATCGGGAGTACCTGACCCGATATGTGGACGGTGCCTGCGAGCAGGGCGGCACCCCGGTGCTGGTGACTCCCGTGGAGCGCCGACGCTTCGACGACGCCGGCCGGGCCCGTGACACCCACGGCGCATACCCGCGTGCCATGCGGGAGCTCGCCGAGACGCTGGAGGTCCCGCTGATCGATCTCACCGCCTCCTCGAAGGCGCTGTGGCAGCAACTCGGCCCCGAGGGAACCCTGGAGCATTTCATGCATCTGGCCCCCGGGAGCCACCCGCAGCACCCGGACGGGGCCCAGGACGACACCCACCTCCAGGCCGCCGGGGCACTGGCGGTCGCCCGGCTGGTGGCCCGCGGGCTCATGGAGCAGGGTATCGTCGGCGGCAGCTGGTTCACCCGGTTCGAGCAGGAGATCGATCCGCTGGACGAGCTGCACTGGCCCTCCGAGCGGCCCCTCGAGGATGCCCGCATTCTGTCGGTGGGGCCCGGCGGTCTTCGACGACGGTGAGTTCACCTCGACGGCGGCCCGACGCGCCGTCCACCTGATGCGCCGCCGGCACCCCATCTCGCGGGCACCCAGGCCGACGCCGCCGCGCTGCTCAGTCTTGCGGTGCGCATCGCGCGCGGCGGCTGAGCAGCACGGCCCCTGACCCTGCGACCCGCATTCCGCGAGCCTCGCAGCTGAGGCTCAGGTAGCGGCGCCGTGCTTGGCGCGCATGTCCTCCGCGATCTGCAGCATCACCGACGGGTCGGCCAATGTGGAGGCGTCACCAGCCTCGCGGCCCTCGGCGACGTCCTTGAGCAGCCGACGCATGATCTTCCCGGAGCGGGTCTTCGGCAGCTCCGGGACCACCAGCACATTGCGCGGCTTGGCGATCGGGCCGATCTCCTTGCCCACGTGGGTGCGCAGCTCCTGTTCCGTCTGCGCGGGGTCACCGCCCTCGGCGTCGCCGCGCAGGATGACGAACGCGACCACCGCCTCACCGGTGGTGGCATCCTTCGCGCCCACCACGGCAGCCTCGGCCACCGCCTCGTGAGAGACCAGCGCAGATTCGATCTCCGTAGTGGAGAGTCGGTGGCCGGAGACGTTCATGACGTCGTCCACCCGGCCCATCAGCCAGATGTCCCCGTCGTCATCGGTGCGGGCGCCGTCACCGGCGAAGTAGACGTCCCCGAACCGTGACCAGTAGGTCTCCTGGTACCGCTCCGGGTTCTTCCAGATGCCGCGCAGCATGGCGGGCCACGGTTCCTTGACGACCAGCAGGCCGGCCTCGCCCCTGCCCAGCGGGGTGCCCATCTCGTCGACGACGCCGATCTCCACGCCGGGCACCCCTGCCTGGGCGGAGCCGGGCTTCGTCGCGGTCACGCCCGGCAGTGGGGCGATCATGTGGGCACCGGTCTCCGTCTGCCACCAGGTGTCCACGATCGGGGCGGGGTGCTCCTTCGGTGCGTTCCCGGGGCCGTTGTTCGCCCCGATGACCTCGCGGTACCACATCCAGGCCTCGGGGTTGATGGCCTCACCCACGGTGCCGAGCACCCGCAGGCTGGAGAGGTCGTACTGGTCGGGGATCTCCCGGCCCCACTTCATGCAGGTCCGGATCAACGTGGGTGCGGTGTAGAACTGGGTGACCCTGTACTTCTGCACGAGCTCCCAGAGTCGGCCCTTGTGCGGAGAGTCCGGGGTGCCTTCGTAGACCACCTGGGTCGCGCCGTTGATCAGCGGCCCGTAGACGATGTAGGAGTGCCCGGTGACCCAGCCGACGTCGGCGGTGCACCAGTAGACGTCGGTCTCCGGCTTCAGGTCGAAGCTGTCCCGGTGGGTCACCGCGGTCTGGGTGAGGTAGCCCCCGGTGGTGTGCAGGATGCCCTTGGGCTTCCCGGTGGTGCCGGAGGTGTAGAGGATGAACAGCGGGTGCTCGGAGTCGTGGGGCACGTAGTGGTGCTCGGGCGACTGCTGCGGCACCAGATCATGCCACCAGGTGTCGATCTCGTGGAACGCGGTGTCCTCGCCGTTGCGGCGGACCACCACCACGTTCTCCACGGTGTGGCCGGGGGCGGCGAGGGCCTCGTCCACGGCCGGCTTCAGAGTCGAGGGCTTGCCTCGGCGGTAGGATCCGTCGGCGGTGACCACGAGCTTGGCCTCGGCGTCGTCGATGCGCGAGCGCAGCGCGTCGGAGGAGAATCCGCCGAAGACCACCGAGTGGATGGCGCCGATGCGGGCGCAGGCCAGCATGGTCACGATGGTCTCGGGGATCATCGGCATGTAGATGGCCACTCGGTCGCCCTTGGCCACGCCGAGGGACTCGAAGGCGTTGGCCGCGCGGGAGACGTCATCTTTGAGCTCCGCGTAGGTGATGGAGCGCGTGTCGCCGGGCTCGCCTTCGAAGTGGATCGCCACGCGGTCCCCGACGCCGGCCTCCACATGGCGGTCCACGGCGTTGTAGGCCGCATTGACCTCGCCGCCGACGAACCACTTCGCGAAGGGGGCCTCGGACCAGTCGAGGGTCTCGCTGAAGTCGGTGTCCCAGCTCAGCACGGAGCGTGCCTGCTCGGCCCAGTATCCGAGACGGTCTGCCTGTGCCTTCTCATAACGGTCTGCCGTAGCCACGGCGTTCGCGGCGAAGTCTTCGCTCGGCGGGAACGAGCGGTTCTCCTTGAGCATGCTGTCCAGCTGGTTGTCTGCCGGGGGAGTGGGGGTCATGCGCTGTCCTCCTAGGGTGCTCCAGGTGCGTCGCAACGCGGTGTGCCGCCCGGTGACCCCCGGGTCGGCCGGTGCGCGCGACGCCGTCCGACACCTTCCTGTGTCGCCGATCACAATACCGCGCGGCGGGCGCCCAGGGCGAGGTGTCACTCACCGTATGACACAGCACACAGCATGCTGACCTGGAGTTTTTCACGAGCGGTCGTGATGAGCGGTAGGTATTCTGCGACGAGCGGTTTCCCGGACGGCTCCCTCGCGCCTGCCGAGGCACCCGTAGAATGGCCTCGATGATGCGCGAGGAGACCCCGCTGGCGACCACTCGCCGCGTGCGGAAGATCAACCGGGTGCTGGGCGAGACCTACCCCTACGCCGTGGCGGAGCTGGATTTCGAGAACCCCTTCGAGCTGCTGGTCGCCACGGTGCTCTCCGCCCAGACCACCGATGTGCGGGTGAACCAGGTGACGCCGTCGTTGTTCTCGCGCTTCCCCGACGCCCACGCCATGGCGGTGGCCGATGAGCGGGAGCTCTCCGAGCTGATCCGTCCGACCGGCTTCTACCGCGCCAAGGCCCGTTCCCTGCTGGGCCTGTCCCAGGCGCTGGTGGAGGAGCACGACGGCACGGTGCCCGGCCGACTGGACGCCCTGGTCAAGCTGCCCGGAGTGGGCCGCAAGACCGCGTTCGTGGTGCTGGGCAACGCCTTCGGCACACCAGGCCTGACCGTGGACACTCACTTCGGGCGGCTGGCCCGCCGTCTGGGGATGACGGACCAGGAGGACCCGGTCAAGGTGGAGCGTGACGTCGCCGAGCTCTTCGAGCCCAAGGACTGGACGATGCTCTCTCACCGACTGGTCTTCCACGGACGCCGGGTCTGCCATTCCCGACGCCCGGCCTGCGGCGCCTGCCCCATCGCCCGATGGTGCCCGTCCTACGGGGTCGGCGAGGTGGAGCCGCAGGCGGCCCGCGAGCTGCTGAAGTATGAGCTCGCCCCTGGCAGGGAAGAGCTGCTGGAGAAGATGCGCGCCGGGTGGACCCGCCGGCAGCTGCGTGATGAAGGGCATCCGCTCAGTGCATGAGTCTGGTGTGCACGCGTCGGTGGTCGATGAGCTGAGCCGGCTCGTGGCCTCCGCGGGCGAATATGCCGTGAAATGGCCGGAGGTGGCCGAGCTGGGAGGCTGGTGGTGGACACCCGAGCCGGCCACGACGCCGCCGGCCGAGCCGGCGATGCTCCCCGGCGAGGGGCGGGAAGCGGCAGTGCTGGTGCTCTTCTGTCTGGGGCCGAGCGGTGGTGCCGGGACGGCGGCTGCGGGGGCCGGCGACGTCGCGCCACCCTACGTGCTGGTCACCGAGCGTTCCCGCAGCCTCGCCAAGCACCCCGGGCAGGTGGCGTTCCCCGGTGGAGCCGTCGAGGCCTTCGACGCTGACCCGACGGCCGCCGCGCTGCGGGAGGCCCACGAGGAGATCGGCCTGGAGCCCTCACGGGTGGAGGTCATCGGGCAGCTTCCGCCGGCTCCCGTGCCGGTCAGCGGATTCATGGTCACTCCGGTGGTCGGGGTGGTCCGGGAGACGGGAGTCCTGGTCCCGCAGGTCGGCGAGGTGGAAGCGGTGATCCGCGTGCCGGTGCCTCAGCTGGTGGACCCGGTCAATCGCAGCACCTCGGTGATCCATCGCCACGGGATCACTCATCGTGCTCCGGCCTTCCTGGTAGGCGGCACGCTGATCTGGGGCTTCACCGGGATCCTGCTGGACCGGATCCTCAGCCGGCTCGGCTGGGAGGAACCCTGGGACCAGGAGGCCAGCGTGGACCCGCGGGAGTACCAGCCGCTGTTCTGATCTGCCGGCAGGGGCCGCCGCCGCAGGTGCCGTTCCTCCACAGATCCTCCGACACACCCGGCTCTCCACAGGCGCCGCAGGCCCCCTGGTCCGGGTGGTCTCGGTCGACGAGGCTTGAGCCATGCCGCCCCGTCCCCCTGATCTCAGCCGGTCCGCCCTCTCCCTGCTTCCCGCGGAGGCAGAGGATCCGGAGCTGCTGCTGGTCACCGCTCAGCAGGACATCCGAGACGATGTCGCCCTGATGGCGGCCGTCGTCGGAGCGCGTCTGCACGTCTGCTCCATCTGGAGTGAGGCTCCCATCTCAGCCGAGAGCTGGGCGGCGGTGCTCTGCGGTCCGGATGCGCCTCCGCCGGAGACGTGGCGCGGCGAGGTCCTGCTGGTCTCGATCGAGGCGCCGGAGGCAGGGCCTGCCTATGCTCCGGTCCGTCCGGGCGAGGTGCGTGCCGGGCATCCTGACCTGTGGGAGCTGGCGGCTCGGCATCCCCAGCTGCGGCCCGTGCCGATGCCGCAGGGGGAGCAGTGGCTCACCGATCACCTCGCCTCCCTGGTGATGGACCGACTCCCCGGACGGGTGCTTGCGGTGCTCGGCGCCGTGGGAGGAGCAGGTGCTTCCACGGTGGCCTATCTGACGGCCGCCGAGGCCGCTGCTCGTGGGCTGAGGGTCCTGCTGCTGGACGCCGACCCGGACGCCGGCAGTGGGCTTCGCGCCCTCCGGGACCAGGCTCGCCGGACCGGGACGCTGGTCGGCGCGGCGGCCGCCCTGGACTGGCAGGAGCTGGATCGCATGGATGGGCCCCTCTCCGCCGCCCAGCTGACAGGAGCGCTCGCCGAAGTGGACGGCATCTCGCTGATCACCGGGGAACCTGCCGAGGACGACGCGGTGCCGACCGCTGTCTCGGCGGTGGTCGTCGCCGCGCGTCGTGCCGTGGACCTTGTCGTGGTCGACGCCGGACGTCGAGTCGGCGTCCTGGACGTCTTGGGAGGCCCGCCTGAGGCAGGGCTGCTGGTCACGGAACCGTCTCCGCGGGGTGTGGCAGCGGTGGGTGAGCTTCCGCTGCAAGGTCACGACGTCGACTGGTCCGTGGTGGTCAATGGGACTTCGCGTGGCGGGATCACTCCGAAGGAGGTGGGTCGTCGGCTGGGGCTTCGGGTCGCGGCCGAGTTGGCTGAGCAGCGCTGGCTGCGCCGCAGCGGGGAGCTTGCGGAGGCCTATGAGCTTCTCCGCAGCCGACGCGGTGCGGCCTTCGCCGGCGCATTGGTCGAGGCGGCCGGGCTGGTCAGCGACGGTGAGCGGGATGGCTGAGCGGCCCGGCGTGCTCCGGGACGACGTCGACGAGGTGCTGGCACGGCTGCGCGAGGAGCTGACCGCCGGCACGGAACCGCTTACCGCGGCGCGCATCGCCGAGGTGGTACGCACCTCCGGGCGGGCGCTGGGGGCCGAGACCACGCGCCGACTGGTGACCTCCCTGCGGGATGAACTGGTGGGACTGGGGCCGCTGCAGCGATTCGTGGATCAGCCTGACGTGACCGACGTCCTGGTGGACGGGCGGCGGCGCATATGGATCGACGGGACCGGCGGGCTGACCGACACCGGAGTGCGTCTGGAATCCGAGGAGCAGGCGCGTGGCCTGGCCAGGAGGCTCATCTCGCTCTCCGGCGGACGCCTGGACGAAGGCCACCCCTGTGCCGACGGACGGCTGGGCCCCTGCCGCATCCATGCCGTGGTCCCCCCGGTGGCGGTGGAAGGAACTCTGATCTCCGTGCGTGTCGCCCGAGGCGCCCAGGCTGGGCTAGAGGACCTGGCCCGCCAGTGGGCGGCTCGTGACCAGTGGCTGGCCCTGATCCGCGGGATCGTGGAGAAACGCATGAACGTGCTGATCTCCGGGGCGACCGGCTCCGGCAAGACCAGCCTGCTCGCCGCGATGCTGGGCACCTGTCCCTCGGGCGAGAGGATCATCGTGGTGGAGGACACCACCGAGATGCTGCCGGACCACCCGCACGTGGTGCACCTGCAGGGCCGAGCCGGCAACGTCGAAGGCGCCGGCCGGATCGAGATGGGCGAGCTGGTCCGGCAGACCCTGCGGATGCGGCCGGACCGACTCATCGTCGGGGAATGCCGGGGCGCCGAGCTGCGAGACTTCCTGGCGGCGATGAACACCGGGCACCAGGGGGCCGCGGGGACCGTGCACGCCAATTCCCCGGAAGCGGTGCCCGCCCGGTTGGCGGCGATGGGGGCGCTCGGCGGCATGGCGCCGGAGTCGGTGGCTCTGCAGGCCGCCGCCGCCCTGGACGTGGTCATCCACGTGGAGCGGCGGGGTGGTCGACGCATGCCCGTGGCGGCATCTGTGGTCCGGCACCGGGAGGGGCGCCTGCACATGGAACCTGCACTGGTGGACGACGCCGTGGGCCCCCAGGGCCCCGCCTGGGAGGAGCTGAAGGTCCGTGCCGGGATCACCGAGCGCAGCGGGCAGGCGGAACGCGGGGGATCGGCCTGCCAGACGTGGAGGGACGGATCATGACGCACATGGCGCTGCTCGTCCTCTCCGCCGGAGTGCTCGGCGTGGCGGCGATGCTGCTGCTGGTCTCCGGATCTCCCCGGAGAGGCCAGCGTCGGGGCTTCGCAGGCCCGTCCTCGGAACCGGCCGTCGGCGGACTGATCCGGGGCGGGCCGATCCGGGGCGGCGCGGACCAGCGGGAGACTGCCCTGCCCATGCCGCGCGCTCGCCGCGAGGGCGCGCGCCGGCGCGCCCTGCGGATGCTCGGAATCGACGGCGGTCGTGGTGCCGGGGTGACTCGGGATGCGGCGATGCTGCTCCGCCAGCTGTCGGCGCTGCTGCAGTCGGGACGCGGCCCCGGCCAGGTCTGGGCGGATCTGGCGCACCAGTGGGCCGCACAGGGCCAGGGCGCCTCGGTGGCCAACCCCCGGCGAGGCGCTGTGGAGCACCTCCCGATGGAGCATCCTCTGGCACAGCTGTGTGCCCGCGCCGCCGCTGCGGATCGGGCCGGGAGAGGTGCCGCCGACGGGCTGGACCGGTTCACGGCGGAACTGCGCGAACGGCTCGACGCCGCCGGCCCGCTCAGGCGGTTCATCGGGCCGAGGGCGTTGTGGACCGGCGCTCTGCGCCTCCACCGGACCGGTGCTCCCCGCAGGCCTGCGCTCGACCACCTGGCTGCGTGGCCCTGGGGCTCGGGGTCTGTCTCAGGCTCTGCGTCCCCGGCAGGATCCCGGCGCGACGATGCGCGGCTGCTGCGCGTGGCCAGCCGGCTGGCCGGGCTGCTCCGGCTCTCAGAGGACACCGGGGCGCCGCTGTCCAGACTGGCCGAGGAACTCGCCTCCACCCTCGACGACGACGGCGAGGTCGCCGCCGCGATCAGCTCCGCAGTGGCCGGACCGCGCCTCACCCAGGTGGTGTTGGCCGCGCTGCCGGTGGGTGGGCTGCTCGTCGGCCAGCTCATCGGCGCCGATGTGCTCGGGGTGCTGTTCGGCTCACCCGCTGGACTCTTCTGCCTGAGCGCGGGCGCGGCGCTCATGCTGGCCGGCGTGTGGTGGAGCCGAGGGATGATCCGGGCGGTGGCCGGCGATGGGTGAATGGTCGACGAACGTGCAGGGGACACTGGGCCCTCTGACTGCAGGCATCCTGCTGGCCGCCGTGGCCGTCCTCCTGCTGGTGCCCCGAGCATCGCCGCTGCTCGTGGTCCGTCCCCGGCGGCCGTGGTCAGAGCACCGAGACACCGACCGGGTGCAGGGCCGCCGCCGGCGGCGAGGCTCGGGCAGCGGCCCTGTTCACCGTCACGGTCGCGGACATGGAGCCACCATCGCCCCTGGCCCGACCCGCGGAGCGGGCACGGCGTCTGCAATGGATGCCGGGGAGGCCCCCGGGGAGGCTGATGCTGCGATGCTGCTGGATCTCACGGCTGCCCTGCTCACCGCCGGCGTCGGCATCGAGGCGGCCCTGGACAGGCTGGCCCGCACTATTCCTGGCGCGGCACCGCTGGCGGCGGTGCATCGGTCGCTGGTCGCCGGGGCAGACTGGGAGCAGGCCTGGGCGGGGCAGTCGGGGGAGCTTGCCGAACTCGGCGCTCAGCTGTCCTTCGCCCATGCCACCGGAGCACCGACGGCGGAGCTTCTGCAGGTCGGCGCACGTCAGCTGCGCCGTCGGCGTCGTCATGCGGCAGAGCGACGTGCCGAGGAGCTTGGGGTCAAGATGGTGCTGCCGCTGGGGGCCTGTTTCCTGCCGGCGTTCATCCTGCTCGGCGTCATCCCCGTGGTGCTGGGTCTGCTGCCGCAGGTGTTCAGCCTGTGAGTGGAAGAACCGCCAAGGACCGGTGCTGCGGCCCGCCACCCGGCCCGGCGCCGAGCTCGGAACGCATCAGATGGGCCTCGCCGGCGGTCCACACCGGGCCTTCGTAGACAGCGAGTGCCTCGGCGAACTGACGCAGCTGCACCGCGGCCCCCGGCGCGGCCGGTCGATGATGTCCCGTTTCTCCTCGGTGGCCCCGCTCTCCCCGATGCCGGGCTCCCCCGCGGTGGCGGCGGTCCGCTCCGACACGCCCCCGTGCCCGGGCCAGGGTGAGGTGGGCGCGGCGTCGCTCGTGCCGTGACAGACTCGAGCCGGCCGTTCGGCCGGCCAGCTCGCAGGCGATCATGAGATCGACCAGCGGGCCGTTTCGGCGACTGTGGGTCGAAGGAGCCTGGTCCTGCACCCCGGCCCAGAGGGTGCGAGAGGAGAACACCCCGGCCCCGCGAAGCCGCAGGTCCAACGGTGGATGCGTGGCCAGTTCCAGGGTCAGACCGGCGATCAGCTCGTCGACGGTGCCCGCGGGCATCTCCCCATAGAACGCCAGGGTGATGTGGCGCAGCTCATCGGGCACCCACCGCAGCGCCGGGGGGCCCTTGCCGGACTCCGGGGAAGTCATGGTCCGGACCGAGTCCAGAGCGCCGTCGAGGTGCTTCAGCACGTGGTCCGGTGGAGTCAGGGACACGAACAGCCGCATGTGATCAGCATGCCGCTGATCGGGCCGGACGGGAACCCCGGGCTGCACCCACCTCGGGCCGCATCACCGCAGATGCACCGAGAGCCCTGTCTGCCCAGGAAGCACCTCGGGCTGCAGCTCCCACTGGTCCGTGTAGTCTCCGGTGAACTGTTCCCGATAGCGCAGCGGCTCCTCGTCGAACAGACGCACGAGCCGGTCGCGCAGCGAACACCGGGCCCGTGCGTGGGAGTCCGCATCGGTGAAGTCCGCGCTCGGCAGGGCCCACGGCACCAGCGGTTCCATCCCCGTGTAGGCGAAGGTTCCGTGGAGCAGTCCGAAGAGCAGCTCGTGGAGCTCGCCGCTCTTGCCACGGGGTCCGATCGACGCCGGTCGGTCCCCCAGCGTGATGACGGTCAGGGCCCGCGCACCCCGGAAGGGCCCCTGCTCGAAGCGCAGCCGACGCCCCGTGTGCGGATCCGTGCCGAAGGCGAATCCGGAGACGAACACCCGGTCGAACCAACCCTTCAGGATCGCCGGCATGCCGTACCACCACAGCGGGAACTGCACGATGACGGCATCTGCCCGGCGAAGCTTGAGCTGTTCTGCGGCGACATCATCCGGCTGGGCGTCCTCCAGCTGCGCCCGTCGCCCAGCGGCGGAGACGCGGGTGGGGGAGACCCGACCGCGCCGGTCCAGGTTCTCCGGGCGGATCACCGGATCCCAGCCCATCGCGTACAGGTCAGATTCGACCACCGTGTGGCCCTGTCGGTGAAGCGCGGCGATGCCATCGCGGCGCAGCCGCCCGTTGAGCGAGTCGGGCTCCGGGTGGGCGCTCACCCACAGCACGGTGCGCGAGGCCGGGGCTGAGGTCGGTGAGTCCCAGGAAGTCTTCATGAGACCAGTCTGCTTCGCTAGGGTAGGGAGCGATAGTACGGAGATTTTTGTCCCTGTGGGCCAGGCCCGAGGAGAACTGGAGAATGCGATGCGACTCCCCGTCCGGCGAGCCATGGAGGTCTGTCCCGTCGAGGTCGCCGTCTCGGTCCTCGGCGGCACCTGGAAGCTCACCCTCGTCAAGCAGCTGTCCGATGGCCCGCTCCGCTTCGGCGAGCTGGGCCGACGGGTGCCGGAGGCGAACCGCAAGACGCTCACCCGTCAGCTGCGTGAGCTCGAGGAGGACGGTGTCGTGCACCGCGAGGTCTACGCCGAGGTCCCTCCCAAGGTCGAGTACTCCCTGACCTCGTTCGGGCGCAGTCTGGACCCGATCGTGGCCGCCATGGACGCCTGGGGCGCCGACTTCGCGCACAGCATCGGTCACCGTGGACCGGTGGTCTGATCCCCGACTGTGCCTGACCGCTGTGCTCCGCCGCCGCGGGTGTGGCTCAGTCCGGCAGGATCCGGATCTGCTGGGCCCCGTCCCGATCGCGCACGATGACGCCGTGGGCGGTCAACTGGTCGCGCAGTGACTCTGCCTCCCCGCTCCGGCCGTCTGCGAGCGCGCGGCGGCGCTCCCGCAGCATCGTGTGCAGCTCGGCGTCCAGCTCTCTGCTGCGATCCACCCAGGGGTGGAACTCGACGTCCCGAGGGTCCGTGGTCCCTGACCAGGGCAGCCCGAACATGCCGAAGGCCTCCTTCAGCTCGGAGGCGAGCCCGTTCTCGGAGGGTGTGCGGGAGAGCTCGCGGGAATCTCGGGCCAGCAGGACCAGGTCATCCTTGTCGAGGAACGCGTCGGAGATCTCTGCATGCCGGAAGACGGCGGCGCCCGTCTTCTGGTCCACCGTCACCGTCTGGGCATCCACGGTCACGGTGCCGACGTCGTGGTTCCACGCCGCGTAGATCAGGAACCCGGCGACGGCCCCCAGCACGGCCAGCAGCGGCACCGACCAGGACAGCGGCAGCTGGTCGAGCAGCCGCAGCGGAGCAGGCGAGCCGTCCAACCGATCCATCATCCAGCTGGTGGTCGGGCGGATCAGCATGGCCGCCACCCCGCCCAGGGCGGCGCCCGCCACGGTGAAGGCGGGACCGAGGCGGGAGCTGAGGCTTACGGTCACACGGGCGTCGGGCATCGTCGTGCTCCTCCAGCGTGGGGTCTCGTGGAACGATTGTCGTCTACCGGGGACGCGGACTCCAGGTGTCGTCAGTCTCCCGAGGGCGGTCAGCCCTCCCACAGTCTCCGGTAGAAGCTGATCCGCTCCCGGTCCGGCTCCACCCCGTATGCCTGGAAGAACAGCTCCTCGTGGCCGGGGCCGAAGTTGATGTCCCAGCCGATGCTCATGCTCGCGATCGCCAGGTCAGCCCATCGGTCGGCCACACCGAGTCCTCCCAGGTCCACGTGGGCGACGGCGTCGCCGTGGTCGTCGAGCAGGGTGTTCGGGACGCAGGGATCACCGTGGCAGACCACGAGGCGCTCCGGCTCAGGGGAGTCGGCAAGCCGCCCGTCGAGCCAGCGGCAGGTGAATGGACACCGGGCTACAGGCAGCGTGTCGTGGAGTCGTCGCAGTCCGCGGGCGATCGCCGGCACCGCGAGGAGAGGATCGGTCCGCCACCGCTGGGCCAACGGGTTCTCCGCCTCGATCCCGTCCGTGAGCAGCCAGGCGCCGTCGTCCTCGGATCCGCAGGCCAGCACCTGCGGCACGTCGAGGAATCGGCCGGCCCAGCCGAGACGGCGTGCCTCCTCGACCAGGTCGACGTCGGCCAGCTGCCGCGTCGTCAGCCCGGCGCGCCGCTGCCACTTCAGGTACCGGGTCCGGCCTCCGTCCTCCAGCCGGAAGGTCCGCCCGCCGAGCTCGTTGGTCCACACGAGGGACGCGGTGGCTCCGTCCATCAGCCGCCGCACAGGGGCAGGCAGGTCGTCCAGGCCGGGGGTGGCATCGGTCATGGCTCCATCTCACCACAGCCGGTGCGGCGCTGTGCGGCAGCGAGGGCCCCTGCGGCGTCAGAGGGCGAGCGAGTCCACGAGCCGCGCCGCGAGGCCCTCAGCATCGTCGACTGGTGTGCCCGTGTAGCCGGCGAGGAAGCCTTCGTGCAGTGCAGCTCCGGTGAGGAGCCGAGCGGTGGCGTCAGCGTCGCAGGTGGCAGAGACCCGGCCCCGGGCGATCTCCTCCTGGAGGTGGGCGGTGATCGACGACGACGGCGCCTGGGGCCCGGCCCCGCGTGTCTCCAGCGCGGCGCGATGGGCGGTCAGCAGGGCATGGTCGCCGAACAGGGCGGCGGCCATGGGAAAGTTCAGGGCGTAGAAGGCGATCAGCCGAGCGGTGATCGCCGTGAGGATGTCGCGGACCTCGCCTGCGCCCGCGGCCTCCCCCAGCGGAGGCAGGCGTGGGGATCGCTCCTGCAGGACGGCGAGGAAGATGTCCTGCTTCTCGGGGAAGTGCTTGTACAGCAGGGCCTCGGAGCAGGAGGCTGCGCCCGCGATCCGTTTGGTGGTCGCCCGTGCCAACCCGTCCGTGCGCATGACGTCGGCGGCCGCATCGAGGATGCGTTCCCGGGCCGACGGTCGGGGGCCCTGGTCTGGACTTCTCCTCATGGGATCAGCATACTGGGTCTCACCCAAGGTGAGTGAATACTCACTCACTGTTGCTTCCCATGCTGAGGTGGACTGCTCATGAATGCCCTTCTCCTGACGGCCGCCGTCGTGCTGGCCACGGCCTCGCGGCGCAAGGTCCGCTCCGCGGTGCCCGATCTTGCCGCCGGCGCCCTGGGTCTGCTCGCCGTCGTGACGGCGGTGATCTGGTGAGACGGGCGTCGGTGCTGCTCAGGGTCGGCGTCCCGGTGGCGATCCTCCTCGAGCTCGGGGCGTTCCTCGGCAGCCTCTCCGGCTCCCCGGTGGCTCTCGGTGAAGGCTGGGGAGCCACGCGGGAGCCCGACGTCGGGGTGTGGCTGCTGCTGGGTGCAGGCTGTCTGCCGCTGCTCGGCCTGTCCCGTGCACCGAGGGCGGCGGCGCTCCTCTGCGCGGGCTCCTATGTGGCGTACATCCTCAGCGGCTACGAGTTCGGACTGACGCTTCCACCTATGCTGGTGGCCCTCGTCCTCGCGGCCGAAGGAAGAAGGCTGTCCGCCTGGTCGCTCGCCGGGGGCTGCCTGGCCGCCACGCTGGTCTGGGTGGACGGGCGCGCGCGGGGGATCCTCGACCCCGACGTGGGGCTGCTCGTCTGGGTGGCCTTCGGGGCAGTGAGTGCGATCTTCTTCCTGATCCCGCCGCTGATCGGGGAGCTTCTGATGGCTCGTCGAAGGGTCCGGTTCCCGGAAGCGGCGCCGGCACCAGAGGCAGGCCTCAGTCCATCGGGTGGACGGCCACCCCGAGAGCGTGGGTGATGCCGTCGACGCCGGCGGAGGCTCCCAGCTCGGCGGTGAACCCCTCCAGCATCCCGCGCACGTCGAAGTCCCCGCCCAGCTCCGCAAGGTACTCCTGGTGGGCCTGCAGCGAGGCGATGCCCTTCTCCAGCGGTTCCCCGGTGACGTCCACCAGGTGAGTGGGTTCGGCGCCCACGACGATCAGCTCCTTCGCGCCCCAGGGCTCCAGCCGCTCCTGCTCGAGCAGTTCGCGGAACACCCAGGGGTTGTCCGCGTCGCGCACAGCGTCCACGACGGCGATGCCGGCGGCCCGGTGGTCCGCATGGTTCAGCCCCCACCCCACCTTCAGCTCCCACGGCTGGGTGACGACGACGTCAGGGCGGACCTGCCGGATCCGACGGGCGATCAGGCGTCGGGTGTCCAGGTCTGCCTGCAGCATGCCGTCGGGCAGATCGAGGATCACCAGGTCCTCGACGCCGACGATGTCACAGGCCCGCCGCTGCTCGGCGCTGCGCAGTGCGGCGACCTCCTCCGGATCGCGGGACCGCATGCCTGCCTCGCCGGCGGTCAGCAGCAGGTAGGAGACCTTGGCTCCTCGGGCGGTCCAGCGGGCGACGGCGGCGGAGGCCCCGTATTCGAGGTCATCGGGGTGTGCGACCACGCACAGCACCCGGGAGAGTCCGGCGTCGTCGTAGAGCGGCAAGGTGGTGTCCATGGGCCCAGCGTAGTCAGCGGCGGGGCTCGGGTCACCGGTCACGGTCCGGTGCTGGTGCGGCACTCGGCGGCGCAGCCCGTGGGGTCAGCTGATCAGCAGCCCTATGCCGAGCGTGGCGAGCCCGGCCACCAGGAATGTGGCGCCGACCCACAGCAGGACGATCAGTCGGTTCGGCTCAGTGCGCCCCGCCCCGGCAGCTGAGAGGAAGAAGCCGGCGGGCATGAGGATGGCCGCCACGAGCACCCCGGACCGGGCGAGCCACTGCCAGCCCCCGGGCAGGCTCGTGGTCTCGGCGAACAGTACGCAGATCAGCCCCAGGATGATCAGGACGCCGGCGTGTGCATGGCCAGCGCGGAAGAAGGAGACCTGGAAATCCGTGGCGGGAACGTGGCCCCGGACCACCTTGGTGAGGAAGTGTCCACCGAAGGCCACGGTGATCGCAGCGAGCATGACGATGCCTGCGGTGGTCTGCGCGGCGGGGGAGAGGTCGAGCATGGTCGACTCCATTCATGGTGCACCCATGGGCGACGGCGACGTTCTGTGACACTGTTATATAACGGTGTGAGAAAACCTCGTGTCAAGAGTAGACTCCTCCCCATGGCCCGCCCCCGAACCCATGACGAGTCGCTGAGGACTCGACTGCTGG